>CAWFHN010000013.1:0-818707 GCA_963815665.1 uncultured Solirubrobacterales bacterium | reverse complement strand
TCGCGGTCAGCTCGCCGCCGAAGCCGCCGAAGGCGCGGCCGGTGACCGACCAGGACTTCTGGGAGATCGCCCGGGACTCGGTTATGTAATCGCCGCCGCGGGCGACGAAGTCGGTGCGCTGGAACCCGCCGCCGAACAGATGCCGGCGACCGGGGCAGGTCGCGACGGCGGTCTTCGTCTCGCCTGGGCCCACGAAGACCGTCTTGTGGGGAGGGGTGACGTGCTTCTGCTTACGGGCGCAGGCGACCTGCATCGTCACGCTGCGCGGCGTCGTGCTCCCGGCGGAGGGGTCGAAGAGGACCACGGTGCTGTGGTAACCGTGCTGCACGCCGAGCCGCTCGTATGAGTGCGGATAGATCCCCTCGCCGTCGCTGTCCGGCAGCGGCGAGCTCGTCATTCCACCGCCGAGGGGAACCAGTCGCCCGGGACAGCGCACGGTCAGGCGTTGCTTTCTGTTCGCGCCGCTGAGCTGGAATGTCCGCTGCGCGTAGCTGACGGCCTTCCTCGCGTGGGTTTTGCGCTTGGCGGCCGCGGCGCTCGACCCGCCGACGAGCACCAGCAGAAGCGCGCAGGCGGCCACGGCGAGCATTGCAATCGTCGCCTGCGTCCTGCCTGCCCGTGTAGATATCGAGGACATCTCTACCGGTAACCCATCGGCAGCCCGATAGTCACGGTTGAGCGGTCGGTTTTCCCCGGACGACCCCAAGCACTGCCCAATCATTCACGAATCCGGGGCAGGCGAAACGTCTGTGCGGCTACTTGCCCTTCTGCATCGTGCGCCGCGTGACCTCCACCAGGGGACGGAAGCCCTCGCGGAGCGCCTGCAGGCGGTTGCCGTTGCGGCTGTAGAGCAACTGCGCCGAGGAGCGGAGGGCATCGCCGAGCTTGCGGTCGTATGGCTGCCACCACATGTCCCGCGTCCATCCGGGCTCCCAGGCGAGCTGCTTGACGTTGACGCACTCGTAGAAGCCGAACTTGGAATGCGAGCGGCCCAGGCCGGAGTCCTTGACGCCGCCCCAGGCGCACTGGCAGGCCCCATGCGAGAAGGAGTGGTCGTTCACCCAGACCATTCCCGACTCGATCTCGTGCGACATCCGCTCGCCCTTGGCGCGGTCCTTCGTCCAGACGCTGGCGCCGAGCCCGAACTGCGAGTCGTTGGCGAGGCTCAGGGCCCGCTCTTCGCTCTCCACGCGCATCACCGGCAGCACCGGGCCGAAGATCTCCTCGTTCATGATCCGCATCTCGTGCGTGACCCCGGTCAGCACGACGGGGGCGATGAAGCTCCCCTTCATCCCCTTGATCTTGGTCGGGCCTCCGGTGAGCTTCGTGGCGCCGCTCTGCACGGCGTCATCGACCAGCTCGGTGACGATCTTCGCCTGGTCGTCCGAGACCATCGGGCCGATCTCGGTGGTCCACTCCCGCGGGTCGCCGACCGTGAGGCGCTCGGTCTCGCGGACGACGCCCTCGAGGAAGGCGTCGGCGACGTCGTCGGCGACGTAGACGCGCTCGATCCCCGAGCAGGTCTGCCCGGCGTTGGCGAAGCCGCCCCAGACCGCGCCGGAGACGGCGTTGGCGAGGTCGGCGTCGGCGCAGACGATCTGTGGGTCCTTGCCGCCGAGCTCCAGCACCGAGCCCTTCATCCGCTTGGCGCACTCGACGCCGACCTTCTTGCCGACCTCGACGGAGCCCGTGAAGAAGATCTTGCCGGCGGTTGACTTGACGAGGGCGTCGCCGATCCTGCCGCCGCCGTGGACGGTGCGAATCAGGCCCTCGGGCAGGCCGGCCCGCTCGAAGGTCTGGCGGATCCGCTCGCCGATCAACGGCGTCAGGCTGGCCGGCTTCAGCACCACCCCGTTGCCCGCCATCAGCGCGATCGCGACCTCGCCGAAGGGGATCGACCAGGGGTAGTTCCACGGCGCGATCACGCCCACCACGCCGATCGGCTCGAAGGAGAACTTGGCGCTCTTCGACTTCAGGATGATCGGCATCGAGAGCTTCTCGTCCGAGAGGATCCGAGGGCCGTTGTCGGAGATCCACTTGAGCGAGTCGACGGTGGGGAGGAGCTCCATCGTGTAGCTCTCGACCCGCGGCTTGCCCTGCTCGCTGGTGAGCAGCTCCGCGATCTCGTCGAGATCGTTGAGCAGCACGTCGACGGCCCGGCGCATGTACCGGGCGCGGTCCTCGAGCGAGAGGGCCGCCCAGAAGGGCTGCACCTCCGCGACGTCGTCGACGATCCCCTGCACCTTCGCCGGTGTGATCGTCTCGACGGTGCCGATCAGCTCCCCGGTCGCCGGGTTGAACGATTCGAGCGCGGGCTTGGCCTTCGCCTTCGAGCGCTTCGCCGAGGACTTGGTGCCCTTGCTGCCGTTGGGACTGGACTTCCGGCTGCCGGTCTTGCGGGAGCTGCTCGCCTCCATCGCCACTTCCTCTCGTCGCCTTCGATCGTCCGGGCGATTCTACGCGCGAGGTGCCCGCGAGCAGCGACCTCCCGCCGAGGCCGCTTCTCCCAGTTCCCCCGTGCCCCGCCCCAAGAAATTTGAAGGCCGGGAGCAATCCCCGAGCTCCCGGCCTTCGTTGTCCACTCCCCGGCTTTTTACGCGCCGGCTCCGGCGAACCAACGAGTGCCAGAGCGTCAGACAACGTTCAGAACACGGACTTCTCGAAAAGGTTGCGCAGCGAGACCCGGCCGTCGCCCCTTAACGCCGCGCTAATCCTGGGAAAGGAGCTTGCGCAGGCGCTCGAGCCGCTCGGAGAGCTCCGCCTCGAAGCCGCGATCGGTTGGCTCGTAGAAGCGCTCGCCGCGGAGCGACTCCGGGCTCAGCGGCTGGTCGGTGACCCCGCCCGGCTCGTCGTGAGGGTAGCGATACCCCTCGCCGCGGCCGAGCTGCTTGGCGCCGGGGTAGTGGGCGTCCTGCAGGTAGGGCGGCGGCTCGGCGGCGCCGTGCTCGCGAACGTGGGCGCTCGCCCTGGAGATCGCCCGCGTCGAGGCGTTCGACTTCGGCGCCAGCGCGAGATAGGCGGCGGCCTGGCCGAGGTTGAGCACGCACTCGGGCAGTCCGACGCGGTCCACCGCCTGGGCCGCCGCGTTGGCGACCATCAGTGCCTGCGGATCGGCATTGCCGATGTCCTCGGAGGCGAAGATCACCATCCGCCGGGCGATGAAGCGAGGGTCCTCGCCCCCCTCCAGCATCACGGCGAGGTAGTAGATCGACGCGTCGACGTCCGACCCGCGAGTCGCCTTGATCCAGGCCGAGATGTAGTCGTAGTGCTTGTCGCCCTCGCGGTCGTAGAGGAGTGCCTTGCGTTGCAGAGCGTCCTCGACCGCCGCGACGCCGATCTCCGGCCCTCCGGTCCGGCTGGTGGCCTCCGCGGCGCGCTCCAGCGCCGCCAGCGCCACGCGGCCGTCGCCGCCCGCGCGGGTCGTCAGCATCTCGAGCGCCTCATCGGAGATGCCCGGCGGCTGGGGGATGCCGCGCTCGTCGCCCAGGGCGCGGAGCAGGAGCTCCTCGATCTCGGTCGGCGTCAGCGGCCGGAACTCGTAGATCTGGGAGCGGGAGAGCAGCGCGGAGTTGACCTCGAAGTACGGGTTCTCGGTGGTCGCCCCGATCAGGGTTACGAGCCCCTCCTCGACCGCCGGCAGGAGCGCGTCCTGCTGCGCCTTGTTGAAGCGGTGGATCTCGTCGAGGAAGAAGATCGTCGGGCGACCTGAGGCGCGGCGCTCCTTGGCGCGCGCGATCACCTCGCGGACCTCGGGCCGCCCGGCGTTGACGGCCGAGAGCTCCTCGAAGGCCCCCTTGGCCCGTTCGGCGATGATCCGCGCCACGGTCGTCTTGCCGCTGCCGGGCGGCCCATAGAAGATCGCGCTGTGCGGCTCGCCGGACTCGATTGCGATCCGCAGGGACGAGCCCGGCTCGAGCAGATGGGTCTGGCCCGCCAGCTCGTCCAGGTCCCGCGGTCGCATGCGGACCGCGAGCGGCGCGTCCTCGGGAGGGACGCCCATCCGAGGCGTCTGATCGCCGGTCTCGAAGAGCTGGTCCCCCGGGTTCGCCATGCTGCCGCAGTATGACCCGCCCCACGGCCCCCCTCGGGACGATCGCGCGGGAGTGGCTGCGGATCGGGCTTACAGGGTTCGGGGGCCCGCCGGCGCACGTCACCCTGCTGCGCGAGCTGGTCGTCCGCAAGCACGGCTGGATGGACCCCCGGGCGTTCGAGGACGCCAACGCCGCCTGCTCGCTGCTCCCCGGCCCCTCCTCGACCCAGCTCTCGATCTTCGGCGCCTACCGGGTCGGCGGCCCGATGGGGGCGGTCGTCGGCGGCCTCGGGTTCGTCGTCCCGGCCGTGATCATGGTGCTGGCGCTGTCCGTGCTCTTCCTCTCCTCCTCGCCGCCGCTCTGGGTGCGGGGAGCGGGGGCCGGCGCGGGGGCGGCCGTCGCGACGGTCGCGGTACGGGCCGGAAGCGAGCTCGTCGGGCCCAGCTACCACCACGCGATGGAGGGACACGGGCATCGCCCGCGCTGGCTGATCTACCTGCTGGCAGGGGTGCTCGCCGCGATCCTGATCGGCCCCTATCTGGTGCTGGTCCTGCTCGCCTGCGGGCTCTTCGAGCTCGTCCGCCGCGGCTGGTTCTCGGGTGCCGCGGCCTTCGGCTGGAAGCCGGCGTCGCTCACCGCGGTGGCCTCCTCCGGCGGGATCGGCGCCCTGGCATGGACCGCGCTCAAGGTCGGCGCCCTCTCGTTCGGCGGGGGCTTCGTGATCATTCCCCTGATGCAGGACGACGCCGTCCACGTCTACCACTGGATGACGAACGCCCAGTTCCTGAACGCGGTGGCGCTCGGCCAGGTCACCCCGGGCCCGGTCGTCGCGACGGTGGCGGCGGTCGGCTACGCCGCCCATGGGGTGTGCGGCGCGCTGCTCGCGGCGGCAGTCGCCTTCGCGCCCTCCTTCTCGTTCGTCCTGCTCGGTGGCGGTCGCTTCGAGCGGCTGCGTGGCAACGACAAGGCGCGGGGCTTCCTGGACGGCGCCGGGCCGGCGGCGATCGGGGCGATCCTCGGCTCCGCGGTCACCCTCGCCGGCGCACTGCACCTCGGCTGGCAGTTCGGGGTCCTCGCGGCCGCGGCGATCGCGCTGCTGGTCGTCCGCCGGGGGGTGGTCGAGACGCTGGTCGGCGCCGGCGCGGTCGGCGTGGCGATCGCGCTCGCCGGGGGGCCGCTGCCCTAGCCCCCGCTAGGCTGGGATCGATGGAGGAGGGCACCGCAACGGCAGCCGTCCCCCAGGGCCTCGGCCCTCGGGCCGTCGACCTGCTCGGCTGGCTGATCCAGGCCGACACCGTCAATCCGCCGGGCAACGAGGGCCCGGTCCAGGACTTCCTGCAGGAGACGCTCACGGCGGCCGGCTTCGAGTGCGAGCAGCTCTCCGCGGAGCCCGGCCGCCCCAATCTGGTCGCCCGGCTGCGCGGTGCAGGGGACGGGCCGACGCTGACCCTCCTCGGCCACGTCGACACCGTCCGCGCCGATCCCGAGGAGTGGACCTTCGACCCCTGGGCCGGGGACGTCGCGGATGGATGGGTGCGAGGCCGTGGCGCCCTCGACATGAAGGGCCAGGTGGCCGCCGAGGTCGCCGCCGCTGCCACCTTGGGCGAGAGCGGCTGGCGGCCGCCCTCCGGCGACCTCCTGCTGGTCATCACCGCCGACGAGGAGGTCGGCGGCGGGCTGGGAGCGCAGTGGCTCTGCGAGCAGCGGTCCGAGAAGGTGCGCAGCGACTTCGTGGTCAATGAGGGCGGCGGCCAGATCGTGGAGTTCGGCGGCCGGCGCCTCTACACGCTGAGCGTCGGGGAGAAGGGCATCTTCCGGATGAAGCTGCGGACCCACGGCCAGGCCGGACACGCATCGCTGCCGCGGATCGGCGACAACGCCCTGCTCAAGCTCTCCGGCTACCTTGCCGCGCTCTCCGAGCAGCCGCCGCCGGAGCCGACCGACGTCGGCGAGGCGCTGCTCGAGGCCCTGCTCGGCGAGCCCTTCCCCGGCGAGGAGGGGGTTCGCGCCGGCCTCGAGCGCATCCGCGCGCAGGAGCAGCTGCTCGCCGACTACCTGGTCGAGCCGATGCTGGGGGTCACGCTGACACCGACCAAGTCCAGCTCAGGCAGGAAGGCCAACGTGATTCCCTCCGAGGCCGAGGCATTGATCGACTGCCGGGTCCCGCCGGGACAGGGCCGCGACGACGCTCTCCGGCAACTCGCGGCGCTGATCGGGGAGGGGGACTACGAGGTGGAGTTCAGTGAGGCCGTGGTGGGCAACAGCTCGCCGCTGGAGTCTCCGCTCGCCGACGCGATCCGGGGCTGGCTCGCGGATGCCGATCCCGAAGCCGGCATCGCGCCGACTGTGATGCCCGGCTTCAGCGACAGCAACCCGTTCCGCTCCGCCTTCCCGGACGCCGTGGTCTACGGGTTCTGCCCGCATCGCGAGATCGGGCTGCTGGAGTCCGCACCGCTGATCCACGGCGCCGACGAGCGGGTGCCCGTCTCCGACATCGAGCTCTCGGCCCGCTTCTTCCACGAGCTCCCGCGGAGGATGCTGGCGTGAGCGAGACCAACGGGGACCGGGCCGCTGCCCAAGAGACGGAGCAGGGGGCATACGTCATCCGCCTCGGCGGGATGGCGCTGCGCAACGGCCTCCTGATCCACGGCCCCACCTCCTGGGCCGCGGCCGCACGAGACTCCAAGGGAGAGATCCAGGTCGCCTCGGCCCGCAAGCCCGCCCTCGCCCCCGATCTGGCCGTGCGCATTCCCCTGCTGCGCGGGCCGCTGCGGCTGGCGGAGGCGTTCCTGCTGATCCCGACCGTCCGTATGAAGCTGCGGGCGGCCCGCCTCCCGTTCGAGGACGTGCGGGTGATCGCCGCGATGCTGGTCGCTTCGAGCGCCAGCCGGGCACTGCGCAAGCGCCGCGCGAGCGCCGCGGGCGAGCTGGTGCAGGCGGCTCTCGGCCTCGCTCCGGCGATGGTCGCGCTCAGCGACCGCAACCTCGCGGCCTACCACGGCGTCGAGCACAAGGCGATCGGCGCCTACGAGGCCGGCTCCGACGACCCCGCGTCCGCCACCAAGGAGCACGAGCGCTGCGGCTCCAACCTCGTCGCCCCGATGCTGGTGCTCTCGGCGGCCGGCCAGCTGCTGCTGGAGCGGACCCTGGAGCAGCCTGGGCCCGTGGCCCGGGCGGCGGTGGGCGTCGCCAGCGCCTCGATCGCGGCGGAGATGTTCGCCTGGAGCGAGCGCAACCCCGAGACGTCGGCGGCGCGCGCCTTCCACCGCCCCGGTCATGAGATCCAGCGCCTGATCGCGACCAAGGAGCCGACGCCCGAGCAGCTCGAGGTCGGAATAGCCGCCCTGCGCGAGATCCTCCGCGTCGAGCAGGAGGCCGAGGGCGAGCGCGCGCCGAGCGAACCGGCCCCGGCTACGTAGACTTCCCAGCCCGTGTTCGACCGGATCGATCACATCGGCGTCGCCACCGACGACCTCGAGGGCGCCCTCGCCCTCTACGAGAAGGCCCTCGGCATGCCGCTCGCCCATCGCGAGACGGTGGAGTCCCAGGGCGTCGAGGCCGCCCTGCTCGACGTCGGCGAGGGCCACGTCGAGCTGCTGCAGGCCGCTGGACCCGGATACCCCGGTCGGCAAGTACCTCGCCAAGCGCGGGCCCGGCCTGCATCACGTCGCATATGCCGTCGGCGACATCGACGACGTCCTCGGCAAGCTCAGCGACGCCGGGATCGAGCTGATCGACTCCGAGCCGCGACGGGGGATCCGCGACTCACGGGTCGCATTCCTGCACCCGCGCTCGACCGGCGGCGTGCTGACCGAGATCGTCGAACCGGCCAAGGAGCATTGATGACGTCAGCTGAACGGGTTTCGATCGGGTTCTCGGGCGGGCAGGTCGTCGAGGTACGAATCGACGACGGCAGCCTCAAGGACCTGCGCAAGGCGCTGGAGAAGGGTGGCGGCTGGATCGACATAGACGCCGAGGAGGGCGCGGTCGCGATCGACCTGAGCCAGGTCGTCTTCATCCGCAGCGCGACCACCCCCGGGAAGATCGGCTTCAGCGGGTGAAGGCAGGGCGCCTGCTGCTGGGCGCCGCTCTGGCCGTCGCAGGGGCGGCGCTCTGGTGGCGCAAGAACCCCTCGGCGTGCCCCTACGGCCAGCGCTTCTGGGTCGAGTCGCCCCACCCGCTGATCACCAAGCCGCGGCTGCGCGAGATCCTCGCGCCGGCGCCGGGAGAGCGCGTCCTCGAGGTCGGCCCGGGAACGGGCTACTACACGCTCGAGATGGCCGAGTGGGTGCAGCCCGGCGGCGAGGTCGACATCCTCGATCTCCAGCAGGAGATGCTCGACCACACGATGGGGCGAGCCGAGGAGCGGGGGCTGGCGAACGTCACGCCGACGCAATCCGACGCGACGGCGATGCCCTACGAGGACGGGACCTACGACGCGGCTTACCTCATCGCGGTCCTGGGAGAGATCCCGGACCAGGAGGCGGCCCTGCGCGAGCTCTCCCGGGTCCTGAAGCCCGGCGGCCGGCTGATCGTCGGCGAGCTGTTCGGCGACCCGCACTACGTCCGCCTCGGACCGCTGCGGCTGCGCGCCACGGGCGCCGGCCTCGGCTATGAGCGGCGGGTCGGCAACGCGCTCGGCTACTTCGCGCGGTTCGTGAAGCGCTAGGAGCCTTCCCCGCGCTCGGCGAGCGCCGACCAGAGGCGCTCCTCGGCGTCCAGCACCTTCGCCGCCTCGCCCGCCAGGAGACGCCAGTGCTCCGGATCGGCCTCGTCGGGCTCGCTCGCCGAGCGCGCCGCGAGAGCCAGCTGCGACCAATCATCCGCGGCCTCGCCCGCCAGCGACGCCTCCTCATAACCCGCCTCCTCCAGGAAGCGCGAGTACATCCGCCGGAAGTTTCCTCCGCCGGTTCCGCGGCGCTCGATCACCTGGTAGAGGAAGCGAGCGCACCATTGCCAGTCCTCGGTCGCCTCCGGCCAGCCGTCCACCTCGGAGGCGAAGCGGCGCAGGGCCGGCAGCCCCTCGAAGTCGCCGAGCGGCGGCTCGAGCATCTGGCTCGCCGCCCGCGAGATCGCCTTGGGGGCGTGCGCGATCAGATCGTCGCGGCTCAGCTCGACGCCCTCGGGCAGGTCGATCGCGTGGCCCTCGAGGGGGAAGATCGGCTGCTGGGAGTGACGCGCCTCCCGCAGGCTCTCCAGCGAGGTCGTCTGCAGGTCCTCGAAAGAGGTGTCGGAGAGCCAGGCGAGCTCGTCGTCGTAACCGGCCAGCACCACGGCGTGCCCCGGGAAGTGCGCCGAGCGACCGTAGTGATCGAGGTAGTAGAGGTCGGTGAGGACCAGCACCGGCCGGCCATCGTCGACGTCCTCCTTGGCCATCCGCCAGGAGGCCTCGGGGTCGGCCTCGGTCCGCAGCCGCAGCGGCACCTCGGTCAGCTCGAGGAAGTTCTCCTCGAGGCGTGCGGCGCGGCCGTTGGTGAAGCGGGTGGGCGAGTGCTCGTCGAGGACCACGTAGTAGAAGCACGCCCCGGCGCCGAGCCCGAACGCCATCTCCTCGGAGATCTCGACGCTGTGGAAGGCGAGCAGGTTGCGCAGCGCCGTGGAGCCGCAGTGGTTGCCCGGCACGTGCCGGTAGCCCGGCACCATCACCCTGTTCGCCGTCTCAGCCATCCGACTGAGTCTGACGCAGCTTCAGGTATATCGCGTGCCCTCGCATCAACCGTATTCTGCGCCGGTGCTGCAGAGCCTCGACAGTCGCGTGCTCTACGCGATGCGCACCCGGTTCCACAGTCCCGCGGCGGAGGCCGTGGCGAAGGCGCTGGGGAAGATCGGCGAATACGGTGCGATCTGGTTCGCGATCGGGATAGTCCTCGCGTTCGTCGATCCCGACAACGGCGAGGACTGGGTCATCGCTGGGATTCTCGGGCCGGTCGCGATCGGCCTCAACTTCGCGGTCAAGCTGATCGTCAGGCGCCAGCGCCCGGTGCTCGAGGGCCTGCCGCCCCTGGGCGGGGCGCCGAGCTCGCTGAGCTTCCCGTCAGCCCACGCGACCGCCTCCTTTGCCTGCGCGACCGCCATGACCCGGATCGCACCGGAGGCGGCGTTCCTCTTCGTCCTCGCCGTCGCGATCTCGGCCTGCCGGCCGTACCTGGGGATGCACTACCCGTCCGACGTCGTCGCCGGGGCGATTCTGGGCACGGCCCTGGGCCTGGTAGTCCCGCTCTAGTGCGGATCGGGCGATGAAGATCGGAATCGTCGGGATGCCCAACGCGGGCAAGTCGACGCTGTTCAATGCGCTGACGGCCGCCGGGGCCGAGACCGGCGACTACCCGTTCACCACCGTCGAGCCGAACGTGGCCGTCGTCCAGGTCCCTGACGAGCGGCTCGACCGGGTCGCGGAGACCCTGCGCTCGTCGGAGACCCTCTACGAGACGATCGACTTTCACGACATCGCCGGGCTGGTCAAGGGCGCGTCTCAGGGCGAGGGCCTCGGCAACCGGTTCCTGGCATCGATCAGGGAGACCGACGCGATCTGCCACGTGATCCGCGCCCATGGCGCCGGCTCGGTGGCCCATCCGGAGGGCAGGGTCGACCCAGTCGCCGACGCCGAGCTGATCGAGACTGAGCTGCTCGCGGCCGACCTCGAGTCGGCCGAGCGGCGCCTCGAGCGCGTCACCAAGCTGGCCCGGTCGGGCGACAAGGCGTCCGTGGCCGAACACGGCTGGCTGGAGCGGGTGGTCGAGGCCCTGTCGGCCGGGCGCCCGGCCCGCGAGGTTCCCCTGCCCGAGGCCGCCCCCGACGCCCTGCGCAAGCTCTCCCCGCTGACGGCGAAGCCCGTCCTCTACGTCGTCAACGTCGACGAGGGAGAGACCGAGCCGCCGCCGGAGCTGCTCGCCCACGCGGAGGGAATGGAGGCGAAGGTCGTGGTGATCTCGGCGCGCATCGAGGCGGATCTGCGGGAACTCGATGTGGCGGAGGCGGAGGAGATGCGCGGCGAGCTCGGCATCGAGCGCTCCGGGCTGGAGCGGTTGATCCGCGCAGCCTTCGAGCTGCTCGACCTCGTCAGCTTCTTCACCGCCGACACCGACAAGGAGGCCATGGCCCGCACGCTGCGACGTGGAGGGACGGCCTACGACGCTGCCGGGCGGGTGCACGGGGACATCCAGCGGAGGTTCGTCCGCGCCGAGGTGGTCGGCTGGGACGAGCTGGTCGACGCGGGCGGCTACGCGGCGGCTCGCGACCGCGGCACGTTGCGCATCGAGGGCCGCGACTACGTCGTCGAGGATGGCGACGTGATCCACATCCGGACCTAGGTTCACCGCTACGGTGGGTCACTCCAACGAGGGGGCTCGGTCAACTTCCCGGGGAGGAAACGATGCGATTCATCCGCAGCAGGTTTACGTCTGCCCACCTGATCGCGCTGCTGGCGCTGTTCGTCGCGCTCGGCGGCAGCGCCTACGCGGTCCATCTGCGAAAGGGCGCGGTCAAGACCAGGAACATCAGAAATGGTGCCGTCATCGAGTCGAAGCTCGCCAACGGCGCGGTCACCGACCCGAAGATCGCCGCCGGGGCGGTGACGAGTGCAAAGATCGCGGCTGGGGCGGTGACGAGCGCAAAGATCGCAGCTGGCGCGGTGACCGGCGCAAATCTCGCCGCCGGTGCCGTGGGCGCGAACGGCGTCGGCCGCATTCTCGTGCGTTCCGCCAGCAAGCCCCTGCCAGATGGCGGGAACGCAGCGGCCATCGCATCCTGCGCGCCGGGGGAGCGGCTGATCGGTGGCAGCGGCGACGTCAGCACCAGCAACTCGCAGGACGTCGTCGTCAACGGCGCCTCTCCGAGCGCGGCCGATGGCAACGCGGTCGCCCCGGGCCAATCGCCAAGCGGCTGGACGGTGGTGGGGAACAACTACACCGGGGGGACTTTTAGCGCGAGTGTCATTGCCTACGCGCTCTGCCTGAAATAGCCGCTCACTAGAGTCAGCGCATGACCGCGCCTCGGCCGACAGGAAGCCGACTCTGTGTGATCCACGGCAACAGCCTGCCCGAGGGCGCCGACCCGGTCGAGGGCAAGCGGGTGACGGTCGACTGCGGGCGGCGCGCTTCCGGTGAGGCAACGGACGGCGGCGACATCGTCGGCATCCCCAGGCACGGGTTCGATCGCTCGATCCCCGCCCATCTGGTCGACCACCGAGCCAACATCCGCGCAGCCTGCGAGCTCGGCTGCGACCGCGTGCTGGCGCTTGCCTCGGCCGGGAGCCTGGACGAGGACCTGGAGGTCGGGACCCTGATCTGCCCCGACGACTTCTACGCGCCCGAGATCGCTCCGAGCTTCTACCGCGACCCGCGCGGCCACTCCGTCCCGGGCTTCGACGCCGAGTGGCGCCGGACCGTGATCGGCGCCTGGGACTCGCTGACCAAGACGGAGCTCGAGGACGGCGGCGTCTACGCCCAGACCATCGGGCCGCGCTTCGAGACGCCGGCGGAGGTCAGGGCGCTCGCCGGCTATGCCGACCTGGTGGGGATGACGATCGCGGCCGAGGCCGTGCTCGCCGGGGAGGCGGCCCTGGCCTACGCGGCGGTCTGCACGATCGACAACCTCGGCAACGGCATCTCGGGCAGGGCGCTGACGGTGGACGAGTACCGGCGCGGCCGCGACCGGACCGCGCGCACGCTGGCGTCGGACCTCGGCTCCGTCCTGCCCGCACTCGCCAAGGAGCGCTCGGGCAGTTGAGCCTCGCGGTCACCGGCGCGACGCTCGACGGGAAGGCCGTCGGGCTGCGCGGGGAGGAGGGCCTGATCGCCGAGCTCGGCCCGGCGGTGGAAGCGCAGCCGGGCGATGAGGAGATCGACGCGGCGGGCCAGTTGCTCTGCCCCCCGATGGTCAACGGCCACACCCACGCCGCGATGACGCTCTTCCGGGGATTCGGCGACGACATGGCGCTGATGGAGTGGCTGCGGACGCGGATCTGGCCCGCCGAGGCGAAGCTCGAGCCCGAGGACGTCTACTGGGGAACTCGGCTCGCCTGCGTCGAGATGATCCGCTCGGGGACCACGAAGTTCCTCGACATGTACTGGCACGGCACCGAGGTCGCCCGCGCGGTGGTCGATTCCGGCATCCGCGCCGTGGTCAGCAGCGTGATCATCGACCAGCAGGATGCGGACAAGGGTGAGGCCCTCCGGCCCGAGGTCCTCGAGGTGCTCGATCGGCTCGCCGGCGCCGGCCCCCGCATCCAGCCAAGCCTGGGACCGCACGCGATCTACACGGTGAGCCCGGAGTCCCTCAGCTGGATCGCCGAGCTCGCCGCCGAGCGCGAGATCCCGGTGCAGATCCACCTCTCCGAGACCGAGCACGAGGTGAGCGACTGCGTCGACTCCCACGGGAAGCGGCCGGCCGACTATCTGGATGAGCTCGGCTTCCTCAGCGAGAGGGCGATCCTGGCCCACGGGGTCTGGCTCGACGAGTCCGAGCTGGAGCTGATCGCCGGGCGCGGTGCCACGGTCGTGGCCAATCCTGCGGCGAACATGAAGCTCGCGGTCGGTGGTGTCCTGCCCTACCCGGCCGCAGCGGAGGCCGGCGTCGCGATCGGCCTCGGGACCGACGGGGTCTCCTCGAACTCCAACCTCGACATGTTCGAGGAGGTGAAGCTGCTCGCCCTGAGCCAGAAGCACGCCAGCGGCGACCCGGCGACGCTGCCCGCCGCGGAGGCGCTCGCAATCGCCCGGGGACGGCGCTCGGCCCTGCTCGACGGCACCCCGCTCGCGGTCGGGGAGCCCGCGGACTTCCTGCTCCTCCGTGCCTCGGACCCCGAGCTCTCGGCGGGCGAGGAGGACGCCGACCTCGTCTACGCCGCCGGTGGCTCCGTCGTCGACACGACGGTGGTCGCGGGCGAGGTTCTGATGAGAGGTCGAGAGGTCGAGGGCACCGGCGAGATCGTGGACGAGGTCCGCTCGAGGGCCCGGAGGCTCACGGGCCTATAGCGTCCCGGCGGTGCGCAGCGAGGCTCGATTCCCCGAGATCCCCGAGAAGGCCGGTCACTACGAGAGCTTCTATCTGAAGCTCGTCCAGCCCGGCGGTGGCAGGGGGGCGTGGATCCGCCACACAGTCCACAAGCGCCCCGGGGAGGAGATCACCTGCGCGATCTGGTTCGTCCTCTTCGATTCCACCGCCGCGGGGCCGCGCGCGACCAAGCGCCAGTTCGGCCCGGGCGAGCTCGGCGCCGACCCGGAGACCTACATCCGGGTCGCGGACGCCACGCTCACGGACGGTCACGCCGTCGGCCGCGTCGCCACGGACGTCCTCGAGGCGAGCTGGGACCTGAGCTTCGCCGACGGCCACGAGCCCTTCCACCACCTGCCCCGCGACTTCCTCTACCGCTCGAAGCTGCCGAAGACCAAGTTCCTCAGCCCCTACCCGGACGCCGTCTTCAACGGGCAGCTGGAGGTGGGCGACGAGGGAATCGAGGTGGACGGGTGGCGCGGCATGATCGGCCACAACTGGGGCGCCGAGCACGCCGAGCGCTGGGTCTGGATCCAGGGGTCGGGCTTCGAGGGCCGCTCTCCCGAGGACTACTTCGACATGGCGGTCGGCCGGATCAAGGTCGCCGGCAGGACGACGCCCTGGGTCGGCAACGCGATGCTGATGCTCGACGGCGGGCCACACCGGCTCGGCGGGTTCGGCCACATCCCGAGCACCGAGGTGACCGAGTCCCCGACCGGGGCCGGCTTCGAGTTGGCGGGGAAGGGCGTCAAGGTGAGCGGCAACGTCCGCGCGGCCGCCAAGGACTTCGTCGCCTGGATCTACGCCGACCCCGTTGGCCCCGAGCACAACACGCTCAACTGCTCGATCTCCGACCTCGAGCTGGACGTCGAGCTCGATGGGCGCCCGGCGGAGCGCCTCACCGTCAGGGGCGCCGCCGCCTACGAGTTCGGCACGAGGGACAAGGACCACGGGATCCCGATCCAGCCCTATCCCGACGGGTAGCGGCCGCTAGGCCAGGGCTTCGTATTCGTCGTCAGTGAGCTCGATCTCGAGCGCGGCGAGGTTCTCCCGCAGGTGCTCGATCGAGAGCGTGCCCGGGATCGGCAGCGTCACCGGCGAGCGGCGAAGCAGCCAGGCGAGCGCGATCTGCTCCTTGGACGCGTGGTGGCTCTGCGCGATCTCCGCAAGCGCCGGCACCGGTGGGCCCTTGAGCGGGAAGTACGGGACGAAGACGATCCGGTGCTCCTCGCAGTAGTCGATGACCTCGTCCGAGCTTCGCTCCCCATGGTTGTAGTGATTCTGCACCGCCGCGATCGGGACGATCTCCCGCGCGGCCTCGAGCTGCTCGACGTCGACGGCGGAGATCCCGATCTCCCTGATCTTTCCGGCCTCGCGGTACCCATCGATCGCGCCGAGGCTTTCGACGAGCGGCGTCTCCGGGTGGACGCGGTGCAGGTAGTAGAGGTCGATCGCGTCGGTCCCGAGGCTCGCGAGGCTCTGCTCGATCTGCTCACGGAGCTCGTCCGGGCTGCCGCTGCCGTCGTAGCCGCCCTTGGTGGCCACGACGAGCTCGTCGGGCTCCGGCGAAAGCGCCTCGCCGATCGCGCGCTCGCTATCGCCGCTGGTGTAGACGTGGGCCGTGTCGATCAGGCCGAGGCCCGCCTCGACGGCCTGCCGCAGGAATTCCGCGTTCTTCGGCGTCGCCGTGAGGCGGTTGGTCCCGAGCCCGACCCGCGCGACCTGGCGGCCCGCCAGCGTCAGCGTTCTGGGCGCCGCTGAGGGCTGGGTGGCCATGCCCTCAGACTACGAAAGCGGCTACTTCTTCTTCTTCTTCTTGAAGAAGGCCCAGGTGTCGGGCAGGTCGAGGGCCCCGGCGAGCTGAGGGCCGTTGACCGTTGTGGTGCCGCCGCTGCCGACCAGGTTCGCGTGCACGATCCGCGGCGAGGCGCCCCGCTGGGTGACCACGATGTTCCGGAGCTTGCCGCGCAGGCCGAGTCCGCGCATCGCCGAGTTCATCCGGCCGAAGGAGAACTTCCGCTTCCAGTGCTCATAGGACGATCCAGCATCCGCCTCGTAGGGATCGTCGACCCCGCGCAGGTACGGGACCGCGGGCTGCCCGAAGCCGAGGGAGGAGAACTCGTTGTTCTCCGTGTGTCCCCCGGAGGTCGAGAAGAAGAAGGTCTGGGCGACCTTGCCCTGGTAGAGCACCGCCTGGAGGTGTGTGGCGCCGACCGCCGAGTCGGTCTTGGCCGTCTCGGCGCCGACCCCGCCGTACGCCTGGCTTCGCGTGTCGTCGAAGACGTCGAAGCTGCTGCCATTGGCGGCCGTGGAGATCGCGTAGGAACGAGCGGCCACGGCCTGAGCCTTGAGAGCCTCGATCGGCCAGGACGAGGGCGACTCCTTCGAGACGACGCCGCGGACGTAGTCCTCGAGTTCCACCACGTTGATCGCTTCGAGGCCGCTCGACGAGGCCCGTACCTCGAGGGAGCCGCGGTAGGTGCCCTTGCCTTTCACCACGACCGTCGGAGCCCCGGTGGCCGTCATCGCCGCCCCGCACCTGGCGATCACCCTGCGCTTCTTCGTGCGGACCACGACCCCGCCGCCCTTTCGCTTCGCCACGTAGGTCTTGCCGGGGTTGAGGCCCGTGCCGCAGGCCGAGTTCGCGCCGTGGAAGGCGACACTGCGCGCGCCATCGCGGAGCAGCACGCGCACGGTCTGGTCCGTGGTCGGGCCGATGGTGGTGCCCGTGTAGTAGTGGGTCAGGATCGCGTCGTAGGAGAAGCCGTGCTTCGCGTATCCGTACGCCCCGTACTGGCTCATCCCCACCCCGTGGCCGAATCCGGCTCCCTTGACCACCCAGACCTTCTTGGCCGAGGCCGCGGCCGGGACGGCGAGAGCCACGGCAAGCGCGGCCAGCAGGACGGTCTTCGACCCCCGAAGCATCACCCCTGAATAACGGGTACGGCGGCGGGAAGTTGCGGTTGAGTGCGTGAGCTAGGTTGTGGGTAGCGATAGAGATGAAGGAGTGACGATGGCGACCGAGACGATTCATGCCACTGACCACAAGATCTACGTCGCGGGGGAGTGGATGGAGACCGGCGAGTGGTCCGAGGTCAAGGCCCCATACGACGGCACCTTGATCGGCCGGGTCCCGAAGGGCGACGCCGCACTGGTCGAGAAGGCCACCGATGCGGCCGCCGCCGCGTTCTCGAAGGCCGACTTCCCCCAGCACAAGCGCGCCGCCGTCCTCGACCGCGCCGCGGAGCTGGTGGCCGAGCGCGAGGACGACCTGACGATGACGATCGCCGCCGAGGCGGGCAAGCCGGTGAAGACCGCGCGGGTCGAGGCCCAGCGCTGCGTCGGCACCCTCGAGTTCGCGTCGGTCGAGGCCCGTTCGCTGACCGGCCACACGGTGCCGATGGAGGCGGGAGTCGCCGGCGAGGGCAAGCTCGGCATCGTCATCCGCGTCCCCTACGGCGTGGTCGGTGCGATCAGCCCCTTCAACTTCCCGCTCAATCTCGTCGCCCACAAGCTGGGCCCGGCGATCGCCGCGGGCAATGCAGTGGTCCTGAAGCCCGCCGGCCAGACGCCGATCTCCGCGATCAAGCTGGCCGAGGTCCTCTACGACGCTGGCCTGCCGGAGAACTGGCTGCAGGTCGTCTGCGGATCGGGGTCGGACGTGGGCAACGCAATCGTCGAGAACGAGAAAATCGGCGCGATCACCTTCACCGGCTCGGCGTCGGTCGGCTGGGATATCCGCTCCAAGGTGCCCCACAAGAAGGTCAACCTGGAGCTCGGCTCGACCGCTCCGCTGATCGTCAACGAGAACGGCGACTGGGAGCAGGCGGCCGACAAGGCGAAGCTCCACGCCTTCTCGCACGCGGGCCAGAGCTGCATCTCGGTCCAGCGGATCCTGCTCCACGAATCGATCGCAGACGACTTCACCAAGCGCTTCGTGGCCAACGTCGAGTCCCTGGTCACCGGCGACCCGATGGATGAGAACACCGACGTCGGGCCCGTGATCTCCCCGGACGACCGCGACCGGGTCAAGTCCTGGGTCGACGAGGCGGTGGCCGCGGGCGGCGAGCTCCTCACCGGCGGCGAGCTGGTCGACGAGGACCGCTGCCTGGCGCCGACGGTGATCAGGAACGACCCGCCCGAGTGCCACACCTGGAAGGACGAGATCTTCGGGCCCGTCGCGACCATCCACACCTTCAAGGACTTCGACGAGGCCCTGGAGATGGCGAACGACTCGCGCTACGGGCTGCAGGCGGGCGTCTTCACGCGAGACGTCGGCAATGCGATCAAGGCCGGCGAGACCCTCGAGTTCGGCGGCGTGCTGATCAACGAGGTCCCGACCTTCCGCACGGACCAGATGCCCTACGGCGGGGTCAAGGACTCGGGCAACACGCGCGAGGGCCCGCACTACGCGGTGCGGGAGCTCACCGAGGAGCGCCTGGTCACGTTCCAGGGCTAGGGATCGTTGGAGGCGCTAGGCGGGGGCGAACCAGCGCTCGAGCCGCTCCTTGCTCAGCAGCTGGGAGGGCTCCACCGTCCGGGCAAGGCAGTCGCGCAGATCCTGGCCGGCGTCCGGGTCGGAGGCCCAGCCGCCGAATAGCGGCTCCGCGGTCTCCGGATTCGGGAAGCGGCCCCAGGCGAACGACCAGTCGTAATGCTCGGCCGACTTGGCGTCGCGCCACTCCTCGTAGGCGTCGAGGGTTCCGTCGGCGCCCGAGAGCGAGTCGGCCACGTACAGCGCCGCCTCGACCGCGTCCCCGATTCCCTGCGCGGTCCCCGGGTGCTTGAAGTAGCAGGCGTCTCCGACCAGGGCCCAGCCGGGGCCGGTCGGCCTGCGGAAGAAGCCGCGCATGAGCGTCTCCGGAGCCACCGTCACCTCGGTGACCATCTCGGCGTCGTCCAGCAGGCTCGGAGCGAGGGTCTCGGGGAACCGCCGGACCGCCTCCAGGTACTTGCGCTCCCTCTCGGCCTTCGACCCCTGCGCCAGGTCGGGAACGCCGTTGGCGATCACGAGGTAGAGCCCGTCCTCGACGGGCCCGTGGTAGAGCATCTCGTCGAGGTTGATCTGGAGCGTCGAGACCGGCTCATCGACCGGGATCCCGCTCCAGTACGAGTACGAGAAGGCGAGCTCGCCGCGCTGCGTCCGCTCCTTCTCGAGGCCGAGCTTGCCCGCCACCTGCGAGCCGCGGCCGTCCGCGCCGAACACCCATCCGGCCTCGATCTCGCGCCCGTCCGCCAGCCTGACCCCGCGGACCGGGTCCTCATCGGTACCTCCGCCGAGCAGGTCCACCACGCGAGTGCCGAAGATCCCGGTGACGCCGGCGGCGAGGGCCGTGTCGACTCCGGCCGCATCGAGCGCCACCCGCCGCGGCGCGAGGCCGAGGTCGAAGCCCTCGATCGGCGTATATCGGCCGGCGATCTCGTGCCCGAGAGCCAGCAGCCGGTGCGAGGCGAAGGCGAGCTCGTGCTTGGACTGAAGCGTGTCGAGCACCCCAAGCCGCTCGAGCCGGGCGAGGGTGTTCGGGTAGATCAGGTGGGTCGAGACGGTGGTGCTGGGAAAGGTGTCCCTGTCGACCATCGCTACGTCCCAGCCCCGCTGGGCCAGGGCAATCGCCAGCGAAGATCCGGCGCTTCGTGCGCCGACGATGACTGCGTCGTGCTTCTCCACCATTTCTGACAGTAGCTACGCAGCGGTCAGTCGTGCGGATGGGCCATCTTGCGATGGTCGAGCGCCTCGTCGAGGGTCTTCTCGTCGACGCCCATCTCCTTCGCCACCTCGCGAATCGAGCGGTTCGAGGCGGCCGCCTCCTTGACGATCTCGCCCGCCTTGTCGTAGCCGATGTGGGGGTTGAGTGCGGTGGCGACGATCAGGTTGGACTCCCGATGGCGCTCCAGCATCTCCTCGTTCGGCTCGATGCCGCTGACGCACTTCTCGTCCAGATGCCGCGCGGCGGCCGCGAGCAGCTTGATCGAGTCGAGCAGGTTGCGCGCGATCAGCGGCACCCGCACGTTGAGCTCGAACTGCCCCTGGCTCCCGCCCATCGTGATCGCGGCATCGTTGCCGACCACCTGGTCGGCGACCTGGATGACGACCTCCGGGATCACCGGGTTGACCTTGCCGGGCATGATCGATGAGCCCTTCTGGAGCTCCGGCAGCCGCAGCTCGGCGAGGCCGGCGCGCGGGCCCGATCCCATCAGGGCGAGGTCGTTGGCGATCTTGAGCATCGAGACGGCGACGGTCTTGAGCGCGCCGGAGAGTTCGACCAGGGCGTCGCGGTTGGCCTGGGCCTCGAAGGGGTCGGCGGGCTCGGAGATGTCGAGCCCCGTGTCGGCGCTGAGCCGCTCGCGGACCTTGGCGGCGAACTCGGGATGGGTGTTGAGCCCGGTACCGGTCGCTGTGCCGCCCAGCGGGATCTGCCCGACGCGGCCGAGCGTCGAGCGAACGCGTTCGGCGCCGAGCCTGATCTGCGCCGCATAGCCGGTGAACTCCTGGCCGAGGGTCACCGGCACCGCGTCCATCAGGTGGGTCCGGCCGGTCTTGACGAGGTCGTTGAACTCGTCCGCCTTGCGCTCGAGCGCGGCGCGCAGCTCGTCCAGCGCGGGCAGCAGATCCGAATGGACCTCGCCCAGCGCCGCCAGGTGGACGGCGGAGGGGAAGACGTCGTTCGAGGACTGGCCCATGTTGACGTGGTCGTTCGGATGGGCCTCGTCGCCGGCGAGCTGGGCGATCACCTCGTTGGCGTTCATGTTCGAGGAGGTCCCCGAGCCGGTCTGGAAGACGTCGACCGGGAACTGGTCGTCGTGGTCGCCGCTGGCGACCTCATCACCGGCCTTCGAGATGCGCTCGGCCAGATCTCCATCGAGGAGGCCGAGCTCCGCGTTCGCGCGGGCGGCCGCGGCCTTCAACCTCCCGAGCCAGTGGATCACGGGCGCCGGAACCGGCTGGCCCGAGATCTTGAAGTTCTCGACGGCTTTCGTGGTCTCGCCTCCCCACAGGTGGTCGGCGGTCTTGGCTTCCATCCATCCAGGCTATCTAGTCGACGCTAGCCCGAGCTGTGGCCGGCGGCGTAACCGCGCCCGAAAGCTCGCTCGAAGCTGGCCGGCATCGTGCCCCCGGTGGCGCTGAAGCGTGCGGCGGAGTTGAGGCGCCTGGCCAGGTCGGTGTGGATTGCGTCGGCCCCCTTGGCGATCGCCCCGAGCAGGTAACCGAGCTGCAATGAGGCGCTGCCGCCCGGGTCCCGGCGCGCCTCCACGTTCAGCTTGGTCGCGGCGATGATCATCTCGTGGCCGATGTTCGCCAGCTGTCCCGCCTGCTGCTCGGGGACCAGGCAATCGGAGATGGGGGTGGTGCCGGCCAGCCGCACCTCGCCCGGGGCGCGCTCCAGCGCACGCAGGTATCCGCGGTTGGTGACGAGGCAGGCGGCGGGCGCGAGGTCGTTCGTCTTCGTCCCGCAGCCGGGAGCGGCGATCACGACGACCGCGGCCGCGAGGGCGATGAGGGAACAGCGGAGCACGGCCTCTGATCCTACGTCCGCCGCGGCCCATACCTTGATCAGCGGTGACCGACGAGGCGACGCCACTTCGCCCCATCGATCCGCTCGCGCACAGGGCGCTGGAGGCGCTGGTGCGGGCGCAGGCGAACCTCACCCGCCGCCTCGCGGCGGACCTCGAGCGGATCGGAGTCTCGGCGACCGGCTTCACGATGCTGGTGCTCCTGACCAGCGCCGGCGGCAGGCTGGAGCTGCGCACGATGCGCAGGCGGCTGGGCGCCTCCAAGGCGACCGCCACGGAGGTCCTCGACACGCTCGAGAATCGTGGCTTCGTGGTTCGCAGCCGGCTGGAAAGCGATCGCCGCGCGGTCGCCGTCGCTCTGACCCAGCCCGGCTACAACCTCGTCACCCACGCCTTCCCGGCGCACGCGGAGCGCGTGCGGGAGGCATTCGGCGTCCTCGACGAGACCGAGAAGCGCCAGCTCGCGGATCTCTGCCGCAAGCTGGACCGCGCCGCCTGACGCTCAGCTCGCCCAGAGAGCGGCCAGGCGCGCCGGCGGCAGGCCGGTCAGCCGAACGGAGTCACGCGCCATGTGCGCCTGGTCGGCGTAGCCGAGATCGGCCGCAAGCCGCGCCAGGTCCACCTCACCGTCGGAGATCGCCTGAGCCTTGGAGACCAGCCGCCTGAAGCGCAGGACGCGGTCGAGCGTCTTGGGCCCGTATCCGACGGACTGGTGGAATCGACGCCGCAGCTGTCGCTCGCTGATCCCCAGCGCCTCCGCCAGCTCGTCCACCCGGCTTCCGGGGAAGCCGAGGCGTCGAGTGGCCGCCAGCACGAGCGGATCGGGGACGCCCTCAGCGATCGCGGAGGCGATCACCTCCTCCAGCAACAAATACTCGGCCTCCCGCCCCTGGGCTCCATCGAGGCGCTCCGAGAGCGTCGACGCTCGCGACCCGAGCAGCTCCCCGAGAGGGACCGTGGCGTCGAGCAGCTCGCTGGCGGGGATCCCGAAGACCGCTCCCGCGACGCCGGGCCGCAGCCGCACCCCGACGATCGAGCTGCCCGCGCGCACCGGGCTCCGCCAGGCCGTCCGGTCGAGCCCGGCAACTGTCAGCTCTCCGTCCCGCCAGAGCAGGTCAACGCAGCCATCGGGCAGGATCAGGGCCGAATCGGAAGGATCGTCCGCGGGAAGCTCGCGCTCCCAGCGACAGGCGAGCAGTGCATGGAGCGGAGGGCTCGGGGCGAACTCCGTATAGCTGCCCATGCCTGAAAGCTAGACGACGTCCGAAATGTCCAAGGCCAGCGACGCGTCCGCGCATAGCCTCGTCCTCAGTCAACGGAAGGAGGCCGCAAATGGAGCAGAGAGTCAGCCTGGTCACATTGGGAGTCGATGATCTGGAGCGGGCGAAGAGGTTCTATGAGGCACTTGGCTGGAAGACAGGCGCCGCTCCTGAGGACGATGTCGCCTTCTTCCAGGCCGGCGGCTTGGTGTTCTCGCTTTGGGGCCGCGAGAAGCTGGCCAAGGACAGCGCCGTGGAGGTCGGCAGCGGCTGGGGCGGGATCGCGCTGGCCTACAACACGCGGACTGAAAAGGAGGTCGATGACGTGATCGAGGAGGCTCGCGCCGCCGGTGCCACGATCGGCCGCGAGCCGGGCGAGACCTTCTACGGCGGATATTCCGGCGTCTTCATCGACCCCGAGGGCTATCCGTGGGAGGTCGCGAACAACCCGAGCTGGACCGTCGAGGAGGACGGCTCGATCACCCTGCCTTCCTGACCTGGGGGAGGCTCTAGCTGCGCCTGATCGTGATGAAGGTCGGCCCTGGGTGTTCGAAGGCCGAGTCGAGCACGCGCTCGATCTCAACGAGACTCTCGATTTCGGCGGTCTTGGCGCCGAGGGCGGATGCGATTTGGGCGATTGCGATCGGCGGTTGGTCAAAATCCAGGCCGACGAACTTCGTCTCAGAGAGCGTCCCGCCCATGAAGTCGACCCAGAGCTCCTTGAGCAGGAGGTATTCGTCATTCAGGAAGCAGATGTAGACGACCGGGATGTCATGGGCGGCGGCGGTCCAGATCGAATGGATCGAGAACAGGCTGCCGCCGTCGCCGACGAAGCAGACGGAGTGCTTTCCCGTCGCCAGGGCGATACCTGTCGCCAACGGCATGGCCCATCCCAGACCGCCGCCGCGGGGGCTGAAGTGGACGTTGCGAAACCCGAGCGACGTCGCCATCTCCTGCACGATCGAGTCCTCTGACGACCCTTCGGTCACCACGTGCGTCTCGGGGTCGAGGCGCTCGAGGGCGCCCAGGATGAGCGCGTCACTCGGCTCCGCGCCCGTCCGCGGGTACTTCGCCTCGAGCGAAGCTCGATCGGGTGGCGCGTCGGTATGCGCCTCGTCGTGCGCATCGAGCCCAAGCTCTGTGGCGAGGGCCTCGAGCGTGGCCCGCACATCGCCGACGACCGCGATGTCCACCGGCCAGTCGAATCCCAGCTGGCTCGTCGCGGGGCTGACCTGGATCACGCGCAGCTCCGGCGGCACCGCCGGCGCGTCCACCCAGGTGAACGCATCCAGCTTGTCGCCGACCAACATCAGGCAGTCATATGCGGAGAGGATCTTGCGGATGGCCCCGGTCGTCGTGGGGAGCTGTCCCTTGAAGCTGGGATGCAGGGTGTCCACGACCCCCTGAACGTGGAAGGGAGCCGCATAGACATCCGCGCCCAAAGCGTCGGCCAGCAGAGAGAGGGTGTTCGTGGACTTGTCCCAGCCCACCGCGTAGTCCGCGACGATCGCGAGCTTGCCCTTGGCGGTCTCACGAAGCTCCGCTGCCACCTGGTCGATTGAGTTGGAGACCGAGTCATCGAGGATGGTCGTCCGCTTGAAGGTCGTCCGCTCGGTGGCGCTCTGCATGAAGTCCATGGGGATGGAGAGGAAGACCGGACCCGGGGGCTGCAGGGCGCTCTGCACGAAGCAGCGCTGCATCGCGACCGAGAGCTCGTCGATGCTGCGGACCTCGTACTGGTATTTCGTCGCCGTCTCGGCGAGTTCGGTGTTCGGTCCGCCGAGGGGTGGGTTGTGGATCAGAAAGCGGCTGTCTTCCGTCCCATTGACGACCATCAGCGGGATTCCGCAGAGCAGAGCGTTCCGCATGTTGAACATCCCGTTCGCGAGCCCCGGATAGGTGTGCAGGCTCACCACGGAGGGCTTGCGTGAGATCAACGCGTATCCCGCTGCGATTCCGACGGCGCTGGACTCGTGAACGGCGAGCACGTAGGTGACGTCCGTTTCGGCCAGCGCCGCGAGGAAGGTCGTCTCGGTAGTCCCTGGGTTCCCGAACACATACTCGACCTCATTGGTACGCAGGAAGTCCTGAACGAGGTTCGCGCCGGTCTTCGAGTCGAGGCTGGGCACGCGAGGCCAGCCTATCCCGAACTTTCGATTGCCGGCTGACTGCGAGAATCCGGCACCCGTGGCCGGATTCCGACCAGTAGACCCGAAGCAGTCATTTCCCGAGCTCGAGGAACGGGTCCTAGAGCGCTGGCGTGAGCGCGACGTCTTCGGCCGCTCCTTCACCGGCCGCGAGGGCTCACCTCTGTGGAGCTTCTACGAGGGGCCGCCGACGGCGAACGGCAAGCCGGGCTCGCATCACGTCCTCGCCCGGGTCTTCAAGGACATCTATCCGCGCTTCAAGACGATGGCTGGCCACCAGGTGCCCCGCAAGGCGGGCTGGGACTGCCATGGGCTACCCGTCGAGCTGGAGGTGGAGCGGGAGCTCGGGATCAGCTCCAAGGAGGAGATCGAGGAGTTCGGGATCGCCGAGTTCAACGCCCGCTGCCGCGAATCGGTCTTCCGTTACGTCGAGGACTGGAACCGGCTGACCGAGCGCATCGGCTTCTGGCTCGACCTCGACGACCCCTACGTGACGATGACCAACGACTACATCGAGTCGGTCTGGTGGGCGCTGCGGCGGATGTGGGACGACGGGCGCCTCTACGAGGACTACAAGGTCGTCCCCTACTGCCCGCGCGATGGCACCGCCCTCTCCTCGCACGAGGTGGCGCTGGGCTACCAGGACGTCGAGGACCCCTCGGTCTACGTGAAGTTACCCGTCACGAAGACGCCTCCCAACGACGCGATCCCGGAGTCGCCGCTCGAGCCCGGCGACCAGCTGCTCGTCTGGACGACGACACCCTGGACGCTGATCACCAACGCGGCGGTCGCCGCCGGCCCGGACATCGAATACGTCCGGGCCCGGCTCGAAAGCGAGGTCTTCGTGCTCGCCCGAGATCGGGTCGAGCACGCCCTCGGAGAGGAGGCCGAGGTTCTCGCTCACTTCCCGGGCGAAGCGATCTCGGGCGTCTCATATGAGCCGCCCTTCGACTACATCACCGACTACGGCCCGCGAGGCCACACGGTCCTGCTGGCCGATTTCGTCACCACCGACGAGGGCACCGGCCTGGTCCACACCGCGATCGCCTTCGGCGAGGACGACTTCCGGCTCGGCGAGCAGTACGGGATCACGCTGCAGAACCCGGTCGACCTGCGCGGTCGCTTCGACGAGCGGATCACCGACTTCCAGGGCCAGTTCGTCAAGGATGCCGACCCCGGGATCGTCGAGGCGCTGGAGGCCAGGGGCAAGCTGCTCCGGGCCGAGGCCTACCTGCACTCCTATCCGCACTGCTGGCGCTGCGATACGCCGCTCCTCTACTACGCAAAGGCGAGCTGGTACGTGAAGACGACCGAGGTCCGCGACCGAATGCTCGCCGCGAACGAGGAGATCGGCTGGCACCCGGAGCACATCAAGCACGGCCGCTTCGGCAAGTGGCTCGAGGGGAACGTGGACTGGGCGCTATCGCGCGACCGCTACTGGGGCACGCCGCTGCCGATCTGGGAGTGCGACGCCGACGACTGCGAGGAGCGCTTCTGCGCGGGCTCGATCGCGGACCTGCGAGAGAGGGGAGTGGAGGTCCCAGACGACCTCCACCGCCCCTACATCGACGAGGCCAGCTTCGCCTGCGAGCGCGACGGCTGCGAGGGCACCATGCGCCGCGTCGCCTCGGTGATCGACACCTGGTTCGACTCGGGCTCGATGCCGTGGGCCCAGTACCACTACCCCTTCGAGAACGAGGACCTCTTTGCGCAGCGCTTCCCCGCCGACTTCATCTGCGAGGCGGTGGACCAGACGCGCGGATGGTTCTACACGCTGCTCGCCGAGTCGGTCCTGCTCTTCGACACGTCGAGCTACCGCAACGTCGTCTGCCTCGGCCTGATCCTGGACCCCGAGGGCCAGAAGATGTCGAAGAGCCGCGGCAACGTGGTCGAGCCGTGGGACGTGATCTCCAAGCACGGCGCCGACGCGTTCCGGTGGTACTACTTCGCCTCCCAGCAGCCCTGGTCGGGATACCGCTTCTCGGTGGACACGGTCGGCGACGCGGTCCGCCACTTCCTGCTCACCCTCTGGAACACCTATTCGTTCTGGGTCACCTACGCGAATGCGGCGGGGCTCGAGACCGGCGAGCTCCCCTACGAGCCGAGGTGGACGGAGGGCGGCTCCGAGGAGGTCACCGAGCTCGACCGCTGGGCCGTCTCCCGCCTCCAGCGCACGATCGCCGAGGTCCGCGAGCAGATGGACGGCTTCGACGCCACCCAGGCGGCCAAGGCGATCGCCGACTACACCGAGGAGCTCTCCAACTGGTATGTGCGGCTCAGCCGCCGCCGCTTCTGGGACGGTGACTTCGCCGCACTGGAGACGCTTCGCTTCTGCCTCGGTGAGACGGCCAAGATGCTCGCGCCCTTCACGCCGTTCATCTCCGACGAGATGTACGCCAACCTGCTCTTCGGAGAGGAGACCGGCCTGCAGAAGCCCGTCGACGAGTGGACGACTCAGGAGCCGGACTCCGTGCACCTCTGCGACTTCCCTGATGTCGCCGAGGCCCTGATCGACCCGCAGCTCGAGGCGGGCATGGACGCTGTCCGCCGCACGGTCGAGCTCGGCCGCGCGGCGCGCTCCCAGGCCAAGGTCAAGCTCCGGCAGCCGCTGCGCAAGGCGGTCGTCGTCGCCTCTGACGCCGAGCGCGAGGCGATCGAGCGCTTGGCCGAGGTGGTCGCCTCCGAGCTCAACGTCAAGGAGCTCGACTTCGTCCAGTCGGAGGCCGAGCTCGTCTCCTACCGCGTCAAGCCCAACTACCGCTCCCTCGGCCCGCGCTTCGGCAAGAGCATGCCGCAGGTGGCTGCGGCGGTCGAGGCGCTGGACGCCGCGGCGGTCGCCGACGCGCTCGAACGGGGAGAGGAGGTGGGCATCCAGGTCGACGGGAAGGACCACACGCTCACAGCCGACGACGTCAACCTCGTCATGGAGCAGCTCGAGGGTTACCAGGTGGAGGCCGAGGCCGGCCACGCGGTCGCCCTGGAGCTCGACCTCGACGACGAGCTGCGCCGCGAGGGCCTGGCGCGCGAGGTCGTCCGCGCCGTCCAGGAGGCGCGCAAGCAGGCCGGCCTGGATGTCTCCGACCGCATCGCCCTCGCCCTCGGCGGCGACGATGAGCTGCTCGCCGCAGCGCGCGAGCACGAGGCCTACATCGCCGGCGAGACCCTGGCGACCTCGGTCGACTACGGCGCCGACGGCGCCGGCGAGAAGGCGACGATCGAGGGCCGCGAGCTGCGCATCGCAGTCTCGAAGGCCTAGATGATCATCTAGTGCCGGCCGCGGTCATCTTCGACATGGACGGGGTCCTGGTCGACTCCGAGGCGGTCTGGGACGACGTGCGCAAGCGCTTCGTCGAGGAGAACGGCGGCAAGTGGCACGAGAGCGCCCAGCGGGACATGATGGGAATGAGCTCCGGGGAATGGTCCCGGTACGTGCGAGACCGCCTCGGGGTGGACATGGATGCGGAGGAGATCAATGAGGCCGTGGCGAATCGCGTCGCCGGCGTCTACCGGGAGAAGCTGCCGCTCTTGCCCGGCGCGGTGGAGGCCGTCAACTCGCTGGCGAAGGAGTTGCCGCTCGGGCTGGCCTCGTCATCCAACCGGCACGTGATCGATCTGGTGCTCGAGCTGGCGGGCATAGCCGACGCGTTCGAGGCGACCGTCTCCTCGGAGGAGGCGGGAGCAGGGAAGCCGGCGCCCGACGTCTACCTCGAGGCCGCAAGGCGGCTGGGGAAGGAGGCGGCAGCCTGCGTCGCGATCGAGGACTCGACCAACGGGATTCGCTCGGCCCACGCCGCGGGCATGGGGGTGATCGCGGTTCCCAACCAGGATTTTCCGCCCGATCCAGATGCGCTCGAATTGGCGGACGTAACGCTCAAATCACTCACCGAGGTCACCCTCGAGCTGGTTCGGCAGCTCCGATAATCGAGGGGTTGGCGATCTACCGCCCCACGGGGGGCGGAAACTCACCAACGGGTCTCACAACTAGAGTCCGCGCCATGGAGCTGGGGGGCGACACGAAAGCGGTTCTCCTCGCTGCGGGGTTGATCTTCATCGGCGCGCTGCTCCTCGGCGCCTGGAAGTACCGCGGAATGGCAATCAGCCCCGACGGCCTCGCTCACCCCTACGTGGACGTCGCCCACCGTGCCGCCCTCCTCTACTCGTTCGCCACCCTCCTGATCGCGGTGTTCGTCGAGCTCTCCGCCTGGAGCACCGCGGTCAACCTGATCGCCGCATTCGCCGTCATCACTTTCTTCGTCGGCGCGATCGTGGGCTACATCTCGCACGGCATCCGGCGGGACACCGACAACCAGTTCCGGAAGGGCGACGAGCCAGGTGGGCTCCATCCCTTCATGTGGACGCTGATCGTGGTCGAGATCGGCGGCTTCAGCGTCCTGCTCGCCGGTTTCATCAGCGAGCAGATTCTCTAGCCGACGATCGCGTCGGCCTCGACTTAGACCCTCAAGTGGCCGCTAGGCGAGAGTGGCCGCTAGGCGAGCACTGGCTCGAGCTCGGACTCGAGCCGCGCCTTCGGCCGTGCCCCGACCAGCCTGGTGGCCACGTCGCCGTCCTTGAAGACGATCATCGTCGGGATGGAGAGGACCTCGTACTTGGCCGCGGTCTGCGGGTTCTCGTCCGTGTTGAGGCTGACGATCTTGAGGTCCTCCCGCTCGGAGTCGATCTCCTCGAGGACGGGGTGGACGACTCGGCAGGGACCGCACCAGGGGGCCCAGAAGTCGACGAGCACTGGGCCCTCGGCGTCGAGCACATCGGACTGGAAGGTGGCGTCGGTTACATCGGTGAGCTTGCCCGGCACTGTGGTCTCCTAGGTCGTTGGTTGAGGGTCCGGTATTGAGTCTAGCCCGACCCTCCATAGTTACTATACAAAGTGAAGCAACCCTACCTGCGCCGGAAGCGCATGGCGGGGACGCGCCACATGGCCTCGGCGACGATCGACTTGCTCATCTTGGAGGTCCCGTCGGTCCTGTCCTTGAAGACGATCGGCACCTCCACGACCCGGAAGCCGGATTTGATCGCGCGGTAGGTCGTCTCGACCTGAAAGGCGTAGCCGCGCGCCTCGATCGTGTCGAGGTCGATCGCCTCGAGCACGACGCGGCGGAAGCACTTGAAGCCGCCGGTCAGGTCCCGGACCGGCAGGCCGAGAGCCGCACGCGCGTAGGCGCTCCCGCCCCGGCTGATGAAGCGCCGCGCCGGACCCCAGTCGGTGATGCCTCCGCCCGGGACATAGCGGGAGCCGATCGCCAGATCCGCACGATCGGTCGCGTCGATCAGCATCGGGAGATAGGCGGGATCGTGTGAGAAGTCGGCGTCCATCTCGATGATCCGTTCGGCGCCGCCGTCCAGCGCGACGCGGAAGCCCGCCAGGTACGCCGGTCCCAGCCCCTGCTTCAGCTCCCTGTGAAGGACGGAGACCGACTCATCGGCGCCCGCCAGCCGGTCGGCGATCTCCCCAGTCCCATCGGGCGAGTTGTCGTCGACGATCAGCACCCGCCCAGACGGCGGGAGGTGCTCCCGGATCGCAGCGACGATCCGCTCGAGGTTCTCGGCCTCGTTGTAGGTCGGCAGGATGACCCAGACGTCCTGCGTCCGGGAAGGGGCTCCGGGCACGCGCTAAGGCTATTCAGCCGCTTCGAGGTGGGAATCGCCGCCGCGAGTGTTCTTTGCGTGCCCAATAACTTGTCTGGTATGCGCAATGCCGAGATAGCGGCCGCTCTCCGGGAGCTGGGAATCCTGTACGACCTGGATGGAGCCGACCGGTTCCGGGTGCTCGCCTACCAGGAGGCGGCGCGGACGGTGGCGCAGAGCCCGATCTCGATCGAGCAGCTCGCCCAGGAGGGGAGGCTCACGGAGCTGGCCGGGGTGGGCAAGACGCTGGCTCAGAAGATCGAGACATTGATCGAGACGGGGAGCATTCCCTCGGCCGACAAGCTCAAGGCCAAGTTCCCGGCGACGCTGGTGGAGGTGACCCGGGTGCCGGGCCTGGGCGCCAAGACCGCGCGCCGCATCTACGACGAGGTGGGGGTCGAGAACCTTCAGCAGCTCAAGGAGGCCGCCGAGCAGGGCAGGATCGCGGACATCCGCGGCCTGGGGCCGAAGACCGAGGAGAACATCCTCGCCTCCCTGGAGGGGGTCACGGAGGACGGGATCGGGGAGCGCCTGCTGCTCTCGAACGTGCTTCCGATCGCGGACGAGATCCGGGGAGATCTGTTGGAGCTCGGGGTCGCCAACAGGATCGAGCTCGCCGGCTCGGCCAGGCGATGGACGGAGACCTGCAAGGACGTCGACCTGATCGCCACCACCGACAACGCGGCTGCGCTGGCGGACGCCCTGGCCACCCACGGCCTCTCCGCCGAGACGAGACGTGGCGGGGATGCGGCTGCCAGCGTCCTCACGCACACGGGTCTCAAGGTCGACCTCCGGATCGGCGCCGAGGAGACGTTCGGCAACCTCCTCCAGCACTTCACGGGGTCGGCGGCCCACAACGTGCAGCTGCGAGAGCGAGCGCTGGCGCGGGGGCTGTCCGTCAGCGAGAACGGCGTCGCCAAGGTCGAAGGCAAGAAGGTCCACAAGTTCGCCGACGAGGCCGGCGTCTACGAGCTGCTCGGCCTGCCCTACATCGTGCCGGAGCTGAGGGAGGGCCGGGGGGAGATCGAGGCCGGCGAAACGGGCGAGCTGCCCGACCTCGTCACCCTCGACGACATCCGCGGAGACCTGCACTGCCACACCACCCTCTCGGACGGGCGCAACTCGCTCGAGGAGATGGCGGAGGCCGCGCGCCGGCGCGGCTACGCGTACCTCGCGGTCACCGATCACTCGGCGAGCCACGGGTTCGGCAACGACGTCACCCCCCGGCAACTCGCAAAGCGGATCGAGGAGATCCGAGCCTGGAACGAATCCGCCCCCCGCGGGTTCCGGCTCCTGGCCGGATCCGAGGTCAACATCGGTCTCGACGGCTCGCCCGACTACCCAGACGAGCTCTTGGCGGAGCTCGATTGGGTGATCTGCAGCGTCCATACGTCATTCACCATCTCCCAGAAGGCGATGACCGATCGCGTGATCGCGGCGATGGAGCATCCCCTGGTCGATTGCATCGGGCACCTCACGGGCCGGCTGCTCCTGCGCCGGGAGCCCTACGGCGTCGACATCGAGCGGATCGCGGAGGCGGCCGCACGAACCGGGACGATGATGGAGATCAACGGAAATCCGAACAGGCGCGACCTGAACGAGGGCCACGCCAAGATCGCGGCCGAGGCGGGGGTGCGCATCGTCTGCAATACGGACGCCCACGGCACCGACACCCTGGTGAACATGCAGTACTCGGTCGCCACGGCTCGCCGGGCCTGGCTCAGCGCCAAGCAGATCGCGAATACCCGGGCCTGGCGCTCTTTCGCGCCGCTGCGGAAGCGGGCTAGCTGAGAGGCTTCGGCAGCTTCGAGTTGCAGGGGGCGCGAAGGCCGTTGATGACGATCTCGACCAGCCGCGGCCAGCGGCCGACAGCGGGACCCGCCTCCGCTGCCGTGATTCGCCCCAGGCTGCAGGCGATCATCGGGATGTCCTCCCAGTCGAGGTCCTTGCGGAGATCACCGGAACGCTGGGCTCGCTTGACGAGCTTCTCGCAGAGCTCGTCGAGTCCGACGGCGTAGGCCGAGTCGCTCATGACCTCCGGGCGGGAGCCCATCACCTCGCAGAGACCGCGGTCATCGGCCTGCAGCTCGGCGGAGAAACGGATGAAGTCGCAAAGTCCCTCCCATGCGTCGTCCGCCTCGATCCCCTCGCGCGCCTTCTCCGCGAGGCGCTCGAAGCGCTCCGCAGCCAGCGCGGCGATCAAATCGTCCTTGGTTGGGAAGTGGCGATAGACGGTGCCGACACCGACCTTCGCGGCCTTCGCGACGTCCGGCATCTGCGCGTCGAGGCCCTGATCCGCGAAGAGCTTCTTGGCTGCGGCCATCACCGCCTCGCGGTTGCGACGGGCGTCGGCCCTGAGCACTCGCTCGATGTGGATCGGCTTGGTTTCTGTGACGGATGTCATTGGAATGCAAACGGAATTGCGATTCCGTATAGTCCTAAACGAAAGCGGAACTCAGGTTCCGAATACACCATACCGGACTTGTCCATTTGAGCCGATGCCATTCGTCGTAAGGGTGAACCGGCCACTCGGGAGCCGGAGGAGCGAAAGGAGTCAGGGGGATGACAACAGCACAGGAATATCTGGAGAAGCGATGGACCGCACTGATCTTGCTCTGCGTTGCACAGTTCATCGTGGTGCTCGACGCGTCCATCGTCAACGTCGCCCTGCCGAGCATCGGCAAGGGTCTTGACTTCTCGGAGGAGAACCTCCCGTGGATCGTCAACGCGTACGTGATCGCGTTCGGCGGCTTCCTCCTGCTCGGCGGTCGCGCAGCCGATCTCCTCGGCCGGCGCCGCGTCTTCATGGCGGGACTGGCCGTGGTCGGCATCGCCTCGCTTGCAGCGGGCTTCGCCGCCACCCAGGGTGAGCTGATCGCCGCGCGCGCGGCCCAGGGCCTGGGCGCCGCGATCGTCTCGCCTTCCGCGCTGTCGATCGTCACCGGGCTGTTCAAGGACGGGGCTGAGCGCAACAAGGCACTCGGAGCCTGGGGCGCCGTCGCGGGCTCCGCCGGCGCTGCCGGCGTCCTGCTCGGTGGCATCCTCACCGACGGCCTCGGCTGGCAATGGGTCCTGTGGGTGAATGTCCCCGTCGCCGCGATCGCGCTGGCGTTCACTCCCGGGTTGATCCCCGAGAGCCGCTCGGAGTCCGAGACGCGCCACTACGACGCGGCAGGCGCTGTCAGCATCACCGCGGGCCTCTCCCTGTTGGCGTATGCCTTCCTCGACGCCAGCAACTCGGGCTGGGGCTCCACCAAGATCGTCAGCCTGCTGGCCCTCTCGGTGGCGCTGATCGGGATCTTCATCGCGATCGAGCTGCGCTCGAAGGCGCCCCTGATGCCATTCCGGATCTTCCGGAGCCGGACGCTGACGGGCGCCAACATCGTCGGTCTCCTGCTCGGAGCCTCCCTGTTCTCGATGTTCTATTTCATCTCGCTCTACATGCAGCAGGTGCTGGGCTACAGCCCGATCCACGCCGGGCTCTCCTACCTGCCGCTGGCGCTGACGATCATCGTCGCCGCCGGTGTCGGCGGTCAGCTCGTCACCCGGTTCGGCTTCAAGCCGATCCTGGCTTCGGGCCTCGCCTTCGTGGCGATCGGCCTGGCCTGGTTCAGCCAGGTGTCGGTCGGCGGCGGCTTCCTCACCGACATACTCGGTCCGTCGCTGCTGGCGGCAATGGGCCTCGGCTTCGGCTTCGTCACCTCCACCATCGCGGCAGTCGCGGGGGTCGAGGAGCGCGAGCAGGGCCTTGCCAGCGGCCTGATCAACACCTCGCAGCAGATCGGCGGGGCGCTCGGACTCGCGGTCCTCTCCACGATCGCGACCTCGCGCACGAATGACCTGCTGGGAGCCGGGCACTCGACGCTCCCGAACGCCCTGACCGAGGGATTCCAGAGCGCCTTTCTCGGGGGCGCGGTGATCGCGGCGCTGGGCGTCGTGGCCACCCTGGTGCTGATCCGCACCCGTGACAGCAAGGCCCACGTCGAGATGTCGAACGCCGAAGCCGCCAGCGGCGAGGCGACGGTACCCGCCAGAGCCTAGAAACGAGTGATGGGCGTGCGGCCTTCGGGTCGCGCGCCCGTTTCACGCCGCCGCGGGCGGTGGAGGCGGGTGCCCGGGCGAAGGGCGATCTCGGCGCAGCCCGGGCGTGCGAATCAGCTTGACTGGTTCCAGCGCATGCCCGGGTTCGACGTAGAAGCGCACGCCGTCGCGCTCCTCGATCGCGGCCACCGCTCCCTCGCGGGAGCGCAGCGTGAGCGCCGCGCCCAGCGCGAAGCCCGTCCCAATTGCGGCCACTCCTGAGAAGACGAGCCCCAGCCCGCCCGCGATGATCGCGAAGGCTGCAAGGGGCCAGAGTCGCGCGAGCGCTGCCCGGGTCGGGTTGCCGAGCGAGGGAAGCGCGGTCGCTGTCCTCGCCTCCGCCAGGGCCGGGCGCATCGCCTCAGCGGCCCGCGCGGGCCGTCCCAGGACGATCCCGCCCACCAGTGCGACGACCCACCAGCCCGCGGCCACGTACAGCGTCATCGTGTCGTCGGCTCCGCTCGCGGAGATCACGGTGATGGCGGCCAGGGCCGTGGCCGCGCCGCCGGCGAGAAGAACCGTCATCCGCAGCAGGTCGCAGAACGCCATCGCAGGCGACCCTAGTTACTCGGCGAGGGCCTCGAGCACCCGCACGAAGGCCTCGGGCCCGGCGACCGTCAGGTCGGCGCCTTCGGAGACTTCCGGAGGCGACTCCTCCGAGGCAACGGCGATGCAGGCGATGGCCTTCAGCCGGCCGTCGTCCCTCAGTGTCCGCAATGCGACGAAGGCGTCGACGTCGGTGCGATCGTCGCCGCCGTAGAGAGCGGCGTCCACGGGGCGCGCGGGAATCAGAGCCGCCACGGCGATCCCCTTGTTGATCGCGACATTGGGCCGGATCTCGAGCACCTTGCGCCCATCGTGCGGGACCAGTCCCTGCCATTCCGCCTCGCTGGCGATCTCGTGGGCCAGGGACTCGGCGGCGCCCTCGTTCTCGGCGCCTCGCCAGTGCAGTCCGACGATCGCTCCCTTGTCCTCGGTCCTGATTCCGACCCGCTCGAGCTCAGAGCGGTCGAGGCCGTCCACGAAGCGCGGCGCGTCTCCCTCGTGTCCGTCCAGGGACGGGTCGGGCCGGACTTCGTCCTCACCGGGGAGCAGCAGCTCGAAGCCGTGATTGCCGGAATACGCGAGCTGATCCAGCCCGACGACCCGGCGCGCGTCCAGAGCCCGCCGGCCGCTGAGGCAGCCGACCAGGGCATAACGCTCGGCCAAGGACCGCAGCAACTCCCGCGTCCGCTCGGGCACCGCTGCGCCGCCCGGATCTCGCACGATCGGTGCGATCGTCCCATCGACGTCCGTGAGGATCGCCGAGTGGCTCGGGTCGGTCTTGAGCGGGGCGAGCAGCCGCTCGAGGTCCCTTTCGTCTGTCGCGGGCGGGCCCATCGCCGTAGTATCGCCCGCCATGCTGCGAGGCCATCCCCAAACCCTCGCGCACGCCTGGCGGCGCCGTGACGGGCCAGCCTGTGTCCTCGCCGCCTCGCGTGCCGGGAGCACGCGTCGGCGGCTGCGTCCTTGGCTGGCGCGCCACGGCGGTCGCCAGCCGCACACGCGGATTTGCGGATGACCTCGCGGACGCTGAAGCTGGCGGTCATCGGGACGGTCGCCGGCGCCTTCAGCGGCCTCCTCGGCGTGGGCGGAGGGAGCGTGATAGTCCCGATGCTGATCGTCTGGGTGGGCTACGGCGAGCGCGAGGCAACGGGAACGAGCATGATGGCGATCGTCGTGATCGCCGCGCTGGCGGTGTCGCTCCAGGCGATCTACGGCAACGTCGATCCGCCGAACGCCGCGCTCGTGGGAGTACCGGCCATCGGCGGAGCGATCGTCGGCACGGCCCTCCAGCAGCGGGTGCCCGAGCGCCTCATCTCCCTGCTGTTCGCCGGGCTCCTCGTCGTCGTCGCCATCGAGCTGATCGTCCGATGAGCTCGATCGCGGCGGCATTGATCGGATTCGTCGGCGGCATGGTCGGCGGCCTGCTCGGCGTTGGCGGAGGGATCCTCTTCGTGCCGGCCCTGGCGATCTTCCTCGACGAGAGCCAGGTCCGCGCCGAGGCGACCTCCTTGTTGGCCATCGTCCCGGTCGCGATCGTCGCGGTCTGGCGGCAGCTCGGCTATGGCAACGTCCGGGTGCGCGAGGGCCTGGTGATCGGAGTGCTCTCCCCCGTCGGGGTCGGCATCGGCGTGGTCGCCTCCAACACGATCCCGCAGCGGGCGCTGGAGCTGACCTTCGCCGGGCTCGCCCTGCTGATCGCCGCGCAACTCCTGATCCGGGTCCTGAGACCCGCCGATCGGACGCCCGGCTAATCACGGGTACTTGGTATTTCCCCGGCCTGGTCCGGTGTAACACTTGGCCGGCAGGCGAGGCTGGGATCGGAGGAGACCGGCCGAGTGGGCAGAATATTGGCCTCCGGGGGATGGGGCCCTTCCAATGCGATGCCAGCACAGCGCGACAGGATCAGGGTCCCGGGCGGCGAGACCGCAGACGCTCTGGCACGCAGGTTGGGCGAGGCTGTCAGCTCCGGCGCCAACGGCAACGGCAATGGGCGTGTCCGGCGCAACGGCAACGGCGCGACGGAGACTCCCAGCATCCAGGAGATCGCAATCGACGTGTGCTCGGCGATTCTCGCCGAGGCGAGTGCCGGCACGGCGGAGCATTCAAGCGACGTCGTCCTGATCGCCGAGGCCATCGGTGAGCGAATGGGGATCGCGGGCACCGAGGAAGGCGACCTGCTCGCGGCGGCGCGCCTGCATGACATCGGGAAGGTGTTGATCCCGAGCCGGATTCTCGAGAAGCCCGGACCTCTGACTGACGAGGAATGGAGGATGATGCGCCGGCACACGGTCATGGGCCAGGAGATCCTGAGCTCGGTCGCTGAGCTCGCGCAGGTGGGCCGTCTGGTGCGTCACTCGCACGAGCGCTGGGACGGTGGCGGGTATCCAGACGGACTCGGTGGGGCGGAGATACCGCTGGGCAGCCGGATCATCTTCTGTGCCGACGCCTTTCACGCGATCCGCAGCGACCGCCCCTACCGGCCCGGCAGCTCCGCGGACGAGGCGCTGCAGGAGGTCCGGCGGTGCGCCGGCAGCCAGTTCGATCCCGACGTCGTCCAAGAGCTCGTCGAGGTCGTCCGCGAGCGCCGGCGGCGACCGCGGGGCACCGGCCGCTCGGCCCGGCTCCTCGCCCTCTTCATGTGCCTCGTGGTCGGCGGGGCCGGGACGGCGATCGCCCGCTCCGGGCTTCTCGGCGAGCCGACGGCCCCGCCGCTCCAGGGCGGCTCGGCGCCCAGTCCGCCTCCCGCCTGCGGGACCGCCGCCTGCCCCGGCGTCGCGGTGCCGGTCGGCGGCCTCGGCGCAGGGGGTCCAGGCGGGACACTGGGGCCCCGCCCGCTGCATCCGGGACTGCCGGGAACGCTCCACAGCGAGAACGCCGGGCCGAAGCCCGGCGCGAATGGTGCTCCCGGCACCGGGGACACCACCGGCAATCCCGGCAAGGGGAAGGGAAACGGCAAGTCGGAGGCCGATCACGGCAAGAGCGCCGCGGCGAAGGCGCCCCACCGGGCTTCCGGACACGGCAATGCCTCGCACCAGGGCGCGCCGCACCCCACTGGCTCACATAACGGCGGATCGCACCAGGGAAGCGCGGGGACGTCCGGCTCATCGGCGAATCATGGATCGGGCAACGCCCGCCCTTCCGGCTCCGGCGGCAACGGCTCCACCGAGGGCGGCGGCAGCTCCGGTGGAGGCAACGGCAGCTCCAATGGAGGCAACGGAAGCTCCAGCGGTGGAGGCTCGGGTCAGAGCAGTTCTGGTCCGACCGGCTCCGACGCCGGTGCGGGCTCCCCGCCCGGCAACTCCGGCAACGCCCAGGGGCCGAACAAGTAGTCCCTCGAGACGCGGTCGGCCTAGAGCCCGTGCTCGAGCGCGCCCTTGACACCGGCGTCGAGAGCGTTGAGCCGGTACAGGGCGAGCGCCTCGGGCGTCCCGAACCCCCGGCCTCCCGCGCCCGACCGATTCCCGTCCGCCCCGTGGTGCGAGAGAACGCAGTGGAGCAGCGCGGCGCGGCGCTCCGGAGACAGCCCCCCCGCGGCGGAGCCGACGATCTCGGCCCCCAGCGCCAGGTGACCGATCAGCCTGCCCTCCTCCGTGATCCCGAATTCCGCGCCGTAGCTGAACTCGCGCACCTTGCCGACGTCATGCAGCAGCGCCGCGGCCATCAGGACGTCCGAGTTGAGCCGGGGATGGAGTTGGCAGACCTCACCGACGAGCGTGCCGACCGCGACCGTGTGCTCGACCAGGCCGCCCAGGTAGGCGTGGTGGCCCGCCCGGGTGCAGGGGGCGCGGCGAAACTCCGCAGCCACCGGCTCGGTGAAGAGCACCCGGTCGACGACCTCGCGCAGCGGGGCGTCGTGGACCTCCCGCGTCAGGTGCTCGAGGAACCCCTCGAGCTCGCCGGCGTCCCTGTACGCGGCGGGCAGGAACTCGGCTGGGTCGAGCTCGGCGTCCTCGAGCGGCTCGATCTCGTCCACCTCCGCCACCAGCTCGCCGCGGAAGCGCTCCACCTTGCCGGACACGCGGATGGCGTCGCCGCGCTTGAAACGCGCTCCGAGGCGATCGACCTCCCGGAATACGCGCGCCGGGATTGCGCCGCTGCGGTCACGCAGCTCCAGGTTCAGGTAGATGGAGCCGTTGCGCGCCGACAGCCGGTCCTTTCGAGCGCACGCGTAGACGCCGCGAAAGCGCTGCCCGGGATGTAACTCGGCGATCTGCGTCGCGGCGGCGGTGGCTTCCATGCACTGAGTTTTCAGATTCGACCGGACGCCTACGCCGTCGACCGGGGTGCTCGATGCGCCCGACTCGCTAGTCTCGAAACATGGACGCGCTCGCCTGGGAGGCCGAGCCTCCGCAGCTTCGATCTCCGGTCCTCGTTTGCGCTTTCGCCGGCTGGAACGACGCGGCGGGCTCGGCCACGACAGCTCTCACCACAGCGGCTGAGTCGCTCGACGCCGAGGTCATCGCGCAGATCGACCCCGAGGAGTTCTTCGATTTCCAGGCCAACAGGCCGACCATCCGGATGACCGAGGGCCAGACCCGCGAGATCGAGTGGCCCGGCAACGTCCTGCTCGCAGCCACCCCGGCCGGCGCCCAGAGCGACCTGTTGCTGCTCGCCGGCACCGAGCCGAACCTGCGCTGGCGAACCTTCGCCGATGGCATCGCCGACGCGGCGGAGATGCTGGGAGTCGAGATGGTGGTCACGCTCGGCGCCCTGATCGCCGACGTCGCGCACACGCTGCCGGTGCCGATCACCGGCCTCGCCTCGGATGAGGAGCTGGTCGCCCGCCTCGACCTGGCTCGTTCCAGCTACGAAGGACCCACCGGCGTCGTCGGAGTCCTGCATGACGCGTGCCACCGGCGGGGAATCCCGTCGGCCAGCCTCTGGGCCGCCGTTCCGCACTACGTCGCGGCGGTCCCGAACCCGAAGGCGGCCCTGGCGCTGCTGCGACGGCTCGAGGGGCTGGTGGGCGTCGCGGTCGAGGCTTCCGGCCTGGAGGAGGAGTCCGATTCCTACGAGAACCAGGTGAGCCGGGCGGTCGCGGCCAACCCTGAAATCGAGGAGCTGGTCCAGCGCCTGGAGGCTGAGCAGGCCGAGAGCCTCGACATCGAGGACGACGTCCCCTCGGGGGAGTCACTCGCCCGCGACTTCGAGCGCTACCTGCGCCAGCAGGGCGACGGCTAGCGGATCAGGCGCTCGATCAGGCGCCGGAGCTCCGGCCGCAGCTCCTTGGCCGCCTGCGCCGGGTCCTCCTCGCGCGCCAGCACCCGCTCGCCCAGGCCGTCGAGGACAGCGACGACCAAACTGGCGTCGGCGCGGGGATCGCTGCTGCCCAGCGCCTCCATCGCTCCGGCGACCGAGCGCTGCTCCGCGTCGCACCAGCTCTGGGCCGCCTCGCGCAGCTCCGGTCGCCGGCCGGCCTCCAGCCACAGCTCGTACTCGGCGATGTAGGCGACCCGGTCCTCCGCAGCCGAGACCAGCTCCGACAGCAAGCGGTCCGCCAGCTCTCGCCCCGATTTGACCGAGCGCAGCTCCTCGCCGAGCCGGCCGTAACGCTTGACCTCATGGACGGCGACGTATTCCAGAGCCTGCCGCAAGAGGTCATCGCGCGAGTCGAAGTAGTAGGTCGTCGACCCGAGAGGGACCCCCGCCTCCTCGGCGACCGCCCGGTGGGTCACGGACTCACGGCCGGAGCGTCCGATCACGCGCAGGGCCGCCTCCAGGATCTGCTCGCGCCGCCCCTGGGTGGCCTGTTCCGCCATGGCCATCTCAGACTAGTTCGCGCCCGAGAGGTTCAGCCCGACAACCCCGCCGATCACCAGCAGGATGCTTGCCAGCTTCAGCGCGTTCACCGATTCGCCGAGAGCCGCCATGCCGATCACGGCGATCGCGGCGGTGCCCACGCCCGCCCAGACGGCATAGGCGAGGCTGATCTCGAGGCTCCTCAGGGCCAGGGCGGTCAGCCACAGGGAGGCGACATAGGTGACGATCACGAAGATCGACGGCCCCGGCCGGGTGAACCCGTCCGTGTAGCGGAGGAAGACGGTGCCGACCACTTCGGTCGCGATGGCCGCCGAGAGATAGATCCAAGCCAACATGGTTGTACAAATGTACTAGAAACCTGTACATATGTACGTGAGCTAGATCACGCTTCGGAGGCGGGGCAGATCAGGCGGAAGTCACACCAGGAGCAGATCTCCGGGGATGGGCGCGGCTCGAAGTCCTGGCCGAGGATCCCCTCTCCGACCTCCAGCACCACTCCCTCGACCCGCTCGAGGTCGTCGGGCGAGGCGCCGACGGCGACCTTCTCGTCGGCGAGCACGTACCAGTAGCTGCCGGCAGCCCCCTCGAGCCGCCAGGCCTCCCTGGCCGCCAGCCGGTAGATCGCGAGCTGGACGTCGGACTCGAGCTCGCGCGGTGGCTTCGGGTCGCCGGTCTTGTAGTCGATCAGCTCGTAGCCCCCGCCGGGCAGCTGGTCGACGCGGTCGACGCGGCCGCGCAGATGGTGCGGGCCGATGCGGAAGTCGAACTTGCGCTCGACCCAGCGAGGGTGCGAGCCGCTCGCGACCTCGCGGGCGTGGTAGCGGCGGAGCGCGTCGATCGCCTTCTCGCGGAACTGGAGCTCATCGTCGGACTCTCCGAAGCCCGACCTGCGCCAGGCGGAGCCGAAGAGCGCCATCAGCCGCTCCAGGCTGCCGGCGTCCGCCTCGCCGCTCTCGCTCGATCCGGCGGTGGTGTTCGGGGCCGCCGTCGACGGCGAGCCGTGGAAACGCTCCAGAACCTGGTGGATGACGATTCCGAAGCGCTGGTTGATCGTCGTCTCCTGGGGAATGCCGAAGACCCGCGCGAACTTGTACTTGAGGGGGCAGGTCCGGTAGAGCCCGATGTCGGTCGCTGAGAGCGCGAGCCCCTCGCCCCTCCGTGGCAGGAAGGCCTCGAGGGAGGGCTCGTCACGCTGCTCGATCAGCTCGCGCCGGCGCTTGGCCGCGCCCTCCTCGTCCAGCAGATACGCATCGAGGCCGGAGTCGTGCAGGGCGCTGCGCTGCTCCGGGGAGATCGCGTGATCCAGGAGGTCGTTGGTCGCCGCCAGAGCATCGGTGACCGGCTCCTCGTCGGATCCCTGGATCAGCCCGGCCAGCTTGACCAGCTCGAGGAAGCGGGCGACGGCCCGGGTCACGTCGACGTAGGTGTCCAGGCGGGGCTCTCGCAGCTTCCCGCCGGCCTTCCAGGCCTCCTCCAGCACCTCGTCCTGGATCATCCGGTAGGTGGCCTGCAGACCCTCGGCGGGCCCGAAGAGTTCCTCACCCTGCTCCTGCTCCCCCGCATCGAGCACCGCCCGAGCGTCCTCATAGAGGGGCGATGGGCGGACGTTGCCCTCCTGGGTGACGGCCGGTCGCGACAGGACCAGCTCGTCCTTGGCACGTGTCATCGCCACGTAGAGCAGCCGGCGCGCCTCGTCCTCGTGGGACGGCCCGCCGCCTCCGGCGCCCGGGGGGACAGCGGGGGGTCCGGCCGGCGGTGAGCCCGGCACCGCCCCGGCGTGGAGCCCGACGACGTACACGCGCGAGAACTCGAGTCCCTTGGTGCGCTCGAGCGGCATCACGCGAACCGCGTCCGCCATCGGCTCGACCGGTTCCTCGACCGGCGCAACGCCCGCCTCGGAGACGGCGACCAGGTAGCGGACGAAATCGCGGTTCGATCCCGTCGGCTCGCGCCGGGTCCACGCCGCGGCGAGCTCCCCGAGCCGGGAGAGGTTGCGAAGCCGCTCGGCGGCCTCGGGGTGCGCGGCGAACAGGCGGTGCCGGCGAAAGCCGATCCGCTCGATCAGGCGCCGAACGAAGACGTCTGCGCGCATCTCGCCCATCGCCCGGGCTGCGGCGCGATGAAGCTGAAGGAACTCGCGGATGCGATCGCGGGCCTCGGGCGGGATCTGCGGGCTCTCGAGCGATGCCTCGAGGGCCGAGACCATGTCGAGCTTGCGTCGCCGCGCGATCGTCGTGCAGCGGGCCAGGTCGACCGATCGCAGCTCCACCGGCGGGCGGCTCAGGGCGCGCACGGCGGCGGCCGCGTCCGTCGGGTCGGCGAGCAGGCGAAGCCAGGCGATCACGTCGCGCACCTCGGGCCGCTGGAAGAAGGCGCCAGGACCGGTGAGGCGATAGGGCACGCGGCGCTCCTCGAGCGCGGCGGCAATGGCGCGAGCCCGGCCGCCTCCCCGCGGAACCGCCACGCAGACCTCCGCCATCTTCACCTCGCCCGCCGCGAGCGCCGACTCGATGTCGCGGGCGACGGCCTGGGCCTCGGCGCGATCGTTGGCCCCGCACCAGAAGCGCACCCGCGTCGCGGGCCCGGCCGCACGACGGGCCACCTCAGCACCGCGTTCCGCCTGGGCTACCACGGCGTGCGCCGCGTCCAGCAGATCGCCCCCGTAGCGCCAGCTCGGCTCGAGGACAATCTCCCCGGCGGCGAGCGTCTGGCGCGCCCAGGCCGACGCGGCACCGCACGGCGCCCTGGCCTGCTCGTCATCGCAGGACAGGACGGTGCTCTCCGCTCCGCGGGCCAGCGCCTCGATCAGCGAGCGCTCCGCGGGACAGGCGTCCTCGGCCTCGTCGACCATCAGATGCGGAAAGCGCTTCGAAACCGCCTCCGCGAGCGCCGGTCGCTCACCGAGCAGCCGGGTCAGCTCCAGCACCGCATCGGTGTCGTCCATCGCGCCCGCCGCGCGCAGCATCGAGTCATGCAGCTCGTAGATCTGGGCAAACTCACGCTCCCTGGCAGCCGAGTCACGGTCCGATTGGCTGCCGCCCGCCAGCTCCTCCGACCAGCCGCGGAATCGCTCGGCCGTCACCCCGGCGGACTTGAGGGCGTCGATCCGATCGACGATCCGGGCCAGCAGGCCGGCCGGGTTCCCTCGGATCTCGTGACGGCGCAGAGGCAGCTCGTCGAGCCGGTCGAGCAGCATCGCGAGCCTCTCGGCCGGGCTCAGCGACTCGAAGAACGGATCCAGGCCGGCCTCGGTCGCGTGCTCCCTGAGCAGCCGGGCGGCCGCCGCGGGGTGAGTGTGGACGACCAGCTCCTCATAGGCCGTCTCGATCGCCGCCTCGGCACGGGTCCGAATCCGATTCGCGCTTGCGACCGATCGCGTCAGGACGAGGGGCCGGCTGCCCTCGCCGACCAGGAGCCCGAGCCTGCGCGCCAGGGCCTCCGTCCGCCCGGCCCCGGCCGCCCCGAGGACGAGGAGTGCTCCCTCGCCGTGAGCGACGACGGCCTCCTGCTGCTCGGTCAGCCCAGGCACCCCGTGATCGTGCGTATCTCCCATCGATTTCAGGCTAATGCACGCATCTGCCGCCTCGGCCTGCCTTCCCGCTGGTCGCGCGAAAACGCTCGCTAACCTGGCCGCGTGGCCAGGCCCTCCAACGAGGAATGGATCGAGGCCTGCCGCAGGGCCGTGGAGGTGCAGCGGCGCATCTTCGGGGAGCACCAGGGCATCGAGGCGCGCACGCAATACGAGGGCATCGGCGAGGGGGGCGACCACACCCTGGTCATCGACCGCCTCTGCGAGGACGCGATCTTCGACGAGCTCGAGAGGCTGCACGAGGCGGGTCACGAGTTCACGGCGGTCTCCGAGGAGCGAGGCTCGGTTGACTTCGGCAGGGGCGAGTCCCCCCTGCGGGTCGTGATCGATCCGATCGACGGCTCGCTCAATGCCCGGCGGACCATCCCGCTGCACAGCGTCAGCATCGCTGTGGCGGAAGGAGACTCGATGGCGGACGTGACCCTCGGATACGTCTACGAGTTCGGAGCCGGCGAGGAGTTCGTCGCCACGCTCGACGGCGACGCGGCGCTGGACGGCCGGCCCGTGCACACGCCGAAGGGGGACGGGCTCGAGCTGGTCGCCCTCGAGGCCACCAAGCCCGAGCGCGTCATCAAGGCGGCAGAGGTGCTCCGGGATCGCGCCTACCGGATACGCGCCCCGGGCTCGATCGCCGTCGCCCTCTGCTACGTCGCGGCGGGCCGCTACGACGGCATGATCACGACGCGGAGCTGCAGGTCGGTCGATGCGGCCGCAGGCCAGCTGATCGCGCGGCGCGCCGGAGCCGCGCTCGAATTCGCCGGCGGAGGCCTGGACGATGCGCCCCTCGACCTGAGCGCGCGCTACGACGTGGCCGCCGCGCGCACGCCCGGTGACCTGGCGGTGCTGCGAGAGGCACAGGCCGCGGTCCATGCCTGAGGGTCTGGTCGACTGGAACATGGCCGAGCGCGTCGCCGGAGCCCTGGCGGGCTCAGGTCCCGCGTGGGACGGAGGCGAGGAGGAGCTCCGCTCCGAATCCGATCGCGCAGCCGAGCTGGTCCGGCGCTACACGCGCCTGAAGCCAAGAGGGGGCGTGCCCCCGGCGGAGCTGGTCGACCGGACGGAGTGGGCCGAGGTGAACCTCGAGACGTTCCGTGAGCTCTCGATCACGGTGGAGCAGCGCCTCGGGGAGCGGATGAAGGGCTCCGGCAACGGAGGAGGCGGCCTGCAGCGCACCATCGTCGGCGCCGCGACCGGTGCCGAGATCGGGCTGGCGGTCGGCTATCTCTCTCAGCGGGTGATCGGCCAGTACGACGTCGCGCTGATCGGCCCCGCACGCGCGCCGCGGCTGCTGTTCGTCGGACCGAACCTCTCGGCGGCGAGGGCGCGGCTGGACGTGGATCGCGACCTCTTCCTGCGCTGGATCGCCCTTCACGAGACGACTCACGCCGTCCATTTCGCTTCGGTGCCGTGGCTGCGCGAGCACATCGGCGGGATCGCGGAGGAGCTCTTCGAGAAGGCGGCGATCGAGGTGAAGCCCGGCGAGCTGCTCGGCAAGCTCGCCCGGACGAACCCGCGCGAGTTGATCCGCTCGGCGACGAACGGCGAGCTCGCCACTCTGCTCTGGCCCGAGCCACAGCGCCGGCTCGTGGACGAGCTCACCGCGACGATGACGCTGGTCGAGGGCTACGCCGAGCACGTCATGGACGCCGTCGGCGATCAGCTCGACCCGCGCTATACGGAGCTCCGCCGCGCGCTGGACCGGGATCGCGAGCGCCGAGGGCTGCTCGACTCGATCGTCTCGAAGGTTCTCGGCCTCGACATGAAGCTGGCCCAGTACCGGCGCGGCAAGGCGTTCGCCGACGAGGTGGTTCGCGCTCACGGGATCAAGACCCTCAATCGCGCCTGGCGCGAGCCCGACGCCCTGCCGCGGCCCGAGGAGCTCGACAGCCCGGCGGAGTGGGTCGACCGTGTCGGCGCGGCGCGACAGAACCGTTTCCTCGCCCTCTTCCGGTAGCGGCCAAACCACCGAAGAGCGTGTAACCGGTGGCCGAAAACCGGTTAAGAACATGTGTTCGCCAAAACATGTGTTCGCTGCTAAGCTCCGAACATCCTTAGAGCTAATAAGAACGACACGCAAGCAAGCTGAAGGGATCGAGACTCCAGATGGCCAAGAAGACCGAAGAGAAGACCGAAGTCACGAGCAACGGCCGCAAGCCGTCCGAGCAGGCGCTGCAGGCCGTGGACGTCGCCGTAGGCGCCGTTCCAACGGTCGCCGAGACCGTTCGCACCACCGCCGATACATGGCGCAACTCCGAGACCCGCTCGCAGGAGATCGAGACGCTGCAGAAGCGCGTCCAGTCCCTCCGCGATCCCGAGACCCGGAACACCGAGATCGATTCGCTCCGCGACCGTCTCGGATCAGAGCTCGAGAAGGCTGAGACCAAGGGCGGCGATGTCCGGCGTCAGGTCACCGAGCAGCTGATCGGGCAGGCTCGCAAGGCGCGTGAGCGCGTCGAGCCCGTCTACCGCGACCGGGTCGAGCCGGTCGTCAAGGAGCGGGTAGAGCCCGTGTATCGCCAGCGGTTCCAGCCCGTCGTCAAGGAGCGCGTGGAGCCCATCTACCGGGACCGCGTCGAGCCGGCGGTGAAGAAGGTGCGCGAGCGCATCTAACGCTTAGCCCGGGCCGCCCTTGAGAGGTGGCGCGCCCGGAGAAGCCCCTGATCAGGCCGCGATTTTGTGGCGGCCGTTCACATCAGCGGGAAGCAGCAACCTCTCCTCCCTCGAAAACCGGGCCCTAGTGGCCCGGTTTTCATGTCTGCGTACACTTCGAAGCATGCCGACCAAGGACCAGATCACCGAGAAGCTGACCCAGGTCATCGACCCGGAGCTGAGGCGATCGATCGTCGAGCTGGGGATGGTGCGCTCGATCGACATCCACGACGACGGGCGCGTGGAGGTTGTCGTCTCGCTGACGACCGCCGGCTGCCCGATCCGCAACCACTTCCAGCAGGCGGTCGCCACGCACGTCTCCGAGTTGGAGGGGGTCAACAAGGTCGACGTCGGCTTCGACGTGCTCTCCGACAGCGAGAAGTCGGGCCTCCAGCAGAAGCTGGGGCGGGCCAAGCTCCCGGAGGGCGCACTGGCCCAGGTCAAGAACGTGATCTGCGTCGCCTCCGGCAAGGGTGGCGTCGGCAAGTCCACGATGACCGCCAATCTCGCCGCCGCGCTGGTCGCCGAGGGCCACAAGGCCGGTGCGCTCGACTGCGACGTCTATGGCTACTCGATCCCGCGCATGCTGGGGATCAACCAGAAGCCGGACGTCTCGCCGGAGCGCAAGATCATCCCGCCCGTTTCGCCGTCCGGGCCCACCGTGATGTCAATCGGATTCTTCGTCGAGGAGAACGCCGCAGTCGTCTGGCGCGGTCCGATGCTCCACAAGGCGATCCAGCAGTTCCTCGAGGACGTCGCCTGGGAGGAGCTCGACTACCTGCTCCTCGACCTGCCGCCCGGCACGGGCGACGTCTCCATGACGCTCGCCCAGCTCTTGCCGCAGGCGAAGATCGTGATCGTCACCACGCCTCAGCCGGCCGCGCAGAGCGTCGCCCGCCGGTCGGCCGAGATGGCCGCCAAGGTGGACCTCGAGGTCCTCGGGGTGATCGAGAACATGTCCGCGTTCACCGGTCCCGACGGCGAGCGCGTCTCAATCTTCGGTGAGGGCGGAGGGCAGCTGCTCGCCGACGAGCTCGATGTCCCGCTGCTCGCCAAGGTGCCGCTCTCCGGTGAGCTGCGGGAGCACGCGGACGACGGGAAGCCCTTGGTGATCGAGGACCCCGATGCGCCGGCCTCGCAGATGATCCGGGAGGCGGCTCGCGGCATCGTCGCCTCGACGCCGGTGGAGCTGCCGGTCATGCAAGCGGCGCCGGCGACTCCCGATTCGGCGGCCACAGACACAGCCGGCGGATCGAACGGCGGCGGGGTCAGCGGCACCGAGCTGCCGATGGTGCAGTAGCCCTTGACCACCCGCTGGCGGGCGACCGCCGCGGCCCTCATCTGCGCATTTCATCTGGCCGTCTTCGCACCGACTATCGGCGACTGGTCCTCGATCCTGGTCAACGACTTCGCGCCTCAGGCCCAGGCGATCAAGGCCGGCGACCTCCCCTATCGGGATCAGGACATCGAGTACCCGCCCCTCTCGGTGCCGGTCCTGATCGCTCCGATCTACATCGACGACAGCACCCAGGGGTTCGTCGACGGCTTCATGTGGGAGATGCTGGCCTTCGATCTCGCAATCGTGATCCTGATCGCGTTCGCGCTCCCCGGCGACGCGAGGCGGGTGCTCTCGGCTTTGGGGATCTACACGGTCGGCCTGGTGATCCTCTCCGATGCGGTGCTCGATCCCTCGCTGATCGACACCGGGCCGCTGGTGCTGACGCGGTTCGACATCGTGCCAGCACTGTTCGTGCTGGCGGCGGTGCTGGCCCGCGATCGGGGCCGCTCGGCGGCCTGGTCCGGTCTCCTGTCCGTTGGTGTTGCGATCAAGGCCTTTCCCCTCTTCCTCTACCCGGCGCTGCTGCGTGGCGAGCGGAACCTGCGACGGGTGATCGTCGCGGGCGCGATCCCGCTGCTCCTCTGCGTGGTGGCCGTGCTCGTGATGGGCGACGAGTTCGGGTCGGCGATCACGTACCACACCGATCGTGCGCTCCAGGTCGAGGCCCTGGCCGCGAGCCCGTTCGAGGTGGCCCACGCGCTCGGATCCTCCGGCATCGCGACGGTCACCGGCCACGGGGGGTTCGAGCTCGCGGCGTCGGGCGCCGACGCCGCGCGCTGGCTCTCCGTGGCGATCGGGGCTATCGGCTACCTGCTGCTGGTGGGAATCGGCTGGCGCTCGGAGACGTCCAACCTCAAGCTCGCGACCGCGCTGCTGACGGTGCTGGTCGTCTTCGCCCCCGTGCTCTCCCCGCAGTTCCTGCTCTGGATCCTGCCGATCTCGGCCTGCGCCTATGGGCTCGGCAAGGAGAACGTCGTACTGATCGGCGCGATCCTCCTCACCCAGATCACGCTGCAGAACTACGACGGCGTGGATTCCCTGAGCGGCGCCTTCGTGTGGCCCCTGGCGGCCAGGAACCTCTCCCTGCTCGCCTACCTCTGGATCGTCTGCGAACCGATCCTCGGTGCCGCCCGAGAGAGAGGAAGCCTGGGCATGCCGGCCCGCTCGCCCGGCTAGCTCGGCTCAGTGGTGATAGCCGAAGTGGGCCACCCAGATGGCGACGCCGCGGTGGCCCTTGAACCTGCCGTCGACCAGGCTGATGCCGACGTCGTCGAAGCTGGAGGTGAGCAGTACCGATCGATGGATGTCGGAGTTGAGCCAGGCGCTCATCGCATTGCGCACGGTCCCCAGCCTGCGCTGTCCGAACTCCAGGTTCTCTCCTACGCCGTAGGTACCCCGCATGAACCCGACGTGCCGGAACCAGTAGAAGGCGTCTCGCCCGCAGGCCTCGTGGCTGAACTGATGGCAGCGCCTGATGTCGCGCGCCTTCCTGTGCGAGGAGACGCGAAGCTTTTTCGCTGAATGAAGGGGTTTGAGGCCCTTCTGCGTGCGCGCCCAGTTGTGCATGCAGACCATCGTCTTCTCCTGCACGCCGATCGGCAGCGACGCATCCGACTGCTCTGGGCAGGCCGACTCGGGCGCCAGCAGGTTGTCCCAGGGCCCCGATGCGCTGGCGGCTGCCGGCGCCAGGAAGATCGCGCAGCTGACGGTCGCCAGGGCAATTCTGCGGAGCTTCTTCGCCATCCCCCGCCCGATCGGCTCGAATGACTGTCCCGGCAAATATTCGGCCGCCCCTAGCCGAATGTTCGAAAACTAGGTGGCGAATGCGCATCGCTACGGGGTCTGCGATGCGGCGAAAATACGGTGACTCAGGCAGGAACAGCCGCCACAGGACGCGTCCAAGAGTGTCCAGAGCGGATTGCGCCGACGAGGCGTTCGAGGAGCCGCGAACCTAGGCGTTGGACTTGTAGTAGTCCAGGTTGATCTGCGTGTACTTCGACCACTCGTCGGGCAGCTGGTCCTCGGCGAAGCAGGCGTCTACGGGGCAGGCCTCGACGCAGGCGTCGCAGTCGATGCACTCATCCGGGTCGATGAAGAGCTGCTGGACGTTGTCGTAGTCGGCCTCGTCCGGGGTCGGATGGATGCAGTCGACGGGGCAGACCTCTACGCAGGAGTTGTCCTTCTCGCCGATACAGGGCTCCGCGATGACGTATGCCAAGGCGCCTATTCCTTTCCCAGGTTGTATTGCGATTGCGGCGCCCCTTGGGCGCCGCCGAGCGCGACATTCTAGGCGAGGCGGCACCTCGGCGGGTGCCTGGGACTCGCTGGTTACAGTGGCGGCGTGATCCTCCTCACAGGCGCAACGGGCGTGGTCGGCGGCGAGCTCCTGCCGAGGCTGCTCGAGGCGGGTCACCAGGTGCGGGTCCTGGTCCGGGATCCGAGGAAGCTCGGGGAGCATCGGGTCGATGTGCAGATAGCGCTTGGGGATCTCCGGGACCCGCTCTCGATGCGCCACGCAATGCGCGGGATCGACACGGTGGTCCACCTGGCGGCGACGATTCGCGACCAGCCCGGGGGCACGATCGAGGAGCTCAACGGGCTGGCGACGGTCCGCCTGCTGCGTTCGGCCGAGCGGGCGGGCGCGTCGCGCTTCGTCTTCTTCTCGGCGATGGGCGCGACCGGCTTTGGGCGCACGCGCTTCCTCCGCTCCAAGGCGCTAGGCGAGCACGCGATCCTGGAGTCCCCGCTGCAGGCGACCGTCTTCGCGCCGTCGATCGTCTACCGGCCCGGCGATCCATGGATCACGCTGCTCCAGCGACTCTCGATCCTGCCGGCGGTCCCCGTCTCCGGGTCTGGTCGATCGCGCTACCAGCCGATCTGGGCGCGGGACGTGGCTCGTTGCGTGGTCTCGTCCCTGGACGGATCGAACGGCCGCTTTGAGCTCGCCGGGCCCGAGACCCTCTCCTATGACGAGATCGTCGAGCGCGTCCTCGAGGCCAGTGGACGCGAGCGGCCGCTGCTGCACACGCCCACTCCCCTGGTCCGGGCCGGGCTGCGGGCGCTCGAGCTGCTCGTCGGCCCCAGGGTGTTCGCCACCTGGGAGGAGGCCGAGCTGATGGAGGTGCCGATGACCACTGAGCGCGGGATCGCCGATGCCGAGCGGCTCGGGGTCGAGCCGAGGCCGATGGGAGCGGTGCTCGGCACCCAGGGCTAGGCGCGGCGTAGCGCGGCCCAGGCGAGGAGTGCTGTCCCAGCGGCGAGCTCGACCAGGCCGCCAATCAACGAGACATAGCCGACGGCGTCCACCGTGGCTTGCGAGGGTTCTCTCGGGACATCCAGACCGGAGAGCAGCTGGTGATAGCTCCAGCGGTAGAAGTCCTCGGGTGCGCCGATGAAATGGAGTGCCAGGCTGAGCGCCGCCCCCGCCAAGAGAAGCAGTCCGATGAGACGCACACCGCTCCATCGGCGCGCCCACAGGAGAGCCTGAGCCAATGCGGGGCGCTTTGCTCGCCATATAGCCGAGTAAAGCGCCCCAGAATGCGAGAGGCCCGGGATTACCCGGGCCTCTCGGAAAAACACACTCGCCTGTTAGGGCGGAGAGTAGTCGCTACATCATCCCGCCCATGTCGGGCATGCCTCCACCGGGCATCGCGCCGGCGCCCTCCTTCTCGGGGGGCTCGGCCACGATGGCCTCGGTGGTGAGGATGTTCTTCGCGATCGACGCGGCGTTCTGGAGCGCCGAGCGCGTCACCATGGTCGGGTCGATGACGCCGGCGGCGACCAGGTCGCCGTACTCGCCATCGGATGCGTTCAGGCCCTCGCCGGCCTTCAGGCCGCGGACCTTCTCGACCACGACGGAGGCCTCGAAGCCCGAGTTCTCGGCGATCTGCCGGATCGGTGCCTCGAGCGAGCGCTGGATGATCGATGCCCCAGTCCGCTCGTCGTCGTCCTTGTAGGAGTCGAGGGAGATCGCGTCCTGGGCGTTCAGCAGCGCGACGCCGCCGCCCGGGACGATGCCCTCCTCGAGCGCCGCACGAGTCGCCTGCAGGGCGTCCTCGACGCGGTGCTTCTTCTCCTTCATCTCGGTCTCGGTGGCCGCACCGACCTTGACGACCGCGACGCCGCCGGCCAGCTTGGCCAGCCGCTCCTGCAGCTTCTCGCGGTCGAAGTCGGAGTCGGTCGTCTCGACCTCGGACTTGATCTGCTTGATGCGGCCCTTGATCTGCTCGGACTCGCCGGCGCCGTCGATGATCGTCGTGTTGTCCTTGCCCACGACGACGCGACGCGCCTTGCCGAGCTGGTCGAGCTGGGTGTTCTCCAGCTTCAGGCCCATCTCCTCGGTGATCACCTCGCCGCCGGTGAGGATGCCGATGTCCTCGAGCATCCGCTTGCGCCGGTCACCGAACCCGGGCGCCTTGACGGCAACGCCGGTGAAGGTGCCGCGGAGCTTGTTCACCACCAGGGTCGCGAGGGTCTCGCCCTCGACGTCCTCGGCGATGATCAGCAGCGACTTGCCACCCTGCATCACCTGCTCCAGGACCGGCAGGATGTCGCGCACCGAGCCGATCTTCTGGTTGGCGATCAGGATGTACGCGTCGTCGAGCACGGCCTCCATGCGGTCCTGGTCGGTGACCATGTAGGGCGAGATGTAGCCCTTGTCGAACTGCATGCCCTCGGTGAACTCCAGCTCCATGCCGAAGGTCTGACCCTCCTCGACGTTCACCACGCCGTCCTTGCCCACCTTGTCGATGGCGTCGGCGATGATGTTGCCGATCTCGTCGTCGGCCGCCGAGATCGCGGCCACGCGGGCGATCTGCTCCTTGCCCGCGATGTCCTTCGACTGCTTCTCGCGGAGATTCTCGACCACCTGGTTGACGGCCTTCTCGATCCCGCTGCGCAGCCCGAGGGGATTCGCACCGGCGGCCACGTTCTTGAGGCCGTGGCGGACGATCGTCTGCGCCAGCAGCGTCGCCGTGGTCGTGCCGTCGCCGGCGACGTCGTTGGTGGCCGTGGCCACCTCACGCACCAGCTGGGCGCCCTGGTTCTGGAAGACGTCCTCGACCTCGATCTCTCGAGCGATGGTGACGCCGTCGTTGGTGATGGTGGGCGCTCCGAACTTCTTGTCGAGGACGACGTAACGACCCTTCGGACCGAGCGTCACCTTGACCGCATTGGCCACGGCGTCGACTCCGTCCTGCAGAGCGCCACGCGCATCCTCGTCGTACAAAAGCTCCTTGTGAGCCATATGTGTGCTTCCTCCTTCCTAAGTCCTTTTGACTAGCCGACCTTGGCGAGTACGTCTGATTCGCGCAGGACGAGCAACTCGTCCCCGTCGACGGTGATTTCGGTGCCTCCGTACTTGGAGTAGAGGACCTCGTCGCCCTCGCTCACATCGAGCGGGCGGCGGGATCCGTCCTCCTTGACCTCGCCGTCGCCGACGGCGAGAACCTTGCCCTTCTGGGGCTTCTCCTTCGCTGTGTCGGGAAGGACGAGCCCGCTTGCGGTCGTCTCCTCCTCTTCGACTGCCTGAACGATCAGGCGGTCGCCTAGCGGCTTCAGCTTCATCGGCAATTCCTCCTAGGTCTGATGGGTGGATCTCAAGTTCGCGCTTGATTTGGCACTCTCGATGGGAGAGTGCCAGGCGCAGGACGATTGTAGCCAGACCCGCGCCTCGGCCGTTTGGCCGTGGCCCGCTCAGTCGATGGCGAGCAGCGGGGCGTCCAGCAACTTGGCGAGACCGTGGCCGCCGTTGCGCATCACATAGTCGTGATTGACCGCGAAGATCGGCCGGGCGATCGGGGAGAGCAGGTTCATCCAGGCCCGGGTCGTGTGCACGTTCCACTCGTATAGAGCGGCGGTGACGCCGTCCCGCTCGAACAGGCGCCAGCGGCCGATGCCCGCCAGCTCACCCTCTGCGTTGCCCTCGAGCAGATGGGGCTTCTCGACCTTCGTCGTCCGCACGAAGAACTCGAGCTTGTAGGGGAGCTTCGACTTCCAGACGTAGCGGCCGTACTGCCCGACGCCGTCCGCGTCGCCCTCCTCGAGCTTGTCGGCCTCGAGCACGCCGTGCCACCACTCGGGCCAGCGCTCGGACTCATAGATCGCGTCCCAGACGCGCTCGCGATCGGCCTCCAGGAGCCAGGTCGTCAGGAAGCGGTATTCAGCCATATCGGCGCCACCCGCGCGAGCGGCGTCAGTTTCGCGACGGTGTTTCTCCGTTGCCGAACTGAGTAGAAGGTCGTTCGACGATTTGCGAGAAGCGGATCACCGTCACCGTGTCGTTTTCGCCGATTGAGCGGGTGTAGATCTTCTCCAGGAACTGGACGGTCTCGTCGCGGCGCCGGAACTCGGGGTTGTCGTGCTCGATGTCGCGTGGTGAGAGCTCCTGCACCTGCTTGACCTCGACGTCGTCGATGACCGCCGCGAAGATCTTCTCGCGCGGCTGGTGGCGGTAGCCGATCGTGATCCAGACCACCTGGCCGCGCTTGTACTTGCGCGACTTGTCGCCCAGGCGGATCGTCGCCGTCTTCCTGCCGCTGCGCAGCTGGTCGACGAAGACCGGCGAATAGAAGTTGAGGACGTAGAGCGCCGAGTTCACCCGGCGAGCCTACTTAGTCAAGGGGCTCCGGGGGGCTGAAGCCCTCGGCGCCGATCAGGGGGACGAACCGGCACGGGCCGATCGTCTCCTGGCGCAGATCGCCGTTCTCCCGGACGAACGCCGTGAGCAGATCTGCGGAGCCGGTGGCGATCGGCACGACGAGGCGGCCGTCGGTGGCAAGCTCGGCGAGCAGGCTGTGTGGGGCCTCCGGGGTGGCGGCGTGAACGGCGATCGCGTCGTACGGCGCGGCCTCGGGGTGGCCGCGGCTTCCATCGCCGACGATCACCTTGACGTTCTCGATGCCCAGCTCCTCGAGCTTGCGGCGAGCCGTCTCACCGAGCTCCGGCACCCGCTCCACGCTGATCACGCTTCGGGCCAGCCTCGCCAGGACGGCGGCCGAGTATCCGGAGCCGGTCCCGATCTCGAGCAGGTTCTCGTCGCCAACGAGCCGCAGCGCCTCGCAGATCGCCGCGACCACCCAGGGCTGAGAGATGGTCTGCTCGTGCCCGATCGGCAGGGCAGAGTCGTTGTAGGCGCTCTGCCTGACGTCCTCCGGGACGAAGTGCTCGCGCGGGACCTCGGCCATCGCCGCCAGTACCCTCTCGTCGCCTATTCCCCGTCGGCGAAGCTGTCGCTCGACCATCCGCGAGCGCTGTTCGGCGAACTCGGGCGGGCGGCCGGGGCGCGCCAACTCAGAAGATGTAGGCGTCGAGGCGCTCGGGCTCGATCACCGTCACGCGGCCCCGTCCCACCTGGACGACCCCGGCTCGCTCGAGCGTGGCGAGAAAGCGGCTGACGCTCTCACGCGAGGTCCCGGCCATCTGAGCGAGATCGGACTGTCGCAGCCGGATGGTGACGCCGTCCCTGACCAGGGGGGTGACGGTCTCCTCGGCGAGCAGCTGGTTGAGGACCCCGGCGACCCGGCTCGGCACGGTCTGGAAGGACTGCCGCGCGATCCGCTCGTTCGCCTCTCGCAGGCGACGGGTGAGGGCCACGATGAGCTTCTCTGCCATCTCCGGATGCTCGCGGATCAGGGCGCGCAGGTCGGTCGCGGGCAGCGCCAGCAGCTCGGTGTCCTCGGCGGTCTCGACGCTGGCCGAGCGGCGCTCACCGTCGAGCATCGCCAGCTCGCCGAAGATCGCCCCGGGGCCGAGGGTCGCCAGAGTGATCACGCGCCCGTCCGAGTGCTGGCGTATGACCCGGCAGCTGCCACGGCTGACGATGTAGCAGGCGTCGCCGGGATCGCCCTCGTGGAAGACCCGGGTGTCGCCCGGGAAGCTCCGCGGGATCGCGACCTGAGCGACCCGGTCCAGCTCCTCGGGCGAGAGCTCCGAGAAGAGGGGCACGCGGTCGAGGAGCTCGACGATCCCTTGTCTTGCTCCGTTCTCCATCCCACCGTCGATTATCCCTGCTTGGGACGGGATCCTGGTGTCCAGGGGCGAAAAATGCGGAGGACAGGGTGCTGACTCGACGGTACGCTTGGCCGGTTGAGGTATCCGAACCTCGCCTCGACTGTCTTAGGGGCATGAAGTCATGAGGGCTGCCACCACAAAGGAGATTGCGGCCGCGACCGCAGCCTCGGGGCCGGAGGCCGTCGGGCAGGCTTGCCGCGAGGCCGTGGACGGGCTGCAGGGCGACCCTGGCCTGGTTCTCGCCTTCACCAGCGGGGACCGGGACTTCGAGCGGGACGCCACCGAGATGGCCGAGGCCGCCGGGGGCGCCTCCAGCGCGGGCATGACGGGGAAGGGCCTGTTCGGTCCAGAGGGCCCAATGGACGAGGGTTGCGTCGCGATGGCCTTCGGCTCGCATCTGAGCGCCGCCGTCGCCGCCAGGGAGGAGGCGAGCGGCGATCTCAGGACCGCCGGCCAGGCCTGCACCAGCAAGGCCCTCGAGGAGCTCGGGACGGATGCCGATCTCGTCCTCCTCTTCATCGACTCCACACGAGGGGACATCGCCGACACGGTGTCCGGCGCCTACGAGGCCGCCGGCCCCGGCGTGCCCCTTGCCGGCGGCGCCGCCGGCGGCGCCGAGAAGCGTCACTTCCACGATGGGCGGGCCAGCACGGACAGCGTGGTGGCGGTGGCGATTCACTCCGAGCGGCCGCTCGGCCTCGGGAACGAGCAGACCTGCAAGACGCGCGGGACCCCGTCGATCCTGACGCGCTCGAACGGCCAGCTGGTAGAGGAGATCGATGGCCGGCCGGCGGAGGAGGTCTACCTGGAGCAGCTCGGTTTCGCGGGGCTTGCCTTCGACGACGAGGAGTTCGAGTCCATGGCGATCACCCACCCGATCGCCCAGCCCGAGCTCCATGGCGACTTCCGCCTCCGCCACGTTCTCGGGCGGACGGACGAGGGTGGGATCGTCCTCGGCACGGGTATCCCCGAGAGCGCGGTGATCGAGTTCACCGAGCTCGACTTCGACGACCTGCTCACGAGCGGCGCCGCCTCGGTGAACGAGGCGATCGGCGCCCTCGGGGGCGGCGACCCGAAGGCGGCACTGGTCTTCGACTGCGCCGGGCGCCGACGCGCCCTGCGGGAGGGGATCCCCCAGGAGGTCGAGGCGATCACCGCCCCCCTGGGTGATCCGGTACCGCCCGTCGTGGGCCTCTACACGCACGGCGAGGTGGCAAGGCTCCAGGGCGCCAAAGGAGACCGAAACCATGCCGTCGTCACAGTTGCCTTCGGCTGAAGCCGAAGCCGGGTCGCGCGATCTCGACGGTGGAACCGTCGAGCGCTCGCTGAGGCAACGCTTTGTCGAGGCAGCCCGCCGCGCCGCGATCATCGGGCTCGTCAATGCCGCATCGACCGAGGACGATCTCGCCCGGCGCTTCACCGACGAGCTCTGCGAGGTGTTCGACGCGGAGCTGGCCTGCCTGCTCGATGGAGGCGACGAAAGGCGACCGGCCCGGGCGATCGCGACGGTGGGTCTGAGCCTCGATACGGCGAGGGGCCTGCTCGTGCGTCGGGAATGCCTTGAGCCGATCGAAGGCGACCGCGCGTCTCTCATGAGCGGCGAGGACATCCTGGGCATCGGCGCCCGCAGCTCGATGGTGGCGCCGTTCCGCACCGCGGACGGCCGGCCGGTCGTCGTGGTGGTTGCACGGATGCACCGGACCCCCTTCAACGAGACGGATCGCGCGATGCTCGAGGCGGTCACCGTGGCGGGAGGTCAGGCGCTGGAGCGGATCTGGGCCTACGAGGCACGGAACCGGAGCGCAAAGGAGCAGGCGGCGCTGCTGCGGGCCGCGAAGTCGATGGGGAGCTCGCTCGAGTTCGAGGACATCATGCAGACCGCGGCCGAGGAGGTCGGGAGGGCACTCGACTCCGATTCGGTGGGATGCTCGCTCGGTGACGAGGTCGATGGCTACCTGGTGATCGGGCAGGTCGGCCTGCCGGACGACGTCCTGGGCGTGCGGCATCCGCCGGGCGCCGGCCTGGGCGGCCGGGCGATTCAGGCGGGTAGCACTCTGATGACGGAGAGCTATTCGGAGGACGGCATGGCCCCACCGGGCACCAGCAGCCTGGACCACATCAAGGCGGCGGTGGCGGTGCCTCTCCGATGGGACGATCGGATCAGGGGGTTCATCTCCGCGGGCTTCTTCTCGCCGCGCAGGATCACGGTGGGCGACGTCGCGCTCTTGGAGGGCTTCGCTGAGCTGGCGGCGATGGCCTGTGCAAACGCCGAACGGCATGCGGAGGTGCGCGAGGCGGCGGAGATCGACGGGCTCACCGGGTGTCTCAACCGCGATGGGCTGCAGCGGCACCTGCTTGCCAGGATCGCCGATGCCGATCAGAACGGCACCCGGCTCTCGGTCGCGATCCTGGACCTCGATGGCTTCAAGTCCGTCAACGACGTCTTCGGTCATCCGAGCGGCGACGGGGTCCTGAAGAGCGTCGGCGCCGCGCTTCGCTCCAGCATCCGGGGCGGCGACGTGGTCGCCCGTTACGGCGGGGACGAATTCGCGGTGATCCTCCCCGAGGCCTCCGAGCATCAGGCTGCGCCGGTCCTCGACAGGATGCGCACCTCGATCAGCTCGCTGAACGTGCCCGGCGGAAGGATCACGGCCTGCGTCGGGGTCGCCGAGCGCAGCGAGGGGGAGTCCATGCAGGAGCTGATCGGTCGGGCCGACGACGCCCTGCGCGAGGCGAAGGGGAGCCTGAGCCCAGGGTCCGTGCGCCGAGCATCGCGCAGCACGAGCCCGGTCAAGGCATCGACCGTCAACGGGGCGTCCCCCGACCGCAGACAGCGCTGGCGAGCGGTGGCCGGGGACATCGGACTCGGCGTGGCCCGCGAGAGCGACTCCGGCGTGAGCGCCGCGGTGGCGGTGACCGAGCTTCAGGACGTTCTCCAGCTCGAGCTCTGCGCGGTGCTCCAGCTGGTCTCCAGCGGGCGGCTCGAGGTCGTCGCGGAGGCCGGCCCCGGCGCCCCGTCACCCCACTCGCGCGACGCGGACGACGGATCAATCGGCCGCGCGCTGCGGGAGAAGCGACGGGTGAAGGGCGGCTCCTCCAAGGAGGTTGCCGTGCCGCTGATCATCGGTGGGCGCGCCTGGGGTGCCGTTTCGTGCATCGCGGGGCAGCGGTCGCTGGACGACGTCGACGTTGAGCTGATCGCGGGGGTGGCGGAGCATCTCTCCGCCGCGATCCGGACGGGTGACCTCTATGAGCAGCTGACCCAGTCGATGATCGGCACCGCCGAGGCGCTGGCCGCCGCCCTCGAGGCGAAGGACAGCTACACGGCGGATCACGCGCGCTCGATCGCGGAGCTGGCCGTCGACGTCGGGCGCGAGCTCAACCTGTCGGAGGGCGCTATCGACGATCTCCGCTACGGCGGCATCTTCCACGACGTCGGCAAGATCGCCATCCCGGATGCGCTGATCAACAAGCCGGGCCCGCTGACCGACGAGGAGTTCGAGGTGATCAAGCAGCATCCGGCGATCGGCGCCGAGATCCTGGCGCCCGTGCCGTTCCTCTACGGGGTCAGGACCATCGTCCGCCACGCGCATGAGCACTGGGACGGTGGCGGCTATCCGGAGGGGCTGAGCGCCGAGCAGATCCCGCTCGGCGCCCGGATCGTCCTGGCCGTCGACGCCTACCACGCCATGACCTCGGATCGCCCCTACCGCGAGGCCATGTCGCATGAGAAGGCCTGCAAGGAGCTGGAGGACAACGCCGGCACCCAGTTCGACCCGGAGGTGGTCGAGGCCTTCCTCAAGGTTCTCGATCGACGGCTTCGCCATAAAGCCGGGGTCGAAGGCGACCGCTAAGCCACGAGGCGGCGCGGCTGGCGCCTGAAGCCGGCCTCGATCAGGGCCGACTCCATGCCGGAGCCGATCACGGGCTCGCCGTCGAGGCGCTCGATTGCGAGCTTCTCGATCTGCCCGCCCTGGGCGGCGGCGGCCAGCTCGGCGAGGGCGCCGGCCAGCTGCTCATCATCGAGCTTCTGCAGCCGCAGGATCCCCTTGCCGCCTCTCTCCACGTAGATCAGGGGCTCGCCGTCGCGCAGCATCACGTAGGCGCCGGCGGTCCGGGCGGGTCGGCGCTGACCCTCCAGCTTGGGCCAGGAGAGGGTTGCCCCGTAGGGGTTGGCCGGGTCGGTCGCCGCCAGCACCTGCAGGGAGCCGTCGGTCTGGGGGAGGCTCCGCAATCGCTCCACCGCGCCGGGGAGGGCGAACTGTGCGCCGCCCAGGCCCTCGACGAAGTACCCGCGGCGCGCCGTGCCGAGCAGCTCCAGGTTCTGCAGCTCGCCGTAGATCGAGGCGAAGCCGCCGGGGATGCCCTCCGCGATCGCCGTCTCACGAGTGACGATCCCGTGGCGCTCCAGCATCAGCTCGGCCAGGGCGCGCGTCCTCGGCCCGGCGGTGGGGGCGCCCTCGAACAGCGATGCGCTGAGCGACCAGCGGCCGATCACGGTTCCCGCTGCCGCGGCGCGCCGTCGGGCGAAGCGGCGCCCTGCGCGATCTGAGCGCTGGGCGGCCCGGAGGCGGGGAGCGCGCAGCGGAGCAAAGGCATCGTTGGTCACCTCGCCGCACCAGGCCAGGTCCCAGAGCGCCTCGTGGAGCTCCTCGGGCGAGCCGTCCAGCTCCAGGAGGTCGAGCCAGAAACACGGGCCCAGGGACAGGCGCTCGCGGATCGCATCGTGGATCTCGCCCTCGGGTCGATCGATCTTCGCGTTGGCCGGTGGCGGGCCGGCGAGCCGGACATCCTCGCGGAAGTAGAGGGCGACCTTGCCGTCGCTGCGACCGAGCGATCCGGCGCCCACCCAGACGAGCTCGCCGCTCGTGCAGAGCTCGTCGAGCCAGGTCGGGCTGTACTCGCCGAGCCTGCGGGGCAGGACGTCCCGCTCCCAGGTCTTCGGCGTCAGGGCGACACCCTGCAGCGAGACGAGCGCCTCGCGCAGGCGGTCGGGCCCGGCGCCCGAGCGGCCGTGGGCGTCGACGTTCTGCCAGCTCGGCAGGAAGCGAGCCAGCTCGCGCGGGTCGGTGGCCTCGACCTCCTTGCGCAGCCGAGCGAGGCTGGCTCGCCGCAGGCGGCGCAGGACGTCAGCCTCGCACCACTCGCGGGCGGTGCCTCCGGGGAGGAGCTCACCGCGAACCAGGTTGCCCGAGCGCTCAAGCTCCCTCAGGGCCGAGCTCGGGTCCACGCCGTACCGGTCGGCGAGCTGGCGGGTCGGGAAGGGAACGTGCGTTGCCGCGTAGCGGCGGACCAGCGACACGAGCGCGTCATCGACCTCCTGCAGAAAGCTCTCCGGCAGGCCCGCCGGCTCCGGCACTCCCAGGGCATCGCGAAAGAGGCCCGCGTCCTCCGCGGCGATGTAGCGCTCCTCGCCCGCGACCCTGACCACGGCGGCCCGGCGCTCCTTGACCAGCTTCTCGAGCATCGACGCGGCCGAGTAACCCTCCTCGGTCCGCTGCTCGCACTCCTCGGCGGTCAGATCGCCGAGACGGCGCAGGATCTGCTGGAGGCCGTCCCGGTCCTTGGCGAGCCCCGCCTCGGTCAGGTGCTGGAGCTGCTCGGCGACCTCCGCGAGCGCCTCGGGGTCGATCAGCTCGCGCAGCTCCTCCTGTCCCAGCAGCTCGGCCAGCAGGTCGCGATCGAGGGCGAGGGCCGCGGCGCGGCGCTCCGCGTTCGGCGTGTCGCCCTCGTACATGTAGGTGGCGACGTAGTCGAAGAGCAGCGAGGAGGCGAACGGCGAGGCGGTGGGCGTCTCGACCTCGACCATCGTGATCTCCCGCGAGTGAAGCTTCTGGAGGAGGTCCTTCAGCGCCGGCAGGTCGAGGACGTCGCGCATCACCTCGCGGTAGGTCTCGAGGATCACGGGAAAGCGGGGGAAGTCGCGGGCGACCTCGAGCAGGCTCTGGGACTTGAGGCGCTGCTGCCAGAGGGGGGTCCTCTTGCCGGGCCAGGCCCGCGGGATCAGCAGCGAGCGAGAGGCGTTCTCGCGAAACCGGGCGCCGAACAGGGCCGAGCCCGAGAGCTCGCGGATCACCAGGTCCTCCAGCTCGTCCGGCTCGACCATCACCAGGTCGCCTGGGGGCGGCTCGTCGGCGTCGGGGAGGTGGATGACGATGCCGTCGTCCGACCAGATCGCGTCGGCCTCCAAGTTCTTCTCGTCGCGGATCTTCGCCGCGAGCGCCAGGCCCCAGGCAGCGTGCACGCGGCCGCCGAAGGGAGAGAGGACGCAGAGGCGCCAGTCGCCGATCTCGTCGCGGAAGCGCTCGATCACGATCGCCTCGTCGGAGGGGACGACCCGCGTGGCCGCCTGCTGCTCGGTCAGGTAGTTGACGAGGTTCTGGGCGGCGAGCTTGTCGAGGTCGTTCTCCTTCGCGAGCTTCTTCGGATCCGCGTTGACCGCCTCGCGGCTGAAAGCGCCGATCGCCTTGCCGAGCTCGGCGGGCCGGCCGATCCCATCGCCGCGCCAGAACGGCACCGCGCCGGGTGTGCCGGGCGCCGGCGTGACGATCACCCGGTCGCGGGTGATCTCCTCGATCCGCCAGGTGCTCGCGCCGAGCAGGAAGGTCTGGCCGGGGCGCGCCTCGTAGACCATCTCCTCGTCGAGCTCGCCCACTCGCCGGCCGTCGGGGAGGTGGACGCCATAGAGGCCGCGGTCGGGGATCGTCCCGGCGTTGGCGACCGCGAGCTGACGCGCTCCTGGCCGGCCGCGCATCGTTCCCTTGGTGCGGTCCCAGACGATCCGGGGGCGCAGCTCGGCGAAGCGCTCCGACGGGTAGCGGCCATCGAGCATGTCCAGGACGTTCTCCAGCTGCTCGCGCGAGAGCTCCGCGAATGGCTGCGCCGAGCGGACCACCTTCTCGACGTCATCGATCTCCCACTCGTCCAGGGCCGCCATCGAGACCAGGTGCTGCGCGAGCACATCGAGCGGGTTCTGGGGGATGACCGTTTCCTCGATCTCGCCCGAGCGCATGCGCCTGGCGACCACGGCGCACTCGAGCAGGTCGGCCCTGAACTTCGGGAAGATCCGTCCCTTGGAGACCTCGCCGAGCGTGTGCCCGGCGCGGCCGACTCGCTGCAGGCCGCGGGTGACGGACTTGGGCGACTCCACCTGGATCACCAGATCCACCGCGCCCATGTCGATGCCCAGCTCCAGCGAGGAGGTGGCGATCAGGCAGGGGAGCTCGCCGGACTTGAGCAGCTCCTCCACGACGGCGCGCTCCTCGTGGCTGAGGGACCCATGATGAGCGCGAGCGATTTCGGCGGGCGGGTCCTGTCGCGCCCGAGAATCGCCTTGCCCAGCATGCTCCGTGGCCGGGAGCTCGGCTTCTGGCTCGTCGTTGTGCATCTCGTTGAGACGCTTGGCGATCCGCTCTGAGGCTCGGCGGTTGTTGACGAAGACGATGGTCGAGTTGTGCTCTCGCACCAGGCGGAGCAGCTCCGGATAGATCGCGGGCCAGATCGAGCGGGTGTTGGTGGCCGGGTCCTGGGAGGCGTCGATCGGGCCGGGGTCGATCCGCTCCGGCGAGTGCTTCTGATTGGGATGGGGCGTCTTGCCCGTGTCAGCGCCGTCGCGACGTTTGTTGGAGAGCGGACTCGGCTCGACCATGTCCTCGACCGGGACCACGATCTCCAGGTCGAGCTGCTTGGGCTCGGAGGCGTCGACGATCTCGCACTCCCGCCCTGCCCCCACGAGAAACTCGCCGATGCGCTCCAACGGCCGTTGAGTCGCCGAAAGTCCAATCCTCTGGATGCTCGCGCGGGTGGGCGACAGGACCCGCGCGCCAGCAACCAAATGGTCAAGTCGTTCGAGAGTCAGCGCCAAATGGGACCCTCGCTTCGACGGGGCAACCGCGTGGATCTCGTCGACGATCACAGCCTCGACCCCGCCGAGGATCTCGCGGGCCTGAGAGCTGATCATCAGGTAGAGCGACTCCGGCGTCGTGATCAGGATGTCCGGCGGCTCGCGCCGCATCGCCCGGCGCTCCGACTGCGGGGTGTCCCCGGTGCGCAGCGCGACCGAGATCGGGGCCCCGGTTCCCTGTAGCGGCGCCCTCAGGTTGCGCTCGATGTCGTAGGAGAGCGCCTTGAGCGGGGAGATGTAGACGATCCGGACTCCCTGGCCGAGGCGCTCCGGCTCCCTCGAGAGCTTGTCGATCCCCCAGAGGAACGACGCCAGGGTCTTCCCGGAGCCGGTTGGGGCGCAGATCAGCGTGTGCTCCCCTGAGGCGATCGCGGGCCAGCCCGCCGCCTGGGCGGGCGTGGCGGCCTCGAAGGAGGCCTCGAACCACTTCCTGACCGGCTCGGAGAAGGGCTCCAGGGGTGACTTTGGGGTCGCGGGCGTACTCATGCCGAACCTACCGACCTTACCGATCGAGCCCGACCGGCTCCCGGATTCGATATGAAGTGCCGGTGGCGAACGTCGTCCTGTTTCACCACGCTCAGGGCCTCCGGGCGGACGTGCGCGGCTGGGCCGATTCGCTCCGAGAGGCGGGGCATGAGGTCGAGACGCCCGATCTGTTCGACGGCGTCACCTTCGACCGGCTTGAGAATGGCATCGCCCACCGCGACGAGCTCGGGGTGCCGGAGCTGATGGCGCGTGCCGCCCGGGCGCTCGACGAGCTGCCGGCCGACCTGGTCTACGCCGGGTTCTCGATGGGAGCGTCGACCGCCCACTACTTCGCGCTGACTCGCCCCGGCGCGCGGGCGGTGCTGCTGATGCACGGGACCGCCCCGGCCGCCAGCCTGGGCGACTCGCGCTGGCCTCACGGCGTGCCCGGTCAGGTGCACAGCAAGGCGACGGATCCGGAGATGGACGCAAGCCGCGTCGAGGCTCTCGTGCGGGCGGCGGAGACGGCGGGGGCGGACGTCGAGGTCTTCACCTATCCGGGGGAGGGGCACCTGTTCGCCGATCCGGCTGGGCCGGACTACGACGAGAATTCGGCAGGGCTGATGCTCGACCGCGAGCTTGAGCTGCTCAACCGGCTCGGCTAGGAGAGCCCTCCGCCGTACCCACGGCGACCCGCTCGACGTCCAGGCGGGGAAGGATCCTCTCCAGCCAGTCCGGGATCCACCAGTTCCGCCTGCCGAGGAGCTGCATCACTGCCGGCACGAGCACCATTCGCACCACCGTGGCGTCGAGGAAGATCGCCGAGGCGAGCCCGATCCCGAACAGCTTCAGGAAGGTGTCCGAGGACGCGAGGAAGGCGAGGAACACCACGACCATGATCGCCGCTGCGGCGGTGATAACCCGAGCCGTCTTCGCCAGGCCATCGGCAACCGCGCGGCGCGTGTCTCCGTCCTTCAGGTACTCCTCGCGGATCCGCGAGACCAGGAAGACCTCGTAGTCCATCGAGAGGCCGAAGAGGATCGCGAACATCATCACGGGCATGAACGGCGCGATCGGCACCTCGTGGTCGATGCCGATCAGGTTGCTGAGGCCCCCGCCGTTGGACGCCAGGGTCATCACGCCGTAGGCGGCGCTCACGGAGAGCAGGTTCATGACCCCTGCCTTCAGCGAGATGAAGGGAGAGTGGAAGGCGACGAGGAGCAGCAGGAAGGAGAGGCCGACCACGCCGATGATGAAGATCGGCATCCGGCCCTTGATGAACGCGCTCTGATCCTCGAGCGCTGCGGTCACGCCGCCGACCTGGACGTCGATCCCGGAGCCGCCCACCGCGCTCGGCACGATGTCGTCCCGCAGCCGGTGGACGAGGTCGGTCGTCTCGCTGGCCTGGGGGGAGCTCTTCGGGATCACCGGGATCAGCGCGGCATCGCCCGCGGAGTTGACCCTGGTCGGGCCGACGAAGGCGACGTCGGGATCCGAGCGGATCTTGTTCGCCAGGACGTCCATCGTCGCCTTGTCCGAGGAGCTGGGCAGCGTGGCGGCGACGATCACCGGACCGTTGGTGCCCGGCCCGAAGCCGTCGGTGATCAGGTCGTAGGCCTGCCGGGTCATCGAGTCCGGCGGGTCGTTGCCCGCATCCGGGAATCCCAGCCGCATGCCGAGTGCGGGCGCCGCCAGGGCGAGCAGGATGGCGGTCGCGACGATCGCCGCCGTCCAGGGATGCCGCTGCACCATGTGGCTCCAGCGAGCCGCCGGCGACTCCTTGCCGCTCGTGTCGTCGCGCAGCGCCCGTCCGAGGAACGGGATGTGAAGGCGGTCGACCCTCGGGCCGAGGTAGGAGAGCAGCGCCGGAAGCGGGTGATCGACGCGAGCATCATGACGAGGACGGCGATCGCCGCCGAGAGCGCGACGCCGTACATGTACGAGAGCCCCGTCAGGAAGAGGCCGAGTACCGCGATCACGACGGTGCAGCCGGCGATGATCACGCTGCGACCGGCCGTGGTGACCGCCTCGACCACGGCGTCGTGGCGGCCCTTCCCCTCCCGCATCGCCGTGCGGAACCGGGTGAGGACGAGCAGCGAGTAGTCGATGCCGACGCCGATCCCGATCAGGCCCGAGACGGCGGTCGTCCAGTTGGGGACGTCGATGACGTTCGCGAGCAGAGGGATCAGGCCCGCCGAGGAGATGCCGAGACCGGCCAGGGCGATCCCGAGGGGCAGGCCGGCCGCCACCACCGAGCCGAAGGCGATCAGCAGGACGATCGCGGCAGCGAAGAGGCCGATCCCCTCCGGGCTCGCCTGCGACTCGGCTCGCTGGATCGGATCGCCGCCGAGCTTGATCTCGAGCCCGTTGCCGGCGTTCGCCTGGGCCGCGTCGATCAGCTGCTTGCCCTGGTCCTTGGTCACGTCCCAGCCGGGGACGGTCAGCGGCAGCGTCGTCGTGCCGTACTGCCCGTTCTGCGAGACGCGAATCCCGGTGTGATTCGAGATGTGGTTGACCTTCTCGGCCTGGGCGAAAAAGGCGTTCATCCGCTGCTGGGCGGCGGGGGAGCGGACCCCTGCCGGGTCCCTCCAGACGACGTAGATCTCCTGCCCGGAGTACCCCCCGAAGCGCTGCTGGGTGATGTCGCTCGCCGCCTTCGATTCCGAGCCGGGCGTGTTGTAGTCGGCGTTGAACTCCCCCTTGAGCGAGGAACCCACCCCGATGATCACGATCATCGCGACGATCCATCCGGCAACGACGCGGCCGCGGCGACGGTAGGCGATGTCGGCGAGACGGGTCAGGTAGCGCGTCATGCTGGAACTGTTGGTTCTAGCAAGGCGCCTCCGTCGGCGTCTTCTTCAAACGTGCTCTCCGCTTACTTAAGCGCCTTGCCGTAGTGGCGCTCGTAGTACTCCTTGTAATCACCTGAGCGGATTGGGGCCCACCACGCCTCGTTCTCGCGGTACCAGTGCACGGTGCGCTCGATTCCCTCGTCGAAGCCAACGGCCGCATTCCACCCGAGGGCCTCGAGGCGAGCGGCGGAAAGCGAGTAGCGTCGGTCGTGTCCGGGGCGATCCTTGACGTATGAGACCAGCGACTCGTCCCGGTCCGTGAGCGCGAGGATCTGCCTGATCACGTCGATGTTCGGCAGCTCGTCGGGGCCGCCCACGTTGTAGACGTTGCCGGGGTCTCCGCTCTCGAGGACGGCGTCCACCGCCGAGCAGCAGTCCTCGACGTACAGCCAGTTGCGGACCTGCATGCCGTCGCCATACACCGGCAGCGGGTCGCCGGCAAGCGCGTTGAGTATGCAGAGCGGGATCAGCTTCTCGGGGTACTGGTAGGGGCCGTAGTTGTTGGATGCGCGCATGATCAGCGCCTCCGCGCCGTAGGTGCGAGCGAACGCCCAGACGAGCAGGTCGCCGCCGGCCTTGGAGGCGGAGTACGGGGAGGATGGTGCGAGGGGCGACTCCTCGGTAGCCGATCCCATCTCGAAGTCACCGTAGACCTCATCGGTCGAGAACTGCAGATAGCGGACGCCGGCGTCGCGCGCCGCCTCGAGCAGCACGTACGTGCCGAAGACGTCCGTGGTGATGAACTCGCCCGGCGCCTCGATCGAGCGATCGACGTGAGATTCGGCGGCGAAGTTGACGACCGCGTCACAGCCGTCGACGGCGGCCCGGGCGGCCTCGCGGTCGGCGATATCGGCCTCGACCAGCTCGAAGCGGTCTGAGGGCAGTCCCTCGAGGTTCTCGCGGCGGCCGGCATAGGTGAGCTTGTCGAGCACGCGCACGGAGTCGCCGGGGTTGCCCTCGAGGCGCAGCCGCACGTAGTTCGATCCGATGAAGCCGGCGCCGCCGGCGACGAGGAGCTTCATGCCGCGTCCTGCCCCGTGTCCGCTCCGTCGGGCCCGTCTTCCCAGGTGACGTCGTCGAGCGGCAGCTCGTCCTCGCCCGTGATCTCTTCGCCGTCCGCCTCCCTCTCCTCCCGCTCGCGCTTGGTCCAGTCGAGCATGGGTTGGCGGCGCGAGGAGCTCGAGCGCTGCTTCGGAGCCTCCTCGTCCTCGAGGTGGCCACGGCGGGCGAGGTAATCGGAGAGGCCGCGCTGCCAGGTGGGCAGCTTGATCGGGGCGGATCTGCGACTGACCAGGACCGAGTTCGCCGGGCGCGTCGCGGGCCGCTCCATCATGTCCGTGGTCGAGGCCATCACCCGGGTGACGACCTCGGCCTGCCGGAAGATCTCCATCGCGAACTCGTACCAGGAGCAGCTCCCCTCGCCCGCCATGTGGTGAATGCCGTAGGCGGAGCTGTCGACCAGGCGCAGCAGGCCGACGGCCAGGTGGCCCGTATACGTGGGGCATCCGACCTGGTCGTGGACGACGACGACGGGCCCGCCCCCCTCGCCCAGACGCAGCATCGTCTCGACGAAGTTGCCCCCATGGGGGCCGAAGACCCATGAGGTCCGGACGATGAAGCTCCGCCCGTTGACCAGGGCGGTGGCGCGCTCCCCGGCCAGCTTCGTCCGCCCATAGGCGTTGATCGGGTCGGGATCATCGGACTCCCCGTAGGGGCCGCCGGTTCCGTTGAAGACGTAGTCGGTCGACGGGTAGATGAGCTTGGCGCCGACCTTGGCCGCGGCGCCCGCCACGAACCCCGCGCCCTGGGAGTTGACCACTGAGGCATCGTGCTCGGACTCTTCGGCGCCGTCCACGTTGGTCCAGGCCGCGCAGTTGATCACGGCCCCGGGGCGCTCGCGGGTGATCAACCGCTCGACCTTGGCCGGGTCGGTCACGTCGAGGTCGTCGTGGGTGAGCGCGACCACCTGATGGCGCATGCCCTCGGCCAGCCGGACGATGTCTTGGCCGAGCATGCCTCCGGCTCCGGTGACCATCAGCTTCATGGGATCGAGATGTTCGCGTTGTCGCCCACCAGGAACCGCAGAGTTTTGGGCATTCCCTCGCTGCGGCTCAGGCTGACGTTCTTGCCGAGCAGGCTGGCCTCCATCCGGGCGTGCAGGTCTCGGATGCTGGAACCCGCCAGGACGATCGAGTGCTCGACCTCGGAGCCCGTGATCACCACGTCGCAGTCGATCGCCGTGTAGGGGCCGATATAGGAGTCGGAGATCTGTGTCCCGGCGCCGATGATCGCCGGGCCGCGCACGACCGTCCGCTCCAGCTTCGCTCCCTTCTCGATGACGACCCTGCCCTCGACGCGCGAGGCGGTGTCGAGCTCGCCGTCGATTCGCAGCTCGATGTCCTCGAGCACGAGCCGGTTGGCCTCGAGCATGTCCTCGAGCATCCCCGTGTCCTTCCACCAGCCCTTGACGACATGGGGCTCAACGCGAAGGTCGGACTCGATCAGGGCGTCGATCGCGTCGGTGATCTCGAGCTCGCCGCGGGGCGACGGCTCGATCTCGTGCGCGGCCTTGAAGATCGAGGGCCCGAACATGTAGACGCCCACCAGGGCCAGGTTGCTGGGTGGATCCTTCGGTTTCTCGACCAGCCGGATGACCCTGTCCCCGTCGAGCTCGGCGACGCCGTAGGAGGAGGGGTCGTCCACCTGCGTGAGCAGGATCAGCGCGTCGGGCTCGTTCTTGCGGAAGACCTCGACGAGCTCGACGATCCCGTCCCGGAGCAGGTTGTCCCCGAGGTACATGACGAACGGGCTCTGGCCGAGAAAGTCCTCGGCGGTGAGCAGGGCGTGGGCGAGCCCCAGCGGCGCCTCCTGCTCGATGTAGGTGATCGAGGCGCCGAACGCCGACCCGTCGCCGACCGCCTGCCGGATCTCCTCGCCGGTCTCGGGCGCGATGATGATCCCGATCTCCACAATCCCGGCCTCGACCAGGGCCTCGATCCCGTAAAAGAGCACGGGCTTGTTGGCCACCGGCACCAGCTGCTTGGCGGATGTGTGGGTGATCGGGCGCAGACGAGTCCCGGCTCCTCCCGAGAGGATCAACCCCTTTAGATCTTCCATGCGCGGGAGAGGCTAGCCCGCGAGACGGATTCGCGAGCTAGAACTGCTTGCCAGGCTTGCGGCCACCCAATTCGCAGCTCTTCGGCTTCGGGTCCTGCTTGTCCGCACGCACCAGGTCGCGCCTGCCGTTTCCGCAGGAGATGAACGTGTCGGCTTGACCGTCGAGCGTCTGCAGGGTGTCCGAACCGCGGCCGCCCTTGTAGACGTCCGGTCCCTGACGACCGCGCAGGGTGTCCCTGCCGTTGTTCCCCTTGAGGACGTCTGCACTGACGCCGCCCGTCAGCACGTCCACGCCGCGGCCGCCGATGATCGTCGTCGGGATCAGAGGCGCGAAGAGGCCGCTGCCGCCCGATGTGGAGATCTGGGCCGTGTCGTCGCGGTCGCGGACGTTGATGAAGAGGCTGTGAATCCCGGCCGTTGAGCAGCTACCGACGCCGTTGATCAGCTCGCATACGCCGCCCCCGATCTGGATCGGGTTGGCGTCGGCATCCGTGAACGTGTACACGGTCAGGCCGAGCACGCGGTCGGTGCCGACCACCACGTCGTTTCGCTCACCCTGGCCGGCGATGTAGTAGACGGTGCCGCCGAAGCTGCTGAGGACGGCCCCCTGGGCGGTTCCGGCGCCGAGCACCATGATTCCCAGAGCCGTCAGTGCAATTGCGATCCGTCGCATGGAGTCCCCCTAGTCGTGGTCGTCACGAGAGCGCGGTGATTCTGCCACTTTCGGGGAAAATCGTCATCGAAATTGGGGACCTGCAAGGCGCCTCCCAAAACCCGGTAGCTCCGGGTCAGTAGACGCCGCCGAGCTTGCGGTGGTCCCAGGTCGCCACGCGCTTGGGGTGGAAGTGGATCGCGACCCGCTTCGGGGCCTGTGCCTGCAGGGCGGCGGCCGCGTCGCCCTCCACGGACTCGATTCCCTCGCTGTAGCGGACGGTGAGGTCCTTGGCGAAGTCGACGATCCGGTCGACGTCTCGGATCAGCTCCGCCTCGGCCTCGATCTGCGCCCCCCGCAGCTCGCCGTACTCGAACCCCGTCTCGATCAACAGCGTCGCGCGGGGGTCGCGCTCCAGGTTCTTCACCTTCTGGGATTTGGCGAAGGTCCAGACCCAGATCTCCCCGTCGCGCGGGACGTACCAGAGGGGCATCATGTGCGGCCAGCCGCGCGGGCCGATCGACGAGACGACGACGATCCGCTCGGCGTCGAGCAGCTCGCGCTGCTCCTTGTCGGAGAGCTTGATCTGGTCGCGGCGGGAGGGCACTAGCCGCTGTCCGGAATCAGCGCGAGCGTCTCGAACGGTCCCTCGCCGGCCATCGGCTGCATCTCGCCCGCCTCCCAGCCGGCTTGGAGGTCGTCGTAGTGGCTGCTCCAGGCGTGCCCCGACTGGCCGGTGAACGCCTGCCATTGCGAGTGGCCGGGCGCGGCGGGGTCGGCCACCATCCGCCAGCTCGGGGCCCAGATCGCGTGGTAGGGGTCGTTGGGGTCGTAGGCGATCTGCGCCACGGTCTCCTGCCCGCCGCCGGGGTGCAGCGTGCGGTTGAAGACCCACTCCGACGCAGGGTGGAGGGCGCCCAGCGCGTGCGGAAACTGCAGCGCATGGACCTGGCCCCATTGCCACTGCTCGGGGTCCGGGCCAAATCGCTCCTCAAGGTCGTCGAGCGCCCCGCGCAGGGCCTCGAGGACCAGCTCGTCCCAGGATCCCCCGATCAGCTCCTCGTCCGCCTCCTCCCAGAGCTCCAGCAGGTGGGAGTACCAGCGCCAGGGCGAGGTGACGTGGGAGATGAAGCCGTTGTCCGCCCGGTCGAGATAGCGGTCGGAGAGATCCCGGTCGCCGATCGCCGCCCTCGTGAACTCTCGCGCGAGTCGCAGCAGGAACGCCTGGTAGATCGTCCCGGCCACGGTCTTCGGAGAGAGAGTCCGATCCCAGCTCTTCAGGCGCTCGATCGCGCTCGTCTCTCGCTGGCTCGTGGGCTCGAGGCGGGCCAGCCGGTGAACGACCTCGTCGCCCGGGATCGAATAGAGGTCGGTCTGCATGCGCCGGAAGCTCTCCAGGTCGTGCTCGTCGGTCTCCTCCAAGAGCTGCTCGATCCTCGCGGCCCGGTAGCCGTCGAGCCAGTCGCTGGTGATGTGGTGCGGGTAGGGGCTGTCGACCACCCGGTTGTTCGCGGTGACGATGTACCCCTGCTCGGGATCGATCAGCTCCGGCAGCTCGTCGTAGGGGATCCAGCCGTCCCACTCGAACTCGCCCGTCCAGCCCGGCTTGGGGAGATCGGGGCAGTCGCCCTTTCGCTTCGGGATCCTGCCGATCATCTTGTAGCCGATCGATCCGTGCCGATCGGCCCAGACCAGGTTCGAGACGGGCATCGTCACCGGGCGGAGGAGCTCGACCAGCTCCGGGCCGCTCCGCGGCTCGAGCACACCCAGGTGCGCGAGCGAGATGGACGGCTCGTCCAGCGCGGCCCAGCGCAGCGCGAGCGGCTGTTCGTCGTCGGCGCCCAGCGCCCGGTTGACGATCGGGCCGTGGTGGGTGATTCGCACCTCATGGCGCTCGGGCCCCTCCTGGCCGCGGACGGCGATCGGCTCCTCGACGATCTCGAGCGGCCGCGTCTCTCCCTCGAACTCATAGCTCTCGCCATCGATCCGCTCGACGTACAGGTCCTCGACGTCCGCCATGACGTTGGTGAAGGCGAACGCGACGTCGTCGTTCTGGCCCAGCGAGATCCCGGGCAGCCCCGGGATCGAGGCTCCGCGGCAGGTCCTGCCGTCGAGCTCGAGGGCGATCTCGTACCAGACGCCCGGCATGCCGCTGGGCAGGTGCGGATCCCCGGCGAGCAGTGCGCCGCCCGTGGCGGATCGGCTCGGGCTCACCGCCCAGTTGTTCGAGCCGCTCGCGGCGGCCGCCAGGCCGATCTGGTCCCGGACGCGGCCGATCTGCTCGGCGAGCCTGAGCCCGTCGCCATCGAAGCCCTGGCCGGGCCGGAGCACGATGGGGTTGCCCTTCGGGTAGGTGGGGTCGATCCTGGCGGCGCGCTCCTCGCCCAGCTCACGGACGAGGTCGGCCCGCAGCAACTCGCGCTCCCAGTTGGTGGAGAGGCCGAAGGAGAGGAGCTTGCCGCCGGCGAGCATGTCGGCGGGCCTCCATGGCTCGAACTCGAGGCGAAGGAGCTGGAACTCGGCCGTCGGCGCAGACGCGGTTCGCGCGGCCTCGTTGACGCCCGCGCAATAGGCATCGAGGAGCGGGCGCAGGTCGTCCCCCAGTTCGGTCTCCTCGCGCAGGGCGACGCGGCGCAGGCCGAGCGTGCGCATCAGCCGGTCCACCGGCAGGCCTGCCCGGCCGGCGATCTCGGCCACCCGCCCCGAGCAGATCCGGCGCTGGACGTCCATCTGCCAGAGGCGGTCCTGGCCGTGGCAGAAGCCCTGCCCGAACCAGAGGTCGGCGGCCGATTGGGCCCGCACGGTGGGCATCCCCCAGCGGTCGCGCGCAATCTCGACGCGGCCCTCCAGCCCCCTGACCGTCAGGTTCCCATTCGTCCGCGGAAGCGGCTGTCGGAAGAGGCGCCACCAGATGCCGGCCACCGTCGCGCCGAAGAGCGCGCCGCCGATCCCCATCCCCTTGGCGCCACCGCGCAGTAGCCGGGCTGCATCCAGACGCATCTGAGGTTCATACCAGGGGGCGGGTCAGTCGCGCAGATCCGCCGGCACGCGCCCCTCGTCCTCGAGCTTCTCGAGGTGGGCCTCCATCGCGATCCCGGCGGGCATCCGGAGCTTCTCGGGCACGTCGTCCCAGACCTCGGCGAGCAGCGCGGCCCGCGAGCGCACCCCTCGATCCAGCGCGGCGACCAGGCGATCCTCGCGCTCCTGGCGATGGGCCATGTACTCGGCGATCTTCCCCTGCGGGTCGAGGACCTCCGGCCCATGGCCGGGATAAAGCACGCTCAGGTCGAGGCTCTGGAGCCTGCGCAGCGACTCCATGTAGTCGGCGAGCGACCCGCCGAACTCGCGGGGCCCGACGATCGTCGATCCCTGGCCGAGGATCAGGTCCCCGCAGAAGCATGCATAAGACGCCGCCTCCTCCGCTTCGCGTCCGGGGGCGGCGTCGGGTAGGAGGAACGAGAGATGCTCGGCGGCGTGGCCGGGGGTGGCGAGGACGGTGAGCCCGGCGACCGTCTCGCCGTCGGCCGGCCGGGCCGGGTCTATCCCGAGCGGCTCGACCCCGGCGAGGTGGTCGGCGTCGTCGTGGGTGAGCAGGACCGTGCCGATGCCGCCGCGCGCCTCGGCTGCCTTGCGGACCGCCTCGATGTGGCCCGCGTCGTCCGGGCCGGGGTCGATCACGACCGCCGGGTCTCGGCCCACGACGTAGGTGTTGGTCCCCTCCAGGGTCATCGGGCTCGGGTTGGGGGCGGTGAGGCGCTCGAGGTCGATCGGCATCGGCCCTGATTCTGACTGTTCCTTGACACGTGACCAAACAGTCACCTATACTCGCCGGCATGGACGAGGTGTTCAAGGCGCTCGCCGACCCGACCCGTCGCGACCTGCTCGACCAGCTCTTCAAGCACGACGGGCAGTCGCTGAGCGCGCTCGGGGAACGCCTGCCGATGTCGCGCTTCGGCGTGATGAAGCACCTGAAGCTGCTCGAGCAGGCGAACCTGGTGGTCACCCGCAGAAGGGGCCGCGAAAAGCTCCACTTCCTGAACCCCGTCCCGATCCGGCTCGTCTACGAACGCTGGGTCAGCAAGTACGCCGAGCCCTGGGTCTCCGGACTCACGGGCCTGAAACGAGAACTCGAGGAGGAAGACGTTGCCTGAGGAATTCGAGGTTCCACATCAGATCGCCCTCGTTCCGGACTCAGATGGGAGCAGCGGGACGGCGGTGTTCGAGATCTACATCAAGACCACGCCGGAGCGCCTCTGGGAGGCGATCACCGATCCGGAGATGAGGGCGAAGTATAGCTTCGGGGTCGCCACCACCTCGGAATGGACACCCGGGTCCAAGTACAGCTCCGGTGTCCCCGGCGTGATCGAGATCGCCGAGGGCGAGAATCTGGAGGTCGATCCCCCCAACCGGCTCGTCCAGACGATGACCGCCCTGTGGAGCGACGAGGTGGAGGCCGTCGGCCAGTCGCGCGTCACCTGGGAGATCAGGAAGGTCGGCGACTCGTGTCAGCTGACGGTGATCCACGACCAGCTCCCGATCGACGTAAGCGGCGAGCTCTACGGCGGCTGGCCGATGATCCTCTCCGGCCTCAAGACCCTGCTGGAGACGGGCGAGCACCTGACGACGCCCGGTTCGCTGCGTTACACGCGGGCGGGCGGGTGATGGGGAGGCTGACGGTCACCGAGTTCCTGACGCTGGACGGGGTGATGCAGTCGCCCGCGCGGCCGGACGAGGACGTCAGAGGAGGGTTCGAGCACGGAGGCTGGGGGATTCCGTACGCGGATGAGGTGCTGGGCCGCGCGATGGGAGAGCGGATGTCACGGTCGCGGGGCGGGCCGCTCGTGCTCGGCCGCCGCACATACGAGGACTTCGCGAAGGTCTGGCCGAATCAGGAGGGCAATCCTTACAGCGAGGCCCTTAACGCGGCCCGGAAGTACGTCGCGTCCCGGACGCTGACGGAGCCCCTTCCCTGGCAGAACTCCACCCTGCTCGAGGGCGACGCGGTCGATGCGGTCGCCTCCCTGAAGGAAGAGGCGGACGAGGACCTCGGGCTGCTCGGCAGCGGGGAGCTCGCCCGCTCGTTGATGCGCCGCGGGTTGATCGACGAGTACCTGCTCCTGATCCACCCGCTCGTCCTCGGCTCCGGGCAACGACTGTTCGACGACGGCGCCCACGCCGCACTCGAGCTGATGGACAGCGTCACCACGACCACGGGCGTGGTCGTCGCGACCTATCGGCCCGCCGCCGGCAATGACGGAAAACCGTGACCGCCCGATCGACCGTCGCGACCCTGATGGAAGGGATCGCCATGGGCGAATCGCCGCGCTGGCACGACGGCCGCCTCTGGTTCTCCGATTGGCTGGCCCACGAGGTCGTCGCCGTCGATCTCGAGGGCCGCAGCGAGGTGATCGCCCGAGTCGACGCGTTTCCCTTCTCGATCGACTGGATCCCGGACGGGCCCATGTTGATCACGGCGGGGCGGAACCTGTTGCGGCTGGAGGCCGACGGCTCACTGGCCACCCACGCAGACCTGAACGCGCTCACCGAGTACGGCTGGAACGAGATCGTCGCCGACGATCGCGGCAACGTCTACGTCAACGGCGCCGAGTTCGACCTGATGGGCGGCGAGGATCCCGCCCCCGGATGCGTCGCCCTGCTCGATCCCGGCGGTTCGGCCAGGCGGGTGGGAGAGGGCCTGATGTTCCCGAACGGGATGGCGATCGCTCCCGACGACGCGACACTGATCGTGGCCGAGTCCTATGCCAAGCAGCTGACGGCGTTCGACATCGGCGACGATGGTGGCCTCTCCGAAGGGCGTGTGTGGGCCGACCTCGGCGACGGTGTCCCCGACGGGATCTGCATGGACGCCGAGGGGGCCGTCTGGTACGCGGACGTCCCGAACCGGCGGTGTGTCCGCGTCCGCGAGGGCGGCGAGGTGCTGGACACGGTCGAGGCCGATCGCGGCTGCTTCGCGTGCATGCTCGGCGGACTGCACGGTCGAACCCTGTTCATCGTCGCGCAGGAATGGACCGGGACCGGCGGGATCGCCGACGGCGAGCGGAGCGGCCAGGTGCTGATGGCCGAGGCGCCCGCTCCGCATGCCGGGCGGCCGTAGCGATATGAAAGGGTGAGGGCATGACCGCACAAACGCAGCTGCTCAACGGCGTCGACTTCATCGCCTTCCCGACCAAGGACTGGGAGGCCGCCAGGAAGTTCTACGGCGAGACCCTCGGCCTGCCCTTCGGGAAGCAATGGGGAGAGATGCCGGCCGGTGAGTTCGAGACCGGGACCGTGACGATCGCTCTGATGCAGGTCGATGCCTTCGGGATCGAGTTCTCCCCCAACAGCACGCCGTTCGAGTTCCACGTCGACGACTTCGACGCCGCCAAGGCGGAGCTGGAGTCGCGGGGCATCGAGTTCGTCACCGACGTGATCGACAGCGGGGTCTGCAAGCAGGCGATCTTTCAGGACCCGGACGGCAACGCTCTGGGGATTCACCATCGCTATGCCTCGGGCGCCGCGCCGCAGGAAGCGATGGACGCCGCTGCCGAAGCGGCCGCCGGGACTGCCTAGCTTCGCGAATACTGCGGTTGATCCCCTAAAGGGCCCGGCCCACAATCCGAGGGGTGGGCGGGACCTATCGACGGGGACGACCGACGAGCGTCCGGTGCATTCTGACCGCGACCGTCGCCGTGATCGCGGCGGTGCTCTACGTGGGTTCGGCGTCCGCGGTACAGCGGTCTGATGGCGCGCGGAGCCTCTACGTCCTCAAGGCGGCGGGTGGTCGGCTCCATGCGCTCGCGGGGAATCGACGCGCTTTCAAGTTGGTCCTTCACGATCCGGTCGGCGACGTCAGGAAGACCAGGAGCTTCATCCGGGATTGGAAGCCCAAGGGCTTCCGTCAGCATCCTCCGACCGCGGCCGTGGTCGTCGCGGATGCCCCGGAGGACCGCGATGTGCAGATCCTCGAGCTCCGGCGCCCTCGGTTGCTCGAAGGAGGGAATGTCGCCTTCCGCGCGCTCCCCGCGAAGGCCGACGCCACCGGTGGCCTGGGGCGCTTCCGGAAGCTGGCCGACCCTCGCCTTGCCCGCCGGTTCGGGCGGGTCGCCCTGTTCATCGATCCGACTCAACTGGCCACGCTGACCTTCGACTTCGACAGCCTTCCGGGGTTCGGCGGGAAGTTCACGGCGACGTTCACGAACGCCAATTTCTCCAGTCCCGGGACTCAGGGATTCAACGTGATAGTCGACAACCCGTCCCAGGTACTTCTTCGCGGCAATCAACTCACGATCGAGAACGCCACGTCCAGGCCGGTATCCGGATTTGTCGGTTTCCAGGTGACCACCCAGGATCCATTCATCACGGGATCGGTGACGAGCCTGCCCGCCGGCACGAACGCATCGTTCTACAACCTCTCTGCCCAGCAGATCAAGCTCAAGCCCGGCCCGTTCAAGTTCAACTGGGGCTGATCTAGGCGGCCTTGACGGCCGTGGCGCCGGCGTCGACCCGGAGCTCCTGCGCGATCGCCTCGCGGGCGCTCTCCGGTTCCAGCACGACGAGCTCGCCGGCCCCCTTGAGGATCTCCCGAAGCAGCCAGTCCGTGCTGCCGTAGGGGACCTCGATCAGGACCGCGTCGTCCGCGAGCTCCTCGGTCACCGTGTGCTCCTCGCGTGCCCAGCGAGCGCGCTCCGGGGAAACCCAGACGCGCGCCACGTCGGCCGCCGGCACGTTCTCGCCGGAGAGCCAGCCTCCCTCGATCGCGGCGATCTCCTCGACCTCGGGACGGGGCTCGAAGCTCTCCCTCGAGATCTCCGCTTCCTTGATGCGGTCGAGCCGGAAGTGGCGGACGTCCTCGCGGCGGCGGTCGTAGGAGGCGACGTACCAGCCCTCCGGGCCGTTGGCGAGCCGGTAGGGCTCGATCTCGCGCTTGGTGAACTCGTCCTCGTTCTCCTTGTAGTAGTGGATGGAGAGGACCCGCTGGCCCTCGATCGCCTTGTTGACCTTGCGGGCGACGTCGGAGTCGTCTCCGCCCGACGCGGCGATCTCGAGGCCCTCCTCGGAGGGGTCGTGGCCGAGCGCGGCGACGATCTTCTTCCGGGCGCTGGTGAGGCCGGTCTGCGGGAGATGGTCGCCGAACAGGTCGATTGCGGCGACCAGGGCCTTGGCCTCCAGCGGCAGTAGCCGCGCCGGCTTGGCGAAGTTGTCGCCGTACGGCTCCGCGTCGACCTCGATCTCGTCGCCCTGAAGCTCCGCGTAGAGGACGTACGTGCCGCCGCCGAAGTTGACGACGTTGAGCAGGTCGATGTCCTCGCGCAGCTCCTCCTCGGTGACGTGCAGACGCTCCACGACGTCGGCCGTCGATAGGCGAGCGTCGCCCTTGGCGGACTCGATCAGCATCCCCGCCAGGGTCACGAGGCGCGCGAACCTCTCGGGGCGGATCGAGGACTCCGAGCGGCCGTTCGAGCGGGCCGTTCGCGGCGCCGGCGGCACGGTCCGCACCGACTCGGCCGGCTCGAAGCCGGGGCTGTGGCGCTCGTTGAGCAGCTCGAGGCGCTCGGCCACCTCGTCGGCGAGCTCGGGCGGATCCAGCACCGTCGCATTCTGCCGCCAGTGCAGCACCCAGGCGACCATCTGGCGGCTGGAGGCGTACTCGGTCTCGAAGATCCGGCCCTTGCCGGGTGAGCCGTCGCCCCGGCCGGGGTTGCGGAACTTCCCGTAGGTGCCGAAGTCGCGCTCGACGAGCCAGGCGATCCGCTCCCGCAGGAAGATCTTCGCCGTGCCCTTGATCTCACCCAGCTGCCACTCGGCCTTGCGGGCGTAGTCGCGGCGCTCGAAGCCCTCGGGCGGGCCGAAGTCGTGCTCGGCCTTGGAGGCGTACGAGACCTTGCCCCGGATGCGGGAGAGGCGGAAGACCCGGACCGCCTCGCGCTCGTGCGAGTGCCCGATCAAGTAGAACTGCCCGCCGCGATAGACCAGGTGGTAGGGATCAACCTTGCGCTTCTCGGTCGTGTCCCGCTCAATCGTGTAGTAGGTGAACTCAATCGTCTTCCGCCGGGAGATCGCCGTCTCGATCTTCGACAGGCGCTGGGAGACCTCGGCGCCGTCGGCCTTGGCCGTCATCCGGACCTCGACCGAGGACTGCTCCGGTGCCGTCAGCGGGCTCGGCCGGCCCCAGGAGACCTGCTGTAGGGCCAGCCGCAGCGGCTCGGCGTAGGCGAACTCGCCGTCGAGCAGCTGGAGCGCGGTCTGCAGTGCGGCCAGCTCGTCGTCGCCGAAGCGGATCTCCTCCAGGTAGTAGTTCTCGGGCGGCAGCGAGTAGAGCTCGGACTCATAGCCCTGCAGGCTCTCTCCTGGCTTCTCGACCTGGAGCGTGATGCCGAGGGCGTCGAGCTCCGCGCGGTCGGCGTAGAAGCGGCGCGCGAAGGCGTCGTCGTTCATGTCGCTGTACCCCTCCACCTCTCGTTTGATCTCGAGCGCCGAGGTCGGCCTGCCCTGAGCCATGAGGTAGGAGATCAGCGAGAGCTGGCGGATCAGCTTCTCGGTGTCCTTGGCCATGCGCACGCAGGATAGAGGCGGGACCCGGGCGCCCAATCCGCACCTATTACGGATCGGAAGACGATTTGCGCAATTTGCGCGGGCGTATCTAGCTACGCGGCGCGTGAGCCGAAGAAGGCCGAGCCGTCGATGCCGCGGTCGAAGCGGGACCAGCTCTCGCCGTCCGCCAGCTCCTTCTCGAGCCGGTCGAAGCTGCCGAGCTTGCCGCCGAGGTTGTCCATCGTGTGGACGAGGGTCGCCTCGCGCGTGGCCGGGACGACCGGCGAGCCGTGCTCGAGCTGCCCGTGGTGGGAAAGGATGATGTGGAGGACCGCCTGTGCGAGCCGGGGATCGAAGCCATCGATTTGCTCGATCTCCCGGCGCACCAGGTAGTAGCCGCGCGGGATCTCGCCTTCGAGGCGGCCGGCGTCGGTCATGTCGATGGCCAGAGGGTCGTCGTTGTAGGCCTCGGTCTTGCCGATGTCGTGCAGCAACGCCCCCGTCACCGCGATCTCGCGGTCGATGCCGGGGAAGAAGTTGGCCGCGGCGCTGACCGCCTGGGCGACCGAGAGGGTGTGCTCGAGCAAGCCGCCGGCATAGGCCTGGTGATAGTGCTTGGCGGCGGGCGCTTCGCGAAAGCGAGCCCACGGCTCGGTGCCGGCGCCGAAGAAGCGGTCGAGCAGCTGACGCAGCGATCGGTCCTGCACGGTGTCGATCAGCGCCCGAAGGTCGGCCTCGAGCAGCTCGATCGAGCGCGTCGGCCCTTCCGCCAGCTGCTCGGGGTCATATTCGCCCGGCCCGGCCGGCTTGACCGCGGCCAGCTTGATCTGCCTGCCGAACTGAGAATGGATGGAGAAGCTGCCCCGGACGAGGACGATCGATCCCGGCGCGCAGGCCTCGAAGAGCTCGGCGACGCCATCCCAGGCGATCGCCGGGACGGTGCCGGTCTTGTCGGCCAGCACGACTCGCAGGAAGTGCTCGCCGTTGCGCTTCTGGCGCCGATCGCGCTCCCGCACCACGAAGGCGCCCCTGACCTCGTCGCCGTCGGACAGCTCGCCCAGCAGGCGGGTATCCGGGCCCGTCGCCGGCGCCCCCTCGGCGCTTCCGCCGTTCCCGTTGTCGAAAAGCGTGTCGGTCACCAGATCCCTGAAATTAGAGGCGAGCGCGGACAGGACTCTCCGGCGAGATGACCGACTTGGTAACGAGAATGACCACGATGACCGACGGACAGGGCCAAGGCAAGGGCGTCGAGGCCGAGCGCGAGCTCGCCAAGGAGGAGCCATCAGCGGCCCGGCGGTGAGCCAGGACGAGGTCCGAGTCTCGTCGATCGAGCTCTTCTTCGACCTCGTCTTCGTCTTCACGATCACCCAGCTGACCGCCGTTCTGGCGAGCAAGCCGGACGGGGAGAGCCTGGTCCAGATAGTCCTCATGCTGACTGCGATCTGGTGGATGTACGCGGCCTTCGCCTGGCTCACCAACGCCGTCCCGCCGGTGCGCACCGCCCTCCGCCTGCCGCTGATGGCGGGCATGGCCGCCTTCTTCGTGATCTCGCTGACGATCCCGACGGCATTCGACGGCAACGGCGTTGTCTTCGCCTGCGCCTACGTCGCGGTGATCGCGATCCACACGGTGCTCTACATGCAATCGGCGAGGTGGTCGGTCCCCGGGGTCTGGAGCTTCGCTCGCATGAACCTCGTCGCGGCGGCACTGATCCTGGCGGCCACGATCATCGGGGGAACCTGGGAGTACGTGCTCTGGGGCCTCGCCGTCTCCACCTTCGCCATCACCCCATGGCTCGTCCCAGAGGAGGCTGGCTGGATTCAGCCCTCCCACTTCGTCGAACGCCACGGCCTGGTGGTGATGGTCGCGCTCGGCGAGTCGGTGGTCGCGGTCGGGATCGGAGCGTCCGGGATCGAGATCACCGGGGAGATGCTGTCGGTGGCCGTGCTGGGCCTGATCGTGAGCGCAGAGCTTTGGTGGGTCTACTTCGGAGGGGACGACATAGAGGCGGAGGGCGCGCTACGCCGGATGACGCCCACCAGGCGGGAGTTCTACGCCACCAACGTGGCCTACTACTGGGCCCACCTGCTGATCCTGCTGGGCATCATCTTCGACGCCGCGGCGCTGGAGCGGGCAATCGGGCATCCCTTCGACTCGCTCGACTTCGCCCGGGCCCTGGCGCTTGGTGGCGGCACCGCGCTGTTCCTGGTCGGGCATGGGCTCTTCGGCCGCATCCTCAAGCTGCCGCTGCACCCGTGGCGGGCGCTGGCCGCGCTCCTCGCCCTGGCGACGATTCCTCTCGGGACGGAAGTCTCAGCGCTGGCTCAGCTCGCTGCGCTGGCGGGCGCCCTGGGGATCTGCCTTGCCATCGAGGGCGCGCCGGACGAGGCGACCGCCTGACCGAAGACTCCCTGCTCAGGGCGTCGGGCCGATCGACCAGGTCACGGTCCCGCCGCTCCTGCTCACCTGGATACAGCGGAAGGCGGGGTTGGAAACGCTGCAGGTGAGGGTGTCGCTGCCGCTCCAGGGGTTGGTCGTCTGGAAGCTGACCGTTCCCGAAGCGCCGGCGTAGAGCTGCCAGACGGCCGAGTTGGAGCAGCCGCGGAATGCTCCACCCTGAGATCCCCAGCTCCAGTCATCGCCCGGGCCAAGCCCGAAGCTGGACGGCAGGGCGGGGTGCCAGCTGTCGCTGGACCACTTCGACGAGGACACCGTCTCGAGCCCCGCTTTGGTGGCGTCGATCACGGTCGTGTAACAGGTGTTGCCGAGAGCGTTGTCGATGAACAGCGAGGCGTCTCCGAATCTGCTCGGGATGTCGCGCTTGCTGAGCCGGCCTACGTAGTGGTCGAGATGCCCAGAGACGTTCTTGAGGCGCTTGACGGCGTAGGTGACCTTGCCGCTGCGGGCGTCGAACCTGGGGTGGCTCAGCCGCAGCGATGCCACGCCGCCCAGCCCCTTCCCTGCGAGATCGAGCGCCGCGTTGGGCGCGGCCTGCTTGCCCGAGAACAGCGAGCGCCGGAAGACCTTGAAGGAGACGGTGCCGGAGTCGCGCGCGGGACGATCGGTGAACCAGGCGACCTGGTGACTGACCCCGCGCAGCGTCAGCCTCCCGTGGTGGAAGGTCCCGCCGTCAGCCGCCTGGACGAAGAGGGCGTCTCCGCGAGGGCCGGCAGCGCCGGCCGCCGAGCCGACGGGCAGCGCCGCGAGTGCCGCGGCGAGGAGGACGAGGAACCGACTGGAGCGCATCGCCGGCGGATTCTAGGTTCGGCCCGGGTCGGATTCGATGGCAGTGCTAGGCAAGTGCCTCGCGGACGAACTCGATGTCCGCCCGCATTTCCTTCGCGCCGCCCGGGGTCTCGACCACGATCGGCGCCCCGGCCTCCTTGATCATCTCGCGAAGCAGATCGGCGCCGATCTCGCCCTTGCCGAGATTCGCGTGGCGGTCGGCGCCGGTACCGGCCGGATCGCGCGAGTCGTTGGCGTGCAGCAGGTCGATCTTCCCCACGATCTTCAACACGCGCTCCACGGCGTCCGAGAGATCCTCGCCCGCGGCGTGCGCGTGGCAGGTGTCGAAGCAGAAGCCGATCTCGGCATCGGCATCGGCCTTCGACACGGCCTCCCAAAGGCGGGCCAGCGCGTCGAATCGGCGCGCGACGGCGTTGTCGCCACCGGCGGTGTTCTCGAGGTACACCGGCACCTCCGAGGTGAGCATCTCCAGGGTCCGCAGCCAGCGGCCCACTCCCTCCTTGACGTCGTCATCGGCATGGCCGCCGTGGACGATCACGGCCGCCGCTCCGACCTCCGCGGCCGCGTCGCAGGTCTGCTGCAGGATCTTCCGAGAGCCGTAGCGGACGTTGTTGCGCGGTGAGCAGACGTTGATCAGATAGGGCGCATGGACGTAGAGCGGGACCTTCGATTCCTTGAGCTCGTCCGCGTCCTTGCGAGGCGGCGGTTTCTTCCAGCCCTGGGGGTCGGAGAGGAAGATCTGGACGCAGTCGGCGCCGATCCCCTCCGCTTCCTGGAGCGGCCGCTCCGGCGCCACGTGGGCGCCCACCATCGCCTTCTTCTTGCGCGCCGCCATTCCGGCGCGACAGTCTCCTACTTGTTGAAGGAAATGACCTGCTGGATGCCGCTGGGCCTGTTCGTGAAGGCCATGGTGATCAGCGACAGCGGGCTGAAGTGGATCTGCTCGTCCGTGGCGCTGGCGCGCCAGGCGGCGGGATTCGAGGTGCCCTGCTGGGCCGTCAGCTGATTGCCGGCGGCCTGGATCGCGGTCCAGACCTCCGAGCGGCAGAGGCTGATGTGACCCTTGCCGCAGTAGGTCAGGTTGAGCTGGTCGGGCAGCCGCTTCTTGGCGAGCAGACCGCGGATGTCGCGGTCGAAGTACTGGTACCAGCCGGAGTACTCGCCTCCAGGCGGCGCGTCCCAGCGGCTGGCGAGGCTGTTGAGCTGCGGTAGCAGCGTCTGTCCCAGCCGCGCGGCCAGCTCGTTGTTGACGATGTTCGTATAGGCGGCATCCATGATCGCCGCACCCGGGTAGTCGATGAGGCCGTCGTTGTTCAGGTCGAGCCTGTTGCCGCCGTTCTGGCGCCACTGCTTCATCAGGTCGAGCATCTGCGCCGCCATCGGCGTCGGGGCCTTGGAGCCTCTCAGCAGCCGGGCCAGCAGCGGCACCATCACGACCGCGCGCACATCCTGGGTGGCGGCGGCGTTCATCGCGGAGGTGATCGACTGCGGTGACCACTTCCTGTGCTTCGCGAGGCGCTTGAGGTTGAAGTTGAGGAGGTTGACCCGGCCCACCGAGCCGTTGCGGTTCCACTCGTCGTCCGCGGCGCCGAAGCCGCGGGCGGCCCCGTTGTTCCAGTTGGTCATGTAGCCCTGCTTGTTGTCCTTCCCGTGCATGTGGGCCATGGGCTTGAGGAAACCGCGCCACTCGTACTTCCCGGTGCCCCTGGTGGGCAGGCCCGGGTCCACCTTGGGATTCCGGATCGGATCGCGGCCGCTCGTGTACTCGGCGATGTGCTTGTTGTCGATGTAGAAGGAGTTGAAGGTCTGAGGTGTCAGCGCGGCCGCCTTGTAGAAGGACTTCGGGCTCTTCACCTTGCCGTTGGAGAGGCGGCGGAAGTAGAGCTGGTCGAGGACGTCCTTGCCGAAGCTCGAGCGCTTCTGGGAGATCGCGACGGTGCGCCCGTGGACCCTGCCGTAGCCCTGGACCGGACCGTGGACGGTGGTCAAGAAGTTCACGGGCTTGCCGTCCAGGGTGCCGGCGTCGAAGTGGCCCATGTCCCTGCACTTGCCCTTGTACATGTACTTCTCGGTGCTGCCGCCGCAGAGCGTCTCCGCGTACTGGTCGATGATGTCGCTGCTCGCGGAGGTCAGGGTCGTCGAGAACTTTGGCGTGCGCCCGATCAGCAGGTAGCCGGGGAAGGGCGCGGAGGTCGCGCCGCGCCAGTGGAGGTGGGGCGCATGCATGTCCATCTCGAGGACCAGGCCCGGGAAGAAGTAGCTGATCTGCGGGCCGCCGACCAGGATCGGGTGCCCGGTGCTCGAATGGCCCCCGGTGACCATCAGCTCGTTGCTGGCCTGGACCGGCTTGGGCGCGAACTTGCGGGCGAGGCTGGCCGGCACGGCCGGCGTCGGGGTGAAGCTGTGGTTCTCGAGGACGACGCTGCCGGAGTGCTTATGCGGGATGTGCCCGTAGGGGAACTTGCCGCTGATGGAGGTGACGCTGCGCGGGTTCTTGAACTGGCGAAAGTCGTTGAAGGCCTCGAGGCCACGGCGGGCGCCGAGCTTCGAGCCGAGCCCGCTCAGGAACTCGGAGTTGGCGGCCTCTCTCCCTCCGCCCTGGCCCAGGAACTGTCCCTTGAGGGCGTTCACGGCGTAGACGTCGTTGCGCGTCCACGGTGCGTTGCTCGAGTGGGTCGCCGACAGATAGGTGTTGATGCCCTGGATGTAGACATCGATGTCGTGCAGGACGGCCCGGCCCTCCTTGCCCTGCCTCACCAGCGCCTTGGTCTCCGTCGCGGTGAACGCCTCGGTCTGGGCGCTGGGCACGAAGTTCTGAAGGCCGGAAACCAGGCCGATGGCGCTCAGCCCGGGCGCATCGATGACGGCGACCCGTGAGTTGTAGCGAGCCTGCTGGAGCAGCAGCCCGCGGTCCTCCGCCAGGATCCATCCGGCTGCGAACACGCCGCCATCGTGGGTCTGCGCGTAGACGTGCGGGACGTCGAAGCGGTCACGGATGATCGAGACGCCGGGGTACGGCACCGCCTCCGTCGTGGTCGGTCCATCGGTGTCCACGCTGAGCTTCTCGGACTTGAAGTCCGTGAAGAGGTCGCTGGAGGTGACGTGGTCGAAGAGCGGGGTGAGCGCGTTGTACATCTCCGCCTGGGCACGCGCCGGGGGGCCGGTGTTCACCTGGAACTGTCCCGACGGCAGGATGTTCCTGGCGATGATCGTGTTGTCCTTGGCGAACGCGCTGGCGCAGGCCAGCAGTCCGAACACCGAAACGACGCCAATGGCGATCAAGACACGTCGCATCCCGAGCACCTCTCCTCTCTTCCTTCTCCGGTGCGCTCTCCCTGGAGCGCCGCGGGGACGCTACTAGACCTGCCTAAAGTCCGCTGCTACGGAGCGCAGGTCGGCTTCCCCTGCGCCCGCTCCTGCCGATACTGCGTGTACGCGCCGGCGATCGTGTCCTGAGATGCGCCGCGCAGCCGCAGCAGGAAGTCGCTGAACATCAGCGTCTGCTGTCGGAGCAGCCTGAAGTCGATCGCGCCGAGGCCGTAGTGGGGGTCGAAGAGGATCCAGGGCGAGGTGATGAACGCGACCGTGGGGATCAGGTGGCTGATCGCCTCCACCGGCCCGCCGACGTACCCATACATTTCCCCGATGCCCGACCAGCGCCGCCGCGCCCTGGACCCCGTACCGCTCCTGCTCGCCGCGGCTTCGCTGGCTGCCGCGGGCCTGCTGCTCTTCTGGGGGTCGAAGCTGACCTTCCTCCTCGATGACTGGGAGTTCCTGCTCTACCGGCCCGGCTTCACCGCCCATTCCATCCTCACCCCGCACGGGGAGCACATCTCGATCGCGCCGATCCTGATCTACAAGGCGCTGCTGGCGACCGTCGGCATGAGCTCGTCGCTGCCCTACCTCGCGGTGTCGATCGGCCTCTTCCTGACCACCTCGATCCTGCTCTTCGTCTACCTGCGGCGCCGAGTGGACCCATGGCTGGCGCTGCTGGCGACGGCGATCGTGCTCTTCCTCGGGCCCGCCTTCGACGACCTGCTCTGGGATTTCCAGATGGGCTTCAACGGCTCGCTCGCCTGCGGCCTAGGGGCGCTCCTCCTGCTCGAGCGGGGTGACCGCCGGGGCGATCTGCTTGCCTGCGCGTTGCTCACCGTGGGGGTGACCTTCTCGAGCCTCGGCATTCCCTTCATCTTCGCCGCCTGCGTCGATGTCGGTCTCAGGAGCGAGCGCATGCGACGGCTCTACATCGTCGCCGTGCCGGCGCTGCTGTATGCGGCGTGGTGGGTCGGCTGGGGGCACACCGCCGACACCGCGGTGTCCTTCCGCAACGCAGCGGCGACGCCCCACTTCGTCCTCGACGCCGCCGCCGCGGTCTGCGCCTCCCTCTTCGGGCTGGTTCAGGCTGGCCAGGGTGCGAGTCCCGGCGGCCTCGACTGGGGGCAGCCGCTGTTGTTGGCGGCGCTGGCCCTCGGCGCCTGGCGCCTGCACCGGATGGGGCGGGTGCCGCGAGGGTTGTGGATCGCGCTGGCACTGCTCGCGACGTTCTGGGTGCTGGCCGGCCTCAACGTCAAGCCCGGCCGCGGCCCAGCCGTGAGCCGTTACCAGCTGCCCGGGGTGATCTTCGTGCTGATGATCGCCGCCGAGCTGCTCCGCGGGGTCCGAGTGCCGCGCGGCGCGACCGTTCTCGCCTACCTGGTCGGGGCCGCGATCATGGCCGGCAACGTCCTCTTCCTCCACGACGCCTACATCTCGTATCGCAACACGAGCGACCTGATCAAGGCGGACCTCGGGGCGGTCGAGATCGCCCGCGACCGGATCGCCGCTCCCCTCAGGCTCGGCGAGGACATCGCCGACACGGCCTACGTCGGCGTCTACTCGTCCACGTTTCTGCGCGTCGCCGACAAGTACGGTTCGCCGGCCGACAGCGCCGCCGAGATCGCCACCGCGCCGGAGCCCGCCCGGGTCGCCGCCGACAAGGTGCTGGGGCGGGCCCTGGGGGTCAGCTTCGGGCCCGCTCAGGCCACCCCCGCCGCCTCCGGGCCGCCGCCGCAGCTGCTCTTCCCGTCGCAGGCCGACGCCCGGCGCCATGGCAGCTGCCTCACGCTCGGCGCCGATTCACCCCTCGCCATCCTTCGGTTGCCCGCAGGTGGTGCGATCGTCCGCGCCGCGCGGCGGGCGGGCGCCCAGCTCCGCCTCCGCCGCTTCGCGGCCGACTCCTTCCCGATCGCGGCAGCCCCCCTGGCCGCTGGGGAGGTCGGGGTCCTGCGGATCCCAACCGACCGCGCCACCCGGCCCTGGGAGATCGAGATCAGCCCCGCGGCGGGAGTCACCGTCTGCGGCGGCGTCAGCCCCCGATAGCGCGTGCGGTGGAGTCGGTGAGCGGGTCGAAGGGACCGTTGTCCCCGGAGAGCCGATCCGGCCGGTAATGAATGAACGCCGCGTCGCCGAGGTCGAGGCTCCTGGCCGCCGCCTCGAGCTTCCTGGGCTTGGCGACGGAGTCCCAGCGCCCGCTGTCGACGCGGTGCTTGATGGCGAGCACCCCGGCCACCAGTTCGGCGGGGGTGAAGTTGCAGTGCACCTGCCGCTTGATGAAGGCCTGTCGCAGCAGCGAGCTCGAGCCCGCGCGGCGGACGGTATTGGCGTAGTAGTTCTCGTGCTGCACCGGGACCAGCTGGTCCGAGATCGTGTGCAGATCGAGCTCCGGCCCGAGTAGGTCCCCGCTGGGAACCGAGGTCTCGGCGAGGTTGTCGATCGCCCCCCGGTCGGCCTTGATGTCCGCGCCGCGGGTGAGCGCGGCGAGATCAACGCGCAGGCTCAGCCCGGCGTCGCGATAGAGCGCCCTGACCTGGCGCGCGTAGGACGACGCGTTCAGCAACCGCTTGAAGTCGACCCCGGCCGTCCACGACCCGTTGCCCCCGGCGGCCTGCTCGATGTAGGGCCGCCCGAACTCGACGAAGTCCATCGTCGTGAAGGCGCCGCCGAACTCGACCTGGTACTGCCCCTCCTCCTGGGCGCCGTAGTCGTGTGCGCCGGGCATCGACGCGTCAGGGGCCCACGGCGAGACGTTGAGGAACGCCATCGCCAGCGCCAGGCGAGCTCGTCCCTGGGGGCTTGTCTGCGCCGACTGTGCCAGGCCGTCGAGGATCTTCCCGGTGGCCAGACCCTCATCGGGGCCGGTGAACCGCACGAGCTTGATCGGCGCGCCGGAGCCGAGCAGCTTGCTCATCGTGTACTCGCCGTCGAGCTGGTAGTTGTTGAGCTGGATGGCGCCCCCGACGATCCCGCAGGTCGTCAGCGATCCGTCCACGCGGCCATAGGGATTCGCCTCATCCTCCAGGGCGCTGATCAACCCGCCCATCGAGCTCCCGAAGCCGATCACGCGGTCCGGCGCGGAGGGCAGATGATCCCTGACGCCGGCGGCAGCCTCGAACTGGTCGCGAAGCGCGCTGTTGAGCGCCCACCACGAGCCGGCCGGGTCATACGAGGAGCCCACCAGGGCGTAGCCTCGGTCGAGCAGGGCCTGTTTGGTCGCCGAGTCCGGGGCATCGGCGGCGAGCAGCGGGCCGAAGCCGTGGCTGTAGAGGAGCAGCGTGCCGTTCCACGGCGACGGCACGTCCGCGACCCAGCTGCCTCCGTCGGAGGTGGCTCCGGTGTAGCCGGTGGAGGTGGCCGCCCGCGCCGTCGATGCTTCGGCCGCGAGGATCAGCAGAGCAACGGCCGCCAGAAGCGGGACCCAGCGAGCCTTCGTTGGTGCGGCCATGGCGTCCTCTCCTCCTGTAGAGCGTTAGCTCGAGAGACCCTTGACACCGCGCAAACTAGTAAGTAGCAAGATACTTGTCAAGTGGCTTGCGTCTACTCCACGACCTATGGTTGACGAATGAAGCCGGCCGCCAACGCGTCGCTGGTCGGGGCACACCCGACGAACGCCCCGCGCGTCGGTTACCTCGTCTACCGCGTCGAGCGCCGGGTCCGCACCCGCCTCGACGAGGTGACACGTGCCCACGGCGTGACGACCACGGAATATGTCGCGCTCAGCGTCCTGCGGGACCGGGATGGCATGTCCAGTGCGGAGCTGGCGCGCTGGGCCTTCGTCACCCCGCAGGCGATGAATCTGGTGATCTCGGCCCTCGAGCGCCGTCGGCTCGTGCGTCGCCGACCGGATCCCCAGCACCGACGGGTGCTGCGTGCGTCAGTCACCCCCAAGGGGCGCCAGGTGCTCGAGCGCTGCGACCGCTCCATGGACGAAATCGAGGCGGAGATGCTTCGGGGCCTGCCGCAGGAGGAGGTGGAGAGGCTTCGTAGCGCGCTCGCTTCATGCGCCCATGCGCTGGAGACGGCCAGGCCCCGATTGGCATGAGCCGGCAGATCCAGATGGCGAGGGCCAGAATCGAACTGGCGACACCACGATTTTCAGTCGTGTGCTCTACCAACTGAGCTACCTCGCCGGAGGGCGCAAAGGCTAGCGTCCAGGCGGTGATCCGGATCTGCGTTGCGATCGCGTGTGCGGTGGTGGTCGCGGTGTCCCTTTCGGGGGACGCGGAGGCTCCGCCCACGCCGATACCGATCGCGATCCCGGCGCCGTTCAAGGACATCGACGCGGCATTGATCGATCCTCATCGGCTCCACAAAGCGAGACCGCTCGGGCCTTCCGCGCCCGCCTGGGCACGGCGGCTTTACCAGCGCTCGCTGCGGGTTCTCTTTGCGCTTACCCAGCCGTGGAGCGGGGGCATGATCGCGGGCGATCGCCCCGGCTGGAACTACCTCTGGCCGCGAGATGCGGCAGCCGGGGCGGTCGCGCTGCAGGCGGCGGGTCTCCATTTCGAGGGATTCGTCCTGGGCAGTTTCCTCAACGGCCTCGACATTGACGCGGCGGCTCGCTTCTATCCGGCGACCGGGGAACCGGTCCCCGGCCGGCCCGCCGCCGGCGATGGCGCCGGCTGGGATTTGATGGCGGAACGCCAGGTGGGACTACAGCCGCAGATCCCCGAAGGAAGTTGTCCTCGATTCCCGTGGCGCGATCGTCAGGACTACGGCGAGAACGTCACCGGAGACCTGCTTGGCAACGCGATCGCCGCGTGCGCCCCCGCCGCGGAGATCAAGCTGCACTTCCTGACTCCGCGCGGCCTGGTTCGCGAGGAGGGAGGCGAAGGGCTCGACTCCGCGGCCGCGTGGGCCGCCACAGTCTTCCCCCGCCCGGCGCTCCGGCTGGCGGTCAGAGAGACGCTTCTCGAGATGACCCGGGAGTCCACCCGGTACGGCATTCCCCCGATCGAGGGGTGGACGCCCGGTGAGGTCTGGACGGCTCCGACCGCCTGGTCGGCCTGGGCCCTCGTCGACCTTGGGGAGACGCGGGCGGCCGACCGCTTACTGGAAGAGCTGCACCGAGCCGAGACGCCCACCGGCACGCTCCCGGAGCGCGTCGATGCCGCCACCGGGGTCCCGACCTCGACCACTCCGCTCGCCTGGTCGCACGCCTTCGCGATCCTCGCCCTGCGGGCGCGCTACCCGTCCTAGCTGCGGTCGACGTCGGCCTGGTCGAGGACGTCGTCAGCCGCCTCGGTTCGCTCCTCGGAGCTCGACTCCACGATCGCGCTCGACAGCGCTGCTTTGACAGCCTCCTCGGGGCTCCCCGCCTCCACGATCCCCAGGTCGGTGCCGGCGTGGTTTCGGAGCGTCCAGCTCTGGATCGCGAACACCGGCCGGCCCAGCTTGCGCGCGTAGGCGATCTCGGAGAGCGTCCCCCACTCGCCGCCGACCGCGATCACGGCCTCCCCCGAGGCGACCACCGCCAGGTTGCGGGCGTGACCCGTGCCCGTCGCGACCGCCTGGGTGACGTACGGGTTGGCGTCCGCCGGGGAAAGCGTGGGGAGGACGGCGAGGACGGTCCCGCCCGCATCGAATGCGCCCCTCGAAGCGGCTTCCATCACGCCGGTGAGGCCGCCGCAGACCAGCACGGCGCCGGCCTCGGCGATCCCGCGGCCGACGGCCTCCGCGTCTCGGAGGATCTCGTCGGCGCCCTCGGACGCTCCGATCACCGAGATCTGCACCCTTTGCGTCACGACGCCTTGGCCTTGCCCTCGGCCAGCATCCGCCCCATCAGGTCCAGCGCCCCGCCCTTGTGGAGGTGCTCGTTGAGATTGCCGCACTTCGGGCTCTGCACGCAGGACGGGCAGCCGTCGTCGCAGGGGCACTCGCCGATCAGGCGGTCGGCGTCGCCGACGAGCCGCTCGAACTTCTCGTAGCCGAGCCGGGTGATCCCGATCCCTCCCGGATGACCGTCGTAGATGAAGATCGTCGGCGAGCCCGTCTGGTGGTGGATGTTGGTGGAGAGCCCGCCGATGTCCCAGCGGTCGCACATCGCGATCAGGGGCAGCACGGCGATCTGACCGTGCTCGGAGGCGTGCAGGGCGCCCAGCAGGACCTCGCTCGGGAGCGCCGCCGCCATCCTGTCGCCGATCACGTACCAGAGCGACTGGGTGACGAAGTTCTGCTCCGGCAGGTCCAGGGCGACGATGTCGATCGCCTTGTTGTCCCCGAGTCGCTTGCGCTGGTAGGCGATCACCTGCTCGGATACCGAGACCGTGCCGAAGCTGAGCTCGACCCCGAGCGCCCGCCGCTGCGCTCTCGATGCCCTCGACGTAGACCTCCGTCTCCTTCTTCACCTGGGTGTAGTAGTCGCCCTCGAAGGGCTTCACCATCGCGCGCCGGGAGCCGACGTCGAGCTCGGCGACCTCGTAGGAGCGCCCCAGGTGGAGGTAGATCGCGCCCGGGTGGACGGTGGAGAAGGCGCGCTCCGCCTCGACGTTGCCGAGCATCTCCCCGGAGGAGGAGTCGACGACCGCGACGCTGTCGGCCGATGAGGAGCGCAGGGCGATCCGCCCTGCCACGAAGTCGCCGGTGCGGGTGAGGTAGCGCTCGCCCCGCCCGCGCCGCAGCTCACCGGCGGTCACGAGCCGCTCCGCCCGCTCCTGCCAACCCGCGCCGAGGATCTCGTCGTCATCGGGCCCGAGCGGGGACTCGTAGGCGGCCGCGAGCAGGTGCTGCATCTGGATCTGCTCCGAGCGGTGGTCGAGGATCGCCGCCTCGACCGGCCGCTCCAGGAACTCGTCGGGATGGCGGCAGAAGAACTGGTCGAGGGCATCCTCCCCCGCGACGTAGACGGCGAGCCCGCGACGGCGGCGGCCCGCGCGGCCCCACATCTGCCTGAGGCTGGCGACGGTGCCTGGGAAGTTCACGCAGATCGCCGCGTCGAGCTCGCCCACGTCGATTCCCAGCTCGAGCGCATTCGTCGCCGCGACCGCGAGCAGGTCGCCGGAGGAGAGCTGCGCCTCGATCTCGCGGCGCTGATGCGGCGTGTATCCCGCCCGGTAGGGGGCGATGCGGTCCGCCAGGCCGCCCTTGCCCTCCTCGGCGAGCCTCATCGAGGCGAAGCGATTGATCAGCTCGATGCCGCGGCGGCTCTGCATGAAGCAGATCGTCCGAACGCCGCGGGAGACGAGCTCCACCAGTAGGTCGGCCGCCTCGGAGACCGGCGAGCGCCGCGTCATCGTGTGCTGCTCGATCACCGGCGGGTTCCACATCGCGATCTCGCGACCTGCCTGAGGGGCGCCGTCGTCATCGAGCAGCTCGAAGGGCAGGCCGGTGAGCCGCTCGGCGAGCTCGCCGGGATTGGCGATCGTGGCCGAGGCCAGGATGAACCGAGGCTCGGCGCCGTAGATCCGCGCCACGCGCCGCAGTCGCCGCAGGACGTTCGCGACGTGGGAGCCGAAGACGCCCCGGTAGGTGTGCGCCTCGTCGACCACCACCCATCCGAGGTTGGCGAGGAAGTCTCCCCAGCGCTTGTGATGCGGGAGGACTCCGACGTTGAGCATGTCGGGGTTGGTCAGGACCAGATTGGCCCGGCGGCGGATCGAAGGGCGGTCCTCGCGCGGGGTGTCGCCGTCGTAGATCGCCTCGCGCAGACCGGGCGGGCGCAGCTCGCCGAGCTTCCGGGCCTGGTCCTGGGCCAGGGCCTTGGTCGGGTACAGGTAGAAGGCCCGGCGCTTGGGCTCCCCGGCGATGCCATGGAGCACGGGCAGGTTGAACGACAGCGACTTCCCGGAGGCCGTGCCGCTGGTCAGGATCAGGTGGGAGCTGCGAGCCGTCTCGTAGGCGGCCGCCTGGTGGGAATAGAGCGACTCGATCCCGGCCCCCGACAGCGCCTCCGCCAGCGCCGGATCGAGCGAATCGGGCAGGCCGGTGAGCTTGGCCATCGTCGCGGGCTCGGCCGACTCGGCGACCAGGCGCCCATCCTTGCGGGCCGGTCCGAGGGCCGGCTCCCAGGCCCCGCCGGCAACGGCACGACTAGCCAACGTGTGCTCCGCGCGGCGCCTCGATCGCCGCCGCGATCCGCATCGCCTGCAGCGCGCTGGCGTCGTGCAGCCGCAACAGGTCCGCGCCGGCGCTCACAGCGAGCGCGGTCGCCGCTGCGGTGGCCCATTCGCGGTCGGGGGCGGGCAGCCGGGACTCCCAGGACCCGGCCAGGAGCGCACCGAGGAAGTCCTTGCGGGAGAGCGAGACGTACAGCGGCCGGCCGAGCTCCTTGAGCTCCCCGAGCCGGTGCAGCACCTCCACGTCGTCCTCCAGCGACAGGTCGAAGTCAAGCCCGGGGTCGATCGCGATCTGCTCCTCGGCGACGCCCCGGTCCCGGGCGGCCTCGATGCGGCTCTCAAACCATCCGCGCAGGTGCTCGACGGGGTCGTCGTAGCGCGCGATGGGACGGTCCTCTCGCGGAGGTCCCTCGATGTGCATGAGCACCAGCCCGCAGCCGGCCTCGGCGGCGAGCTCGAACATCTCGTCGCTGCCACCCCCGATGTCGTTGATGGCCACCGCGCCGGCGTCGAGGGCGGCGCGTGCGACGGCGGGGGAGAAGGTGTCGGCGGAGAGAGGCAACTCGGTCCGTGTGGCGAGTCCTTCGATTGCGGGAACCAGCCGCTCCGCCTCCTCCTCGGCCGGCACCGGTGGTCCGCTGCGTGCGGCGACCGCCCCCACGTCGAGCATCTCGAAGCCGGCATCCGCCAAGGCGACCCCGTCCTCTATCGCCTGGTCGGGGGTACCGCTCCGTGCTCCCTCGAACATCGAGTCGTCGGTGACGTTGACGATTCCGACCCCGACGGGACTCTCGAGGTCGAGCGCCAGGCCCTTCAGCTGCCATAGCGATGCCACGCCCACATTAAACGGGTTGCTTCTGGGCTCCGCCTGCGGAGCACCCTCGCATAGACCCCAATACGGTTGCGCCTTGGCCCTCCGCTGCGTCTACACCGACCTCGACGGAACCCTGCTCGGTCGCTGGGGGTCGCTCTTCCGCGACTCCGAGGGGGAGTTCTCCATGCTCCAGGCCCGGGCAATCGAGGCCTGTCACCGAGCCGGCGTCGAGCTCGTCGTCAAATCGGGCCGCCGCGAGGCCCAGGTGCTCGAGGACGCGCGGCTGATGGGCCAGCGCTCCTACATCTACGAGGTCGGCTGCGCCGTGGTCATAGACGGTGAGAAGACGGTCCTGGTCGGCGACGCCGAGAGCGAGCCCGGCAAGACCCTGGCCGAGACGATGGTCGATCGGGGCATCCCCGACGAGCTCTTCGATCACTTCCGAGGGAAGCTCGAATGGCACAGCCCCTGGCATCGCCAGCGCGAGCTGTCGCTGCTCTTCAAGGGGAAGATCGACGTCGCCGAGGCCAACGGCCTGCTGGGCGAGCGGGGACATACCGGGCTGCGCCTGATCGACAACGGTGCGATCTTTGCTCCGATGGACGGAATCGAGGGGCCGGCGCACGCCTACCACCTGCTTCCCGAGGCGGCCAGCAAGGCCAACGCAGTCGTCTTCCACATGCGGGCACGCGGTTACGCGCCCGACGAGTGCATCGCCATCGGCGACTCGGTCGAGGACCTCGATGTCGCGGAGGTGGTCGGTGCCTTCTTCGTCCCCGCCAACGGCCCGGAGCGCGACCCGGGGCTGCGGGAGGCGATCGCGGGTCGTCCCAACGTCACCGTGACCGAGGGGCGGATGGGCGACGGCGTCTACGAGGCGATCGTCTCGACCCTTGCCGGAGCCTGAGGAGATGCGGACCGTCCACGTCACACGAACGATCCCGGCTCCCCCTGAGGCGATCTTCGACCTCCTCGCCGACCACGCCCACTACGACCGCTTTCGCGGAATCAGCGGCTCGGAGCTGATCCGCGAGGGCGATCCACCGCCCAACGGCGTCGGCGCGCTCCGCCGGGTCAAGGTCCGGCCGCTCAGCTTCGACGAGGAGATCACCGCGTACGACCGCCCCGCGCGACTCGACTACCTGATCGTCAAGCTCAACGTTCCCTTCGAGCATCACGGAGGCTCGATCAAGCTGGCGCCGGAGGGCGAGGCGACCAGGGTCGACTGGCGATCCAGCTTCACGGTCCCGACGCCGGTGGTGGGCGGCCTGCAGGAGCTCGTCTGGCAGCCGGTGCTCAACCGCGGCTTCAGCCGGGTGCTCGAGGACGTGGAGCGGATGCTGAACTAGGCGATGACTCCCGCCGAGCTTCGCGATCACTGCCTCTCGTTCACCGGCGCGGAGGAGACGTTCCCATTCAACCCGGAGACCTCGGTGTTCAAGGTCGCCGGAAAGATGTTCGCCCTCTCCCAGCTCGATTCGGACTCGCTTCGGGTGAGCGTCAAGTGTGACCCCGAGCTCGCCGAGGCGCTCCGCGGGGCGCACGCCGCGGTGATTCCCGGGTACCACCTCAACAAGCGTCACTGGAACACCGTGATCATCGACGGCTCGATCCCCGACGGCGCCGTCCGCGACATGATCGGGGACTCATACGACCTGGTCGTGAGCAAGCTGCCGCGAGCCCGACGACGCGCCCTCGGCTGGCACGGCGAGTAGCTAGTTCCCGTTCTGCGCTCCGAAGCCGGTCCGCCGCAGCTCCAGCTCGCGCTGCTCGATCACGCTGTCGATCAGCCCGTACTCCGCGGCCTCGTTCGCCTTGAAGAAGCGGTCGCGGTCCATGTCCTCGTGCACCTGCTTCTTGGACTTGCCGGTGTGCTTGGCGTAGATCGCGTCCAGGCGGTCGCGGAGGTCGAGCGTCTCACGGGCGTGGATCTCGATGTCGGACGCGACGCCCTCGAAGCCGCCGCTCGGCTGGTGGATCAGGATTCGCGAGTTCGGCAGCGCCGATCGCTTGCCCTTCGCGCCGCCGGCGAGCAGCAGCGCGCCCATCGACATGGCGATGCCGTAACAGATGGTCCGCACGTCGGGCTTGACGAACTGCATGGCGTCGTAGATCGCCATGCCGGAATAGACGACCCCGCCGGGCGAATTGATGTAGAGGGAGATGTCCTTGTCGGGGTCCTCCGACTCCAGATGGATGATCTGGGCGACGATCAGGTTCGCGACCTGGTCGTCGATCGCCGAGCCGAGGAAGATGACCCGCTCGCCGAGCAGGCGGGAGTAGATGTCGAAGGAGCGCTCACCGCGGGCGCTCTGCTCGACGACCATGGGGACCAGCGGCATCAAGACCTCCTCTTTGGATGTGCAACCAATTGATTGCGTGATCTACGATAGCATAGGCAACTATGGAGTTGCGAGACCAGAAGGCACGGTGGGTTGAACGCGAGACCCTCGTCGAGGCTACCCCGGAGGAGGTCTGGGAGGCCCTCACCGACGAGGACCGCCTCGAGGAGTGGATGGCCCCCGAGGTCGAGCTGGATCTCGTGGAGGGCGGCGAGATCGCGGTCCGCGACGGCGACGACCAGCGCGCCGGAACCGTCGAGACCCTCGAGGAGGGCGAGAGATTCGCCTTCACCTGGTCTCGCCCCGGTGAGGGCGAGACCTTCGTCGAGTTCACGATCGAGGCCCTGCCGGGCGGGTCGCGCGTGACTGTCGTGGAGACCGCGACAGAGCCGGCCGCCACGAACACCGCCGGACCTACCGCGATCGCGGGCGCCGGCTGGGGATCCAGGCTCGCCCGTCTGCATCACTCACTGAGATTCGCACCCGTCGCTTGAGGGCCCCGGCGCACCGACATGTCGATGCCGTCTTCGTCGCGCTGGCCGACCCGACCCGCAGGCGCGTGGTGGAGACCCTGGCGCGCGGCGGCACCGTCACCGCGAGCGGGCTGGCTGCCCAGCTGCCGATGACGCGCCAGGCGGTGGCAAAGCACCTGTCCGCCCTGCGTGGCGCCGATCTTCTCAGCGTGTCTCGCAGCGGACGCGAGACCCACTACAAGCTCCGCCCGCAGCCGCTGGACGAGGCCGCTCATTGGATTCAGATGGTGAGCGCCGAATGGGACGATCGGCTCGAGGCCCTGCGGCGCTCGCTCGAGAAGCGTCGCAGCCGCGCCCAGTAGCCTGAGGTAATGGCGCAGGCCACGGTCGCGGAGGAGGAGTACCTGCAAACGATGTTCTGGCTGGAGGAAGCCGGGCTGCAGATCAACGGCGCCAACATCGCGCGGGCGATGCAGCTCTCTCCGCCCACGGTCCACGAGATGATCGGCCGGCTCGAGGGCGACGGCTACGTCGAGAGGGCGGACGACAAATCCCTCGCCTTCACCGAGCGCGGTCGCGGCGAGGCGCAGGCGATCGTCCGGCGCCACCGCTTGATCGAGCGGTTCCTCACGGACGTGCTCGGCATCCCCTGGGACGAGGTTCACGAGGAGGCCGAGAGGCTCGAGCACGCGATGTCCCCCGTCCTGGAGGAGAGGATGCTCGCCGCGATCGGCGACGCGAAGACCTGCCCCCATGGGCACCCGATCGTCGAGGGCGCGCGCGAGCAGGGCGTTCTTCTGGCGGACGTCGAGCCCGGCGCCGACGTGGTCATCCTGCGCTTCGAGAACGAGGCCGAGGAGATCCTCCATTACCTCAAGGGGACCGGGATCCACCCCGGCCTGAAGGGAAAGCTCGAGAGCTCGAGCGACGACGAGGTCGTCGTCGGCTCGGACGACGGGCAGCACCCGGTCTCGAAGAGCGTCGCCGAGACGGTCTCGGTGCGGGCCGATCCCGCGCCGGCCCCGCGGCCGCCCCTGCCGGAGCAGCTGGTCATCTCCAGCGATCGCTACGGCCGCTGACCGAAGGCGAAGCCGTCTTTACCACCTGTTAGCCCGAGCTTGAGGTGCGTCGCCGAGACTTCTGTCACTCAACGAACGGGGGAGAGAGACAGAAATGGAATCGAGCACCCGGGCATTGATCACGGACCGGAACCTCGCCGAGCGCAGGCTGGTCTCCATCGCCAGGGCCATCGAGGCCCACCGCAACGAGCAGCGCCGCAAGCCCTATCCGACCCGCGCCGAGGACCTGAACCTCTACCGGCGCGCCCAGGAGATCCTCGGGGAGCGCGTCTAGGCCGCTTTGGTGCTGGAAGCGCTTTCGCGCAGGCGCTCCAGGGCGCGGGCGAGGCGCCTGACGCCCTCGGCGACCTCGCCGGCGGGCACCGGCGCGAACGAGAGCCGCAGGCTGGAGGAGCCGCCCTCCATCATGAAGTCAGGTCCCGCGACGAAGGTGACGCCCTCCTCCTTGGCCGCGGTGAGGAGCGCCTCGGTGTCGACGTCGTCCTTCAGGTCCAGCCAGAGGAAGTAGCCGCCCCCGGGCACCACGAACTCTGCCTCGGGGATGTGCTCGTGGAGCGCCTCGACCAGCGCGTCGCGCCGCTCGCGGAGCGCCGCGTTCACGACTTTGATGTTCTCCTCGAGGCCGCCCGAGCGGCAGAGCTCGAAGACGATCGACTCGGCCAGCATGTTCGGCGAGATGTAGGTCTCGTTGGCCCTCTTCGCGAGGGTTGCGATCCACTCCGCCGGGCCCACCAGATAGCCGACCCGTACGCCCGGGCTGACCGACTTGGAGAACGAGGATGCGTGGATTACGCGGTCTGCGGCGTCCATGTCGAGCATCGTGTCTGCGGGTGCCTCGTCGAAGCGGATCAGCCGGTACGGGTCGTCCTCGAAGAGAGTGAAGCCGCTGGCGGCCGCGAGCTTCACCAGCGCGCTCCGCTTCTCCGTGGAAAGGGTGCAGCCCGCCGGGTTGTGGAAGTTGGGAATGACGTGGACGAGCCCCACCTCTCCGCTGGCGCACGCCGCTTCGACCGCCGCCGGGTCGACGCCGTCCCGCTCCAGCGGCGCGCCGACCAGATCGGCGCCGGCCTGCTGGAGCAGGAGCAGCGTCCGGTCGTAGGTGGGCTGCTCGACGACGACACGGTCCCCCTCCGACACCAGGTGCCGGAAGAGCAGCGCCGCGCCCTCCATCGAGCCGTTGGTGATCATGACCTGCTCGGGTTGGACGCCGTGCAGCTCGGCGATCCACTCGCCGAGGGCCAGATGGCCGCGCCCGGTCCCATAGCTGAGCGCCTTCTCCCAGTCCGATTCGAGCGCGTGCGCGGCCGCCTCGCGCACGGCTTCGTGCGGAAGGATGTCGGCGCTCGGCGCGCCTCGAGCAAAGCTGATCGTCCGTTCGGCCACTGGCGCTTCGAGTATACGAACGGTGCCATAATCGCCCGGCTCGGGGGATGAAGGCCGCTGATCGGGCACGACGCCGCCGGCCGGCATGGATGCCGATCCGGCTCGTCTCGAACTTGCAGCGGCCGACGCGTCGGCAATACTGTTGCCCGATGCCCGCCTCGCTCGAGTTGGTCAAGATCGCGCTGCGGGCCTATGGCAATGGAGACTGCGAGATCGCCCTGGGTCTCGCCGCTCCGCTGATTCGCTGGGACGAGAGGGCGTCCCGCACCGACGGCGATCTCATCTGGGGCCACGACGAGGTGCAGCGGGCGATGCGCCGGTACCTCGACGGCTGGGAGCAGTACCGGTTCGAGCTCGAGGACATCGCCGAGGTCGGGCCGGGCAAGGTCGTCGGCATCTGCCGCGAACAGGGAAAGCCCAAGGAGGGCTCCGCGGTCGATCGGCGATTCGGGGGCCTTTGGGTCGTCGAGGACTCCAAGATCGTCTCCTGGGCCACCTACTTGACCCCGAAGGAGGCCGTGAGAGCCGCCAAGGAGCTGCTCGGCGGCAGCCTCGAGCAGGACCAGATCAAGCGAGCGCCCGTCCCGGAAGCTGCGCGACCACAGCAGGCGCCGCCGGGGGCGCCGTCGCCCGCGCCGGTCGAGGCGCCGTCACCGGTGCCGGCGGAGTCCTCGGCCGATCAGCGCCCACGAAAGAAGGCGCTGACCTTGAGCGAGGAGCAGAAGCGGGCCGCCCGGGCGCGTGCCCGGCTCCGACGCAAGTCTTCCCGCCAGACGGCCTAGGGGCGGCGGCCGCTGACGGTCGAGAGGAACAAGGCACTCGTCCGGCGTTTCTACGCGGAGGCGATCAACGACCGTGACCCGGGTGCGGCCGACCGCCTCCTGAGCGAGGACTTCGTGCACAACGGGGAGGCGCGGCGACGCTCCGGGCAGCGCCAGGCGGTCGAGTATTTCCTCAGCGGTTTTCCCGAGCCTCCCACACCCGGATCAAGCTAAAGAGGCGAACGAAGAAGTAGGGCTCAGGCCTTGGCGCCGACCGTCTCGGCGGCGAGCTGGGCCGTCTCAGTCGGGCTCTTGCCGACGCGGATGCCCTGGGCCTCGAGGGCCTGCTTCTTCGCCTCCGCCGTGCCCGAGGATCCCGAGATGATCGCCCCGGCATGGCCCATCTGCTTGCCGGGTGGGGCGGTGAATCCCGCGATGTAGGCGACCACCGGCTTCGAGACCTTCTCTGCGATGAACTCGGCCGCGCGCTCCTCCGCGTCGCCGCCGATCTCGCCCACCATCACGATCAGCTCGGTCTCGTCGTCCTCCTCGAACAGCGTGAGGATGTCGATGAAGTCCGAGCCGACGATCGGATCGCCGCCGATTCCGACGATCGACGAGTTGCCGAGTCCCGCCTGCTTGAGCTCGTTGCCGATCTGGTAGGTCAGCGTCCCCGACTTGGAGACGACGCCGATCGATCCCTGCTCGAAGAACTGCGCGGGGATGATCCCGACGTTCGACTTGCCGGGGCTGAGCACGCCGGGGCAGTTTGGGCCGATCAGCCGGACGCCGGCGTCCCGCGCCTTCCAGTACGTCGCGAGCATGTCGTGGACCGGGATGTGCTCGGTGATCGCGATCACGGTCCCGACGCCGGCGTCGATCGCCTCGTTGATCGACGCGGCCGCGAAGCGGGCGGGGACGAAGATCATCGACGTGTTCGCGCCGCGCTCGTCGACGGCCTCCTTGATCGTGTCGAAGACCGGAATGCCCTGGACGTCCTGACCGCCCTTCTTAGGTGTGACTCCGGCGACGACGTCGGTGCCGTAGTCGCGGTTGCGCAGGCCGTGGAAGGTCCCCTCGCGGCCGGTCAGGCCCGAGATCACGAGCTTCGTCTCGTCGCCGACGATGATCGACATGGCTAGGCCTCCGCCTTCGCGAGCTCGACGACCTTCTCCGCGGCGCCGATCATCGTCTTCTCGACGTGGAGGTTCGGGAGGTCGGCGTCGGCGAGCAGGCCGAGTCCTTCCTCCGAGTTGGTCCCATCGAGGCGGACCACCAGCGGGACGCCGATCTCGATCGTCTCCGAGGCCTCGATGATGCCCTTGGCGATCTCGTCGCAGCGGGTGATCCCGCCGAAGATGTTGAAGAGAATCGCGACGACCTTGGGGTCCGAGGTGATCACGGTGAGGGCGTCGATGATCGCCTCCGCCTTCGAGCCGCCGCCGGCGTCGAGGAAGTTCGCGGGTGCGCCGCCGGCCTGCGCGACCACGTCGAGGGTTGACATGCAGAGCCCGGCGCCATTGCCGAGGATGCCGATGTCACCCTCGAGCTTCACGTAGGTGAGCCCCTTCTCCTTGGCCATCCGCTCCTGCTCATCCTCGATGAAGCTCTCCTCGAGGCCGGCGAGGTCCTCCTGCCGGTAGAGCGCGGAGTTGTCGATCGTCACCTTGGAGTCGAGGGCGACTACGTCGCCGCCCTTGGTCACGACCAGCGGGTTGACCTCGATCAGGGTCGCGTCGCTTCCGTTGAACGCGCCGTAGAGCTTCGTGAGCATGGCGGCGGTCTGCTCGCGGGCGTCATCGGGGACCCCGGCGTCCGAGGCCAGTGCAGCGGCCTGCGCGTCCGCGAATCCCTCCGAGGGCTCGACGTGGCGGCGGACCAGCGCGTCCGGGTCCTTCTCGGCGATCTCCTCGACGTTCATGCCGCCCATCGTCGAGAACATCGCCAGCAGCTTCTTGGCGGAGCGGTCGAGGATGATCGAGGCGTAGTACTCGGCGTCGATCTCGGAGGCGCCCTCGACCCAGACCTGGTGAACCGTGAAGGGGCCCTCACCATGTGGCCCGCGAATGTCCATGCCCAGGATGGCGTCGGCGTGCTCCTCGGCCTCCCCGCGGTTTTCGGCGACCTTGATGCCACCGGCTTTGCCGCGGCCGCCGATCTGGACCTGGGCCTTGATCACGCAGGGGTAGCCGATCTCCTCGGCTGCCTCGACGGCCGCTTCGACGGTGTCGGCGACCCGTCCATCGGGCACTGGCACCCCGTGCCGGGCGAACAACTGCTTTCCCTGATACTCGAGCAGATCCAAGGCCGCGAGAGGGTACACGAGGGTCCCTCAGGCGCGCTCAGGGGGTCAGCAGCGGCCGAGGAATGCAAATTGCCATAATCCCGCGTCGCTCATGGCCCTTCCAAAGCTGAAAGACATCAAGTGGGTGACAACGGATTGCTACGGCACCCTGATCGACTGGGAGAAGGGCATCACCGATGCTTTCAAGAAGGAGGCCGACCGCGACGGCCTCACCATCGACGAGGGGGCGTTCCTGCAGAGCTTCTTCGAGAAGCAGGCGCAGATCATGTCCGGCTCCTACGAGCTCTACGCGGAGGTCCTGCGCAGGGCGGCCGTGCAGGCCGCCGAGGAGATCGATTGGACGATCGAGCCCTCGCGGGCCCAGTTCCTGCCGGACAGCGTGGCGTCGTGGCCCCCTTTTCGGGAGGTGAACGCCGCGATGGACCGGCTCAGGGAGCGCTACGAGATCGGGATCATCTCCAACGTCGACGACAAGCTGCTCGGCATCTCCCGGCGCCACCTGCGCACCGAGCTCGACCTGGTCGTCACGGCCCAGCAGGTCCGCAGCTACAAGCCTGACAACACCCACCTGCGTGAGTGCGCCCGCCGGATCGGCGGCAAGAAGGGCTGGGTCCACATCGCCGCCGGCTACGAGTCGGACATCGGTCCCGCCCTGAAGCTGAACGTGCCGGTGATCTGGGTGAACCGCAACGGCGAGAAGCTCGAGGGGCGCAAGGCCCCGGACGCGACGGTCAAGAACCTCCGCGAGGCCGCCGCGAAGCTCGGCGCAAAGTAGCGCGCGACCTACTCGATCTTGGCGAGCACGTCTCCCGGGTTCACGGAGGCGCCCTCCTTGGCGGCGAGCGCCGTGATCTTGCCGGCCTTGTGGGCGGCGATCTCGTTCTCCATCTTCATCGCCTCGATCACGCAGACCAGATCTCCCTCGGCCACCTCCTGCCCCTCCTCGACGGGGACCTTGAAGACGTTGCCCTGCAGCGGGGAGACCAGCTCGTCACCGGAGGCCGCGCTCCCTCCGCCCCCTGATCGCTCCCGCCTGGGCGGGCGCTTAAGAGCCGAGCCTCCCCCGGCCGCCGCCCCGACCGTCGCGCCGACGGCGTCGCCGATCACCTTGACGTCGAAGAGCTTGCCGCCGACCTCGACCTGGTAATCGCGGGTGAGCTTGTCGTTGCTCGGTTCCTCGCCCTCCGTGGCGGGCAGAGCCTCGGGCTCGAGGGCCTTCAGCCACTTCCTGTCCCCGACCAGATCGCGGCAGGTCTCCCCCTTCGCCCACTGCTTGGTCGCGAGCAGCGCCTCGTGGAAGGGGATCAGGGTGGTGACGCCCTCCACCTCGTACTCGCCGAGGGCCCTCAGCATGCGGCGGGTGGCGTGCTCGCGGTCGACGTCCCACACGATCAGCTTGGCGACCATCGGGTCATACATCGGAGTGATCTCCGAGCCGGCCTCGATGCCGGAGTCGACCCGCACGCCGGGCCCGGCGGGCTCGCGGTAGGCGGCGACCTTCCCCGGGGCCGGGGCGAAGTTCTTGTGCGCGGCCTCGGCGTTGATCCGGCACTCGATCGCGTGGCCCCTGAGCTCCACGTCGTCCTGCGAGATGGAGAGCTTCTCGCCCGCGGCGATCAGCACCTGCTCGCGGACGATGTCGATGCCGGTGACCATCTCTGTGACGCAGTGCTCGACCTGGATGCGGGTGTTCATCTCGAGGAAGAAGTAGTCGTCGCCCACCTGGAGCCCCTCGACCGTCCCGGCCGAGCGATAGCCGACCGCCGCGGCGGCGTCGATGGCGATCTTGCCGATCCGCTCGCGCATCTCGTCGTCGACCTGGGGGCCGGGGGACTCCTCGATCAGCTTCTGGTGGCGGCGCTGGACCGAGCAGTCGCGCTCACCGAGGTGGATGACGTTGCCCTTGGAGTCGGCGAGCACCTGGACCTCGACGTGCCGGGGATCCTCGAGGTAGCGCTCGAGGTAGACGGTGGGGTCGCTGAAGAACTTCTCCCCCTCGCGAGCGGCGCCCTCGAAGGCGTCGGGCATGGACTCCTCGTCGACTGCGACGCGGAAGCCCTTGCCGCCCCCTCCGCCGGCCGCCTTGCAGGCGATCGGGTACCCGATCTCCTTCGCCTGCTTGAGCGCGGCCTCGACGTCCTCGACCGGTGAGGTCGCGCCGGGGACGATCGGTACTCCGGCCTTCTGCATCAGCTCGCGAGAGCGTGTTTTCGAGCCCATCGCCTCGATCGCCTTCGGGGGCGGGCCGATGAAGGTGATCTTCGCCTTCTCGCAGGCCGCGGCGAAGGCCGCGTTCTCCGCGAGGAAGCCGTATCCGGGGTGGATCGCCTCCGCGCCCGCGGTGGACGCGACCTCGAGGATCTTGTCGATGTTGAGGTAGCTCTCGGCGGGGGTGTCCGGCCCGAGCAGGAACGCCTCGTCGGCCTCGCGGACGTGCGGGGCGTGCCGGTCGATCTCCGAGTAGACGGCGACCGAGGCGACGCCCATCTCCTTCAGCGTGCGGGCGACGCGGATCGCGATCTCGCCGCGGTTTGCGATCAGGACTTTCTCGAACACGGCGGGGGAGTATTGCGTTTAAGCGCCTGTCAGGCCGCGCTGCGTCGCTAGTCCTTGGCGACAGCCGCCGGCCGCTGTCTGGGGCGGGCGCGAGCCGCGAGCTCGGACTCCACCGCCTGGTGGCGCTCGATCTCGTCGCCGTGCGAGGCCACCCGGCGCATCCACTCCTGCTCGGCCGGGTCCTGCTCGACCTCCTTCGTCAGCGCCATCTGCACGGCGAACAGCGCGACGATCGCGAGGGACGCACCGCCTACGACCCAGGGGACGAGGTCCGTGTTGGCCTTGTTCATGATCGTGATCCCGGCGCCGATCAGGACGAATCCGAGCGCGTAGCGAAGCGCGCCCTGCGGCCACTTCACCGAGAGGTTCGAGCCGATCACAACGCCGGGCACGGAGCCGACCATGATGTTTGCAGCGAGCCCGAAGTCGACGTTGCCGCTGAAGATGTGCGCGATGGACGCCGCCCAGAGCAGGAGAGCGGCATGGACGACGTCGGTGCCGACCACCTTCCTCGGGGTGAGCCGGTAGACGGCGATCAGCATGATCCCTATCAGCGTGCCGCTGCCGGCGGAGCTCAGGCCGATGACGAAGCCCGTGGTGGCACCGATGGCCACCGCCGCAACCTTGTGGCGGGTGTGCATCTCGAAGTCATCGCGCTCTTGGATCTTGTCGGCGAGGAAGAAGCCGCGGAGGAGGGTGGCGGCGCCGACGACCAGCAGGCAGCCGGCGAGAATCGCGAAAACGGTCTCGTCGAGGTTGTCGCCGAGCCTGCGCTTCAGGTAGTCGAGGAACCAGACGCCCGCGATCGCGGAGGGGACGCTGCCCGCGGCCATCCAGTAGACGAGCGGCAGGTTCACCGTCTTCAGCTTCAGGTGTCGCCAGCTGCCGGCGGTTTTGGTCACCGCCGCATAGAAGATGTCGGTGCCGATCGCGGTGGTCGGCTGGATCCCGAAGAGGAGGACGAGCAGGGGCGTCATCAGGGAGCCGCCGCCCATGCCGGTCATCCCGACCAGGAAGCCGACGCCGAAGCCGAAGATGATGATTACTGGATCCATGAAGTTGGGGGAGCGCGGCCTTGGGAGGTAACCGCTTGTCCACTTTGTTCCCTTTCTTGACCGAAAGAGTCCTAAAGAGAGGCGGCACTATAGCGAAGGCCGCAATACCCCCCTAACGGGTGCAGTTGATCCGGCCGCGTGTTTTGGCAGCCGTTTGTGACAGGTGTTACCTGGTGATCCGGGCGCCTTCGTCCCGGGTCAGGGCCAGCACGTCGGCCGGGATCTTTCCGTCGCGGAGGTCCGCGATCGTGACGTGCTCGAGCACGCGGCGCAGCGAGGCGCGGACGGCGATCCAGACCTCGCTGAGCTGCTCCGCGTTGCCCGGGTACTTCGTCTGCTCCGGGGCCTGATCCTGGATGTTGGCGAGCGGGCCCTCGACGGCGCGGATCACATTCGCGAGCGTGATCTTCTCGGGCGGCTGGGCGAGCCAGTATCCACCGCGGGCGCCGCGACGTGCCCTGACCAGCCGGGCGTGCTTGAGCTCGAGCAGGATGTGCTCGAGGAACTGGAGCGGAATGCCCTGCGCCTCGGCGAGCTTCTCGCCCTTGACGGGCTCGTCGCCGGCGGCGGCCATCTCTACCGCGGCGCGCACGGCGTAATCGGCTTTCGCCGAGATCCTCATATGCTCACCCGCCGATGATGGACCTGCAGAGCCATTCGACGTTCTCCGACGGAGAGCTGCCGCCCGCCGAGGTGGTGGCGGCCGCAGTGGAGGCGGGCGTCACGATCCTGGCGCTCACCGACCACGACGCGGTCGACGGCGTGGCGGAGGCCGGAGAGGCGGCCAGCGACGCCGGCATCGTGCTGGTGCCCGCGGCCGAGATGTCCTGTGTCCACGGAAGCATCGATGACATGCACATGCTCGGCTACTGGGTGGAAACGAACGCGATGGCTTCCGCCTGCGAGCGCGCGCAGCGCGAGCGGGTCACGCGAGCGGAGGAGATCGTCGAGCGCCTCAACGCCCAGGGAGTCCCGGTCCGCTTCGAGGACGCGATCGCCCAGGCAGGGGATGCCTCCTCCGTGGGCCGCCCGCACATCGCCAAGGCGGCCGGTGTCGAGCCGGATGGCATGAGCGCCTTCTTCGAGGAGTGGCTCGTCCCCGGCGCGAAGGCCTTCGTCTCGCGTCGCTGGCCGGACGCGGCCGAGGCAATCGAGATCATCCATGGGGCGGGAGGCTCCGCCGTGCTGGCGCACCCCTTCTGGGACATGGACGACCCCAACGAGGTGGCCGCCCTGATCGACGACCTCGACATCGACGGGGTCGAGTGCTTCTACCCCGCGCACGACCGAGCGCAGACGAAGTTCCTGCTGGAGGTCTGCAGGGATCGGAGACTTGCGGCGACCGCCTCCTCCGACTTTCACGGTCCCTCCCACAAGATGTTCGACTCCTTCTTGGCCTATCCGACTTACGGGCTCGGGGAACCCGAGCTCCCTCCCCGACGCAGCTCCGCCTAAGCGGGCTGCGCGGCGGGGATCAGCTGACGCTCCTCGAGCAGGGTGAGGATCTTCGCGGCGTCCTCCTCGGCGGAGTCGTGCTCGGTGTCGAGCGTGAGCTCGGGGCTCAGGGGGGGCTCGTACGGATCCGAGACGCCCGTGAACTCCTTGATCTCGCCCTTGAACGCCTTCTCGTACAGACCCTTCACGTCGCGCTCGGCGCAGACCTCGACGGAGGCCTTGACGAAGACCTCGATGAAGCGGTCGCCCATCGTCTCGCGTGCCTCGTCGCGGATCTCGCGGTACGGCGAGATCGCGGCGGTGATCACCGGGACGCCGTTGCGGGAGAGCAGGTCCGCCACGAAGGCGATCCGGCGGATGTTGGTGTCGCGGTCCTCCTTGGAGAACCCGAGGCCTTTGGAGAGGTTCTCGCGGACCACGTCGCCGTCGAGCAGCTCGACCCGTGAGCCGCGCGCACGCAGCTCCCTTTCGACGATCTGGGAGATCGTCGTCTTGCCCGCGCCCGAAAGCCCGGTGAACCAGAGGGTGAAACCCTTCTCATCAGCCATTTGACTGCTGCTCCTTTGCGTATTCGTCGATCAAGATCTGAGCCACCTCGGGGCGGCTGAACTCCTGCGGCGGCTTTTCGCCGTTGCCGAGCATCTCCCGCACCTTCGTCCCGCTCAGGAAGACGTGGTCCTCCTGGCTATGCGGGCAGGTCTTGCCCGACGCCATTCCCTCGCACTTGTTGCACCAGAAGGTGTGCTCGAAGAACAGGGGCTGGATGCCGAGCTTGTCGATGTCCAGGTCGTCGAAGATCGCCTGGGCGTCGTAGGTGCCGTAGTAGTCGCCGACTCCCGCGTGGTCGCGGCCGACGATGAAGTGGGTGCAGCCGTAGTTGCGGCGGGCGATCGCGTGGAGGATCGCCTCGCGCGGCCCCGCGTAGTGCATCTTCGAAGGGAAGACGTTGAGGATCACCCGGTCGGAGGGGTAGTAGTCCTCCATCAGGACCTCGTAGCAGCGCATCCGCACCTCGGCGGAGATGTCGCCCGCTTTCGTCTTGCCGATCAGCGGGTGGATCATGAGGCCGTCGGTGATCTCCAGGGCGGTCTTGGTGACGTGCTCGTGGGCGCGGTGGATCGGGTTGCGCGTCTGGAAGGCGACGATCCGCTTCCAGCCTCGTTCCTCAAAGGCCTTTTTCGACTCGGCCGGGCTGAGCTGGCGCTGGGTGAACGCCTCCTCGTGGTCCGGGAGCTCGTCCACCTCGTAGGTGCCGGCGATGCAGCGCGCGCCCTCCTCGAAGATGGCCGCCACGCCCGGATGCTCCTTGTCGGACGTGCGATAGACGTTCTCGGCCTCGGCCTCGAGGTCGCGCTCAAAGATCTCGGTGACGTTGAGGCGCCCGAGGGTCTTGCCCTCGTCGCTCGAGACCTCGACCGTGTCGCCCTCGGAGACGTCGAGGTCGGTGGCGAGGGTGATCGGGATGGGCCAGTACTCGCCCGTGGTCAGCGTCATGTTCTCCACGACGCTCTTGTGATCCTCGGAGCCCTGGGGGCCGGTGAGGGGGGCGAAGCCGCCGTTGCCGATCATCTCGAAGTCGGCGGTCTGGCGATCGGTGAGCTGCAGCTTGAGAGCGGTCTGGGTCATGGCGTCCTTGAGTGGATAAAGGTGATCAGGTCGGTCAGGAAGCGGGGAAGGGTAGCGAAGGCCGCCGTCTACGGCAGCAGGGTCCTCAACCGTGGAGTCCGCATTCGGTCTTCTCCATGCCCGCCCAGCGACCGGCCCGTGCATCCTCGCCGGCCCCTGGCTTCCGGGTGCAATGGGTGCAGCCGATCGAGGGATAGCCCTGATCGTGCAGGGCGTTGTAGGGGATGTCGTGCTTGGAGATGTACGACCACACCTCCCGCTCCGACCAGTCGGCCAGCGGGTTCAGCTTCCAGAGCCCGAAGCGCTTGTCCCAGCCAAACTTCGGCGCGCCGGCCCTGGTCTGGGAGTCGGAGCGGCGGATGCCGGAGATCCAGACGTCGACGGCGGACAGCGCCGATCGCATCGGCTCGACCTTGCGGATCCCGCAGCAGGAGTCCGGGTCGCGGCTCCAGAGCTCGTCCCCGTAGAGGCCCTTCTGCTGCTCCAGCGTGATCGAGCTGTAGCGGTGGAAGTTAATGCCGTACCGCTCCTCCAGCTTGTCCTTGGTCTCGTAGGTCTCGGGGAAGAGGACGTCGGTGTCGAGGTAGAAGAAGCGTGCATCGGGGTTGATGGCGTGCGCCATGTGGACGGTGACCGAGCTCGTCTTCTGGAACGAGCAGGCGATGTACATCCCCGGGTGGAAGGTGTCCAGGGCCCAGCGAAGCGCCTCCTCGGCGCTCGAGTCCTCGAGCTCGGCCGCGACGACCTCGGGGTCGAAGGGGAGAGCGTCGAGCTCGGCCTCCGGGACCCCGGCGTGTTCGGTGGCGGGCGCGGCCACTAGACGGCGCACTCGCCTTCACCGCGCTCGACCTTGTAGGGCTCGGAGCGGTTCCAGTCGATGAAGAACATGAGGTTGTCGGCGTTGAAGTCAACCGGCAGCTTCAGGTCGGAGATGAGCTCCTCGAACTGGTCGAAACCGGTGCGGTCGACGAAGGCGTTGAAGTTCTCGCCGTCATTGCGCTTCTCCTCGTAGTGGCGGATCCAGCGCTCGACCGCCTCCGGCACGCGCTTGGCGGGGAGCCGCGCCTTGAGCCGGTGGCCGAAGACGGTTTCGCCGCCCTCGAAGTTGCCGGCGATGTGCGGGATGTACGCCGGGATCGTGTGCTCGCCGACCTTGATCGAGGCGCCGTAGAACCCGATCGTCGCGATGTGGTGCTGGGAGCAGCCGTTCGGGCAGCCGCTCATCTTGATGTGGATCTGCCTGGTGAGCGGATCGGTGATCTCCATCGCCTCGATGCGCTTCTGGAGCTCCGCGTTCAGGCCCATCGAGGCGGTGATCCCGAGCTTGCAGCTGTCCGTTCCCGGGCAGCTGACCACGTCGCCGATCTGGAAGGCGCCGGAGTCGCCGAGGCCGAGGTCCTTGAGGCGGACCCAGACGTCGTAGAGCGACTCGTCGCGGATCCAGCGCAGCACGAGGTTCTGCTGAACCGTGGTGCGGGCGTAACCGCCGGTGAACTCGCGCATGAGCTGGGCGAGGCCGCGGAACTGCTCTGGCGTCAGGTCACCCCGGGTGACCTTGACGGTGGCGGTGACGAAGCCATCCTGGCGCTGGGGCTCGACGTTGGAGTCGACCCAGGCGTCGAACTCGCTCTTCGATCCGGCGGCGGTGTTTGTGGCCGCCGTTTGTGGTGGCGATCCGTATGACTCGGGAACGGCCGGAGCGTCGGCTTCCTCGTCGTTGACGAAGAGCAGGTGCTCGATCGAGAAGTCGCGCTCTGAGACCCAATCACCCTCGAGCTCCTCTTCCACCAGCTCACGGAAGGCGTCCATGCCGATCTTGTCGACCAGAACCTTGATCCGGGCGCGCATGCGGTTCTCGCGCAGCCACTCCTGGCGGTCGAAGATCCGCAGGGCGGCCTCGGTGACCTTCAGGTAGTCGCCGTTGTCGAGCTCGACGAAGTCGTAGAGGGTGGGCGCGATCCTCGGCTGGATCGAGGTGCCGCCGCCGATCTTCACCTCGACGCCGCGGACCTCCTTGCCGTCGACCTCCTTCACCTTGGGGATGAAGCCGACGTCGTGGATCTCGGTGATCGCCCGGTCGGCGTCGCTCGCGCTGAAGGCGGTCTTGATCTTGCGGGGCATCAGCTGCGTGGTCGGATGGCGGACGAAGTAGCGCGTGTAAGCCGCGGCGTAGGGAGTGATGTCGAACGGCTCGTCGGCCGCGACGCCGGCCCAGGGATCGCCGGTGACGTTGCGGATCGTGTTGCCGCAACCCTCGCGCGAGGAGAGGCCGGCCTGGCTGATCTGGCGTATGAATTCGGCCGCGTCGGCGAGGGGGATGTGGTGGATCTGGATGTTCTGACGCGTCGTGATGTGGCCCTTGTTGAGCGGCGCGAGCTCCTCGATCGCGTCCGCGAAGGCCTCCATCTGCTCGGGGCTGACGCCGCCGTACGGAAGCTTCACGCGGATCATCTGCACGTCGGGTTGGCGCTGTCCGTAGACGCCCTGCTTGAGCCGGAAGCCGATGAACTGCTCCTCGGTCTGCTCACCGCGCAGGAAGCGGGCGGCCTCGGTGTCGAAGTCGTCGAACTCGCGCTCAAGGATCGGGATCACGTGGCCGGGGACGTTCTCGTAGACCTCCGGGTTCTCGAGCGACCCGCGCTTGCCCTTGCCGTGCTGCTTCTTCTCCGGGTCCTGCTTCAGGTCCGCGGGATCCGCCGGCTTCTTGGCCGGCTTCTTCTCAGGGGCGGAAACGGGCTCCATGGAACCGGCGATCCTTTCGTCGACGTAGCCTTGCCGTGCGCCTAACCGGCCGCCCAATCTAGCAAACCTGATCGAGTTTAAGGTGATTAAGGAGCTACATCTGACCGTGCACGGCGAGGATGTTGCCCGCCGGATCCTTGAACCATGCGATCCCGCCCGCGGGCCCGCTTCGATCGATGCCCTTCTCGTCCTGGTCGAAGCCGTCGTAGCGCTCGAATTCCACGCCGTTGGCGGCCAGCTCGTCGACCGCGGCCTCCACGTCCTCGACGGGGAAGTTGAGGATCGTGTAATTCGCCGGCGACAGGTCTTCCTTCTCGTAGATCAGGATCGCTCGATCGCCGACGTGAAGCTCCAGTAACGGCAGTGGGGCTCCGACGTCGAGCTCCTTGATCTCGATCCCGAGCATCTCGCCATAGAACTGCTTCGTCTTCTCGATGTCGCCTACGGCGAAGCCGCTGTAGGCCTTGCTGCTATCGAGCATGTTGGCTCCTCTCAGTCGTCGAGTTCACCAGTAGTGACCCGAGCGCGAAGCCAAATTCATCGCTCAGCGCTTCCTGGCCAGCTTGACCTTGATCGGTGTCTTCCTCACGTCGCCGAGCACAGGCTGAAAGGTGACCTCGGGTATGACGTGGGCGACGCCCTTGGCTTTCAGCCGCCTGCGTTTCTTGCCGCGGGCCTTCACCAGCAGGCGGACCTCTCCCGGCGCGTCCACTGACGGTGGGCCGGTGGCTGTGACGCCCGGGCCCGAGTAGCTCAGCGTTCCGGCGTTCGGCACCGTGACGAGCACCCTCGCGGTCCCCTTCTTCCTGTTGCGCACGATGGATGCGAACCGGACCGTGTTCGCCGGCTGGACGATCACCCGGATCAGGGTCTCGACGCCCGCGCTCGTCGTTCCGTTGCGAGCTTCTCCCTCGCCCAGCGGCGGCAGCGTCCAGGAGATCTGACTGGCTCCGGCGACTCCGCCGGCGAAGATCTGCGCGCCCGCTGCGTTGACACCGACCGAGTCCCCGATCTGGATCGGCAGATCGGCGGCGAATTCGCCGCGGATGCCGCCGAGGACGGGGACCGGCGGCGTTGTGCCGGTGGCGGTGAAGCTGAGCCCGCCGTTCGGGTGCAGGACCCTGAGGCTGATCGGATTCCCCGGCCCGGCGGACCTGTAGTCCCAGCTGGTCACCGTGCCGTTCACCGGTGACCGAAGGCCCTGATAGGCCTGTTTCGACTGCGGCAGGGTCAGGTTGGTCGCAGTGCAGGTCGCGCTTGCGCAGACACCCGCGGTGTCGGGCGTGGAGATCAGGTTGCTGCCGATGAACACCGACGCGCCGGCGGGCGCGGCCGCGCTCAGCGCAACCGCGGTCCCCAGAACCGCTGCGAGGGCCGCCCTCCTTGGCATCGCTCGATCCTAGTCGGCGGCAGCGGCCTCGACGTCCTCCGCCCGCGATCCGGCCCCGATCGCAAGAATCCCCGCGTGAGCGAGATTCCGGTCATCCCGGGACAGGCCGTCTTCGACGCGATCGACCCCGGCACCGCGATCGAGCGCACGCGCGAAGCGTTCGAGCGCTACGGCCGCGGCGAATGGGAGATGCCGGCCAAGGTCTATCTCGACAGCCCTCCGTACGGCGACTTCCGGGCGATGCCCGCCCGGGGCGACGGGCTGGCCCTGCTCAAGTGGGTGACGTCGTTCCCCGGCAACAGCGCCAGGGGACTGCCGGTGGTTCGCGGCGAGGTGCTCCTCTCGGACGCCGAGACCGGGGAGGAGCTGGCCGTGATCGAGTGCTCGTCGGTGACCTCGCTGCGCACCGGCGCGGCTGCCGCGGTCTCCGCGCAGGTGCTGGCCGCGGAGGGCGCCAAATCGGTCGGGATCATCGGCTGCGGCGTCAACGGCACCTGGTCGGCGCGTTGCCTGGCGGCGGCCGGCTTTGGCCCCGGCGTCTGCGCGGACCCCCGCGGTGAGGCGGCCCAGGCCCTGGCCGGCGAGCTCGGCTGGCGGGTGGGCGAGCGAGCCGAGGCCGCCGCTCAGGACGTGGTCGTGACCGTCACGCCGGGGCACGAGCCGGTGATCCTGGCGGGCGATCTCCACCCGGGCCAGCACATCGCCGTGCTGGGGGCCGACGCCCACGGCAAACGGGAGGTCGAGCTCGAGGCGATCGGGCGCTGCTGCGCCTTCTGCGACGAGTGGGAGCAGGCGAGCGCCGGTGGGGAGCTTGCGAACGGGGTCGAGGCCGGCGTGATCCGGCGCGAGGGGGTGACCCAGCTCGGCGATGTCCTGGTCGGGAGGGCCGAGGGTCGCCGCGACTCGGATGAGATCACCCTGTTCGATTCGACCGGGCTGGCGATTCAGGACCTTGCGATCTGCAGGGCCGTCTACGAGCGCTGGCGTGAGGGCTCGGTCGACGCTCCCGTGGTCACCCTCTGAAGCGCTCGGCCGCGGCGCGCCGGTGCTTCTTTTTCTTCTTGCACTTCTTCTTGGTCTTGGCCGCCGCGGCACGGTGGTGCTTCTTGTGCTTCTTCTTGCACTTCTTCTTCTTGTGCTTGGCGGGAGGACTAGGACTGGGACTGGGACTGGAACTTGGACCGGGACCGGGACCGGGAGACGCCGGCGGCGCCGGTTCGGTCAGCGTGACGTTGTCGAGGTCATAGGTCTCGCCGGTCCCGTTCGGGCCGACGTCGACGATCAGCGCGATCTCGTCGCTCGTGCCCAGCAAGCTCTGGAACCGCTTCTGGCTCGGGGCGATGCAGGCTCCCCCCGCATACGGGCACACCACCCAGCTGAGCTTCCCGGTGAGGCGGGCGGTCTCCCTGAGCGGGATCGAGAGGTGGTGGTAGGACTTCCCAAGGCTTTCCGGTATGAAGCCGTCCAGGTAGCTGTCGCCCGTGGGCAGCAGCAGCAGATCCGCTCCGAACTCCGGGTCGACGTCCTTGGAGCGGAGGTCGAAGGAGCCGGTCCCTCCGTAGTTGGCTCCGAGCGTGGGGACGAACGGGCTGAAGAAGGTGAGGAGCTCGCACGGGCTGGAGTCGGGGCAGCCGGATTCCTCGCCGGTGTCGACGGCGCTCAGATGGCCGCCGGGATTTCCCCCGGTCGCCATGAACCCCGCGGGGTCGAAGTTGGCGCTCGCGTTGTCCTGCTTCTGCGTCCAGCCCTGGTTGCCCGAGCCGAACGTGTATGAGAGGGAGGTAGCGCTCGCGGAACCCGCGGTGCCCAGCGCGGCGACGGCCGCAAGCGCGAGTCCCACCAGCAGCCTGTTTGATCCCTTGCTGCAGATCCTTCCGCAGATGGCCAACCCCCTGGTCCGTGAGGGGCCCAGGGTAGGCCGGGCGGCGGGATGAATCAAGCGGCGGCGGGCGTCGCCCTGCCGACGCCCGCCACCACACTCTCCTCCCAAACTCAGTCGATGCCGGTGCCCTCGACCAGGAACGCGACCCGCACGTGGGCCCGCCACTCGTCGAGGTTCTCCCCGCGAAGCCCCGTGGAGACGACGTCGATCGCGCGGATATTCCGAAGCGAGCCCTGAGCCTGCTTCAGCGCCTGCTGTGCGGCGTCATCCGAAGACTTCTTGGAGCTTCCGACCAGCTCAATGATCTTTACGACGGCCACGGGCCCTCCTCTATCAGCGCGATGGGTTTGCGCCGTGTGTTCTATTGCACAAGCGCCCCATTCACAAGTCCGGTTCAGGCTCCGGGAGTGATTCCCCAGCCGCTTCCGAGACCGGAGCGCGAGCTGATCCCCTCGTGGAGCGCCGTCCGTAGCCAGCGGCTCACTTCGGCGGGGCGCGGCGCCGGCGCGGTCTCCCAGAGGATGCGCTCGAGCGCCGCCGCGATCGCGGCGGCTTCGTCGGCCGAGGCGGTGGCGCTCTGAATCTCGATCCTGGGACGCGGCAGTTGACCCTTGCCGTTTCTGCCGGCCATCAGAGCGGGATGTTGCCGTGCTTGCGCTTCGGGCCCTCGACGCGCTTGGTATGAAGAGTGCGCAGGGCGCGGATCAGCTTCGGGCGGGTCTGATGCGGCTCGATCACGTCGTCGATGTAGCCGCGCTCGGCCGCCGAGTAGGGGTTGGCGAAGTGCGCTTTGTAGTCGTCGATCAGCTTGGAGCGGCGCTCGTCCGGCGTCGGCGACTTGGCCAGGTCGCGGCGGTAGATGATGTTGACCGCGCCCTCGGGGCCCATCACCGCGACCTCCGCCGTCGGCCAGGCGAAGTTGAAGTCGGCGAGCATGTGCTTGGAGTTCATGACGTCGTAGGCGCCGCCGTAGGCCTTGCGGGTGACGACGGTGAGCTTCGGCACCGTCGCCTCGGTGAAGGCGTAGAGCAGCTTGGCGCCGTGGCGGATGATCCCGCCCCACTCCTGCGAGGTCCCGGGGAGAAAGCCCGGGACGTCGGTGAAGGTGAGCAGCGGGACGTTGAAGGCGTCGCAGGTGCGGACGAAGCGCGCCGCCTTCTCCGATGACTCGATGTCCAGGACGCCGGCGAGGAAGGCGGGCTGGTTGCCGACCACCCCGACGGGTGGCCGTCGAGGCGCGAGAACCCGCAGACGATGTTCTTGGCGAAGTGCTCGTGGACCTCGAAGAACTCGCCGTCGTCGACGATCCGCGAGATCACCTCGCGCATGTCGTAGGGCTTCTGGGGGTCGTCCGGGACGATGGTGTCGAGCTCGGGGTCCTCGCGGTCAGGGTCGTCGGTTGGCTCGACCCGCGGCGGCAGCTCCAGGTTGTTGAGCGGCAGGAAGCTCATCAGGTAGCGGACGTCCTCGAGGCAGCTCTCCTCGTCCTCGGAGGCGAAGTGCGCGACCCCCGACTTGGAGTTGTGGCTCATCGCCCCGCCGAGCTCCTCGAACTCGACCTCCTCGCCGGTGACGGTCTTGATCACCTCGGGGCCGGTGATGAACATGTGCGAGGTCTCCTTGACCATGAAGATGAAGTCGGTCATCGCGGGGGAGTAGACGGCGCCGCCGGCGCAGGGGCCCATGATCAGGCTGATCTGCGGGATCACGCCCGAGCACTGGACGTTGCGGACGAAGACGTCGCCGTAGGCGCCGAGGGACACGACCCCCTCCTGAATCCGCGCGCCGCCCGAGTCGTTGATGCCGATCACCGGCGCCCCGACCTTGGCGGCGAGGTCCATGACCTTGACCATCTTCTCCGCCATCACCTCGCCGAGCGAGCCGCCGAAGACCGTGAAGTCCTGGGAGAAGACGAAGACGGTGCGGCCGTCGATCGTCCCGTAGCCCGTCACCACCGCGTCGCCATAGGGGCGGCGCTTGTCCATCTCGAACTCGTGGGTGCGGTGGCGGACGAAGGTGTCGAGCTCCTCGAAGGAGCCGGGGTCGAGCAGCTTCTCGATCCGCTCGCGGGCGGTCAGCTTGCCCTTCGCGTGTTGCTTCTCGACCGCCTCCTCGGAGCCGGCGTGGACAGCCTCCTCGCGCAGCTCCCGCAGGTAGGCGAGCTTCTCCTCGTGCGTGACCGGGTTCTTCTCTCTCATCGACGCCGCAGTCTAGGCGTCGGACTGCTGCGACCGGCCTCCCACGTCGACCGTTTCGCGTCGCTCGAGGCGAGCGGCCGTGCCCGGGTCGTGCGCGACCAGGTAGACGGTCGGCGTCTCACGGCAGAAGGCCTGGATGCGGTCGATCGTGTCCCGCGCCGCCCGCTCGTCGGGCGCGACACCGTCGACCGCGCCGCGGACCATCAGATCCTCCGAGTAGGAGCTGTCGCCGGCCATGAGGACCGCGCTGTCGCCCTCCTGGATGAGGACCCCGATATGACCGGGCGTATGTCCCGGAAGCGGGATCAGCGTCACGTCACCGGTCTCGGTGAGGTCGAGGCTCGCTTCGAAGGGCCCCACGGGCAGCCCCGACAGCGCCACCGGCGTCGGGTTCCACCACTCGGGCCAGCGGTTGTTCGGATAGCCGCGCAGCCGGCCGCGGCGTCCCGACGCGAGCTCGAGCTCGGTGCGCGTCACCAGCGTCTCGATGCCCTGGAAGTGGTGGAGGCCCCCGGCGTGGTCGGTGTGCAGGTGGGTGAGCACCAGCTTGCGCACGTCGCCGGCCTCGATGCCGAGCTGGCGCAGGCGCGGCCCGATCTCCTCTTCGGGCTCCACCCACTCCCGCACGCCGAAGCGGAAGTACGGATGCCAGCGCGGGAAGTAGCCGGGCTCCGTCGCCCTGGCGGTCTCGCCGGTGTCGACCACGATCACCCCCTCCGGGTGCTCGATCGCGTAGGCGTAGATCGGGAGGCGATCGGACCAGTTCCGATCGAAGAAGGTCCTCGCCAGCCGCGCCTTGCCGTGCCCGGCTCCCTCGCGCTGGCGGCTCTTGACGGCTACGAACCCGGTCTGGATCGCGTGAATCTCCAACTCAGCTCCCCGGGGCAAAACCGCGCGCAATCAGCTCAGCGACGTTCTTGGCGAGACGTTCGTCGATCGGCCCTCCGGTGACCAGCAGGCGGTAGAACAACGGGCCGCCGAGGACGTCGAGCGCGAGCTCGAAGTCGAGATCCCTTCGCAGGTCGCCGCGCTCGACTCCGCGCTCGAGCACGACCCGCAGGGCCGCGCGTCGCGCGGCGAGGAATCCCTCGCGCACCTCGCGCGCCAGATCCGCGTCGCGGCTCATCGCGTCGACCAGCCCGGGCATCACGCCCGCCTCGATCGAGCCCCGATACACCCGGACCGCGTTCCGCATCAGCGTCAGCAGGTCGCGCTCGGTCGACCCGGTGTCCGGCAGGCGGATCTCGCTGACCAGCTGCGCGATTGCAGCTGTGACCAGCTCGTCCTTCGAGCGATAGCGGCGGTAGATCGTCGCCTTGCCCACCCCGGCTCGCCTGGCGACCTCGTCCATGTGCAGGTCGCGGACGCCCCGATCGGCCATCAGCTCGAGGGTGGCCTTCAGGATCGCGCTGTCGGCCCGCTCCTCCCTGGGGCGGCCGACCCGCGGCGGCTTCTGAGTACTTACGGAACCCATCGGTCTCGAAAAACCTACCATAGTTTCGAAACTGGGCGGTCTCGGAATACGAGGACGCTTACGAGGCGGACACGCGGGCGACCACGACGGCTCGTTTGCCTCCCAGATGCTCGGGATGAGCGTCGGCCGGTGGCTCGAGGACCTCGACCGAGCCGAACCCGGCGGCCGACGCCATCTCGACCAGCGCGGCTCGGTTTGGGATCAGGCTGACGACGCCCGGCATCGCCGCCAGCGGGCTCAGCTTCGTGTCCTCGTCGGCCTCACGGTAGAGCGCGAAGCTCGCGGTGGCGGAGCGATACTCGCCATCCGGCGTCGTCCACTCGATCGGCCCGTCACGGTCGATCACCTGTGATTCGATCAGGCAGACCCGGCGGGTCAGGAGGCGCGCGAGCCGGATCGCTCCCATCGGGTTCTCGAGGTGGTAAACGATCCCAAGCATCGCGACGACGTCGAACTGGCCGAGTGCCGCGGGGTCAAGTTCGAAGAGGTCCTGCTGCTCGAACTCGAGCCGCTCGGCCGGGATGCCCAGCTGCTCGCGGATCAGCCTCGCCCGTCGGATGTTCAGCTCGCGCGTGTCGACCCCGAGAACGCGCGAGGCTCCCCAATCGAGCAGGCGGTGCGAGAACAACCCCTCGTTGCATCCGATGTCGAGCGCGGTCCCGCCACCACCGGCGGCTTTCAGCGCCTGCCGCGCGTGGGGCTCGATCATTCTCGAGGCGGTGTCGCTGAGCTCGGCCAGCCATGGACGGTGCACCGGCGGGCTCATCCCCCGGGCGAGGCGCCAGGGATACGACCAGCTGGGGCCGTTCTCGATCTCGTCGCGAAGCTCCGGCGCAAGCCGGCCTAGCCCGGATCGCCGGCTCATCTAGAAGAACGCCCCGCCGCGGTACTCGCCGAAGACGTCGCGCATCGCGTTGCAGACGTCGCCGATCGAGCCTCCGGCGCGGAGCGCCTCCTTGATCGGCGGCAGCAGGTTGCCCTCGCCCTGGGCGACGTCGCGCAGGGCCTGGAGGCGCTCGTCGAGCTTCGCCTGGTCGCGGGCCTCCTTGAAGGCGGCTAGCCGCTTGAGCTGGCGGGCCTCCGACTCCGGGTCGACCTTGAGGATGTCGACGTCATCGATCTCGTCTGAGACGTACTTGTTGACGCCGACGATCACGTCCTGGCCGGTGCGGTAGCGCTCCTGGTATGAGATCGCGGACTCCTCGATCTCCTTCTGGATGAACTCGAGTGCGTTCACCGAGCCGCCCAGGTCCTCGACCTTCTTCATCAGCTCCCAGGAGCGCTCCTCGACCTCGTCGGTCAGGGACTCGACGAAGTAGGAGCCGGCGAAGGGATCGACGGTGTCGGCGACGCCGGATTCGTGGGCGAGGACCTGCTGGGTGCGAAGGGCGATCCGAGCCGAGCGCTCGGTGGGGAGGGCCAGCGCCTCGTCGAAGCCGTTGGTGTGCAGGGACTGCGTTCCGCCGGCCACCGCGGCGAAGCCCTGGAGGGCGACCCGGATGATGTTCACCTCCGGCTGCTGGGCCTGGAGGGTGACGCCGCCGGTCTGGGTGTGGAAGCGGATCGTCTGCGCCTTCTCGTCGGTCGCGCCGAACCGGTCCCGCATGATCTTCGCCCACATCCGGCGGACTGCGCGGAACTTGGCGATCTCCTGGAAGACGTTGTTGTGGCCGTTGAAGAAGAAGGCGAGCCGCTGGCCGAACTTGTTGACGTCGAGGCCGGCCGCGATTCCCCCCTCCACGTAGGCGATCGCGTTGGCGAGCGTGAAGGCGACCTCCTGGACGGCCGAGCAGCCCTTCTCACGCATGTGGTAGCCGGAGATCGAGATCGTGTTCCACTTCGGGACGTTCTCGTCGCAGTACCCGAAGATGTCCGTGGTGAGCCGCATCGTCGGCTCGGGCGGGTAGATGTAGTTGCCGCGCGACACGTACTCCTTGAGCACGTCGTTCTGAACCGTGCCGCGCAGCTCCGCCGAGGGGACGCCCTGCTCCTCGCCGACCAGCTCGTAGAGCAGCAGAAGGATCGCGGCCGGAGCGTTGATCGTCATCGAGGTCGAGACCTCGGCCAGTGAGATCTGGTCGAAGCAGATCCGCATGTCCTCGACCGTGTCGATCGGGACACCGGTGCGGCCGACCTCGCCCGCGCAGAGCGGGTCATCGGAGTCCCGGCCGAGCTGGGTGGGGAGGTCGAAGGCCATCGAGAGCCCGGTCGAGCCGTGCTCCGTCAGGTAGCGGTAGCGCTCGTTGGTGTCCTCCGGGCTGGCGAAGCCTGCGTACTGGCGCATCGTCCAGAGCCGGTCGCGGTACATGCCGGGGTGGATTCCGCGCGTGAAGGGGTACTCGCCCGGCTCGCCGAGTCGCTCCTGGAGCCCCGGGGCGACGTCATCCTCCTCATACAGGCGCTTGATCTCGATCCCGGAGTCGGTGATCTCCCGCTCGTCGTCGGGCCCGACGACCGGGGCGATGTAGCGGTGGAGGTCCTCATCCACGGCGTCCTTGGGCCTGGTGGCCATCGGGACAGGATAGATATGGAGTAGTTACCGAGCGGATCAGAAGCCGAAGAAGCGGCGGCGCTTCTTCTTCGGCTTGGCGGGAGCCTCCGGCTCGGGCTCCGGCTCGGGCTCGGCCTCCGGCTCGGGCTCCGGCTCGACCGCCTCCTCGACGACGGCGATCTCCGGCGCGGGCGGCTCGGGCTCCTGTCCTTCACTCATGCCCTCGAACGGGCGCTTGGTGGGGGTCGCGAGCTCTTCGAGCACCGCGTCCAGCCAGCCCTCGAGCTTGGTTGGGGCCTGGCCGTTCTCGGCGCTCACGCTGACGTTGGTGCCCCAGCCCTTCTCGGCCAGCTCGACCTCGATCCGGGCCTCGTCGGAGGCCGCCCTCCAGGCGAGCTTGGACTCCTCCTCGCGCTCGTAGACGCTGACCTCGGTCGCGTGCCCGACGAGGGCGGACATCAGGCCCTGCATTCGCCCGGGGTGGTCGACCTGCTCCCAGACCTCGGGCGGTGATTTCACCAGGGTGCGGCTTGCGGTCTTCATGGTGCGGGCATTCGCGCGGTCCGTAGTCGCTCCTGCCCCCTTATCCGAATTGGGCGAATCCGCCCGGTCAGGGAGCGAGGAACGCCTCGATTGCGGCTGCCGCGCGAGGCCCGGCCTGGCCGTCCCAGAGCGGGATCTCCGGCGCCTGGGCGGGTGGCTCGGCGACGAGCGTGCGCTGGGCGGCCTCCTGCAGCGCCTGCGGGTCGACCCCGACCAGCTCGTTGGTGCCGAGCTCGAGCGTGATCGGCCGCTCGGTCGTGGTGCGGTAGGTGAGGCAGGGAACGCCGAGGACCGTGGTCTCCTCCTGGATCCCGCCGGAGTCGGTGATCACGAGCCGGGCCTCCGCCTCGAGGGCGATGAAGTCGTCGTAGTCCATCGGCGGCGTCAGGATCACCTTGCCCCAGCCGGAGCCGGTCCCAGCGAGGCGCTCCCTGGTGCGCGGGTGCACCGGGAAGATCACCGGAATCGAGTCCGCGATCCCGGCGAGCACCTCCATCGTCGGGCCGAGCCTCTCCGGGTCGTCGACCAGAGCCGGGCGGTGCAGGGTGACCAGCACGAAGCCACGGCTCTTCACCGCGTTCCTGCCGAGCACGGCCGGGCGATTCACGTCCTCGAGCAACCGCAGCAGGCTGTCGATCATCGTGTTCCCGACCAGCTGGACCCCGCCGCCCTCGATCCCCTCAGCCGCCAGGTTGACGACGGCGTCCTGCGAGGTGCAGAGCAGCAGATCGGAGACGCGGTCGGTGACCACGCGATTGACCTCCTCGGGCATCTCCCAGTCGTTCGATCGGAGCCCCGATTCGATATGGGCGACCGCCGTGCCGAGCTTGGTCGCGGCCAGCGCGGACGCCATCGTCGAGTTGACGTCGCCGGCGACCAGCACCAGGTCCGCCGGGTTCGCGAGCAGGTCCGCCTCGACCCCGGTCAGGACGCCCGCGGTCTGCTCGGCGTGCGACCCGGAGCCGACCCCGAGGTTGGCGTCCGGCTCGCGCATCCCGAGGCGCTCGATGAATCCGCCCGAGAGCGCCCGGTCGTAGTGCTGGCCGGTGTGAAGCAGCCGGAGGGAGATCCCCTCGGATCGCTCCAGGGCGGCGACGACGGGGGCCGTCTTGACGAAATTGGGTCGCGCCCCCACGACCGCGAGCACGGAGGCAGTCACAGCGGAGCAAGCTAGCGGCTGGATCGGCTTCAGTAGTGTCCCCCCGAGATGGCCGGCAACGAAAGCGGCGCGGTTGTGATCACGGGGGCTTCGACCGGAATCGGCCGCGCGACGGCGATCCTGCTCGACAAGAAGGGCTATCGCGTGTTCGCCGGGGTCCGCAAGCAGGCGGACGCCGAGTCGCTCTCCGAGGAGGGATCGGACCGGCTGACGCCGATCACGATCGACGTCGCCAAGGATCGCTCGATCAAGGCGGCCAAGCAGACGGTTGAGCGTGCCGTCGGCGAGGACGGCCTCGTTGGGCTCGTCAACAACGCCGGCGTCGGCGGCGGCGGGCCGATCGAGTTCATGCCGCTCGACGACTTCCGCCAGACGCTGGAGGTGAACCTGGTCGGCCAGCTCGCCGTCACTCAGGCTTTCCTGCCGCAGCTCCGCAAGGCGAAGGGCACGGTCGTCTTCATCGCCTCGATCGGTGGCCGGATCGCGAGGCCGTTCCTCTCTCCGTATAACGCCAGCAAGTTCGCGTTGGAGGCGGTCGGGGAGTCGCTCCGGGGCGAGCTGAAGCCGTGGCAAATAGACGTCGTGGTGGTCGAGCCGGGCTCGATCGACACCGAGATCTGGGGGAAGGGCGCCGACACCGCCCAGGACCAGTTGAAGGGATTGACCCCCGACGCGCGTCGCCTCTACGGCAAGCAGCTCAGCCGCTTCACCGAGGTTCTCGGCGAGACCGGGAATCGCGGTATCCACCCCGACAAGGTGGCGAAGGTGATCGACAAGGCGATCCGCTCCGACAAGCCGAAGTACCGCTACCTGGTCGGCACCGACGCGAAGATCGCGGCGCGGCTCAAGGGCAACCTTCCCGAGCGCACATTCGCCCGGCTCGCCGACAGCCAGGACAAGATGCCCACCGACGTCCCCGCGAAGTAGCCGGCCCTCCGATTACGACCGCACCTCCCTCTACGGTCGGTTTGCAAGCGATCGAAGGGGGATTGATCCCGGATGCAGCGACGTTGGATGCTGGCTGGCCTTGCCCTGGTGGCGCTCGTCGCCATTGCGGTTCCGGCCCTGGCCGGAGTCTCGGGCGGCAAGGAGCCGCGGCGGTTCGAGCGCGAGCCAGATCGCAACCGCGTCCCGGACCAAGGCCCGCCATGCGCTTGGCGTCGCCAAGAAGGCCAGGAAGCGCGCCAACCGCGCCTTCCGGGTGGCGAAGAGGAAGAACGTCCCGGTCAACGTGGCGGGGGCGCCGGCAGTCGCCTTCGCCCAGGTCGGCGGAACGGTCGCGACCGCCAGCACGTCCTCCTACGTCCCCCTCGGCGGCCCGTCGGTGACGGCCGCGGTCCCGCAGGCGAGCAGCGCGCCGCCGGGCACGGGCCTGATCGAGGTCGCGGCGCAGGCGCGCATCGATGACGACGCCGGCGCGGTCGCCCTCTTCCAGGACGGCTCGCCGATGCCAGGGCAGAGCGACGTCTGCGACCAGGTCGTCGGTACGCCCGGCCCGCCGCTCTTCACCTCGACCGACGGCCTCTCCGGCACCTGGGGCACGCCCGCAACCCTGATCTTCACCGGCAATTGCGGCAGCACCGGGCCCGCCGGGCCGGTGATGTTCGTGACCACGGCCGGAACCCACACCTACGAGCTCCGCTACGCCTTCTGCGGCTGCGCCGGCACCGACGCCACCTTCTCGCAGCGGAAGCTCTGGGTGACGCCGCTGGGCTAGGCGCCTAGCCACTCCTCGACGCGACCGGGCGTCCCGAGGCCCGAGAAGTCGCCGCCGTCGATGATCCGCTCGGCGGCCTCGATTGCGGCGTTGACGGCCGTCCAGGTGAGGTTGCCCCCCACGCTGACTCGCTGGGCGCCCGCCGCCGCGATCTCCGCGAGGCTCAGGCCAAGGCGGGAGTTGGCGAGGACGTTGACCGGCTTCGAGACCGCCTCGCAGACCGCCTTGATCTCCTCCGCGCTGAGCAGCCTCGGCGCGTAGAGCACGTCGGCGCCCGCCTCCTCGTAGGCCTGCAGGCGGGCGATCGTGTCCTCGAGATCGGGGTTGCCCCGTACGAAGTTCTCGGCCCGCGCCGTCAGGGTGAACGGGAAGTCGAGCGCCCTGGCAGCCTCCACCGCCGCCGCGACGCGCTCGGCGGCACGCGCGGACTCGTAGAGCTCATCGTCGTCGGGGTCGTAGTCCTCGATCGAGCCGCCCGCCGCGCCGGCCGCCGCCACCCGCGAGATCGCCCGCGCGGCATCCTCGGGGGCGGGTCCGTAGCCGTTCTCGAGGTCGACCGAGAGCGGCAGCTCCGTCGCCTCGCCAAGCGCGCCGACGTGCGCGGCGACCTCGTCGAGCGTGGCGGCTCCGTCCGGCCGGCCCAGGGTGAAGGCGAAGCCGCTGCTGGTGGTGGCGAGCGCCTCGAAGCCGAGCCCGGCGAGGATCCTGGCGGATCCCGCGTCCCAGGGGTTGGGGATTACGAAGGCGTCGCCCTGATGGAGGGCCCGGAAGTCCTCGCCCTTCTCCTGCTGCGTCGCCATCCGCTGATCATTTCATCTCGCTCAAGCGGTCCCGGTGCCAGATGCCAGGAATCAGAGGCGCGGAGTCAGCCGCAGCTGCGGCCGCGGCTCGGGCGTCCCGGGCTCGACCTTCTCGGGCGAGCGCTCCCAGAACCTCGCCAGCTCGTTGATCCGATCGGTGACGTCGTCGGCGAACTCGCGCTGCGGACTCTGCCCGGCTTGGTCGTAGGACCAGTTGTAGTCCGTTGGCCGCTGTCCAACACCCCGGTCACTGAGTTTGCGGATGGTCGAATCGCTGCCCAGCGGGTGCTCGCAGCCACGTTGGAAGAGGGGCAGGTTCGTCTCGAGCTCGGTCAGGTAGGAGCGGTAGCGGACCCAGCGCTGGTTCTCCCAGGTGAGGGGGTAAGGGGTGGTCGGCTTGACGTCAAACCGCCGGATCAGCTCGTCGGCCGCCTTCTCGCCGCGCTCGCTGAGGTGCGCGATCACGTCGGCCTTCATGGAGAGGTTCATCCCGCCCTCGACGTTGTCGTGACCGATGTGGACGATGCGGTCGCGGTAGCCGGGGATCCGCATCTGAGCGTTGTCCATCCAGCTGCGGCTGGTGCCCATGATCGCGCCCGCGAACGCGGCCAGCCTCTTGAAGTTGCCCCGGATATCCAGGTCGGTCCACGGTTCGGCCTGGCCATCCTCATTGTCGAACGCCATCTGGATGTTCTTCGACTGATCGAGCGGATCCCGGTCCCAGCCACGCCCGAACTCGAGCAGGTTGATCCCGAACGTCGGCCAGCGCGGCACGGGTGAGTCGAAGAACTGGATCGGGAAGTTGCTCGTGATCCCGCCATCGGAGAACCAGCATCGCTCGGGGCGCCAGGGGTTCTGCTCGGCGAACTTGGCTTCCTCTCCACGCTCCCAGGCCTCGTGTGCCGCATAGGCCTCGTCGATCCGATCCCTGCGGCCCAGGTCGACGGTCCACAGGGGGACTGCGCTGATCAGCCCCGGGAAGCTCAGGCTCATCCGCGCCGCGACGACCACGGGCATGTCGGCCGGCGCGGGCAGGGGATGAAGGCCCTCGACCGGCTCGCCGCGCTCGCCGGGTGTGGCCGTGCTGACCATCCAGTCGACGACGCGCTTGGGGAACAGGTCGCGGAACTCCCGCTCCTTGAAGAACCAGCGTTGGTGGTCCGTCATCGGCAGCTCGTAGGCGGCGCCTTGGGTGAGGCTGGTGGTGACCATCCGCAGGTCGACGTCCTTCTCCTGGTCCGGGTCTGTCGTCCCCCAGAGGTCGGCGAAGGTGAGCGGCCGCGGCCCGTCGGCGGTCCCTGCAAGCTCGTCGATCTTCGCCGCGAGCCAGCTGGTCAGCGGCCTGGGCTCGACTCGCTCATCCGGCTGGTAGCCGGTGCAGAGGCCGAAGTAGTTGTCCGGCAGCGCGGCCAGGGCCCGCCGGCCCATCGCGATCGCCACCCCCGCAACCAGCCCGATCAGGGCGACCAGCGCGGCCGCCACCAGGCCGGCCACCAGCGCCCAGCCCGTGGCGTGACCGAGGATCAGCACTGCGCCCAGCCCGAGACCGAGGAGGGATCCGGCGAACCCGGGTAGCCGGAACACGGCGAGGGCGGTGCCCGAGACCGCCCCGAGCTTCGCCGACCCGCCCTCCGCTTTGGTCGCGGCCAGCAGGACCTCGAACAGGGGCTCGGTGGAGTCCTCCGGCTGGAAGAGCTCCTCGAGGTGGTCCTCGAGGTAGCCCGGAAGCTGCTCGAGCCCGTCGAACCCGGCGCCCTTTCCCGTCGCCTGGCCGTGCTGGGCGGCGCCGGCTGCAGCCGCTGCGATCGCGCCTGCCGAGGTGCCGCCGATGTTGCGGAGCCGGAAGTGCTTCGAGAGCCTGACGATCGCCTTCGGATAGACGACCCCGCTGGTGATTCCGCCCTTCATGACGACGTCGCAGTTGCGCTGATCTCAACCTCCCCTATTCGGACCTCTGACGGCATTGACCGCCCGACCCTCTCACGGGCCGGTGGCTACCTCAAGGGAGGGCGCGTTGCGCTAGCCGGGCTGGCCGACGAGCCGCTCGACGCCGGACTCGTCGATCGTCTTCTTCAGGCCGTCCTGGAGCGAGACCTGCGGCTCCCAGCCGAGCAGCTGCTTGGCGCGGGTGATGTCGGGCTGGCGGATCTTGGGGTCGTCCACGGGCAGCTGCTCGTGGACGATCTCCGAGCGCGAGCCGGTCACCTCGATCACGGTCTCGGCGAGCTGTAGCAGCGTGTACTCGTCCTGGTTGCCGATGTTGACCGGCAGGTGGACGTCGGACTCGGCGAGGGCGACGAGCCCGCGGATCTGGTCGTCCACGTAGCAGAAGCTCCGCGTCTGGCTGCCGTCGCCGAAGACGGTGAGCGGCTTGTCCTGGAGCGCCTGGCGCAGGAAGGTGGGGATGGCGCGGCCGTCGTGGGCTCTCATACGTGATCCGTACGAATTGAAAGTACGAGAGATGCAGGTGTTCACTCCCTGCTGGCGGTGGTAGGCCATCGTCATCGCCTCGGCGTAGCGCTTGGCCTCGTCGTAGACGCCGCGCGGGCCGATCGGGTTGACGTTGCCCCAGTAGTCCTCGGGCTGGGGATGGATCTCGGGATCGCCGTAGACCTCGGAGGTCGAGGCGACCAGGATCCGCGCGCGCTTGACCTTCGCCACTCCGAGCATGTGGTGGGTGCCGTAGGAGCCGACCTTCAGGGTGTGCAGAGGCAGCCGCGCGTAGTCGATCGGGCTCGCCGGCGAGGCGAGGTGGTAGATGAAGTCGACCGGCTCGTCGACCGCGATGTACTCGGTCAGGTCGTGATTGAGGAAGACGAAGCTCTCGTCCCGGATGTGCTCGATGTTCTCGAGCGAGCCCGTGTCCAGGTTGTCGATGCAGACCACCCGGTGACCCATGCCGAGCAGGTGCTCGCAAAGATGCGACCCCAGGAACCCCGCGCCTCCGGTGACGATGCAGGTACTCACAGGCGAGCGAGAATAGCTGGGGATCCAGGGGGCGGCGGCAGATGGATCGCAGCTAGGAGGGTGGGAGCTGCACGATCACCCGCGCGAAGCCGAAGCTCTCCCGCCTCACCCGCTTGCGGGTGGAGGACCCCTCCACGTCGATATGGGCCGACTGCCCATTGGCGAAGGTGACCGGCGTGCGCACGTTCGGGTCGAACGGATCGGTCTCGAGGAAGTAGGTGTCCGGCACGACGAAGCTGAGCCGCGCCTTGCCCTTGCCGTTGGCCCGGTAGGGCGGAGAGCCGGGCGCCGGTGAGGTCCGCGTCGGATCGCAGAAGTAGAACTCCCCGCACTGCAACGTGGTCGGCGGCGCCTCGACGAAGACCTTGACCTTCGCCCGCGGCGCCATCCGCGAGATCGAGACGGTCTCGGTCTGGCCCGGGGTGACGATGCCGTCGGAGACGACCCGGGCCTTGAGGAAGATGAACTTGAGCTTCTTCTTCGAGGAGGCATGGGCGGTCGTGGCGCCGGCGATTCCAGATGCGACGGGGATCAGCGCGAACGCCAGGGCGGCGAGCGTTGCTGCAACGACCCGGGTTCCCCTCCCTTCGGACACGGGCTGACTATCGCAGGGCGGAGGCGGGTCGGCAAGGTCCTCGCGGCTTCAGTCAAGAGCTTTAACGCTCCCGCAATTTGCGACGGTTTTGACGAGCCATATGCGCAAATTGCGGACGAGACTGGAGCCCTAACGGGGCGAGTCGTGGCAGTTTCCAGCTCACCTGGATGTGTCGGAGGTGAGCCGTCTGGGTTTCTTGGGAGGAACAACCGGTCGAGCCGGGGCCGACGCTCGATCTAAGAATGAGGCCGGTGAGGAAATCGCCTCGGCCGAATCGCGCCGCCGCGCCGCAGGTTCTCTGGTGGGTAGCCATGACGCCGTCTTTCGCAGGACGGCCCGGCGCTACTCCATCTGCACCGACGACGCCGAGGACGCCTACCAGCGCGCGCTCGAGATTCTGCTCACCAAGGCGCCGCCGATAGAGGGCGATTCTCTGGTCCGGTGGATGCAGACGGTCACCAAGCGCGAAGCGCTCGCGGTGAGGCGTCAGCGCGAACGCCTCCTGGGCTCCGCTCGGCCGAAGTTCGACGGCGACGATGATCGGGATCCGCTCGAGTCGATTGCCTCTGAGAGTCCCGGGCCGAATGACCATGCCGCGCGGCACGAGCGGGTCGTTCGCAGCGGGGAGGCGTTGCAGTCGCTGAAGCCTCAGGAGGTTCGCGCGCTCACCCTGAAGGCGCAGGGCTACTCCTACGCCGAGATCGGGGAGATCACCGGCTGGACCTATACGAAGGTTGAGATGCGCTCTGAGCCGCTGCATTGGTTCTCCCTCCTGTAGCTCCTCCTTGAAACCCGCCTCCGGCGCGATCGTCGCGCTGACCCTATAGCGCCGCGGAGAACCTGAAAGTCTCTCGGCCGTGACAGGAAGGGAGAAGGTGTTCCTCGGGGCGACGGCGGCGATCACAGCGATCGCAGGAGTGCTCCGCTACTCGGGCGCGACGGCGGTGCTCGCCTTCGCCGCGGCGACGCTGGCGCTGGCAGGGCTCGCTTGGGTAGTTGCTCTGTCCACCGAGCAGGTGGGCCTTCGCTTCGGGCCCGCGGTCACCGGCTTCATGCAGTCGACGCTCGGCAACCTGCCCGAGTTCTTCATCGTCCTCTTCGCGCTCGGCTCGGGGGAGGTGGTGGTCGCGCAGACCTCCCTGATCGGCTCGATCTTCGCCAACGCGCTGCTGGTGCTGGGGCTGGTGATCGTCGCGGGGTCGATCCGTGCCGAGGACGGGTGCATGCGCTTCAGCCCGCGTCTCCCGCAGGACACCGCCACGCTGCTGCTCGTCTCGCTGTTCGTGATCGTGATCATCGGCCTCTCGATCGCCTCCTCGGACCAGGCGAGCCACCACATCGAGGGGCTCTCGAACGTGGGGGCGATCTGCCTGCTGGTGGTCTACGCCGCCTGGGCCTGGCGCTATCTGGGGTCGGCCACCGCGACCGAGGAGACCGGGACGGATGAGACCGAGCCTCGGATACCGTTCGCCTTCGCCGTGGCCCTGCTGGCCATAGGCGGGGTCGGCGCCGCCTTCGTCTCGGACTGGTTCATCCACGCGCTCGACCCGGCGGTCGCCTCGCTTGGGATCTCCAAGGCGTTCGCCGGCCTGGTGATCGTCGCGGTGGCGGGCAACGCGGTGGAGAACTTCACCGGGATCTTCCTCGCCGCCAAGGGCAAGTCCGATCTGGCGATCTCGGTGGTGAAGAACTCCGTCGCCCAGATCGCCGCCTTCCTCTTCCCGGCGCTGGTGCTGACGTCGCTGCTCTTCAGCACGCACCTCACCTTCGCGCTGGCGCCCGTCTACATCGGCGCGCTCTTCCTGACCGCGATCGCGATCTGGCAGATCACCGGCGACGGCGAGGCCCAGATGTTCGAGGGCATGGCCCTGATCGCGATCTACGTGGTGCTGGCGGCGTTCACGCTGTACGACTAGTCGCGGGCGTTACGTCAGGGCTCCTCGGTCCTCTCGGCTTCTGGATCGAGTTGCTCAAGCAGCTCGCGCGCCCTTCTTTCGAAGTCCGGGTCCTCGGCCATCCCCGTCCTGATCCCGAACCTTGCGCTATCTGGTATCTGGAAATACTGCATTCGCGGGACGAACGCAATCGGTTCGGCCTCCTCCTCGGTTCTCGCCAATGTCTCCTTGGAAACCTCGGCCAGCGTCGTGGGGTCGCCAAGCAGATCGTCACGTCCTATGTCGTGGGCGATGCTCGCGATCTTGGCGGTCCCTGCGGCTCCCTGCTGCACTCCCTGCTGGACCCCAGCTTGGTAGCCGGCAGCAACACCGACCTCTACTCCAGGGAGCTTGACGCTCGTGATGCGCGCCGCGAATCCGCCCGCCAGAAGAAGCCCTGCGCCGGTCGCCAAAATCGCGATCGCCAGGCTCTCTGAGCGACTCGAGTCCTCAACCGCCCGCTCGGTAGTCGTGTCGTGGGTGTAGCTAGCCGGCTTCCTGCTCTTGCCGGAGCGCTTCGGTGCCGTCTTCACCGTGTGAGTGGTCTTCTTGGTCGGCGGGTCTGCAACCATCGCGGGCTTTGCGTTGATCCAAAGATCTCTGCCACCAACCAGGACCAGCACGCCTCCCACCATCAAGACGATCGCACCGATCCAAGTGAGCGCCTTCACCCACCCGGGCGCCGGAGCTGGGATCGTCTGGGCAGGCGGCTTGGGAGGATCCGCAGGATTCAGAGCGTTGCCCCACTTCTGGAAGAGTTTTCCGAGGCTCTTGAGCAACAGATGCCGACCCTCGCTCCTCCAACGCGTGGAGGCAACCGGAATAACTACTGAAGGCATGTCGTCACGCCCTGGCAGCCGTCACTCAGGGTCGTCGAGTCGGCCCGGGAGGGCTGCTTCCGGCTCGAGTCCTGCGCCCTCCGCGCCTAAACTTGAGCATCTCGGTCGTGCGCGGGACTGAGTCCCGTTTCAACCTCGAGCGGCCCGCTTCGGCGGGCCGTTCGCTTTCGAGAAGATGTACGCCCGGCTACTTGTTGATCCGGAAGCTCGCGCGGATCTGGGGGTGCGCCTTCGGAGCCGCGGCGTGTCGGGTGTGCGGCTTGCGGCTTGGCTCGGGGCGGGTGCTCTGAGTCGCTGCCGCCGAAGGAGGGGAACATCGAGGCCGCGGCCAGGAGCGCCAGGATCACCAGGGCGCAGTTCCGGATCTTCGCCCGCTTCATGCCCGCGTTCTACCCGAACGGCGACGTGTAAACGCCGCGCCGGCGACCGGACCCGCTACGAGGACTGACCAGCCTGCCGACCGCGCCCATCAGCTCCTGCACCTGCTCCTCCGAGGCGCCCTTGCCGCCGCGCATACAATTGCGGACGTGGTCGTCGACGAGTCCCAGCGCGATCTTGTTGAGTGCCGCCTGCGCGGCCTCGATCTGGGTGAGGACGTCGATGCAGTAGCGGTCCTCCTCCACCATCCGCGTCGACTCCGCCGACCTGTCCCTCGACGCGGGCCAGTCGCTTCAACAGCTGTTCCTTGGAAGCCTTGTATCCGGGTGTCTTCGTATCGGTCATGTTGAGCAGCATACCCCTATGGGGTATAGTCGTCAACCATGGCGGACGTGATCTCAACGATCGGGGAGGGCTTCAAGCAGTCCTTCCTGATGGCCTACGAGGTCTGGTGGGCCCTGGTGCTGGGCTTCGCGATCTCGGCGATCGTCCAGGCCTGGGTGCCGCGGGAGCGGGTCGAGTCGGCGATGTCCGGGAGCGGCTTCAAGCCTCTCGCCAAGGCCACCGGCCTCGGCGCGGCCTCCTCCTCCTGCTCCTACGCGGCGATCGCGATCGCCAAGTCGCTCTTCCAGAAGGGCGCCTCGGCGGTGACCGCGCTCGCCTTCCAGTTCGCCTCGACCAACCTCGTCTGGGAGCTCGGCCTCGTGATCTGGATCCTGCTCGGCTGGCAGTTCACCCTCGCCGAGTTCGTCGGCGGGTTCGTGATGATCGCCCTGATGGCGATCCTGCTCCGGAGGTTCGTCTCACCGAAGCTCGAGGAGAGGGCGCGCGAGCACGCCCAGCACGCCCAGGTCGACCACCTTCACCACGCGGTGGGAGAGCAGATGAGCTGGCGGGAGCGATTCACCTCGGCCCGGGCCTGGTCCGACGTCGCGCACAACTTCCGGGGGGACTGGCAGATGCTCTGGAAGGAGATCAGCATCGGCTTCCTCCTCGCCGGCTTCATCGGGTTGCTCGGCAACGACTTCTTCAACTTCCTCTTCATCGAGGACGCGCCGGCGGCGATCAAGACGATCGAGAACGTGATCGTCGGCCCGATCATCGCCGTGCTCAGCTTCGTCTGCTCGGTGGGCAACGCGCCGCTCGCGGCGGTGCTCTGGTCCGGCGGGATCAGCTTCGCCGGCGTGATCGCGTTCATCTTCGCCGACCTGATCGTGCTGCCGATCGTCGCCGCCTACATCAAGTACTACGGCCGCCCCTTCGCGCTGCGGATCACGGCGCTGATGTTCGTGACCATCGTGCTCTCGGCGCTGGTGGTCGACCTGCTCTTCGGCGCGGTGGGCCTGATCCCGGACACACGCCCATCCCGGGCCGACATCTTCGGCTCTGTCGAGCTCGACTACAAGCTCGCCCTCAACGTGCTGGGTCTCGCGATCTTCGGGGCGCTCTTCTACCTGACCGCCCGCCGAGGATCGACCGATCCGGTCTGCGGGATGAAGGTGGACCGCTCGCGGGCGGTGCGCAAGGAGGTCGCCGGCGAGACCTTCTACTTCTGCTCCGACGACTGCTGGCACGCCTTCGAGGCCGACCCGGAGCGCTACCGGCGCGGGGGCGCGGGACGCGACCACGAGCATGCGGCGGCCCACGCTCACTAGATGGAAGCCTCCAGTCACACTCAGCAGACCGATCGCTCGGAACTCAACGGGCTCGCGGTCGCGGCGACGAACCACTGCCTGACGGGCTGTGTGATCGGGGAGGTCGCCGGCATGGCGATCGCCACGGCCTTCGGCTGGGGCAACGTCGCCCAGATATCGCTGGCAATCGCCTTGGCCTACTTCTTCGGCTTCCTGCTCACCTCGCTGCCGCTGATCCGCGCTCGGCTCCCTCGGCGCACGATCGTCTCAACGGCCCTGGCGGCCGACACCGTGTCGATCACGATCATGGAGGTGATCGACAACCTCACGGTGATCCTGATTCCAAGCGCGCTCGGCGCCGGGCTGGGGGACCCTCTCTTCTACGGCAGCATCGCCGCGGGGTTCGCGATCGCCTATCCGTTCGCCTTCCTCGCCAACCGCTACCTGATCGCCCGCGGCCGTGGCCACGCGGTCGTGCACCAGCACCATGCCCACTGAGTCGCGCAGGTACCTGCCGGCGCTGCGCTTCCCGGCGCTGACCCGGATCTACGACCCGGTGATCCGGACGACGACTCGGGAGGGGCGGTTCAAGGAGATGCTGGTGGAGCAGGCGGCCGCGGAACAGGGACATCGCGTCCTCGACCTGGGCTGCGGCACGGGGACCCTGGCGATCCAGGTGAAGCGGCGCCAGCCGGGCGCCGAGGTCGTCGGCCTGGACGCCGACCCGGAGATGCTCGAGCGCGCCAAGAGCAAGGCGTCGGAGGCCGGCGTGGAGCTCCAGCTCGACGAGGGGTACTCCACCGACCTTCCATATGAGGATGCGTCCTTCGACCGCGTCCTCTCGACCCTCTTCTTCCACCACCTCGACCCCGAGCCGAAGCGGCAGACCGCGCGGGAGATCGCCCGGGTGCTGCGGAAGGGCGGCGAGCTCCATGTCGCCGACTGGGGAGAGCCCGCCGACCCGGTGATGGCGGCGGCGTTCCTCTCGATCCGCCTGCTGGACGGCTTCGAGAACACGGCCGAGAACGTCCACGGCGAGCTGCCGCGGATCTTCGAGGAGGCCGGCCTGCAGAAGGCCGAGCAGGCCGGCCGGATCCGCACGATCTTCGGGACGCTGGCCCTCTACCGCGCCAGGCGCTGATCGCCCAATCCGTGCTCAGCACCGATGCCGGCCGCGCCCGGCAGATCTAACTTCTTCCCCATGAACCTGGCTCTGCTGATTGCAGACACCTGGTCAATGCACGACAACGACATCGGAACGGGATGGTGGATTGTGATGATGCTCGGGATGGTTCTCTTCTGGGGCTTGGTGATCCTCGGTGTGATCTGGCTGGTTCGTGAGGTCGGTGGGCCGCGCCGCCACGCCGGCGGGCCCGACGATCCCCTCGCGATTCTCGACCGCCGCCTCGCAGAGGGCATGATCACGGTCAAGGAGTACGAGCAGCGCCGCAAGATCCTCAGCGGCTGAAGGTCTGATCGAAGGGGGCTGAGTCGTGCCGCCAGACGCTGAATCAAACCGCGGGTCCAGCACCTTTGTCTTCGCCGACCTCGCCGGCTTCACCGCGCTGACCGAGGCCCATGGCGACGACCAAGCGATCGCGATCGCGACCGGCTTCACCGATCGGGTGCGCCGTCTCCTGCCGCGCTACGACGCCGAGGAGATCAAGGCGATCGGCGATGAGCTGATGATCCGGGTCGAGGACCCGGCCAACGCGGTCCAGCTCGGACTAACCATCGTCGACGAGCTCGCCTTCCACGGCTCGCCGCCGGTCCGGGTCGGGATGCATTCCGGGCCGGCCACTCAGCTGAATGGTGATTGGTACGGGGGAACCGTCAATCTCGCCTCTCGCGTCGTCGATGCCGCCAAGCCCGGCGAGGTGCTGCTCACCGCCGAGACACGCAAGCCTGCTCGACAGTGGCGATGCGGTCGCGATCGAGGAGCGAGGGTCCCGCTACTTCAGGCATCTCGTGGATCCGATTCCGGTGTTCGAGGCGCTGGCTCCGGGAGGGAGGAGCGAAGAGATTCGAGATCGACCCGGTCTGCCGGATGGCGGTCGATCCGGAACGAGCCGCCGCGAGCAGGCATCGGAGAGGCCTGCACTACTTCTTCTGCTCAGAGAAGTGCCTCGCGCAGTTCGACGCCGGGCCCCGCCGGTACATCGCCACCACCCCGGGCGCCCGCGCCGCCCGCAAGGGGTTCCTGATCAACTTGGCGGCCTTCCTCGTCGTGGGAGGGGCGCACCTGATCGTCTGGGCGGGCCGAGGCTTCACCGGGGCCTCTCCTTCGATGCTCGTCCTCTTCGCGGCGTGGGGAATCGCCCTCCTCCTCCACTACCGGCTGGTGCGCTCGGTGCTCTGAGCCCGGCGCTACGCCCTCGGCGAGAACGGCGGGTAGTCGACCGAGCACTGAGGGGCAGCCCTCGCCTGTCTGCGCCATGAAGGTCCTCCCGCTCGCGGTTTGCCGATCGGGAGGACGTTGCGCCCGAGGCGCTCGCGCCGCTACTCGAGTGAGAAGGGCGGGTACTTGTCGGTGACGAGGAGGAGCGCATACGCCACCACCCGGTTGTGCCAGCGCGCAACCCCGACGACGAAGTCGAAGATCGACCTCGGATAGCGGCCGGTGAACAGGATCGCGAACCAGGCGCCGATCACCGCGAAGAACACCCCGATGTAGAGGAAGAACAGCACGACGTAGTGAGGGATCGCCAGCAGCCACTTGATCAGCGGCATCCCACGTCCCAGATCGGTCTCGGCGTTCGGGTAGTCGATCTCGAGATGGAGCGATTGCTCCTCGTCGGTCGACGGGTACTGGTCGTTGAGCAACACGAAATAGATGCCGACCCTGTTGGAGAAGCGCAGGAGCTCCCGGTTCCAGTCGAACCACCAGCGCGGGTACTTCTTCCGGAACAGGATCATCAGCAGTGGCGCCGCGACCAGGAACCCGCCCGCGGCGGCGATTGTCGTGGTCGTGTTGTTCAGGTCGTACGAGTAGTTCCCACCCGAGACCGTCTCCAGCACGATCGCGATCGGGATGATGGCGAAGACCCGGAAGAACGTCGAAAGCCGATTGAGCTCCCGGTCCGGATAGTCCACCGCGTACGTAAGCGGATACTTCTCGTCCATTTCTCACTCCCTCGTTGGGTTGGATTCCCGCCGAAAACCCTACGCGGGGCCGCGGACCCCACAGCGCGGGCGCGATCATGTGCGCATGGGCCACCGGATCACCTGGCTGGACGTCTTCGCGGAGCGCCCGCTGGCGGGCAACGGTCTCGCGGTGGTCGATGACGCGGACGGCGTCAGCGACGAGACCATGCTGGCCCTGGCGCGGGAGACGCGTCTCTCCGAGACCACGTTCGTGCAGTCGACGGGCACCGAGGGAGCCGACTACCGAAACCGGATCTGGGATCCGCACGAGGAGCTCCCCTTCGCCGGCCATCCGTCTCTGGGAACCGCGGTTGCGGTGGCTCGCTGGCGCGGGCTGGACGAGGCAGCCTTCGTCCAGGAGACCGGCGCCGGGCTCCAGCCCGTCGAGGTCCGGAAGGAGAACGGGAGCTGGAGCGCGTCGATGCTGCAGAACGAGGCGGAGTTCGGGCCCGAGCTCGACCGCGACGCGGTGATGACGGCGGTCGGCCTGCGCGCCGAGGACGCCCACCCCGAGCTGCCGCCGCAGGTCGTCTCCACGGGGATCCCGCACGTGATGGCCCCGGTCGCCGAGCATGAGGCGCTTGCCCGCGCGCTCCCCGACTACTCGACGATCTACGAGCTGTCCGAGTCCCATGGGTCGATCGTCATCTACCTGGCCTGGTGCGAGCCAGGGACGGAGAGCGTCCGAGCGCGCTCCTTCACCCGCTCCGTGGAGATGGGCGAGGACCCGGCGACCGGCTCGGCGGCGGGGCCGCTCGGCGCCTACCTCCTCAAGCGAACCGGGCGGGAGCGACACCTCATCCGCCAGGGCGAGGAGATGGGCCGGCCGAGCGTGCTCGAGGTGCAGATGGCCGATGGGCGCCCCCGCGTCGCCGGGGGCGTGATCCCCGTGATCGACGGAGAGGTCAGCCTGCCGTAGCGCGGCGGCCGAGCGCGCGCAGGCGGTCCCGGACGCGCCGGCGCTTCGTCTCCAGCTCGCGGCGGAGAGCGTCGATCTCGTCGCGGCGGTGGCGGACATGCTTCAGCTGGTTTTCGATGTGTCCCAGGGACTGCTCGAGGACCTGGCGCTGCCGCACCGGATCCTCGATTCCCTCCTGCCACTCGCGGCGCAACGAGGCGCGGGCTGTCTCGGCGGCGGCCAGCTCGCCGAGCTCCTCGAGCGAGACGCCGAGCAGCTCGCGAAGCCGGAGCAGCTCGCGGAGCCGCTCGAGGTCATCCTCGCCGTAGGTCCGGTGTGCCCCCGGCTCGCGTGGTTCCTCGGTGGCGAGCAGCCCGATCTCCTCGTAGTAGCGGATGGTCCTGGGAGTGGTCGACGTGAGCTTCGCCAGGTCCCCGATCCGGAAGCGGCGCTCATCGCTCATGCGGGGATCCGATCGGCGGCGGGCATCGCCGCTTCCTTGGGCTCGCCTGCGTGCCGCGGGCGGAGCAGCGAGACGCCCGCGCCGATCAGCGACGTGGCCGCCAGCACCCAGAGAGCGGTGTGCATGTTCTGGATGAAGGCCTCGAGCTGGGCGGCGGGCAGGCCGGAGGCCAGCCCGGAGAAGATCTTGAAGAGGACCTCCTTCGGGACGCCAGCGGTCACCACCGCGATCACGAAGGCGATCGACAGCACCGCTCCGGTGTTCTGGAGCATCATCCGCGCGCCGGCGGCGATCCCGCGGCGGTGTGGCGGGACCGTCCCCATCATCGCCGCGGTGTTGGGCGAGTTGAACATCCCCGAGCCGATCCCGACCAGGCCGAGCCAGACGACCGTCTGCCAGTAGGGGCTGCCCTGCTCGAGCGTCGTCATGGCCGCGAGGGCGACGGCGGAGACGAGCATCCCGAGGGCGGCGAGCATTCGCGATCCACGCCGGTCGGCCCAGATCCCGGCCAGCGGCGAGGCGATCAGCATCCCGATGGCCATCGGCGACAGCTTGATGCCGGCGGTGATCGGATCATCCCCCTCGACTCCCTGGAAGTAGAAGACGAAGATGAAGAGCAGCGCGAAGCGGGAGAGGCCGTTGATGAACGCCGCGCCGGTGGCCGCGGCGAACATCCGGTTCTTGAAGATCGTCAGGTCGAGCATCGGGGCCCTCGCTCGGCTCTCGATCAGGACGAAGGCCGGCAGCAGGACGACGGCGACTGCGAGGGAGACGATCACGATCGGCTCCTCCCAGCCCGAGATGCCGCCCTTGGACACGCCGTAGACGAGGCCGGTCAGGCCGACGAGGAAGACGCCGGTGCCGAGCAGGTCGAGCCCTCGCTGGGAGTCGGGCTTGGCGAGCTCGTGGAGGATCAGGGCGCCCCAGACGGCGCCGGCCAGGCCGAGGGGGATGTTGAACCAGAAGACCCATTGCCAGCCGATCGAGACGAGGGCGCCGCCCAGGACCGGCCCGATGACCAGGCCGATCGCGGCCACCATCGTGTTGGTGCCCATCGCCACGCCGAGTTGCTCCTTCGGGAAGGCGTCGGTGACCAGCGCCGCGGCGTTCGCGAACAGGAACGCCGCCCCGACTCCCTGGACGATCCGCCAGAGAATCAGCTCGGTGCCGCTCCCGGAGAAGCCGGCGCCGAAGGAGGCGATGGTGAAGAGGATGAAGCCGCCCACGTACGCCTTCTTTCGGCCGAACAGATCCGAGAGACGGCCGGCCGTGAGCACCAGCACCGTCGAGGAGATCATGTAGGCGAGGATCACCCAGACGAGCTGGAGCAGGCTGGTCCCGAGGGAGCGCTCCAGGTCGGGCAAGGCGATGATCAGCGTCCCGGAGTTGATCGTGGCGAGCAACATCCCGAGGCTCGTGCAGCTGAGGGCCCACCACTTGTAGTTGCGGTGGTCGGCGGCCACCCCCGGCCGGAAGCGTCCTCGCCCTTGCGTTTCCTCCAACCTTACGTTCACGTAAGAATTAGTGTAGCCCCGTTACCTTTCAGGGATGAGGCTGATCGACGTCAGACATCTCGGCCGCGAGCGGGTGATCGGGTGCTGGGAGATCGACGGCGTGCTGATCGATCCCGGGCCGACGAGCTCGATGGACAACCTGATCGAGGCGCTGGGCGGTGAGGAGCCCCGCGCCCTGCTGCTCACGCACATCCATCTCGACCACGCCGGGGCGTCCGGATCGCTGGTGCGCCGCTGGCCCGAGCTCCCGGTCTACGTCCACGAGCGAGGAGCGCGTCACCTGGTGAATCCAGCGAAGCTGCTGGCCAGCGCCGAGCGCCTCTACGGCGATCAGATGGAGCGGCTCTGGGGCGAGGTCGCGCCGGTGCCGGAGCGGAACCTGCACGCCCTGAGCGGCGGGGAGGAGGTGCTCGGCTTTCGCGTCGCCTACACCCCCGGCCACGCCTCCCATCACGTCAGCTACCTGCATCCCCCCAGCGGCCGGGCCTTCGTCGGCGATACAGCGGCCGTCCGGATTCCCCCGAGCGACTTCGTGCTGCCGCCGACCCCTCCTCCGGACATCGATCTCGAGCTCTGGGAGGACTCGATCGACCGGATCCTCGACTGGGAGCCGGCCAGCCTGGGCCTGACCCATTTCGGCGACATCGATCGGCCGCGGGCGCACCTCGAGCTTGTCCGGGAGCGGCTGCGCGAGCAGGGGAAGCTTGCACGCGAGCTGCCGTCCGAGGAGTTCGAACGCCGGATCAGGGAGCACGTCGGCGAGCGGGCGGACCCGGAGACGGCGAAGGCGCTGCTCCAGGCGGTGCCACCCGAGCAGCAGTGGGCGGGCCTCGACCGCTACCTGCGGCAAATTGCGGATGCGCGGGGGCCTTGATTCGCCGATCCTGAGCCCACTGTGTCCGTGCTTCGCTCGTACTTCGCTCGACAGCCGGATCCCTACGCGGGCGGCGACATCGACAATGCCCAGAGGATCGGGTCGGTGCTCTTCGGCCTGCAGGTGGTCCTGGTCGCGGCCCTCTGGCCCCTCAGCCCGCCCACTCACGCCATCGGCAGCGCCGGGTGGATCGTCGCCGGGGCCGTGCTCGCGGGCGGCGCCGCGGTCTCCTACGGGATGCACCGGAGGCGGTTCGCGACCTGGAACGGACTGCTGCTCGCCGCCTACGGCGCCGTTGCCGCCCTCGAGGTCATGCAGTGGCTTGGAGGTGGCGTCGAGGCGCCGTACGAGCGGGCGATCCTGCTGCCGGTCTTCTTCGTCGCCGCGATCCAGCCGCCTCGCAAGATCGCCGGGTTCCTCGGGTTCGTCGCGCTCGCGCTGGTCGTCCCTTTCATCTATGACGGCTGGCACGCCCAGGCGGCAGGCGGGTCCGCGGCCAGCCTGGTGATCCTCACCGGCCTCTCGCTCGGAGTGAACGTGCCGATGAGCGCGATCCGGGCCCAGCGACTGGCCCACGCCAAGGACGAGGCCGAGGCGCGACAGGAGGCGCGTATAGACGCGCTGACCGGGCTCCACAATCGCCGCGCCTTCGACGAGGCTCTGGGCAACGAGATGAAGCTCGCCAACCGGCTTGGGATCCCGCTCACCGTGGCGATGATCGACATCGTGAACTTCAAGGAGGTCAACGATCGCTGGAGCCCGGCGCAGGGGGATCGGTGCCTGCGGGACGTCGCCGAGGCTCTGGACTCATCGCTGCGGGACCCGGATCAGGTCTTCCGCTGGGGCGGGGACGAGTTCGTCCTGATCCTCACCGGAACGGCCGCCAGGGACACGGAGACGCTCTCCGACCGGCTTTCCGTAACCGTCTCCTCGGCGTGCAGCCGGCCGGACCAGGAGCCGATCCAGATCCGCTTCGCGGTCGCCCAGCTGCAGGACGGCGACACGGCGGAGGAGGTCGTCGAGATGGCCGGGCTGGCGATGACCGCGGCGAAAATGGGACAGAACGCCTAGTTTGTTCGTTGCGCACAGCATCGGCCTGAAATAGCCTGTTCTGCCCGCACATCCAATGTTTCGCGATCCGGGCCTCTAGGGGGAAGTCCATAAATGAATTGGCGCTCACCCCTCGGCTTTCTCGTCGGCGACTCGGAGCCCCGTGCCGGCGAGGGTGTCGGCAACGCGCAGCGCATCGGCGCGGTCGTCTGGGGGTTGCTCGTCGCGCTGGTTCTGATCCTGGTTCCGTTGAATCCGCCAACGGAGGCGATCGGGATGGGCGGCTGGGTGCTGAGCGGCGCCCTGGTCGTTGCCGGGGTTGCGGCGGTCATCCTCTTGGTCAGGCAGCGGCTCGCGAGCCTGCGCGCGTTGCTCCTCCTCTCATATCTGACCGCTGCGGGCTTGGGCGTGATGCAGTGGCTGAGCGGTGGCATCGGCGCGCCGTTTCGCGGGCTTGTGGTGCTGCCTCTGCTCTTCGTTTCGGTGACGGAGCCGCCTCGAAGGCTCGCCGCCTTCATGGGGTTCGCTCTGCTGGTGCTCGCGTCCCCCTTCTTGTACGACACGTGGGACCTGACGAGAGCCGAATCGTCCGGTGCGACGCTGGTGATCTGGTGTGCTCTGGCCGCCGGCGCGAACGTGTTGATGGGCGGAGTCAGGGCACAGCAGAGTGCGCTGCAAACCGAGCGCGAGGTCGCGAGACAGGAAGCTCGGTTGGACAGCCTCACGAGCCTCTACAACCGGCGAGCCTTCGACGAGCTCCTGGCCCTCGAGGTCAAACGGGCCGACCGGCTTGGGGTCCCGCTTTCGATCGCGATGGTCGACGTGGAGAACTTCAAGGAGATCAACGACCGCTGGGGCTACGCGGATGGCGATCGGTGTCTGCGGCAGGTTGCTTCGACCGTGAAGACGGCCCTCCGCGAGCCGGACCTCTGCTTCCGCTGGGGCGGTGACGAGTTCGCCCTGATCCTGACCGGAACCCGAGCGGACGACACCGACCCGCTCTCCGAACGCCTGCGTGGGGCGGTCGCGTCGAGTTGTCGGCGGCCCGACGGGAGACCGATCAGGATCCGCTTCGCCGTGGCGGAGCTCAGCGACCGGATGGCGCCCGAGGAGCTCGTCGAGAGGGCCGGTCTGGCCCTCGCGGCCAGAGCGGGGAGGGCCGCGACGACGAGGAGATTTACCCGCACCCCAACCGAGAGGCGGCGGACTGGCGCCGCGGTGGCCGCGGAGGCGCCCGGTGGGTTCGCGTCTGAGCCCCCGGCCCCAACCCCGGCCCCGGCCCCGGCCCCGGCCCTGCCGCTCCGCGAACGCAACACTGGGTGGTTGCCCGCGATGATCGGCGCCCTGCTGATCGCGGCGGTGGCGGCCACCTCCATCCTGATCATCAGCGGCGGAAGCGCCAAGAAGAAGGCGGTGGTCGGCGTCACGGTCACCGCCCCCGGCACTGCCACCCCCACCTCGCCAGCGCCCGCACCGGCACCGGCGCCTGCGCCAGCCCCGAAACCGGCCCCGCGGAAGGTGAAGCATTGCGACCCGATCCTGGGGAACGGCGCGCCATACCCGGTGACCTCCTCAGCGCTGCCGGGCGGTCCCCAGCCCGCGAGCTGCGACGAGGCGCATGCGCTCGTGCTCGCGGTGCTCAACGACGGGGCGACGAAGGTGGGGAGGTGGCATTGCGTGAGCCTGCCGCGAAGGGGCACGCTCGCGATCTGCAGGTTCGGCCGCCGAGTCGTCTACGCCCGCGTCTAGATGCGTCAGACGATGAACGCCACTTCGTCGACGTAGCAGTACGACCAGTCCTCGCCGGGCTCCAGCGAGCTGACGATCGGGTGGTCGGTGGCGGCGACGTGCGCGGAGGCATGCCGGTTCGGGGAGGAGTCACAGCAGGCGACGTGGCCGCAGCTCCGGCAGACGCGCAGGTGAACCCAGGTCCCGCCGATCTTCAGACAGTCCTCGCAGCCGGGGAATTCCTCCGGCTTCTCGACGGTGATCTGGTCAAGGTGGGCGCATTCGGCCATTCGCCGAGATTACAGACGGCCGTGTGTCGCGGAACGAGCCTGCTTCCCCAGTCGGTCTCCACCGCGAAGTCCATCAGCCGCTCGAAGTAGGAGTCAAGCGGTGGCGGCTTCAGGCCGGCGGGCTCCAGGGCCTTGCCCGCGGCAGCGTCGTCGTATCGCGCCTCGACCTCGAAGTAGGGGAAGAACTGCTCGCTCCGACGGAGCGCCCGCCGCCTCCGCTGGTCGCCCGTCCGCATCAGCAGCGGGTGCACGGCGCGCCTGTAGAGCTTGGGGGAGATCAGCCTCGGCGGTGGCGACTTGAAGTAGGAGCCGGCGAGCTCGGCGACCTCCCCCATGGTGCTCGCCCGCTCGCCGGCGGCGAGGTTGTAGGTGGTGCCGGGGCGGCCGGCGAGGGCGATGACCGAGTCGGCGACGTAGTCGACGGGGACCACGTCGACCGGCGCGCTCCGCCGTGCCGGGAGCACCGAGTAGCTGCCCCGGGCGAAGGCACGCAGGGGCCAGTAGAGGACATTGAAGGTGGAGGTCCAGCCGCTCCGCGAATCCCCGACGACGATGCTGGGCCGGAGCACCTGGATGGGCAGGGAATCCGAGCGGCTTCGGACCATCACCTCGGCCTCGAACTTGGAGCGCTCGTAGCCGTTCCGAAAGCCCTGCCCGAGCCTCGGATCACCCTCGCCGAAGCTGCCGGGGTACGTCCCCGCGACGTAGGCGGTCGAGATGTGAGTGAAGCAATCGAGCCCGCCGCAGATCGACACGAAGTCGGCCAGCTGGAGCATCCGGATCGTGCCGTCGAGGTTGATGCGCCGCGACTCCTTCAGCCCCAGCTCGAATGACACGGAGGCGGCGCAGTGGATGATCTCAGTCGTCCGCTCGGCGAGCCACTCGCGGTGGGACTCGCTCAAGCCGAGCCCGGCGGAGCGGAGGTCGGCGGGGATCGCGACCGCGCGGCGCGACCACGGGTCGATCGTCCCGAGCAGCGAGATGATCGTCTCCCGCAGCCGCGCCTCTGCCTGCCCCTGGTCGCGCGCCCTCACGAGCGCGAACACCTGGCAATCGCCCCCCTGAAGCAGGCGAGCCAGGATTTCCCCGCCCAGGAACCCCGTGGCCCCCGTCAGCAAGACACCGCGCCCGGCATTCGAGCGGCGCGTGGCGTCGTGGGCAGCCTCCATCGCCGCAAGCTACTCACGAGGGTGCCGGATTCCTATCGACCGGCGGTCCGAAGATCGAGCTCCCCCCGTTCGACCGCCTGTCTAGGTCAGGCGAGCTCGGGAGCCGTGGTCAGCTCCGCGGGGGCGAAGTTGGGGGCGTGGATCGCGATGGTCCTGTTGCGCCCCTTTCGCTTGGCCTCGTACAGGGCCCGGTCGGCGCGGATGAGAAGCTCGGCGCCGGACTCCACGCCGTCCCACTGCGCGACGCCTGCCGAGACCGTTTCGCCGTCCGGCACGCACGCGCGGAGCGTCTCGATCACGTCCTGCGCCTGCGTTGCGTCGGTCGCCGTCAGCAGGACCGCGAACTCCTCGCCGCCGTAGCGGGCGATCAGGTCGGCGGACCTCAGCCGGCTCCTCCAGACCATCGCGGCCTCCTGCAGGTGCGAGTCGCCGGCCGGGTGACCGTTGAGGTCGTTGAACTCCTTGAAGTGGTCGAGGTCGAGCAGCGCGGCGCAGACCGGTGAGCCGCCGCGATTGGCGCGCGCGAGCTCCCCTTCAAGCGCTTCGTCCCAGGCGCGACGGTTGGGCAGCCCGGTGAGTGCGTCGGTCCGGGCCATCGTGCCGAGCCGCGCCTGGAGGGTCTCCCGCTGCAGAACCAGCTCGTTGACCGAGAAGCCCGTGATCCCCGCGACCCCCATCCAGAAGGCGGCGGCAAGCGGCTCGAGCGCGGGGTATCCGTCGAACGCGGGAGACGGAATGGCGAGGGTGATGCCGAGGCCGAGGACAGCGAGCAGCAGCTGCCCCCGGGTGCCGTAGAAGGCGAACCAGATCACCGGGAGCAGGACGACCGGTGTGTAGGCGGCCGTCACGCTTTCGTGAGAGCTGTGGACGAGCGCGACCATGCCGTACGGCAGCAGCGCCGGGACCGCCTGCGCCCAGGTGGGGAGCCGCTCCCACGGCAGGAACAGGGCGGACCCGATGATCACCGGAACCAAGGCGAGCGCGATCAGGTCGCCCGTGCTGGGCCAGTCCGGCAACAGCGGCAGGAAGAGGCAGGCGAGCACGCCTGCGGTCAGCCAGGGCAGGCAGCGCAACAGGACTCCGTCGCCCTCGAGAGGCCTGCCGCGAGTCACGTTCAATCCCGCCTCATTCAGGGCCTGCCGGGCACTTCGCCCCTGATTACCGGACACGTGGCGAAGCTACCCCGTTTTGGGGGCACGGGGCAAGGCACTTACTGGGTATCCCGAGGCTCGCATCCCTGTCGCTGTAGCCTCGGGCGTTGCCGATGGCCCGGTCCAAGACGCTCCTGATCGTCGATATCCAGCGCGACTACTTCCCCGGCGGCGCCTACCCGCTGGTCGAGCCGGAGGCTGCGGCCGAGGCCGCGCGCCAGGTGCTCGGCGGATTCCGCGACGCCGGCGACCCGGTCATCCACATGAAGCACGTCTGGGATGCGCCCGACGCCGTGTTCATGCGCCCGGGCACCGAGGGGATCGAGATCCACCCGGCCCTGGCGCCGGCCGAGGGCGAGCTGGTGCTCGAGAAGGCGAGCCCGAACTCATTCCTGGAGACGGGCCTCGAGGAGGAGCTTCGGAAGCGCGGCGCCGACGACCTCGTGGTTGCCGGGATGATGAGCTCGATGTGCGTCGACGCGACCGTCAGGGCGGCGGCCGACCTTGGCTTCTCGCCAACGGTCGTTCACGACGCGTGCGCGGCCCCCGACCTCGAGTTCAACGGCATCGACGTCCCGGGGGCCGCGGTACACGCGGCGTTCATGGCCGCGCTCGCCGACGGCTATGCCGAGCTGGCGAGCGCGACCGAATTGCTTGCGGGCTACTAGTAGCTGTAGCCGCCGGACGAGCCGCCCGATGAGCTGGAGCTGCCGCTCGTCGTGGCGGGCGGGGCAGCGCTGGTCGAGCCTGAGCTCGACGCCGTGCCGCTCGCCGTCGCCGCGGTCCAGGTGAACGATGTTCCGTCGAAGCTGTCCATGAAGCCGTTGCCCGTCGCCTGACCCGGGCTGTCCTGCACGAACGTGTACAGGGGCTTCCCGTCGAAGGTGACCTGGCCGCCCGTGACGCCGAGCTTGGCCTGGATGGCCGAGTCCGACGAAGTGGGCTGCCCGCTCGAGGCCATCAAAGCCGGCCAGATGCTCTGGCACGAGGCCGTGCACGCCATCTTCGAAGCGGTGTCCTGGTTGTTCGTGTACAGCGCGTCGCCCTTCGAGTCGACGAGCACGGTTCCGACACCGCTGACCGACTTCGTGGCGACGGTGTCCGAACCGGCGCCCGACTTCACCGGAGCAGTGCTCGCGGCGTTCGAGGAACCGTTGTCTGAGTTGCTGCTCCCGCCGCACGCCGCCAGGCCGATGGCGAGCACCGGCACGGCGAGCAGCGCGAGATAACCACGTCTGAAATGCATCACATGTCCTTTGCGCTTTAACCCCATTTCCCAACCGGTACTACGCGGCGGGGGTGCCGAGGGATTGGACAGCGATGCTGTGGGCTCGAGCTAGCCGCAGCCGGTGTTGTTGCCGCAGCTCGAGCACGTGTAGCACGAGCCCGTGCGCTGCATCATTCCTCCGCACTGATCGCAGGCGGGGCCCAGCTCGAGGTCGGCTCCCATCTTGGCCGGGACGACCGGGGGTGTGTCCGTGAGCGCCGCGGTCGCCGGCTTCGACTCGGCGTTGGCCTTCGCCTCGCCGTTGGATCCGTTGCCGTTGCCCTCGCCGTTGGAGTGGCCGTTCTCACCGTTACTGGGAGAACCGGTGTCGTCCATCGGGAAGGACTGCTGGGCGTCCTTCTTGGCCCGGACGTCCTCGGTGAGGATCCCGAGGCTCTCCAGGTAATCCGTGTCCTCGATGAACCGGCTCGCGAGCCAGCGCATGATGTAGTCGGGGAGCGACTTGGCGAACGGGATCTCCGGGTTGCGGGTGATCCCCTCCGGCTCGAAGCGCATGTAGCTGAACTTGCGCACGTAGTCCTCGAGCGGGACGCCGTACTGGAGGCCCATCGAGATCGAGGTCGCGAAGGCGTTCATCAGGCCCTTGATCGTCGAGCCCTCCTTGCCGAGGTCGGTCAGGAAGATCTCTCCGACGGAACCGTCCTCGTACTTGCCGGCCGTGATGTAGCCCTCCTGCATGCCGATCGAGAACTTGTGCGTGATCGACTCTCGCTCGCGCGGCATCCGGTGGCGCTTCGGCGCTGCCTCCACTGGTTCCGACTTCTTCTCGCCGGCGTCGGTCTTCAGCGCCTGGGCGGTCTTGGAGCCGTCGCGGTAGATCGCCAGAGCCTTGAGGCCCTTCTTCCAGCCGTCGTAGTAGGCGTCGGCGATGTCCGAGACAGTCGCCCTCTCCGGCAGGTTGACCGTCTTCGAGATCGCGCCCGAGAGGAAGGGCTGAGCCGCGGCCATCATGTCGATGTGGCCGGTGTGCGAGATGGAGTTCTCGCCCACTGCGACGTCGAAGACGGGTAGATGCTCGTCCTTCAGCCCGGGCGCTCCGATGATCGTGTTGTGCTCGTTGATGTGGGCGTCGATCTGCTCGATCTCCGAGCCGGAGTAGCCGAGCGTCTCCAGCGCCAGGTTGACCGAGCCGTTGACGATCTTCATCTGGCCGCCGCCGACCAGCTCCTTGAACTTGACCAGCGAGAAGTCCGGCTCGATGCCGGTCGTGTCGCAGTCCATCAGGAAGCTGATCGTCCCGGTGGGGGCGAGCACGGTCGCCTGGGCGTTGCGGTAGCCGTGCTGCTCGCCCAGCGCGACGGCCTCGTCCCAGCTCTCGCGGGCCGCGTGCAGCAGCGGCTCCTCGACCAGCTCGTCCGAGATCTCGTAGGCCGCGGACTGGTGCATCCGCATCACCTCGTTGTGAGGCTCGCGGTTCTCCGCGTAGCCGTCGTACGGGCCCATGCTGCCGGCGATCTCCGCCGACATCTTGTAGCCGCGCCCCGTCATCAGCGCGGTGATCGAGCCGGCGAGAGCGCGACCCTCGTCGGAGTCGTAGGGCATTCCCTCCGACATCAACAGGGCGCCGAGGTTGGCGTAGCCGAGCCCCAGCTGGCGAAACGCGCGGGCGTTCTCCGTGATCTGCTCGGTCGGGTAGCTGGAGAAGCCGACCAGGATCTCCTGGGCGAGGAAGACGATGTCGACGGCGTGGGTGAAGTCGTCGACGTTGAAGGTGCCGTCCTCGTTGCGGAACTTCATCAGGTTGAGCGAGGCCAGGTTGCAGGCCGAGTCGTCGATCGACATGTACTCGGAGCAGGGATTCGAAGCGGTGATGGGCCCGGTGTTGGGGTCGGTGTGCCAGCGGTTGATGGTCGTGTCGTACTGGACCCCGGGATCGGCGCACTGCCAGGCGGCGTCGGCGATCTGATCCATCAGCTCGCGGGCCTTCAGGGTCTTGATCGGAGTGCCGTCGGTGCGGGCGGTGAGGGCCCAGTCGTCGTCGTTGGCGACGGCCTCCATGAACTCGTCGGTGACCCGGACCGAGTTGTTGGCGTTCTGGAACTGGACCGAGGAGAAGGCGTCAGAGTCGAGCCGCATGTCGAAGTCGGCGGCCTTCAGCGCGGCTGCCTTCTTCTCCTCGTCGGCCTTGCACCAGATGAACTTCTCGATGTCCGGGTGGTCGACGTCCAGCACGACCATCTTGGCCGCCCGGCGGGTACCGCCGCCGGACTTGATCGCGCCGGCCCAGGAGTCGGCGCCGCGCATGAAGCTGACCGGGCCGGAGGCGATCCCGCCCTTGGAGAGATGCTCCATCGAGCCGCGGATCTTGGAGAGGTTGATGCCGGAGCCCGAGCCGCCCTTGAAGATGATTCCCTCCTTGGTGTTCCAGGAGAGGATGGAGTCCATGTCGTCCTCGACCGAGAGGATGAAGCAGGCCGACGCCTGCTCGGAGCCGGGGTCCTTCCAGCCGACGTTGAACCAGACCGGGCTGTTGAAGGCGGCCTTCTGGTTGACCAGGATCGAGGTCAGCTCGTCATCGAAGGCGTCGGCGTCCGCATCGGTCGCGAAGTAGCCGGCCTCGCGGCCGGCCTCTGCGATCCGGCCGGCGACGCGGCTGACCATCTGCTTGACGGAAGTCTCACGCTCGGGCGAGCCGGGCTGCCCGCGGAAGTACTTCTGGGCGACGATGTTGGTCGCGTTCTGGGACCAGCTGGTGGGGAACTCGACGTTCTCCTGCTTGAACGCCGGCTTCTCCGGATTGCCGATGATCGCGTCCCGCTTCTCCCACTCGAGCTCGTCGTACGGATGCACCCCGGGAGAGGTGAATCTGCGTTCGATGACGAGGCCCTTCTCGGTGGTGATCGCAGCCTTGGAAGTGGCCTTCGGCATCAGTTTTCTCCTCTCACTCGGATTTTGGGGCGAGCACCGCAGCATCCTCCGCCGCCCGGACGGAACCGGGGCCCCGCTAATTCGTTATTTGCGGGGATTTTCACGATTCGCTCCGAGCGCCATCCGGAAGAGTTCCCGCAAACTGCAGATAGGCGCCATGGTCGAGCTTCCTCAGTCCCTCGAGACAGAGCTCGCCGATGCGCGCGGCGCTCAGCTCGCCGCCGGCGTCGCGGACTTCCTGCTCGACACCATCGACGAGGAGGCCGAGCTTCCGGGGGTCGAGCTTTCGCTTGTGGGTGGCGCGGTTGAGGCTCCCGAGCAGCTTCCGGCGATTGAACGGCTGCCGGCGGCCGTCACGCTTGATGACTTCGAGGGTTTCGGGGACCGCTCGCTCGTAGGTGGTGAAGCGGTGGCCGCACTTCGAGCACTCCCGGCGGCGGCGGACGGCGCCGTCCGGCACACGGCGGGTCTCGAGGGTCCTGGTGGAGGAGTCGCAGCGAGGACAGTTCACTCGTCGGAGTCTAGCGGAGGCTAGTGTTCGGCCACACCGGCAATGAGACAGGCACACTAGATGTAGTGCTGATTGCCCCCGGATCTGGTTCTGCGTCGAGTTATGGCCGAGGGGCGGTCACAACTTGACGCAGATCGGCTTCTGCGTCGAATTACGCCCGACGGGAGGGCGCAATCTGACGCAGAACGCTGGGCCGCACCTTCATTGCCGGTGTTCGACCCTAAGCTGACGCTATGGCCGATTACTTCCTCGTCGAGCGCGGCAAGGGCCCGGCCTGGGATCACTCCCGCGGCCGGCGCGAGCAGGAGGGGTGGGATGAGCACGCCGCCTTCATGGACCGGCTCGCCGAGGAGGGATTCATCGTCCTCGGCGGGCCGATCGGCGAGGGCGACGGTGAGAACACGCTGATGGTCATCGACGCCGGCGACGAGGAGACCCTCCGCGCCCGCCTTGCCGAGGATCCATGGCCGCTGGAGCTGCTCACGATCGAGTCAGTCCGCCCGTGGTCGGTCTGGCTGCGCGCCGACTCCTCGGGCTAGCCGGATTCGGCCAGCAGCTTCGCCAGCTTCTCGGGCGTGTTCGCCTGCGGCGACGCTGAGTAGAGGACGAGGCGCTGCTCCGGGGTCTCCTGCGGCCGGAAGACGGCGTGCTCGAAGACGAGCTTCCCGGCCGTCGGATGCCGGAGGATCTTCCGCCCGACACCGCTCGTCGCGACCTCGTGCAGATCCCACCACTCGCGGAACTCGGGGCTCCGATCCTGGAGTGCCGAGATCAGGTCGTCGAAGTCCGGGTCGCCCACGTGGCGCGCGGCCTCGCCGCGGAAGCGGGCCACGATCCGGCGCGCCCCATCCTCCCAGTCGGGATGGAGCTTGCGCCTGGCCGGATCCGTGAACAGGCTCCAGAGCAGGTTCCTTCTCCCGTCGGGCATCGCCGCCGGGTCGCCGAACACCACCGCATGCGCCCGGTTCCAGGCCAGGAAATCGAAGCGCCGGCCGGTCAGGCAGCTCGGCCCGTCGCCCAGACTCTCCACCAGCAACTTGACGGTCGGGTTGACGATCTCCTTTGGCGCTCGGCCCGGCGTCACCTCTTCGCCGCGGCCGAGCAACATCAGATGGGCATGCTCGGCCGGGGTCAGCTCCAGGGCGCCGGAGATTGCCTCGAGGACCGACGCCGAGGCCCGGACGTCGCGGCCCTGCTCCAGCCACGTGTACCACGTTGTCCCCACGCCGGCGAGCTGCGCGACCTCCTCGCGCCGGAGCCCGGGCGTGCGCCGCCGGCCGCCGCCGGGAAGGCCGACATCCTCGGGGCGAATCGCCTCGCGGCGGTTCCGCAGGAAGTCGGCGAGTTCGGCGCGCCGCGGCGCGCCATCCCCGTTCGCTAGGGCCGCCGAGTCACTGCCGTTGGTCTTCGAAGCCTGTTTGGGGAGTGCTTTCGATACCAGGATAACTCCCTCTCTTGTACCTGGATCAACATCGTCGCACACTGTCCTCCGGATGGCAAGCGAAACGGCTCAGACGCAGACCACCCCCAAGCCGGCCCGCAGCCCCTGGTTGCTGCCGGTGCTGTTCGCCCCGGTGTTCATGGTCATCCTCGACGTCTTCATCGTCAACGTCGCCGCGCCCTCGGTCCGTGCCGACCTCGGCGCGAGCGATTCGGACCTGCAGTGGGTGGTCGCCGCCTACCTCCTCACCTACGCGATCTCCCTGATCACCGGCGGGCGCCTCGGCGACATCTTCGGCCGCCGCCGGATGTTCAAGATCGGAATCGCCGGCTTCACGATCGCCTCGGCTCTGTGCGCGGCGGCCCCGGACCCGACCACCCTGATCGTCGCCAGGCTGCTCCAGGGATTCGGCGGCGCCGCGATGTGGCCGCAGGTGCTCTCGATCATCCAGGTCGAGTTCTCCCCCGCCGAGCGGCCCAAGGCCTTCGGCTTCCAGGGGATGATTCAGGGCCTGGCCGCGATCGCAGGCCAGATCGTCGGCGGCGGCCTGATCGCACTCGACCTGCTCGGGCTCGGCTGGCGGTGGGTCTTCCTGGTCAACCTCCCCGTCGGCGCGATCACGCTGCTGGTCGCCGACCGGCTGATCCCCGAGTCCCGCTCGGAGAACGCGCGGCGCCTCGACCTGCTCGGCGTCGCCCTCGCCACTCTGACGCTCAGCCTGGTGATGATCCCGGCCGTCGAGGGCCGCGAGCTCGGCTGGCCGGCGTGGACCTTCGCCTCCTTCGCCGCGGCCGTTCCGGCCGGCGCGCTGTTCGTAGGCGCCGAGCGCCGGATCGCGGCCCGGGGCGGCTCGCCGCTGGCCGAGCTTCACCTGTTCGACACGCGCGGGTTCCGGATCGGCCTGCTCTCGGCGATCGTCCTCTACTTCGTGATCTCGTTCTTCTTCCTGCTGGCGATCTACCTGCAGGAGGGGCTCGGGCTGAGCGCCCTCGACTCCGGGCTCGCGTTCACGCCGATCGCGGTCGCCTTCGTCGCCTCATCCCTCACCGGACCGCGCCTCGCGGATGGAGTGCGTGAGTACCTGCCCCAGTTGGGCGCGACCGTGGCGGCGCTCGGTCTGGTCGCGACGATCTTCGCCGTGCAGGCGACCACGGACGCGTCTGTCTCCGTCTGGCTGATTCTCGCGATGATCCCCGTCGGCGGCGGGATGGGCCTGGCGATCCCGCCGCTGATCAACCTGGTCCTGCGCGCGGTCCCGCCGACGGACGCAGGCGCCGCCTCGGGGATGCTGGTCACCTCGCAGCAGATCGGCAACGCCCTCGGCGTGGCCCTGGTCGGCACCATCTTCTTCGGCGAGCTCGGATCGGCGACCAGCGTCGCCGCCCACGGCGATGCCTTCTCTGTCGCTCTCGCTGTGCAGGCGGCGTTCGCCCTGGCGGCCGCGGCCCTGGTCTCGCGAGCGCGGCGAACGGTGGAGGAGCGCCTCCACGCCGGCGTGCCCGCGGGCGAGGGAGCCTAGTCCGAGCTGGGGGCGGTCGGGCCCTGCAGCTGGTTCAGGTAGCCGTCGGCCTTCGGTCCATCGGAGAATCCCCCCATGGCTATGGTTCGGGGCGTGTCCAGGGCGAGCGACGAACCGCAGTCCGGCCCAGATCCACTCGGGGCCGCTCGCGACGTGGCCGGCGCGGCCGGCGAGCGACTGGGCAGCGCCAGGGCCGGGGCGGGCGAGCGGCTCGGAGCGGCCCGCGATGCAGCCGGCAAGCAGGTCGCCGCCGCACGCGAGCAGGCTGCACTGGCCGCCGCTGCGGCCGCCCACAAGCTCTCCCAGAAGCCGCGCCTCCGGGGTGTCTCGCATCAGTGGGCGTTCTTCGTCTCGCTGGGTGCCGGCATGGCGCTGATTCTCGCCGCCAGCGGAATGCGCGAGGTGATCGCGATGTCGATCTACGCCTTCTCGCTCTCGGCCATGCTTGGGACGAGCGCCCTCTATCACCGCGTCACCTGGACGCCGGAGGTGAGGCAGTGGATGCGGCGCCTCGACCACACGATGATCTTCGTCTTCATCGCCGGCACCTACACGCCGTTCGCGCTGCTCGTCATGCACGGCACCCTGGCCAACGTGGTCCTGATCGTCGTCTGGGCTACGGCGGTCGGGGGGCTGGTCCTGAACCTCGTCTGGATCACCGCTCCCTACTGGGTCACCTCGGTCATCTACCTGAGCACCGGCTGGGTGGCGATCGTCACCCTGCCGCAGCTCTGGAACGCGATCGGCCCGGTCGGCGTCGGGCTGATCGCGCTCGGCGGCGCCCTCTACACGGCCGGAGCGGTCGTCTACGCGCGGCGCAAGCCGGACCCGCGGCCGCAGGTCTTCGGCTACCACGAGATCTTCCACGTGCTGGTGATCGCCGCCGCCGCCGTGCAGTACGCGGCGGTGGCCGTGTACGCGCTCCCTCACTAGAGTGCGCGGCCGCTCTTGGCCGCGATCGAGATCAATGGGATAAGCAAGCGCTTCGGGTCGGTACAGGCCGTCTCCGATCTCTCCTTCGAGGTTGCGTCGGGGCGGGTCACCGGATTCCTCGGGCCCAACGGCGCCGGGAAGAGCACCACGCTGCGAATGCTCCTCGGCCTCGTCCACTCGGATGGAGGCACCGCGACCTTCGGCGGGCGCAGATTCGGGGACCTGCCGCATCCCAGCGCCGAGGTGGGTGCCGTGCTCGAGGATGCGAGCTTCCACCCGGGGCGCAGCGGCCGCAACCACCTGCGCATCCTCGCCGCCGCGGGCGGTCATCCGCCATCGCGGGTTGACGACGTGCTTCAGCTGGTCGGCCTCGGCGACGCCGGCAACCGGAGGGTGAAGGGCTACTCCATGGGGATGCGCCAGCGCCTCGCGATCGCCGCGGCGCTGCTGGGCGACCCCGAGGTCCTGATCCTCGACGAGCCCGCCAACGGGCTCGATCCGCCGGGCATCCGCTGGATGCGGGACCTGTTGCGCTCGGAGGCCGGTCGCGGGCGGGCCGTTCTGGTCTCCAGCCATCTGCTCTCCGAGGTCTCGCAGAGCGTCGACGACATCGTCGTCATCTCCCACGGCGAGCTGCGCGCCAGCGGGCCGCTCGATCGGGTGCTCGGACAGGCCGAGGGCGGCGGGACCCGCGTGCGCGCGGAGGATCGAGACGCGCTTTCCTCGGCGCTGGAGGCCGCCGGCATCGAGTTCGGCCCCGGCGACGACGGCGCGCTGCTCGCCGGCGGCGCGGGGCCGGAAGCCGTCGGCGCCGCGGCCAACAGACATCACGTCGCCCTCTCCGAGCTGGTCGCGGTGGGGCGCTCCCTCGAGGACGTGTTCTTCGAGCTCACCCGGGAGGAGGAGAAGTGAGCCGCCTGCTGAGCGCTGAGCTGATCAAGCTGCGCACGACGCGCACCTTCTACGCCCTGGCGGGCGTTGCCATCGGGCTCTCGCTGCTGCTCACGATCCTCACCGCCTCGATCGGTGACACCACCCAGGCCAACGTCCTCAACGACGTGTTCCAAAACGACGCCAGCACCCTCTTCATCATGATCCTCGCGATCGTGGGGGTCACGGGCGAGTGGCGTCACCGAACGATCACGAGCTCGCTTCTCGCCGCTCCCGACCGCGTCCGCTTTCTCGCGGCCAAGACGCTCGCCTTCGCCGCGGCGGGGGCACTGCTCTCGGTGGCGATCACGATCGCGGTCTCGATCGTGGCGTACGCGATCCTCGGTGCACGGGATCAACCCACACCCCCACTTGGTGACGTCATCGAGCTGCTTGGGCGCAACGCCGGCGCCGCCACGCTGCTCGGTGCCCTGGGTGTCGGGGTCGGTTCGCTGCTGCGGAACCAGGCGGTTGCGATCGTCGGGATCCTGATCCTCGCCTTCGTGGTCGACGGGCTCCTCGGCCAATTCGCGCCCGGAGTCGAGACGTTCAGCCCCACCAGTGCACTCCCTAGCGCGATCCAGGGAATCAGTCCCGATGACGTGGGGATGGAGAAGGTGGACTTCCTCGCGGTGGTCCCCGCGCTGGGGGCAATGTTCGTCTGGATCGGCGCACTCTTCGGGTTGGGCGCGGCGCTGCTGATCTCCCGCGACGTCGAGTAACGGCGTCTCGCTCTCGGCGCCGCTCGGGACCGGCGCCATCTACGACCCGATCAGCTGGAGGCGGACTGTGCGGCCGCGGGCCTCGAGACGGCCGCGAAGGGGCTGAGGCCAAACCAGTCCCGGAACGCCCGGCGAGCGGTGGTGGAGCCGTCCAGCTTGATCTCGCCCCCCTCCACGGCCGTGGCCAGCGACGTGTCACCGGCGAGCACCCGGGCGAGCACCACCGGATCGCTGTGGACGATCAAGTCCACATCGAAGCCCGGATCGGTGATGCAGAGATCGGACGCGGGGCGTTGTAGAAGAAGCCACCAGTAGCGCTTCGCGTCGACAGCCGAGGGAAAGCGGAAGTGCACCACGGTGCGATCATCGGGCAGCGAATCGAGGCGAACCGTGCCGCGAATCGCCCACATCAGGTGGGCGGGATCGGCGTCCTCGGGAGTGATCTCACGGCGCAGCCAGCGCTCGCCCCAGATGCCCATTGCCTCCACGATCGGACGCAGCTCATCGCCGGCGGGGGTGAGCCTGTACTCGACCCTGTGTTCACGCCGCTCGCGTCTCACGATGCCGGCGCTCTCCAGCGTGCGCAGTCGCTTGCTGAGCAGCGATGAGGACATCAGGGGTACCCCGCGCTGGATGTCGTTGAATCGCCGGGCGCCGTAGACGAGCTCCCTCACCACGAGGGGCGTCCACCGCTCTGCCAGGACCTCGGAGGCCTGAGCGATCGGACAGAACTGACCGTAGGCGGCGATGGCCTGACGATACGCCGAACGGCCAGCTCATGCACTTCAGATTCTGCAGTTGATCTCGCTGACCCGGGTCCGTAACACTCGACCCACATCCGAGACGAAGGCGCTCGCCAACAAGGAGGGGAGATGACCGAGGTGGGAGAGACAGCTGAACTGACCGAGGCACAGAAGCAGGCGCGCGAGCTGTGGTCGTCGGGCGACTACGCGAGCGCAATGCACGTCATCGCGAGCGTTGGCCCGCGCGCCGTGGACGCTGCCGGCGTCAGCAGCAGCGACGACGTGCTCGACGTCGCCTGCGGGAACGGCAACGCGACGATCCCGGCGGCGAAGACCGGTGGCAAGGTCACCGGCATCGACCTGACACCGTCGTTGTTGCAGGCCGGCAGGGCCGCGGCTGCCGAGGGAGGTGTCGACGTCGAATGGATCGAGGCTGACGCTCAGGAGCTGCCCTTCGCTGACGCCAGCTTCGACGTGGTGCTGTCGGTGTTCGGCTGCATGTTCGTGCCGGACCAGCGCGCCGAGGCGGAGGAGATCGCCAGGGTGCTGAAGCCCGGCGGGCGCATCACGATCGCAGCCTGGACGCCCGAGGGAAACGTGGGGAAGATGTTCATGACCGCAGCGAAGCACCGCCCGCCGCCTCCCGAGGGCTTTCAGCCGCCGATTCTCTGGGGCAACGAGGATCATGTTCGGAGCCTGTTCGAGGGAACCGGCATGGAGCTGGACATCGAACGGACCACCGTTGACTTCGAGTCCGACTCCGTCGAGGAACACCTCGCTGAGGTCGAGCGGGATCTGCCCCCGGTAGTCGCGTCCAAGGCGCTGCTCGAGCCCGACGGTAAGTGGGAGGCCCTGCGGGCGGACCTGCTGCGGCTCTACGAAGAGGCCAACCTCGCCGACGAGGGCTATCGCTCGACGAACGAGTACCTGCTGATCAAGGGACGGAAGTCGGCCTAGGTGCGCCGAGCGCGGAGGCGAAGCGCTCCCGGTGCGCCTCGATCAGGCGCTGGACCTCGTCCTCGCGGCCCTGCTTGATCAGCTCGATCGGGTCGGGGTCACCGTTGACGATGCCCTCGAAGAACTCCTTGCGGTCCTGATAGGTCGGGAGCGTGCCCTTGGCCCAGCCGCGGTGGTCGTTGAGGATCACCGCCAGGCGGGCGTAGTCCTCGCCGAACGACTCTGCGATCTCTCGCTTCATGCGCTTGGCGAGGGCCGGCGATGCGCCGGCGGTCGAGATCGCGATCGCCAGCGGCCCGCTACGGACGATCGCGGGCAGGATGAAGTTGCAGAGCGGCGGCACGTCGACCACGTTGACCAGCATCGCTCGGCGCTCCGCGCCCTCCGAGACCGAGATGTTGACGTCGGTGTCGTCGGTCGCGGCGATCGCCATGAACGCGCCGTCGAGGTCGCCGTCGTGGAAGGCGCGCTCGTCCCAGGTGATGGAGCCCTCCGCCGCATACTTGGCGAGCTCGGGCACGACCCGGGGGGCGATGACGTGGACGTCGCCGTCGCAGAGGAGCAGGCCCTCGACCTTCTCGAGCCCGATGTCCCCGCCGCCCACCACCAGGCAGCGGCGTCCCTTGAGCTTCAGGGCAGCCATATATAGAGGGGTCTCGAGCATGTCCCGGACGCAGCTCTGATCGCAGATCCCGCGACGGAACTGGCAAACGCATTCCTTGCCCTCGAAGGCCTGTGCGGGCATGGGCCAGAGATTAGAGGGGGACGTCAGCTAGCGGGCGCGCGTCTTGAACGGGCGCGTACCGCAGCGGAAGAAGTAGGGCAGCGCGCCCAGCGGCGCGGGCACCGTGGCGCTGCCCGGGCCGGTGAGGCGCTGGCCGGTCGGCTCATGCACCCAGCAGCCGCGTGGCAGCGCGACCGTGCGAGAGGTGTCGCCCTTGGTGACCACCGGAGCCACCAGGACGTTGGCGCCGAGCATCCACTCCTGGTCGCGGCCGAAGGACGGCGCCTCCGGCGCGCTCAGCCAGAGGGGCCGCGTCACGGGCATTCCCGTCCTGCGACCCTTTCGCCACAGCCTCCGCATCAGTGGCAGAGCCCGTTGGTGCAGCGCAGCCATCTGCTTCCAGAGCTCCAGCGTGGATGCCCCGTAGGACCAGGGCATGCGGACGCCGGTGGACGCCGAGTTGTGGACGCGGAAGTAGGGGGTGAGCCCGGCCCACTCGCTCCAGCGGTCGAACAGCTCCTCGCTGGGCGGGCCGGTGAGCGTGTCGATGTAGCCGCCGATGTCTGTCGTGAAGCCGAAGGCGCCGCCGACGGCGCGGTTGAGCATGTCGGGGGCGAGCGATCGCAGCCCTGACGCCGCGCCCCAGTCGACGGTCTCGTCGCCGGGGAAGTTCCCCATCTCATATGCGGCGCTGCCCGGCCGGCCGCTGTAGCCCGCGCGCGTGAAGAACCAGATCGGCTCGCGCTTGGCGTGCTTCGTCGCCCAGCGGTCGAGGATCTGCCGCGAGACCCGGTGGTAGATGACCGGGTAGCGGTTGTGCATACCCACCCCGGTCATGCCGTTGGCGAAGTGCATGTCGTCCTGGACCTGCTCGCCGAAGTCCTGCATGAAGCCGTCGGCGCCGAGGCCGATCAGGTAGTCGAGCCGCCGGCGCCACCACTTCACGGTCGCCCGCTTCGTGAAGTCGAGCAGGGTCGAGGGCGAGCCGCCGTTGCCGCCGAACTCGTACGGGGCGCCGCTCGCAGTGGTCGCGACCAGCCCCAGCCGCTTCGTCTCCTCGAAGTCGCCCGGCGGCTGGGTCGCGAGCGCGTCGTCGGAGACGTAGGCCCGGACGTAGAGGACGGCGCGGATGCGCATCGCGTGCAGGCGCGAGATCACCGAGCGGACGTAGGCCGGGTCGAGCATTCCCCAGCCCTCGAAGCCGTAGGCGGAGATGCGCAGGCCGTAGCGCTGGATGTCGGCCAGGTCCTGCTCGATCTTCGCCCGGTAGGAGGCCGGGGTCTCGGCCGGGGGGCTGCCGGGCAGCGCCGGCGACTTGACGGCCCGGGAGAGGATGGGGCCCTCCGCCCAGCTCGGCGGCAGGCGGTGGTGGCCGGTGACCGCGGTCAGGTCTCGCACCGCGCCCCGGCGGCTCCGCGCCGGGAACACCGTGTAGTCGAGCCGGCTGCCGCTCGCCTCGACCTGCCACGCGTCGGGGCGGTCGGTCGCCAGCCGCCAGCGAGAGCGCAGGTTCTGATTCAGGAGGAAGCCGTAGCCGTGTGAGGAGACGAACTCCGCCTGCGGGTAGTAGGCGGCGTTCATCCCGTTGGGGAACATGAAGCGCTCGAATCCCCCGGGCAGCTCGGTCGGGCTGGGGACGCCGCCGAGCTCGGTGATGCTGTACGAGGTACCCGAGGTCACCAGGAGGGGGAAGAGCGCCAGGCCCGGCAGCAGCGTCTCCGAGCCGCCGAGGTTCTCCTGCACGACGTCGGAGTAGACCTTCTCGCCGCGCTTTTCGGTGCTGCCGTGGGTCCCGCCGAAGCCGTGGAAGCCCTCGCTCGGCCGGCTGGCGAAGGAGTCGCCCATGCTGATCACCCCCGACGCAGAGCTCGGGCGGACGCGGACGCGCAGCCCGCCGGCGCGGTCGGGATCGATGCGGGCGATCAAGCGCCGCTTGGCCTCGTTGGTGGCGAGCGTCAGCCGGACGCCGTCGCCCTCCCGCTTCGCGGAGATCACTCGGCGGGCGGCGTAGACGGTCCCGGAGCGGCGATCGAAGAGCGTGTTCCCGTTCCAGAGTCCGGCGTCCCACTGGGCGTGCAGATCCGTCCCGACCTCGTAGGTGAGCGGGGCGTAGACGGCGTGGTCGGGGTGCCGCTCGACGGCGAAGGGCTCCGGGTCGTCCGTGCCAGGCAGCGCCCTGGGTGTGGTCGATCGCGGAGCGCGCAGCTCCCGTAGGAGGGTATGGCGCCGCGAGCGGAACACCAGGCGCAGTGGCGCCCTGTCGATCATGACTCGAGCGGCGCCGTTCGAGACCACGATCCGTTTCCCGGTCAGCTTGACGGCGGCACCGGCCGGCGACGGCGCGCCTACGGCGAGCGCCAACAATGACGCCGCCAGAATGGCTCCCCCCGCACGGGTAGGTGGTCTGTGCTTCGGGATCGGGAGATCCTAGGTGGCGTCGGCGGCGAGCGTCTGCTCCAGGCCGGACTCGATGTTGCGCTCCGCCCGCCAGCCCAGGCGCTCGGCGGTCGCGGTGGTATCGAGGAAGGTGCGCTCGACTTCGCCCTCGCGCGCCGGGGCGAACTGCGGCTCGAAGTCGTCCCGCCCGACGGCGGTGCCCACGCGCTCGACCAGCTCGAGGACGTTCGTCTCGACGCCCGTCCCGACGTTGAGCGGGCCTCGGTCGTCGCTTGCCTCCGCCGCCAGCAGGGCGGAGACGACGTCGGCGACGTGGACGTAGTCGCGGGTTTGCTCGCCGGTGCCGAAGACTGTCGGGCGACCCCCGTCTCGTGCGAGGTCGCAGAAGATCGCCACCACGCCGGCCTCCGTCGCCGGGTCCTGGCGGGGGCCGTAGATGTTGCCGAGGCGCAGGATCCCGGTCGAGAGACCACGCGTGCGCGCGTAGAGATCCAGATAGCCCTCCGCGGCGAGCTTGCTCTGGCCGTAGATCGAAAAGGGCTCGCAGCGGGCGGTTTCGGCGAAGGGGAGCTCGTCGCTTCGCTCGGCCCCCTCTCCATATATGGCGCCTCCGGTGGAGGTGAAGACGAAGCGGGAGGCGCCCGCGCGGGTGGCCGCCTCGAGGGCGTTGACGGTGCCGACCACGTTGAGCCGGGCGTCGAAGCCGGGATCGGCCATCGAGCGGCGGATGTCGATCTGAGCCGCGAGGTGGAAGACGCTCCTGGGGCGAAATCCCTCGATCGCCTCGAGCACGGCCGGCGCGTCCGCGACGTCGAGCTCGGTCACGCTCACGCCCGCCTCGAGCGCGGAGGCCAGGTTCTCGCGCTTGCCGCTCGAGAAGTCGTCGAGCACGAGGACCTCGTCGCCGCGCGCAGCTAGAGCATCGACCAGGTGTGAGCCGATGAATCCCGCGCCTCCTGTGACCACGGACTTCACGAGGAAAGAGCCTAAAGCCACAGGAGCCCCCTGCTACCCTCGCCGACCGCTCGACCCGAAAGTCCGTATATGGAGTGGGCATCCCACCCCGCGGCTACGGTGGAGGGCACATATGCGACTGATAGTCACAGAGAAGAACAACAGCGCGAAGAAGATCTCGGAGATCCTGAGCGGCGGAACCGCCAAGGAGAGCGCCTCCTTCAAGACCCCGTACTACGAGTGGTCGGACGACTCGGGCGATCACATGACCATCGGGCTGAAGGGCCACGTCCTCAAGCCGGCGTTCCCCGAGTCGTACAACAACTGGCAGGAGACCAATCCGCGAGATCTGATCGACGCCGACCTGATCAAGGAGCCGACGGACAAGAACGTAGTCCGCGCCCTGGCGAAGGTCGCCGCCGACGCCGACGATCTAATCATCGCGACGGACTACGACCGCGAGGGCGAGCTGATCGGCCTGGAGGCTCTGCAGGAGGTCGTCGCGGCAAACCCCGATCTTGCCACCGCCGAGGGTGTCCACGAGGACGGCACCCCCGTGAAGCGTGCCCGCTACTCCGCCCTGACCAAGGATGAGATCGAGCGCGCCTTCAGCAACCTGGATGAGCTGTCGATGCCGCTGGCCAACGCCGGCGCGGCCCGCCAGGACATGGACCTGATCTGGGGCGCGACGCTGACCCGCTCGGTCTCGATGGCCACGCGGCGCTTCGGCTCCAACTTCCTCTCCGTCGGCCGCGTCCAGAGCCCGACCCTCGGCTTGATCGTGCAGCGCGAGCTCGAACGGCGCGCTCACGAGCCGGTCCCCTTCTGGGAGGTGACCGCCAAGTTCGCTCATCCGGATGGCGACTTCGTCGCCGAGCACACCACGGACAAGTTCTGGGTTCAGGACGAGGCCAAGGCCGCCGTGGAGAACTCGAAGACGCCGGGCACGGTGAAGGAGATCACCGCGCGGAAGAACACCCGCAAGCCGCCGACCCCCCTCAACACCACCGCCTTCACGACCGATGCCTCCAGCCGCCTGGGCATCACGCCCTCACGGGCCATGCGGATCGCCGAGGACCTCTACATGGACGGGTACCTCTCCTACCCGCGTACCGACAACACCGTCTATCCGAAGTCGCTCGACACCAAGGAGCTGGTCAAGCAGCTGGTCGGCATCGACGACTTCAAGGCGGCCGAGTTCCTGCTCGACGGCCGCGAGCTCGAGGCGACACGCGGCAAGAAGGAGACCACCGACCACCCGCCGATCTATCCGACGCAGGCCGTCAACCCGGTGCGCCTCGAGGCCCGTTCGGAGGCTCATCGCCGCGTCTACGAGCTGGTCGCCCGCCGCTTCCTCGCCACCTTCTCGCCGCCGATGATCAGCGAGGGGACGCGGGCGAACATCGTCACTGCGAAGGGGAGGCCGGAGGCAGAGGAGGGCGAGACCTACTTCATCCGCGGTTCCGTGGTCGTGGATCCGGGCTTCGCCGCGATCTACACCTACGCCCGCTCGGCCGACACCGAGATCCCCAAGCTCACCGAGGGCCAGGAGCTGGTGATCGAGAACGTCGAGATGGAGGGCAAGGAGACCCCGCCGCCGCCCCGGATCAGCCAGGGCAAGCTGATCGAGATGATGGAGGAGGCGGGGCTCGGCACCAAGGCGACGCGGGCGGACATCATCCAGAAGCTCTATGACCGCGGCTACGTCTTCGCCAACCCGCCGGAGCCCTCGGAGACCGGCATCGCGATGTCGAAGGCGTTCGAGAACTACGTGCCGCGCATGGCGACGCCCGACATGACCGCCGAGATGGAGGCGGAGATGGACCAGATCGCCGCCGGCGAGATGACCAAGGACCAGGTCCTCTCCGACAGCCGCGACATGCTCCGGTCGGCCTTCGACGAGATGGGCGACGACGTCAAGACCGAGGACGAGGACGCGAAGTGGCGCAAGTTCGCCCGTGAGGTCTGGGCCGGGATGGACCAGGATCGGATCCTCGGTCCCTGCGTCGTCTGCCGGGAGGCGGGCCGCAAGCAGGAGGACGGCTCTCCCAACATGCTGCGGATCATCAAGGCCCGCAAGTCGGGCAAGCGCTTCGTCGGCTGCCAGGGCTGGGACGGGGACGATCCGGAGTCGCCCGACTCCTGCGACGTCACCTTCCCGTTGCCGCAGCGGGTTCGCGGCCTCTACAAGATCGAGGAGACCTGCTCGGTCTGCGAGCGAACCCCACGTCTCCAGGTCGTCCCCTGGCGAGGTCGCCCCTGGAAGCTCTGCCTGAACGACGAGTGCCCCTCCATGGCCGAGATGAAGGCCCGCCGCGCCGAGCGCGAGGCCGCCAAGGCCGCCAAGGAGGCGGCCGAGGCCGCCGCCAAGGACGGCGAGGGCAAGGACGTCGACCCGGTCGAGGCCGCGAAGGAGGCGGAGAAGATCGCCGGCCAAGCGTCGGCCACCAGGGTGAAGCGGGCCAAGAACGGCGCCAAGGCGAAGAACGGCTCCGGCACACGCGCGAAGTCGGGCAACGGCGCTCGGGCGAAGAACGGCTCAGGCTCGAAGGCCGGCTCCAAGACCAAGCCGAAGAGCTAGTTCCAACGCGGTTAGGCCTGGCCGGCGGCCAGCAGCACCTGGTTGGTGAGGCGCAGGGCGCCATCGTCGTCAGCCAGGTCCCTGATGTCATCGGCGATTGCCTTCCAGGCCTGATCCTGGAGGTCCTCGGGATGGGCCTCGATCATCCTCCTGACCGGGGCGATGATGTCCTTGGTGTGGGCGCTGAATTCCTCGGGCGACTTCCACTCGAAGGTGATCTCCAGATCCTCAACCTGAACGCCTGAGAAGCCGCCGCCCTCCAGCAGGCCGCCGATTGCCTCCGGCGTCGGGCGGGAGAGTGGACCCGGGGTGCCCGGTGGCGGCGGCGGAACGTCGAGCAGCTTCATCGCGGTCTGCATCGGCCTGGCGATCATCGGTACCCGATCGGGAGTTCCCCAAGAGCTGATCGCCATCCGTGATCCGGGCTTCAGGAAGCCGCGAATGCGCGCCGCCGCGCCCTCACCATCCGGCTCGAAGATGATTCCCCACCGCGAAACCGCGGCGTCGAAGCTCTCGGCGGGAAAGTCGAGCGCCGAGGCGTCGGCATTCATGAACTCGATGTTGTCCATCCCGGCAGCCGCCGCCCTCTCGCGGCCGTAGGCCAGCATCTCCGCGGAGATGTCGGTGGCCACCACGGCCCCCTCGGGACCCGCCTTGCGGGCGGCGGTCAGCGTCGGCTCGCCATAGCCGGCGGCGACGTCCAGCACCCGGCTGCCCGGCTCGACGCCGGCCATTTCCACCAGCCTCATGCTGACCGGGCCGGCGTGCCCGTCAAGCCAGTTTGACCACCTCTTCCAGCCCGGTGCGGCTACATCCCACTGCTCTCGCTGCGTATCGCGGAACGCATCGGGATCAACAGCCTTCGAATCCATCGCCACTCCTTCCCCTGGCAGTCGGCCCAACTTACTGCTCCGGCGGTTCGCGCGGTTAGCCTGGGTCCAAGATGTTCATCTCGCTCGAGGGAATCGACGGGTCCGGGAAGACCACCCAGGCCAAGCTGCTCGCCCGCGCGCTCGGCGAGGACGTGCTGCTCGTGCGCGAGCCGGGCGGGACCAAGGCCGGGGAGCGCATCCGGCAGGTGCTGAAGGACCCGCACCTGGAGCTCGATCCGCTGGCCGAGCTGCTGCTCTTCTGCGCCGCCCGCGCCGAGCTGGTGGGGCTCATCGTCGGACCCGCGCGGGAAGCGGGGCGCGACGTGGTCTGCGACCGCTTCAGTGACTCGAGCGTCGCCTACCAGGGCGTGGCGCGAGGGCTGGGCGCCGAGCGGGTCGAGGAGATCTGCGATCTCGCCACCGGCGGCGTCTGGCCGGACCTGACGATCCTGTTGCGCATGGATCCCGATCGCGCCGCGAAGCGAATCGGCCGCCGCAAGGCCGACCGATTCGAGGAGGAGGGAATCGAGCTCCAGCGCCGGGTCGCCGAGGGCTACGACCAGGTGGCCCGCCGCGACCCGGAGCGGGTCCGCGTGGTGGACGCGGACGGCGACCGCGACACGGTCCACGCGGCCGTGCTCGCCGAGGTGCGGGCGGGGGTGTTGTGATGGAGGCCGCGGCGAGCGGTCCCGCGATCCCCGAGGCCCTGGCGGAGGCGACCCGCCACCAGCCGCGGGCGCGTGCGGCGCTGGTGGCCGCGCTCGCCTCACCCGGCCACGCCTACATCTTCCGCGGGCCACGCGGCGCCGGCAAGGCCGCCGCCGCTCGGGCGTTCGCGGCGGAGCTGCTCGCCGAGGAGGCGCCGGACCCCGACGACGCCCGGCGACGCGCGCTGCTCGATCCCTCTCCGCACCCCGACCTGGCCTGGCTGCGACCGCCCGGCGCGCAGCACTTGGTGGACGACGTCCGCGAATCGGTGATCCGGGCATCCAGCCTGAGCCCGGCTGAGGGCGGGCGCAGGGTGTTCGTCATCGAGGAGGCGGAGGACCTGCGCGATGAGAGCCAGAACGCGCTGCTGAAGACGCTCGAGGAGCCGGCGCCGTTTGCCCATCTGATCCTCGTCTGCTCGGAGCCCGAGCTGCTCGCCGAGACCATCATCTCCCGCTGCACGCCGGTGGAGTTCGGTCCGCTGGCGCCCGACGCGGTGATCGAGGCGCTGGGCGCGGGCGAGGAGGCCGCCGCGGCCGCCCGTCTCAGCGGCGGCGACGTGGAGCTCGCTCGCCTTCTCCTCGGCGAGAGCGGTGCCGCGCTGAGGGCGACCGCCGAGGCCGCCGCCCGGGCCGCCCTATCGCAGGACGCACCCCCCGAGCCCTGGCGCGCCCTGCTCGACGCCGCGAGCGAGGCGGGCCAGGAGGCCGGCGCCGAGGAGGAGCGCCGCCTGGTCGAGGAGGGCGAGGGAATGGCGAAACGAGGCCGTAAGGGGAAGCTGACGCGGGAGGCGACCGAGCAGGTGAAGCGCACCGAGCGGCGCGCTCGCACCCAGGCACTCGACCTCGGTCTCGCGCTCTGCTGCGCCTGGTATCGCGACGTGGTGGCGATCGCCTCGGGGGCGGGCGACGTCGTGCTGAACGCCGACCGCCTCGACCAGCTCGCCGAGGACGCCCAGGGCCTGGACCCCGCCGGCGCGCGCCTCGCGGTCGAGTGGGTGCTCGACACCCGCCGGCGCCTGCGCGTCAACGTCTCGGAGGAGCTCGCCCTCGAGGCGCTCTGGCTCCGCCTGGCCGCCGCGCTTGCACCAGGCGTGTGAGCAAGCGGTCACAATCTGTGCACGATGGCCGATGGCAGCGTTAGGGGTGGGGAGAGAGGCCGCCGCATTCCGATGCGGCTGTGGCTCGGCGCTGCCTTCGCCGGCGTCTCGCTGATCACGGCGGCGTCCGTCTACGTCTTCGTCGACGACTCGTCGGGGCGCACGCTCCAGAGCCAGTCCGCCAACCTCGCCGTCGGCAAGACGTCCAGCCTCGCGGACAACCTGGCCAAGGTCGACAAGCTGCACGCCGCCAACGTGCTGGCGCTGGCGAACAACGGGAACTTCGAAGCGTGGGCGGTCAACAGGCACGGCCACCCGTTCGCGCCGGGCCAGAACCTCGCCGCGTTCGCCGCCGTGCAGCAGAAGCCGGAGGCGGTTCGAGCCGCGCTCGCCAACCGCCGCTACCGGGCGAGCTTGCCGGGGAACGTGACGGTGGCGGCCGTCCCGATCTTCGGCAAGAAATTCGTGCGCGGCGCCGTGGTCGTCCGCGCGGAGCCGCCCCCGGCGCTGACCAGGGCCTTCGATCAGCTTCGCGGCGATCGGCTGCGGGCGCTCCTGATCGCGATCGGCATCGGCGTGCTGGTCGGCTTCCTGGTGTCCTCGCTGATCGCGACCCGGGTGAGGCGGCTCGCCCGCGCGGCTGAGCAGATGGCGGCCGGCCGGTTCGAGGCGCCGCTGCCGCCCGGCGGGGGCGACGAGATCGGGGACCTGACCCGTTCGCTGGATTCGATGCGCGAGGAGCTCCGCAAGACCTTCAGCATGCTCGCCACCGAGCGCGACCGGCTCTCGGCGATCTTCGACGGGTTGACGGAGGCCGTGATCGTGGTGGGGGAGGACGGCGCGGTCCGCTTCACGAACCCGGCCGCCGCCCGGCTCGTGCGGGACGGGCAGCCCGCGTCCGCCCTGATCCCGTCGCTGCGGCGTGCCGCGGAGGGGGGCTCGGACGAGATCCCCGTGCTCCCGATCGACGGGCGCGTCTACGGCCTCCAGGCCCGCCGGGTCCCGGCCGAGCACGCCGTGCTGCTGGTGGTGCGCGACCGCACCGACGAGCTCAAGAGGGAGGAGGCCGAGCGCGAGTTCGTCTCCAACGCCGCGCACGAGCTGCGCAACCCGCTGGCGGGAATCATGAGCGGGATCGAGGTCCTGCGCGGCGGCGCCAAGGACGATCCCGATGCCCGGGACCGCTTCCTCGGCAGGCTCGCGGTGGACGCCGAGCGGATGACCCGCCTGACGCAGTCGCTGCTCATGCTGGCCCGGGTCGAGGCCGCCGGCGAGGCCGATCCGACGCAGGTGGTCGACGTGTCGCTCGCCGCCGAGGAGGCGCGCGAGGCGGTCGCGGCCCCAGAGGGCGTCGAGATGCGCGCCGAGATCGACTCCGACCTGGTCGCAGAGGGAGATCCGGTCCTGCTCCGCCAGGTGATGATCGGGCTGCTGACCAACGCCTGTGCCCACACCCCCCCGCCCGGCACGGTTACCCTTCGCGCGGCACGGGGGGAGGAGAAGACCGTGACGATCGAAGTCCAGGACACAGGCAAGGGGATTCCCCCCGAGGAGCAGGATCGCGTCTTCGAGCGCTTCTACAGGGGTTCCGCGACCCTCGAGGGCGAGGGTTTCGGCCTGGGCCTCTCGATCGCGAAGCGGATGGTGGACGTGATGAACGGGGAGATGGGGCTGCGCTCGGGACCGGACCAGGGCAGCGTCTTCTGGGTCCGCCTGCGCGCGGCCAAGCCGACGCGGACCCCCGTCGCATGAGCCCGACGCCGCCGGCATCGAACCGCATCCTCGTGGTCGACGACGAGCTCTCCGTCCGCGAGTCGGTGGGCTACGCCCTCGAGCAGGAGGGCTTCGAGGTCACGCTGGCCGCGAATGCGGGGGAGGCCGAGGGGCAGATCTCCGACGACCACTTCGACCTGCTGATCCTGGACATCATGATGCCGGGGAAGAGCGGTCTCGACATCTGCCGCGAGGTTCGGGCGCACAGCCCGGTGCCGATCATCCTGCTGACCGCGAAGGACGCGGAGGTCGACAAGGTCGTCGGCCTCGAGGTCGGCGCCGATGACTACGTCACCAAGCCGTTCTCGGTTCGCGAGCTGCTCGGCCGGGTCAGGGCGCAGCTGCGGCGGCGCGAGCTGGATCGCTCGACCGGCGCGGAGGGAACCGCGATCGAATCCGGCCCCGTCTCCATCGACCTCGCCCGCCATCTGGTGACGATCCGCGGCGAGCCGATCAACCTGACGCGCTCCGAGTTCCAGGTGCTGAGGCTGCTGGCGGAGAACCCGGGGCAGGTCTTCTCGCGCAAGGAGATCATGGAGGAGCTCTGGCAGACCGAGTTCCGCGGCGACGTCCGCGCCTGCGACGTCCACATCTCGAATCTCCGCCAGAAGGTCGAGCGGGACCCGCAGAACCCCGAGCTCGTGCTGACGGTCCGCCGGGTCGGCTACCGCTTCGCCGAGGACGCGACGTAGCCACCGACGAGCGGCACCGGCGACTTCGGCTGCCAGAAGGCGACCTCGCCGCCATCTGGCGCGCGGACCACGCTGCGCCATCCGGCCGGGCCCTCCCGCGGCCCGAGCAGGACGGATGCCCCCAGTACCTCGGCGCGCTCGGTCACGGGGTTGACCTCCGGCACGGAGACGTAGGGGATCCAGAGCGCCCGCCCGGTGCCGCACTCGACGATTCCGCCGCTCGGGCCCTCGCCGAGGTCCAGCGCCAGGTAGGAGCGCTCCGCCGCCTCGATCCGCTCGGAGCGCCACCCGAGCAGCTCCGAGTAGAAGGCGCGGGCGCCGGCGCCATCGGCGGTGTGGAGCTCCAGATGGGCGACGGGTCGCGGTCGTATGGGCGCCATCTCACTCCTGTAGATCCGGCGCGTGGCGAAATCCATCGGTCCGGCGATGGATTGGCCCGCCTCGGCGGGTCTAATGGGGTGAGGCATGAGCCCGGAACCCGACAATCCGCGCGAGCGCGAGCTGCTGGCGGCCGCCCGGTCGGGCGACAGGGCGCCTTCGAGCGCCTGATCGAGCCCTACCGCGGCGAGCTCCAGGCCCACTGCTACCGGATGCTCGGCTCGCTGCACGACGCCGAGGACGCCATGCAGGAGGCCCTGCTGCGGGCCTGGCGCGGCATCGCCCGCTTCGAGGGACGCAGCTCACTGCGCTCCTGGCTCTACACGATCGCCACCAACAGCTCGCTGCGGCTGATCGAGCGCAGGCCCAAGCGCGTCCTGCCGATCGAGTTCGGGCCGCCGGCCGACCCGCACGAGCCGACCGGCAAGCCCCTGGTCGAATCGGTCTGGGTCGAGCCCTACCCCGACGAGCGGCTCCCGGCCGGCGACGAAGAGGCTTCACCGGAGGCGCGGTATGAGCAGCGCGAGTCGGTCGAGCTCGCCTTCACCGCCGCGCTCCAGCATCTGCCGCCGGTCCAGCGCGCGGCCCTGATCCTGACCGACGTCCTCGGCTTCTCTCCCGGCGAGGTCGCCGAGACCCTCGACGCCACCCCCGCCTCCGTCTACAGCGCACTGCAGCGCGCCCGCAAGGCGACGGACGAGCGCCTGCCCGATCGCAGCCAACAGCAGACGCGCGAGTCGCTCGGCGAGGAGTCCGCACGCGAGCTGGTCGACCGGTTCATGGAGGCCTGGGAGGGCACGGACGTCGATGCGATCCGCGCCATGCTGACCGACGACGCGGTGCTGGCGATGCCGCCCTGGTCCGAGTGGTTCGACGGGCGGGACGCGGTCATCGAGTTCCTGCCACGCCTGCCCATGGGCCCGGGGAGGCGCTGGAAGGTCCTGCCCGCCCAGGCCAACGGGCAGCCCGCATTCGGGGCCTACTGGGCGGACGAGGACGGCAGCTTCAAGGCCGAGGGCATCGTCGTCCTGACGCTCGCGGAGGGGGAGAAGGTCAGCCAGATCGACTCGTTCCGCGACCCGGAGCTCTTCGCGAGATTCGGCCTGCCGCGAGCGATTGATTCGGAGGACTCGCCGGATCCCTAGTTCCAAAGGGCAGACCGCCCGGAACGAAAGGAGATCTGATGAGTCCGGTGGCAAGCAATTCCAAGAGCTCGATCGCGTGGGTCGTGGTCCTGGCGGGGATCGGCTCGTTCATGGCCGCGCTCGACACGCTCGTCGTCTCGACGGCGCTGCCCACGATCCGTCACGACCTCGGTGCGTCTATCTCCGGGCTGGAGTGGACGGTCAACGCCTACAACCTGAGCTTCGCCGTGATGCTGATCACCGCCGCGGCGCTCGGCGACCGGTTCGGGCGCCGCCGGCTCTACGCGCTGGGTCTCGTCGCGTTCGCGGCGGCATCCGCGGCATCGGCGCTGTCGCCCAGCGTCGGCTGGTTGGTCTTCGCCCGCGTCCTTCAGGGCATCGGGGCCGCGTTCATCCTCTCGCTCGGCCTGGCGCTGCTCAGCGCCGCCTTTCCACCCGAGCGGCGCGGGCTGGCCATCGGGCTCTTCAGCGCCGTCACCGGGCTGGCCGTGGCCAGCGGGCCGCTGGTCGGCGGCGCCGTCGTGAACGGCCTCGACTGGAGCTGGATCTTCTGGCTGAACGTGCCGGTCGGCCTGATCGCCGCCCCGCTGGTGCTGTCGCGGATGCGCGAGAGCTTCGGGCCGGACACCGCCCTCGACTTCCGCGGTCTCGGGCTGGTCTCTGCCGGTGCCTTCGGGATCGTCTGGGGGCTGGTCCGCGGCAACACCGTGGGCTGGGGGAGCATCGAGGTGCTCGCGGCGCTCGTCGCCGGTGGCCTGTTCCTGGCCACCTTCGTCGCCTGGGAGCTCCGCGCCCCCGAGCCGATGATCCCGATGAGCTTCTTCCGCTCCAGGGCGTTCGCGGCGGGCAACACGGCGATCTTCTTCGTGCTCGCCTCGCTGTTCGCCGAGGTGTACTTCTTCTCGCAGCCGCTGCAGACGGCCATGGGCTTCGACGCGCTCGGTGCCGGGCTGCGGCTGATTCCGTGGACCGGGACCTTCCTGATCGTCGGCCCAATCGCCGGGGCCCTGACCGACCGGATCGGCGAGCGGCCCCTGATGGTGGGCGGGTTGCTGATCCAGGCGGGAGCGGCGGTCTGGATCGCGTTGATCGCGTCCACGGACCTGGCGTACTCGCAGCTGGTCATCCCCCTGGTGGTCGGCGGGATCGGCATCTCGATGGCGCTCCCATCGGCACAGAACTCAGTGCTGGGGTCCGTCTCGGAGGAGGCCGTCGGCAAGGCGGCCGGGACCAACTCGGTGATGCGCGAGCTCGGCGGGGTCTTCGGGATCGCCGTCGCCGTGGCCGTCTTCGCCGGCGTGGGCAGCTACGCCTCGCCACAGGAGTTCATCGACGGGTTCGGTCCGGCAATCGGCGGCGTGGCCGCGGGCCTCGCCCTGCTCGGCGCGATCGCCGGGAGCGCCCTGCCCAGACACAGCGAGGCGGCCGACCTGATCGGCACCGCCCCGGCCCTTCCGGCCGAGGCCAACTAAAGGAGACGATGATGAGACGAGCGATAGTCCGCTACCGGGTGAAGCCCGGCCAGGCTGAGCGGAATGCGGAGCTGGTCCGCGCGGTGTACGAGGAGCTTCACCGCGCGGATCCGCCGGGCATGCGCTACGCGACCTTCCGGCTCGACGACGGCGTCAGCTTCATCCACATCGCCGAGTTCGACGGCCACGACAATCCGCTGGCGAAGCTGGATGCCTTCAAGGAGTTCCAGCGGGAGATCGAGGCGCGCTGCGACGAGCCGCCGGTCGCGATGCAGGCGGGCGAGGTCGGTTCCTTCCGTTTCTAGCGGTAGCCGCGCAGAAGCCGGGCGGTCACCCCGCTGATGGTGGCCGCCCCGTAGCCGAGATTGGGGTTGCCCCGCGTCAGCACCGCTATCGAGATGTGGCGGCCTCCTTTCTGAAGCAGCGCGGCCTGGTGCACCCGCCAGCCGTCGTCATCGTTGAACCAACCGCCCTTGAAGTACGGAACCCAGCCGTCCGGTCTGCCATGGGGTATGCCCCAGCGCTCGTAGGAGACGATCCGCCGCAGGAGGCCCAGGGCGTACTTGCGGTGGCGCTGGGGGATGAGGTGCCGGATGCGCGAGAAGAGCCGCGCCTGACCTCGGGCGGTCACCTGGCAGCCGCCCCAGACCGGGTTCGGGGTGAATCTCCGCATGCCCGCCCGCCGGGCGACCCCCAGCAGCCCGCCGGCTCCGACTCGCTCGTAGATGGCGCTCGCCGCGTCGTTGTCCGAGAGCCTGATCATCGGGCCGAGCAGGCGTCGCTCGGCGCCGCGGAGCCGCCGGTGCCGGACGCCGTGCTGGTCGAGATAGGCGACGAGCAGCATCGCCTTGACCAGGCTCGCGGAGGAGTACTGAACGTCCCGCCGGTAACCGTGGATCCGGCCGCGCTCGTCGATCACCGCGAATGATGCGCTGCCGCTGCGGGACCCAAGGAACCGGGTCGCGTCGCGGACACGCTTGTGCCAGGGATAGGCATGGGACCCGCCGGGCTGGCCCGCCGAGCTCGATGGGCCAAGCGCCGGCGCGGCAAGCACGATGGCGGCGATGCAGACGGCGAGCCGGAGTCTCATCGGGCGCATCCTCGCGCCCGCTGGGACGAAACGGCTAGAGGCTCAGGTGATATCCGCCGCGGTAACGGGCGGGAGGGCCGACGATCTGATTCGTTGGGCCGGAGGTCTGGATCGGCGGCGGCGCGAGCTTGATGCTTGCGGCTGGGCGCCGCGGGTTGGTCGCCGTCAGGAAGAGCCGGGCGTTCAGGTTCTGAGTCGAGTTCGGTGGCATCCGGTTCCTCTCTTCGCCGTCTTGCATCGGCCACCTTCACCGATGCCTTGACCGGCAGGCCGGGAAAGCCCTCGAATTGGGTAGGTGGCCCCGACAGGGCTAGAGGGCGGCGAGCTTGCAACCGACCGGAGCCGTGCCGCTCGCCGGAGTCTGCGGCGTCGGCGGGCCCGAGGTCCAGATGTAGCGGAGCTTGGCGAAGACCCGCTTGCCGTTGGAGCAGAGCTGCGGCCTGCTGAGCCGCAGCTCCATCGGCGCGGTCTTGGTCGTCCCGCTGGCGCAATCGGGATCGCAGTCGTTGACCTGTCCCGTCCCGGTCCCGTCGGCCTTCTTCCGCGTCCACTTCGACCAGCTCATGCCCCGGGCGCCGAGGCTGGCGTCCCCGCAGGCGATGATCACGTCCTTCGGCTTGAACTTGGGCTTGAAGCAGTTTGCGATCAGGTGGACTCGCTTGCCGCTCTCGGTCGCAACCGGGCTCGCGGCCGCGGCCGAGACCACGAGGGCCATCGCGGCGATCCCCACGGTGATCAACGTCTTCATGGCCCGGACCCTACCCGCGATCCCCGTCGGATCACCCCCATCCGGGGGGTGTTCGGCTCCTCTCCTGGCGTAACCGAGCGGAGTCTGCTGGGGTAGCCCTAGCAATGACGACCAAGGAAGAGTCGCTCAGCTCCGAGGCCCTCGACGTCGTCGTACAGCTTCTCTTCGAGCTGGACGAGGAGAGCGGGATCGACGAGTTCTATGACCGGATCTGCGAGGCCGTGTGCCGGCAGACCTCAATCGAGCGCGCCGTTCTCTTCCTCTACGACGCCGAGCGCAGGCTGGTGCTGCCGGCGGGAAGCCACGGCGTCTACCGCGAGCTCATCGCCCACGGCTACGGGACCCTCGAGGAGACGCCCATCGCCCAGCGGGCCCTGGCCGAGGACCGGGTCGTCGAGACGACCGACCTGGCCAGGGACATCCCGGCCCGTTACTCGAACATGCCCGGCGTCACCAAGCTCACCTGCACCCCGGTCGCGGCGGCCGGGCGCTGGCTGGGCGTGATCTTCGCCGACCGCGACGGCGAGCCCTTCGACTTGACCGAGGTGGAGCGGCTGACGATGCACGCCCTCGGCCGGACCGCCGCCCTGGCCAGCCACGTCCGCGAGGTGACGCGCCAGCTCGAGCGGGGCAGGCGCCTCTCCGAGCGGATCGACCTCGCGCGAGAGGTCCACGAGCGCGTGACCCAGCGGCTCTTCGGCGTCTCGCTGGCGCTCGGATCGGATCGGCCCCTCGCCGATGACGACCGGGAGCGATGCGTCGCCGAGATCGAGGCCGCGCTCGGCGAGCTTCGCGAGGCGCTGATCGGCTCCGCCGGGAGCTCGCTGATGGAGCTGCAGGACGGCGGGCTGCGGGCCGAGCTCGAGCGCTTGGGTCGCCAGTACAAGACCCTGCCGCTGATGGTCGACTGGGGGAAGGACGTCGACGTACCGGAGGCGCTGGAGCCCCTCGCGGTCTCGATCCTCAACGAGGCGCTGCGCAATGCAGAGAAGCACGCGACCCCCGCCGAGGTCCGCGTGACCATCGACGAGCGCGATGGCGCCTTCGTGCTCGAGGTGCGAAACGACGGGTTGCCGCCGGCCGGCGAGGAACGGGGCGGCGGATCCCGAATGGGCCTGCGGCTCGCTTCCTTTGAGGCTCTTCAGCGAGGCGGGATGCTCGAGTACGGCCGGGAGGAGGATCGATGGCGAGTTCGCCTGGTGCTGCCGAGCAGCTGAACGGCTCAGAGAGGCTCGACGTGCTCGTCGTCGACGATCACGCGGTCGTGCAGTGGGGGTTCAGGCTGCTGCTCGGCCGCCAGCCCTGGGTGGGGGACTGCCTGGCCGCCTCGACCCCGGACGAGGCCGTGGAGCTCGCCGGCCGTGCCCGGCCCGACGTTGCACTGGTCGACCTCTTCCTCGGCGAGCGATCGGGCGCGGAGCTCTGCGAGGCGCTGCGCGAGGCCTCACCGAAGACGCGCGTCCTGCTCATCTCCGGCGCCGGCTGGATCTCGCCGGAGGCCGCCAAGGCGGCGGGCGCCGCGGGCTTCATCTCCAAGGACTGGAGCGCCGACGAGGTCGCCAACGCGGTGCGGATGGTGGGCAGGGGCATGACGGTCTACGCGCGCCAATCCGAGGGACCGGCCACTCCGCTCTCGCCCCGCGAGCGCGAGGTCCTCGAGCTGATCGGGGCGGGGGCCACCAACCGCGAGATCGCCGAGCGCCTCTTCCTCTCCCCACACACGATCAAGGACCACACCACGGCGCTCTATCGCAAGCTCGGCGTGCGGAACCGGGCCGAGGCCACCAGGAAGGCCGAGCAGCTCGGGCTGACCCGCCGTTAGGCCCGCGCCGCCCCTGGCCCGGGAGTGAGGTCGAACTCGCCTCGTGTGGCGTATTGGCCGCAGCGGTCGCAGCGGAAGTCCGGGCCGATGCTCCCGCCGCAGCCGGAATGGAGAGTGAGCCGAGGCGGGCCGCCCGGCTCCGGGTAGTGACGGTCGCCCCACTTCATCAGCACGATCAGGGCGGGACCGAGCTCGGTTCCCTTGTCCGTGAGGACATATTTCGGCCGGCCGGGACGTTCGGGGTCCGGAACCCGCTCGAGCACACCTTCGTCAGACAGCAGCTTGAGCCGGTTGGTCAGCGTGTTGGACGCGATCCCGAGGCTCTCCTGGAACTCCTCGAACCGAGTCAGGCCGAGGAGGGCGTCGCGCATGATCAGCAGCGTCCATCGCTCCCCGACGACCTCCAGCGCTCGCGCGATCGAGCAGACCTGTTCTGGATAGTCGCGTTGAAGCATGGGGGCCAGGATAGCTGACTTGCTTGACAAAAGCTAGAACTTGTGGTTGGGTGCTCCCTTGCATGACGCAAGTTAGCCCCAAGCCCCGAGGAGAAGCCATGAACCGGAAGCCCCTGATCCTGGTCTCGCTGCTGCTGGCCGCCTTTGTGATCAACCTCGACACGACGATCGTCAACGTCGCGCTGCCGACGCTGGTGCGCGACCTCCACGCATCCAACTCGCAGCTGCAGTGGGTCGTGGACGCCTTCAACCTGCTGTTCGCTGGATCCGTGCTCGCCATGGGCAGCCTCTCGGACCGGTTCGGGCGCAAGGGCATGCTCCTCGCGGGCCTGGCGGTATTCGGGTTGGCGAGCCTCGCCGGCGGGCTGATGAACAACCCCGGCCAGCTGATTGCGGGGCGCGCGGTGATGGGCATCGGGGCGGCGATGGTGTTCCCCGCGACGCTGTCTTTGCTGACGAACGTGTTCACCGAGCGGCGCGAGCGCGCCCTCGCGATCGGCCTGTGGGGCGCGATCACGGGCGCCGCGATCGCGCTCGGTCCGATCGTCGGTGGCTGGCTGCTCGAGCTCTCCGACTGGCGCAGCATCTTCTTCGCGATGACCCCGGTCGCCGTGATCGCGGGCGCTCTCGTTGCCGGCTACGTCCCGACCTCTCGCGATCCCAACGCGCCCCGGACCGACGGTGCCGGGTTCGCGCTGTCGACGGCGATGATCGGACTGCTCGTCTACACGATCATCGAGGCCCCGGACTACGGCTGGGGAAGCGCCAGGACGCTCGCCAGCTTCGCGCTGACCGCGGCGCTGACGGTCGCGTTCGTGGTCTGGGAGCGGCGCACCGAGGAGCCGATGATCGACCTGAGCCTGTTCCGCAATCCGCGCTTCACCGCCGCAAGCGCCGCGGTCGCGATCTCGTTCTTCGCGCTGTCGGGCTTCATCTTCCTGGTCACCCAGTACTTCCAGTTCCTCAAGGGATACGGCCCGCTCTCGACCGGCGTGAGGCTGCTTCCGGTTGCGAGCTTCGTCGCGATCTCGTCGATCCTGGGCGCCAGGCTCGCGGTGCGGATCGGCACCAAGGTCGTGGTTGCGACCGGGCTGTTCTCGATGGCGGTTTTCTACCTGTGGGTCGCCACCTCGTCGGCGACGACCGGCTACGGGACGATCGCCGCCCAGATGGTCGTCCTCGGGACGGGGATGGGCCTGACGAGCGCGCCCGCGACCGAGGCGATCATGGGCGTTGTCCCGAAGGCCAAGGCCGGCGTCGGGTCGGCGGTGAATGACGCCACACGGCTGCTGGGCGGAACCCTCGGCGTCGCCGTGATCGGCAGCGTGTTCGCATCGCTCTACGCCAGCCGCCTCACCAGCGCCCTCCCTGCCGGCTTGCCGGCCGGCGACGCGCAGACCGCGCACGGATCCCTCGGGGCCGCGCTCACCGTCGGAGGCAAGGTGGCCCAAGCCGGCCATCCGACGCTCGCGGCGGCCATTCACGACGCCGCCAGCTCGGCCTTCTTCGACGGCTTCCAGACGGCCAACTACGTCGCGGCTGGCGTCGCCGCCGCGGGCGCGGTGATGGCGCTGGCGCTCTTGCCCGCACAACCGACCGCCGGTACCGATGACTCACCCGAGTCGCCGGCGCGCGGCGCGCCCGCCACCGCCCCGGCGCGGGGCTGACCCGCCGAGACCGTAGTCTTCGCCGACCCGCAGTGACCGCTCTGAAAGCCGCGAATCTCGCAGTCAAGTTCGGTCTGGAGCTCGCCGCGTTCGCGGCCTTCGCCTACTGGGGTGGCACGGTCGGCAGCGGAATCGTGTCGGTGGCCGTCGCGATCGGCGCGCCGCTCATCGCGATCGTGTCCTGGGGTGTGCTGGCGGCCCCCAAGTCCCGGCGCCGGCTACCCACTCCGACACGCGTGGTGTTCGAGCTGGCGGTATTCGCGCTCGCCGCCGTTGCGCTGCTGGTCGCGGCAAGCCTGCTCGCCGGGATCCTCTTCGCTGCCGCCGCGATCGTCAACGCGGTTCTGCTGACCGCGTTCGAACAGTGGGACCTGTAGGCAGTACCTCGACCCCCCGGCCGTCCCCCGGAACCCCCCCGAACGGGGGGCTTGGGCGCAAATCCCTTCACTGACCGAGAGCTCCCGGTTAGTGATTGGGGCATGGACGCCAACGCCGCTTCAGCGATCCTCTTTCCCGGTCAGGGGGTCGGGGACGCCTCCAGCCGCGCGCTCGTCGCCGAGCTTCGCCCCGATCTGCTCGAGCTCGCCGACGAGCTGGTCGGCGAGGATCCGTTCGAACGGATGGCGGAGGGCACCGCCTACGCCCAGCCCGCCGTGTACTGCGCTTCGATCGCCGGCTTCGAGCAGCTGGGCCGCCCGCGGGCCGATTACTTCGCGGGCCACTCCCTCGGCGAGATCGGCGCTCTCGCGGCGGCCGGCGCCATCGCTGACGCCGATGGCGTTCGCATCGTCGTGGCGCGCGGGCGGGTCATGGAGGACGCCGCCGGCCGAGGGGAGGCGGGCGGCATGCTCGCCGTCGGCAGCGACCGTGACGGCGCCGCGACGCTCGCGGCCGAGCATGATCTGACCCTCGCCAACGAGAACTCGCCTCAGCAGTTCGTCCTCTCGGGCCCGCTTGCTCGGATCGAGGAGGCGGAGACGGCGGCCAAGGGCTCGGGCATCCGCGCCAAGAAGCTCGCCGTCGCCGGGGCCTTCCACACGGAGGCCATGTCCACGGGAGTCGAGGCCTTCCGGGCCGAGCTCGATGAGATCGAGTTCTCCGACCCGATCGCTCCCGTCGTCTCCTCCACCGGCGCCGACTTCTTCGACGACGACGTGCGCGACACGCTGGCCCGCTCGCTCATCAGCCCGATTCGCTGGACCGCCGTGCTCGGCAGGCTCTCCGATCTCGGCGTGACCCGGTACCTCGACGTCGGGCCGGGCAAGGTGCTCGCCGGGCTCGTGCGGCGAACGATCGACGGCGCCGAGGTCGAGACCCTGGCGAGCAGGGAGTCGGCCCTTGCCTGAGCTATCTCCCGGACAGCAGTGGGAAGTGGATTCCGCGCTGGTCGATCCCGAGGGCCTCGTCGCCCGCGCCACGGGCGCGGTGGAGGCCAGGGCGACGTCCGGACCGGGTATCGCGGCCGTCGCGGCCGCGCTGCCCGAGAGGATCGTCGAGAACGACGAGCTGGCGCGGCCCCTCGGCGTCGACTCCGAGTGGATCTCCTCGCGAACCGGCATCCACCGCCGGCGCCGCGTTGACGGCGAGAGCCTGGTCGACCTCGCCGCCGACGCCGGATCGCGCGCCCTCGCCCTCGCCGAGGTCGACCCCACCGAGATCGACCTCGTCCTGGTGGCGACGTTCACGCCCGATCAGCTCCAGCCTCACGCCGCGCCCCTCGTCGCCAGCCGGCTCGGCGCGGAGTCGGCCGGAGCGATCGACATCGGCGCAGCCTGCACGGGATTCCTCTCTGCCCTCTCCCTGGCGGCGGCGCAGCTCGAGTCCGGGCGGGCTCGGGCGGCGCTCGTCGTCGGCGCCGAGGTCCTCAGCCAAGTGATCGACTACGGCGACAGGCGGACCGCGGGCCTCTTCGGCGATGGGGCCGGGGCCGCCGTGCTCACCCTCGGCGGCCCCGGTCTGATCGGCCCGATCGCGCTGCATTCCGATGGCGCGCGAGGCGAACTGATCACCGCAACCCACGAGGAGCGGCTGATCCGGATGGACGGCCGCGCCACCTTCCGCGCGGCGGTGGCGGCGATGAGCGACACGACGCAGCAGGTCGTTTCGGACGCCGGGCTCGCCCTCGAGGAGATCGACCTCTTCGTCTACCACCAGGCCAACTCGCGGATCATCTCCGCGGTCGGCGAGCGCCTCGACCTGCCGGGCGATCGCGTGATCGACTGCCTGCGGGAATATGGGAACACCTCCGCCGCCAGCATCCCGATCGCTCTCAGCGAGGCCGCCTCCACGGGCCTGCTGCGGAAGGGATCCCGCGTGCTGCTCTCCGCCTTCGGCGCCGGGCTCACCTGGGGCGCCGGGATCCTCGAGTGGGAGGGGAGCGCGTGAGCACGGAGACCGCCACCGGCACGGAGGGGATCGCGGCAAAGCAGGCACTTGGCTGCGCACTGGTCACCGGCGCGTCCCGCGGGATCGGCGCCGCCACGGCGAGGGCGCTGGCAGACGACGGCTGGTCCGTCGCGGTCAACTACTCCCGCGACCGGGACGGCGCCGATGCGACCGCCGGGCAGATAGAGGACGGCGGCGGCACCGCCCTGGCGGTCGGCGCGGACGTCGCCGATCGTGCGGCGACCGACGAGATGCTCGCCGAGGTGACCGAGCGGCTCGGCCCGGTCCTCGTACTCGTCAACAACGCGGGGATGACCGCCGACAACCTCTCGATGCGCCTCAGCGACGAGGACTGGAGCCGCGTGCTGGATGTCAACCTGACCGCCGCCTTCCGCCTGACCCGCGCCGCGATCGGGCCGATGATGCGCCAGCGCTTCGGCCGGGTGATCAACGTCTCCTCGGTCGTCGGGATGCGCGCCAACCCGGGCCAGGCCAACTACGCGGCCTCGAAGGCCGGCCTGATCGCCTTCACCCGGACCGTGGCGGTGGAGGTGGCACGCCGTGGGGTGACCGTGAACGCAGTCGCTCCTGGACTGATCGAGACCGAGCTGACCCGCGACTTCACCTCCAACGGCTCCGACTCCAACGGATCGGCCGCCCTGCTCGACGCGATTCCCGCGAGGCGGCCCGGATCCCCGGAGGACGTCGCGGCCTGCATCGGCTTCCTGGCCTCCGACGAGGCCTCCTACGTGACCGGAGCAGTTCTGCCCATCGACGGCGGCATGTCCGCCTGAGAAGACCGACGAAAGGAGACGCATGACGACTGCAACGAAGGACCAGGTGACGGAGAGGGTGATCGCCGCGCTCGTCGAGTTCGGCGAGGAGCCCGAGAACGTCAAGCCGGACTCGCGCTTCGAGGACCTGGACATCGACTCGCTCGACCTGGTCGAGCTGGCCCAGGTGATCGAGGACGAGTACAAGATCGAGGTCAGCGACGCCGAGATGGAGAAGATCGCGACGGTCCAGGACGTGGTCGACTTCGTGGCCCAGCGCCAGCAATGACACGCAGGGTCGCGATAACCGGGATCGGCGCGGTCACCCCGCTGGGAGTCGGCGCGCCGGCCCTGCACGAGCGCTGGTCGGCCGGAGAGTCCGGGATCGAGGACGGGCTCGCCCGCTGCTCGGACTTCGAGGCGACGGATCACCTGACCCGCCGCCAGGTGCGCCGCACCGACCGCTTCACCCAGCTCGCGCTGGTCGCCGCGGCCGAGGCGATCACGGGCGCCGGCCTGGACGAGGCGCCCTACGACCGGGCCGAGGTGGGCTGCGTGATGGGGACGGGCATCGGCGGCCTCTCCACGATCGAGTCGGAGCACACGATCCTGCGCGAGAGCGGACAGGGCAAGGTCTCGCCCCACTGCGTGCCCCAGATGATGGCCAACTCCGCCGCGGGCGCTCTCGCTATCGAGCACGAGCTGCGCGGACAGTGCTTCGGGACGGTCTCCGCCTGTGCCGCCGGCGCCCACGCCGTCGGGACAGCGGCCCGCATGGTCGCCTACGGCGACGCCGTCGCCTGCGTTGCCGGCGGCGCGGAATCGGCGATCACCCCCCTGGCGACGGCCGCGTTCGCCGAGATGGGCGCCACCTCCAAGTCCGGAATCTCGCGCCCCTTCGACCGCCGTCGCGACGGATTCGTGATGGGCGAGGGCGCGGGCGTGATGGTCCTCGAGGACGCCGAGACGGCCGAGCTGCGCGGCGCGCCGATCCTCGGATACCTGACCGGCTACGGCGCCACGGCCGACGCGCATCACATGACGGCGCCCGAGCCGAGCGGCGAGGGCGCCGCCCGCGCGATCCGCAAGGCGCTCGCCGACGCGGAGATCGAGCCGGGCCAGCTGGCCTACGTCAATGCGCACGGAACCTCCACTCCGCTCAACGACCGCTCCGAGACCGAGGCCCTGAAGTCGGCTCTCGGCGAGCAGGCGATGCGGATTCCCACCTCGTCGACCAAGTCGGCGATCGGCCATCTGCTCGGAGCGGCCGGGGCCGTCGAGGCGGTGGAGACGCTGCAGGCGCTCCGCGCCAAGCAGGCGCCCCCGACCCTCAACTACGAGGAGCCCGACGAGGGGCTCGACCTCGACTACGTGCCGGGCGAGGCGAAGGCGCTGTCCCTGAACGGCCACCCCGCGATCGGGATCAGCAACTCGTTCGGGTTCGGCGGGCACAACGTCGTCCTCTGCGTCGAGGCCGCAAAGTGAAGCCGGCTCTCGCCACACCCCTGTCGGGGCTGCGACCGGCACCGGAGGAGGCCCCCGAGAGCACGCGCCTCGCGCCGCTCGAGCGGCTCGAGGCCCTCTGCGATCCCGGCTCGCTCGAGCTGGTCCGGACGCGGATCGCATCCCGCTCGGCGCGGTCGGCCCCCGGCGACGGGGTCGTCGCCGGGGCGGGCAGCGTCGGCGGGCGACCCGTCTACTGCTACGCCCAGGACCAGAGCTTCGCGGGCGGATCGCTGGGGACCGCGCAGGCCGAGACGATCGTGCGGGTCCTCGATCTGGCCGGCAGAGCGGGAGCGCCCGTGGTCGGCTTCATCGCCTCCGGCGGCGCCCGCATCGACGAGGGCGCCGAGGCGCTGGGCGGATACGGCGCGATCTTCCGGCAGCACGTCGCGCTCTCGGGCCGCGTGCCGCAGATCAGCGTGATCACCGGGACCTCGGCCGGCGGCGGTGCCTATTCCCCCGCCCTCACCGACTTCGTGGTGATGACCGAGGAGGCGCGGCTCTTCCTCACCGGGCCCGGCGTCGTCGAGGAGGTGATGGGCGAGAGCGTGACGATGGACGAGCTCGGCGGCGCCCGAGTCCACTCCCGCAACGGGGTGTGCGATCTGGTCGCTCCCGACGACCGCGCCGCCGCGGAGCTGGTCCGCGACCTGCTCGGCCACCTCCCGCAGAGCTCCGAGCAGCCGCCCGACCCGGTCCTGCCCCAGGAGCCGCTCGGCAGGGACCCTGGCTCGGCGGTCCCGGCCGATCCCCGCAAGGTCTATGACGTCCGCTCGGTGATCCGCTGCATCGGGGACTCGAGCTCGATGCTCGAGCTCTCGCCGCGCTGGGCCCGGAACATGGTCACGGCGCTGATCCGGCTCAACGGGCATCCGGTCGGCGTGGTCGCCAACCAGCCGCGTCACCTCGGCGGCGTGATCGACTCCGCCGCGTCTGAGAAGGCCGCTGACTTCATCCGCCGCTGCGACGCCTTCGGCCTGCCACTCGTCGTCTTGGTCGACACCCCGGGGTTCCTTCCCGGGACCAAGCAGGAGGCAATGGGAGTGATCCGCCACGGCGCCGGCCTGCTCCATGCCTTCTCCGCCGCGCGGGTTCCGAAGGTGACGGTCGTCCTGCGCAAGGCCTACGGGGGCGGCTTCATCACGATGAACTCGCGTCAGCTGGGCGCCGACGTCGTGCTCGCCTGGCCGAGCGCCGAGATCGGCGTGCTGGGCGCCCGCCAGGCGGTGGGGATCATCCACCGCCGGGCGATCGAGGGCTCGCCCGACCCGGACTCGGAGCGCGACCGGCTCGCGGACGAGTACGCCCGCGGTCATCTGCGGGCGGAGGTGGCCGCCGGCGCCGGAGACGTGGACGAGGTGATCGAGCCGGCCGAGACCAGGGAGCGACTGATCTGGGCGCTCTCGGTGCTCGGCGGAGCCAACGGACGAAGGAGGACGGCATGACCACGGAGACGATCGACGCGGCCCGCGAGAGGGCGCTCTGGCGCGAGGCGCCGCCCTACTTCGACGACCTTGAGATCGGGGACTCGATGGAGTCCTCGGGCCGGACCGTCACCGAGTACGACGTCGTCTCCTTCGCGGCCCTGACCGGCGACTGGCACCCCCAGCACGCCGACGCCGCGTGGGCGGCCGAGAGCGCCTTCGGCCGGCGGATCGCCCACGGGATGCTGGTCTTCTCCTACGCCCTGGGCCTCCTGCCGATCGATCCGCGCGTCGTGCTCGCCCTGCGCTCCATCGACGGCGCGGTGCTGAAGCGGCCGGTCGGGCTCGGCGACACGATCAGGGTTCGCGCCAGGCTCTCCGAGAAGCGCGAGCTCGGGGCCGAGACCGGGCTGGTCACGCTCGTCGTGCGAATCGTCAACCAGTCAGACGAGCTGGTGGCCCGCATGGAGATCGTGGTGCTCTGGCGCCGTCAGCCTGAGCCCGATGGCTCGTCCGCGACCCCCGCATCCTCCGAGGACGACCTCTCCCCGCTCCAGGACGGCAGGCTGCTCGCCTGATGCTCTCCGGCAAGAGACTGCTCATCACCGGGGTCCTGACCCGGAAGAGCATCGCCTTCGCGGCCGCTCGCGAGGCGCAGCTCGCCGGGGCCGAGGTCGTGCTCACCGGCTTCGGGCGCACCCGCCGGATGACGGAGCGCGCGGCCGCCCGGCTCCCGGAGCCACCGGACGTGCTCGAGCTCGACATCAACTCCGAGGAGGACCTCGCGTCGCTCGCGGAGGGGCTCGAGGGCCGCTGGGCCGGCGTGGACGGCGTCCTGCACGCGATCGCCTTCGCCCCGGCAGACGCGATCGGCGGGCGCTTCATGGAGACCGGGGCGGAGAGCGCCGTCGAGGCCTTCCGGACGAGCGCGTACTCGTTCCAGGCGCTGGCGCGGCATCTGGCGCCGCTCATGGACCGCGGCGGGAGCGTGGTCGGCCTCGACTTCGACGCCTCCGTGGCCTGGCCGTCGTACGACTGGATGGGCGTCTCGAAGGCGGCGCTGGAGGCGGTCAACCGCTACCTGGCACGAGAGCTGGGCCCGCGCGGCATCCGCTCCAACCTGATCTCGGCCGGGCCGATCTCGTCTCCGGCCGCCGGCGGGATCGATGGCTTCGATCAGCTGGCGTCGAGCTGGCCGGCCGCCGCCCCGCTCGGCTGGGACACCGAAGACCCCGCCCCGGTGGCCCGGGCGATCTGCTTCCTGCTCTCCGATTGGTCCGAGGCGATCACCGGCGAGCTGATCCACGTCGATGGCGGCGCCCACGCGCTCGGCGCCGTCGCAGAGAGCGGGACGGATTCGAACGGCGCTGTGAAGTCAATGGAACTCATGGGCGGCAGGCGAAGCCCCCTTACCTAGAGGTGTGATTCAGAAACCGCCGCTCCTGAGTATCCGGTTCCGTCAGGTGCCGTGCCTACGGTCGTCGCATGGGCCGGCCAGACTTCCCGCGCACGATCGTGGACTTCCAGGATCGCTTCTCGGATGAGGCGGCCTGCCTCGAGTACCTAGCGGCCTCGCGCTGGCCGGAGGGCTACCGCTGCCCGGCCTGCGGCGGGGAGCACGCCTGGGTGCTGGAGCGTCGCCACCTCTGGGAGTGCGCTCGCTGCCACCATCAGGCCTCGGTCACGGCGGGGACGGTGATGCACCGAACCCGCACCCCGCTGCGACTTTGGTTCTGGTCGGCCTACCTGGTCGCCACCCACACCCCGGGGATCTCCGCCAAGCAGCTGCAGCGCCAGCTCGGCATCGGGCGCTACGAGACCGCCTGGCTGATCCTGCAGAAGCTGCGCCGGGCGATGGTGAACCCCGAGCGGGAGCCGCTGCGGGGCGAGGTCGAGATCGATGAGACCTACGTCGGCGGGCGCCATTCCTCGCGTCGTGGCGGCCGCGAGCGCGATGGGAAGACGCTCGTCGGCGTCGCGGTCGAGGTCCGCGGCGCCCGCTCCGGTCGCCTGCGCATGAGCGTGCTCGACGGCCTCGACCGGGAGACGCTCTCGGGCTGGGTGAACGAGATCGTCGAGCCCGGCACGATCGTCCACACCGACGGCTGGAGCGGCTACGGCGGACTCCCTAAGTCCGGCTTCGACCACCGCCCGCGGCTGCAGCACCTGCGCGGGCCCGACCGCCAGTTCTTCCTGCCGCGCGCCGACCGGGCGATCGCCAATCTCAAGATCTGGCTGCAGGGCACCCACCGCAGCGCCTCCGCCAAGCACCTGCGGGTCTATCTCGACGAGTTCGTCTTCCGCCACAACCGCCGGCGCACCCCGATGGCGGCCTTCCAGACGCTACTCGGGCTCGGCTCGCTGCACGAGCCGACGACCTACCGCGAGATCACCGGCCGAGCCGCAGCCTGAGCCAACCGGATACTCAAGAGCGGCGCTTTCGGTAGCTCCTTCCGCCACGCGCAGCGCCTTCCGCTTTCACACGCGGAAGGAGACGCGATTCGTGTGCCGTCCTGGCTCCTCGGATCCCTTGACGAGTCTTAACGCGGGGCTTTCCGGTGCTTAGGGCGCAGCCAAATACCGTCGTCCCGAACAAAGGCCATCCAAGCCCATAAACGAAGGAGGCGGTCAAGTTGTCAATGGCACTGATAGTCGTACTGAACGTGGTTCTGGCCGCGGGACTGCTCGTTCTTCTGTCGGCTGCAATGCGGCTCCCGTACCGCCTGCGGGCAGAGCCTCGCGGGCCCCAAGCTCCACGAGCCGAGCAGGCGAGCCGACGCAGGCGCGCCGAGTCCACGGACCGGCGCAAGCGCGCGGGAACCGAGCCCGCCTACTCGCGTTCGTAACAGACGTTGCCAATCGCCCCCGGGACGCCGGGGGCCGATTGGTGCATCGGGCAATGGGTAAGCACCGCGCGCGGGCGGACAGCTGCTCGGAAGATGATCAGACGAGCCGTATCGAGCTCTTCGTGACCACCCGCTGGCCGTCCCGGTGCTGGACGACGGTCAGCGTGCAGCGGCCTGGGGTGGGCGGACGCGGAGCACGAGCTCACCTCCCGAGGGAATCGGCCTGCCCTCGGCGAAGGTGACCCCGTTGCGCGAGTAGGAGGCGCGATGTGAAAGTGCTCCTTCCCATGCGAAGCAGGACCACTGCTTCTCGTCCAAAGCGGCGGTCATTACTCCGACAGCCCGACGGCTTCGAGGGCCTCGGCCTCGCTTGGGAAATCCTGAAAGAAGATGATCTTGCCCGCATCGAAGCGGTAGAGGGCCGCGTACGAAATCTTGAGTTCCGCCTTGCTACTCGTTCCGCGCCCCGCGTAGTGGCCGCAGACGAGCAGTTGATCGCCTGGCAACTCGGTGAAGCGGTCCGCCGTTAGCCGGAAGTCCTCGATTCCCTCCGGTATGCGCTCAAAGATGAAGCTGAGTGTCTCGTCCTGCCCGCGCATCGCCGTGACTCCCATGAGCGGTCCGCCCATCGTGTGCCATTCGACCTCCGGGTGAATCAGTGGGGCGACCGCTTCGCGGTCGTCCCGGCTAACGGCTCCTGCGAAGCGCCTGACAATCTCGACGTTCTCCTCCGACATCGCCCGCGCAGTATCTCGTGGCGGAGTGCTGCTTTCCATGCGAAGCGGCGCTTTCCAGTGCACCCCGCCCCAGAAGAGGCAGCGGACCTAACGGCCGCGCCAGTTCGGCGGTCGCTTTTCGCTGAAAGCCGTCGCGCCCTCGATTGCATCTTCCGATGTGAACACCGGGGCGACGATCTCGCCCTGCTTGGCCCAGAAGGTCTCGTCGTCCCAGGATCCCTGCTGGTTGAGGATCGACTTGGAGGCGGCCGTGGCAAGGGGCGCGTTCGCCGCGACCTCCACGGCGAGCTCCAGGGCAACGTCGAGCGCCTTGCCCGGGTCGGCCACCCGGTTGACCAGGCCGAGCTCCGCGCCGCGCTCGGCCGTGATCGTCTCGCCGGTCAGCGCGAGCTCCATCGCGATCGCCGCCGGCAGGCGCCGGGGGAGCTGACGGAGGGCGCCGCCCGCGGCCACCAGACCGCGCTTCGCCTCGGGGATTCCCAGCTTCGCGCCCTTCGCCGCCACGATCAGGTCGCAGGCGAGCGCGATCTCGAGCCCTCCGGCGACGGCGAAGCCCTCGATCGCCGCGATCAGCGGCTTCTGGGCCGGCTTCTGCACGATCCCGGCGAAGCCGCGATCGCCCGCCCAGGGCCGCTCGCCGGTGGCGAACGCCTTCAGATCCATCCCCGAGCTGAAGCCCTTGCCCTCGCCCGCGATCACGCCGACGCTGAGCTCGTCGGTCGCGTCGAGCTCGTCCATTGCGGCGGCCATCGCCTCGGCCATCGCCAGGTTGACCGCGTTCCGGGCGTCGGGGCGGTTCAGGGTGACCACCAGGACGCGGTCGCGGCGCTCCGTCAAGAGCGGTTGCTCGTTCATGAAACTGGACCCTACAATCGCCGCTCAGCAAGAGCGCCCAGGTAGCTCAGCTGGTAGAGCACTTCACTCGTAATGAAGAGGTCGCCGGTTCGATCCCGGCCCTGGGCTTCATGGACCGGCGGACCGAAAAGGACCAAGAGTCCCGGACCCGGGCGTCGGCCGACACCCGGGAAATGAGCCCTGCCGAGCGTCTCGACCGGGCACGCGCGTACGTTCTCCGCATGCGTGAATTGCGCCAGGCGACGTGGGGTGACTCCGGTGCCGGGTCCTTCGAAACCGGCTGATCCCGCCCTTATCGTCGAGTCACTCAACCGCCACGGCGTCGACTATGTCGTGGTCGGGGGCTGGGCCGCCGTGACGTACGGGGTCGATCGCGCGACCTTCGACGTCGATGTCGTAGTCGATGCGACGGAGCAGAATGCCAACGCGCTGGCGGCCGCGCTGCGAGACCTCGAGGCCCGTCGCGACCTAGGCGCGGGCGTCACCGAGGAACTCGATCTCGATGCGCCCATGTCGTTGCTCGCCGTCCCTTTGAGGGCCATGACTCGCGAAGGGCGGCTCGATGTCCTCACCCGAGTCCAAGGTGCCGGGTCCTTCGAGGAGTTGCGAGAGGACGCCCGAGTGGCCAGATTCGGTGACGGAACGCGTTTCGTCGTCCCGTCCAAGCGCGCGCTCGAATCTGTCAAGGAGGCAGTCGCCAGCGAGTCCGATCCAGCCCGCGGGGGCCGAGACAAGCAGGATCTGGAGGAGCTCAGAGCCCTGCCCGATCCAGACCTGCCGCGTGCCGAATGAACCCCTGGCGGCTCGCGACCCGGGCGTAGATGCTGGGTCCGCGCAGGCCGCACGGGAAGGCCCCGGAGCTCACCGCCCCGATCAGGCGCGGGCCGTAAGGGGTGTCCGCCACGAGCGGGCCTCCGCTGTCTCCCTCGCAGGAGGTGGCGTGGAAGGGGAGGCGGCTGTGGATCCGGCCGATCCTTTTGCCGAGCGCGCAGATCATCGACGCCTCCTGGAAGCCGCGTGACTTGCCATAGGACTGGTCGCATCTGCTGGCCGGGAGGACCCGCTCCTTGGTCGTCTTCAGCCGCTGCGCGACATTGAATCCGAAGGCGCTCCGGGCGCCCCAGCCGCCCGATCTGACGGTCCGCCCCGGACGGGTGGCTAGGTTCGATTCGGCGGGAGTGGGCAGAGCGATCGGCTCGGCGGCCGGGGCGCTCTTCAGGGTGAGCACGGCGAAGTCGTGCGCGTCCTTGCGGCCGTTGTAGGCAGGATCGATGACGACGGTCGTCACCTTGATGCGGGGCCGGCGGCGGTGTCGCGATATCCATGGGCTGCCGGCGAGGACCGAGAGCTGCCGGCGCTTGCCGCGCTTCACGCAGTGGGCGGCGGTCAGGACTCTGGTCGGCGCGATCAGCGAGCCGCTGCAGATCAGCCTGCGCTTCTGCTCGAGGGCGACCGCGAACTGCCAGCCGGCGGCGTTCGCCTTGCCGCCGCCCACGATCCGCGGATGCGTGGCGCTCCCCGCGCTCGGGGCGCACGCCAGCGTCACCGCGAAGAGGACCAAAGCGGCGCCCACAGCGCGCCGGCCGCGGGTCACCGCCGGCTATCCGTCCCGCAGCGCGCGATATCGCTCGCGCATGAAGTCGAGCGCGGCTCCGCGGTGGTCGTCGGCTGCGATCAGCTCGGAGTAGGTGAGCTCCGCGCCCTTGAAGCCGGTCCCGTTCCAGAGCTCGCCGGAGACCTCCGCCGACCAGGGGCCGACGTAGAGGTAGGGCTCGGGGTGGTCGTCATCGCCGGGCGAGGCGCCGAAATTGGCGCGCCGTCCCGCCGACTCGGATCCCAGCTCGATGGCGAGGTCGAAGTGCTCGGGCCAGAGCTGAACGATCGAGGGATCGCCGTCGCCCTCGTCGGCCCGGAGCTGCTCGAGCGCCGAGCAGGCGAGCCCGTAGAAGTCCCCGAGCGTCGTCGCGGCCGCCGTGTCGACATCCGGCAGTGGCTCGCGCGTCTCCTCGGCGCCTCGCTGCCGCACCAGCTCGCCGTGCTCGACTCGGACCTGGCAGTCCGCGCCGTCCTGCTCGAAGAAGGGAGTCCCGAAGCCGCCGCGCGTGTAGCGCAGCGCGATCTCGCTGACGGGCTGGCGCGCCGGCGAGACGACCGCCTCGGCGACCTTGTGCAGCGCCACCCGCGTCTCCGCGAAGGCGGCCGGCAGGGGCTCCAGCCGCTTCCACGCTCCGAGCCAGCGATCGGCGCACCATGGTGCGATCTCCGGGTCCTGCTTTGCGATCTCGTCCCAGGTCAGGTCGCCGCGGTTGTGGACCGGCGAGACCAGGTCCCGGCCCTCCGGGACCTCCCCCGGGTGGACGGGGTCGTCCGCGTAGGGCGGCTCGGTGACGGCGGGTGGCGAGGGCTCGAGCACGCGTGCCTCGTAGTCGCCACCGAGCTTGTCCTCGGCCTCGGCCCTCGGGTTCGCCATCAGGCGGCCACCTTAAAGCGCTCGACGACACGGGCGGCGTAGCGGTCCTCCCAGCCCTCGCCGGCTCCGAACTCACCCTCCAGGGCGACGAGCTCGGAGACTAGGTGGCTGCGCACCGGCGCCCCGCCCAGCAGGTCCGGCAGCTCGGAGTGGTCGATCAGCCAGTCGGAATAGAACGACGCCCAGTCGTCGTCCTCGCCGTCGGTGATCCGGTAGACGATGTGATGGGTCTCGCCCGCCTCATGAAGCAGGGCGCTGATCTTGGTGGTTGTCTCGTCCATGTCTCCCCTCTCGCGATTTCGTGATCGTCCGTAACCGGCCCGCCCCGTTACATGCGGACCGGGGTGTAACGGCCGGGCGCCTGGCGGGACTCGACGCGGCAATGAGGGTCAGCCTTCTTCCAATTGCCGTCATCCTGACGGCCGCGTTCGCCGGTTGTGGCTCCTCGAGCTCCACCGCCAAGGACGATCCTCCCGCATCCGCGTCCACTCAGGGAAACACGCAGCCCGCCGCCGCTGCGAGCGCGCGGGGGCCCAAGCTCAAGCTGATCGGCAGCGACTACGGCCGCATCCTGGCCGATGGCCGCCGGCGGGCGCTCTATCTGTTCACCGCGGACAAGGGGAAGGGCAGCAGCTGCTCGGGAGATTGCGCGACGGCGTGGCCGCCGTACATCGTCAAGACCAAGCCGACCGCCGTCTCGGGCGCGAAGCCCGGCAAGGCCGGGACCACCCGCCGCGCCGACGGCAAGCTGCAGGCGACCTATGCCGGGCACCCCGTCTACTACTACCAAGGCGATCGCTCGCCCGGCGAGGTCAACTGCCAGGCGGCCGTCGAGTTCGGCGGCTACTGGTATGTGCTGCGTAGCAACGGCAAGGCCGTGCGTTAGGTGAGAGACTGAGCCAAGGCGTCGAGCTGGTCTAGGAATCAGCGAAATGGCGAGTTCCTTCCGCTATGCGGAAAGAAGTCGCCAAACCCCGCGGCTCCCGCGCTGCCGCTAGAGACGCACGAGGTTCGCCGCCTCGATCCCGCGGGTGACTCCGCGGAAGTCGAGGACGAGCGAGGAGTCGTCGACCACGCGCTGGTAGTCGATCGTCGGGTGGGCCGTGACGATGCAGACGAGATCGGCTGACGACAGCGACTCGTCGAGGTCGGCCGAGGCCAGCTCCAGGTCGGGGAGCTCCGCGACGTGGGGGTCGTGGTAGGAGACCTCCGCGCCGAGGTCGCGCAGCAGCCCGATGATCTTCAGCGACGGGGACTCGCGGATGTCGCCGACGCCGGCCTTGTAGGAGACGCCGAGGAGCACCACCTTGGCGCCGTTGGTCGCCTTGCCCGCGTCGTTCAGCGCCCGCTCGATCCGGCGGACGCACCAGTGTGGCTGGTTCTGGTTGATCTTCCCGGCGAGCTCGATGAACTCGGTGTAGAAGTCGTGCTCGCGGGCCTTGTAGGAGAGGTAGAAGGGGTCGACGGGCAGGCAGTGGCCGCCCATCCCGGGGCCGGGGTCGAAGCGCATGAAGCCGAAGGGCTTGGAGGCGGCCGCGTCGATGACCTCCCAGACGTCGATCCCGAGCCGCTCGCAGAGCATCGCCATCTCGTTGACGAGCGCGATGTTGACCGAGCGGAAGATGTTCTCCAGCAGCTTCGAGAGCTCGGCGGCGTCGGGGCTGCTCACCTCGATCACCCGGTCGCAGACGAGCTCATAGAGCTCGACGGCGGCCTTGGTGGAGGCCTCGTTCACACCGCCCACGATTTTCGGGGTCGTCCGGATCGTGTAGTCGGTGCGGCCGGGGTCGATCCGCTCGGGAGAGAAGGCGAGGTGGAAGTCGCGTCCCGCGGCGAGGCCCGACTCCTCGAGGATCGGCCGCAATCGCTCACGTGTCGTCCCCGGATAGGTGGTCGACTCGAGCACGATCAGCTGACCCTTCTGGAGGACGGCCGCCAGGGAGGTCGCGGCGTCGACCATGTAGCTCAGGTCGGGCTCGCGGGAGTTGGTCAGCGGCGTCGGCACGCAGAGGATCACCGAGTCGCATGAGCTCAGGTCCGGATAGCGGCTGGTGGCGGTGAGGCGGCCGTCGAGCGCCGCGAGGCGCTCCGAGGCGACATCCTCGACGTAGCTGCGGCCCTTCGCGAGGGCGTCGACCTTGCGGGGATCGGTGTCCAGGCCCACCACCTCGTTGCCCTCCTCGGCGAAGGCCACGGCCAGCGGCAGGCCGACGTACCCGAGCCCGACGACTCCGACTCTCATGCGCGCCAGTGTAAGGACCCGTCCCGCCGGGGTCGCACGCCTGGATGCGCCTCAGGACCGGCGCTGGACGGGTCCTTGGAGGGCCCTACTTGGCGTTGGATGCCGGCTTGCCCCCCGCCTGGACGTGATTCCCCGCCTGGACGCCGACCAGGTGGTCGACGAACAGGCCGCAGGCGGCGGCCGTCGGCACCAGCTTGAAGCCGTCCGGGTTGACCGCGGTCAGGTTCCCGATCACGGCGGGCGCATCGACCCCGATCAGCGACTGGAACCAGTTGACGTCATCCGCGGTGACGCTCACCGTGACCGGCCCGCCCTTGCTGGTGATCGTGCCGACCGGCCAGAACGGGCCCTGATCCGGCCGGTAGGGGATCGCCGCGTCGACGCCGGCAGGCAGGTGGACGTCGAGCCCCGGCGCCTTCACCGTCACGCCGGTCACCGGGCTGACGTACTGCAGCGAGAGCTCCCATCGCCCTGCCGGCAGGACGATGCGCTGACTCGCCGTCTCGCCGGGCGCCAGGTTGTTGTCGATTGGAGCCCGCTTGTCGGCCGCGACCCCGCCCTCGCCCAGTGCGCCGGCGGTGCCGCCGGCCTTCCAGTAGAGCCGCTTGGCGATCACCGTGCGCGGCTGCCAGGTGAGCGCCTGCCCGCCCTGGTTGACGAGGCTCCGGAACTTCGGCTTCTTGCACCGGAAGATCCGGCCGGGACGAGCCTCCTCCGCCAGTTGCTGGATCGGCGGCGTGGTGCCCGTCCGCTTCCAGAGCCGGTACGACTCGGTGGAATCGGCGAGCTGCCAGCCGGGCGGCGCCTGGCTCTGGTAGATCGCGCTGGTGGTGACCGCGTAGGGGAAGTCGTTGAGGACGGAGGTGGGCACCGAATCGAAGTCGATCGGAAGGCGCTGCGTCTTCGATCCCACCGAGGCCGTGCGGAGCTCCGAGTTGAAGGCGGGGCTCCAGACCTCCGCGGTCCGCAGGCCGTAGTCGGCGAAGCGGTCGCCGGTGAGCGCGAGGACCCTCTGCCCCGAGACGTCATGCTGGAACCGCCCCAGCTCCTGGAGCCGGTTGTGCGGCGCGATCACGGTGTCGCGGAGCGCCAGGAAGGTCGAGTAGCCGGCCAGCGCGATGAAGACGACCGCGAAGACCCGTTTGGGCCAGCCGCCTCCGGGAGCGAGCAGCGCGGCGACCACGAGCAGCATCACCACCGACGCCGGAACCACCACCGCCTTCGAGAGGATGTAGAGGCCGCCGTTCTCGATGTACTTCGTCGCGAGCCAGATGACGATGCCAGAGATCACGGCGGCCGGGACGGCGTAGTCGACCCGGGCCGTCCACCAGACGAGGCCGACGATGAGGCCCGCCAGCCCGATCGCGCCAAAGATCCAGAAGTGCGTGACGTCGTGCGTGCCGAGCAGCCAGTTGCCGCTCGGCCAGACGCCCAGCATCTCGAGCGGGGAGACGACGTATCGGAGCTTGCTGTCGGTGTCGGCGACGTTGCCGATCGAGCCGGACTGGAAGAAGTCGATCACCTTCGGCAGCTGCGTAAGCGCGGCCAGCAGGAGCAGGATCGCCGCCGGGATGACGATGCGCATCGAGGCGCGCACGACGTCCCGGACCCCCTGCGCTCCCTTCTCCGCCCGGATCTGAAGCAGCTGGAGGAGCGCCCAGAGCCCGGCGGTGAGAACGAGCCAGGCGACTCCCGGCAGGCTGTAGACGGGGATCATCGCCGCGGTGATCAGCGCGAGGCCGATGAGGATCGCGATGCGGCCCTCCGGGCCGCGCTCGATCTCCCGCAGCCCGAGCGCGAAGGCGATCAGGAACATCCCGGCGATCAGCTCCTTGAAGCCCGCGATGCCGAGGACCGAGGCCGTGAGGAAGGCGAACGCCACGAGCACGGTGCCGAGCACGCGGCGGCCGCCGGGCAGCTCTCGCAGGCCACCGAGCGCGGTGATGCCGGTCAGGACGGGCACCGCGACCAGCAGCCCGAGCCAGCCCCAGAGCGGCTGCGTGCCGAGCGCGCTGACGACGGTCCCGACGAGGCTGTGCGGCCCGAGCGGGTAGCCGTTGATCACGCTCTGCGGGGTCGGCCTGCTCGGGTCGACGAGGTAGTCGACGTCGACCAGGTGCATGGCCATGTCGTTGTTGAGCCCCACCCCGGGGATGCCGATATGGCCGCTGACGATGAAGGGGAACGAGGCGAGCAGTCCCGACAGCAGCGCGACCGGGATGGCGATGCCGACGGCCGGTCCGATCATCGACTCCGAACCCACCAGCAGGAAGACGGTCGAAGCGACGAGGAGGATCGCGCAGCACGCGATCGAGGTGGCCTCGTTTCCCGGCAGCCGGATGGCGACGGAGCAGACCAGGATGAGCGTCGCCAGGCCGACTGCGCCCTCCAGGAACGAGGCCTCCCTGCGGCCCAGGGCAAGCAGGACCGCCCGCCCGACCAGCAGGGACGCGAGCAGGATTATCCCTGCAGAGACGTAGGTTCCGGCGAAGGCGCCCAAGAGGGCGGACAGCATATGGAGTCAGCGACCGCAAGGCCGCACCACTTTGGAGCGGAGGGCGAAGCCCGTAGCGACTTGTGATGGGTGGCCGCAGGCGGTCGCGACTAATGGCGATGCCGGTCCCGCCTGACTCCCCGCTCGCGCCCGAGCTTCAGGAACTGACCGAGCGGATAGCCCCAGCGCAGGCCTCGCAGGACCGCCCAGTCCGAGCGCCGCCGCAGGGAGTCGACCCGCTCGCGGCGCTCGCGGATGGGTGCCCGATTGGCGCGCACCCAGCGGTAGCTGTCGCGCTTCGCCCGCAGGAACTTGGGTCCCCGCAGCAGGCAATACCCCCACATCATCAGCTCGCTGAGCGCCAGCAGGGGGGAGATCGCCAGGCGGGTTCGCCCGCGGAGGTCCACGAGCAGCATCTTCCGGCGATTTCGCTCGAGCAGGAACAGCTTGTGGGGAAACATCGTCAGGTGGTAGTCGTGCGTGACGGTCGAGGCCGGCACGCACCAGACCTCGTGGCCGGCGATCCGCAGCAACCAGGAGAGCTCGACGTCCTCGAAGTAGAGGAAGCCTTCCTCGTCCCAGCCGCCGAGCCGCTCGAGCAGCTCGCGCCGGATCAGGAAGGCGGCGCCGTGCAGGCCGGTCACCTCGAAGGGAGCATCTCCAGCGCGCTCGCGCGGCTTCCCCAGCCAGCGGTTGAAGCCGAGGCCCGTCTTGTTGAGGTTCTGGCCGGCGGCGTTGATCCGGCCCGGATCGGACTCGAGCAGGATCAGAGGGCAGGCGACGCCGGCGTCGGGGGTGGCCTCGAGGAAGGAGACAAGCGCGCCGAGCCAGCCGGGGCTGACCGCCACGTCCATGTTGAGCACCGCCACGTAGTCCCCGCGAACCCCCGGCAGCGCGACGTTCACGGCGCCCGCGTAGCCGCGGTTCGTGGGGGAGCGGATCAGGCGGATCGAGTCGTGCCGGTCCGCCATCCGCTCGGCGATCGCGGCGCTCTCGTCCGAGGAGGCGTTGTCCACCACCACGATCTCGGCGTCGACGCCGGCACCCTCAAGCAGTGCGTTCAGGCAGCCCTCGAGCGCGCCGGCGCCGTTGTAGTTGACGACTACGACCGAGACCAGCGGGTCGATTCCTCCTCAGCCACGCGGCTGAGCCGCCCGCTGAAGATCGAGATGAAGAGCACGGCGGAGATCACCTGCAGACCGAGGACGAGAAAGCTGGTCGAGAGGACCAGCGCGCGGGTGTCGGTGAACGGGTTGTCGCCGGCCCATTGGATCGTCAGCTGGATCAGCTTGGCGAGCGAGCCGAGCATCAGGACGAGGCCGATGACCCCGACAGCCAGCCGGAAGCGCACGGAGATCACTCGGAGCAGCCACCACGGCGGCGGCTTGCCCGCCTCGACGCCGTAGAGGGCGGCCGCCACTCCGAAGATGGTCAGCTGGAAGGCGGCGAGGACCCCGAGTGCGGCGACGATGAAGCTGTGGATGTTCAGCCCGAGGTACGAGGTGGTGACCGGGCCGCTCGAGAGCAGGATCGCCCCCGTGATCGAGATCGCCATCAGGGTGAGGCCCGGAACGATGAAGGTGAGCGTCGGGTTGTAGATCAGCAGCAGCACGATCACCCGGCCGAGGATGCGCAGGCCGTCCCTCCCCGCGCTCAGCTTCTTCTCGCCCACGCGGGGCAGGTAGGAGATCGGGATGGTCGCCTCGCGCAGGCCGCGCGCCTTCGCCTTGATGCCGATCTCGGTCTCGATGTCGAAGCCGCGGGCCTCGGTCCCCAGCCGCACCGCCTCCGAGCGGCGGATCGCGTAGAGCCCGCTGAGGTGGTCGGACCCCTCCAGGCCGTGGCTGACCTCGAGCAGCTTGTTGATCAGCCAGTTCCCGAACCGGTTGATCACCGGCATGCTCTCGGGCTCGGACTCGCGAACGCCCCGGACGAGGTCGTTGTCGTCGAGCAGGTCGACCATCTGCTTGATGGCCGGCACGGGATAGGTGGCGTCGGCGTCCATGATCACCACGTTCTCGCCCTGCGCCTCGGCGATCCCGGTCCGGATCGCCACCCCCTTGCCCGAGTTCGACGGGTGCTGGACGAGTCGGACCGGAAAGCGCCCGGCGACCTCGGCGGTGTCGTCGGTCGAGCCGTCGTCCACCACCAGGACCTCGTAGGAGTCGTCGAGGTACTCCCCGAGCTCGGCGAGCACGTGAGGCAGCGCCGCTCCCTCGTTGTACGCGGGCAGCACGACGCTCGTGCGGACGTCGTCGGTGCGCGCCGCGCTCTCGTCCCCCGGCTTTTTTGGAGCGGTAACCGCCATGGTCGTCGCCCTTTCGGGCCCCGAGAAGGATAGGAGCGGAGAGCGGAGGGAGGTGGGCGGGCTCAGCCCGCCTGCTCGGCCGCCGCCTGGCGCGCCTCGAGGATCTCCTCGCGCTCGGCCAGCCGGTTGCGCCTGCGCGTCTCGGCCTCGCGCTGGCGGCGTTCCTCGACGGCGCCCTCGACCGCGAGCGGGGGGACGGGCACCGGCTCACCCTTCTCGTCGACGGCGACCATCGTCAGATACGCCGTGCCCGTTTCGTGGACCTCGCCGGTGACGGCGTTCTCGGCCTCGACCCTGACGCCCACCTCCATCGAGGTCCGCCAGGCGGCGTTGACGCTGGCGCTGCAGCGCAGCAGCTCGCCGACGTGGACGGGGTTGAGGAACGTCATCCGGTCCATGCCGGCGGTCACCACGCGGCAGCCACTGTGGCGGATAGCGGCGATCCCCGCCGCCTCGTCGCACATCCTCATGACGACGCCACCGTGCACGAACCCGGACGAGTTCGCGTCGAGGTTGCTCATCCAGCGGATCAGCTCGGAATGGGATCGCGAAACGGGCTGCGGCCCGCCTCGCTCGTTCGTGGACTCGGCCATTCGCGCGATCCTAGTCGCACTACCCTGCGCCGGACCATGCCCCGCCACGGCGACATCACGGTGGTGATCCCCTGCTTCAACCACGGCCGCTACCTGCTCGAGTCGGTGGAGCGCGCGCTCGAGCAGCACGGCGGGCCCCCGAAGGTGATCGTGGTCGACGACGGCTCGACGGATCCTGAGACCGAGAGCGCGCTCGTGGCGCTGCCCGCCGGCGTCGAGCTGATCCGCCAGCGCAACGCCGGCGTCGCCGCGGCCCGTAACGCGGGGTTCGAGAACTCCGATTCCGAGCTGCTGCTGATGGTCGACGCCGACGACCGGTTGACCGTCGACGCGATCGACACCCTGCGGCCGCCACTCGAGAGCAACCAGGACGTCGGCTACTGCTACGGGCTGATGAAGCTGATCGGCGCCTGGTCGGGCGTCCTCCGCTTCCCGGACTTCGACCCCTACATCCTGTTGCACCGCTCGATCGCCGGCGCCCAGCTCGGGCTCGTCCGCCGGCGCTGCTGGGAGGACGCGGGCGGCTTCGACCCGGCGATCGACGGCTACGAGGACTGGGACTTCTGCCTGAGCGCGCTCGAGAAGGGGTGGCGTGGCCTCCAGATCCCTCAGGTCACGCACGAGTACCGCAAGCACGAGCGCTCGGGAAACGAGGAGCACCGCCGCCGCTACCGCCACGTCTACCGCCAGCTGCGGGCCAAACACGCCGGCCTGTTCGCCCGCCGGAAGGAGTTCGCGGAACAGTCGGATCTCGGCCCGGTGCACCGCCTCACCTACCGCACCTACTGGGCCTGGCGCCCGGTTCCGGCGCGCGCGGAGAAGGCGCTCTACTCGAAGGTGCTCTTCCGCCGGGGCGAAAGAGCGCAATAGCCTTTACGCGTGGGGGCTGGAAAGCGGCAGCGAGACTCAGAGCTACTGCTCTTCCCGCAAGGGAGGACTCAACTGCAGCGGATGCTCCGCTTCCCCCGCCCTTCCAAAGCAGGGATCTCCGGCAGTTGGGGCCCGCTACGGGCGTGACTTCCGTGGAAACCACGGACCTCCGCACGAACTTCGCCTGGCACGCTCTGTGGGGCGATTTCGGCTGTTAGAGCTACCGGAGAGACTGATGAGACGTTCAATGATTGCCATCTTCGCCTCGCTTCTCGCCGCAGCGTTGATCGCGGCGGTCCAGGCGGCCACCCAGAGCCCGGCCACCGCGCGTGCCGATACGGCCACGCCTGGCCAGTTCGTCGTGACGGGCCAATCGGCGATCTTCGACCCCGCCACGGGACAGGTCTCCTTCAAGCTGATCTTCAACCGGCCGCCGGACTTCCAGACGGTCGACTCGATCGGACGCCCGGCGGATGCCTTTCAGTATCAGATCATCGGCAATCCGGGCCTGCTGTATCCGCGCAACTACGACTCGATCATCCGCGGCGATGAGCTCAGTCTCGACCCGAGCACGCTTCGGATCCGAAACGCGTACCCCTCGGATCCGAGCGATCCGGACGCCCATGGATGGGGCACGATCCGCGGAACGGTGCCCTACCGGCTCGACGGGAGCGTGCTCACTTTCTCCACGCCCCTCGGCATGATCAGCGACCACAGCACCGACGGTCACTTCTCCTATCTCCTCGACATCGTTCAGTACGGCGGATCCACGCAGATCTTCAACCCCCTGCAGTCCATCGTCAGACCGGACTGCATGGGTCAGCCGGCGACGATCGTCGGGACGGACAGCCACACCCACACCCCGCCCGCCTTCAACGACGAGCTCAGCGGCGATGACCAGCTCACCGGGACGCCCGGTCCGGACGTGATCGTCGGGCTCGGGGGCAAGGATCAGATCTCCGGCCTCGGCGGAAATGACGTGATCTGCAGCGGCGCGGGAAAGGACGACGTGCAGGGCGGGAAGGGCAACGACACGCTCAAGGGACGAAAGGGCAAGGACCTCCTCCGCGGCCAGTCGGGCAACGACGTCCTCAAGGGCGGAGACGGCAGCGACGTCCTAAAGGGCGGCAAGGGCAAGGACAGGCTCTACGGCGAGAAGGGGAACGACACCCTGAAGGGCGGCCCTGGGAAGGACAAGCTCAAGGGCGGCCCCGGGAAGGACAAGCTCAAGGGCGGCCCCGGGAACGACAGGCAGATCCAGTGAGCGCGAAAGTCGAATAGCCAAATGAGAACGTCAGCAAAGACGACCCTTGTACTGATCGGAGTCGCGGCCCTTTGCCTCGGGGTATTCAGCGTCGCCGCATTGGCCGCAAAGAAGAAGGACACGGTGGTCAATTTCTTCGGAGACCCGACGTTCAACCCGGGTGGCGAAGTGAAAGCGAAGGGCGACCTCTTTACGGCCACCGCGTGCAAGCCCCAAAGAGTCGTGAAGTTGCAGGTCCTCGACGCCAATCGCGACGTGATCACGGCGATCGACGAGCACGTGACCAAGAAGAACACCACCTTCGGCAACTGGAGCCTGTCGGGTCACCTTCCGAAGAATCTCCCGGCCGGGACGAACTCGGTGCGTGTGAAGGCCAAGAAGCAAACCGCTGGCAAGTTCCAATGCAAGGCGGGCTTCTCGGTCCGGTTCCCGATCCCGGTCCCGACGCAGTAAGAGCGAGCCGCCGCCGCGAGCCCTCGAAGCCGCCGGGCTGTCGGAGTAGTGCTTTGGACGAAAAGCGGCACGTCTTGAGAGAGGTCGCTTCGGGCCCGGTTAACCCAACCAGGAAAGCCATGGGGGACCCCTCCAGCCGTCACAGGCGGCGGCTCCATTTCGTCTCCCTGGTGAGAGCGAAGAAAGGAGCCGTCATGGACATCGATGAGAAAGCACGCAGAAGGGCGGAGGCCGTCGATGAGATCTCGAAGTGGACCGTCGGCACGGGCATCCTCATGGTCGCGCTCGCCCCGCTGGCGATACCGATCCTGGTCCTCACCGGCGTGGCCCTGATCCCCCTGCTGCTGCCCGTGATCCCGATTGCCTTGATCGCGGGCATCGTGTACCTGCCCGTCAAGGTGGTCCGCGGCGTGCGCAGGCGGCGGAAGGAGTCAGGCCGCAGGCGCCCGGCAGAGGAAGAGGTGCTCGGCCGCGTCGAGCTCGCACCGGTTCACCACCAACTCGTCAAATAGCTCCACCGGCGTCCGGTCCTCGACCTCGAGGCCGGCGTCGCGCAGACGGTTCGCCAGGTCCGTGCCGTAGATGCGGACGTGATCCTGCTGGCCGAAGGCGACCATGCGCTCGAGAGGGGTCGTGATCGAGGAGTCCTCGAACGTGGTAACGCCTGGCCGGTAGGGCGTCAGGACGAGGCAGAGTCCGCCAGGCGCGAGCACCCGGCGAAGCTCGGACATCGCGGCGCGGTCGTCGGGGACGTGCTCGAGCACGTGGCTGCAGAGGATCAGGTCGAAGGAGCTATCCGGCAGGTCCATCTTGGTGATGTCGAGCTTCAGGTCGGCGGGGGCGTAGAGGTCGGCGGTGACGCGCTGCAGATGCGGGAGCCGCTCGAAGACGGGATGGAAGAGCGGCTCGGGGGCGAAGTGCAGGAGCCGGTGGCCCGGCAGATCGCCCCGGGCGAGCAGCAGCGCGATCGCGCGGTGGCGAGGGTGCGAGCGGCAGCGGGGGCAGATGCCGCCCCAGCCGGAGATGCGGCGGCGGGACATCCGCTTGAAATGACCGCCGCAGCATGGGCACTCGCGCCCCTCGCCGCGGAGCATCCGGGCGCTCAGGCGGCCGTTCGCGTCGGCGGCGGCGTAGAGGATCCGCGAGAGCCGGTGGTGGCGCAGGACCCACTCGATCGCCTCCGCCAGGGCGACCGCGATCCGCAGGCGCAGGGACGGCCCCTCGAAGACCGGCCCCGCCGCGACCGGGCCGTCAGCCACGCGCGCCGATCCGCCGGAGCAACCGGACGACGCCGCGGGGCTCGGGGTGCGGCCAGGAGGAGATCCGCGGCAGGATCGCCCGCCGGGCGCCCTCGTAGGAGCGCATGATCCCCCGCTGCATCGGGTTGCGGGCCCACCCGAGGCGGATCTCCTTCGCCTCGTTGAGCTGGACCCAGACGTCGGTGGTCGTCTTGCTGGTCGGGTGGTAGCGGAAGTTGAGCAGCGGCTCGGGCATCAGGTCGACGCGGGCGCCGCGCAGCAGGCGCAGGTAGAAGTCGTAGTCGGCGGCGTCGACGTAGCTCTGATTCAGCGACGGCGCCTGCTCGAGCAGCTCGCGGCGCCAGATGATCGTCGGCGTGGTGACGAAGGCGCCGAAGTAGAGGTACCGGCGCCAGCTGAACTTCGGCGGCACCAGCGTCCTGAAGACCTCGCCGTTCTCGTCGACGTAGTTGACGCCGCCGAAGATCGCGCCCACCTCCGGGTTCCGCTCCAGATGGTCGAGCGCGCGGTCGACCGCCTCGGGGATGTAGGCGTCGTCGGCGTTGACCCAGGCGAGCAAGTCGCCCTGCGCGAGGCGCAACCCCTTGTTGACCGCCTCGGTCTGCCCGCTGTCCGGCTCCGAGACCCAGGTGAGGTGGGGGTCATCGCGGCCCTCGAGCAGCTCCACCGAGCCGTCGTCGGAGTCGCCGTCCACGACGATGTGCTCGTGCGGCGCGCTGAGCGCGGCCACGCTGTCGAGCGTGTCGGGCAGGAACCGCGCCATGTTGCGCGCGGGGGTGATTACGGAGAGAAGCGCCATTAGGGCATCATTGCCGCCCCGTGGAGGTGGTGACGACCAGACTCGAGGGACCGATCCTGGTCCAGCCGACGATCCATCGCGACAAGCGGGGGTTCTTCCTGGAGAGCTACAGGCGCGACGCCCTCGCCGAGCTGGGTATCGCCGAGGAGTTCGTCCAGGACAACCACTCCCGCTCCGGCAGGGGGATCGTCCGCGGCATGCACTTCCAACCCGGCATGGCCAAGCTCGTCCGCTGCTCCAGCGGCGAGGTCGTGGACGTCCTCGTCGACATCAGGAAGGGGTCGCCCACCTTCGGGGAGTGGGAGGCGTTCACCCTGAGCGACGAGAACCTCCGTCACCTCTATTGCCCGGACGGCTTCGCCCACGGTTTCTGCGTGACGAGCGAGGTCGCGGACGTGGTCTACAAGTGCTCCGCGTACTACGACCCGGAGGCCGAGAGCGGGATCGCGTACAACGACCCCGACATCGGCGTCGAGTGGCCGGACGTCGAGCTGATCCCCTCGGACCGCGACGCGAGCGCCCCGCTCCTCAAGGACGTCGAGAGCGACCTCCCCTTCGTCTACGAGGGTTAGCCACCTCGCGTACCACTCCGTGCTCGGGCCGGGGGCGCGGGCCGGTGGATGGCGACTTCGGATCGAGCCCGGGCCGCAGGTAGTCCCCCCGGCTCATGTATCGCTCCAGCAGCACGTAGAGGACGATGAACGTGTATCGGCTTCCCATCTCGCGGAGGTCGAGCTTCGATTTGCCGATGCTCCGCCCGCGCCACGAGATCGGCACGATCCCGTAGCTGTGACCCCTCACGATCGCCTTCAGCGGGATCTCGACGGTCAGGTTGAAGTGGTTCGCGAGCAGCGGCTGGACCGTCTCGATCACCCCGCGCCTGTAGGCCTTGAAGGCGTTGGTCGTGTCGTCATAGCCGTGCCGGAAGAGCGCCCGGATCCACCAGTTGACCAGCCGGTTGAGGATCAGCTTGAACCAGGGGTAGTCGCTCACCCGGCCGCGCCCGCCGACGAAGCGGGAGCCCAGTGCGCAGTCGAACCCATCCTCCAGAACGCGGTGGTAGGTGACCAGGTCCGCCGGATCATCGGACCCGTCGGCCATCATGATCGCGACGGCGTCCCCCTGGAAGCGATCGAGGCCGGCTCTGACGGCGAGCCCGAAGCCCCGGCTGTAGTGGGAGCGGTGGCAGTGGATTCGGGGATCCGACTCGGCCAGGTGCTCGACCACCGAGCTCGTCCCATCGACGCTGGCGTCGTCGATCACCAGGATCTCGTAGTCGATTCCGGCCTCGGACAGCGCCCGGGTGGCGGTGGTCACACAGGAAGCGATGGAGCCGGCCTCGTTCTGGGCCGGGATCACGACGGAGAGCTTCATGCCGGTGCGCTCACCCAGCGCTCCGCGTTGACGTCATGGATCTGCTGCAGGATCGACTCGATGCCCTGGGTCAGCTTCCAGCTCGGGTAGTCGCGCCGGAACTCCCCGAGATCGCTGATCCACCAGCGGTGATCGCCGATTCGGGCATCGGGGCTCAGCTCCCAGTTGAGCTCGCGGCCGGCGATCCTCTCGCATGCTTCGATCGCCTCGAGCATCGAGCAGTTCGATTCACGGCCGCCGCCCATGTTGTAGACGGCCGCCGAGCGAGGCGATCGATGGAACTCCAGGAAGGCCTCGACCAGGTCCGAGCCGTCGATGTTGTCGCGGACCTGCTTGCCCTCGTAGCCGAAGACGGTGTACGGGGTCCCGGTGACGACGCACTTCATCAGGTAGGCGAGGAAGCCATGAAGCCTCGCGCCGGCGTGCGAGGGGCCGGTGATGCAGCCGCAGCGGAAGCAGACGGTCGGCATGTCGAAGTAGCGGCCGTACTCCTGCACGAGCAGGTCGGCCGCCGCCTTCGAGACGCCGAAGAGCGAGTGGGTCGAGCGATCGATCGACATGGAGGTGTCGATCCCCTTGAAGTAGGGATGATCCTCCGGGAGCTCCAGCCGCCGCTCCAGATCCTGGAGGGGCAGGGCGTTCGGCGTGTCGCCGTAGACCTTGTTCGTCGACAGGAAGACGAAGGTGGCGGACGGGGCGATCTCGCGGGTGGCCTCGAGCAGGTTCAGGGTGCCGATCGCGTTGACGCCGAAGTCGGTCTTCGGCTCGCGCGCCGCCCAGTCATGAGAGGGCTGGGCGGCCGCGTGGACAACCAGCTCCAATCTCGAGGCGTTCTCGGTGAAGACCCGGCGAACCGTCTCCTCATCGCGGACGTCGGCCTCGACGGCCCTGAACTCCGGGTAGCTGTTGACGAGCTCGCCGGTGACGTGCGAGGTGGAGGCCTCGGGGCCGAAGAACCGGGCCCGCATGTCGTTCTCGAGCCCGACCACCTCCCAGCCGCTCTCGACCAGCCTGCGGACCGAGTCCGAGCCGACGAGGCCGCCGGAGCCTGTGACGATCGCCAGCGGCATCGTCAGCTCGGCCTGGCCGCGGCGTCGAGCCCGAGCGCCCCGGCGAGGCTCGACTCGTTCGCGGCCGTCCACTCGTGTATGTCGGCGAGGGTGCGGCGTGGGTCACGCGACGGGCGCCAGCCGGTTCGCTCGAAGAGCCGCGCGCAGTCGGCGATGAAGATCGGGACGTCGCCCTGCCTGGCGTCGGAGACCCGCTCGATTGCGACCTCGTTGCCGGTCAGCTCCCGGCAGATCTCCGTCGTCTCGAGCAGCGAGAGGCTGTGCTCCCGCCCGCCGCCGACGTTGCCCGTGAAGCCCGCCCAGCCCGCGGGGTCCAGGAGCTGCTCCTCCACGAGGTCGATCAGGTCGTCCACGTGGAGCAGGTCGCGGACCTGCTTGCCCTCGCCCCCGTAGCCGATGTAGCTCAGGGGGAGCCCGAACTGGTGGTGGAGGACCCAGAACGCGAAGACGCCCTGGTCGACCTTGCCCATCTGCCAGGGGCCGGCGATCACGCCGCAGCGGTCGATCACGGTCCGCAGCCCGAAGCCGTCGGCGTACTCCTCGATCAGGAGCTCAGCCGCCAACTTGGTCGCTCCGTAGAGGCTGCGGGCTCCCTCCATCGGGATGTCCTCGGAGATCCCCGCGGATGACACACCCGGTATCTCCTGCTCGTCGGTGAGGTCGAACCGCGTCTGGCCCTCCTCATAGTTGAGTTCATTCTGGGGCCGGATCGGATAGACGCGGCTGGTGGAGAGGAAGATCAGCTGGGCGTGATCGCGGCGCGCCAGCTCAAGGCAGTTGTAGGCGCCCATCAGGTTCGTATGGACGGTGTAGGCGGTCTCGCCGTCGGCTCCCGCGAGCGCGGAGGGCTCGGCGGAGCACTCGATCAGCGCGTCCACGGGCTTGATCTCCATGAGCTCGTCGGGGCTGCGAACGTCACCTCTGGCGAAGTCGATCCCGGCCTCCTCGAGGCGGGGCAGGTTGAGCTCCGAGCCGCGCCGGTGGAGGTTGTCGTAGGCGATCAGCTCCCAGTCCGGGTGGCGGGCGGCGAGCGAGATACCGAGGTTGGCGCCCACGAAGCCGGCACCGCCTGTGACCAGGACGCGCATCGTGGGGTGCGAGGTTAACTACCCTGCCCCGGGTTTCCCTGGATGATGGTTAGACCTCAGCGGGAGCGGGTCCTGGTGGCTGTGATGGCCGAGACCCGCGCCTGGGAGATCACCGCCGAGAGCTTCTTCTCGAACGTGCTCGAGGTCCTCGATGCGGATCTGGCGCTGTGCGTCGGGGACCACGAGAGTCCGAACCCTCTCTACGAGAGGGCGAAGTTCGTCTGGCGGGTCCACGAGCCCGACGACTGGGGAGAGCTGTACGAGCAGCAGGCCGGGAGCTCGCGTTGGCGGACGCTGCTCACGCCGCGAGGCTATCTCCTTGGCGGTATCCAGGACCCCGAGATCCATGAGCTCGGCTCCGGAGCGATCGTCCTCTACTTCCGGCAGTTCCTGAAGGAGTCGATCGAACGAGCCGGAATCGCGGACGATTACGACTGGCTGATCGTGACGCGCTCGGATCTGGTCTGGCCGATCCCTCATCCCAGCACGCGATTCCTCTCAGGGCGCCACATTTACGCACTCGACGGGGAGGGGTACGGCGGGGTCGGGGATCGTCACCTGATCGTGCCCCGCCGGTATGTCAGGCGCTTCCTGGAGGTGCCGGACCCGATCTTCTCCGACCCGGAGCGACTCAAGCGCAAGCTCGGCCGTAGGAGCGTTGCCCAGGATTGGCGGTTCTTGAATCCGGAGCGCTTCATCGCCGCGCGTCTCAAGGACCTAGGGCTGTGGCGGCACGTGAGATTCCTCCCCTATGTCCCGTATGCAGCCCGGCTCCCGGGCGGCTCCACGCGCTGGAGTAAGGGGGTCTTCGACGAGGAGTACGGCTACTACGTCAAATACCCGACCGAGCTCGAGCGCTCGCGGATCGCTCAGCGTTTCGTCTGCGACCAGAAGTCGTGGGGGCGCCACCTCGCGCCCATTCGCGGAGCCCCTCTGCGGCGGGAGCTCAGGGCCGCTTACCGCGAGCGTGACCTATACGAGCGGCCGTTTCCTCTGCGCGAGGCCCACGTGCGCGCCGCTCGCAGGCTGCACCACTTCGCCGCCAGGCTGCGGCACCGCATACATCGCACCCTCGCGGGCATCGACAGGCCGCTTCGGCGGATCCGCCGGCGCGCGGACAATCGGTGATGGTCGAGCTTCTCTCCGCCTTTCGTCTTTCTGCCACCATCCCCGCTGCGCCGAGCCATGCCCGAGCAGCCGACCAACGACCCCCACCCCTACCTACCCCGCGTCCCGGGGACGGAAAAGCGCGCCCTGATCACCGGGATCTCGGGCCAGGACGGCTCCTACCTCGCCGAGCTCCTGCTGGACAAGGGCTACGAGGTCCACGGCATCGTCCGGCGCTCCTCGAGCTTCAACACCCACCGGATCGACCACCTCTACCAGGACCCGCATGAGTCGGGGGTCAGGCTCTTCACGCATTACGGGGACCTCACCGACTCGGTCGCACTGGTCAAGCTGCTCTACGAGCTCCGGCCGGACGAGATCTACCACCTCGGCGCCCAGAGCCACGTCCGGGTCTCGTTCGACATCCCGGAGTACACCTTCGACGTGACCGGCGCCGGGACCGTCCGGCTGCTCGAGGCGATCCGCGAGGCCGGGGTCAGCCCCCGCTTCTACCAGGCCTCCTCCTCGGAGATGTTCGGGGCGGCGCCTCCGCCGCAGAACGAGGCGACGCCGTTCCACCCGCGCAGCCCCTACGGCGTGGCCAAGGTCGCGGCGTACTGGGCGACCGTCAACTACCGCGAGGCCTACGACATGTTCGCCGTCAACGGGATCCTCTTCAACCACGAGTCGCCGCGGCGCGGCGAGACGTTCGTCACGCGCAAGATCACCCGCGCGGTGGCGCGCATCGCCGCGGGCCTCCAGGACAAGCTCTACCTCGGCAACCTCGACGCCCAGCGGGACTGGGGATACGCACCCGACTACGTCGAGGCCATGTGGCTGATGCTCCAGGCCGATGAGCCCGAGGACTTCGTGATCGCCACCGGCGAGACCCACAGCGTTCGCGACACGGTGGAGATCGCCTTCGCCCGGCAGGGACTCGAGGTGGACGAGCACCTCGAGATCGACCCGAAGTACTACCGCCCCTCCGAGGTCGACGTCCTGCTCGGCGACGCGTCGAAGGCGAAGGAGCGCCTCGGCTGGGAGCCGAAGGTCCGGTTCAAGGAGCTGGTCGAGCTGATGGTCGACGCCGACGTCACCGCGCTCTCCGACCAGCTGGCGGGCAAGGTGACCCGCTATAGCCACGAGGGCGTCTGAACAGGTGCCAGACGCGGGCGCTTCCCGTCTGGGGTACTGCAAGCTGTGCGAGCTCGAGGACTTCCGGGATCCCGACCTCCGGGATCTGATCCGGGACATGTCGCACGGCGTGGGGGCCGAGCGCCCGGACTATCCGGACGGCGAGGAGCACCGCAAGCCCTGGGAGGTCGCGATGACGGCCCGGGCGCTGCGCGACTTCGGGGCTCTGCGAGAGGACGCGGAGATCCTCGGGGTGGGAGCGGGAACGGAGAACACGATCTTCTGGCTCACCCGGCACGTCAGGCGAGTCTTCGCGACCGATCTCTACCTGACCGAGGACTCCTGGTCGCAGTCGGACTCCGGGGCGGGCATGTTGCATGCGCCCGAGAGGGAGACGGCCCTCGACTGGAATCCGCGCAGGCTCGTGGTGCAGCACATGGACGCACTCGACCTGCGCTACGAGGACGACTCATTCGACGGGATCTTCTCCTCCGGCTCGATCGAGCACTTCGGAGGTCTCGACAACATCCGGAAGAGCGTCGAGGAGATGTATCGCGTCGTAAAGCCCGGTGGAGTGGTGGCGCTGGCGACCGAGTTCAGGCTGGCCGGGCCGTCGCCGGGCCTGCCCGGCACCTGGCTGTTTGACGAGCCGGAGCTGCGCCAGGTCGCCCTCGACGACATGAACTGGAAGCTCGCCTCGCCGGTGGACCTCTCCATCTCCGATGAGACGATGCAGACGCCCGTGGACTTCGAGAGCCTCTTCGAGATGCAGCAGGCGAAGCCCTCGGTCTGGGCGAAGGTGCAGGACGCGCTCGGCAGGGAGGTCAAGGTCCCACCGCCCGCTTTTCGGCACCTGCCGACGCCGTATCCGCACATCGTCCTGCGGCAGGACGAGCACCTGTGGACGAGCGTCCACCTGGCGCTGATCAAGCCCGAGCGGGGCTGAGCGCACCCGCGCGGCGGCAACGTTCGCTGTGTTCCGGCCCCTTCGGCCTCTGCTTCAATCACAGCCGTGCCAGATCCCAGGCAAGACCTCGCGGTGGGCGGGCCGGTCCTGGAGAGGGCCATGCGCTGGTTGATGTTGCTCGCCATCCGGATCCTGCGGCTGCCCTTCCGCCTGCTCACCTATCCCCTCACGCAGCTGCGCCACGAGGTGGTGTCGCTTCGCGCGGCCGCGGTGGAGTCGCTGGCCTACGTCGGCGTCGAGCTTCGCCGCCTCGGCGACCTGGTCGAGCGCGGCGGGTCCGAGGCCGCCGGAGCGCCCGCCAACGGGGCCGGGACCTCGGTGATCGAGGTCCCGTTCGCATTTCGGTCGCTGGGCGAGGTCGACGCGCCGGGCCCGGTGCTCCTGGTCGGTCCGCGCGGGCGGGAGATCGCCCGCTCGCTGTCATCGCTCGGATACGAGGTGGTGCAGGTCGACGGCCGGCTGGAGGATTGGGACGCCGCCGGCCGACGTTTCCCGGCGATCCTCCACCTGGGACGCCCGGCGCAGCCGGCCGGCGATGAGCTCGCGCGAATCCGCGATCTGCTCGTCGACGGCGGGGTGCTCGTGATGAGCGTCGCGTTTGGCATCTCCGGTGCGAACGGCTCACCGAACGGCTACGACGGCGACGCCCTCGACGAGCAGCTCGCCGATTGGAAGATCGCCGATCGCATGGTGGTCGCGAGCACGGCCGATCGGGGCTGGGTGCCCGTTCAGAACGGTTCCACCCCGGAATCCGGGGTCGCCTTGGTCGCAGCCAGGCGCTCAGCCGCCTGATCCGATGAGCCTGCCGGCGCGCAGCGTCTGGATCGACGTCCAGGGCTGTCAGAACACCGCGAACTTCGAGCGGGGGATCGCGCGGCAGGCCGCGGAGTCGACCGAGGCGCTGCTGCGGGTCGCGCCCGAGGTCATTCACACCGTCGGGCTCACGCCCCTGCTCCCCGTCCCGTCATCCCTCGACTTCCTGCACGGGAGCGGCCTGCTGGGCTGGGTGAGCGGCAGGGGGTCCGAGCCCGATCCGCGGCCCTCCATCTACCACGTCACCTCGCCCTTCGAGGGACCCTCGCCGAGGGTGACCCTCGAGGAGCAGTGGCCGCACTGGGCCCGCCGCTCCGGCGTTCGCCTGGTGATCACCCTGCACGACCTGATCCCGCTGCTCTTCCCCGAGCACTACATCGGTCCCGATCCGCTCGTCAAGTCACCGTGGATTGCGCGCCTGGGGATCGTGCGCGCGGCCGATCACATCCTCGCCGTCTCGCAGTCCTCGGCCGCGGACGCGGTCGAGCACCTGGAGTTCGATGAGAACCGGATCACGGTGATCGATGCCGGCACGTCGACCCGGATCGCGGCGATGGTCGGCTCGCGGGAGGAAGCGGCGAAGATCGTCAGGCGAAGGCTCCCCGGCCTGCGGGACGGATTCCTGTTCTACGTCGGGGGCGCGGACTGGCGCAAGAACGTGAGGGGACTGATCGAGGCCTATGGCCGGCTCCCGGATCGGCTCCGCGATCGGCACCAGCTCGTCATCACCTACAAGCTCGACCACCGGGGCCGAGACGCGCTCGAGGACTTCGCGGGGCGCCAGGGCATCCGCCCCGGCCAGCTGCTGCTCACCGGCTTCGTGCCGGACCGCGAGCTCTCCGCCCTGTACAGAGCCTGCGGGCTGTTCGTGTTCCCCTCCCTCTACGAGGGCGCGGGCCTGCCGATCCTGGAGGCGATGGCATGTGGCGCGCCGGTCGTCGGCAGCAACATCTCCTCCGTCCCCGAGATCCTCGGCGATCCGAGCGCGGCGTTCGACCCGGCAGATCCCGCGGACATCGCGGCCTGCATCGAGCGCACCCTGCAGAGCGAGGCGGCGCTGAAGCGCCTGCGACTGCTCTCCGCGGATCGCGCCGGCCATTTCACCTGGGATCGCGTCGCCAACAAGGCGATCGAGGGGTATGAGCGAGCGCTGAGCGCGCCGGGGCATCGGGACACCCCGCCTCGCCGGAGGAAGCGGCTGGCGGTCTTCACGCCATGGCCCCCCGACGCATCCCCCGCGGCGCTCTACAGCCGCCGGCTCGTCGAGCGCCTCGCCGACCATGCCGAGGTCGACGTGATCGTGGCCGAGCGGCCCTCGGATCGACCCTACGACCGCTCGCTGGAGCCGCGGGTCAGGCTGTGGCCGGCCGGAGACTTCGACTGGGCGCACGAGCTCCGGGACTTCGATCGCATCCTCTACGTGCTCGGCGACGCGCCGATCTATCGCCACGCGATGGAGGGCCTGATCAGCCGCCCCGGGGCGGTGATCGCCCACGACGTCCGGTTCCCCCGGCTCTACGAGTCCATGAAGCCGGAGTTCTGGGAGAACCCGACCTGGATGGGCGAGCGGCTGTACGAGATGTACGGCGAGCGCATCCCGGGCGCGGACCTGCGGCACTCGCAGGACGATCCCGAGGTCCAGGCGCGATTCGGCGTCTACATGAGCCAGGAGGTCCAGTCCCACGCGGAGAAGGTCCTCGTCCACTCTCGCTACGCGGCCGACGTGCTGAGGATGGACCGGCTGCCGGGTGAGCCGGGCGCCGACACGGTGGTCGTCAACCGGGGGATCCCCGACGTGGCCCTCCGCCTGAACGGCGACCCGACCACGGGGGGCCCCACCCTGATCTCCCACGGCGCCGGCGAGCGGCCCGAGGCGATCGACCTCCTGCTGCACGGCTTCGCCACGCTGGCCGCCGGGCGGCCCGAGGCGAGGCTGGTGTTGCTCGGGCACCCGGAGAGGGCGGCCGAGCGGCGGCTGCACGAGACTGCGTCCAACCTGGGGATCCGCGAGGCGATCGAGCTGCGAGGCCCCCTGGAGGAGACCGACTACTGGCGCGCCCTCGGGGAGGCCGACGTGGCGGTCCAGCTCAGGACCAGCTCGGACGGCGAGGCGTCCGGATCGGTCTGCGACTGCCTGGCGGCCCGCGTCCCGACCATCGTCTCGGCGGTCGGCTGGATGGAGGAGCTGCCCGGCCCGGCCGTCCTGCATCTGCCTCGTGACAGTGCACCCTCCGCCCTCGCCGAGCGGATCGAGGAGGTCCTGGACGATTCCGCGCTGCGCGAGCGGATCAGGACCGCCCAGGACGAATACGCGGAGGCGAACTCCTACGAGCGGGTCGCCGAGCGCTACGCGGAGCTGCTCGAGCTCTGAGCCCCGGGGTCGCCTAGCCCGGCGTACGGGCCGGGTCGGAGAGCGCGTCGAAGGCGGCGGTGCTGATGGCATCGAGCGACCAGGTGTGGTCGACCAGCACCGTGCGGTAGTCCATGATCCCCTCCTGGGTGCCGCCGCGGCCGTGGAAGTCTCCGCCGGCGACCGTCAGCTCGGAGACGTGGTTGACCGCGTCCATGCGCTCTCCCCCGGCATCGGCGCGCAGGTCGACGTAGTACTGGCCGGCGGGCAGCGGGCAGCGGTGCACGGTGCAGCGCAGCTCGCCCCGCTCCGGGATCTCGGTGAAGGTCGTGCCGGTCGCCGCGGTGTCGAGGTCCACCAGCGGCGTCTGGTCGCTCAGCGTGAGGATCGTCAGGTTGAAGCGGGAGCCCCGCAGCGCCTCCTGGGTGTGCTTCTCGAAGCTCAGCACCATGTCGAAGTCCTCGCCGGTGATGGGGCTGTCGATCACCTGCCCCTCTCTCTCCAGCCGGAAGTCCACGAAGCGGATCTTGCCGTTGCCGTGTCGCCGGCGGTCTCTGAGCCCTCGCTCGAGATCGGAGGTGACGTCGCCGACGTAGGCATCGATCACATCCCCGACCTTGCCGGCCGCGGAAACCCGGCCCTCTGAGAGCATGATCGCCCGGTCGCATAGGTTCACCACCGACGGGAGGTTGTGGCTGATGAAGACCACGGTTCGCCCCTCTCGCGACGCCGTCTCCATCCGGCCGAGGCACTTCCGCTGGAAGGCAAGGTCCCCGACCGAGAGCACCTCGTCGACGATCAGGATCTCCGGCTGCAGATGGGCGGCGACCGAGAAGGCGAGCCGCAGCTGCATGCCGCTGGAGTAGCGTTTCACCGGGGTGTCGATGAAGGGCCCGATGTCGGCAAACTCGACGATCTCCTCGAAGCGGCTCTGGATCTCGCGCCGCTTCATGTCGAGGATCGCCCCGTTGAGGAAGACGTTCTCGCGGCCCGTCAGCTCCGGGTGGAAGCCGGTCCCGACCTCGAGGAGCGCCCCCACCCGCCCGTGCAGGCGCACCTCGCCCTTGGTCGGCGGGGTGATCCTGGAGAGAATCTTGAGCAACGTGCTCTTGCCCGCGCCGTTGTGGCCGATGATGCCGATCGTCTCCCCGCGCTTGACCTCGAAGTTGATGTCGCGCAGCGCCCAGAACTCCTGCGGCTTCTGGCGGCGCCCCATCGACTTGAAGCGCTCCGTGATGCGCTCGGTCATCAGCATGTAGCCGCCCTGGTCTCCGGTGATCTCGTAGCGCTTGCTGAGGTCGTTGACCTCGATGGCGTTGTCCCCTCTCATATGACGTCCGCGAAGAAGCGCTCGGCGCGCCGGAAGTAGAGGATCGCTCCCGTCAGCAGAAGGGCGGCGCTCCCGATCGAGATCAGGACCTTGGCGGCGCTCGGCGCCGGCTGGTCGAGCAGCGCCCAGCGCGTGCCGTCGAGGACGGAGGCCATGGGGTTGGCGTAATAGGCGTAAGACCAGAACTTGCCCGCCTGCTCACCCACCGTCGTTCCCGAATAGAGCACCGGGCTGACGAAGAACAGGATCTGGACCAGCATCGGGACCAGAACCTCGACGTCCCGGTACTTCACGTTGAGCGCCGCGAGCAGGGTCGCCATCCCGAAGGCGGTGACGACGCCGAGCAGCAGGAAGGCGGGAACGAGATAGACCGTGGAGGCGATCGAGACCCCGTAGGCAAGGGTGACGACGACGACCACCACCAGTGCGATCGCGAGGTCGATGATCAGTCCGAGCGCCTTGGAGATGGGCAGCGCCAGGCGGGGGAAGTAGACCTTCGAGATCAGGTCCGCATCCAGCACCAGGCTCGCTGCCCCCGCGGTGATCGCCTGCGAGGTGAACTGCCACGGGACGATGCCGGCGACTGCAAAGACCGGATACGGGACGTCGCCGGGGATGTTCACCTTCAGCACCAGCCCGAAGAACAGCGCGAAGACGAAGGCGAAGACAAGCGGTTGGAAGATCGCCCAGCTGATCCCGAAGACACTCTGCTTGTAGCGGATCTGGAGCTCGCGCTTCGTCAGGAAGTAGATCAGCTCCCGGTGGGCCCAGAGCTCGCCCAGCCGCAGGGCGCTCCAGCGCCCCGGCGGGGTGATGACGAGCTCCGGGTACTCCACAGCCTGCGCCTGCGTGTCCGCCGTCGGCATGTGCCTAAAGCTAGCGTCACGGCTAGTTTCCGTGCCATGACCGATGCAGCCACCGTCGGCGTGGTGATCACGACCTACAACCGGGGCCCCGAATATCTCCCTGTCCTGCTGCGTTCCCTCGCGGCGCAGAGCTATCGGGACCACGAGGTCACGGTCGTCGTCGACGGTGCCGATGCGGAGGTGCTGGTCTATCTCGATCGTGAGTGGCCACAGGTGAAGGTCGTCTCCACCCCCGAGCCGCGGGGTTATGCCGCCGTCGCGGCGCTGGGCGTCTCCTCGAGCCGGGGGCGCTACCTGGCGATGCTCAACGACGACGTCGAGCTCGAGCCGCGGTGGCTCGAGTTGCTGGTGGCGGAGCTGGAGCGCGATCCGGGACTCGGATTCGTGACCGGCAAGACCCTCCTCTACGACGAGCGCGACGTGATCAACGAGACGAAGCAGGACCTCCACACGTGCGGGAGGTTCGTGCCGTGCGGCCTGCTCGAGCGAGACGAGGGGCAGTGGGACCGGCGGCTTCCGTGCGTGATCGTCTCCGCGTCGACCGCGCTGTACCGCCGCGACGCGGTCGAGGCGGCGGACGGCTTCGACGAGGACTACTTCATGTACTGCGAGGATGCGGACCTCTGCCTGAGGATGGCCCTGCTCGGCTACTCGGGGCTCTACGTCCCCGAGGCCCGCGCCTACCATGCGTGGGCCGCGTCGATCGGTCGCGTGTCGGATAGCTCGCGTTACTACTCGGTTCGCAACGGCATGACCACGATGCTCAAGGACCTGCCCGGCACCCTGCTGATCAGGAGCCTGCCCAAGCTGATCCTGTACCAGGGCCACAACCTGGCGGCGGCTCGGGGCGACCGTCGTCCCGTGTTCCGCGCCTGGGGATCATTCCTGAGAAATGTCCCTTCGACGCTGCGGAAGCGACGCGTCGTGATGCACCGGCGCACGATCCCGACCCGGGAGTTCGAGTCCCTGCTGATTGCCGAATACCCGGTGCCCACCGGGCTCACCCCGCGACAGCTCGCGGGGTGGTTCTGGCACCGGGTCATCGGGCGGTTGCTGCGGTTCGGCGGGGACCTGCTCGAGCATGTCCCGGCTGCGATCCGCCCTCGAATTCGTGGAAGGGACAGGGGCTAGTGCCCTAGAGCCCCACCAGGGTCGCTCTAGACTGGCGCCGGATGGCGACCGAGACCCAGCTGCAGACCCCGGTCGCGTTCGTCATCTTCAAGCGACCGGACCGGACCGAGCGCGTCTTCGAGCAGATCCGGCGCGCCCGGCCGCGTCGCCTCTTCCTGATTGCCGACGGGCCTCACGAGGGGAACGCCGAGGACCAGCGGGGCTGCGAGCAGGCCCGTGCGGTCGTCGACGCGATCGACTGGCCGTGCGATGTCACCCGCGACTTCGCCGGTTCCAACATCGGCCTCAGGCGCCGGATCCCGTCCGGGATCGACCGGGTGCTCCGTGAGGTCGACCGCGCGATCATCCTCGAGGACGACTGCCTCACGCACCCGACGTTCTTTCGCTATTGCGACGAGCTGCTCGAGCGATATGCCGAGGACGAGCGGATCATGCACGTCGCGGGCAGCCAGCTCCTGCGCCGGCCGCCGACGGGAAGCGCGAGCTACCACTTCTCGCGCTACGTCCACATCTGGGGATGGGCGACGTGGCGGCGTGCCTGGCGGCATTACGACGTCGAGCTCAGGGAATGGCACGAACTGGACCCTGGGAGCCGTGAGGAGCGCCTTCGCAGCATGTTCGCTGAGAAGTCCGAGCGCCGCCACTGGCGCTACGTCTGGGACAACTCCAGCGAGATCGAGAACTGGGATGCGCAGTGGTCCTATGCATGTCTCTCCCGGGAGGGCCTCGCCATAAACCCAAATGCCAATCTCGTCTCGAACATCGGCTTTGGCGGAGATGCGACCAATGCGACGCAGGACCCGCTGGGCATCGCGGCGCGTCCCCTGGAGGGGATCCGATTCCCACTCACGCATCCGGATTCGACCGCGCGCGACGCTGACGCTGACGCTGCGGCGTCCCTCTTCTTCCGCCGTGACGACCCGGAACTGGCCGAGCCACTCCGCCGTCGTGTCTGGGCCGCCACCCTGCGAGCGGGCGGGCGTGCCCTCGACTTCGTGCCTGCGCCGATTCGCCCGCGGGTCCGGCACCGCGACCGAAAGGGGCCGAGGGAGTCGGCGTAGATCTACCGCTGGGCGAGGGCGTCGAGGTCATCGCGAACCATCATCTCGACGACCTCCTCGAAGGAGACCTGCGGCTCCCAGCCGAGCCTCTCCCCGGCCTTGGCAGGGTCCGCCACCAGCTCCTCGATATCGGCGGGGCGCGCCAGCTCCGGGTCGATTCGGACATGGTCGTCGGCCTTCAGGTCGACGCAGGCGAATGCCGCATCGACGAGATCCCGCACGGAGTGCGAGACCCCCGTCCCGATCACGTAGTCGTCGGCGTCGTCCTGCTGGAGCATCAGCCACATCGCCTCGACGTACTCCTTGGCGTATCCCCAGTCGCGTCGCACGTCCAGGTTCCCGAGGACGAGCTCGTCGCTCAGGCCCAGCTTGATCGACGCGACGCCGCGGCTGATCCGCCGGGTGACGAACGCCTCCCCACGGCGGGGCGACTCGTGGTTGAAGAGGATCCCGGAGCTGGCGTGGAGCCCGAAGCTCTCCCGGTAGTTGACCGTGATGAAGTGGCCGTAGACCTTCGCCACGCCGTAGGGGCTGCGGGGGTAGAAGGGCGTGCGCTCGGTCTGGGGGGTCTCCCGCGCCCGGCCGAACATCTCCGAGGAGGACGCCTGGTAGAAGCGCGCTCCCGGGCAGACCTGGCGGATCCCCTCGAGTATGCGGGTGACGCCGACGGCGGTGTACTCGGCGGTGGCCACCGCGAGCTTCCAGGACTCCGCGACCGAGGACATCGCCGCCAGGTTGTAGATCTCGTCGGGAGCGCTCCCCCTCAGCACCTCGATCAGGGAGTGCTCGTCGAGCAGGTCGCCGGGATAGAGGGTGATCCGGTCGAGGATGGGCTCCAGGCGATCGAAGCGCCGGTCGGTCGAGCCGTGCACGAGCCCGTGGACCTCGTAGCCCTTCTCGAGCAGCAGCTCGGCCAGGTAGCTCCCGTCCTGGCCGCTGATTCCCGTGATCAGGGCGCGCTTCACAGGGGCAGCGGCTCCATCGGCTCGAGAGACATCTCCAGGGCTCGCTCGTACCCCTCGATCGTTCGCTTCGCGACCCGCTCCCAGGTGTAGAGCGCGGCTCGCTGATGCGAGCGCTCGCGGAGCGCGTCGAGCAGCGCCGGGTCCTCGAGGATCTCGCGTAGGCAGCGCGCGATGTCGGCCGGGTCCTCGGGGTCGAAGGTGGCTCGCATGTCCCCGAGCAGCTCGGGCATCGCGGAGACCCCGCTGGCGGCGACCGGTGCTCCGCAGGTCATCGCCTCCAGGATCGGGAGCCCGGCTCCCTCGTACAGGGACGGGAAGACGAACAGCTCGCAGGCCCTGTAGAGCGCCGCCAGCTCGCGGTCCGCGACGAACCCGGTCAGCAGGAAGTTGCGCGGCTCGATCCCGAGCTTGCGTGCGAACGCCCGCAGGTTGAAGCGGCGCAGGAAGGCGAGGTTGCAGGCGATGACGAGCTGATGGGCGTCACGCAGAGGCGGCGGCAGCTCGGCGTACCCGCGGATCGCCCCCTCGAGATTCTTGCGGAAGTCGGTTCCGCCGACGTAGAGCAGGAAGCCGGGCCGCACCTTGGGCAGTGCCTCGCTCAGGATCGACTCAGCCTCGGCGCGGGAGGAGACGAGCTTCGAGAAATGGTCCGAGACACCGGAGTCGATCACGGTGATGCGCTCCTCGGGGACGCGCAGATGCTCCATCGCGTCGTCGGCGGTCTGCTGGGAGATCGTCAGAACCTGATGCGCGGAGCGCATCAGGCCGAGCCGGGCGATCCATGCGGTCGCCCAGTAGCCCCAGTCGGCGTTGTACTGGTCGCGCATGATCAGCGGGATCAGGTCGTAGAGCGTCACCACGAGTCGCGAGCGCTCTCGGCTCCAGGCGGGCCAGACGTCGTCGAGCTCGAAATCCGCCTCGAACGGCGACATCACGTGGTAGATGCCGGGGGCCTGTCCCGAGGGACCATGGTCCTTGTCGTGCCAGGCGACCTTGCCCGAGTCGAGCAGGGCGCCGCCCGACTCCGGCAGCGGAACCTCGTCGCTCAGGCCGATCCAGCCGATCAGCTCGGGCGCGATCTCGAGCAGCGCGCGGGAGTGCTCGGCGACGTAGCGGGCGATTCCGCGCTCGGCGTGACCGATGCTCTGGGTCCCACGGGCATCAAGCCAGACGGACCCTGGGTCGAGCGTCATCTCAGCCGGCGTGGGGGCGAGCGGCGATCTCGTCGGACTCCGCGATGGGCGCGGCGCGGCCCTGCCGCTCGATCAGCCCCCGGAGCTCCGCAAGCTCTCGCTCGATCGCGGCGAGCCGCTCGTCGAGCGCCCGCACCTCGCTGCCCAGGTAGGTGGTCGACTCCACGGACGCCGACCCCAGCCGCTGGGTCTGGCGTCGCAGATCGCCGAGCTGGTCGTGGAAGACCATTTGGAAGAGGCTGCCCGCGACGCGGCGCAGCGCCGACAGCACCCTCGCGAGCGCGCGCCTGAGCGCGAAGCCGTCGTGCTTGTCGGGAGAGGGGCTGTCCACGTTGATCGGAAAGCTCCTGCGCTCAGGCAGGGGGCGGGGCCGCCAGAAGGATACGGTCTTCCTCTGACAGCGACCGTTGCCCGATTCGGCGGTAGTGGGCGCGAAAGAGCCTCGCCGTGCGGTCGAAGCTGAAGAGCGCGGCGCGCTCGCCGCCACGCTCCCGCAACGTGTCTCGGAGCCCCTCGTCCCGCCAGAGCCGCAGCACCTGCCGGGCCATCTCGCCGGTGTCCTCCGGGTCGAACATCAACCCGGCGTCCCCGACCACGTCGGGAAGGCCGGTCGCCGTCGAGGAAGCCACCGGGAGCCCGGCGTCGAACGCCTCGCAGATCGGCAGCCCCCAGCCCTCGAACCGGCTCGGGAAGACCAGCCCCGTCGCGAGCTCGTAGAGACAGCGGAGCTCAAGGGGGGTGACGAAGCCCGGGAACCGGGTGAGCGACTCGAGGCCGAGCCCGCGGACGAGGTCCTGGATCTGCCGGTGGTGCTCGGTTTGCCTGCCGGGGCAGACCAGGGGGATGCTCACCCCGTGCTCGTCGCGGATCGAGGCGAGCGCCTGCAGCAGCCGCTCATGGTTCTTGTGGGGCCAGGTCTGCGCCGGATAGAGCAGGAACGACTCCGGCAGCGTCAGTCGCGAGCGCACCTCCTCCAGGTCCCGGTCGGTGGGAGACGGGTAATCGCGCAGCACCGATCCGCCGGGGACGACGGTGACCTTCTCGGGCGGCAGGTCGTAGTTCGCGACGAAGTCTCGTTTCCCCCACGAGGTCATCGCCACCACCATCGTGGCCCGGTCGCAGTGAGTTCGGTAGACCCGATCCCGCCTCGCTCGCACCCAGGGGCTGAAGAGCTCGGGCAGGTGCAGGTGCTGTAGATCGTGCGGCTGGTAGATGCTCGGGACGTCCGTTGTGAACGCGTCCTGAAACGGAAAGTGGACGACTTCGGCGCCCGCTCGCTCGACAGTCCCGTCGGAGGGCCGAACGGCGAACGAGAGACCGACGCCCGGCAGGCGCTCCATCAGTCCCCGGGCCACGGCTCGCGAGCGCCGGGAGGGGTAGCCGCGGTGGGGATGCAGGACGCGGCAGGGGCCGCCGAGGTACGGACGGAGCCACTCGTCGTGCTCCGGAAGGGTGAGGAAGAGGTACTCCTCATCGCCGTCTCCGAGCCTGGCGAGCCCGGCGGCGAGTCCGATCACAACCTGCTCGACGCCGCCGAAGCGCCCCTCGCCAAGCCGGGCGTCGATGCAGACGCGCAGGGGGCTGCCGGGGTCCGGCTGAGGCGGGGTTGCCATCGCGGCGAGAGTAATCCGCCAGGTACCCTCATGCCTCGATGGCCGACGCCACCCCAGACCCCCGGTTCTGGTCCGGCAAGCAAGTCGTGGTGACCGGCGGCGCCGGCTTCCTGGGCCGGCCGACGGTCGCGATGCTCGGTGACCTCGGCGCCGAGGTGCGGATCACGCGATCCGCAGACCACGACCTCCGCGATCGCGAGGCGTGTTTCGCGGCGCTGGATGGCGCCCAGGTGGTCATTCACCTGGCCGCGAACGTGGGCGGCATCGGCTACAACCGCCGCAACCCGGGCCCGCTCGCCCACGACAACCTCGCCATGGGGCTGAACGTCTTCGAGGCGAGTCGCGAGCTGGGCGTCGAGAAGCTCGTGGCGGCGTGCTCGGTCTGCGCCTATCCGAAGTTCACCCCCGTCCCCTTCGAGGAGGAGAACATCTGGGACGGCTACCCGGAGGAGTCGAACGCCCCTTACGGCCTGGCGAAGAAGATGCTGCTGGTGCTCAGCGACTCGTACCGCCGCCAGTACCGCCTCGATTCCTGCGCCCCGGTGATGGCCAACCTCTACGGGCCGGGGGACAACTTCGACCTCGAGGACTCTCACGTGATCGCGGCGATGATCCACAAGTTCGTGCTGGCGGCCGACCGCGCCGACCCCGAGGTCGTCCTCTGGGGAACCGGGAAGCCGTCGCGCGAGTTTCTCTATGTCGACGATGCCGCCCGGGCGTTGATCCTCTGCGCGGAGCGACTGGGGACCTCGGAGCCGGTAAACATCGGCACGGGCAGGGAGACGAGCATCCGTGAGCTGGCGGAGACGATCTCGGCACTCGCCGGCTTCGAGGGGAACACGGTGTGGGACGAGAGCCGGCCGGACGGCCAGCCGAAGCGCTACCTCGATGTGAGCAGGGCCCTCGATCTGATCGGCTTCGAGGCGGAGACGCCCCTGGCGGATGGACTGAAGCGGACGATCGAGTCGTTCCGCGCCGCCGACCTGGCGGCCGCCGGCTCCTCCGCCTGAGCGACCTCGAGGCTTACGCAATTTCGTCGTAGCGGCCGGCTACCGGCTCCGGCAACATGCCCGCCGATCGGATGCTGATGGGGAGAGGGAAACTCGCGCTGTGCGTTGTGCTGGTTTGCCTGGGTGCCGGCGGTGTCGGCGTCGCGCAGGCCGGGGCGTACACGCTGCCCGAGCCGAACTGGCCGGCGCTGCTTCCCGCCAACCCGTACACGCCCGCCGGCACGCTGTCGCCCGGCTGGGACGTCTGCAAGACCGGCAGGCCGTCGTGCCCCAAGAAGGTGATCAACGAGATGACCCATCGCTGGGAGCCCCTCGATGCGAGCTGCAGCCACAGCGCGGTGTTCGCCCTCACCTATCTGCGCACGACCCAGGAGTTCGCGCGAACGATCAACGACGACCCGGGCACCTTCAGCGACGACCCGTGGATCCGCCATGAGGACGCGATCTTCGCCCAGTACTACTTCAACGCCTGGGACGACTACCACGCCGGCCGCTCCGTTCCGCTCGCCTGGAAGATCGCCTTCGACTCCGCGAGCAACCCCAGCATCGAGGGGATGGGCGACCTGCTGCTCGGGATGAACGCGCACATCAACCGGGACCTTCCGTACACGCTGGCCGCGGTCGGCCTGCTGCACCCCGATGGCAGCACGCGCAAGCCGGATCACGACGCGGTCAACCAGTTCCTCGACAGGGTGATCGATCCGCTCCAGGTCGAGCTTGGGCAGCGCTACGACCCGATCTTCACGGTCGCCGGGGACCTCTCGCCGTTCGAGGAGGTCGGCGCCCTTCAGGGCATCAGGGGCCTGCGTGAGAACGCCTGGCGGAACGCAGAGGACCTGATCGCCGCGCGCAACAACCCGCTTCAGCTCGCGCTCGTCAAGCAGAACATCGAGACGCAGGCGGCCGCCTTCGCCCTCGACATCGTCGCCGCCAGCACCATCCCCGGCTACAACCTGATCCGCGACCCGTACTGCGCCGCCGCGCAATAGCCCCGGCCCTAGCACCGGCGGGCCTTGGCGATAAGGCCCTGCGAGAGCGCGGGGAACCAGTCCCCAGTGCGGGCGAGCGCTGGAAAGCGGACGTCGTTCACCCATCGCTGTGGGAGGAACGGCACCCAGTTGCCGACGATCGCCTCGACTGCGAAGCCCCGGGCGCCGAGGTGGGCACGCAGCGTCGGCAGAGTGTAGGAGCGGACGTGGCCCTGATCGCTCATCGCGAACTCCACCCAGATCGGATACCGCCCGAGGAGCAGTCGCAGGCGGTTCTCGAAGCTCGCGAGGTTCGGGGTCGTGAGCACCGCGACGCCGCCCGGAACGAGCACCCGCCTCAGCTCATCGAGGAACTCCGTGGTGTCGACGAGGTGCTCGATGATCTCGCCGGCGAATACCGCCGCGAAGGTCTGATCCCCGAAGGGCAGCGGCCCGGAGGCCAGATCGTGGACTCGCGCATCGACCCCGCGCTCGCCGATCTGCGAGACGAGCTCCTCGCTGATGTCCAGCGCCGAGACCTCCCAGCCGCCCTCCTGCAGGAGCTGAGCGGCGATTCCGCTGCCGGCCGCGACGTCGAGGAGACGTCCCCGCTCGCTCTCCTCGTCGAGCAGGTCGAGCGCCTTCCGGAGCCGGGATTCCCGCGCCTCGAATCGATGTTCCGAAAAGATCCGGCGATTGAACTGCGATAGGGAGGAGTTCACGTCTGGGGTGAATCTACGCAAGCTTGGGGCTCCTGCGCTCGGCGCGAATCCGTCGCCCGATGCCCCCATGATCCGCTCATGGAGAGCCGGGCCGGATCGGAGCAGAGCCTGTGATGGCAGACTCGCTTCCCGCACTCCGCCGCGAGGTCGTCTCCTGCGAGCGCTGCCCGCGCCTGGTCGAGTGGCGGGAGCGGAGCGCGGGGGAGCCGCCGCGCCGGTATCGGGGCGAGCCCTATTGGGCACGGCCGCTGCCCGGCTTCGGTGACCCCCGGGCGGCCATCATGGTCGTCGGGCTGGCGCCGGCGGCCCACGGCGGCAATCGGACCGGCCGGGTGTTCACGGGCGACCGCTCGGGGGACTGGCTATACGCCGCCCTGCACCGGGCGGGGCTGGCGAACCAGCCGACCTCGGTGAGCGCGGACGACGGGCTTCGCCTGCGCGGCGCCTACGTCACCGCCGTCAACCGCTGCCCTCCACCGCAGAACCGGCCGACCACCGAGGAGCGCGACAACTGCCTGCCGTATCTGGTCCGGGAGCTGCGGCTGCTCCGTGCCGCCCGCGTGATCGTGGCGCTGGGCTCGTTCGCGTGGACCGGGTCGCTGCTGGCCCTGGCGGCGTCGGGCGCCGAGCTGCCGCGCCCGCGCCCGCGCTTTGGACATGGCGCCGAGTCGGCCATCGAGACCTCCGAGGACGGCCGGCGGCGTCAGTGGTCGCTGCTCGGGTGCTTTCACCCCTCGCAGCAGAACACCTTCACCGGCAAGCTCACCGAGCCGATGCTCGATGCGGTCTTCGCCCGGGCCGTGGAACTCGGGGGCCGAGCCTGAGAGCGGACTCAGGGAAGCCTGGTCATGAGAGCCTGCCCGGATGGCAGCGCGATCACGTTCTCGGGCAGTGAGGCGCAGACGTCGTCGATCACGGTGCGCTGGTCGTTGACCTCGCCATAGCCGTAGTCGTCGAAGACGATGATCCCGCCTGGGACGAGCCGCTCATAGGCGTACTCGAGCGCGAGCCGGGTCGGGGCGCTGGCGTTGAGGTCCATGTGCACCAGGGAGAGGTCTCCCGTGTCAGCTTTGGGGATCGTCTCGAACACGTCTCCCACGTGGAAGACAAGCCTGTCGCTCCAGGGCGCGAGACGCTCACGCACGTAGTCGACTGAGGTGTCGCCGAGGCGACCGACGTATCCCTGTGCCCTCTCGTCCTCGGTGAGCTCGCTGTCGGGGATGCCGGCGAACGTGTCGAAGAGGTGGTAGCGGGCGCCCGGAGCCATTCCGACGGTGCCGAGGATCATCCGCGTGCAGCCGGCGCGGTAGACGCCGAACTCGGCGACATTGCCCGGGAGCCGCAGGGCCTGCCTGGCCATGCTCGTCAGGATCCACATGCGCCAGCGGATGTCCAGCCCGGGCGTCGCCAGGTACCACTCCGAGGCCATCTCGTCATAGGCCGCGGCCCACTCCCGGTCGTGCTGAAAGGGCGAGTAGTAGACCGTCGCGATCCCATCGGCCTCGTAGACGTAGTCGAACGCGGGCCGGTCCGGCTCGGCGGCTTTGGGCCGCCGGAACAGAAAGACGATGTTGCGCAGGAGCAGCGCCGGATACCGGAGCAGCCGTGGCAGCCGTGAGATCGGGGTGCTCGGATAGACGGTCCAGTCCATCGGGCACGGGATACTGCCATCCCGTGTTCCAGCTCAACCTGCCAAACGCGCTGACCGTCCTTCGGATCCTGCTCGTGCCGGTGGTCGTGGTGGCTTTGCTGGATGAGACGCCGAACGGCGACGCGATAGCGGCCGGCGTGTTCGCGCTCGCCGCTCTGACCGACACTCTCGATGGTTACATCGCCCGCCACCGGAACGCGGTGACGACGTTCGGCAAGCTGATGGACCCGATCGCCGACAAGCTGCTGGTGGCGGCTTCGCTGATCGCCCTGGTCTCCCTGGATCGCATCGCGGCCTGGATCGCGATGGTGATCATCGCCCGGGAGTTCGCCGTCACGGGGCTGCGGATGGTCGCCGCGGAGCAGGGGGTCGTGATCCAGGCGAGCTGGCTCGGCAAGGCGAAGACGATCCTGCAGGTGGCGGCGATCATCTGCCTGATCGCGGTCAACCCGGCGCCGCTCTGGGTGGACCTGCTGCTCTACGCGGCGGTGGCGGCGACGATCATCAGCGGGGTCGACTACTTCTTCGGGTTCAAGCGCATGTTGGAGTCTTCCCGCTCCGCCAAGCGAACTGCCTAGTTGGCGGGCGCCTCCAGCCACTCCCGCATGGTGGTGTGGTGGCGGGAGTGCTCTCCGCTCTCGAGCTCGCCGACGATCTCGGAGAGCAGGCCGTAGCGCTCGGCGACGACGTTGTGACGGTGGATGGTCTCCAGGTTCTCCTGGCGGGAGTGGACGAAGGCGCCGTCGCGGAGCTCGGGGAAGGCCTCGGTGACCTGGCGGATCATCTCGCGAACGCAGTCCTCGACGAAGCGGGGATTGGCATGGGCCTTCTCGACGACGGCGCGCTCGTCGGCCCGCTTCATCAGCTCGTAGATCTCGCTGGACATCGAGCCCTCGACGATTCGGAGGAGCCGGCGGGCGTCGATGTCTACCCCCGAGTCCTCGGGGGTCCCGACATAGAGGGTGCCGACGCCGCGCTGGTTGTGGGTGGCCAGTGGGACGGCATCGACGATGCGGTCGATCTCGTCGGGGCCAAAGCCCTCCTCGATCAGCCGCTCGCGGGCGCCATCCTCGACCAGTCCCTGGGCGCAGGGGCAGGCGGTCATGCCCTGGGCCTCGACGCCGATCAGTGTGCGGGTGCCGCGCTCGGATGAGACCGCGGTCCCGAAGAGCGTGTAGAGCTCCTGCGTGGGGAGGCCCGAGACGGGGGCGGGGACCGTCTCTGGGTAGCGGGCCGCGATCTTCACCTCGGCCCGGATGCCACCCTGCCGCTCGCGGACCTGCTCCGCGATGTGCGCGGCGAGCCCCTCGGCGCGCAGCGCCTCGCCGAGGACGACGGTGTCGATCGCCTCGTTGACGACCTCCTCGAAGCGGGACATGTGGACGCCCGCCTGCTCGGGGTTGAGGTCGACGAAGCACTCCAGGTCGGCGTGATAGAGGGAGGAGTCCTCCTCCTGTCCTCCGTTCTGAGTGCCGCAGACGCGGATGATCTTCTCGACGCCCACCACTCCGACGCGGGACAGGCTGACCCTGGTGGCCGGTGCCTCGGCCTGCGCGTCGCGGCTCGACGGTGACACGGTCTGTGTTGAATTTGCCATCCGGTCAAGTATGCCGGGCCGGTGCAACGGCCTTCGGAAAATGCCTCAAAAGTGAGTCAAATAAGGGCGCGATCCGTCCCTATACTCCCGCTCGCTTTCGGCTCTGGGTCTCTTTTAGGGGAGAGGCTCGAGCGGTCCGGGATAGGGGAGAGGAGATGGGATATTGGCGCCGATTCGCCAGGCGGTCGTGGCCGACGATCAGCCCTTCGGGGAGGGCGAGCAGCTGCGCGGACTGATCGCGGCAGGGACGGAGCGGGGCTATCTGACTTTTGAGGAGATCGCCGCCACCCTCGAAGAGGTGGAGGTAACGAAGGAGCAGGTCTCCGAGCTGCACTCGCACCTGGTCGAACAGGGTGTGGACGTGATCGCGGCCGATGGCGTCACGGCCTACAAGGAGAGCAAGGCCGAGGAATCGCCCAATGGCAACCGGAAGAAGCAGGAGCTCGACCTCACCGTGGAGCCCAGCCTCGACTGCCTGCGGCTGTATCTGCGCTCGATCGGCTCCGTCGATCTGCTCACGGCCGAGCAGGAGGTCGAGCTCGCCAAGCGGATCGAGCGGGGTGACATCGGCGCGAAGCGGCACATGGTGGAGGCGAACCTGCGGTTGGTCGTCTCGATCGCCAAGTCCTATCTCGGTCGCGGTCTGAGCTTCCTGGACTTGATTCAGGAGGGCTCGCTGGGATTGATTCGCGCCGTCGAGAAGTTCGACTATCGGCGGGGGTACAAGTTCTCGACCTACGCGACGTGGTGGATTCGCCAGGCGGTGACGCGCGCGCTCGCCGACAAGTCGAGGACGATTCGGATCCCGGTGCACATGGTCGAGAAGCTGAACAGGGTCGTGCACGTCGAGCGCCACCTGGTGCAGCGGCTCGGGCGGGAGCCGGAGCCGCATGAGATCGGGGCGGAGCTCGGATGGACGGCGGGCGATGTCCGCGAGGTGCTGCGCGTCAGCCAGATGCCGGTGTCGCTGGAGAAGCCGGTCGGCGATGAAGACGATTCGGAGCTGGGCGACTTCGTGGCCGATAAGGACACCGAGTCGCCCTTCGAGAGCGCCTCCGACAATCTGCAGAGAGAGGACGTCCGCCGTGCGCTGGCGGCGCTTCCCCGTCGCGACCGCGAGGTTCTCGAGCTGCGCTACGGCCTGAACGGCCGCCAGCCGATGACGCTCGAGCAGGTCGGCGACGCCTTCGGCGTCACCCGCGAGCGGATCCGCCAGATCGAGAACAACACGCTGAAGCGCCTCAAGGTCCTGCCCGAGGCGCAGTGCCTCCGCGGCCTCGGCTGAGCGCGCCGTTTGCCCCGCCGCGGGAGCGGTTATTCAATCTGCGGACATCGAGCCCGGCCGGCTGGGTCCCGGATCCCGGCAGCTTTCACCGCTTGACCGGTTCCTGCCTGGGTGAGAAGACCAACCCCCGCTCAGCCGGGGGTGCGGCGTCCGGCCCCAGCCGGCTGGTTCTGAGCGTGCGCTAGTCGCCGTCCTCGCTAGAGAGCGCGAGCTGCTCGACGTGGCGCTCCATGTACTCCTCGATCCGGGTCATGACGAACCTGCCGGTGCCGTCCGACTCGACTCGGAAGCGGTCGCCGGGCTCGAGTGACGACGCGGCTGCGACCGTGAGCGGCACAGTGACCTGATGATTCGCGGACATCCGCGTCCGCCCGACCGCGGGTTGATCAGGCGGTGCGGCTGAGTCAGATGGGGGAGGGAGGATTCGAACCTCCGAAGGCTGAGCCTGACGGTTTACAGCCGCCGTCCTTTGTCCGCTTGGATACTCCCCCGGCGGCGAGGATTCTAGAGCGGCCGACCCGCTATAGACCAGCTCACGGATCGGCCTCGCGCTCTCAATCTCGTACTCCGCATACTTTGTACCGCCCAGCTGGATCGTGGTCTTTCCATCCAGGTCCGTGGCGGGAATGAGCCATCGGCGGCCACGACCGGTGAGCGCGAAGAGGTAGTCGATCTGGTCCGGGTCGATGGGTTTGCTCACCCCGTTCCAGCTCTGGTTGCCTCCGTTGGTCACGAGCGAAACCGGATAACGCAGGTGTCCATTTGGCGTGCGGACCTCTTGGGTCGACGTCTTAACCTGCACTCGCAGCAAGCGGCCGTTGAGCTTTGCGATCAGGTCGATGTCGGGGCTATGACCGAAGGGGATGAGAACCAGCGCGCCGCGGTTCGTCAGCCATTCGATCGCTGACGCCTCGCCGAGGTCGCCCTGCTGCCTTCGGTTGATTGCACGCTCCATAGATGGGAACGTATGTTCGCACACATCACGCGTGCCGCGCGGAGCGCATCAAGAGTGTGACTCGATTGTCAGCAGGGTCATGCGCAGCCGGATAGCGTCCTCCTCATGACCGACCTCGACGGAAGGGTGATCGCGATCGCCGGAGCCGGCGGCGGCCTCGGGCCGATCGTTGCCCAGCGCCTGGCCGACGCCGGCGCCAGCCTCTCCCTCGCCGATCGCAGCCAGGAGATCGCGGACGGAGTCGCCAAGGACCTCGGCCTCCCCGACGACCGCGTCGACCCCACCGCCGTCGACCTGCTCGACGAGGCCGCCGCCGACGCCTGGGCCGCCTCCACCGAGAAGAAGTTCGGCCGCATCGACGGCCTCATCCACCTGGTCGGCGGCTACCGCGGCGGCGATCCGATCCAGAGCTTCGACCTCGCCGACTACGAGTTCCTCCACGACCTCCTCGTCCGCACCCTCCAGCTCGCCACCCGCGCCTTCCACCCCGCCCTGACTGGAAGCGACCACGGCCGCTTCGTCCTCGTCTCGGCTGCCGCGGCCCAGAGCCCGGAGGACACCAACGCCGCCTACGCCTCGGCCAAGGCCGCTGCCGAGGCCTGGACCCTGGCCCTCGCCGACTCGTTCGACGGCACCCGCGCCACCGCCAACATCATCGTCGTCAACGCGATCGAGACCCCGCGTATCCGCGAGGAGAGCCCAAACGAGGAGCGCCCCAGCTTCACGCCGGCCGAGGACCTGGCCGAGGCGATCGCCTTCCTCTGCTCCGACTCGGCGGGCCGGATGAACGGCCAGCGCCTCGCGCTCCACCCCTGAGACCCCTCGCTACAGTGAGCCCCCCGCCCGGATAGCTCAGTTGGTAGAGCACTTCCATGGTAAGGAAGGGGTCGTCGGTTCAAGTCCGACTCCGGGCTCTCTGGACGACGCCGCATTGGTCATCCACGAAGGCGCAGGGGCCGGCAGCGAGCTTCCGGTCGACGGCGAGCTGATCCTCGGCCGCGAGCAGGGCAGCGCCGACCTCGTCATCGACGACCCCGGCGTATCCCGCCGGCACGCCCGCGTCATCGCCGGCAACGGCGGCGTGATCGTCGAGGACCTCGGCTCCTCCAACGGCACCTACGTCAACGGCGAGCGCATCGGCGGACCCGTCGAGCTTGGCGCCGGCGACGAGGTCCAGGTCGGCGCCACGGTCCTCGGAGTCGAGGGAGGCGCCGCCGCGACCGCCCTGATGCCGCCGGGCGCCCCGCCGACCGCCGAGCACCCCGGCCCCGCGGCGTATCCGCAGCCCGGCCGGCCCTCACCCGGCCGCCGCCCCGCACCCCGCCGCCTCGCCCCACCCCCGCACGACCAGGGCAACCTCCCTGCCCTCGCCGCCGTCTTCCTCGGCCCCCTCTCGATCCTCCTGGTCTTCCTCAGCGCCGGCGGCTTCTTCATCGCCCTGCCGTGCGGCATCGCCGCCGCCATCCTCGGCACCATCGGCATCCGCCACGCCGACCGCAGGCAGGCCGGACATCGCCCCCTCGCCCGAATCGGCCGCTTCACCGGGATCGTGGGCACCATCCTCGCGACGGTCGCCGTGATCGTCTTCGTGGTCGTCGCCGCCGCCCTGCACAGCACCGAGCACAGCGTCAGCGGCCTGATCACCCGCATCAAGGACGAGGTCAAAAATGTCGACGTCCCGGACGTCAACTCCCCGGATGTGAACGCACCCAACTCATCCGGCGGCGACAACACCAATGGAGGGACGTCCGCACCGAGGCAGTAGCTACGCTCCGCCGCCCGTGGACTTCAAGCTCACCGACGAGCAGCGCGACTTCGTCTCCGCCATCCGCGACTTCTGCGAGCGCGAGTGCGGCACCCCGGAGAAGCGAGAGCAGCTCTCCGAGAACCACACGATCCACCACAACTTCGACCTCTACGGGCGGATGGCGGAGCTCGGCTGGCTCGGCCTCACCATCCCGGAGGAGTACGGCGGCGCCGGCGGCACCATGCTCGACGCCTGCCTCTTCATGGAGGAGACCTCCCGAGGCATGGCGCCGATCGGCGGCTACGCCACCACCTTGATCGTCGCCGGCGCCACCAGGCGCTTCGGAAGCGAGGAGCAGAAGCACCGCGTCCTCGGCGGCATCTCCAAGGGATCGGTCGAGGCAATCGCCATGACCGAGCCCGAATCAGGCTCCGATGTCGGCTCGCTCTCCACCGAGGCCGTCCGCTCCAACGGCGGCTACGTGATCAACGGGCAGAAGGTGTTCATCTCCAACGCCCACATCTCCGACCACGTCCTGGTCGTCTGCCGGACCACCAAGGGCGAGAACAAGCACGAGGGCCTCTCGATGATCTTCGTCCCCAAGGACACCCCCGGCATGGAGATGCAGCCGATCGACACGATGGGCGGCCGCGACACCAACACCGTCTACTTCAACGACTGCGAGGTCCCGGCCGACCAGCTCCTCGGTCAGCAGGACCAGGGCTGGGTCCAGCTGATGGCCGGCCTCAACACCGAGCGCCTCATCCTCGCCGCCACCATGCTCGGCATCGGCCAGCGCGCCTTCGACGACGCCCTCGCCTACGCCAAGGAGCGCAAGCAGTTCGGCCGGCCGATTGGCTCCTTCCAGGCCCTCCAGCACCGCTTCGCCGATCTCGCCACCGACCTCGAGGCCGCCCGGCTGATGACCTGGTGGGTCGCCTCACTCAACGACGAGGATCCGGACCGCATGCTCCCCAAGGAGGCGTCGATGGTGAAGCTCTTCGTCACCGAGACCGCCCAGCGCGTCGCCCTCGAGGGCATGCAGATGATGGGCGGCTACGGCTACTCCTCGGAATACGACATGGAGCGCCTCGTCCGCGCCACCCTCGTCTCCACCATCTACGGCGGCACCTCCGAGATCCAGCGCGGCATCATCGCGAAGTCCCTCGGCCTCTAGGGACGGCTTCGCCATCAGATCGCGGCCACAAGCGGCCGCCCCACATAAGTCGCTTCGGGCTTCGCCCTCCGCTCCGAATGGAGCGGCCTGGTGGCCGCTACGGCCCGGTATATCCGTTCGAATAGCAGGGCCGCGCCACCGGGCCCGGGTCGACGCACTGGTCGATGAACCCGCTCGGTTGGAGCCAGCTCGCCGCCTGGGTCACGCCATCCACCGAGCGCCGCGGATATTGGTGCGGATCGCACCCGTAGACGCTGGCCGGATTCGGTGGCAGCTCGACCGTCGGCGCGGGAGCCGTCCCGTGCTGCGGGTCGTCGTTCTCGTCCGTGCAGTCCAGCTCGCCGTCGAACCCGAGCGGCCCGCCGTCGTAATAGACCATCGCCGCCGAGCCGCTGTACGGATAGCTCGAGATCGACGGGATCTCGAGGAACGGATTCGATTCCCAGTGCCGGCCCGGATCGAGCGCCGGAGTCTCCACCCGCGCCCCGATCGTCCGCGCCTCGGTCTCGCCGGCCAGGTTCGAGACCTGATGATCGCCGTAGGCCATCTGCAACAGCACGTGGTGCGCCGGCGTATCGGGCAGCGGATCGCCCGTCATGTGCTGCGCATAGCCATTGGCCTCGCCCCGGTCCCAGAGCAGCTGCATGATGGAGAGGACCAGCGGCCGCTGCTGCAGGTGCGGGTAGTGGGCCCAGAGGCCGAGCCCGGGCGTGTCCAGGTACTGGCCGGAGTCCGAGCTCCGGCGCAGCAGCTCCGAGTAGTTCATTCCGGTCACGTCCAGGACCGACTGGGTGAGATCGGGCTCCAGCGCGGTCAGCGCTCCGCCCATGATCGCGCCCTGGCTGATGCCCTCCCAGTTGAGGTTGCCGGATTGGAGCGCCGGCACCGGGTCGTTGCCTCCGGCGCCGTCCGGATCGAGCTGGAAGGCGGCATCGGTGTCGAAGCCGCCCGGCATCGCCATCGCCCGGCCGAGGTAGATCATGTTCACGAACCCCTGGATCATCCTGTCGGAGAGCTGTGGGAACTTCGAGACGTCCGCCAGTACCCCGATCACGTTCCCGAGGTCGTCGCTCGAGAAGCCGGCCCAGTTGGTCGCGCACCAGCTCGTGTTGCTGACGTTGGCCTCGCTGTTGGAGAACTTGATCATGTCCGAGACCTGGGTGAAGTCGCCGAGCAGCCCGTGTCCGAAGATCCCGTTCTGGGTCGGAATGACGTCCGTCCCGCTGACCGCCGAATTCGGGATCAGGCACTCGAACTTCACGCCGGTCGTGCCCGTATCCGGGTCGTCCGCCGTTCCGGTCGGGGTCGCGTTGACGTCCCCGTTCGACTTGAAGTTGAACGTCCCGCCCGGGTGGCAGTTCCCGTTGTTCAGGTAACAGGGGATGTTCGTGAGCTCCCCGTCGATCTGGCGGTAGGTGTTTGCCGGGAGGCCGGGGTCACCGCTGTTGAGCATGCTCGTGACGTGGAAGGTCGGCGCGCTGCCGTCGATGGAGCTGTCGCCGGGGGTGTCGTCGCCCAGCTGATGCAGCGCGTTGTCACGGATCGCCAGCGCCCGTCCGGCCAGGCTGTGCTCGCTCGCGACCGTGAAGTCCCAGGCCAGGTACAGGCTGGACCGCTGGATCCCATCGCCCTGGAGGCTTGAGATCAGGCCCTCCATATGGGGACGGCGGTTCTCGATCGCCGGGTCCTGCGTCATCACGTTGTCTCGGTAGACGCGGAACCCGGGCGGCGCATCCACCGGGTTGTCCTGCGCGTCACGCAGGTTCCGCAGCGCCACGATGTAGCGGTGGCCCTCGATGAAGTTCCGGGTCGGCCGGACGATCAGGTTGACGTCCTTGGTGTCACCCGGCTGGTTGAGATTCGGGTTGGGGTCGAGCTCGGCGAAGACCGGCTGCCGCTGCCCGGTGGCCGCGTCGATCACCACCACCGGCTGATTCGCATCCGAGTACCGGTGCAGATCGGTGATCGGCACGAAGCCGGTGTTGTCGAACGCCGCCTTCGTCTCGACCTGCTGGATCTTGACCGTGATCAGGTTGCCGGGGCTGAAGCCGTCAGCCCTGTTGATATCGGTCGGGTCGGCGTGGACGCCGTCCTTGTTGGCCGGCATCGATTCGACGTTCAGGTTGAGCCTGCGCCCGGTGGCCGTGTTCGGGTCGGCCACCGTGAAGTAGTCGTTGGGCCAGGGCTGCAGGCAGGCCGAGGGATCCATGAAGTCGCACCGGTCCGCGTTCGAGGTGTCGATCCCCAGGTCGTTGCCGTTGCAGGCCGCGAGATCGCGTTGCAACGGAGTCGACGCGCGCGGGTGTCCCTTCTTCTTGTGCCGCCTCTTCTTCTTGCGCTTGGCCTTGGCGTTCACGACCTTGAGGTAATCGACGTCGCATCCGCTCAGCAACTGCCGCCCACCTTTGGTGAGCTTGAGGGGAAGCTTGCCGGCTTGCCCCGTCTTGGACGCCTTCGTCAGACGCCCGCGATCGCGGAGGCCCGTGAAGCCGTCAACGCGGAAGCGCTTCTTCGCCGTCCCGCGCAGCCTTACCTTGATGCGACCGCTGTCGAGGATCTGGTGCTGCTGGCCGCTCAGCACCTTCGCCCGGGTGGAGTGGTGATGGCCGCGCTTGCCCTGCGCAACGGTCACCACGAGCAGTCCGGCCAGCAAGATCAGCGCGAGGCCGATGAGTGCAGGCGTTGCAGATCCTCTCAGCGAGTCCGTCCGCTTCAAGTCCGTCCCTCTCCTCCTCCTTCTCCAGCGCGCCAGTCCCGGTGCGTGGGCGGCAATCTATCTAGTGGGGTTGCCGACAGCGCTCCGATCGGATCGGACCGGGGTTTGAAAGTCGCGGAAAAGTCGGTGCTCCCCGAGGGGCCTGGACTGATTTAGTACGGCCCACGAGCGGAGAGCGGGAGGAGAGCAGCGGATGGACCTGCAGGAGTTTGAGGACACCAGCTTCGACCTGGACTCACTTGAGACCGAGCCGCGTCTGGGCCGGCGTCAGTTCCTGATCGCCGGGCTGGCGACGGGTGCGGCCGCGACGGCGTTGCCGAACTACGCCGCGATCGCCCGCAAGCGCCGCATACCGATCGCGAAGTCCGGCACCTTCCCCCTCGGCGTCGCCTCGGGCTTCCCCTACCCGAAGGGCACGATCCTGTGGACGAAGCTGGGCGGGCACGGGCACACCGCGCGGCTGAAGCTCCAGGTGGCGAAGGACCGGCACTTCAAGAACGTCGTCCTGGAGAAGACCGTCACGGCCCGCAAGGAGCGCGACCTGACGGCGCGGACCCGGGTTCGCGGCCTCCAGCCGGCACACGAATACTTCTACCGGTTCCACACCAAGGACAAGGGCTCGCCCGTCGGCCGCTTCCGCACCGCGCCGCCGCACGATTCCAGCGCGCCGCTGCGAATCGCGTTCCTCTCCTGCCAGAGCTTTGAGGCGGGCTTCTACAACGCCCACGCCGCGATCGCCAAGGAGGACGTCGACCTCGTCCTCCACCTCGGCGACTACATCTACGAGTCCCACTACTACGACGGCTTCCGCAAGGACACGTCGGGGTTCAACCACGACGGCAACGTCGAGTTCCTGCCCGAGTACAGGCAGAAGTACAACCTCTACAAGAGCGACCCTGACCTCCAGGCTATGCACGCCGCCCACAACTTCGTGTCCGTCTGGGATGACCACGAGGTGGAGGACAACTACGCCGATGGCCTGGCGAGCTCCCACGATCAGCCGGGATTGACGAACAACGGCCTCCCGCGGCGCATCCCGATCCAGGAGCGGCGCACAAACGCCTATCGGGCCTATTTCAACTACATGCCGAGGCTGCGCTTCGACGGCGACCGGGACCGGATCTACGAGCACGTCCGGATCGGCAAGCTCGTCGACCTGATCCTCACGGACGAGCGCCAGTACCGGGACCAGCAGCCGTGCGACGACGGGCAGCTGGTCGACTGTCCTGACCAGCAGAACCCGAATCGGACGATGCTCGGCGCGAAGCAGAAGGCATGGTTCAAGCAGACGCTCGCGGGGTCCCCCCAGACGTGGAAGCTGTGGGCCAACGAGGTGATGCTGATGGGATTCCAGAGCGGGCCGCAGAACGGCGCCAACAACGATCAATGGGACGGCTACGCCGCCGAGCGCAAGGAGCTGCTCGAGTTCGTGCTGGCGAACGGGTCACGAACCTCGTGCCTCTCACCGGGGACATCCATAACTTCTTCACCGGCACGGCCACCACGGATGGAAGCGACACGGGGACGCCGGTCTGCGGGGAGTTCGTCGGCGGTTCCACGAACTCGCAGGGACTGCCTGAGGCAACGGGTATCCCCTCGGGCACGATCAAGGCGTTGGTCGGCGCCCTGGACCACCACATCAGCTACTTGGATCTCGACAACCGGGGCTATTCCGTCCTCGAGGTCACCCCAACCCAGGTGGCCTGTGAGTTCAAGAAGGTCCAGATTCAGAGCAGGGACGGGGGCCAGGCATCGAGCATGGCGAAGTTCGTGCTGCCGAGCGGCTCGACCGCTCCGCAGCAGGTTTCGTAGGGGCCGAGTAAACGCAAGTCGCCGCCGTCTGATTAGATCTCGGCGAGAAAGGGATTGAATGGAAGCCAGGAGGGCCATACATCGCCGCGGGACACTGATCGTCGCGATCGCAATCGCGGCCGTCGCGGTGCTCGTTCCCGCCCTGGCCTTCGCTCACATCGAACGCGCTTCGTACTGGCCGAATCCCGCGCCTGACAACGCAGGTCAAGCCGGCAGCCGGAGGAAAGGTCCCGCCAGTCCGCAAGATCTTCAGCTCCCTCAACAAGAAGCTGGCGGGCCGCACGCTGGTCGTCTGCCAGCAGGTCCCGGGTAAGAAGGCGCGCAAGCACGCCAGCGCCAAGCAGCTCTCGAAGAACAAGTCGATCGTCGCCCTCGACAAGGACGTGAAGAGCGCTCGCAAGAACGGCTTCCAGGTCCGCGCGTCGCAGTTGCCGATCCGGATCAGCAAGAAGCGGGCGCGGAAGCTGCGCACCCTCAACGTCAAGCTGCTCAGGCGCTGCCGCTACAACAGCATCCAGGACGCGGTGAACCACGCTCACAACAACGACCGCGTCGAGATCATGCCCGGCCTGTACACGGAGCCGAAGTCGCGTGCCAAGCCCACCAATGACCCGGCGTGCGACAGCCTGAAGATCACCAACGACAAGAGCCAGGCCGGCGCGGTCTCCTACGCCTACCAGTTCAAGTGCCCGAACGACCAGAACCTGATCGCGGTCCTCGGGCGGGCCCTGACCAATATTCCGGTCCCGCAGCCGCCTTCGATCGACCGCCACAACATCCCGGATGCCGGCAAGTGCATCCGCTGCAACCTGCAGATCCAGGGCACCGGCGCCTCACCTGACGCGGTCACCATCGACGCCGGCAACACGCAGTCGGGCGATGAGGCGCCGATCGGCGCCGTCAAGGATGTCGGGATCAGGGCCGACCGGGCCGACGGCTTCGTCCTCAACAACGTCAAGGTCCGCCACGCCAGGGAGCACGACGTCTACGTGATCGAGACGGACGGCTCCACACCTCAATCGGTTCAAGGTCCCATACGCCGGCGAGTACGGCGTGCTCACCTTCGTCGCGGATCACTCCCTGATCGAGAACTGCGACGCCTGGGGCAGCGGCGACTCGGGCCTCTATCCCGGCGCCAGCGCCGACCTCGGCGAGGGGGCGCCACCGAGTGAGCGCCGCTACGGCACCGAGCTCCGCTACTGCGACATGCACCACAACACGCTGGGCTACTCCGGGACCGACGGCAACGCGGTCTACGTTCACGACAACAACTTCTACGACAACTCCATGGGTTTCTCCACGGACGTGTTCACCGCTCCGGGACACCCCGGCTTCCCGCAGGACTCGGACCTGCTCGAGCACAACAACTTCTTCAACAACAACTTCAACACCTATCTGCGGCCGTGCGCCGACGGCGAGAAGCCCGGGCCCAACGGGCCCAACCAGGGCTGCTCCGACGTCGAGCCCACCGAGCCGGTGCCGGTGGGCACCGGGATGTGGATCGCCGGCGGCAACGCGAACGTGGTTCGCAACAACAACTTCTGGGACAACTGGCGGCGCGGCGCGATGCTCTTCGCCGTGCCCGACATCTTCGCCTGCGGGAACTCGAACTACCAGGTGACCGGCTGCAACCCGAAGGCCGGGACCACGCACGACTTCTCCGCGACCTCCTACCGCAACCAGTTCTACGACAACAAGATGGGGCAGGCGCCCGACGGCAGCTCGCATCCCAACGGCGTCGACTTCTGGTGGGACCAGGGCGGGATCATCGACGACCCCAGCTACAACAGCGGCAACTGCTGGTACAGCAATACCGGTTCGGACGGCACGGGTGCCAGCGTCACCGGCGTTCCATCGCCGACCGGCGCGCCTCCCAACAACCTGCCCTCCGACTGCAAGCACAGTCCGCTGACGGGATCTCTGGATGGCCAGGCCACCGAGCTTCTAACCTGCAGCTCCGTGCCCCAAGGGTCAGCGAGCTGCCCGTGGTTCACAACCCCGCCCAAGCCATAACCGGTCCCATCCGCCGCCTACGTCGCCGCGCGGCGGCGCTCGCGTTCGCCGTGGCGGGTGTGGCGCTGATCGCCGGCTGCGGCTCCGGCTCCGGGACCCAGCCCCAGATCGATGTCGGCCCCAACGTCGGCGCGCCGATCAACCTCGCCGACTGCAACGACTGGAATCAGGCGGACACCAGCCAGCGGCTCGGCACCATCCAGCAGCTCAAGGCCTTCGCCGGCGGCCCGGTGGTCGGCAACAACGCCTCCGACCCGTCCGGGACGGGCTCGGTCCTCAGCGACAAGCAGGCCTACGGCCTGTTCGACAACTACTGCAAGAACCAGTTCGCACGCGGCTTCAAGCTCTACAAGCTCTACGAGCGCGCCGCCGGGTTCGCCGGCCAGCCCCAGTAGCGGACCCATGGGCGAATCGGTCGCTATTCTCTTTGGCGTACCTCGGGCCTGGGGCCGGGGGTTTTTTTCTGTCGTAACCCGGCGGCGTTGTTTGTGGCCGCCGCGTCTGCGAAGCCATAGCGAATAGAGAGTGAAGTAGATAGATGGCCTCTGACGTTCGAATCGGCGTAACGCTTGCCTGTGAGGAGTGCAAGCGCCGCAACTACGAGACGAACAAGTCCCGGCGAAATTCGCCGGACCGGCTCGAGATCCGGAAGTTCTGTCGTTGGTGCGGGCGACATACCCCACATAAAGAGACCCGCTAGGGAGCCTCGCCGATGGCCAAGACCAGAGCACAGCGAAAGGCCGAGCGCCGCCGTCGCCAGCAGGCCGAGCAGCGCGGGCAGCAGCCAGGCCGCAGCGACGCAGAGCGCGAGCAGGAGGAGCGCGCCCAGGAGGCGACCCGCGAGGGAGTCTCCGGCGAGGTCGCCGAGGCCGAGGCGATCATCGAGACCGGTGCCCACACCGAGGACTACGGCGAGCACACCATCGATCCAGAGGCAAGGGACGAGGTCGAGGGCCGCGGGTCTCCGGTGCCCGGGGTCGTTCCCGCCCCTTTGCAGCCAGAGACCGAGGCTGCGCCCCCCGCCCCTTCCAGAGCGGACGTTGGTCGTCCGGACGGCGCGACCGGTGAGGCTCCGACCGAGCCGAAGGAGAGCCGGCGTGACCGCCGCCAGCGCGAGAAGGAGGACCGTCGCAAGGCCCGAGCCAAGGAGCTCCAGAAGGGTCAGGCCGAGAAGGCCGAGAAGCGGCGCGGCCCCGTTCTCGGGTTCCTGCTTTCCTGCTGGGCCGAGCTCAAGCGCGTGCAGTGGCCGGACCGGGACACCCTGGTCCAGGCTTCGGCCGTGACATTCATCTTCGTAGCGGTCATGGCCGCTTATCTGGGCGCCCTCGACGCCGCCTTCAACTGGTTCATCCAGCAGCTTCTCTAGGCGGACCAAAGGAGACTGACGATGTTTCGCTGGTATGTGATCAACACCTACTCAGGGCACGAGAACAAGGTCAAGCAGAACCTCGAGCACCGGGTCCACACGATGGGCCAGGAGCGCAACGTGCGCCAGGTCGTCGTCCCGACCGAGCAGATCTCGGAGATGAAGGACGGCCAGAAGGTGACGGCCGAGAAGCGCACGATGCCCGGCTACGTGCTGGTCAACATGGAGATGACCGACGACGCCTGGGGTCTCGTCAAGAACACCCCCGGTGTCACCGGCTTCGTCGGCTCGCGCAACAAGCCGATCCCGCTCTCGAAGGTCGAGGTCGATCGCCTGCTCCACCGGGAGACGGCCGAGCGCCCACGGACCCGCGCGCAGTTCTCGATCGGCGAGTCCGTCAAGGTCATCTCGGGCCCGCTCGCCGACTTCTCCGGCGAGATCGCCGAGATCAACGAGGACGCCGCCAAGCTCAAGGTGCTGGTCTCCATCTTCGGGCGCGAGACGCCCGTCGAGGTCAACTACGACCAGGTCAAGAAGATCTAGGGTCCCGTTCATGGCAAAGAAGGTCCTCACCCAGATCAAGCTGCAGATTCCCGCCGGAGCGGCGAACCCCGCGCCTCCGGTCGGCCCTGCCCTGGGACAGCACGGCGTCAACATCATGGAGTTCTGCAAGGCGTTCAACGCGCAGACCCAGCAGGACGCCGGCACCATCATCCCGGTCGAGATCACGGTCTACGAGGACCGCTCCTTCGACTTCATCACCAAGACTCCGCCGGCGGCCATCCTGATCAAGGAGGCGGCCGGGATCGAGAAGGGATCGGGAGAGCCTCACAGCGAGAAGGTGGGGTCGATCACGGTCGATCAGGCCCGCCAGATCGCCGAGCGCAAGATGCCCGACCTGAACGCCAACGACATCGACGCCGCGACCAAGATCATCGCCGGCACCGCCCGCTCGATGGGCGTGACCGTGGAGGGACTCTGATGGCCCGAGGCAAGCGCTACCGAGAGGCATACGAGAAGATCGACCGGACGACGGCGTATCCGCCGGCGGAGGCGATCCATCTCATCAAGGAGACTTCCGCCGCGAGGTTCGACGAGACGGTCGAGCTGCACATCCGCCTCGGCGTCAACGTCCGCCACGCCGAGGAGCAGCTCCGCGGGACCCTGGCGCTGCCCAAGGGCCTCGGCAAGAATGTCACGATCGCCGTCTTCGCCGAGGGCGATCAGGCTCGTCAGGCCACGGAGGCCGGCGCCGACTTCGTGGGCTCCGACGACCTCGCGGAGCGGGTCGAGGGAGGCTGGACCGACTTCGACGTCGCGATCGCCCACCCCTCCCAGATGCCGAAGGTCGGCAAGCTCGGCCGGGTCCTCGGACCCCAGGGCAAGATGCCGAATCCCAAGGTCGGCACCGTCACCGAGGACATCGCCAAGGCGGTCGACGAGGCCAAGGCCGGCAAGGTCGAATACCGCACCGACCGGCAGGCGATCGTTCATCTGACGATCGGCAAGACCAGCTTCTCGGAAACCGACCTGCTCGAGAACTACGCGGCGGTGATCGAGGAGATCATCCGCGCGAAGCCGGCCGCGGCCAAGGGCCGCTACATCCTCTCCATCACCGCGACGGCGACGATGGGTCCGGGCATTCGGATCGACTCCGGCCGCACCCGCCGCGGCGAGATCATGGCCGGAGCCGGAGCATCGGCAGACGACGAGTCCGAATCCGTTGATGAGACGGCGGAGGAAGCCGCGACCGCCTAACATCACCGGCCCAACAGAAGCCGCCCAAGACCGTCGGCGGGACGAGAGTCCAGAAGTCCGGCGCAGGTCGCGAGAGTCAACCGGTCCGTGGACCGCCCGCTCTGGCCCGCCTGCGCGCGGGTCTTTTCTTTGGCGGCGGACCGGACATTTCGGACTTACTTAGGACATGGACAGAGAACAGAAGACTGCAGTGGTCGAGGGGCTCGCATCCGAGCTCAAGGACGCGACGGCGATCTTCGCGGTCGACTACCGCGGGATCAGCGTGCCACAGGCCGCCGAGCTTCGCGAAGGCCTGCGCGATGCCGACACCCGCTTCCGGATCGTCAAGAACCGGCTCACCCTGCGCGCCGCGGACGCCGCCGGCACCGACGGGCTGAAGGCGCACCTGAGTGGTCCCACCGCATTGGCCCTGGTCAAGGGCGACGCCGCGCTGGCGGCGAAGACTCTCCGGCGACTCGGGACCGAGTGGGAGCTGCTCGAGTACAAGGGCGGCCTGATGGACGGCGAGGCGCTCGATCCCGACACCTTCACCGCGATCGCCCGGCTTCCCGGCCGCGAAGCCCTCAACGCTCAGCTCGCCGGCACGGTCGCCAGCCCGATCACCGGTCTGGTCCGGGGCCTGGGCTCAATGGTCCAGGGCCTCGCGCTGCAGCTCGGCCAGATCGCCGAGCAGGGCCTGGTCAGCGGCGAGGCCCCGGCCGAGGAAGGTCCCAGGAAGTTGAAGCGCCCGCAGACAAGGCGGTCTCCGAAGATTCTGGTGATGAGGCCGCCGAAGCCGAGGACGCTTCTTCTGATGATGACCCCGAGCCCGCCGAGTCCCGGAGGAGAGCTCGAGGAGGAGGCGCCCGAGGGCGAGGACGCGGGCCAGGAGGAACCTGCGGAGACAACGGAGGGCGACGCCGACATCGGCGAGGAGCCCGCAGATGAGACTTCAGAAGACTCTGACGAGAACAAGGAGGACAGCGAGTAGATGGCTGCCACGAAGGTCACCACAGAAGATTGGATCGAGGAGCTCAAGAACATCTCCGTGCTCGAGCTCTCAGAGCGCATCAAGGCGCTCGAAGAGGAGTTCGGCGTCTCCGCGACCGCCGTCGCGGCGGCTGCCCCCGCAGGTGCGGGTGGCGACGGCGCTGCGGTGGAGGAGGAGGCCGGGACGGTCGATCTCGTCCTGACCGGTTCCGGCGAGAAGAAGATCGGCGTTATCAAGGTCGTTCGCGCGGCTACCGGGCTTGGCCTCAAGGAGGCGAAGGCCCTCGTCGACGAAGCGCCCAAGCCCGTCAAGGAGGCGATCGAGCGCGAGGAGGCCGAGGGCCTGCTCAAGGAGATCGAGGAGGCCGGCGGCACCGCCGAGATCAAGTAGATCCGGACATGAAAACGCCCCCTTTGCTCGGAGATCGGAGTAAGATCCCGGCACCTGCCCCTCGGGCGTGTTAGTAACCCTTGACCAAAAGGTTGCCGTGCGTTACTATGCACGGTTCGCGCGCCCGGTGAGCCCTGCTGCCCGATTTTTTGCGCGGTCTCACAACCCTTCGAATACTTTGAGGAGTCGCCGAGTTGGCCGGATCCAACGCTGTCGCCGCAACCCGTAGGACCTTTTCTCGCCTTAAGAACCCTCTCGAAGTCCCACATCTGATCGATATCCAGCGGAAGTCCTTCGCGGATCTGGTTGACCCGAAGGAAGGACTGCTGAGAGCGACGATCGACGACATCTCCCCGACGGAGGACTACACGGGGAACCTGGCGATCGTCTTCGGGGAGTTCGAGTTCGACGCTCCACCCAACAACGTGGATGAGTGCCGCGAGAAGGACATGACCTACTCGCGACCTCTGAACGTCAAGGTCGCATTCCAGAACCGCGAGACCGGAGAGATCCGGGAGCAGACCGTCTTCATGGGCGATTTCCCATGGATGACGGATCGCGGCACCTTCATCATCAACGGCACCGAGCGCGTGGTCGTCACGCAGCTGGTGCGGTCTCCGGGCGCCTATGTGATGGAGCCCAAGGACCGCGAGAAGCAGGTCTTCATCGCCAACCTGATGCCGGCCCGCGGCTCCTGGCTGGAGCTCGAGATCGACAAGAAGGGCCGCGTCTACGTCCGCATCGACCGGAAGCGAAAGCTCCCGGTCACCGTCCTGCTGCGCGCAATGGGCTACGTCGAGGACGAGAAGCTCCTCGAGATGTTCGACAACTCGGTCTACATGCGCCACACGATCGCGGCGGACACCGACGCGACCAGGGACGAAGAGGGAGCGCTGATCGAGCTCTTCAAGAAGCAGCGTCCCGGCGAGCCGCCCTCGGTCGACGCCGCGCGAGCCCTGCTCGAGCAGCTCTTCTTCGATCCCAAGCGCTACGACCTGACCAGGGTCGGCCGCTACAAGCTGAACGCCCGGCTGGATCTGGACATCGACCTCGACACCCGGGTCCTGACCCACGACGACATCATCGCCCTGGTCAAGGAGCTCACCTCCATCCCGAAGCTCCTCGGGGTCCCGGAGGAGATCGACGAGGAGAACCCGATCAAGGACTACGCCGCGGAGGCGATCACCTACCCCCGCGAGCCGATCCACGATCACCTCGACGAGTACGAGCACTTCGGCAACCGCCGTCTGCGCACGGTCGGCGAGCTGATCCAGGAGGCCTTCCGGATCGGGCTCTACCGGATGGAGCGCGTGGTGCGCGAGCGCCTCACCACAGAGGACGCCGACGCGATCACGCCTCAGACCATCATCAACATCCGTCCCGTAGTTGCCGCGCTGAAGGAGTTCTTCGGGTCGTCGCAGCTCTCGCAGTTCATGTCCCAGACCAACTCCCTGGACGGGCTGACCCATCGGCGTCGCCTCTCGGCGCTCGGCGCCGGCGGCCTGACGCGCGAGCGCGCCCCCATCGAGGTCCGCGACGTGCACGCCACCCACTACGGGCGAATGTGCCCGATCGAGACGCCTGAGGGCCCGAACATCGGCCTGATCGGATCGCTGTCCTCATATGCGCAGGTCTCGGAGCACGGCTTCGTCACGACGCCGTACCAGGTGGTCAAGGACGGCGTCGTCACCAGCAAGGTCGTCCACATGGATGCCACGCAGGAGGAGGACGAGACGATCGCCCAGGCGAACGCCGAGGTCGATCCGGACAGCGGCAAGCTCAAGGGCCAGTACGTGATCTGCCGTCGCCGCGACGACGAGGCCGTCGCCGTGGCGCCCAAGGAAGTCACGCTGATGGACGTGTCGCCGACGCAGATCTGGTCCGTGGCGACCGCCCTGATCCCGTTCCTCGAGCACGACGACGCCAACCGCGCCCTGATGGGCTCGAACATGCAGCGTCAGGCCGTGCCCCTCCTCAAGCCCGAGCCGCCGCTGATCGGCACCGGAATGGAGCGGCGCGCCGCGAAGGACAGCGGCGACGTCGTCATCGCGGAGAACGACGGAGAGGTCACGGCCGTGGACGCCGAGCAGATCGTCGTCACGTACGGCTCGAAGCGCGACGAGTACTCGCTTCACAAGTTCATGCGGTCCAACCAGGGAACGCTGATCCACCAGCGCCCGATCGTGTCGGTCGGCGACAAGGTGAAGGCCGGCGACGTGCTCTGCGACGCCTCCTCGACCGCGGGCGGCGAGATCGCCCTCGGGAAGAACTGCCTGGTCGCCTTCATGTCCTGGGAGGGCTACAACTTCGAGGACGCGATCATCATCTCCGAGCGCCTGGTCAAGGAGGACGAGCTCACCTCGATCCACATCGAGGAGTACGAGATCGACGCCCGCACGACCAAGCTCGGCGACGAGGAGATCACCCGCGACATCCCGAACCGCTCCGAGGAGAGCCTCAGGAACCTCGACGAGCGGGGGATCGTCCGGATCGGCGCCGAGGTTGCCGCCGGCGACCTCCTGGTCGGCAAGGTGACACCGAAGGGCGAGACCGAGCTGACGGCGGAGGAGAAGCTGATCCGCGCGATCTTCAAGGAGAAGGCGCGTGAGGTCCGCGACACCTCCCTGAAGGTGCCTCACGGCGAGGGCGGCGTCGTCATCGACGTCCTCACCTTCAGCCGCGAGGCGGGCGACGACCTGCCGCCGGGCGTCAACGATCTGGTGCGCGTCTACGTCGCCATCAAGCGCAAGATCGCGGAGGGGGACAAGCTCGCCGGGCGCCACGGCAACAAGGGCGTCATCTCCAAGATCGTGCCGGAGGAGGACATGCCGTTCATGGAGGACGGCAGGCCGGTCGACGTGATCCTCAACCCGCTCGGGGTGCCGAGCCGAATGAACATCGGCCAGATCCTCGAGACGCACCTGGGCTGGGTCGCGGCGAACGGCTGGTACGACGACGGCTCGGTCTCCTACAAGGAGGCCAAGGCCCTGGCCGCGAAGGTCCCCGGAGCAAACGGCGGCCGCGTCAACGTGGCCACGCCGGTCTTCGACGGCGCCACCGTCGAGGACGTCGACAACGCCCTGGTCCAGTGGCAGGACGAGAACGCCGACCGCGGCATCGACCTCGGCATCGACAAGCGCGAGCGTCCCGGCAACCGCGCCGAGGGCAAGGTTCAGCTCTACAACGGCCGCACCGGCGAGCCCTACAAGGGCAAGGTGACGATCGGCTACATGTACATCCTGAAGCTGCTGCACCTGGTCGACGACAAGATCCACGCTCGCTCGACCGGCCCCTACTCCCTGGTCACCCAGCAGCCGCTGGGCGGCAAGGCGCAGTTCGGCGGCCAGCGCTTCGGCGAGATGGAGGTGTGGGCACTGGAGGCGTACGGCGCCGCCTACACCCTGCAGGAGATGCTCACCGTGAAGTCCGACGACACCGTCGGCCGCGTCAAGGCCTACGAGTCGATCGTCAAGGGCGAGAACATTCCCGAGCCGTCGATTCCCGAGTCGTTCAAGGTCCTGCTCAAGGAGATCCAGAGCCTGGCGCTCGACGCCAACGTGGTCTCCGAGGAGGGCGACGGAGTGGAGATGGGCGAGGAGGAGGACGACCTCCTTCGCGCCGCCGAGGAACTCGGCATCGAGCTGTCCGGGGTGCGCGCGGACGGCGGAAACGGCGCCGGCGAGAAGGACAAGGCCGCCGATGAAAAGGAAGAGACGGTCGTCGCCGAGGGCGACGGCGGTACTGAAGGATCGGATGCCGAGGAGGCTGCAAAGAAGTGATCGACATCAACAACTTCGACGCGATTGAGATCGGGCTTGCCTCGGGCAAGAAGATCCGGGGCTGGAGCTCCGGCGAGGTCACCAAGCCGGAGACGATCAACTACAGGACGCTGAAGCCGGAGAAGGACGGCCTCTTCTGCGAGCGCATCTTCGGTCCGACCAAGGACTGGGAGTGCTACTGCGGCAAGTACAAGAGGGTCCGCTACAAGGGCATCGTCTGCGAGCGCTGCGGCGTCGAGGTGACCCGCTCCAAGGTCCGCCGCGAGCGCATGGGTCACATCGACCTGGCCGCTCCCGTCTCGCACATCTGGTTCTTCAAGGGCGTGCCCAGCCGGATCGGCTACCTGATCGACATGGCTCCGAAGGAGCTCGAGAAGGTCCTCTACTTCGCGGCCTCGGTGATCACCTGGGTCGACGAGGAGGCCCGCTCCAAGGACCTCGCCAAGCTCGAGAAGGAAGTCGAGAAGCAGGCCGGCGAGTACGAGCGCGAGCGCGAGCAGCGCACGCAGGAGCTGAACGAGTCGCTGGTGCGCCGCCTGGCGTACCTCGGCGTCGCTCCCGACAAGGAGTCAGACGCTCCCCCCGCCGGCACCACTGACGGCTTCAACGACGACGACGAGCTCTGGGCCGACACCGTCACCAACGTGAAGCGGATGAAGGCCGAGGACCGCGACAAGACCGCCAAGGAGCTGAAGAAGACCTTTGACTCCGAGATCTCGGACACGGAGGCCTACCTCGACGAGGCGGCCGAACGGCTGCGCGAGGTCTTCAAGATCTTCGCGGAGATGAAGCCGAAGGACGTGATCAACGACGAGACCACCTTCCGGGAGCTCAAGGACCGCTTCGGCTCGCCGTTCGGCTGGGGGGAGTACTTCCGCGGTGGCATGGGCGCCGAGTCCGTGCGCGACCTGCTCGACCAGGTCGAGCTCGAGGAAGAGGCCGAGCTGCTGGAGGAGACGATCAACACCTCCAAGGGCCAGAAGCAGGCCCGCGCCGTCAAGCGGCTCAAGGTCGTCGACGCCTTCCTCAAGTCGGCCAACAAGCCCGAGTGGATGGTCCTGGAGGTAGTCCCGGTGATCCCGCCGGAGCTGCGCCCGATGGTCCAGCTCGACGGCGGCCGTTTCGCCACCTCCGACCTCAACGACCTCTATCGAAGGGTCATCAACAGGAACAACCGCCTGAAGAGGCTGCTCGACCTGGGCGCCCCGGAGATCATCGTCAACAACGAGAAGCGGATGCTGCAGGAGGCCGTCGACGCGCTGTTCGACAACGGCCGCCGCGGCCGTCCGGTCACCGGCCCGGGCAACCGGCCGCTGAAGTCGCTCTCGGACATGCTCAAGGGCAAGCAGGGGCGCTTCCGGCAGAACCTGCTCGGTAAGCGCGTCGACTACTCGGGACGGTCCGTGATCGTCTCGGGCCCGAGCCTCCGGCTCCACCAGTGCGGGCTGCCGAAGCTGATGGCCCTCGAGCTCTTCAAGCCCTTCATCATGGCCCGGCTCGTCGAGCGCAAGCAGGTCCAGAACATCAAGGCCGCCAAGAAGATGGTCGACTCGATGATCCCCGAGGTCTGGGACGTGCTCGAGGAGGTCATCCACGAGCATCCGGTGCTGCTCAACCGCGCGCCCACGCTCCACCGTCTCGGCATCCAGGCTTTCGAGCCGGTGCTGGTCGAGGGCAAGGCCATCCAGATCCACCCGCTGGTCTGCCACGCGTTCAACGCCGACTTCGACGGCGACCAGATGGCGGTGCACCTGCCACTCTCGGCCGAGGCCCAGGCGGAGGCGCGCATCCTGATGCTCTCCTCCAACAACATCCTCTCGCCGGCGCACGGCGCCCCGCTGGCCACCCCGACGCAGGACATGGTCCTGGGGCTCTACTACCTGACCTATGCGGGCGACGACGTCGAGGAGCTCGACGCCGCCACCCTGGACGAGAAGCCGCATCCGTTCAGGACCGCGCAGGAGGCGGAGCTCGCCTACGAGAACGGGATCGTCCAGCTGCATGACTTCGCGGAGTACCGCCGCCCCGGTCACGAGCACTTCCTGACCACGGTCGGCCGGATCATCTACAACGACCGGGTCGAGCGGGCGATCGCCGAGGCACTCGAGAACGAGTACGACCCCGAGAAGTACAAGTTCGTGAACCGCTCCCTGAAGAAGCGTGACGTGAACGAGATCGTCAGCGACCTGGTCGAGGACTACGGGGCCGCGGCGGTCTCGCTGGTGCTCGACTCCTTCAAGGAGCTCGGCTTCCACTTCGCCTCCGAGGCGGGGATCACGATCTCCAAGAACGACGTGGTCGCTCCTCCCGACAAGGAGGAGATCCTCGAGCGCTATGAGAACCAGAGCGAGGAGATCATGGGGCAGTACGAGGAGGGCTACATCACCGCCGAGGAGCGCAAGGAGGCGATCACCGGCCAGTGGGATCGCGCGACCGAGGAGGTCGGGCAGGCGATGGAGCGCAACCTCGACGAGCTCAACCCGATCTTCATGATGGCCAACTCGGGTGCCCGAGGCTCGTTCAAGCAGATCCGCCAGCTGGCCGGTATGCGAGGCCTGATGGCGAATCCGAAGGGCGAGATCATCGAGCGGCCGATCAAGGCCAACTTCATGGAGGGCCTCTCGGTCCTCGAATACTTCATCTCGACGCACGGCGCCCGGAAGGGACTCGCCGACACGGCGCTCCGCACCGCGGACTCGGGCTATCTGACCCGCCGCCTGGTCGACGTCTCCCAGGACGTGATCGTGCGCATGGAGGACTGCAAGACCAAGGACCACATCGAGATGCCGCTCTACCGCGACGCGAATGAGCTGAACCCGAACCTGATCGGGCGCGTGGCCGCGAAGAAGTTCACGACCAAGCGCGGTCGCGACCTGCTCAAGCGCAATCAGCAGATCGACTGGCCCGAGGTGCACGACATCGCCGAGGGCTTCAAGGACGACGAGGACGTCACGGTCCCGGTCCGCTCGGTCCTCAAGTGCGAGGCCGAGTCCGGGGTGTGCCGCCAGTGCTATGGCGTCATGCCGGCGACCGGCTTCCTCGTCGAGATCGGCGACGCCGTCGGCATCATCGCCGCGCAGTCCATCGGCGAGCCGGGCACCCAGCTGACGATGCGCACCTTCCACACCGGTGGAGTCGCCGGCCTGGACATCACCCAGGGCCTGCCCCGCGTCGTCGAGCTCTTCGAGGCGCGCAAGCCGAAGGGCCTGGCGAAGATCGCCGAGGTCAGCGGCAAGGTCAGCGACCTCGAGGAGAGCGACAAGGCCGTCAAGCTGACGATCACGGACGACAAGGGCGAGGAGAACGCCTACTCATTCCCGCCCCGGACCAACGTCCTGGTCGAGAAGGGAAAGCGCGTCGAGGTCGGGACCCAGCTCAACGAGGGCTCTCTCTACCCGGCCGAGATCCTCGCGATCCGAGGCCGCACCGACACCGAGGTCTACATCGTCGCCGAGGTCCAGCGCGTCTACCGGACCCAGGGCGTCGACATCAACGACAAGCACATCGAGCTGATCGTGCGTCAGATGCTGAAGAAGGTGCGGGTGGAGTCGAAGGGTTCGACCGAGCTCCTTCCCGGCCAGCTGGAGGACCGCCTGGTCTTCGCCGCGATCAACGAGAAGTTCAAGGGCAAGAAGACGAAGACGCCGGCGCGTGCCGAGGAGGTCATCCTCGGGATCACCAAGGCGTCGCTCGCCACCGAGTCCTTCCTCTCGGCCGCCTCCTTCCAGGAGACGACCAAGGTGCTCACCGACGCGGCCCTGGAGGGCAAGCGCGACCGGCTGGTCGGCCTGAAGGAGAATGTGATCATCGGCAAGCTGATCCCGGCGGCCACGGGCCTCAAGCACTACCGCTCGCTGCAGATCGAGCCGGTCGAGCCGGCCCAGCCTCCGGTCGAGGAGTTCTCGGAGGAGGAGCTGGCCAAGGAGCTCGACCTCGCCGGAGACGGCGAAGGCTCACCGTCGATGGAGGGCTTCGGCCCGTCGTTCGCGGAGGAGCTCGAAGAGCTCGCGTCTGAGATCGAAACGCCGGGCGCCGGGCAGGCTGCCGGTGCCGGCGAGTCGGAAGAGTCCGACAAGAGCTGAGCGAATTGGCGGGCGGATGCGTCCCGCCAGCGTCAAGCTTGAGCGCTACTCGCGCGGGTGGCGCCGCGAGGAAGTCCGCATCCGAGGACACGCCTGTACCGCAGGATGCGGATTCCTCGCGGCGACAGGACCCGCGCGCCTAGCGCCTACGAGCCTTGCCCCTGCACCAGGCCGATCAGGTGGCCCTCCGGGTCGTTGAAGAGGCCGATCGTCAGGTCCTCCGTCATCGTCTCCGGGCCCATCACCTTCGTGCCGCCCAGCTTCTCCACCTGATCCAGGGATGCGCCGACGTCCGGGACCTCGATGTAGAAGGTGACGTGGCCCTCGTAGCCCTCGGGCCCGACGCCGACTCCACCGCCGATGCCGATTCCGTCTGGGTTTGTGTTGTCCTCCTGCGGCACCATCGCGTACGGGGGCACGCCCTCCTGGCCGGCGGCGGGCGCCTCCTGATAGCTCCAGCCTGCGACCTCGGAGTAGAAGCCCTTCAGCTTCTCGAAGTCCTTGCCGATCACCTCGAAATGCACCACGGGCTGTCCCATGCGGTTCCCTCCTGTTTGGTTGTCGTCAGCCGGCTGTCTACTTGCCGGCCGGCGTGTGCTCGCGCTGCTCGTGAGCTGCCATACCCGGAGCGAGCCGCGGCGCGATCAGCGGCGTGCGCTTGCGGCCGCCCGGTGGGCAGTCCGGCTGTGCCTGCGCAGCGCCGCCGTGCGGGTCCCCGCGGCGCGGGCCCCTCGGCTTGCTCGGGTCTCGGCGCCAGCGCTTGAAGGTGTGGTCGTCGGCGGTGCCGTCGGCATCCTCCAGCTCGGGCTCGGCCTTGACGGCCCACCAGATCAGCCACAGTCCATAGAAGACCGGGATCTTCAGGATCACGGCCAAGAAGATGATCGGCACCACCTCTCCCATCCGGGCGAGTCTACCCCGATCTAGCGCGGCTCAAAGCCGTCTGCGACCCAGCGCTCCAGGGCCTCGACATGGACATCGAGGAGGCCGACGTCGGACTCCGTCGGGACGAGGAGGGTGGGCGCGGATCGTTTCTCGGCCCAACGGTGGCAGCTCGAGTCCAAGCTGTCGTCGATCCAGGCGAGGGGCCTCGAGCCGGCGTATTCCTCCAGGGCCTCCAGCTTCCAATGGGCGGTTCCGAACCGCGCTCGGCCGTCGAAGGTGAGGTAGGGCAGCTCGGGGACACCGAGGATGCTCGGCAGGCTGTCGTTGGCGCGGTCCTCCCAGCCGCTCGCCCAGATCAGCTTGTAGGACCTGGCGAGGCGAGTGAGCCGGGGCCCCGTCTCCAGCGCGATGCAATGCAGCATTCCGTCGATCAGGTGGAACTCCCCGGGGGCCTTGCTCGGATCTCCCTGGCCTGGCTCGGCGGACTGGTCGAAGCCGAAGAGGCTGATCACGCCGTCGATGTCGACGGCGAGGACCGGCCCGTCGCCTTTTGATTTCTTGCGGAGCAGCGGCACGGTTCCCGGGAGATTACGTTGGCCGCTACCATGCGCGGCCGTGCCGAACACCAATCAGCTCGTCCGCAAGGGACGAACCCACAAGAAGAAGAAGATGTCGACCCCGGGTTTGAAGTCCGGCCAGGGTCGCAAGAAGCGCGTCGCCGCTCCGCAGCGGCGTGGCGTCTGCACCCGCGTCGCCACCGTGACCCCGAAGAAGCCGAACTCGGCCCTTCGGAAGATCGCCAGGGTTCGCCTCACCAACGGGCTTGAGGTGACGAGCTACATCCCCGGCGAGGGCCACAACCTTCAGGAGCACTCGGTCGTCCTCGTCCGCGGCGGACGCGTCAAGGATCTGCCTGGCGTGCGCTACAAGGTCGTCCGCGGTGCGCTCGATGCCGCCGGCGTCTCAGACCGCAAGCAGGGCCGGTCGCTGTACGGCGTCAAGGCTTCATAGATGCCCGGCCCCGCGATGACGCACACCCGGATGGCGCGCCTGGCGCTTCGCATCTCTTCGTCCTCGGGCTCGCCTTTGGCACCGCCAAAGGCTTCGCCCTGCGTCCTTGATCTGCTCGGCCAGTCGCGTCACCGCGCGCACGCCACCACGAGTCCGGGCATCTGATGCCGCGACGCAACCAGGCCACAATCCGGCTGCTCGAGCCCGACTCCCTCTACCGGAGCCGGCTCGTTCAGCAGGTGATCAACAAGGTGATGACCGACGGCAAGAAGTCGGTGGCCGAGCAGATCACCTACGACGCCCTCGCCCTGGTCGGCGAGCGCACCGGCAACAACCCGGTCGAGGAGCTGGAGGGCGCGATCAAGCAGCTGACGCCCGTCCTCGAGGTCAGGTCGCGGCGCGTCGGTGGCGCGACCTACCAGGTGCCCGTCGAGGTGCCGGCTCGCCGCGCCCGCACGCTGGCAGTCCGCTGGATGGTCGAGTTCGCCAGGGCCAGGGGAGAGAAGTCGATGGCTGAGCGACTCGCCAACGAGATCCTCGACGCAGCGAAGCAGCAGGGCAACGCCTGGAAGCGCAAGGACGACATCTACCGCATGGCGCAGGCCAACAAGGCATTTGCGCATTACCGGTGGTAGTCGTAACTAGCTAGTCGCCGCGGGTGCGCTCCAGGCGCGGGGCTGCCGGCGCCTTGGGGGCCGGACCGTCGTGGGTGCGGACTCCATGCGCCTCATCCGTTTCGGTGGTGCTGCCCGACTTCATCGTGGCGAGCGCCGCGCCGCAGACCGTCAGCACCAGAGCCCCGATCAGCTCCAGCCAGAAGCCCGCGACCGGTTTGGCCTCGGCATCGATGAACGACTGACGCGGGTCGTCGAGCGTGCCGACGTTGTTCACCTTCGGCAGGTCGCCGATCAGGAAGATCAGGAGCGCCACGAGGCCGCAGACCGCGATGGCCATCGCGGCGACCTGCCCCATCTGCTCGCCGCGAGCGGCGATCGCGACCACGAGCAGGATGAGGGCGAAGATCGCGAGCACCAGGGTCGCGTAGCCGTGCTGATCGGAGGCCTTTATCGCCTTCAGCGCCTCGCCCCCCGGCGGGGTCAGGTGGAAGATGTCGGTGAATTGCGAGACGCCGAGCATCGCGGCCGCGGCGGCGCAGGCGAGCACCAGCAGGGTCTCGGTCCGGGGGAGCCCCTTCATGACTCGGTCTGCAAGCCGGCCGAGATGCCCCCGACGTCCTCGCGCGAGAACCGCCCGCTCCCGCCGGCCGGCTCGGCTCCGCCTCTCCTCTCCGGTGCCACGCCGCGAGAGTAGTGGGCCAGCAGGCCGCCGCACAGCACCAGGACGGCCGAACAGGCCACCTCCGCCCAGAAGCCCTGGAGCAGCACCGCCTCCGACCCGCTGAAGGCGAGGCCCGGACGGCCGGCGTCCAGGCCCTGCGGCAGGTCGACGGCGAGTGCGAGGGCGAGGCCGAGTAGACCGCAGAGCGCTACCGCACCCGCGAACCGCGTCTGGCCGCGATAGGTGGCGATAACCAGGACTACGGCGGCCGCAGCAATCGGGATGAGCACCCAGAGATGGGCGCTGCCGGCCGTCTCGGTCCCGGTCATCGGGACGCTGGCCACCGAGCCGACCTCCCCGGCGTAGTTGGGCGCGTCCACGGCGACCCCGTGGTAATCGAAGAACTGGGAGACGGCGAGGCCCACCGCCGCGGCGAGGCCGACGAACGCAACGGTCGCCTGCGGGGTGACGTAACGGCGCGCGGCTCGCGCGATGCCGCCCGACAGGACCCGCGCCTGCCGGGCCAGCCAGCTTCCGCAGACCTGCCCAAGCTCGGCGATCAGCGCGATCAGGGCGGCGAGCAGCTTGATCGCGAACAGCAGGGACCCGGTTATGTAGGGGGCGAGCGAGGCGACGAAGCGGCCCGTCGGGGCCAGCACGGGCCGGTAGCGCCTCGCCTCGACCCGCCGCCTGCGGGAGAGCGCGCGGCCCTCCTGTCGCGTGCGCTCCGCGAGCTCGTCGAGGCGTCTGCCAGAGCCTTTGCGACCGCGCAATCTCATGCGTGCGCCCTACCTGAGAGCCCGCGGACCGCTGCTATCATCGTCCGTCGCTCCGGGTGCCCCAAAGAGGCCCCCGCGGGCGTTAACCGTTTCGATGGAGAACGGCGCGACATAGGAGAAGTTCGGGTCGAAGAGACGCTTTGCGCTCGGGCCCGTAAGGGCCTTTTTTCTGCGCGAATACCGGACTCAGACTAACCGTTCCGTCTCCGCCTCACGCCAGTACGACCACAGAGGATCATGCCCCGAAGCTTCCCCCTAGAGAAGACGCGCAACATCGGCATCATGGCTCACATCGATGCCGGTAAGACGACGACCACCGAGCGCATCCTTTACTACACCGGCCGCACCCACAAGATGGGCGAGGTCCACGAGGGCGCTGCCGTCATGGACTGGATGGAGCAGGAGCAGGAGCGCGGCATCACGATCACGTCCGCGGCGACGGCGTGCGAGTGGAACGACCACCGCATCAACATCCTCGACACGCCGGGGCACGTCGACTTCACGGTCGAGGTGGAGCGCAGCCTCCGGGTGCTCGACGGCGCGATCGCCCTGTTCGACTCGGTAGCCGGGGTCGAGCCGCAATCCGAGACCGTCTGGCGGCAGGCCGACAAGTACCACGTGCCTCGCATCGCCTATGTCAACAAGATGGACCGCACCGGCGCCGACTTCTTCGGGGCCGTGGAGACGATGCGTGAGCGCCTCGGAGCCAACCCGCTTCCCATCCAGGTCCCGATCGGAAACGAGGCCGACTTCACCGGTGTCGTCGACCTGATCGAGAACAAGGCCCTGGTCTGGAAGGACGAGCTCGGCACGGAGTTCGAGTACACCGAGATCCCGGAGGACCTGGTCGATCTTGCCCACGAGCACCGCACCCATCTGATCGAGGCATGTGCCGACTACGACGACGAGCTCATGGAGGCCTACCTGAACGACGAGGAGATCCCGCACGAGCGGATCGCCAAGTCGCTCCACCGGGCCACCCTCGACATCAAGGTCACGCCGGTCCTCTGCGGCTCGTCCTTCAAGAACAAGGGCGTCCAGCCGCTCCTCGACGCGATCGTCGAGCTGCTGCCCTCGCCGCTGGAGGTTCCCGCGGTGAAGGGCCTCGAGCCGGCCAAGAAGGGCGAGAACGGCGAGCAGGCGGAGGCCGAGCGCCCCGCAGACGACAACGCGCCCTTCGCGGCCCTCGCGTTCAAGGTGATGACCGATCCCTTCGTCGGCAAGCTGACCTACTTCCGCGTCTACTCCGGCAAGCTCTCCGCGGGCGGCCGCGTGCTCAACGCCTCGACCGGGCGCACCGAGCGCATCGGGCGGCTCCTGATGATGCACGCCAACCATCGCGAGGAGATCGAGGAGTGCTTCGCGGGCGACATCCTCGCCGGCGTCGGCCTCAAGCAGACTTCCACCGGGGACACCCTGTGCGCTCCGGACGCGCCGATCGAGCTCGAGCAGATCGAGTTCCCGGAGCCGGTGATCGCGGTGGCGATCGAGCCCAAGACGAAGGCCGACCAGGAGAAGCTCTCGGAGAGCCTCGCCAAGCTCGCCGAGGAGGATCCGACCTTCCAGGTCGAGTCCGACGACGAGACGGGCCAGACCCTCATCCACGGCATGGGCGAGCTCCATCTCGAGGTGATCGTCGATCGCATGCTGCGGGAGTTCTCCGTCGACGCCAACGTCGGCCGGCCGCAGGTCGCCTATCGCGAGACGATCCGTGAGCCCGTGCAGAAGGTCCAGGGACGCTTCGTCCGCCAGACCGGCGGTCGCGGCCAATACGGCCATGTGGTGATCAACGTTGAGCCGGCCCCCGGCGAGGGCTTCGACTTCATCAACAAGATCAAGGGCGGCAGCATCCCCTCCGAGTTCATCCCCTCCGTCGAGGCGGGGATCGAGGAGGCGCTGCAGTCGGGCGTCAAGGCCGGCTACCCGATGGTCGACGTCAGGGTCGAGCTGACCGACGGCTCCTACCACGACGTCGACTCCTCGGAGATGGCGTTCAAGATCGCCGGCTCGATGGCGATCCAGGAAGGTGCACGCAAGGCCAAGCCGGTGCTGCTGGAGCCAGTGATGTCCGTGGAGGTCGTGACCCCCGAGGAGTTCCTGGGAGAGGTGATCGGCGACCTCTCTCGTCGCCGCGGGAAGGTCCAGGGCCAGGAGCCGCGCGGCAACGCGCTGGCGGTCCATGCCTACGTGCCGCTGGGCGAGATGTTCGGCTACGCCACCGACCTGCGGTCATCGACCCAGGGCCGTGCCAGCTACACGATGCAGTTCGAGCGATACGAAGAGGTACCCAACAACATCGCCGAGGAGATCACGGAGCACCGCTCAGGCGAGCCCGTGGGAGCCGGTGCCTAGGCCAGCCACGGATTCCGGTTTCGCTGGCTATATTCCCCAGGTTGGTCAACAGCCGAACGATTTGCCGCAAAACAGACTTAAAGACACCCACTAGACCCCCAAAGGAGCGAGATGTCCAAGGAGAAGTTCGATCGCGATAAGCCGCACGTGAACGTCGGCACAATCGGCCATGTCGATCACGGCAAGACCACGCTGACAGCCGCGATCACCAAGACACTCGCCGACAAGGGCGGCACCGACGTGAAGACGTTCGAGGAGATCGACAACGCGCCCGAGGAGAAGGAGCGCGGGATCACGATCGCCACCTCGCACGTCGAGTACGAGACGGACAACCGGCACTACGCCCACGTCGACTGTCCCGGCCACGCGGACTACGTCAAGAACATGATCACCGGCGCCGCCCAGATGGACGGGGCGATCCTGGTGGTCTCCGCGCCCGACGGCCCGATGCCGCAGACGCGGGAGCACATCCTGCTGGCGCGCCAGGTGAACGTCCCGTACGTGGTCGTCTACCTGAACAAGGTCGACATGGTCGACGACGACGAGCTGATCGAGCTCGTGGAGGAGGAGGTCCGCGACCTGCTCACCGAGTACGAGTTCCCCGGAGCGGACGTGCCGATCATCAAGGGCTCGGCGCTGAAGGCGCTCGAGGGCGACGAGGAGGCCAAGCAGTCCATCATGGACCTGGCCGCCGCGCTCGATGAGTACATCCCCGAGCCCGAGCGCGACCTCGACAAGCCGTTCCTGATGCCGGTCGAGGACGTCTTCTCGATCACCGGCCGCGGCACCGTCGCGACCGGCCGCGTCGAGCAGGGCGTCGTCAACACCAGCGACGAGGTCGAGATCGTCGGGATCACCGACACGACCAAGACGGTGGTGACCGGCGTCGAGATGTTCCGCAAGATCCTCGACGAGGGCCGGGCCGGCGACAACATCGGCGCGCTGCTCCGAGGCACGAAGCGCGAGGAGATCCAGCGCGGGCAGGTGCTCTGCAAGCCCGGCTCGATCACGCCTCATACGAAGTACAAGGCGGAGGTCTACTGCCTGAAGAAGGAGGAGGGCGGTCGTCACACCCCGTTCGTCTCCGGCTATCGGCCGCAGTTCTACTTCCGCACCACCGACGTCACCGGCGTCGTCAAGCTCCCCGACGGTCGTGAGTTCGTGGCGCCGGGCGAGAACGCCGAGATGGAGGTCGAGTTGATTCAGCCGATCGCCATGGACCAGGGCCTCCGGTTCGCCATTCGAGAGGGCGGGCGAACCGTCGGCTCGGGTGTCGTCACCGAGGTAGTCGAATAGCTCCAGGACGGGCCCCCTCGGGGGCTCGTTGTTAGTACGGCCCTCCCACCAGGGCAAAGGGCCCGGACAACTGCAAGACATACGACCAGGGCGCGGCCCTCTCGCTACACGGGGCAGCGCCCTAGCTGCGCAAAGACCACCATCAATAAAGGCGAATCAGAGTGGCTTCACTGACATCAGGAAAGATCAGGATCCGGCTGAAGGCGTACGACCACGACGCCATAGACCGGGCCGCCCAGGAGATCGTCGGGACCGCGGAGCGGACCGGCGCGACCGTCGCCGGGCCGATTCCGCTGCCGACCGACAAGCACGTCTACTGCGTGATCCGGTCTCCGTTCAAGGACAAGGACTCTCGCGAGCACTTCGAGATCCGCACCCACAAGCGGCTGATCGACATCCACCAGCCCACCCCGAAGACCGTCGACGAGCTGCAGCGGATGGAGACCCTCCCCGCGGGAGTCGACGTGGAGATCCGGCTTTAGAGATATGAGCGCGATCGTCGGCAAGAAGCTGGGCATGACCAAGGTCTTCCTCGAGGACGGCTCGGCGGTGCCCGTGACGGTGATCGAGGCCGCGCCCAACAAGGTCACCGCTATCCGCAAGGCCGACCGCGACGGCTATGACGCCGTCCAGCTCGCCGGGATCCCGGTGGCCGAGGACAGGCTCACCAAGGCCGAGGCCGGCCACCTGAAGAAGGCGGGAGCCGCGGGCCTGCGGACGCTGGTTGAGTTCCGCGACGCCGAGATCTCAGCGACCAAGGAGGTTGACGCCGCCGGCGAGGAGGCGTCTTCTGATGCGGCCTCTTCTGATTCTGAGGGCGAAGCCGGGTCGGACGCCGGCCCGAAAATCGGCGATGAGGTCACCGTGAACAACTTCGAGCCCGGCGAGCAGGTGAAGGTCTCGGCCGTCTCGATCGGCAAGGGCTTTCAGGGGACGATCAAGCGGCACAATTTCAGCCGGGGACCGGAGACTCACGGCTCCCATAACGTCCGCGCGCCGGGCTCAGTCGGCGCGAGCGCCGATCCCGCCCGCGTCTTCAAGGGCATGCGCATGCCGGGCCAGATGGGATCGCGCCGGGTGACCCAACAGGGGGCCCGCGTGGTCGAGGTCGATGCGGAGCGCAACCTGCTGCTGATCCGGGGCTCCGTGCCCGGCGGCAAGAACGCCACAGTGGAGGTGCGCAGCGATGCCTGAACTCAAGGCGACATCGCTCGGCAAGCAGGCCAAGGCCGACCTGCCGAAGGAGATCTTCAGCGAGCCGTTTCACGAGGCGCTCGTCTACGAGACCGCCCGCGCCGACATGGCCGCGCGGCGCAGGGGCACCCACTCGAGCCTTACCCGCGGCGAGGTGTCGATGACAACGGCCAAGGCCTGGCGCCAGAAGGGCACCGGCCGCGCCCGCGCTGGTGCTCTGAGCGTGCCGCACCGCTACGGCGGCGGCGCCGCGTTCGGCCCCAAGCCGCGGCATTACACCGTCAAGGTCAACCGCAAGGCCCGGCGAAAGGCGCTGCGCGCTGCCCTCACCGTCCACGCGGAGCGCGGCACGGTCGCCGTCCTGGACGGCTCCAGCTTCAGCGAGCCCGCCACCAAGCAGGCGGCCGACGCCCTGAAGAAGTGGGGCGCCGATGCGCCGACACTGATCGTGGTCGGCGCCGAGGATGACGCCGTGGCCAAGAGCTTCCGCAACATCCCGGGCATCACGGTCGCGCTCGCGAGCGCCGCGGGTGTCGCCGACGTCGTCGGCGCTTCCTCGCTCGTTCTCACCGAGGCCGCGCTCGAGGAGCTGAAGGGCAGGGCAGTCTGATGGACCCGCGCCAGGTGATCATCCGGCCCGTCGTCTCGGAGAAGAGCTATGCCCTGATGGCCGAGGGCAAGTACACGTTCCGGGTGCACGACCGGGCTCACAAGCTGCAGATCGCCCACGCGGTCGAGGAGATCTTCGATGTCCACGTACGCGCCGTGCGCACCTCCAAGGTGAAGTCCAAGCCGAAGCGGCGCGGGCTCCACTCGGGCCGCTCGCGCTCGTGGAAGAAGGCCATCGTCCAGCTCGCGGCCGGCGAGCGGATCGAGCTGTTCGAGGGCGCGGCGGTGGAGGGTTAGATCTGATGGCGAACCGCAAGACCAAACCGACGAGCCCCGGCAGGCGCTTCGGCACCTATCCGATGCGGGAGGAGCTCAGCGGTGCCGAGCCCACCAAGGGCCTCACCAAGGGCAAGACCTCCTCCGGCGGCCGCAACTCCAAGGGCCGGGTCACCGCCCGCCATCGCGGCGGCGGGGCCAAGCGCCGCTACCGGCGAATCGACTTCAAGCGCACCAAGGACGGGATCCCCGCTCGTGTCGCCTCCATCGAGTACGACCCGAACCGGTCGGCGAGCATCGCCCTGCTCAACTACGCGGACGGCGAGAAGCGCTACATCCTCGCCCCGCAGGGCCTGCGCGTCGGCGCGGAGGTCGTCTCGGGGGAGGGCGCCGACATCGCACCCGGGAATTCGCTGTCGCTTGCGCGCATCCCGACCGGCACGGTCGTGCACAACGTGGAGCTGATCCCCGGCCAGGGCGGCCGGCTGGGTCGCGCCGCCGGCACCGCGATTCAGGTGGTCGCCAAGGAGGGTGTCATGGTGAGCCTGCGACTGCCGTCGTCCGAGGTCCGCATGGTGCGGGGCGAGTGCCGCGCCACCGTCGGCACGCTCTCGAACGCCGAGCACCAGAACGTCAAGATCGGCAAGGCCGGCCGCAACCGCCACAAGGGCAAGCGCCCGCAGACCCGCGGAGTCGCCATGAACCCCGTGGACCATCCGCACGGCGGCGGCGAGGCGCATCACACGCCTGGCGGTCATCCGGTCACCCCGTGGGGCAAGCCGACGCTCGGCTACCGGACTCGCAAGAAGGGCAAGCGCTCGGACGACCTGATCGTGCGCGGCCGCCGTCGAGGAAAGAGGAAGTAGGAGATCTGATGGGACGCTCGACCAAGAAGGGCCCGTGGGCCGAGGAGCGGCTGATGAAGCGCGTTGCCGCGATGAACGAGTCAGGCCAGAAGCAGATGCTCAAGACCTGGTCGCGCCACTCGACGATCTTCCCCGAGATGGTCGGGCACACGATCGCCGTACACGACGGCCGCAAGCACGTGCCGGTCTACATCTCGGAGTCGATGGTCGGCCACAAGCTCGGCGAGTTCGCGCCGACGCGCACCTTCCGCGCCCACTCGGGCGCCGGGACGGCGAGCGAGCGGGACTAGGCGATGGCTGACGAGAAGAAGACCGAGAAGGACACCGCGAAGAAGCCGGCTCGGAAGCCCGCGGCGAAGAAGCCTGCCGCGAAGAAGCCTGCCGCGAAGAAGCCTGCCGCGAAGCCGAAGGCTCCCGCCGGGAAGCCCGCCGCCAAGAAGCCGGCCGCCAAGGACGCCGCCGCCAAGAAGCCCGCTGCGAAGAAGCCCGCTGCGAAGAAGGCGCCGGTCAAGGCTGAGCCGAAGGCGAAGGCAAAGGCGAAGCCGAAGCCGAAGGAGCCTGCCCAGCGCCCGGTCGTCAACGCCAGCGCCCGATTCGTGCGCGTGGCGCCGCGCAAGGCGCGCCTGGTCGCTGACCAGGTCCGCGGGCTGCCGCTCGAGGACGCCATTCCGCTGCTCCGCTTCTCCACCCGCAGCGCCGCTCAGGACATCCGCAAGCTGATCGAGTCGGCCGCGGCCAACGCGGAGACGAACCACGACCTGGTCGCCGACGACCTGCTGATCAAGGACATCCATGTCGACGAAGGACCCACGCTGCGCCGCTACCGGCCGCGGGCGCTGGGACGCGCGACGAGGATCAACAAGCGAACCAGCCACATCGCCGTGGCGCTGACGCCGGAGGACTGAGACCGCATGGGACAGAAGATCCACCCAGAGGGATTCCGGGTCGGCTACATCCACGACTGGAAATCGAACTGGTACAACGAAAAGGAGTTCGCGGACTACCTGAACGAGGACCTCGAGATCCGCTCGCACATCGAGAACAAGCTCTCGCACGCGGGCCTCTCCAAGATCACGATCAAGAAGGGCTCCGGCGAGGTCGAGGTCGACATCTCGACCGCGCGACCCGGAATCGTGATCGGCAAGTCCGGAACCGAGGTCGACGCGCTGCGCCGCGAGCTCCACAAGCTCACCGGCAAGCCGGTCAAGGTCAACATCAAGGAGATCAAGCGCCCGGAGCTGGACGCCAAGCTGGTCGCGCAGTCAATCGCCGAGCAGCTCCAGAATCGCGTGGCGTTTCGCCGCGCCATGAAGCGCGCGCTGACCTCCGCCATGCGGTCCGGCGCCAAGGGCGTCAAGGTCCAGGTGTCGGGACGGCTGGGCGGCGCTGAGATGGCGCGCACGGAGGGCTACTCCGACGGTCGGGTGCCCCTTCATACCCTGCGCGCCGACATCGACTACGGCTTCATCGAGGCGAAGACGACGACCGGCCGGATCGGGGTCAAGTGCTGGATCAACAGGGGCGAGGTCATGCCCGAGGGCTTCCGCGCCGAGCAGGCCGAGGAGGATGGTCGTTAGCCATGTTGATGCCGAAGCGGGTTCGCTACCGCAAGCAGATGCGTGGCCGTCGCCGGGGTTACTCCAAGGGGGGAACCACGGTCGCCTTCGGCGAGTACGGCCTCAAGGCCCTCGATCGCGGTTGGATCACCAACCGCCAGATCGAGGCCGCCCGAGTTGCCATGACGCGCAAGATCAAGCGCGGCGGCAAGGTCTGGATCAACGTCTTCCCCGACAAGCCGATCACCAAGAAGCCCCTCGAGACCCGCATGGGCTCGGGCAAGGGCAACCCGGAGGGCTGGGTCGCCGTGGTCAAGCCCGGCAAGGTCATGTTCGAGCTTGCCGGCGTCCCGGAGGACCTGGCGAAAGACGCGATGCGCCTCGCCGGGCACAAGCTTCCAATCCGCACGAAGTTCGTCCATCGCGAGGGAGCGGAGCAGCAGTCATGAAGGCCTCCGAGGCGCACAACCTCAGGGACGACGAGCTGCTGGAGCGCATCCACCAGACACGGGAGGAGCAGTTCGCGCTGCGCCTCCAGCACTCGACCGGCGAGCTGGAGAACACGTCGCGGATGAACGCCGTACGACGCGACGTGGCCCGGCTGCTGACGGTGGCGAAGGAACGCGGAATCGATCTCGAACACGAGCTGAGGGCCTGATGGCAGAAGAAGAGAAGAACGAAGAGACACAGGAAGAGCAGACTCCCGAGGAGACTCCGGCCGAGGAGCCCCAGGCCGAGGAGCAGACGTCCAAGGAGGTTGAGGCCCCCGCAGCCGAGGCGGTCTCCGAAGGTTCTGATGAGGAGCCAGCCGAAGGCGAGGAGGCCTCTTCTGATGAAGCCGAGGAGGCGTCTTCTGATGGCGAAGCCGGGGACACCGGCGGTGGGGATGACGAACTCGAGGGCCTCGACTGGAAGGCCCGCCGCCGCCTGGAGCGATCCCGGCGGCCGGCCGAGCCGAGCCCTCAGCAGACTCCCGAGGAGCGCGCGGCCGCGCGTGGCGAGGGCCGCAAGAAGGCCGCCGGCAAGCGCTCCTCCTACCGTGCGAAGCGTCGCACCAAGGGCGAGGCCGGCACCGGCACACCGCCCGCCGAGCGCCGCTCCGCCGGCCGCAAGACGAGGCAGGGGCGCGTGACCTCCAGCAAGCCGGACAAGACGATCACGGTCGCGATCGAGAGCGCCCGGCGGCATCCGCAGTACGAGAAGATCGTTCGCCGCTCGCGCACGCTGCACGCTCACGACGCCCGGAACGAGGCGGGGGAAGGCGACCTGGTCAAGGTGGTCGAGACGCGGCCGCTGTCGAGGACCAAGCGCTGGCGGCTGGTCGAGATCCTGGAGAAGGCGAAGTGAGGTCGGCGAAATGATCCAGCAGGAATCCAGGCTCCGGGTCGCCGACAACTCCGGCGCGCGCGAGATCCTCTGCATCCGCGTCAAGGGCGGATCGGATCGCCGCTACGCCCGGATCGGCGACACGATCACCGCGACGGTGAAACAGGCCACGCCGCACGGCGGGGTTCGCAAGGGCGAGGTCGTGCAGGCGGTCGTGGTTCGCACCCGCAAGCAGCTGGGCCGCGGCGACGGCACCTACATCGCCTTCGACGAGAACGCCGCCGTCCTGATCGACGAGAACGGCGCCCCTCGCGGCACCCGCATCTTCGGCCCGGTCGCCCGCGAGCTGCGCGACAGGAACTTCATGCGAATCGTCTCCCTCGCCCCGGAGGTGCTCTAGCAATGGGACGCTCAATGCGAGTCCGCAGGGACGACGACGTGATCGTGACCGCCGGCAAGGAGCGCGGCAAGCGAGGCAAGGTGATCCGGACCAATCCGAAGAAGGGCTATGTCTTCATCGAAGGCCTCAACATGATCAAGCGCCACCAGCGCCCGCGCTCCGTCAAGGACGCTTCGAAGGGCGGCGAGGTCGGCGGGATCATCGAGCGGGAGGGGCCGATTCACGTCTCCAACGTGATGCTGCTCGACAAGGAGGACAACAAGCCCACCAGGGTCAAGATCGAGCGCGCCGACGGCAAGCGCAAGCGCATCGCCGCCAGGACGGGAAGGGACCTCGACTGATGGAAGCCGCGACCGAACAGGCAAAGCAGGCGGCCCCGCCGCCCCGGCTGCGCGAGACCTACGAGCAGGAGCTGAAGCCCGAGCTCACCAAGCGCTTCGGCTACTCATCGCCGATGGCCGTGCCGACGCTGGACAAGATCACCCTCAACATGGGCCTGGGCGAGGCGAAGCAGAACACCCAGATGCTCGAGGCGGCCACGGAGCAGCTCGCGACGATCGCCGGCCAGGCGCCGAGCGTGCGCCGCGCGAAGAAGTCGGTCGCAAACTTCAAGGTCCGCGAGGGGATGCCCGTGGGCCTGGCGGTGACGCTGCGGCGCGCGCGGATGTGGGAGTTCCTGGACCGTCTCAACTCCATCGCGGTGCCCCGGATCCGCGACTTCCGTGGGCTCAACCCGCGCTCGTTCGACGGCCGCGGCAACTACTCGATGGGGATCCGCGAGCAGATCATCTTTCCCGAGATCGACTACGACTCGATCGACGAGGTCCGCGGCCTCGACGTGACGATCACCACCACGGCCAAGACCGATGAGGAGGCGTTCGCGCTTCTCGACGGCCTGGGGATGCCTTTCTCCCAGGAGGGTCGTCCCGGCCAGGCTGACATCGAGGAAGAGGAAGAGGAGGAGCGCCGCAGGGAGGAGGCCCGCGAGCGGGCCGAGGCCGAGGCGGCCGCCCTCGAGCAGCTCAAGGAGGAGAACCCGGAGGCCTACGCCAAGCCCGAGAAGCCCGAGGAGGGCGAGGAGGGTGAGGAAGGCGCCGAGGGTGCCGAGGCCAAGGCCGAGGGCGAAGGCGGCGACGGCGGGGGCGACTCAGATGAGACTTCAAGCAAGGAAGAGGAGTAATGGCCAAGACATCACAACGGGTCCGGCAGCGCCGCGATCCCAAGTTCAAGACGCGCGGGTACCACCGATGCCGCCGCTGCGGCAGGCCGCGCGCGTACTTCCGCAAGTTCGGCCTCTGCCGGATCTGTCTGCGCGAGGCCGCGCACAACGGCTACGTGCCCGGCATGACCAAGTCGAGCTGGTGAGATGGCGGTGATGATCAAGTGCTGACCGATCCGATTTCCGACTATCTGAACCGAATCCGCAACGGGCTCCAGGCCGACCACGAGGAGGTGGAGATCCCCGCCTCCCGGTTGAAGCGCGAGATGAGCCGCATCCTCAAGGAGCAGGGCTACATCTCCGACTTCAAGGTCGAGCCGGCGCGGGTCGGAGAGGTGATCAAGGTCCGCCTCCGCTATACCGAGGACCGCGATCCGGTGATCAGCGGCATGGACCGGGACTCCCGCCCGGGTCGCCGCCGCTACGTCCCCAAGGACGAAGTCCCGCGAGTCTTCGGGGGCATGGGCACCACGATCATGTCCACCTCGCGCGGCGTGATGACCGGTCACGAGGCGCGACAGCGGGGCGTCGGCGGAGAGGTCGTCGCGCACGTCTGGTGAGGAACCGCTGATGAGTCGAATCGGAAGAAAGCCAATCGAGATCCCCGAGGGCGTCGACATCGACGTCAGGCCCGGCGCTGTCGCCGTCAAGGGCCCCAAGGGCGAGCTCAACCAGCACGTGAATCGCGACATGAAGGTCGCGATCGAGGAAGGCACCCTGACCGTCGCCCGGCCCACCGACCGCGGCGAGCACCGCGCCCTGCACGGGCTCACGCGGAGCCTGATCGCCAACATGGTCGAGGGTGTCACCGACGGCTTCGAGCGGCGCCTGGAGATCCAGGGCGTCGGCTACCGGGCGAACCTGAAGGGCAAGAACCTCGAGATGGCGCTCGGCTACTCCCATCCGGTGACGATCGAAGCGCCCGACGGCATCGAGTTCGAGGTGCCGCAGCCCACCGAGGTCATCGTCCGGGGGATCGACAAGCAGCTGGTCGGTGAGACGGCTGCGCGCATCCGCAAGTCGCGCCCCCCCGAGCCCTACAAGGGCAAGGGAGTCCGCTACGCCGGCGAGCACGTGGCGCGCAAGGTCGGGAAGCGAGCCTGATCAGATGACTGTGCTCACCAAGCCCCAGAGGAGGCTTCGCCGACGCCGGCGCGTTCGCGCCCGCATCCGCGGCAGCGCGGAGCGCCCCCGCCTGTCCGTGTACCGGTCCAATCGTGGCGTGTTCGCCCAGCTGATCGACGACGACGCCGGCCGCACCGTGGCATCCGTCTCCTGGACCGAGGCTGACCTTCGCAAGCTGAGCTCGATGGAGCAGGCCAAGCGCGTCGGGGAGCTCCTCGCCGAGCGCGGCAAGGCCGCGGGCGTGGAGACCTGCGTGTTCGACCGCGGCGGCTACCGCTTCCACGGCCGCGTCGCCCAGGTCGCCGAGGGCGCCCGCGAGGGGGGCCTCCGGTTCTGATGGCCGCCAACACAAACCCGCTACCTTCGTCGGTCCGATGGCAGTAGAGACCGTCAGCCCGAAGGGCCTCGACCTGCAGGAGCGGGTGATCGAGATCAACCGCGTCGCCAAGGTGGTCAAGGGCGGCCGGCGCTTCTCGTTCACCGCCCTGGTCGCAGTGGGCGACGAGGACTCCGTGGTCGGGATCGGCTACGGCAAGGCCCGCGAGGTCCCGCTCGCCATCCAGAAGGCGGTCGAGGACGCCCGCAAGAACTTGATCCGGGTGCCCAAGTACGGGCAGACCCTCACCCACCGCGTGATCGGCCGCTTCGGAGCCGGACACGTCGTCCTGCGCCCGGCCAGCCCCGGTACCGGCGTCATCGCCGGCGGTGGGGTGCGCGCCGTGCTCGAGCTCGGCGGCGTCCGGGACGTGCTCACCAAGAGCATCGGCACCCAGAACCCGATCAACCTGGTCAAGGCGACCATGTCGGGCCTCGAGAGCCTGCGCCGGCCGGAGGATGTCGCGAAGCTTCGTGGCATCTCCGTGCGCGAGGTCCTCGGCGTCGGCAACGGCAAGGCGGCCGCAGCGGAGGCCGAGGGGCCTGCGCCGACGGAGGTTGCCGCGCCCGCAGCCGCCGCCGAGAACGAGGCTAGCGCGGATGCGGCTTCTGGTGGCGAAGCCGAGGCAACAACAACTTCTGAGGAGCAGTCCTGATGGCCGACGTCGCCCTCAAGCAGGTCCGCTCCTCCAATGGCGCCTCCGGCGTCCAGCGCGACACCCTGCGCTCGCTCAAGCTCGGCCGCATCGGCAAGGAGGCGAAGCACACCGACACGCCTCAGCTCCGGGGGATGATCCGCAACGTGTCTCACCTCGTGGAGGTATCGGGTGGCTGAGGAGAAGAAGGTCGGCCTGCACTCGCTGAAGCCCGCTCCGGGATCGCGGCGGCCGCGCAAGCGGCTCGGACGCGGCCCCGGTACCGGGCACGGCAAGACCTCGGGCCGCGGACACAAGGGCGCGGGCGCCCGCTCGGGCAACAAGCGCAAGACGGCTTACGAGGGCGGGCAGAACCCGATCCACATGCGGATGCGCAAGCTGCGCGGGCCTCACAAGAAGATGTCGATGCCCTTCGAGAAGTTCCGGACGCGGACGCAGCCGGTCAACCTCTCGGACCTCGACTCCCGCTTCAAGGCGAACGACGAGGTGACGCCGGAGTCGCTGCGCGCCGCCGGCCTCGCCAAGCGGCGCCACCCCGTCAAGATCCTCGCCCGCGGCGAGATCTCCAAGAAGCTCACCGTCAAGGCGCACGCCTTCAGCGCCCAGGCCAAGGAGAAGATCGAAGCCGCCGGCGGCAGCGCCGAGGTCATCTGATGCTCCAAACCGTTCTCAACGCCTTCACCGTTCAGGAGATCCGCAAGAAGCTGATCTTCACGGCCGCGATCCTCGCCCTGTACCGGCTGGGGGCCTACATCCCGTCGCCGGGAGTCGACGCCCAGGCGATCAAGGACGGCGTCAACAACGTCGGGGGCTCGAACATCCTCGGCTTCCTCAACCTCTTCTCGGGCGGCAGCCTGTCGCGGCTCTCCCTGTTCGCGCTGGGGATCATGCCCTACATCACGGCCTCGATCATCCTGCAGCTCCTGACCGTGGTCGTCCCCTCACTGGAGCGCCTCCAGAAGGAGGGGGAGGTCGGGCAGCAGAAGATCACCCAGTACACGCGCTACCTCACCGTGATCCTGGCGTTCGCCCAGTCGCTCGGCTATGTCTTCCTGTTCAGCTCGGGCAGCTTCGCCGCCGGCGGCCAGAGCGTGATCGGCGAGCGTACGTTCCCGAAGGTGTTCCTGATCGTGGTCACGCTGACCGCCGGGTGCACCGTCCTGATGTGGATGGGCGAGCTGATCACGCAGCGGGGGATCGGCAACGGGATCTCGCTGATGATCTTCGCCTCGATCGTCTCCCGCATCCCGGAGGGGATCACGAAGTGGTGGAACAACCCGGATCAGGTCTTCGTCGTGATGATGCCCTTCATCGCCCTGGCGGTGGTCGTGGCGATCGTCTACGTCCAGGAGGGCCAGCGGCGGATCCCCGTGCAGTACGCGAAACGCGTGGTGGGCCGCCGGATGACATCCGGCGGGTCGACCTACTTACCGCTGCGCGTGAACATGGCCGGCGTGATCCCGGTGATCTTCGCCGCCTCGATCATGGCCTTCCCCCCGACCATCGGGCAGATGATCAACACCCCCGCGGCGCTCGACTTCGCGGCGTTCTTCAGTCCCAACAGCTGGCACTACGTGGTCGGAGAGGTCTTCTTCATCATCATCTTCACCTACTTCTACACGGCGGTCACCTTCAACCCGGTGGACCAGGCCGACAACCTGAAGAAGTACGGCGGCTTCATCCCCGGCGTGCGACCGGGACGACCTACCGCCGAATACCTGGACAGGATCCTGTCCAGGCTCACCTTCCCCGGCGCCCTCTACCTGGGCGCGGTCGCGGCGTTGCCGACGATCCTGATCAGCCAGACGTCGGCCAACTTCTTCTTCGGCGGGACCTCGATCCTGATCGTCGTCGGTGTGGCACTCGACACGGTCAAGCAACTGGAAGCCCAGCTGATGATGCGTAACTACGAAGGTTTCTTGAAGTGACGCGCGCGACCTGGTGCCGGGCTTGTCCGAGCTGAACCTCATCCTGCTGGGCCCGCCGGGCAGCGGCAAGGGAACCCAGGGGGAGCGGTTGCGCGAGGACTTCCGGTTGCCGTACTTCGCGACCGGCGACATCCTCCGCGCCGCCGTCAAGGAGGGGACCGAGATCGGCAAGCAGGCCAAGGACTTCATGGACCGCGGGGACCTCGTCCCGGACGAGGTGATCATCGGCGTGATCGCCGAGCGTCTGCAGACCGAGGAGGCGGCGGACGGATTCGTCCTCGACGGCTTTCCCCGCACGGTGCCCCAGGCCGAGGCGCTCGACGCCAAGATGCGCGAGCTGCGACGCGAGATGACGGCGGCCGTCCTGATCGAGGTCTCCGAGGACGAGATCGTGCGCCGGCTGGGGGGCAGGCGGACGTGTGAGGAGAACCCAACGCATATCTACCACGTCGAGTTCGACCCGCCGAAGGAGGAGGGCGTCTGCGACATCGACGGCGGCAAGCTGATCGTCCGCGACGACGACAAGCCCGACGTGATCAAGAATCGCCTGGCGCAGTACCGCGAGAAGACGGAGCCCCTAATCGACTATTACGAGGAGCGCGGCATTCTCAGCCGTGCGGATGGCAGCAAGACCCCGGACGAGGTCGAGGAGCGGATTCACGGGATCCTCGCCACCCTGCGCCGAGAGGAAGAGGAGGGGATGTGAGACGGACGGGACCATGTATCGCGGCATGATCATCCGCAAGACCTCCGCGCAGATCGAGGAAATGGCCGCGGCCGGAAAGATTCAGGCCCGCTGCCTGCGGATGCTCCGCTCGATGGCCCGGCCCGGCGTAACCACCAAGGAGCTCGACGAGGCGGCCGAGAAGTTCATCCGCTCGCAGGGCGGCGTCCCTTCGTTCAAGGGCTACCGGGGCTTTCCGGGCTCGATCTGCACCTCGCCCAACTCGATGGTGGTCCACGGCATCCCCGGCCCCTACGAGCTGCGCCGCGGCGACATCCTCTCGATCGACGTCGGGGTCACGTATGAGGGCTGGGTCGCCGACGCGGCGATCACCGTCCCCATCGGCGAGACCCCGGCCGAGGCCGAGCCGCTGCTGACGACGACCCGCGAAGCCCTCTTCGAGGGCATCGCTCAGGCGGTGAAGGGCAACCATCTCAGCGACATCTCTCACGCGGTCCAGCAGCGCGTGGAGCGCGAAGGCCTCTCGATCATCCGCACGCTCGTAGGGCATGGGATCGGCCGCGACATGCACGAGGACCCGCAGATCCCGAACTTCGGCGACCCGGGCAAGGGACCGGAGCTGGAGATCGGCATGGTCCTGGCGATCGAGCCGATGGTGAACGCCGGCGGCGCCGACGTCCGCATGGGCTCGGACGGCTGGGCCGTGTACTCCCAGGACGACTCCCTGGCCGCCCACTTCGAGTTCACGGTCGCGATCACCGAGGACGGCCCCCGCGTCCTCACCCCCTGGCACCTGGACTGAGCTTCCTCAAACGCGCCTGCTCCGATCGGTGCCACACTGGGCGGTGTGTCGATCGGCACCGATAAGACACTTGCGCCCGGACACAGATTGCGCCGTCGACGCATATATCGCCGGCATACCCCGGCCAGGTTGACTCAGGGAATAAGGATGCCCCTCCCGTGCAGCCGCCCTTCGTCGAGGTCGTCCATCGCCTCGTTGGCGGCGTCGAGCGGATATGCGGAGGTGTGGAGCGTGACCTTGCCCTCGGCCTGCAGCGTCATCAACTCGGCCAGGTCGTTGTAGGTCCCAACGAGGTTGCCCACGAAGTTGAACTCGGCCGAGATGATGTCGATCGCCGGGATGCTGAGTACCCCGCCGTAGCCGATCACGTAGTGGGTTCCGCCCTCCCGCAGCATCGCGATGCTGTCCTCGAGGGCGCCGCCCTCGCCCACGAAGTCGATCACGGCTTCGGCGCCGAGCCCGTCCGTCCGCTCGCGAATCGCCTCGACCTCTCCACCGTCGGCGACGACCACCTCGTCCGCGCCGCACTCGCGCGCCAGCTCGAGCGAGTCCTCCGAGCGATCGACCACGATCACCCGCGCGGCGGTCAGGACCTTCAGCGACTGAATCCCGATGTGTCCGAGTCCTCCGGCTCCGATCACCACGGCGGTGGTGCCGGGGTAGAGGAGCTGTTCAGCCTTCTTGACAGCGTGGTAGGCGGTGAGGCCGGCGTCGGCGTGGGCCGCGACGTCCTTGGGCTCCACCCCTTCGGGCAGCTTGACCACCGCCCGCGCGTTGGTCTTCAGGAGCTCTGCAAATCCGCCGTTCGTGCTGATCCCCGGGAAGAGATTTGCCGCGCAGTGCATGTCGTCGCCAGCCCGGCAGGCGTGGCAGAGGCCGCAGGTGATCAGCGGATGCACGATCACCGCATCTCCCTCCGCGACGTTGGTGACCGCGCTGCCCACCTCATGGACCCAACCGGCGTTCTCGTGCCCGAGCGTGTAGGGCAGCTCGACGCCGCTCTTCTCCTTCCACTGTCCCTCGATGATGTGCAGATCGGTGCGGCAGAGCCCGGCACCGCCGATGCGCACGATCACGTCGAGCGGGTCGGTTATCTCCGGCTCGACCACCTCCTCGACGACCGGCCGCTCCTCGTACTTGTGGAGCCGAACCGCCTTCATCGGCGTTCAGTCCTTCGGGATCAACGTGTAGCGGACGGTCTGCACACGGATCAGACCGTCGCGGAAGACGAAGGTGTCGATCCCATCCTCCACTTTGACTTTCTCAGACTCTGCCTTCCACTCGAGCAGCAGGATGTCGTCCTCGAAGATCTGCGTCGGCAGGTCCCAGCTGGCGCCGGGAACATCGCCAAGCAGCTTCACGAAGCCCTCGCGGACGCCTTCCTTGCCGCGCAGCACACCGTCCGGAGTAATGAACAGAGCATCGTCGGTGTAGTCGCTGACGATTCCGTCGAGGTCCTCCGCCATCAAGACCTCGCCGTGATGCTGAAAGACCTCTTGTGGGGTCCGGGTCGTTGCTTCCATCTCTCCTCCTCGGTGGATGGGATTGGGTGCTTAGGCCCCGGCGTCCATCCTGCCACATCGATCTCGGCTCGATGTTTCGATCCCGCGCGCTGGAAGCTCACATCCGCAATCGCTGTGGAGCAACCTCGTTGATCCGTTCCTCTCCGGCGCGCATGGCCGGAAGACTAGGTTGCTAACATTCCACGCGTCGGTTCACGCCTGCGTGGCCGGCGTTTTTCACGCCTATAGGCCCGACTCCTGGGGCCCGTGGGCTTACTCCCAGCAAGATACGACCCCATGAGAGAAGGGGAATGAAGGTCCGAGCGTCTGTAAAGCCGATGTGCGAGAAGTGCAAGGTCATCCGCCGTGGCGGTGCCGTCTTGGTGATCTGTCCCAATCCCCGCCACAAGCAGAGGCAGGGCTAGATGGCGCGGATCGCTGGAGTCAACCTCCCCCTCAACAAGCGTGCCGAGATCGGCCTCACCTACGTCTTCGGGATCGGCCGCTCGACGGCCAATGAGATCCTGAAGAAGACCGGCGTCGATCCGAACACGGCGGTCAAGGACCTGACCGAGGACGAGATCATCAAGCTTCGCGACGCGGTCGAAGAGCGCGAGGTCGAGGGCGATCTGCGCCGGGAGCGCTCCCAGAACGTCAAGCGCCTGCAGGAGATCGGCTCCTACCGGGGACTTCGCCATCGCCGCGGGCTGCCGGTCAGAGGCCAGCGCACCAAGACCAACGCGCGCGGCCGCAAGGGCCCGCGCAGGATGAGCGTTGCGGGCCGCAAGAAGGCCCCGCAACCCAAGTGAGCAACGGAGGAATCCGCTAGATGCCACCAGCTCCGAAGAAGAGCCGCTCGCGCCGCAAGGTCCGCAAGAACGTCACCTACGGCCAGGCCCACATCAAGACTTCGTTCAACAACACCATCGTCACCCTGACCGACCCCGAGGGCAACGTGATCGCCTGGGAGTCCGCGGGCAGCGCCGGCTTCAAGGGCTCCCGCAAGTCGACCCCGTTCGCCGCCCAGGTGACCGCCGACGCGGCCGCCAAGAAGGGCATGGAGCACGGCCTCGAGAAGGTCGAGGTGTTCGCCAAGGGCGCCGGCTCCGGCCGCGAGACCGCGATCCGATCCCTGCAGGCCGCCGGCCTCGACGTGACCACGGTCAAGGACGTGACGCCGCAGGCACACAACGGTTGCCGCCCGCGCAAGCGGAGGAGGGTCTGATGGCCCGCGACACCGGTGCCCAGTGCAAGCAGTGCCGCCGCGAGGGGCAGAAGCTGTTCCTCAAGGGCTCTCGCTGCTTCACCGACAAATGCGGGGTCGAGCGCCGCTCCTATCCGCCGGGCGAGCACGGCCGCGGGCGGATGCGCCAGTCCGAGTACCGGGCCCAGCTGCGTGAGAAGCAGAAGGCCAAGCGCTACTACCAGGTGCTCGAGAAGCAGTTCGCGACTTATTACGACAGGGCCAGCCGCCAGGAGGGCGTCACGGGTGAGAACCTGCTGCGCCTGCTGGAGTGCCGCCTGGACAACGTCCTGGTGCGCCTCGGCTTTGCGGCCTCGCGCCGGCAGGCCAGGCAGCTGGTCAGCCACGGCCACTGGACCGTCAATGGCCGCCGTGTCGACATCCCCTCGTACCAGGTCAAGCCCGATGACGTGATCACCATCAAGCCGAACAGCGCGGGCACCGACGTGGTGCGCAACGCGACGGAGCTCACGTCCGGAGTGCCGGCCTGGCTGCAGGCGGACCACGACTCACTTAACGCCAAGGTGCTGAGGCTCCCTGAGAGGAGCGAGATCTCAGCGCCAGTCGAGGAACAGCTCATCGTCGAGCTGTACTCGAAGTAACCCACAGAGAAGGAAGTAGATACCTGATGGAAGCAATGACCACCCTGCCAGATTTCCAAGTCCCGAAGATCGCGGGCGAGGATGCCGAGGAGAACAAGGGCACCTTCACCATCGAGCCCCTCGACAAGGGATTCGGCTACACGTTCGGCAACAGCCTGCGGCGCGTGCTGCTCAGCTCGCTGGGCGGCGCCGCGATCACCAGCGTCCGCATCGAAGGCGTGGCCCACGAGTTCTCGACCATCCCGGGCCTGAAGGAGGACGTCACCGACCTGGTCCTCAACCTCAAGGACATCGTCGTGCGCATGCACACCGACGCCGATGAGGTCGAGACGCCGCTGGTCGCCACCGGCCCCGGCGAGGTCAAGGCCAAGGACATCGACCTGCCCGCGGGCGTCGAGATCCTCAATCCCGAGGCGCCGATCGCAACCCTCGAGAAGAAGACCAAGCTCGAGATGTACCTCACGATCGGCCGCGGCCGCGGATACTCGCCGGCGGACGAGAACAAGTCGGATGACAAGCCGATCGGCGTAGTCCCGATCGACTCGATCTTCTCGCCGATTCGCCGCGCCGCCTATTCGGTCGACTCGGCCCGCGTCGGGCAGAGGACCGACTTCGACAAGCTCACCCTCGAGGTCGAGACCGATGGCTCCATCGAGCCCGGTGCAGCGCTCCGCGAGGCCGCCGAGATCCTGATCAAGAGCCTGGCGATCTTCACCACCGCCGACCGCGTCGATGAGCTGCGGGGCGAGGGAGCGATCGCTGCGGCGGACGGAGGCGGCGGCGGCGGCGAGGCCACGGCCGTGCCGGGTGCCGATGGGCTCGATGAGATCCTGATCGAGGAGCTCGAGCTCGGAGTGCGCTCCTACAACTGCCTGAAGCGGGCCGGCATCCAGACCGTCGGCGAGCTCGTGCGGAAGTCGGAGTCGGAGCTCAACGCGATCCCGAACTTCGGTCGCAAGTCGATCGAAGAGGTCCAGGAAACCCTCCGCGCACGCGGCCTCTCGCTGCGGGCCGACTAGGCCAACTAGAGTTCCTGGCCGGAGCGACGGCGATGAGGCACCAGCGCAAGAGAGCAAAGCTGAGCCGGGATGCGGCTCACCGAAATTCGATGCTTCGCACGATGTCGAAGCAGCTGATCGAGCACGAGCGGATTCGGACCACCCAGCCGAAGGCGAAGGCGCTCAAGCCCGAGTTCGAGAAGCTGATCACGCTCGCGAAGAAGGGTGACCTGCATGCCCGCCGTCAGGCGTTGTCGGAGCTCCACAACGACAAGTTCGCGGTCCACAAGCTGTTCACGGAGATCGCGCCGCGCTACGAGAGCCGCCCCGGCGGCTACACGCGCATCGTCAAGCTCGGCCCGAGGCGCAGCGACTCGGCCGAGATGGTCTTCCTCGAGCTGGTCTAACGCCCGACTTTGAAGCTCGAGCCGGAGCCCTTCCGGTTCGGGCCGATCGCGGCCATGATCGCCACGGTGGTCACCACGATCACGCCGAGCACGAGCCACTGGGCCCAGCTCTCGATCGTCGAGAGCGCGGCGACGCAGAGCACGATCCCGACGATCAGGGCGATCACGCTGTAGATCCTGGAGCCCTTCTCGGCGCCTCGGCGGATCCCCTCTCCGCCGGCGAGCAGGTCGCTGCGCTCGTACTGGGAGCGCTGGGTGATGTCCGTGTTGGCCATTCTCTCCTCCTCCGCTGTTAGGCCGAACCCTACGCTCCCGGCCGGAGCTGCTCCGTGAACCTAGTCACAGCCATCTCATCCGCCCCGCCGGTTGGGGCTGACCGCGATCATGAAGCCGATCACCGTCGCGATGATCGCCGCCAGCACCACCCACTGGGACCAGTTGTCGATCTGATCGAAGGCGATCGCGGCCCCCACCATTCCCATGACGAGCACGATGATCTCGTATGCGGCGAGTCCGGCCTTGCTCGGCCCGTGGCCGAAGAGCTCCTGGCGGGCCTCCTCGTGCGAGATCGAAGCTGGTTCATCCGAGCCGGGCAGGGCCATCGCTTTGTAGTGTCGCGTACTTATGGCGTCCGTGCGCATGAATCTCGCCTACCACGGCGCCGGGTTCGCCGGCTGGGCCACCCAACCCGGTGAACGCACGGTTCAGGGTGAGCTGGAGGCGGCGCTGGAGCGGATGCTCGGCGCGCCCGCGCCCCTGACGGTGGCGGGGCGGACGGACGCCGGCGTCCACGCCTGGGCACAGGTGGCGAGCCTGAGCCTCGAAGGCGAGCCTCCGGCTGAGCTGGGCCGGGCGCTCAATTCGCTGACCGGCCCCGACCTGGCGATCCTCGCCGCCGAGCCCGCACCCGACGGCTTCGATGCGCGGCGGGACGCCCGCTCCCGCACCTATTGCTACCGGGTCTTCGCCGAGCGAGTACCCAGCCCCTTCGAGGCCGGGATATCGCTGTTCTGGCCGCATCGCGTCGATCGCAATGCTTTGGCGGGCTGCGCGGACGCGCTGATGGGGACGCACGATTTCACCGCCTTCACGCCGACCCAGACCGAGCACGTCCGCTTTCAGCGGAACATCCTGCGCGCCGAGTGGCACGAGAAGACCGGGGTGCTGGGTCAGGGCACGGTCGTCGAGCTCTGGATCGAGGCCGACGCATTCATGCGCAACATGGTCCGCGTGCTGGTGGGCACGATGCTCGAGGTGGCCGGCGGCAGGCGCTCGTTCGAGGACTTCGAGGCACTGCTGGAGGGCGCGCCACGGGAGCTGGCGGGGGACACGGCGCGGGCCCACGGTCTCCATCTGGCGAGCGTTCGGTACTGATCCACTCGCCGGGTGCGGGCGTAGGAACGCCTGCAATCGCAATCAGTTAGGGTTCCCTAACCCTTGGGCACATTCGTCATCACATTGAGAGAGGGGTTCGAGGCGGCGCTGATCGTCGGCCTGATCCTCGCCTACCTGGCCAAGACCGGCCAGCGTGAGCAGGCGACCGCCGTCTGGTGGGGCGTCGCGGCGGCGGCGCTCACGAGCTTCGCGATCGGGGCGACCCTGTTCCTCTCCGTGGGCGAGCTCAAGGGGACGAGCGAGATGATCTACGAGGGCGCCACGATGATCTTCGCCGCTGCGCTGGTCACGTGGATGGCGTTCTGGATGCGAAAACAGGCGGCCACGATCGGCTCCCACCTGCGAGATCAGGTCAGCGAGTCGCTTCGCACCGGTGGGGCGATCGGCCTCGCCACGGTGGCGTTCATCGCCGTGGCGCGGGAGGGGCTGGAGACGGCCCTCTTCCTGTTCGCCTCCACCGAGAGCTCCGGGCCCGTGATCGCGGTCGCCGGCGGGGTCTTGGGACTGGTGGCAGCCGTCGGGCTCGGCGTGGCCTTCTACCGCGGCGCGCTGAAGCTCGACCTGAGCAAGTTCTTCACGGCCACGAGCGTGCTGGTGATCGCCTTCGCCGCGTACCTCGTCTACGGAGGAATTCACGAGTTCAGCGAGGCCACGGGCAGCGAGCTGCTCGAGGTGGCCGCCCCGGTCGCCGCCGTGCTCTTCGGTTGCAGCCTCGCCTGGGTCTACCTGCGCGATCAGCTGCGCACGTGGCGCGGGCGCGAGCCCGATGAGGCGGCTCCCGCCGAGTCGGGCGCATAGACGCAAACGTCGCGACCTTAGAATCGGTAGTCGGATGCGCGTTCTGATCACCAACGACGACGGGATCCAGGCGACGGGGCTGAACGCTCTGCGGCTCGAGCTTCGCAAGATCCCCGATCTCGATGTCCACGTGATCGCGCCGGACTCCAACCGCAGTGCAACCGCCCGCAGCATCACGACGCGCTCGCCTCTCTGGGTCGAGGAGATCCCCTTCGACGATGGCTCGATCGGCTACGCGACCGACGGGACGCCCGTCGACTGCGTGCGCTTCGCCGAGCTCGGGCTGGTCGGCGAGCGGCCGGAGCTGATCGTCTCCGGCATCAACCACGGTTCCAATCTGGGAGACGACATCACCTACTCGGGCACGGTGGCAGCGGCTCTGGAGGGGATCGTGCTGGGCATCCCGGCGATCGCGCTCTCCCAGCAATCGGCTCCGGGCGCACTGGACTACTACGCGAGGCGGGACTACGACTTCTCGGCTTCGGCCGCGTTCTCCGCCGAGTTGGTTCGCCGGGTCGCGGAGGACCCGCTTCCCGCCGACACCCTGATCAACGTCAACTTTCCCCCGGGCGAGCCCAGTGGCGTCGAGGTGACTCACCTGGGCAAGCGGCTCTACAACGACGAGATGCAGCTGGTCGATGAGGACCCGGACAGCGGGCGGCTCAGGTACCGGATCTACGGCTTCGAGCCGTCGTTCGAGGACGAGAAGGGATCCGATCTCTCGGCGATCGCACGAGACCGTGTGTCGGTCACGCCGGTCCATTTTGACCTCACCGACCGTCCCAGCCTGGATCGCCTCAGGAAGTGGGACTTCGCGGGAATGCTCGCCAGGGCCGAGGCGGCCGTCGAAGACACCGAGGCGCCCTCTCAGCGGTGACGGCCGCCCCCGGACGCGAAGCGGAGGAGGCGGCCCGATGACGAAGCCAAAGGGGGCCAAGAAGCGGGCCGGCGAGCTCCGGCGGGAGATCGCAAAGCACGATCACCGCTACTACGTGCTCGACGACCCGATCGTCTCGGATACCGACTACGACGACCTCCTGCGCGAGCTGCGGGAGATCGAGGAGGCCAACCCCGAGCTGCTCACGCGGGACTCCCCGACCCAGCGCGTTGGGGGGAAGCCGCTCGGCAAGTTCCAGCAGGTCGAGCACCACGAGCCGATGCTCTCTCTCGCCAACGCCCGCAATGAGGACGAGCTCCGGGCCTGGGCCAAGCGGGTCGAGCGCCAGCTGGAGCGGCTCGACATCACCGGGCGGGAGATCCGCTACGTCACCGAGCCGAAGGTCGACGGCCTGGCGATCTCGCTGACCTACGAGGACGGCGTCTTCACCCGCGGCGCGACCCGGGGTGACGGCCGGATCGGCGAGGACGTGACGCAGAACCTGAAGACGATCAAGGCGATCCCGCTGAGCATCGAGGACGCGCCCGAGCTGGTCGAGGTCCGCGGCGAGATCTATCTGCCGATTGCAGGGTTCACAAAGGTCAACGAGCAGCGCGCGCAGGACGGGGAGCCGACCTTCGCCAACCCCCGCAACGCCGCCGCCGGATCCCTTCGCCAGCTCGACTCGTCGATCACCGCCACCAGGCCGCTTTCGATCTGGTGCTATGGAGTGGCCGCCCTCAGGGGCTGGGAGCCCGACGCCCACTCCGAGTCCCTCGATTGGCTCAGGGACCGCGGATTCAAGGTCAACGACGACATCTCGATCCTGCACGGCGTTGACGAGGTGGCGGAGCGCTGCCGCTGGTGGGAGGGCCGCCGCGACGCGCTCGACTTCGAGATCGACGGGGTCGTCGTCAAGGTGGACGACCGCGGGCTGCAGCGCGAGCTCGGCGTAGCCGGGCGAGAGCCCCGCTGGGCCGTCGCCTGGAAGTTCGCACCGACGACAGCGACCACCAAGCTCAACAAGATCGTCTGGAACGTCGGCCGCACCGGGCACCTGCTGCCATTCGCGATGCTCGAGCCGGTCCACGTCAGCGGCGTCACCGTGAGCACCGCGACCCTGCACAACGAGGAGGACCTGGAGCGCAAAGACGTCCGCGAGGGCGACGAGGTGGTCGTGATGCGGGCCGGCGACGTGATTCCCCAGGTCGTCTCGCCGATCATCCAGCGCCGGAAGAAGGGTGCACGCAGGTCCAGGCCGCCGAAGAAGTGCCCGCTGTGCGGGACGCCGACCGTGAAGCCCGGCGACGGCGTCTTCACGATCTGCCCCAACCGCACCGGCTGTCCCGGCCAGCAGTTCCAGCACGTCAAGCACTTCCGCGGCGCGCTGGAGATCGAGGGCCTCGGCGAGAAGAACGCCTATCGCTTCCTCGAGGAGGGCCTGATCTCGGACGCCGCCGACATCTACGACCTGACCGCTGAGCGGATCGCCGAGCTGGAGGGCTTCGGGCAGATCTCGGCGGAGAACCTGATCGACGAGATCGAGGGCTCCAAGCGCAAGCCGTTCTCGCGTGTGCTCTACGCCCTTGGCATCCCCGGCATCGGCTTCGTCAACGCCGAGTCCCTGGCCGAGCACTTCGGCACGATGGACGCGCTCCTGGAGGCCGCGCCCGAGCAGATCGTTGAAGCGGAGGGGATCGGGCCGGTCCTGGCCGAGCAGATCTACGAGGAGCTCTCCGAGGAGCGCACCCGGAAGCTGGTCGAGCGGCTGCGCAAGGCCGGCCTGCGGATGGAGCTCGACCCCTCGGAGCGCCGCAAGCAGGGCGGCCCCCTCGATGGCAGGACGCTGGTCCTCACCGGCACGCTCCCCAACCTGAGCCGCGAGCAGGCCACGAGGCTGATCCGGCTGGCCGGTGGCAAGGTGGTCAACTCGGTCTCGAAGAAGACCGACTACGTGATCGCGGGCGACAGCCCGGGCTCGAAGCTCGCCAAGGCGGAGCAGATGGGAGTCGATGTGATCGACGAGGGGGCGCTGCAGAAGCTCGTCGGCGCTGACGGGGCACCGAAGAAGCGCAGCGCGCCCCCGCGCGGCCGCGTCTAGCTGTCCTGACCGCAGCTCTCAGCCGCCGATCGGGGCGCGCGGATTTGTGCCCCAGAAGGCGAGCGTCCCGAGCATGCCGACGATGTGGACCAGGATGATGTTGAGGAACATCGACTTGGCGGTCGCCGCTCCGACGCCGACCGGTCCGCCGCTTGCGGTGTAGCCGTAGTAGCAGCCGACCAGCACGATGACAGTCGCCATCGCCATGCCCTTGATCAAGCTGAATAAGAGGTCGGGCGGGTTCTGGAACATCCAGAAGATCAGGAAGTAGCCGCCCGAGGAGACGTCGCCGATCTGCTCGACCACGGCGATCCAGCTGGCGATGTAGGCGACGCCGACGGCGCCGAGATACATGAAGGGGAGCACGATCCAGGCGGCGAGCAGGCGGGTCGCGCCCAGGAAGGTGACCGGCGGGACACCCATGACCTCGAGCGCGTCGATCTCGTCCGAGATCCGCATCGCCCCCAGCTCGGCGACGATCCCGGTCCCGACCTTCGCGGCCATCATGTAGCCGAAGGCGTAGGGGACGAGCTCGCGCAGGTCACACCAGGCAGCGAAGACGCCGGCGTACGCGGGCGCGCCCTGGGCCCGCAGCAGGTAGGCGCCCTCGATCCCGCACTGCAGCCCGATGATGAAGACGAGCCCCCAGATCACCAGCGTCGAGCCGAGGATCAGGATCCCTGCCTGGCGGAGCGCCTCGCCGGTGAACTGAAAGACGCGGCCGTTGTAGACGAGGCCGGCCACTCGCATCCCGAAGCCGAAGATCTCCCCGAGGCTGCCAATCCAAGCCTTCGGCACCTCGATCCACGAATTCATCGCGGGCCGTCCAGGAGCCTGATCATCGCCGCGCCGATGCCTGCCGTCGCGGCAGAGAGGGCAATCCCAGCCACCCAGAGATCGGCGCCCGCGAGAGCCCGTCCGTAGACGAGAAGGATCCAAAGGATCGGCACAACCGAGAGCAGCGCACCGGCGCCGACTGCCAAGAGCACTCGATCGACCCGCCGCCTAGGGAGGGCAGAGCGCCAGTTTCCAGCTTCCCCGCGCACCACTGTGAGCCTGGCTCGGCAGGCTCCGCTTCGCTACCCGTATGCGACGATGCGAGATGCTGGCCCTTCGTAGGATCTTCGAATTTCGCGATAAGCAAGGAGCAGTTTGGCGACCAGGACTCGATTGAACGTCACATTCGACGAGCTTGTTGACGCACTGGGGGCCCGCATTCATGACACCGTCGCGATTCACATGCGGCGGATGCGCGAGCACTACCCGGATGAAGCGATCGGTGATCCGGTGGTTCAGGAGCGGATTCGCGAGTTCTCGGAGGCCAGCATGCTGGCCGAGTACGAGGCTTTCCGCGCCGGCACGTTGCCGGATACGGCGCCCCCTACCGACGCCTTTGGGACCCGTGCGATGGCCCAGCTCGGAGTCCCGCTCGAGTGGATCCTGACCGGATTCCGAGTCGGGCACCGATGCCACTGGGAGGCTTGGATGGATCTGGTGGACCGCCACGTCGCCGACGCGGAGACGCGGCGGCGGCTTCTGGATCGCGGCTCGAAATTTTTCTTCGACTACGTCGATCGACTCAGCGCGCTGCTGACGGAGGAATACGAGCGGGAGCGCGAGCAGGTGCATCGCAAGCGTGGCGGGGAGCGAACGGTTCTCGTTCACCAGCTGCTGAACGGCGCCGAGCATGACTCCGAGACGGTCGGCTGGCCGCTTGACAACCATCATCTGGGGATGCTCGCCTGGGGCGAGACTCCGGACCGCACCCTGAAGGAGCTCGCAGCCGCGCTCGGGCGTCCCGTTTTGATTGTCGAGAGCGGAATGGAAGGCACAAGGTTCGGTTGGGCGAGCGGCGGGGCGCCACTCGGCGTCGCCGAGGAACGCACGCTCTCCTCCTTTACGCCGTCACATGGCCAACTCGCGCTCGGCCTGGAAGCTGCCGGCGCCGCGGGCTTTGTACTGACCAATCGCCAAGCAAGGCGGGCGGGATGGGTGGCGTGGTCGACGGATGAACGAGTGACCCGCTTTCGGGATGTAGCCCTCGAGGCACTCGCGGTGGAGGATGAGGAAAGCGCACGGACATTCATCAACGCGGAGTTGCACGGCTTCGCCGATGACTCGGCTCGCTCACAACGGTTGCGCGAGACACTGCTCGCCTACTTCCGCGCCGATCAAAACGCCGCCGCCGCCGCCGCGTCGCTGGGGGTCCACCAGCAGACCATCGCCAACCGCATCAAAGCCGTGGAGGAACAGCTCGGGTCAAGGGTTGGCGCACGCCGGGGCGAGCTCGAATTGGCCCTGAGGCTTCATCGCTGCTTTGCGCGGACGCCGTCCCTCCCGTTCAACCTGAGCATTCGCGCCGTGCACGGTAGTTCCATGCAGCGTGACTGAGTCGAGCGCGAGACACCGACGGCGCGGGCCGGGAAGGCCCGGTCTAGTGGGAGAAGCGGGCGATGAGGGCCGCCATCCGGTCCTGGATCAGGTGCGCGCGGTTGACGTCCGTCTTGTTCATCAGCAGCGAGAAGATCACAGCATGGGCCGGGTCGTTGCCACCGTGGAAGCAGTAGCCCGAGAGGGCACTCACCCGGTTGAGCGTCCCGGTCTTCAGATGGCATCGCTTGGCGGCCGCCGTCCCTCGCATGCGGTCGGCGACGGTGCCGGTGCGGCCGGCGACGGCGAGCGAGTTGACCCAGGCGTCCCGGAGCGAGTCGTCCTCGAGCATCGAGTCGAGCAGCTTGACGACGGAGGCGGGGGAGGCCCTGTTGCGCCGTGTCAGGCCTGAACCGTTCTCGCCCTTGAACTTGGCGCCCTGCTTGGCGGCGAAATCCCTGACCACCGAGATGCCCCCAGCCGTCGATCCGCTTCCCCCGAACTGGGCGCCGACGTCCTTGAGCAGCATCTCGGCGAGGTAGTTGTTCGAGGGGACGTTCGTGTCCCGGACCAGGTCGGCCATCGTCTCCGACGCGTTGTCGGCGACCTGGAACGCCCCAACCGGGACAACCGCGGGAGTGACATTGCCGCCGATCGAGATCCCTTCCTTGCGCAGGTCCTCCACGAAGCGCTGCGCCGCGGTCTTGGCCGGATCGTTCAGGGAGCCGCCGTCCAGCTCGAGTCCCGAGAGCGTGCCGACGCCCTCGGTGCTGATGCCGTGCTCGGGGATTCCCGTCACCGGATCCAGAAACGAGTCGTCGTAGCGCAGAGGGCCCTGCACGGAGACGACACCCGCGGCGTGGACGTGGTCGGCCAGCTTGCTGAGGCCGCTGCTTGTCAGCGTCGGGTCCCCGCCGCCCCGCAGGTAGAGGCCCTGGGAGATGCCGTCGCTGATGACGTCGCTCGACCAGGCGGTGGTGTGCAGGCGGCCGTCGGGCCGAAACCGAGCCAGCGCGGTCGAGGTGGTGAAGAGCTTGGAGTTGGAGGCGAGGATCCGCCGTCGCCCGCCCTTGCGGCCGAAGAGGACGCGATTGGTGCTCGGGTCGAAGACGAAGGTCCCGCTCTTGCCGACATGGCGGAAGAGCTTCCTCAGTCCGGCGACGAGCTTGCCGCGCGAGACCGCCGTGTGGGCGGCGGCCGCGCCGTGGGCGACCGGCGTCCGGAACGCCCTGTCCGGGCCCGTTCCGCGCGCATGAGCGGCGGCGGCGGGCAAGGCCAGCGCCGCCGCGAGCAGCGCGATCACGATCGCCCCTCTGTGCCTGAGCATGGTCATCCGTTCGCGCGGGTACACCGCGCTCCTGCCTAGAACAGCCCGGCGGCCGCAAGGTAGCGCTGGCTGGCCGCTGCCATAATCGCCTGTCCCATGGGGAAAGTCGTCCAGTTCGACGGCCCCGGCGGCAAACCGCGCAGCGGCAGCAGCAGAGGGAGGAGGCGGCGCGGCCGGGGCGACAAGACTGCCTTGGTCCTAGGCGGCGGTGGGTTCACCGGCGGCGTCTACGAGATGGGCGCGCTCCGCGCCTTCGACCTGCTGGCGGTCAACCGCACCGTCAACGACTTCGACATCTACGTCGGCACCAGCGCGGGGGCGTTCGTGGCCAGCATGGTCGCCAACGGCGTCACTCCCGAGGAGATGTTCCGAGTCCTCGACAAGGCGCTGCCCTCGCCGATCGAGAACGCGTCGCTGCGCACCCTGCTGCGCCCGAACTACAGGGGCTTCGCGGGGCGAATGGCCGTGCTGCCCTTGCGCATAGCGGCCACGGTCCGCAGGCTGGCCGGGAACATCGGCGAGATCTCGATGGTCGACATCGTCATGGGCCTCGCCGAGGGCCTGCCGACCGGGATCTACCACAACCGGGGGATCGAGCAGTACGTGCGGAACGTGCTCTCCGACCCGGATCGCACCAACGACTTCCGCGACCTCGACTCCGAGCTGCGCATCACGGCCACCGACCTCGACACCTGCGAGCGGATCGTCTTCGGCGAGGGTGAGTGGAACAACGTGCCGATCTCGCGCGCCGTTGCCGCCTCAGGGGCGCTGCCGATCGTCTACGAACCCTACGAGCTCCGCGGCAGGCAGCTGATCGACGGCGGGATCATCTCGACGACCAACGTGGACGTCGCCGTCGAGGCCGGGGCCAAGTTCATCGTGGTGGTCAACCCGCTGGTTCCCTACGTGAACGACTTCGAGACGCGGATCCCGACCGCCTTCGGCTCGAGAGTGCGGCGCGTCTCCGACATGGGGATGCCCGCGATCGGCAACCAGGCCTTCCGGCTGCTCGCCCACGCCCGCCTGCACCTCGCGGTTCAGTCGTGGACGGAGCGCTTCCCGGAGGTCGACATCATCCTGATCGAGCCCGAGCTCGATGACGAGCTCATGTTCGGGACGTCGATCCTCGACTACTCGGCCCGCCTCCAGATCGCCAAGCACGGCTTCGAGTCGGTGACGGTCAGGCTGGCGCGCGACTACCAGCGCTACAAGGAGGTCGCCGCTCGCCACGGGATCGAGATCTCCGCCCGCCGTGTGCGGCGCGTCATCGACACGGTCGAGGAGGAGGAGAGGGGAATCTCCGCCTGGCGGCGCATCCTCGAGCAGACCACGGGCGCTCTGCTGCGCCAGTCCGGCGAGGCGGAGGCGGTGGACAGCAGCTAGCGGCGGTGCACGTCTCGCGCCGTCGCCTGGTCCGTCGGCTTGATCGACAGATAGTCGACGTCCACGTGAGGGGGGCGGGTGACGACGTAGGCGATCGCGTCGGCGACCTCTTCGCCGCTGAGCGGGTTCGTTCCCTCGTAGACCCTGTCCGCCCTCTCCCGGTCGCCCTCGAATCGGACGAGGGAGAACTCGGTCTCGACCATCCCCGGGGCCACCTCGCTGACGCGAATCGGCTTGCCGAGCAGCTCGAGGCGGAGCGTGCGGGTCACCGCGTTGGCGGCGTGCTTCGCCGCCGTGTATCCCCCTCCGCCGGGATAGACCTCGACGCCGGCCACGGAGCCGACGACCACGACGTGACCGTTGCCGCTGCGCTCGAGGGCGGGGAGGAGGGCCTTGGTCACCCTCATCACGCCCAGCACGTTCGACTCGTACATCCGGCGCCAGTTCTCCTCGTCCGCCTCGCCAACCGGCTCGAGCCCGTGCGCGCCGCCGGCGTTGTTGACGAGGACCGATACCTCCGGGAGGGCCTCCTCGAGCTCCGCCACCGAGCCGGGATCGGCCACGTCAAGCCGCAGGGCCCGGCCGCCGACCTCTCGAGCCAGCTCCTCGCACCTCTCCACCCGCCGAGCCGCCGCCACGACGTCGAACCCGGCGGCCGCCAGGGAGCGGACGGTCGCCGCCCCGATGCCGCTGCTCGCGCCCGTCACGAGGGCGACCCGCTGCTTCTCGCTCATCCGCAAGACGGTACGCCCTGATCCCCTGGCGCCGCTCACTCAGTCCACTGGAGGGCGGGCGATCCGCTCGGCCGCAGCCTCGATCCGGGCCGGGGTGCCGGCCTCGTCGACCGAGGCGAGACCCAGGCGCTCGAGCTCATCCGGCGCCATCGCGATCTGACCGACGATGGCGTGCAGCGGGACGCCGGCGGCGTGGCAGCGGCGCGCGACCTCGCCGGTCAGCTTTCCCTCCCGGCTTTGCTCGTCGAGCCGGCCCTCGCCGGTGATCACCGCGTCGGCGTCCTCCAGGCGCCGGTCGAATCCCAGCACGCCGAGAACGAAGGTGGCGCCGGGGACGAGGTGAGCGCCGAACGCCGCCCAGAGACCTCCCGAGAGGCCTCCCGCCGCGCCGGTCATCGGCCGGCCGCGTGGGTCTCGCGGCAGCGCGCCCGCCTCCGCAACCAGGCGCGAGGTGAGCCTCTCGACCTGATCGGGGGAGGCGCCCTTCTGGGGCGCGAAGACCTCCGCCGCCAGCTCGAAGGGGACCGATGTGTCGCAGAGGACCTCGAGCTTGGCTCCCTGGAGCCCGGCTGTCTCCAGGGCGTCGATCGCGCCTCGTCCGCCGTCCGTGGTCGCGCTGCCGCCCGCGGCCACGAGAACGCGGCGGGCGCCGGCCCCGACCGCCGCGGCGATCAGCTCGCCGGTGCCGGCGCTGCCGGCCCGCTCGGGATCCCGTTCGTCCTCGTCGACCAGGTCCAGGCCGGATGCGGCCGCGACTTCGACGATCGCCGTCGAGCCGTCGCGGACCAGTCCGTACTCGGCCTCGATGGGGCGGCCCATCGGATCGTGCGCGGACGCCGTTCGCAGCTCGCCGTCCATCGCGGACACCAGCACCGCGGCCGTCCCCTCGCCACCGTCGGCGGCCGGGCAGAGGTCGGCGCCGGCACCGCCGCGCCCGAGGCCCGTGCCGATCGCGTGCGCGACCTCCCGTGCGCTCAGAGTCCCCTTGAACGAATCGGGGGCGACCAGGAAGCTAGGCGTAGAGAGAGTCGACGTCCTGCTCGAACTTGTCGGCGACGACGTTCCGCTTGACCTTCATCGTCGGCGTCAGCTCGCCGGTCTCCTGGGAGAGGTCGTGCGGCAGGATCTCGAACTTCTTCACCTGCTCCACTCGGGCGAACTTCTCGTTGATCTTGTCGAGGTGCTCCTGGATGACGGCTCGCATCCCCTCGTTGCGCCGTAGCTCGGCGGGATCCGCCGTCCAGCCCTTCTCCGCACAGAGTTTCTCGCACTCCTCCATGTCGAGCGTGATCAGCGCGACCAGGAACGGCCGGCGATCGCCGATCACCACGCACTGGGAGACGTAGGGGCTCTGCTTGATCTCGGCCTCGAGGTTCGCCGGGGTGATGTTCTTGCCGCCCGCGGTGATGATGATGTCCTTCTTGCGGCCGGTGATCGAGAGGTAGCCGTCCGAGTCGAGCTCGCCGATGTCTCCGGTGTGCAGCCAGCCGTCCTCGAGCGTCTCCTTGGTGGCCTCCTCGTTCTTGTAGTAGCCCTGGAAGATGTTCGGGCCCTTGACCAGGATCTCGCCGTCGCCGGCGATCCTGATCTCGCAGCCCTTGAAGGCCTTGCCGACCTTGCCGAACTTGAACGCGTCCGGCCGGGCGACGGTTGCGGCCGTCGAGGTCTCGGTCATGCCCCAGCCCTCGAGGATGAGGACGCCCGCCGCGTCGAAGAAGCGCAGGATCTCGGGATTGATCGGCGCGGCGCCGGTGACGCAGTTCTTGATGTTGCCGCCGAACAGGGCGCGGATCTTGGAGAGCACCTGCTTGTCGGCGATCTCGTACTGCTTGCGCAGCAGCCAGCCGACCGGCTCGCCGGCGCGCTCGCGCTCGCGGACCTTCTCGCCCACCCCGATGGCCCAGTTGAAGACGGCCTTCTTGAGGCCGCCGGCCTTCTCCATCTCGCTGGTCGCCGCCGTGTAGATCTTCTCGAAGATGCGGGGGACGGACGGGAAGTAATCCGGCTTGACCTCGGCGAGGTTGGGGACGATCTTCAGCGGGTCGCGCTCCCAGTAGGCGATGTTGCCGCCCAGGTCGAAGCTCAGGAGCTGGATCAGCAGCGCGAACGAGTGCGCGAGGGGCAGGAAGAGGTAGGCGGTGGTGTCGCTGTCGAGGACGCTCTCGTCCAGCGCCATCGTGATCATCGAGCGGTAGTTGCCGTGGGAGATCACGCAGCCCTTGGGCGGGCCGGTGGTGCCGGACGTGTAGATGAAGGTGCAGATGTCGTCAGGCGTGACCGACCGCCAGCGCTGCTCCCACTCGGAATCGGAGCGGCCCGCGCCGGCCTCGATCAGCTCGTCCATGGAGATGGCGTCGCCGCCGGAGCCCTCCATGCGGATCACCCGCTCGAGCTTGGGCACCTGCTCGCGGATCTCGTCGACCTTGGCCAGCTGCTCCGAGTCCTCGACGACTACCGCCTTGGCGTCGGAGTTCTCGATCACGTACTGACACTCCTCGGGGGAGTTCGTCTGGTAGATCGGGACCACGGTGGCGCCCACGCTGAGCGCGGCAAAGTCGAAGTAGGTCCACTCCGGGCGGGTGTTGGCGAGGATCGAGACCTTGTCGCCCTTCTCGATCCCGAGCTCGATCAGGCCGAGCGCGAGCTGCCGGACGATCTCACCCACCTCGCGATAGGTCTTCGAGACCCACTGGCCCGAGGAGTCCTTGTACGTGACCGCGGGGAGGTCGGCGTGGCGCTCCGCCGCGAGCGGCATCAGGTCCGCGCAGGTCTTGCTGTTCGTGCCTGACTCCGCGGCGCTACCGGTCGCCGCGACGGTCGCAGTCTCCATACACCGAAGTCTATTAGGAGGCTGGCTGAGCAGCCAGCCGACGCCCTGGCCGGCTAAGCGGTGGCCTGCTTGCTCTGGGACTGGAACACCCTGAGCGAGGACTCGAAGAGGGTCTTGTCGATCCGACCCTTGAGGATGGGCACATTCATCTCGATGCACTTGGAGAGCACATCGCGGCGCTTCATGTGCATCTCATCCGCGAGCTCGGTGGGCGTCAGGTGAACGGACATATAGGCCACTCCTCTCCTCGTGAACGCCGAATAAGCGGGACTGCATATATATCGCTTCAGGGCGACGTGTCAATCATTTTTTCGCAGTTTGCGGGGGAGATTGACCACCTAGACAGGGTTCGGCACGTCGATGAGCTCGTGCTCCACCGAGAACCGCTCGGCGACGAGCTCACCGAGCCGGCGAATCCCGAAGACCTCGGTGGCGTAGTGGCCGGCGGCCAGGAAGTGGACGCCGTATTCGCGCGCCTCTCCCATCACGGGCTCGCTCGGCTCGCCGGTGATGAGCGCCGAGAGTCCCAGCCGCCCGGCCTCGTGGATCGCGAAGGCGCCGCCGCCGGTGACGATGCCGACGCTCGAGATCCGCTCCGGCCCCGCATCGAAGACGAGGGGCTCCCGGCCGACGGCGTCCGTCAGCCGGCGGCCCAGCTCGGCCACGTCGATCGGCTCCGGGGCGCGCCCGATCGCACCCACCGCGGAGCCCTTCGCCTCGCCAAACGGGCGCTCGTCGAGCTCGAGGCCGAGGGCGTCGCGGAGCAGAGCGTTGTTCCCTATCTCGGGGTGGGCGTCGAGGGGCAGGTGATAGGCCGCCAGCGACACCTCGGCGCAGAGGAGGGCCCGGAGCCGGGCCGCCATCGGCACGGACAGCGCCTCCAGCTCGGATCCCCAGAGCAGGCCGTGGTGGGTGAGCACGAGCTCGGCCCCCGAATCGACCGCCGCCCGGAGCAGCTCGAGGTTCGCGCTCACGCCGGTCGCGACCTTGCTCACCTCTTCCTTGCCCGGGACCTGGAGCCCATTGGGCCCGTAGTCCTCGAAGGAGCGGACGTCCAACAGGCCGTCGCAGAAGGAGAGGATCTCGTCGCGCGATGCCATCGCAGCCACCCTATCCACGTGGCGGCCGCCTTATCGGGCGCTGAGGAGTGCCCAACTACCATGCCGCCATGGCCTCGGTAGAGCCCGGCACCGACCCCTTCATCCAGTCCCTGATGGAGACGGACCTGTATTCGATCGGTGCGTTCTTCTGCGATCAGCACCCTGACCTCGTCGAAGAGGTCGTCGAGCGCAGCGAGGCGATCGAGTCGCGCGGCCTGGGGGGCTGGGCGACGGAGACTGAGACGCCGATCGAGGAGGGCCTCCGCACGCTGCTCACCGGGCTCGCCGTTCGCTACTACAAGGCCGTCGCGGGGTGAGCGAGGGGTCCCCGCGGAGGCGCCCGCGGCTCGTCGGGCTGCTCGTCCTCGCACTGGTGGTGGGCCTGCTCGGCTTCGCGATCGTCAGCCTCTCTGTCGGAACGGGCACCGAGGGGCAGGTCAGGATCACCGGTGCGGAGGAGACGCAGAGCCTGCTCGGGGGGATCCAGCAGAGCGGCGCGCGGCTCGGCCCAGGGGACGCTCCGGTGACCGTCCAGGTCTTCAGCGACCTGCAGTGCGATCCCTGCTCGGATTGGAATCGCAACGTGGTGGTGCCGCTGATCCGCGGGCCGGTGCGCGCCGGGCAGATCCAGATGATCTTCCACCACTTCCCGATGACCGAGTCCGGCTTCGGGCTCGCTTCATTCGGCGCCGTGGCCGCGGCCAAGCAGGACTACGAGTGGCAGTTCATCGAGCTCTTCTACTTCAACCAGGAGGAGGCGAAGAAGACGGGCGGCGCCACTCAGGAGTTCCTGAACAACGTGTCCCGCGCGATCCTCAACTTCAACGTCGAGCAGTGGCAGAACGATCAGAACGACGATGACCTGCAGCAGACCCTGGATGACGACGACAAGCTGGCGGCCGACCGCCAGTTCCCGGCACAGCCCGCAGTCGTGGTGGGCGGGCCGAACGGCACTCGCCAGCTGATCGAATCCCCCTCCCTAGCCCAGGTCGAGGCGGCGATCGCACAGGTTCGGTGAGCCTCCAACCGGACCGCTACCCTGCGCTTTGACCGGGGAGGGTCGGAATCGCATGGAGAGCCGAACGGGGCGCGTGCCCGCGCTCAGAGCCAAACGAATCCACGCGCTGCGGCGAGCCGGCGCCGTCGCGGCACTCGCGTGCGCGGCGGCCCTCTCGGTGTCGTCCTCCGCCGGCGCGGCGGTGACGATCGGGCAACTGCCGGCCACGACCCCCGCGGCCCATTGCACCACCCCCGACCTCGACTACCTCCAGCCGAGCGTCACCGGCGGAGACTTCTACATCGCGCAGGTGGCCGGGACGATCACCTCGTGGAGCACCAGGTCAGCCGGCGTCGGCGCGACCTACGTGCTCAAGATCTTCCGCCGGACCCCCGATCCCGATGCCTTCCGGGTCGTCGCCCAGGCTCCGCCGCACGCCCTGTCGAGCGGTCTCAACACCGTCGGGGCCAGCATCCACGTGGAGTCGGGCGACATGATCGGGTTCCACGAGAGCGGGCTGGCGAGCGCCTGCACGTTTCCCATACCCGGCGACGCGGTGCTCAGCCGCTCGGGCGACATCGCGGACGGCTCGAGCGGGGTCTTCCACATGGTGAACGGCGTCCGGCTCAACCTGCTCGCGGTCCTCGTCCCCGACAACGGCTTCACTATCGGCCCCATCATCCGAGACCGCAAGACGGGCACCGCCTCGATCACCGCGTATCCTCCAATCCCGGAGTCGTGACGGTCGTGGGCAGGGGCCTGAAGAAGCGGGTGCCCAAGAGCCGGGCCGTGAAGAGCCCGGTCACCTTCAAGCTCGCCACCGATCGGCAAGGCGAAGCGCAGGCTCCTGCGCAAGGGCCGGCTGAAGGTCTCGGTGACGGTCACGTTCTTCCCGACGGGAGGCCTCGCGAGCACCCAGACGATCAATCTGAAGCTGAAGAAGAGACGACCCCGACCGCCCACAACATCGCCTTGACGGGCCTTAGACTCGGCCTTCGATGAAGCGTCGCGCAACCGTTGCGGTGCTCGTCGTGCTTGCGCTGGTGGCTGTGGTCCTGAGCCGGTCCGGCGACAACGGCGGGCAGGACGCCGAAGCGATCAAGGGGCAGCCCTGGACCGGATCCGAGGGCCGGACCGTCAGCGTCGCGAAGCTGGTGGCGCGCCAGCGATTCGAGGACCAGGCACCCGCCCGCCCCGACCGCCGAGCGCCGACGCGGAGGGTGCCGCGGCGGGCGAGGAGGCGGCGCGTGAGACCCCCGAGGCCGGCGCCGAGTCGGCCTCCCCCGACGTCCGCGAGAAGCCCGAGCCAGGCGAGGAAGGGGGCCCGCCCAAGGCCGCAGGCCCGGCGGCACCCCAGCAGCGCACCGGCAAGGCGGCGATCACCCCGAGTCAGGCCGTCACACCAGGCACTAGCTTCCTCGGTGCGCAGCTCAGCGAGTCCGGCTTCATTCCTCCCGACTCGATGGGCGCGGTCGGCCCGAGCCAGATCCTCGTCTCCGTCAACGGCCGGATCAAGGTCTTCGACAAGGACGGGACCCCCGGCGGGCTCAACCTGACCGACTCGGACTTCTGGGAGGATGTCTGCAACTGCCCGCCGCTCCCTAGCACCGTCAATTCCCCAACCGATCCAGGGGTCGAGTACGACCGGCTCTCGCAGCGCTGGATCGTCTCGGCGGTCAACACCGAGAACACCAACAACCGCGTCATGCTCGCCGTCAGCGACGGACCGACGATCACGAGCCAGAGCAGCTTCACGTTCTACTTCTTCAATGAGGCCGACCCGTCCCCGTCCGGCCCGTCGCGGTTCGCCGACTATCCGCAGCTCGGAGTCGACGCGAACGCTATCTACATCGGCGTCAACGAGTTCGACTCGATCTCGGCGGGGAACTTCACGGGCACGAGCGCCTACGTGATCCGCAAGTCGAGCGTGATCAACGGCGGCCCGATCGTCGTGACCGCCTTCCGCAACCTGGTGTCGGGCAGCGGGCCGGGCCCGGATTCCCCCCAGCCCGCCACCAACATGGACCCGAACGTGGGCGCGGGCTACATCGTCGGGCCGGACAACCAGTTCCTCAGCCGGCTCGACGTGCGCCGGATCTCCGACCCGGGCGGCACGCCGACGATCTCCGACAACCTCACGGTCACCGTGCCGACCACCAGCCTGCCGCTCCCAGTCCCCGCCTCGGGCACCACAGGAGGCCTCGACGCGCTCGACGACCGGCTCTTCGAGGCGATGATCGGCCAGGGGACCCGATGGGACAGACTCGCTCTGGACCGCCCACAACATCCGGGTCAACTCCAGCGGCGTGGGAAGCGGTAGCGGCGACCGGGACGGGGCCCGCTGGTACCAGATCGGCGACCTGAGCTCGACCCGCGACCCTGACCCAGTCAGGCACCTTGTTCGACACGGCCGCCATCCAACCCGCGCTTCTTCTGGATGCCGTCGATCGCGATGAACGGGCAGGGGCACGCCTCGCTCAACACCAGCACAGCGGGCAGTGGGCGCTTCGCCGAGGTTGCCTCATCAGGGCGGTTGGCATTCCAGCCCCTCGGCACCACGGAGAAGTTCGACCTCACCCAATCGAGCTCGAGCCCCTACAACATCGGCCAGGACTCACCGAGACGATGGGGCGACTACTCGCAGACGGTGGTCGATCCGATCGACGACCAGACCTTCTGGACCTTCCAGGAATACGCCAACGCGAACCAATCGTGGGGGGTTCGCGTGATTCAGCTGAAGGCGCCGCCCCCGGCGGTCCCGGAGACCGCCTCGCCGAACACCCTCCCGATCGACGCTAGCCCGCATTCAGTGGAGATCACGGGCACCGCGCCCGATGGTGCCGGGTTCTTTGATCCCACCGACCCGGGCTCCCCGTATCCCGACTACAACCACATCTCGGCCACCGTCGACCACAACGTGACGGTCAATAGCGTGACCGTGATCAACCGAGCCCACCTGACGCTCGACCTCGACACCTCGGCCGCCACGGCCGGCTATGCCACGATCACGATCACCAATCCGGATGGCCAGCTGAGCACCTGCTCGAACGCTGCTGATCATCGACTCCGACTGCGCACCGTACCCACCGCTCCCACCCCGACTGAGACGAAGCCGACATCGCCGGGCAACGACACCTCGCCCCTGGTCTCCGGCTCGGACGCCGACTGCGGCTCGCGCGTGGACCTGTTCACGGATCCGGACTGCACAGGACCGCTGGCCGGGACGGGGACCGGCACCAGCTTCGACTCGCCAGGACATCGGCGCATCCGTCCCCGAGAACCTCACCACGACTTCTACGCGATGGCCACCGAGCGTCGCCGGCGATCGAGCTCGCCCTGTTCCGCGACCGGGCTTCCCTACACGCGAGGACTCGATCCCGCCACAGGTGACCGTGAACACAGGACCCACCGGGACCACCAGCGATTCGACTCCCACCTTCACCTTCAGCGCGACGGACGCGGTCGGGCCGATCAGCTTCAAGTGCTCGATCGACACGGGAACGCCGAGCTTCGGCACCTGCTCGGGCCCCGGCCACAGCGACACCCCTACGAGCGCCGCTTGCCGACGGCTCGCACACCTTCCGCGTCGAGGCAACCGACGGCGCGGGCAACTCGGCGGTCGCGACCCGCGCCTTCACGGTCAAGGCGCCGACTCCGCCTACGCCCACGCCTACGCCTACGCCTACGCCTACGCCTACACCTGTCAATCCGGCCGAGCCCATTGCACCCGAGGCGACGATCAAGGGCCCGAAGAAGACACGCAAGCGCCGGCCGAAGTTCAAGTTCACCTCCGACCAGGCGGGCTCCAGCTTCCGGTGCAGGCTGGACAAGGGCAAGTTCAGGCCGCTGCACCTCGCCCGTTCAGGCCCCCGAAGAAGCTCAAGCCCGGCAAGCACAAGCTCAAGGTCAGGGCGATCGGGCCGACCGGGCTGGCCGACTCGGCTCCCGCGGTCCGCAAGTTCAAGGTGCTGCGAAGCGGCGGTGAGGCAATCGGGGCGCCCGGATTTGAACCGGGGACCTCACCGACCCGAACGGTGCGCGCTACCAGGCTGCGCCACGCCCCGAGACGGCGAAGGATAGAGCGGCCGGCCTCGCCAGGCGCTCACTCCTGCGACGGCTCGGGCTCGGGCTCGTGAGCCTCACCGTGGTCCGCCGTCAGGTGTGGCAGCAGGAAGCGCACGCCGAAGATGCAGATCAGCAGTGCCCCGCCGCCGATCCAGAGGATCGGGTCCTCGGCCGAGAAGCCCTCGAGCCTGCTGCCCACATAGGTGAAGTAGGCCGTGAGCAGCGAGTAGCCGACGACCGTCGTCCAGGCGTAGCGCCACAGGGGAATTCGGGCGGCGCCGCAGACGTAGCCCATCAGGCTGAACGGCATGATCGGGATCAGGCGAACCCCGATGAGGACGAGTACGCCGCCGCGATGGATCACCCGCTCGATGCGCTGAAACCGCTCCTCCCCGGCGATCCGGTACAGGACGGGCCGGGCGAAGTGCCTGCCGACGGCGTACGAGGCCAGTGCGGACAGCAGCCACGCGCCGAGCACGAGCGGGAATCCGACGCCGAAGCCGAACACGTAGCCGGATGCCGCGTTGAGGATCTCCGCCGGGTACCAGACGATCACGTGCACCAAGGCGAGCCAGACCACCAGCAGCCCTCCGGCGAAGTTCCCGTTGAGGTCCTCGCGGACGGCGGCCGTGTTGCCATGGATCGCGTCGCTCATCGCGCTGCGCAGGGAGGGGATCGCCAGGGCCACCCCGACCCCGACCAGGATGCCCGCGACCGTCACGGCGACGCCGGTCCATGTTCCTCCGCCGGGCGGCCCGCTGCGCACGATCGTTAGATTAGAAGCAGCAGGCCACCGACCCCTAAGGAGGGCAGATGGCATACGAGGTCCCAGACCTTCCCTACGACTACAACGCGCTCGAGCCTCACATCGATGAGCAGACGATGCGCGTCCATCACGACAAGCACCACCAGGCTTACGTGGACAAGGCGAACGCCGCCCTCGAGGGCACCGAGTGGGCGGACAAGGACGTCAACGAGGTCCTGCAGAACCTGTCGAGCCTGGGCGACAAGGAGACCGCCGTCCGCAACAACGCCGGCGGGCACTCGAACCACTCCTTCTTCTGGGAGATCATGAGCCCCGACGGAGGCGGCGAGCCGGAAGGCGACCTCGCGTCCGCGATCAACGATGCGTTCGGGGATCTCGACTCCTTCAAGGAGGAGTTCAAGAACGCGGGCATCGGCCAGTTCGGCTCAGGCTGGGCCTGGCTGGTCCACGACGGCTCGGGCCTGGCGGTCGTGTCAACTGCCAACCAGGACTCGCCGATCTCGGATGGGAGCACGCCGATCATCGGCTGCGACGTCTGGGAGCACGCGTACTACCTGAAGTACCAGAACAAGCGCCCGGACTATCTCGACGCCTGGTGGAACGTAGTGAATTGGGCCAAGGCAGCCGAGCATTTCGGATCCGCCAACGGCTAGGCGCGCGGGTCCTGTCACCGCAGGAGCCTCCCACGGGCGCTCGTATCGCGCCCGTCGGGCCCCTCCTACGGTGCCACCCGCGCGAGAGCCGGCTGCGCGGCTTCCGGGAGCTGAGCTGGCTCAGCGCCAGCCTTCGGCGGCACCTGCGCCATTGCGTGCTCTGCGAGAGCGGTGATGGTCAGGCTTGGATTTACTCCGGGGTTGGCGGGGATTGCCGCGCCGTCGCAGACCATCAGGTTCTCGTAGCCGTAGACGCGGTTGGAGGCGTCGACCACTCCATGTTCGGGGCTGTCGCCGATCACGGCTCCGCCCAGGATGTGCGCGGTAGTCGGGATGTTCAGCATTGACTCGGTGAGCGCGGATTGCGCCGCACCGCCTGTCCGCTTGGCGAACCAGTCCGAGACGCGGGCCGCCTCCGGCAGGTAGGTCGGGTTCGGGCGTTCCGGGTCCTGTTCCGTCTGCAGCCGGACGCCCCGGCCGAGGAGCCTCCGCTTCGGGATCAGGCGCATCGCGGCGTCGGTGGTCTGCATGACGAGCAGGATGATCGTCCGCCGCGACCAGCCGAACGGCCAGAGCAGGCGAAGGGAGCGAAGCGGGTGCCGGAGCAGGGCGGCGATCCACTTGAGCGGCCGGGTCACCCTCGTACCGGGACCGGTCGACGCGGTGAACAACCCGCTCATGAAGTCACCGCCGTGGCCGTAGGTGACCACCTCGACATGCGTGTCGGGGTCCGGGTAGATGCTCGACGTGATCGCGACCGACTTGGCGAAGTCCCGGTCGTCGTTGGGGACGGTGACCGTCTGGACGGACTCCGAGTTCGTCCGGACAACATGGCCGATCCGGTCCGGGAGCCGGGGGAGGGAGCCCCGGTGCCTGCAGCCGGCGAGCAGCTCGTTCGTGCCGAGGGCGCCCGCCGCCACGACGACTCCGCGCGCGGTCAGGGTCCGGGCGTTCCTCGGACCGAGCCAGGCCCCTGAGCGGCGGCTGGCGACCGCATACCCCTCGCCCCCGTCCTCCGAACCGAGGGGCCGGACGTCGGTGACCATCCGCTCGGGCATCACGGTGACTCCGAGCTTCTCGGCGAACCAGAGGTAGTTCTTCACCAGGGTGTTCTTGGCCCCGTGGCGACAGCCGATCATGCAGCTGCCGCAGCGGATGCAACCGCTGCGCGGGGGCCCCTCGCCGCCGAAGTAGGGATCCTCCACCTCCACGCCGGGCTCGCCGAAGAAGGCGCCGACCCGGGTCGGCTTGAAGGTGTCTCCGACGCCGATCTCCTCGCCGTACTCCCGCAAGAGCTCGTCGGCGGGTCCGACGCCCTCATAGGAGGTCACCCCGAGCATGCGCTCGGCGGTGTCGTAGTGGGGTTCGAGCTCCCGCTCCCAGTCGGCCAGCTCGCCCCATTGGGGGTCGGTGAAGAAGCTGGGGCGGGCCCGGTAGAGGGTGTTGGCATATCCGAGGCTGCCGCCGCCGACGCCGGACCCGGAGACGATGAACACGTGCTTGAAGACGGTCATCCGGAAGATCCCGCGGAGCCCGACCTTCGGCATCCAGAAGTAGCGGCGGAGATTCCAGGCGGACTTCGCGTAGTCCTCGTCGCGGTAGCGCCGGCCGCATTCCAGGACGGCGACCCGGTAGCCCTTCTCCGCAAGGCGGAGGGCGGACACCGACCCGCCGAAGCCGGAGCCGATCACGATCCAGTCGAAGTCGTAATCCGTGGACACAGCGTCAGACAAGGTGACGGACACTCGGTGGTCAAGGGGCTCGCTCCACCTTAATCTCAACTCAACGCGCGGAGGGCGCGAAACGGCTTGCCAAAGCGGAATTCGGCGCCTCTGGGCGACGGTTCCCCGTTGCAGCCGTGGATTACCCCTGAGAGTATTAGGTAGATCGCCTTACCTGGGAATGGGTACCCCAGGCACGGCAGCGACACGAGGGTAGGTAGAGGAGCCAGTGCCAACATCGAGCATCGCCGGGCGGGTCGCCGCGATCTTCGCGCTGATCGGCGCGGTCGCCGTCGTCCTGCTCCTGGTGGTGGGGGGCGGCTCCAGCTACACCGTCACCGCCGAGTTCGAGAACGCCTCGCAGCTGGTCACCGGCAACAACGTCTCGGTCGCCGGCGTCCCGGTCGGCTCCGTCAAGGAGATCTCCCTCTCCGACTCGGGCCAGGCCCTGGTCAAGCTCGAGATCTCCGATTCGGCCTATACGCCGCTGCCGGCCGGCACCCACGCCACGGTCCGCTCCCAGTCGCTCTCGGGAATCGCCAACCGCTACGTCGACCTCTCCCTGCCGACCACCAACGCCTCCCAGAAGATCTCCTCGGGCGGCGAGATCACCCAGGCCGACACGACCTCCGAGGTCGACCTCGACCAGCTCTTCAACACCCTCGACAAGCCGACCGTCTCCCACCTCCAGGAGGTGATCCGGGGCTTCGCCCGCGCCTACGACGGGGTCGGGGCGAAGGCCAACCGCGGCTTCTACTACCTGAACCCATTCCTCTCCACCTCCCGGCGGGTCTTCGGGGAGCTCAACTCCGACAACGCCAACCTCGAGGGCCTGGTGGTGGACGCCGCCTCGCTCACCTCGACCCTCGATCAGAAGTCCCCGGAGATCTCCTCCCTCGTCTCGAACCTGAACGGCATGCTCGGCACGATCGGCTCCGAGCAGTCCTCGCTTGCCTCCGCGGTCGGACAGCTGCCCGACTTCATGCGCCAGTTCAACACCACCGCGGTCAACCTCCGCGCGGCCCTCGACGACGTCCAGCCGCTCGTCGACGCCACCCGCCCGGTCGCCAGGAAGCTCCAGCCCTTCACCAAGCGGCTTCGGGGCTTTGCACGCGACGCGGTCCCCACCGTCAAGGGCCTGAACGGCGTGATCAACTCGCCGGGGCAGAACAACGACCTGATCGAGCTCACCCGCCTCCAGGACCCGCTTGCCCAGATCGGGGTAGGGCCGATCGACCGCAACGGCGCCTCCCGCCCCGGCGCCCTGCCGGCCTCCGCCGACTCCCTCAAGAACTCGCTCACCCAGCTCTCCACGCTCCGTGCCTACAGCCCGGAGCTGACCGGGTGGTTCGATGACTTCGGGCACTCGGGCTTCCCGGACGCGTTCGGAGGGATCGGCCGCATCTCGACCACCGCCAATACCTTCAGCGTCGGCCCGCCGTCAGCGGGCGTCCCCTGCTCCAACATCGTCGAGATCCTCAAGATTCCGCTCGGGACCAGCGTCTGCCAGACCCTGAACGGCAGCGCTCTCACAAACGCCCTCGGCATCAAGGACCTGCGGCGCTGCCCCGGCTCCAACGAGCGCGGCCTGACTCAGGACCAGCTGACCCAGGGCGGCACCGTCGACTGCGACCCGAACCAGACCCCGCTCGGACCATGAGGCGGATCCTGCTCATCATCGGGCTGGTCGCGGTCATCCCCACCTATCTGGTGGCCGGCGCGGGCGCGTCCGGCAGCCACACCTACCAGGCGGAGCTCTTCAACGCCTTCGGGCTCGTCACGGGCTCGGAGCTGCGGGTCGCCGGCGCCAAGGCCGGGACGATCACCGGCCTCGACATCACCCCGCAGAAGACGGCGCTGGTCACCTTCGAGGTCGACTCCGGCTTCCCCGAGTTCAAATCCGACGCCAGCTGCTCCTCCGAGCCGCAGTCGCTGATCGCCGAGTACTTCCTCGACTGCCAGCCGGGCTCCTCGCCGCAGCCCCTGAACGGGCCCATTCCCGCGGCCCGCAACAAGACCACGGTCCAGCCCGACCTGGCCCAGAACACGCTGCGCGAGCCGTTCAAGGACCGCCTCCAGCTCCTCATCAACGAGTTCGGGACCGCACTCGACGGCAACGCCGAGAACCTGAACGCGGCGATCCGGTCCGGCGCGCCTGCGCTCCAGCAGCTCAAGCAGGTCTTGAACATCCTCGGTAGGCAGAACAGCACGATCGCCGAGCTCAACACCAACGCCGACGCGATCTTCGCCCAGCTCGCCAACCGCCGCGAGGACGTGGTCCACTTCGTCGACAACGCCGGCCGCACCGCCGCGATCTCGGCCGAGCGCTCGAACGACCTCTCCCAGAACTTCCACCTGCTCGACGACTTCCTGGCGCAGCTGAAGCCGACGATGTCGCAGCTCGGCAACCTGGCCGAGCAGCAGACCCCGCTGCTCACCGACCTGCACGCGGCGGCGCCCGGCCTCAACAAGCTGGCGACCAACCTCCCACCGTTCAACAACGGCACCCAGCAGTCGCTCACCGCTCTCGGCCGCGCGGCGCACGTCGGCAAGACGGCCCTCGCCAACAGCCAGGACGAGATCGCATCCCTCAACCAGGCCAGCACCAAGGCCTATCCCGCCGCCGACCAGGTGGCGCAGTTCCTCGAGAGCATCTCCGACCCCAAGAACGCCGTCGAGGAGGATTCCTGCGCCCGCTACGACCTGCGCCAGCAGCCCGGGGAGGCGGACAAGCGGGTCCAGCAGCTCGACGCGAAGCAGGGGGTCACCCTTCACGGCGACCAGACGGCGCAGTGCAAGTGGGCGAACGGCGCCACCCCCGGCTCGGACCCGAACGGCGGCAACCCCGGCTATACCGGGATGGAGGGCCTCCTCAACTACGCCTACGTACAGGCGAACAGCCTCAACCTCTTCGACGACCTGGGCCACGCCCTCGGGATCACCCTGGTCAGCGCGCCCGGGGCCAACGCGCCGTGCGGCTATCAGACCGGCCCGAAGGTGCCGGCGGAGGGCGGAGGAGAGACGACCAACCCGAAGGACTTCGCGGAGTGCGCGGGGATCCTGGGCGACAAACAGCCCGGCATCAACTACGGGACCAACCCGTCGGGCCTGTTCGGCAACCTCGGCCGCTACGACCCGAGCGTCTGCCCGAAGGGCTCGGACCAGCACTCCATCTGCAACCCGGCCGACGCAACGCACACGTCCGCGAGCCTCAAGTCGGCGACCGCGGCCCCCGCCCAGCCGCAACAGCAGGCGGCGACCCCGGAGCAGCAGAAGCAGATCCAGAAGATCCTCAACGGCGTCGACCCGAACAAGATCAAGGACAACGCGAAGAAGAAGCTCAAGGACCTCCTTCCCCAGCTGCCCCCGCTGTCTCAGCTGCCCCAGCTGCCCCAGCTGCCGCAGCTGCCGCAGCTGCCACAGGGGCTGAACCTCAATTCGACCGCCCCCTCCGGGTCGACGACCCAAGACCTCCTCAACTTCCTCCTGGGCCAATGATCGACCGCGCCCGAACCCAACATAAGGGAACCCCACATAAGGGAACCTCGGAGGAGAGACGGTGAACGGCCGCGGTCGAGCCGGCTCGCTGGCGGCCTCACCGACGATGGTCGGTGCGATCACGACGCTGATCGTGATCGTGGCTGTCTTCCTGGCGTACAACGCCAACAACGGGCTGCCGTTCGTCCCCACCTACCAGGTCTCGGCCGAGATCTGCGACGCTGCCCGCCTCGGCCCCAACAACGAGGTCCGGATCGGCGGAAACCGGGTTGGGGTGGTGCAGTCGATCGACACGGTCCAGGCGCCGCCCAACAGCGGCTGCCAGACGGCCGACGGCTCCAGCGCGTCGACGGTGGCCAAGCTCAACCTGAAGCTGGATAAGAGCGCCGACCCGCTCCCGGCCGATTCGACGATCCGGGTCCGCTACCGCTCCTCCTTCGGGCTCAAGTACCTGGAGATCACCCGCGGGACGAGCCAGACGGGCATGCCGGAGGGAGCCGCCCTGCCGCTCGCCCAGTCCCAGCCACAGGTCGAGTTCGACGACGTCTACAACACCTTCGACACCGCCACCCGCGAGAACAGCCGGCGCGTCCTGCAGGGCTTCGGCGACGCGTTCGCCGCCCGGGGCTCCTCCCTGAACGAGGCGATCGGCGCGCTCAGTCCGCTGTTCTCGAACCTGAAGCCGGTCTCGGCCGCCCTCGCCGATCCCGCCACCCAGCTGGTCCGCTTCTTCCCCGAGCTGGCGGACGCCGCCCGCATCGTCGCTCCCGTCGCGGTGGACAACGCCGAGCAGTTCACCAACGGCGCGATCGCCTTCGGGGCGATCTCCTCCGACCCGCAGGCCCTGCGCGACACGATCTCGAACGGGCCGCCCGTGCTCGAGGCCGGCCTCAGGTCGCTGCCCGTTCAGCGGCCCTTCCTCGCCGATTTCGCGGAGTTCTCCCGCCTGCTGCGCCCGGGCGTCCGCGACCTGCGCGCCTCGCTGCCGGTCCTGAACCAGGCTGTTTCGCTCGGCGCCAAGGTGCTGCCCCGGACGGTGCAGACGAACAACGACCTCAAGGACGTGATGTCCAGCCTCAACGACCTGGTCGCGGATCCGTCCACGCTGACCAGCCTCAACCGCCTCGGCGACACCTTCAACCTCGTCCAGGACGCCGGCCAGAAGATCGTCCCGGCCCAGACGGTCTGCAACTTCTGGAACTACTGGATGACCTACCTGACCAGCCACTTCGAGCTGCCGACCCCGTACGGCTTCGCGGAGCGGGTGATCCCACCGACGATCGCGGGGACGACCAGCCCGAACTCGCCGCCGCGAAACCCGATGGACAACTACTCGGGCGGGCAGGGCGACGGGCGCTACACGAGCAATCCGATCGCGGGCCCGAATGCCGGGATCTTCGACGCGCTGCCGGCGAACGACGGCAACGCGTCGGACGACGTCGCGATCCCGATCCTCCACGGCAACCCGTACGGGCCCTCGGTCACCGATGGCCAGCCGAACTGCCAGGCAGGGCAGACCGGCTACGCGCTGGGCGAGGCGCTGATCCCGGGCCAGACCAAGGACAACCCGACCTTCGGGGTCCAGAACCTGACCAAGGCGGCCGGGGTCGCCCCGCTCGGCAAGACCGACCTCTTCCTCGAGCAGGACGGGACCCGACTCTTCGGAAACGGGGCGGGCGACTGACGTGAATCCCAATCACCGCAAGCGCCTCTCCAACGCCTGGATCGGCCTGATCGCGATCGCGCTGACCTTCTTCGGCTTCTATCTGGCGTTCACCAAGACGATTCCGTTCGCCGGGCACGGCTACCAGCTCAAGGCCGTCTTCCACGACGCCCAGAACGTCCGGGCCAAGAGCCCCGTCCGCATCTCCGGCGTCGACGTCGGCAAGGTCAGCGACGTCCAGCACCTCACCGATGCCAACGGAAACGGCGAGGACGCGGCGGTAGTCACGATGGACCTCAAGGACACGGCCTTGCCCGTGCGCCAGGACGCCACGCTCCAGCTTCGGCCCCGTCTCTTCCTCGAGGGGAACCTGTTCGTCGACCTGCACCCGGGCAGCCCGAGCGCCCCGGAGCTGCACAGCGGCTCGGTCGTCCCCGAGGAGCAGACCTCCAACTCGGTCCAGTTCGACCAGGTCCTCACCTCCCTCCAGGCGCCCGTGCGCCAGGACCTCCAGATCTTCCTGAAGGAGTTCGGCGGGGCGCTCGACAAATACGGCGGCGCCAAGGGATTCCAGGAATCCTTCCGGACCTCCCCGGCCGCGTACGAGTACACGTCGCAGGTGAACCAGGCTCTGCTCGGCACCCAGCCCGGCGACCTGGCCGGCTTCGTCTCCAACCTGGACGTCGTCGCCCGCGAGCTCGATCAGAACAGCGCCCATCTGCAGGGACTGATCACCAACCTGAACACCGTCAGCGGTGACTTCGCGGCGCATCAGGCCTCGCTCCGCGACGCGATCGTCCAGCTGCCGCAGGTTCTCGCCGTGGGCCGCCCGGCCCTCCTCAAGCTCAACCGGGACTTCCCCGCCCTGCGCGCCTTCTCCCGCGAGGCGCTCCCGGGCGTGAGGTCCGCGAACTCGGCGCTGGACTACGCCAACCCGTGGATCGGCCAGCTCCGCCAGCTGGTGTCACAGCCGGAGCTGCGCGGCCTGGTCGATGACCTCCGCCCGACGGTTCCCGATCTCGCGGCCCTCAGCAACGATTCCCTGCCGTTCCTGGAGGAGTCGCGGGCGCTGGCCTCGTGCTTCAACAACGTGGTCATCCCGTGGAGCGACACGCCGATCCCCAATACCGACAGCGACCCGGCCGCGGCCAAGGTCTACCAGGAGACCGCGTACGGGCTCTCGGGAGTGGCCGGCGAGAGCCGCTCGGGTGACGCCAACGGGCAGGAGTTCCGGGTCCTCGGCGGCGGCGGAACCAACACGATCGCTCCGTTCAGCACCCCCGACCTGCCGGGGCCCCTGACCGGGGTCACGCCGTTCGCCTTCCAGGGTTCCCAGCCCGCCAAGCAGTCATCGGCCAAGACCCCGTTCAGGCAGGACGTCCCCTGCGAGACGCAGGATCCGCCCGATCTTCACAGTGACGTCGGTTCGGCGCCGACGACCACCCCGCATTCCGCGAGCAGCGCGTCGGCGTCGACCCGCTACTACCCGCCCGAGGAACAGAAGCTGAGGAGCCGCTATTACGACCTGCTCTCGCAGCTGGCGAGCGGCGAGAAGCAGAAGGCAACGGACCCCGCCGCCGCCAAGCAGCAGATTGCGCAGACGCTCGATCAGTACGCCGCCTTCGTCCGCGACTGGAACGCCTACGGCAAGTCCAGCGGGCTGAAGCTCCCGCACCTCTCGGCGCCGCAGGGGGTGAAGGGCTGATGCGCAAGGCGATCCGAGACCACCTGCGCGACTTCGTCGCAATTGTGGGCTTGCTGGCAGTCGGCCTGCTCGCGACCTACATCATCGTCCAGAACCAGCGCCTCCGGATCCCGCTGCTCGAGGAGAAGCCGTTCGAGCTGAAGGCCGACATGTCGACCGCTCAGGCGGTCACCCCGGGCCAGGGCCAGACCGTTCGCGTCGCCGGCGTCCGGGTGGGTGACATCTCGGCGGTCGACTATGAGGACGGCCACGCGGTCGTGACCATGGACATCGACCGCAAGTTCCTGCCGATCTACAGGAACGCGACGATCCTGCTGCGACCGAAGACCGGCCTCAAGGACATGTTCCTGGAGCTCGACCCGGGCACCAACACCGACCCCAGCTCCAACGGCGACGAGTTCCAGAACGGCGACTCGATCCCAGTCGCCAACACGGCGCCCGACACGAACGTGGACCAGGTCCTGTCCGCGCTGGACGGCGACACGCGCGCCTACCTGCGGCTGCTGCTGACGCAGGGTGGCCTGGGCCTCGACGGACGCGGCAAGGACCTGGGCAAGCTGCTCGGCAGCCTCGGCCCGATCAACCGGGGCCTCGCCCGTCTCAACACCGAGGTCGCCAAGCGCAAGGCGAACCTCGCCACGCTGATCCACAACATGAACCTGCTGTGGGGCCGGGTCGGCGAGGACGGCCAGGGCATCGAGCAGCTCGTCTCGGCGTCGGACCAGGCCCTGGGCGCGATCGCCAGCCAGTCGCCCGACGTCCAGCGCACGGTCGCCCTGCTCGGTCCGACCCTGAGCACGACCCGGGACGCGCTCGCCAAGACGGACCAGCTGGCCACGGTCCTCGGCCCGGCGGTCAACAGCCTGCGGCCGTTCGCTCGCAAGCTGAAGCCGGTCAACGACACGCTCGGCAGCCTCGCCAAGACGACATACGACCCCGTCAAGCAGGAGATTCGCCCGTTCGTGCGCAACGCGCGCCAGCCCGTGCGGAACCTGCGCCCCGCCGCGCAGAACCTCGTCAAGGCGACCCCGCGCCTGACGACCGTCGGCTCGAAGCTGAACGAGCTGTTCAACATGGCGGCGTACAACCCCAACGGCGCCGAGTCGCCCGGCACGCCCGGCCGCGACGAGGGCTACCTCTACTGGCTCGGCTGGCTCGCCCACGTCGGCAACAGCACGTTCTCCTCGCAGGACGCACACGGCGTCTATCGCCACGTCTACGTCATCGCGACCTGCAACACGGCCAAGTCGATCCTCGACACAAGCCCGCTGGGCTCGACCCCGATCCCCGAGATCACCGGCCTGGGCCTGCTCTTCGACAGCGGAGTGTGCCCGCCATGACCCCGATGAACGGAGAGACGGCCTAGATGCAGAAGCAGGCTCCCTCCATAGGGCGCATCCTGGTAGCGGTCGGCTTCACGCTGTCCTGCTTCGGCCTGCTGCTGTTCCTCTGGGTGACCTTCGGCGGCCCGGTTCCGTTCAAGCCGGAGAGCTACCGCTTCACCGCCGACTTCCCCGAGGCGATCACCCTCCAGAAGGAAGCGGATGTCCGCATCGGCGGCGTCTCGGTCGGCAAGGTCAAGGACATCGGCCTGGCGCCGGAGAGCGAGTGTCGTGACGACCCGACGGTCTGTAACACGACCCAGGCGACCATCGAGATCCAGCCTCAGTACGCGCCGATCTCCTCCGACGCCAAGGCGATCCTCCGCCAGAAGACCCTGCTGGGGGAGACCTACATAGAGATCACGCCCGGGAGCCAGGTCCAGTCCGGCGCGAACACCGGCGACGTGCAGGCGCAGTCGAGCTCAATCGACGTCGGGCAGCTCTCCGGCGGGGACGCCCCGCAACCGATTCCCGAGGGCGGCCACCTGGCTCAGACGCAGGTCCAGACCCAGACCCAGATCGACGAGATCTTCCAGGGCTTCGACCAGCCGACGCGGACGGCGTTCCAGTCCTGGATGCAGAACGCCGGCCTGGCGATCAACGGCCGGGGGCTCGATCTCAACGACGCCTTCGGCAACCTGGGCCCGTTCGCCTCGGACGCGAGCGACGTGCTCGGCACTCTGCGCAGCCAGGAGCAGTCACTGCGCACGCTCGTCCACGACACGGGTGACGTCTTCGGTGCCCTCACCGCCCACGACCAGGCGCTGGCCGGGGCGATCGTCGGAGCGAACAGGACCTTCGGCGCCCTCTCCTCCCAGAGCAGGGCCCTGTCCGACACGTTCAAGATCTTCCCGACCTTCGAGAACGAGGGGCGGCTCACGCTCGACCGGCTGAAGGGCTTCGCCCAGGACGCTCGCCCGGTGTTCAGCGACCTGAAGCCGGTGGCGCGAGACCTGAGCCCGACGCTGCGCGATGTGCGCAGACTCGCCCCGAAGGCTCACAAGCTCTTCCAGAACCTCGATCCGCTGATCAAGGCCTCGGCAACGGGTCTGCCCTCGCTGAGCAGCTTCCTGCAACAGCTGCGGCCCGTGATGGACGGGCTCGATCCGTTCCTGGACAACTTCAACCCCCTGGTGCGCTGGCTGGACTACCAGGCGCCGGTGGTGACCGACTTCCTCTCCAACCCGTCCTCGTCGACCGCGGACTTCCTGCCCACCCAGTCCGGGCAGAGCTCGCCGCTGCACCTCTCGCGACAGATGACGATCTTCACCAGCGAGACGCTCTCGGTCTACCAGAAGCGACTGGCGTCGAACCGAGGCAACGGCTACCTGCAGCCGTTCGCGATCGGCAATCCCTTCTCCAGCGCCCAGGGCGAGATCTTCCCCAGCCACGACTGCGATAACACCTTCGCCGGCCAGCAGGTCCAGCATGTTCCGGCGGGGAGCTCGGCCCCACCCGGCGGCGCGCCCCAGTCCGAGAGCGGCCAGTTCCCGCTCTCCTCGCTCGTCAACCCGACCTCGCCGAGCTTCGTCGCGCAGAACTCCGATGCCGACGCCAGCACGTTGCCCCCGGGTGGGCCATCGGCGTACGCCGCCTGCACGGTCGCGCCAAACTTCCCGTCGATCTTCGGGGGTGGCAGCATCCCCGAGGTCCACCCCGACCCGTAGGAAGACCGCGCCTCCCGCATAGGATTCGCCCCACCAAACGGGAGGTGAGAGTTGGCGTACTTCAAGGACGCCCAGGAGGTCTACGACGTGATCGGCAAGCTGTTCGTCAACCTCGCCGACGATCCTGAGCTGGGCCCCAAGTTCCGGAAGGCGAACACGATCCTCCAGCACGACTATCGCGAGCCCGAATCGAAGATCACCCTCCGGCTCGAGGAGGACGGCCCGGCCGACGTCGACTTCGGGGAGACCGCGATGGAGCCCGAGGTCGTGATGAGCATGGAGGCCGACACTGCCCATCTCTTCTGGCTCGGCAAGGTGAACGTGACCACCGCGCTCGCCCGGGGCCAGATCAAGGCCAGTGGCCCGGTCGCCAAGATCCTCAAGCTCGTTCCGCTCACCAAACCCGTCTACCCGCGCTACAAGGCGCAGCTCGAGGCCGACGGGCGCAAGGACCTGGTCAACGCCGAGTGAGCGCGAAGGGGGACGCCGAGGAGTGGGCGGGGATCGTCTCGGGCCTGGCGTCCGAGCGGAACCTCCGCTACGAGCCCATCGGGGGGATCAACCCGAAGGAGGGCCCGGTCGCGCTCTGCCCGGGTGGCACGAACAGGCTCACCGGTGAGCTCAGGGACGGTTTCTTCGGCGCCTCCTGCGACGCCGACGAGCGCGAGGAGGGCGGTTTCGGCCGCAAGGCGGTGCTTCCCACGGCGCTGCTCGTTAAGGCGCACATGCCGGATCTGGCGACGGTCGTCCCGGTCTTCGACGTCGAGTCCGTCGAGCGCACTCCCGGCGACATGGTCGACAAGCACTCCCGGCGCCGGGTCGAGTTCGAGAGCATCGACTTCAACAAGCGGTTCATCGCCACCGTCCCGAGAGACCACGACCCGGTCGCCCTCAGGGAGCTGTTCAGCCCGGCGTTCATCGACTGGATCACGCGAATCCCCGTGGAGGTCGACTTCGGCATCACCGAGCAGCAGCTCTTCTTCCACTGGCGGCTGCGGGGACGCACCAGAGAGGAGCTGAAGGAGGTCCTCCACTCGGCGGGCGGGATCTTCGACCGGCTGCACCGGGAGATGGAGGAGAACAACCTCGACATCTACAAGGCCGGCCCCTGGAACGCGGGCCTCGAGCCCTTCCCGCCGAAGATCGGCTCCTGAACGAAACCGGGTTGCGCCTACATCAAACGGGGTTGCTCCTTGCGGAGCACCCTCGCGCTACACCCTCGCATTGCGCTCCCGCAGGCGGCGGCGGTAGGTCCGGTAGAAGCCCGGGCCCTTCCTGATGAAGTCGCGGAAGCGGCCGAGGCGGCCCTCAGGCAGCTCGAAGCCGCCGACGATCCTGCGCGGCACCAGGCGCCAGCCCTCGCCTGACGGGGCGAGGTTTCCGCGGACCTGCATGTTGCGCTGCCAGGTGAAGTCCGGCGCGTGCCTGTGGACGGTCAGGCAGGCGCGTCCCTCGACCAGCGGCAGCCCGGCGGGGTCGGCGTCGATTGCGATCTCCCTCCCTGAGGCGTCGGTGCTGAACGGAACCCGGATCGCGATCGGGAAGCCGTCAGGGCCCATCCAGCTGAGCACTCCCGTGTCATGCTCGGCCAGGAGCTCCATGCGCCGATCCCAGGCCGGTGAGCCGGCCGCCGGGGCGGCGAGGTCCTGCGGAGGCTCCTCGACGTGCCCCGAGCGCACCTCCTCGAGGTGGGTGTCATGGACGATCGGCTCCTCGGCCAGGTTCCCGTGCGGCCAAACGAAGACCCGCTCGGGCCGCACCTTGATGTAGACGCGGGCGTAGTACCAGTTGAACATCGGGCGAATGAGCTTGGGCGGGTTCATCTTCTTCGTCGCCGGCAGCTTCACCCCGGACTCGCGCATGTAGCGGTCGGCATTGGCCTTCAGGTCCTCGTCGTCGATGGTGGCCGTTCCCTGGACGAGCACCTTCAGCCCGCTGTCGATCCCGGACCCGTTGGGGTCCGAGAAGAGCAGCGCGATGCTCGGGTGGGCCCGGGCATCGTCGGCCTTCTTCGGGTAGCCGAGCCCGGTCGTCACGTCGATGGTCGGCCCTCCCTGGCTGTAATAGGGAGTCACCGGCCAGGTGATCGGCTGCCGGCCGGCGTCGACGGTGGTGAGCTCGCACGTGATGAAGCTCTCGAACGCGTCGCGGACCTCCTGCGGAAGCGTGCTGGTCATCGAGCGGGATTCTTGCGCGACCGCCTCTGATACGGTCGGCCGCCTCTAAGAGAGGTGGCGGCGATGGAGAGATGGATGCGCAGTTCCCCGTTGTTCCGGGAGCGACCGCGCTGGGCACAGGTGATCCTCGGGCTGGTGGTCCCAACCGCCTTCGGCGCGGTGGCGGGAGTCGTCCTCGGCGTTTCGGCAGGGGCGTACTGGGTGATCGGGCTTGTCGCGACGGTCGGCGGTGTCCTGGCCGGCTTCGAGCACGCCGACGGCTGGGATGGAGCCGACCGCGGCCTGGTGGGCGGGACCCTCTACGGCACCGGCCTGCTGGTGGCGCATGCGATCGCCGGCACCGACGCGCAGGTCTCGCTGCCGGGCTTCGCGCCGATCCTGATCGTCTTCACGGCGATCATCGGGATGCTCCTGGGCGCGCTCGGTGGTCGAATTCGAGGGGGCGCGATGCAACGCAGGGGATTGCCCGCGCCGCCCACGCGACGGCGCCCCGCGTAGTCAGGGGAGCTCGTCGGGCAGCACGATCCGCTGCTCGTCGCCCTCACCCTCGACGCGCGGCTCGACCGGCTTCACCTCACCCTCACGGTGCCGGGCGGCCTCCAGCGCCTCGGCCGCGTTGGCGAACCCGATGAGGGATTCGAGGTGCTTGATCGTGGGGAAGACCAGGGGCAGCTCGCCCGCGTAGTGCATGTCGAGCGCGTCCTGCGGGCCGAACCACCCGGCGTCCACGGTTTCAGAGCCGTCCGGCTGAGGAGGCGAGTGCGCCGGCGCAAGCGCCAGGTAGAAGCGTGTGTCGAATCGAATCGGCGCCACCCTGGGCGTGATCCAGCGCGAATACGCGACCAGCTCCGTGGCATTCAGCTCGATTCCCGCCTCCTCTAAAAGCTCCCTCGAGGCGGCGGTGCGATGCGCCGCCTCACCGTCTCCATCCTCCGCATCGACGGCGCCGCCGGGAAAGACCCAGACACCGGGCATGAACCGCGCCTCGGGGTTGCGCTGGACGAGCAGGATCTCGAGGCCGCGCTCGGCGTGTTTCCCACCGCGTCTCAGGAGGATCACGGTGGCCGCCGGGCGAGGGGGTGCGGGTTCCACGGGCGGCCAGCGTACTCGCTAGGCTGGCGGCCCAATGGCAGCGGAAACCACCACAAAGCAGCTCTACATCTGCACCTCGTGCGGGTTCATCTACGACCCCGACGAGGGCGATCCCGACGGCGGGGTGCCGCCGGGAACGTTGTTCGACGACATCCCCGACGACTGGTTCTGCCCGGTCTGCGGGGCGCGGAAGGCGGACTTCGAGCCTTACGAGGAGTAATGCCGCTGGGGCGCCAGCGTGCAGGCGGGCGCATTTCGGCGCCACCCGCCCGGCGCAGCGTTAGCGGTCCTCGGTCTTATGCAGCCTCGAGCAGGGCCGCATCCAGCCGGCCCTTCGCGCCCGAGTCCAGCTCCGCGACGGGGTACGCGGCCCTGATCGACTGGGCTACGACCTTGACCAGGCGCCGCAGGTCCTGCTTGGAGATCGCTAGCGGCGGCATCATCACGATCGCGTCGCCGAGGGGGCGGACGATGACGCCGCGCCGACGGGCCTCGAGCACCACGCGGTGGCCGAGGCGCAGCTCCGGATCGTGCTCGCCGAGGTCGATCCCGACCATCAGGCCTCGCTGGCGGACCTCGCGCACCTCGCGCATCTTCTCCACCTGCCCCAGCCATTCGGACAGCAGCCGGATCTTGGGCTGCAGCCGAACCAGCGTCCGCTCCCGCTCGAAGACGTCGAGGGAGGCGATCGCGGCGGCGCAGGCGAGCGGGTTTCCCGTGTACGTGTGGCCGTGGAAGAAGGTCCGCTGCTCGGAGGACGCGCCGAGGAAGGCTTCGTAGATCCGCTCGGTGGCGAGCGTCGCCGCCAGCGGCATGTAGCCGCCGGTCAGTCCCTTCGCCATGCAGAGGAGGTCGGGTGAGACCCCTTCCTGCTCGCAGGCGAACATCGTCCCGGTGCGCCCGAACCCGGTTGCGACCTCGTCGCAGATCAGCAGTGCCCCATGGCGGTCGCAGAGCTGCCGGACCGCCCGCAGGTAGCCGGGCGGGTGAGTCAGCATCCCCGCCGCACCTTGCACGAGCGGCTCTAGGACGACCGCCGCGACCTCCTCCTCGCGCATCGCGAGCAGGCGAGCGATGTCGTCGATGTCGCCCGGCTTCGCCCGGTGGGACTCGAAGAGCAACGGCCCGAAGGTCGAGTGGAAGAGCGGCATCCCGCCGACGGAGACCGAGCCGATCGTATCCCCGTGGTACGCCTGATCGAGGCAGATGAAGGAGGTCTTCCTGACGTGCTGGCCACCCCGGTGCTGCCAGTACTGGAACGCCATCTTCAGAGCGACCTCGACGGCGGTCGATCCGGAGTCCGAGTAGAAGACCCGGTTGAGCCCCGGAGGCGCGATCTCGACCAGCCGCGCGGCCAGCTCGGCGGCGCCGGGGTGGGAGAGCCCGAGCATCGTCGAGTGGGCTACGCGATCAAGCTGATCGCGGACCGCCTGGTCGATCGCCGGGTGCCGATGGCCGTGAACGTTGCACCAGAGGGAGGAGACGCCGTCCAGATAGCGGCGGCCCTCGGAGTCGATCAGCTCGGTCCCGTCGGCGGCCTCGATCATCAACGGCTCGTCATCCACCCAGTCGCGCTGCTGAGTGAAGGGATGCCATAGATGCTGGTGATCGAGCCGGGCAGCTTTCTGCATTCGCCGATGGCCAACATATGACCGCCGCCGGATGGACTTGATCTCGGTCAGTGTGACCCTTGTCACAGGTCGTTACGGTTGCGAAAAGGTTGCAAGCGTGTAACCTTTTCTGTAATGGAAGCAGCGACAAAGACCCGCAAGAAGACCGAGCCGGTCGGTGATCTGTCGATCAAGCTCGGGGCCTTCCTGCTCCGCTGCATGGGCGGCGCGAGCAGCGACGTGTTCCGCGTGATCGACGAGAGCGGCCTCACCTTCAGCCAGATGAAGGTCCTGGTCGAGCTCGAAGCGGCGGACGAGGATGCGCGAACGGTCACGGCTCTCTCGGAGGAGTTGGGAATCTCGGCGGCATCTGCCAGCCGCGCCGCGGATGGTCTGGTGCGGAAGAAGCTCGCCACCAGGATCGAGGATCCAGACGACCGTCGGGTCCGGCGCCTGGCGCTGACCGCCAAGGGCCGCGAGCTCGCGGACCGGATCATCTCCGCGCGGCTCGCTGGACTCGCTGACTTCACGGACTCGCTCGAGTCCGAGGAACGGAAAAAGCTTGAGGCGGCTCTCGACGCGCTGCTGAAGCGCCCCGAGATCGCCGAGATCTACACGACCTACGAGAGGAGGGTCAGCAGCCGATGACCCGATACAAGCACCTGATCACAGACGACAACCGCAAGTGGTGGACCCTCGGCGCGATGTGTTTCGCGCTGTTCATGGTGATGCTCGACAACACCGTCGTGAACGTCGCCCTGCCGTCGATCCAGCGCGATCTGCACGCGCAGATCTCCGCGCTCGAATGGGTCATCAACGGCTACACCCTGACCTTCGCCGTCCTGATCGCCACAGGTGGGCGCCTCGGGGACATCTTCGGCCGCAGGCTGATGTTCCTGGCGGGCGTGGTCATCTTCGCGATCACCTCAGCGACGGCCGGGATCGCTCAGGATCCGGCGATGCTGATCGGCAGCCGCGCGATCCAGGGCATCGGCGCCGCGCTGATGATGCCGGCGACCCTCTCGATCATTACGCACACCTTCCCCGCCGCCGAGCGCGGCAGGGCGATCGGCATCTGGGCGGGCGTTTCGGCGCTGGCCCTCTCGATCGGTCCCGTGATCGGCGGCTTCCTCACGGAGTACGTGACCTGGCGCGCCATCTTCTTCATCAACCTCCCGGTCGCGGCGGGCGCCGTGGCGGCGACCGTGTTCGCCGTCCGCGAGTCGCGTGACGAGACGATCGATCGGCGAGTCGACTATCCGGGCATATTCGCCCTGACGGCGAGCCTCACCGCAATCGTGCTGGCGCTGATCGAGGGGAACGGCTGGGGTTGGACCTCAACTCCGATCATCGCGCTGCTCGCCGGCGGCGTGATCGGCCTGGCGGCCTTCGTCGCGATCGAGCTCCGGGTCTCGGCGCCGATGGTCGAATTCGCGCTCTTCAAGACGCGCCAGTTCATCGGCTCCAATCTGGTCGCGTTCATCATCACCTTCGCCATGATGGGCACGTTCTTCTTCATGGCGATCTACATGCAGGACATCCTCGGCTACGGAGCGCTCGAGGCCGGGATCAGGTTCCTGCCGACGACGGTTGTGATCGCGGTGATCGCCCCGATCTCCGGACGGCTCGCCGACAGGCTCGGGCCGGCTGTGCCGATGAGCGTCGGGCTCGCGGTCCTCGCCGTCTCGATGTTCCTGTTCGCCGGGATCACCACAGCGACCACCTACGCCGGTCTGGTCCTGCCCTTCGTCCTGATGGGTGTCGGAATCGCCCTGACGATGTCGCCGATGTCGACAGCCGCGATGAACGCGGTCAGCGTGCAGAAGTCCGGCGTCGCTTCCGGCGTCCTGCAGATGTCGCGGATGATCGGTGCCTCGGTCGGAGTCGCGGCGACGGGCGCGATCTTCCAGGCGCAGCTGGGATCGAGCTTCGACCCCGCGCAGCTCGCCGCTGCACCGGAACAGGCCCGGGCGACGTTCATCGACGCGCTGAGCAGCGCGATGCTGCTGGCGGCGTTCGTGGTGGTCGCCGGGCTGGTGGTTTCCCTGACGCTGGTCCGCGGCGCACGCGCGAAGCGCGCCGACAGCCACGAGGCTGCCGAGGAAAGCGTCGCGGCCGTCCCCGAGGCGACAGTCGCCGAGGACGTTGTTCCCGCCGGCGTGCGCTAGGCCGCTTCGCGCAGGCTGCTCGTAGCGCTGGGTGAGCCGACCCCGGCTTCGAGGGCGGGCCAGGACTCCGGATCGGTGAGGTCGAGGCGCTCGAGCGTCTCGACCTCGACGGTCCCGAGACGCGCAATCGTCTCCAGGTTCGAACGTTCCATCGCCGACGGCCTCGAGGGCCAGGGCGTGAGCACGACCGCGGCAACGTCGAGCTCGGCCGCGCGAACCGCCTGAATGGTGAGCAGGGTGTGGTTGATGGTCCCGAGCCCGGGCGAGCCGACGACCACGACCGGCAGGGCCAGGTCCTGGGCCAGGTCCCGGACGAGATACGCCGGCGTGAGCGGCACCAGGAATCCGCCGACGCCCTCGCAGATCAGCAGGTCGGCATCTTCGGTCGCGGCCAGGGCGGCTCCGCGGAGCCGGTCCGGATCGAGGCGCTCTCCTTCCAGCTCCGCCGCGAGGTGGGGTGAGACAGGCGGGCCGAAGCGGTACGGGGCAACCTCCTCATCGCCCTGCGTCGACCCGGCCGCGAGCCGGAGCAGGACATGGTCGGGCAGCTCGCTGGCGCATTCCCAGACCTCGGATGCCAGCGGGTAGTCGTCGAGGCCGCTGACCGCGGGCTTGAAGACGGCGACCCGGTCGCCCCGGGCGCGGGCGGATTGGGCGATCACGGACGCGACCACTGTCTTGCCGACCTCGGTTCCCGTACCGGTGACGAAGAGCCCGCGCATCAGGCGGCCTGGCTGAGGGCCGGGGCGGCTTGAGCGTCGAGCTCGCGAGCGGCGTCGCCGATCAACCTGGCGGCCCGCCGCAGATCGTCGATGCGGTGGGTCGCCATCACGGTCAGCCGCAGGCGGCAGGTCCCGGCGGGAACGGTGGGGGGGCGGATCGCCTGGGCGAAGATTCCCTGCTCGAGCAGCCGCTCGCAGAGAGCCATCGCGTCATCGGCCTCGCCGATCACCAGCGGGACGATCTGAGTGTCCGCTCCGATCGGCTCGAGGCCCTCCGCACGAAGCCCTTCGCGCAGGGCCGCCGCGTTGGCGCGCAGCCGTTCGACCCGCTTGGGGCTCTCGACAAGCAGCTCCAGGGCCGCGGAAGCCGCGGCGACGGCCGGCGGCGGCGGGGCCGTGGAGAAGATGAAGGGCCGGGCAGTGTTGATCAGGTAGTCAGCCATCTCCCGGGAACCGCAGACGTAGGCGCCGTAGCCGCCGAGCGACTTGCCGAGAGTTCCCACGATCAGGTCGACTTCGCCCGTCAGGCCCGCGGCGGCGACCGATCCCCTGCCAGCCGGCCCCAGGCAGCCTGTGGCGTGCGCCTCGTCGACCATCAGGCGGCAGCTGTGGCGGCGGGAGAGGATCGCGAGCTCTTCGAGCGGGGCGATGTCGCCGTCCATTGAGAAGACGCCGTCGGTGACGATCAGGGCGCCCCGTCCCGCCGCGCGGCGCAGCCCCCATTCGAGGTGCTCCGTGTCGCGGTGGCGGTAGACGAAGGTCTCGGCGCCCGCCAGCCTGCAGCCGTCGATGATGCTGGCGTGATTGAGCTCGTCAGAGAAGACGACCTCGCCGCTGCGCGCCAGCGCGGCGATCGCGCCCGTGTTGGCCAGGTAGCCCGAGCCGAACAGCAGCGCCGCCTCGGTTCCCTCGAACTGCGCAAGCTTGTCCTCGAGGTTGGCGTGGATCGACATCGTGCCGGAGATCAGGCGGGACGCCCCGGAGCTCGTCCCCAGCGCCAGGGCGGCATCGGCGGCGGCGCGGCGCAGGCGCGGATGGTCGGCCAGCCCCAGGTAGTTGTTCGAGCAGAGGAGAAGAACGGGCTGCCCGTCGAGCAGCACCCGTGGTCCCTGCGGTCCCTCGACCGCGCGAAGTCGCCGGCGCAGCCCGCTGGATTCGAGCTCGTCGAGGCGTTCGGCCAGGTCGATCAATCGCCCCAGCCGGCCGGCTCGGGGTAGGCGGGGACCTTGCCCTTCTTCTTGACCACCCGGAGCTGGGTCGACGGGTCCCAGAAGTTCGCGTCCGCCTGGCGATCGATCAGCTCGTCGACCGGTGTCGGGGGGGTCTCGCCCTCGAGCCAGCCGGAGCGGTTGTCCGGCCTGGGGTTGGCTCCGTTGTCGGGCTGCCTGGCGACGTTCAGGCCTAGCTCCTCGAACATCTCCCGGTCCTCCGCCGGCTCGACGCCGAGGGTGGTGAGGAAGTTCCCCATCATCACCCCGTTGAGCCCGGCCTTGACCGCGAGCGGCGCCAGGTCCTGCAGGTTCTCGACGCGCCCGCCGCAGAGGCGGAAGAGGGCGTCGGGCAGGATCAGGCGGAAGATCGCCACCCATTTGACGACGTCCCATGGATCCATCAGCTCGCGATCGCCGAACTTGGTCCCGACCCGCGGATTGAGCAGGTTGATCGGCACCGAGTCGGGATTGATCTCAGAGAGCTCGAACGCCATCTCAACGCGCTGCTCGGGCGACTCGCCCAGGTTGAGGATGCCGCCGACGCAGGTCTCGAGGCCCGCCTCCCTGACCGCGTCGAGGGTGCGGATGCGGCCCTCGTAGCGGACCGTGGTCGAGACCTCCGGGTAATAGGAGCGCGAGGTCTCGACGTTGTGGTGAACGCGCTGGATCCCCGCCTCCTTCAGCTGCTTCGCCCGGTCGGCCGACATGTGACCGATGGAGGCGCAGCGCTTCAGGTTGGTCTGCTCCGAGACGAGCCGGGCACCCTCCAGGACCTTGGCGAAGTCGCGCTTGGAGAGGCCCTGCCCCTGGGTCACCATGCAGAAGCGATGGGCGCCGGCGGCCTCGGCCGCCTTGGCGTGCTCGAGGATCTGGTCCGGCTCCATCATCGCGTGCATAGGGGTGTCGGCCTCGGCGTAGCGCGACTGGGCGCAGAACCCGCAGTCCTCGGCGCAGCCCCCCGACTTGGCGTTGACCAGCGAGCACATGTCGGTCGAGTCTCCGAAGCGGTCCTGGCGGACCTCCCAGGCGCGCTCGACCAGGGCGCCGATCTCCTCGTGGCCGGTGAGGGCGCCGAGCTCGAGCGCTTCTTCAAAGCTGATCAGTGGTGCCATTGGCGTCCTCCGTCGTCGGGACGCCCAAATCTAGGAACGCGCCCGGACGCCTAGTCCCAGGAAAAGTCCTGGATGACCTCCGCGTCGCCCTCGGCCCGGGGGCTGAAGGCGAGCAGCACGAGGTCCTCGTCGCCGGCCTCGAAGGTTCGGACAACCTGGGGTGCGATCCGGACGGCATCGAACGGCCCGACCTCCTCGACCTCGTCGTCGAGCTTCACCCGGCCGCTTCCGGAGATGACGACGTAGATCTCCTCCATCTCCTCATGCTTGTGGGCGAACGGCTGGCGCTGTCCCGCCTTCACCACCTGGTAGGAGATGCCGCTTTTCTCGGAGTTCAGGTCCTCGTGCGCGAAGCGAGCCTCGAGAGAGTCCGAAAGACCGGCCTCGGCCGCCGCGTCCTTGGCCTCGCGCAGGTTCTTGATCGTGTAGTCCATGGTCGCCGAGCCTATACCTTGCTCCCGTGCTGACAGCAATCGTCGCCGCGCTGGCCGTCGCGGTTGCCGGGACCCCGGCGACGGACGACCAGTTGGCGGGGGCCCGGGTGATCACCGGCTTCTCGGGACATCGCCCCCCGCACGCCCTGCGCCGGATGATCTCCGCGGGCCAGGTGTCCGGGGTGATCCTCTTCGACGGGAACGTCGGCGGCCAGCGCTCGGTCCGCAGGTTGACCTCGGAGCTGCAGGCGATTCCGCGTCCGCCTGCGATGAACGAGCCGCTGCTCGTCACGGTCGACCAGGAGGGGGGCCTCGTCAGGCGGCTGCCGGGACCGCCGAAGCCGTCCGCGCGGGCGATCGGGGCTCGGGGCGCCGCCTTCGCCGAGCGAATCGGGCGAGCAACCGGCGAGAGCCTGCACTCGATGGGCATCAACGTCGATCTCGCCCCGGTCCTGGACGTCGGCCGGCCGGGACGGGCCATCGAGGAGGAGGGGCGCACTTTCGCTCGGAGGGCCGGTGCCGTCTCCCAGATCGGTGGCGGGTTCGCTCGCGGCCTCTCGGCGGGCGGCGTCGTCGCGACGGCCAAGCACTTCCCTGGGTTGGGCAACGCCCGGATCAACACGGACAACGCAGTGCAGAAGATCCGGCTGCCCGCGGCCAAGCTGCGCTCGATCGACGAGCGGCCCTACGTTGGCTTTGCGCAGGCCGGGGGTGCGATGGCGATGTTGAGCACCGCGATCTACCCGGCGCTGTCGCATAAGCCTGCCGCGCTGTCGCGCGCGGTCGCGACCGGCGAGCTCCGTGACCGGCTCGGCTTTCAGGGGGTCTCCATCACCGATGCGCTCGGCTCGGTCTCGGCGCGGGCGGTCGGCGGTCCGGCCAAGACCGCGTTGGCGGCCGCGAGGGCCGGCACGGACCTCGTCCTGTTCACGGACCTGGGGAGCGCCGCCAAGGCTCAGCGGGCCTTGGCCCGTGGCCTGGGCAGCGGATCCCTGGACCGGGCGGAGTTCGAAGCGTCGGTGGGTCGGGTGCTGGCGCTGCGCGGCACGGCTTCGCCATAAAGCCGCGGCGGCCTGATGGCCGCTAGGCCGCTTCGCGCATCGCCTCGACCTCGCGCGCCTGCGCGAGGCGGCTGAGGCCGCGCTCCTCGAGCTCCTTGACCTCGCTCTGCTTCAGCTCGAGCCGGCGGGAGGCCTCGCGGAGATTGGTGGGCTCGTCGCCGTTGATCCCGTACCTGAGCCGGATCACCTTCTGCTCATCCTCGGGCAGGTCCTCGACTGCGCGCCTCAGGGTCCGGTCGCGGAAGCTGACGGCGACCTCCTCGGAGGGCCCGCTCCTCTCGTCGGGGATGAACTCACCCAGCGAGGATGCGTCCTCCTCGCCCACGGGCCGGTCGAGGCTGGTGACGACCCTGGTCAGGTCCCGGATGTCCTCGACCTGCGCGGGCTCGAGCTCGGCCTCCTTGGCGACCTCCTCGGTGCTCGGGTCGCGACCGAGCTTGGTGGCCAGCTCGCGCTCGATGCGCATCACCTTGCGCTCACGCTGCGCCACCTGGTTGGGGACGCGGATCGTGCGCTCCTTCGACTCGAGGGCGCGCTGGATCGCCTGCCTGATCCAGAAGGTCGCGTAGGTGGAGAACTTGTAGCCCTTGCGCCAATCGAACTTCTCGGAGGCGCGGATCAGCCCCAGGATGCCCTCCTGGATCAGGTCGAGCAGGTTGAGGTCCTGGCGCATGTAGCGGCGCGCGTTGGAGACGACCAGCCGCAGGTTGGAGTTGATCAGCCTCTCCTTGGCCCGGAGGTCGCCGCGCTCGACCGCCTGCGCGAGCTCGATCTCCTCCTCCTTGGTGAGCAGGGGGTACTTGCGCATCTCGTTGAAGAAGAGCTGCAGGGCGTCGGTTGTCGCCTCGGCCAGCTCTCCGTTGCGGTAGCCGGCCGGCTCCGCGGCCTGCTTGCCGCAGTCGTCCTCGATCGAGAGCCCCGCGGCCTCGATCCGCTGGTGCACCAGCTCCTCCTCTTCGTCGGAGAGGTTCATCTCCTGGACCACCGAATCAACCTCCGATAGGTCGACGCAGTCCGCCGGGCGACCGCCCTCGATCAGGGCGGCTATTCGCTCCTCGACGCCTGGGTCGAGCTCCACTGCGGTCGGGTTCATTTCCTCTGCCACGGTTGCCCTCTGTACAGGGTCCCAAACCGGCACTGCGGGCGCGCCGAGCCGGGCCGAGCACGCCCCTTCGATACGCTGCCGGGCGTCCGGTTTAGGGGGGTAGCGGGCCGGAGGGAAGCAGTCGCCGACATGGAGGTCCGTTGAGAGGTCTGGCATCGATAGTCGCGGGTCGACGCACGAAGTGGGCGATCCTCGTCGTCTGGATCGTGGCGGCGGCGGCCATGTCGCCGCTGGGATCGAAGCTCTCCGACGTCACCACCGACGACACGGAATCGTTCCTCCCATCGAACGCCGAGTCGACCGAGGTCGTCCGCACACTCGATCATCAGTTCCCCGCGAAGGAGACCTCGCTCGCCCTCGTCGTCTACCAGAACAAGGACGGGCTGACTCCCGCCGACTTCGCCACGATCCGATCCGACGCGCAGAAGATCAAGGCGGAGCCGGGCAAGATCCCGCTCGTCCAGAGCCAGCCGCCCGCGCTTCCGGCCCCCGTCGGCCCCACCTCGAAGCTCGTTTCCGCAAACCACCAGGTCGCGTACGCGGTCTACACGTTGCCGACCGACTTCGATCACGAGTTCGACTGGGGCAAGGCGATGCGGGACATCACGGGCGCCAACACCGGCGACCTGAACGTCTACGTCACCGGCGACGTCGGCTTCAACACGGACGCCCACGACGTCTTCAGCAACATCGACACGAAGCTCCTCCTGGCGACGACCATCCTCGTCCTCGTGCTGCTCGGGGCGATCTACCGCTCGGTTCTGGTGGCGATATCGCCGCTGATCGTCGTCTTCTTCGCCTACCAGTTCGCGACCGGGCTGATCTACCTCTTCGCCAAGTCAGGGGCCACCGTCTCCTCCAACAGCACCGGGATCATCGTCGTCCTGATGTTCGGGGTGGGGACCGACTACTGCCTCTTATTGGTCTCCAGATACAGAGAGGAGCTCCGGCGCCTCGAGGACAAGCACGACGCGATGCAGCGCGCCGTCAGGCGCGCCGGCCCGGCGATTCTGGCGAGCGGGCTCACCGTCACCCTCGCCATGCTCGTCCTCGCCCTCGCCGAGTCGGGCAACACGAAGTCGCTCGGCCCCGTCGCCGCGATCGGAGTTTTCTGCTCGATGCTCGGGGGGCTGACGTTGCTGCCGACGCTCCTGACGATCTTCGGCCGCCGGGGCTTCTGGCCGAGGCGCGGCATCGTCGACTACGACCCGGAGCATGCGGAGAGGGCTCACACCGGCCTGTGGCGCCGCTTCGGCGACAAGGTCCTGCATCGGCCGGGCCCGGCGCTGGCGGTCACCGCGGGAGTCTTCCTGCTCGGCTCCCTGGGTCTGATCGCGTACAAGGTCGACTACTCGAGCACCACGTTCTTCAAGAAGACGGTGCAGAGCGTCGAGGGCTTCAAGGTCATCAGCGCGAACTTCCCGGCCGGGACGCTCTCGCCGACCACCGTCTTGGTCGAGCGCCAGGGCGGCCCGGTGACCGACGAGGACGCGGTGTTCGCTGCGGCGAAGCTGAAGTCGGTCGACGGGGTGGCAACCGCCTTCCCGACCGATCAGTTCTCGACCAACCGGCAGATCCGCGTGGTCGACGTGATCCTGAAGGGGGATCCAAACGATGTCTCAGCCCTCGATCTCGTCCCCAAGATGCGGGACTCGGTGGCGAACCTGAAACCGGGGGTGACCGCCCTCGTCGGCGGCGGCACGGCGATCAACTACGACTACAACAAGGCGACCGAGAGGGACCTGAAGCTGATCGTGCCGCTGGCGCTCCTGGTGATGGCGATCATTCTCGGGATCCTCCTGCAGGCGATCGTGGCGCCACTCGTCCTGCTGGCCAGCGTCGTCCTCTCCTTCGCCTGCACCCTGGGCATCTCGATCCTCTTCATCCGCTTCGTCGTGGGCGACGCCGGCTTCGACGCGTCGATCCCGACCTTCGCGTTCATCTTCCTGGTGGCGCTGGGGATCGACTACACGATCTTCCTGATGGCCCGGGTTCGCGAGGAGGCGCGCAAGCATGGCACTCGCGAGGGCATGCTGCGCGCGATCGCGGCGACCGGCCCGGTGATCACCAGCGCCGGGGTCATCCTGGCCGGCACCTTCTCGGTCCTGATGACCCTGCCGGTGACCTTCACCTTCGATCTCGGCTTCATGGTCGCGCTGGGCATCCTGCTGGACACATTCATCGTCCGGACGATCATGGTTCCCGCCGCCGTCGAGCTGATCGGCGACAAGATCTGGTGGCCCTCAACCGCCGCCGGCGGCGGGCGGGTGCTGCACGAGGACACCGGCGAGCAACCGCTGCCGGAGCCCTCAGAAGCCGGCTAGCGGCGCAGGCGCTGCATCTCGCCCGAGATCTCGTCCTCGCTGATTGCGTGGCGTCGCCCGAAGGCGTCGTAGGCCTGGAAGACAAGGCCGATGCCCCAGCCGCCGATCACCCAGGCGGGCCAGAAGTATCCGGCTCCCGTCGCCGCCCAGATGATCACGAGGGCGATATTGATGACGACGTAGGCGAGCAAGGTCTGCTTGAAGCCTCGCTTCTTCTTGATGCTGGCCACCGCCTGTGCGCGAAGCTCGTCCTCGCTGGCGTTGGTCGTGTCGATCGGATCGGCCATCGGTCCTCCCTTGAATCGCTGGACGGGACGCTAGCGGCCCTTCCAGGCCGGCTTGCGTTTCTCGGCGAACGCCGCGATTCCCTCGCGGAAATCGTCGGAGCCGAAGCATGACTCGCGCAGCTCGATCAGCTCGCGTTCCTGTTCCGGGGTCAGGCGCGAGACGGAGTTGAGGGTGTCGATCGCGTGCTTGTTGCCTCGCATCGAGAGCGGCGCGTTGGCGGCGACCTCGGCGGCAAGCTCGATCGCGTCGCTCTCGAGCTCGGCGTCGTCGACCACCTCGTGGACCAGCCCGATCGACTCCGCACGCTCGGCGGCCAGGTTGCGGCCCGTGAGGAAGAGCTCCTTCGTGCGCGGCACGCCGACGGCGTCGATGAAGCGCTGCAGGCCGGTGTGGCCGTAGATCAGCCCGAGCTTGGCGGGGGGCATCCCGAGCTTCGCGCCACGGGCGCAGATGCGGAGGTCGCAGGTCAGCGTCAGCTCCAGGCCGCCGCCCAGGGCGTGGCCGTTGATCGCCGCGATCACCGGCCAGGGGTGTGCGGCGATCGCGTCCAGCGCGGCCTGGAAGGGATGCGCGACCAGCGCCTCCGCGTCGCGCTCGAAGGTCTCCGAGGGGATCCTGGCGATGTCATAGCCCGCGGAGAACGCTTTGCCGGATCCGGTGATCAGCACGCAGCGAACATCGATGCCGCGGTCGAGCGATGGCATCGCGGCGGCGAGGCCGTCGAGGAGCTCGTGGTCGAGCGCGTTGCGGGAGTCGGGGCGATTCAGGGTCAGCCGTGCGACCGCGTCCGCCGGCTCATCCAGCAGCAGCTTCCCGCCCGCCAGCTCCTCGGTCATGGATCTGAGGCTATTCGAGGACGACGAGCACGTCGCCCTCGGAGACCGACTGGCCCTCCTCGCAGCGGATCTCGGCGACCTTGCCGGGGTCCTCGGCCTCGACCGGCATCTCCATCTTCATCGACTCGAGGATGACGACCGTGTCGCCCTCGTCGACCTGGTCGCCGACCTTGACCTCGATCTTCCAGACTGTGCCGGTGATATGTGCCTCTACGTCGGCCACGCGGCCGGACAATAGTCACCGGTGACGCCGGAACCCGCCCGCGTCGTGATCGTCGCGGCCCAGAACGAGGCGGAGCGGATCGGAGCGGCGCTCGACGCGCTGGCCGAGGCCCTTCCCGGGACGCGGCTGATGGTCGCCGACGATGCCTCCGCTGACGGCACCCAGGCCGTCGCGATGAGCCACGGCGCCTGGCTGGTGAGCAGGCGACGCCCCCATGGCAAGGGGGGCAACGTCACGGCCACCGCCGAGGCCGCGGTCGGGGAGTTCGACGACGACGCCACGGCGCTGCTCTGCGACGCGGATCTCGGGAGCAGCGCGGGTGAGCTCGTCCCCCTGGTCGAAGCGGTCGAGCGCGGCCAATGCGATCTGGCGGTGGGAACGTTCGCCGATCCCGAGGGGGGAGGCTTCGGCTTCACGCTCGGCTGTGGGCGCAGGGCCGTCGAGCGGCTCTGCGGGGCGAGGCTGGAGGCGCCTCTCTCGGGACAGCGCGCCATGCGAATCTCGACGCTCCGGGAACTGATCCCCTTCGCGGGCGGCTGGGGCCTCGAGGTGGGCATGGCGATCGACGCGATCCGGGCCGGATTTCGGATCGAGGAGATCGAGCTGCCGCTCAGCCACCGGCCCACGGGACGCACGCCCGGTGGCTTCCTCCACCGCGCTCGCCAGCTCCGCGACATCCGGCGCGCGGCGCGCGAGCGCCGGTAGATAGCGTCCCGGCCGATGATCCTGGCCATCGACGAGGGGACCACGGGGACCACCTGCATCGTCTTCGACGAGGACGGGCAGCCGCGCGGCCGCTCTTACAGCGAGTTCGAGCAGCATTTTCCGAGGCCGGGATGGGTCGAGCACGACGCCGCGGAGATCTGGGAGATGACTCGTCGCGTCGCGGTTGAAGCCCTCGCCGATGCCGCGGTGCAGGGCTCCGAGCTGAAGGGGATCGGCATCACGAACCAGCGCGAGACCGTCGTCGCCTGGGACCCGGCCACGGGCGAGCCGGTGCATCGCGCGCTGGTCTGGCAGGACCGCCGCACGGCCGTTCGCTGTGACGAGCTGCGCGAGCAGGGCCACGAGGGACTGATTCGCGAGAGGACGGGACTGGTGATCGACCCCTACTTCTCGGGGACCAAGATCGAGTGGCTGATCCAGAATGCCGACCTCCCGGAGGGGGTGGCCTTCGGGACGATCGACTCCTGGCTCGCCTTCAAGCTCACCGGTCGTCACCTGACCGACTACTCGAATGCGTCCCGCACGATGCTCTTCGACATCCACAAGCTCGCCTGGGACGAGGAGCTCTGCGCGCTGCTGGGGGTTGACCCGAGGTCGCTCCCCGAGCCGGTGCCCTCATCGGAGGTCTACGGCACGACTTCGATCTTCGGCGGCGAGGTACCCGTCGCGGGCATCGCGGGGGATCAGCAGGCGGCTCTCTTCGGCCAGGCCTGCCAGCGGCCGGGCGAGACCAAGAACACCTACGGCACCGGCAGCTTCGTCCTGCTCAACACGGGGACGGACGCCCCCGACCCTGGGGAGGGCCTGCTCACGACGGTCGCCTGGGGTCTCGGCGGCGAGGTCGCCTACGCGCTGGAGGCGGCGGTCTTCGTGACCGGCGCGGCGGTGCAGTGGCTCCGGGACGGGCTCGGAATCGTTTCCGATGCCGGCGAGACGGAGGCGCTCGCCGCGTCGCTTGACTCGAACGACGACGTCTACTTCGTCCCCGCCCTCACCGGACTGGGCTCGCCGCACTGGGATCCCTACGCGAGGGGGACGATCGTGGGGCTGACGCGCGGGTCGAGCAGGGCTCACCTCGCCAGGGCCGCGCTCGAGGCGATCGCCTATCAGACGGTCGATGCGGTCCGGGCGCAGGAGGCGGCGGCGGGCGAGAGCGTGCCCGAGCTCAAGGCCGACGGCGGTGCGGTCGCCAACGGGTGGCTGATGCAATTCCAGGCGGACGTCCTCGGCGTCCCGGTGATCGTCCCGGAGATCGCCGAGACGACCGCCCTGGGCGCCGCCTACCTGGCCGGCATCGCCACCGGCCTCTGGACGGCGGACGACGTGCGCGAGATGTGGCGCGCGGCGGCCACCTATGAGCCCGCGATGCCGAAATCGGGACGCGACGAGCTGATCGGCCGCTGGCGGGAGGCCGTGGCCCGCTCCCGTGGCTGGGCCCGGGGTGAGTAGGGTTGATCCAGGGAGTAACCCAGGCGTAATCACTGGGTAGGAATCAGCACGTGCCGCCGTCTTCGACGGCGTTTTTTGTGAGGAAGAGATGCCCAAGGTCAACCCCAAGGACATGAAGCCGCAGGTCTACAAGGACCCGCGCCCGGCTGAGATGTTCACGCAGTACCACCGCAGCGCGCGCCGCGGCGTCGGCTGGATCTATGACTTCGTGCGGGTGATCCTGACCATCCCGACGATCCTCTTCTACAGGGCTCGGGCCATAGGAGTGGAGAACGTCCCCGCCGCCGGACCGGCGATCCTGGCGCCCAACCACTTCAGCCAGTGGGACCACTTTTTCGCAGCCGTCTACCTGCCGCGGAAGATCCAGTTCATGGCCAAGTCCCAGCTCTTCAAGAACCCGGCGATCAAGTACATCTTCAAGCACGGCGGGGTCTTTCCGGTTCGGCGCGGGCACCACGACGAGGAGGCGTTCGTCACGGCGAACATCGTTCTCGACCGGGGGGGCACGATGCTGATGTACGCGGAGGGCGGCCGCTCGCGGACCGGTGACCTGGGGGAGCCCAAGCGGGGGATCGGCAAGATCGCGCTGGAGTCGGGCGTGCCCGTCGTACCCGTCGCGATTCACGGCTCAGCGCACGTTCGCGGCTGGAAGCGGATGCGGTTCCCGAAGGTGACGATCCAATACGGTGAGCCGGTCACCTTCCCGGTCAACGCCGACCCCTCCGAGGACGAGCAGCAGCAGGTGGCCAACCAGGTCTTCGACCGCGTCCGGGCGATGTACGTCGACCTCGAGGAGAACGGCCGCCGGGACGTGCTCAAGCGACTCCGCGAAGGGCTGCCGGCGGCATCTCCGGCCCCCCCTCAGGAAACGGGTCGCGCCTAGCGCTACTCCTCGTAGCGGGGCTCGAGCTTCTCCCAGAACTCCGGGTCGTGTCCCGGGACCATGAGCGCGTACGGGTAGGTGCGCCGGTAGGCCTGCAGCTCCCGCAGCGAGCGCCGCCAGTTGTGCTCGTCGGCCATCATCATGGGCTCCCCCTCGCCCTGCAGCTGCTTCCAGTCGTAGGCGGCGTCCCCGACGATGACGAAGTCCCGCCGAGGCAGGCGCAGGATCACGGATGTGTGTCCCGCGCTGTGGCCGGGCGTGTAGATCAGCCGAGCCGAGCCGTCGCCGAAGAGGTCGAAGCTGCGCCCGAAGGGCCCGTATGACTCGACCAGGTCGCTGTCGAAGTCGACCGTGGCGTAGTCGAACGCGAAGTCGTAGTGATTGGGGTGGTAGCCCCGCAGCAGAGGGAGCCTGCCGGTGGTGGCCTCCTCCCACTCGGTGGCGCTGAGCACGAACTGCGCATCGGGGAACGCCTCGATCGCCGACGCGTGGTCCTCGTGCAGATGGGTGAGGACGACGACCGCGATGTCCGCGGGCTCGAGCCCTCGCTTGCGAAGCTGCGAGACGACGTCCTCACCCTCCTCGACCGTGTAATGGCGGCCCGAGAAGCGGCCGAGGTTGTCGCGCGGATCGCGAACGATGGAGGGGTGCAAACCCGTGTCGACCAGGATGTTGCCCGCGGTCGGGTGGCGCGCCAGGTAGGCCGGCACGGGCCGGGACTCCCAGGTCTCCGGCTTCGAGCCGATCCCGACGGCACGAAGCCGGGCGAGCGGTCCGCCTCCGGCCCGGTTGAAGAACGAAGCCGGCCACAGCGCTTCGCCCGTATGCAGCGGCTCCACGATCAGCGCAGCTACCTCCGTGCCTCCAGGGAGTGGCTCCTCGAGCGGAATCGCCTCCGCGTTCACCTTCACGCCAGCCAGCTTATGCTCAGGCCCGTGGCTTCACGAATCTTCGCACCCGGGCTGCTCGACGGGAAGGTTTGCGTCGTCTCCGGGGCCGGCACGGGCCTCGGCAAGGCGACGGCGCTGGAGCTGGCCGGCCTGGGCGCCACCGTGATCGGCTGCGCACGCCGCAGCGAGCCCCTGGAGGGCATGGTCGACGAGGTGTCTGGGCGCGGCGGCAAGGCCGAGTTCGAGGCGTTCGACATCCGCGACGACGAGGCGGTCGACCGCTTCATGGACGGCGTGGTCGAGCGCCACGGCCGGATCGACGTGCTCGTCAACAACGCCGGTGGCCAGTTCCTGAGCCCGGCCGAGGCGATCACCCCCAAGGGCTTCAGGACCGTGATCGATCTCAACGTCCAGGGCACCTGGCAGATGACCCACGCCGCGGCGACCAAGGCGTTCATCCCCCAGGAGTCCGGCAAGGTGGTCAGCATCACCGTCTCCCCGCACATGGGGTTCCCGGGGATGGTCCACACCGGCGCCGCCAGGGCGGCGGTCGAGAACATGATGCGGACGCTCTCCGTCGAGTGGTCGCGCTTCGGGATTCGCCTCGTGGCCGTCGCCATCGGGCAGTTCGACACCGAGACCCTGCGGACCAAGTACCCGAAGGCGATCGTCGAGGGCGTCGCCGGCACCGTGCCGCTGGGCAGGCTGGGGACGGAGGACGAGATGGCCTGGCTGATGGCCTATCTCGCGTCGCCGGCCGGCGACTTCTTCTCGGGCTGCGTCATCACCGTCGACGGGGCGCGGGACAACTGGTTCGGGGCCTGGCCGCCGGGAGGGGCGGCCGGCGACGGGGGAGAGCCGCTCGCCGAGGAGCGGCGCACGGACTAGCGTCGGCCGGCCGCGATGACGTAGAGGTGCCGGATGACGAGGCCCTCATCGGTCCGCGCGGCCTCGAGCCCGGTCTCCGGCCCGCCGTCGGCCTCGCCCTCGAGAGCGGCGAGCACCTCCGCGGCAGCGTCCTGCGGTGGCTGACCCTGCTCGATCCAGCGCACTGCGTCGAGCGTCCGGTGCCGCTCCGACGCGAGCTCGGCCGAGACGCCCGCGTCCTGCATCAGGCGGATCAGCTCGTCTGGGGCCAGCGCACGGGTGTGGCTCGGATCGCGCAGCCGCTCGAGCTCGTCTCGGCGGGCCGCGGCGGCGCTGTCGCCCGCGGCCATGTCGATCACCGCGACGAGGCCGCCCGGCCTGCACACCCGGGCCATCTCCCGCGCGGCAAGCCCCGGGTCGTCGAGGTGGTGAAAGGCGAAGCGGTTGACGACGACGTCGAACTGGGCATCGGGGAACGGCAGCCGGGTCGCGTCTCCTTCGGCGAAGAGCACGTTGCGCGCTTCTTCCTCGGCTGCGGATTCGGCCCCGGTGGCGAGCATCTCCGGGGTGAGGTCGACGATGACCGCAAAGGCGGCGCGCTCGGCCAGGTAACGGCCGAGCCGCCCGCTCCCCCCGGCGACATCGAGAACGACATCCGCGTCGGTGACCGGCACGTGCGCGCCGATCCAATCCAGGAGGTCGCGATCGCGGAAGATCGATCCGGCGACCTCGAAGGACGCGGCCTGCTTGGCGAACTCTCGCCTGGTCGTCGCGCGGTGGCTCAGGAGTACATCCCGACGAACTGCCCGCCGGTGCAGTTGATCACCTGGCCGTGGACGAAGTTGGAGAGCGGAGAGCAGAGAAACAGGATCGGCCCCGCCGCGTCGGATGGCTCCGCCGGCCGCCCGAGCGGGATCGTCACGCGCGCCATCTGGCGCATCTGCTCGGGGATGCCGAGGGACACCTGCTCCCCGCTGTCGCCGGCGGCCTGCATCGTCTCGCCCTTCTCCTTCGCCTGGGTCAGCCGGGTCTCGACGAAGCCGAAGGCGACGGCGTTGCTGTTGACCTTGAACTGCCCCCACTCCTTGGCGATCGTCTTGGTCAGCCCGGTGACGCCGGCCTTGGCGGACGAGTAGTTCGCCTGGCCGGCGTTCCCCATCGTGCCGGAGACCGATGTGACGTTGACGATCTTGCGGAAGACCTCCTCGCCCGCTTCGGCCTCCTTCTTGGCGGCCTCCCGCCAGCTCGGCGCCAGGGCGCGGATCATCCGGAAGGGGACGATCGTGTGGATGTCGAGCATCGCCTGGAACTGCTCGTCGGTCATCTTGTGGACGACCCCGTCCCAGGTGTATCCGGCGTTGTTGACCACGGCATCGACCTGACCGAACGCGTCGATTGCGGCGTTGACCAGCTGCTCCGGGATCCCGGGCTTGGTGAGGTCGCCCGCGAAGACGGCGGTCTCGCCGTCGATCTCCTTGGATGCCTGCTCCGCGACGTCCCCGTCGAGGTCGTTGATCAGCACCTTGGCGCCCTCGCTGATGAACAGCTCGGCCGTGGCGCGGCCGATGCCTCGCGCGGAGCCGGTGATGATCGCGCTCTTTCCGTCAAGCAGTCCCAAGTCGTTGCCTCCTGTTGTTGTGCACGCGTTTGATGTGGGGCCGGGATTCTTACCCATCATCACTGGGTAGCGCTCTCGCGCTACCCGAAGCGGTATGTGGCGATCCCGTGGGCGACGATGGTGCCCTCGGGATCGGTGACGCTCACCTCGCAGAAGCTGAGGCGGCCGCCGCGCTTGGCGACGCGTGCCTCGGCGCGCAGGTCGACCCCGCTCGCCGCTGAGGCGAAGTTGACCGAGAGGGAGACGGTCGAGCCCGCCGCGCTCTCCGGCACCTCGTCCGTCGCCCAGGCCGCCGCCATGGCTGCCGTGTCGATCAGCGCGCCGATCGCTCCCCCGTGCACGACCTCGCCGATGGTCGCCAGCTCCGGCTTGAAGGGGAGCTCGAGGACCGCCTCGTCGGTGCCGAGGGAGACCACCCGGATCCCCAGCTGAGCCGCGTGCGGCGAATTGGGGATGAACGTCTCGATGATCTCCCTGCGGGTCGGCTGATCGTTCACCTGCAGACCGTATGAGAAGTCAGAGGCCGAGCAGGCCCTGGATCAGGGAGGAGGCCGAGCGCGGGTTGACGCCGTGCTCATCCTCGAACTTCTGCTGGAGGCGATCGTCGAAAAGGGCCAGCAGGAGCTCCTCGCGGCTCGATCCGAAGCTGCAGGCCGCCCGGTCGAGCGCCGACAGCGAGATGTCCTGAACCGCCCCGCTGATTCCCCCGGTGTCCGGCTGCTGGCGGTCCTTGCAGGGGTCCTGGATCGGGACGACTACCTGATCGGTTGCGGCGAAGGCGATGCCGTAGCCCGTCGCCGCCGCGATGGCAGCAGCGCCGGCGATCGCGATCGCGGCACGCCTGACCGCCGCTCGGAACGCGCCCGAGAGCAGCATCAGGGCGGCGATCAGCGCGAGCACTGCCGTGACGATGAACGTGGGGCGGAACGCCCGCCGAACCGCCGAGGTCACCACGTCGTCCAGTGTGTTCCCGAGCCGGTCGAACTCGGAGGCCTGGTCCGGATCCAGGTCGGTGCGCGCCTTGGCGATCGACTTCTGCAGCTCGCCCCGGGGGTCGTCGGTATTCAGCCCTCCGAACAGATCGGGGGCGATGGCGATCTTGTCCTCGGGCGGCAGGTGCGCGTCGAGGACCGCGGCGGTGCCCTGCTCCTGGGCGGAGTCGATGGTCGTGTTGAGGTTCGCCGAGATCAGGGGCGCGAGCGCCGCCAGCGCGAGCGCGATCCCCGCGTGGCGGATGGAGAGCAGCCGCGCGACGTCATGGCGCGTCCGCTCGGGCATCAGCTCGCCGGAGAGCGCCGGCAGGGCCATGCCCATCCCGGCCCCGGCCAGCACCTGCGGCACGACCGTCCACCAGGCCGACGCCGCGGGCAGCAGGGCAAGGCATCCCACCCCGCCCGCGACCAGCAGGCACCCGGCGATGGCTCGCGTCAGCGGCTCGCCCGGCAGCCGCGAGGAGAGCAGCGCGGCGGCGGGCAGGACGCTGACCGCCAGCGCCGCGGCGAGCGGCTCGATGCTCCACCCGGACACCAGCAGGAGGACGACCAGGAAGATCACCGCGGTCAGCGATGCCGAGAGCAGTCCCAGCGCGATCGACTCGCGAACGGGGAGGCGGCCGGTGGGGCGATCGGGGTCCCGGCCGTCGTCGGGCGCCACGATCTCCCCACGCGCCGCCTGCAGCGCCACGAGCATCCCGGGCAGCACGATCGGGGCCTGGGCGAGGAAGATCGCCCGCCACGAGAAGGCCTGGGTCAGCGCCCCGCCGAGCGCGGGGCCGACGGCGATCCCGAAGACAGAGGCCGCCACCCACATCCGGCGCCCCGGGCCGGGCCTGCCGCCGTCGAGGAGCTCGAAGGCCGCGACCAGGCCGGCGGCCCCGCCCAGTGCCTGGACGCCGCGCAGCACCAGCAGCGGCACCAGGGAGTCCGAGGCGCCGCAGCCGAGCGATGCGGCGCAGAAGAGCGCCAGCCCGGCGGCGCCGACGTGGGCGTCGCCGTAGCGGCGGCAAAGCCAGGCGGCGGGGAGCAGCGCCAGCGCCAGCACGGCCGTGTAGACGCCGAGCACCAGCGCGACGCCGTCGACGGTCGCGTTCAGCTCGACCAGGATCGACGGCAGCCCCAGCGTGACGATCGAGGCGTCCGCCAGGGCGACCCCGGCGGCGATGGCTATGAAGATTCGCCTCACGCGGCCAAACTAGCGCGCGGGCCCGGCTTGCCTGCCGGGCCCGCGCGTGATGGAGAACGGCGGAGGGAGAATTCCGCCGAGCTCAGCCCTCGGCCTCTCCGGTGGCGACCCTCCGGGGCACGGAGGGCTCCACGCGGAGCAGGCGTGCGGGCCAAGTGGGCAGCCACCAGTTCCAGCGGCCCATCAGGGAGATCACCGCCGGCACGATCAGCGCGCGGATGATCGTCGCGTCGATCAGGATCCCGGCCGCCAGCCCGGTCGCGAACATCTTCACGCTGGTGTCCGGTCCGGAGGCCATCGAGGTGAACGCCAGGAACAGGATCAGCGCCGCGCTGGTCACCAACCTGCCGGTTCGCCCGATTCCCTGGACCACCGCGGTGTCCGTGGACCCGGTGCGGTCGTACTCCTCCCGCATCCGGGAGAGGATGAACACCTCGTAGTCCATGGAGAGTCCGAACAGGAAGGCGAAGATGATCAACGGCATCCACGACTGGATGGAGCCGGTCGCCTGGATGCCCCAAATCGCCTCCGAGCCGTGCCCCTCCTGCCAGACGAGCACCAGCACGCCCCAGGCCGCGGCCACGCTGAGGACGTTCAGGATGATCGCCTTCAGCGGCAGCAGCAGCGAGCGGAACGCCCGCGCCAGCAGGATGAACGTGGTGATCGCGATCAGGGCGACCATCAGCGGGAAGCTGCCGTAGACCGCGTCGATGAAGTCCTGGTTCGCGGCAGGTCCGCCGCCGACCCGGACGCCGGCGCCGGCCGAATGGGCCGTGTCCCGGACGTTGCTGAGCGTGTCGTGGCCCTCGCTTGTCCCGCTGTCCGGGACCGGGATGGCCTCGACTATGTGCGTGCCGCCTCGGTTCCACTCGGGACCGCTCGGGGCGACCGCCCCGTGGATGCCGTCGACCTTGTTGAGGTCGGCGGCGACCGTGGACGGATCGGTCTTGCCCTCGACGAGGATCTCGTGCGGCAGGATCGAGCCCTCGCCGATGCCGGCGCTCTCGAGCGCCTTCAGGCCCTGCTCCGCATCGCCCTTCTTCGCGATCGTGTTCGCGTCCGAGGCGCCCAGCTGCAGGTTGGTCGCAGCGAAGGCGAGGGCCAGGATGATCGCCATGCCGGCGCCGGCGGCCAGCCAGCGCCGCCGCGAGACAAGCTGAGCCCAGCGGGTCCAGGAACGGCTCGCCTTGTCGTCGGTGCGCCGGTGCGGCCAATCGAGCTTGGGGCCCGCCTTGGCCAGGATCACCGGCAGCAGGGTGATCGCCACCAGCGTCGAGACCAGCGGGATCAGCATGCCGCCGTAGCCCATCGAGCGCAGGAACGGCAGCGGCAGGGCGATCAGCGCCAACAGGCCGATGGCGACGGTGATGCCGCTGAATACGACCGCCTTTCCGGCCGTCTCCATTGCGCGCTGGACGGCCTCATCGCCGGTCCTGCCATGGGCTCGCTCCTCGCGCCAGCGCGAGACCACCAGCAGCGAGTAGTCGATCGCCACGCCCAGCCCGACCAGGGCGACCAGGAACTGCACGATCGGCGAGACGTCGGTGAACGTCGTCAGGCCGAGCAGCAGCAGGAACGTGGTCATGATCGAGCAGATCGCCATGCCGATCGGGACGAGCGCCAGGAACGACGCGAAGACGAACGCGAGGACGATCAGCGCGCCGAAGCCGCCGATGACCGCCTCGAGCAGGACGCCCGGCCCGTCGCCGCCGCCCGTTGACTGCTGCAGCGCATCGAATCCGGTCACGTGCACGGGAGCTCCGGCAACCGTCTGGCCCGCGACGGCGGCCTTCACGTCCTTGGCCGCCTGAGGGTTGTCGCCGAAGCTCGAGTCCGGATCGGGCTTCGGGTAGACCATCGCAAAGGTCGTCTGGCCGTCGTCCGAGACGAATGCCTTGTCCCCGGTCGAGGCGTAGGACGCAACTCGGGACCCCGGCAGAGTCTTCGCCAGGGTCGCGTCGAGCTTGTCGAGGTCGCGCTTCACCTGCGGCGAGTCGACCGATTGCCCGGCCGGGAGAGTCACCACGGGCAACAGGGGCGAGGTGTCCCCGCCGGTGCCGTTGTACTTCGCGGCGATCGCCTCGTTGGTCTCCCACCCCTCCTTGTTGGGCACGGAGAACTTCTGGTTGAGCGCGCGGCTCGCGGGCCCCGCGGCCATGATCCCGGCGATCGTCAGCAGGATCCATGAGATGACGACGGTCTTCTTGTGAGCCAGTACCCAGCGGGTGAGTGGTGCCACGAGGTTCCCTCCTGTGTGTTGAACGGTTCGACGCCTTGACGAACTGGGATCCGCAGAATGGACACTGCGGGCCCGGTCTTCAATAGGGGATGACCCCTATTTAGCCCTCAACTCATCGCTGGTTCTGTGACGAGTCGACGCTGCCGCTTGTGACATCGGCGCAGCGGCGAACGCCAGCTAGAGCCCGAGCTGCTTGCCGAGGATCTCCTTCATCACCTCGTCGGTGCCGCCGCCGATCGGGCCGAGGCGGGCGTCGCGGTAGGCGCGCTCGACGCCGTACTCGCGCATGTAGCCGTAGCCGCCGTGGATCTGGATCGCCTCGTCGGCGACGTCGCACATCGCGCGCTGGGTGAAGAGCTTGGCCTGGGTCACCTCGCGGGTCGCGTCCTGGCCGGCGGCGAACTTCCGGAGGCAGGCGTAGGTGAGGGCCCGAGAGACCTCGATCTTCACCGACATCTCGGCGAACTTGTGGCGGATCGCCTGGAAGCGGCCGATCGGGCGGCCGAAGGCCTCGCGCTCCTTGGCGTAGTCGAGCGTCGTCTCGAAGACCTTCTGCATCCCGCCGACGGCGCCCAGCGCCATGGTGAGCCGCTCCCACTGGAAGTTGGCCATGATCAGCTTGAACCCCTCGTTCACCTCGCCGAGCAGGTTCTCCTCGGGCACCTCGACGTCGGTGAAGCTGAGCTCGCCCGTGTCGGAGGCGTGCCAGCCCATCTTCTCCAGCTTCGAGACGACCTCGTAACCGGGCATGTCGCGCTCGAGGACCAGGAAGGAGATGCCGTGGTGGCCGCCCTCCGCGGTGGTCTTCACCGCGCAGACCAGGAACTCCGCGCGCACGCCGTTGGTGATGAAGGTCTTCGATCCGTTGACGACATAGCCGCCGTCCACCTTGCGGGCGGTGGTGCGCAGTGAGGCGACGTCCGAGCCGGCTCCCGGCTCCGTGATCCCGAGCGCGCCGATCTTCTCGCCCTTGATCCCCGGCACCAGCCAGCGCCGTTTCTGCTCCTCGGTGCCGAACTTCCAGATCGGCGGCATCGCGATCTCGGCGTGGGCCCCGATCCCCGCGGCGACGCCGCCGCTGCCGCCCGAGCGCGAGAGCTCCTCGACCCAGACGGCATCGTGGACGTAGTCGCCGCCCTGGCCGCCGTACTCGGTCTCGAACTTGAGGCCGAGGAAGCCGAGCTCCCCGCAGCGGTTGTAGAGCTCGCGCGGGAACTCGCGGGCCTCCTCCCACTCGTCGACGTGCGGAGCGATCTCCTTGGTGACGAAGTGGCGGACGGACTCGCGCAACTCCTCGTGCTCGTCCGCGAACGGGGGGAGCAGGGCGCGCTGACCGGTGTCCTTTATGACCGCGATGGTGGGCTCCAGTCGTCCATTGTCGTGTAGCCGCGCCCGCCGTGATCGAAGCCGAGCAGGTCCCCCTGGGGGTTCTTCTTGTTCCCGTGGTGGTAGGCGCGGACCTCGGCGATCTTGCCGTCGCGCATCAGGAACCACTCGGTGCCGCGGTCGAGCCGTTTCTCTCCTGACCTCGGGTCGCGCCAGGTCATGGTCCACTCGATCACGGCCTCGTCGCCCTGCTCGATGCCGTGCTCGAGATACCACTGCCCGTCGATCTGCTCGACGCCCAGCTTCGAGTTCTGCCCGATCCGCTCGGCCCCCTCGTGCGGCCCGAGCCGCGTGTAGTAGTGGACGGCGTCGTCTGTGAAGTGCGAGGCGACCAGGTCGGGGTCGCCCGTGTTGAGGGCCTCGTAATAGGAGCGGATGTGGTCGAGGTTGCTCACGCCGTCCGCTCGTTATATCCGGTTCAAAAAGTCGATCTGAGCGCGAGGGCTTCGTCGTTAGGGTGAATGCGGCGAAGGGCGCCGCTCGATCCGAGGAGGAACTAGATGAAGTTCATGGTGAGCCTGATCACCGATGGAACCGCGATGGAGGAGGCCACGCCCGAGCAGATGAAGGAGTTCGGAGCGCGGATGGGCGAGTACATGGGCGAGCTCCGGGATTCGGGCGCCCTGGTGGACCCGGGCGCCCCCCTCGGGCCCAGCTCGAGCGCGAGGACGCTCCGTCGCAAGAGCGGCAAGGTCGTCGTCACCGATGGACCCTTCGCCGAAAGCAAGGAACAGGTCGCCGGCTACATGGTCCTCGAATGCGGGGACATCGACGAGGCGACCGACTGGGTGAAGCGAATGCCGGTGCTGGGCGGCGCGATCGAAGTGCGCCCGATCGCCGAGCGGACAGCCGGGCCGTGAGGGTCCGCGTGTCGATCTGGCAAGCGGTCGTTCGTCGTTAGGTTGAAAGCGGCGATAGACGCCCCGAAATCCAGGAGGAAGAGATGAAGTACCTGCTGACGTTCGTGCGTGACAGAGATCAGATGTACGAGGGGACCGAAGAGGGGATGAAGGCCGGGATGGAGGCGTGGAACGAGTTCAACCGTGAGGCGATCGAGGCCGGCGTGCTGATTGCCAACGAGGCTCTCGAGCTGCCGAATACCGCCAAGACCGTGCGGTTCGGAGAGGACGGCGAGCTGGGCGTGACCGACGGCCCATTCGCCGAGACCAAGGAGCAGCTCGGCGGCTTCTGCCTGATCGATGTCGACAGCTTCGAGGATGCGCTCGGCTGGGCGAAGAAGGTCCCGCTCAGGCCCGGCAGCCTCCTGGAGGTGCGACCCGTCAAGGATCTGACGCCATACGGCTACGAGGGCTCGGCGACCTCGGGCCCGATCGAGGCGAACGCGAAGGCCTAAAGCCCGTAGCTGCGCCCGATCACCTCGAGCATGACCTCGTCGGTGCCGGCGCCGATGCGGTTGAGGCGGGAGTCGCGGTAGGCGCGCTCGACCTCGTACTCCTTCATATAGCCGTAGCCGCCGTGGATCTGGATCGCAGTCGTCGGCGACCTCCTCGATGATCCGTGAGGCGTAGAGCTTCGCCTGGGTGATCTCGCGGACGGGGTACTCGCCGTTGGCGAAGCGCCAGGCGGTTGCGTAGACCATCTGCTTGGCGGCCTCGATCTTCACCGACATCTCGGCGAACTTGTGGCGGATCGCCTGGAAGCGGCCAATGGGGCGACCGAACGCCTCGCGCTCCTTCGCGTACTCGAGAGTGCGCTCGAAGACCCGCTCAGCGCCCGAGACGCAGCCGATCGCGGCGACCAGCCGCTCTCCCTGGAGCTCCCAGCTGATGTGGTAGAAGCCCTTGCCCTCCTGGCCGAGCAGGTTCTCCGCGGGGACGCGGACGTCCTGGAAGGAGAGCTCGCCGGTGTCGGAAGCGTGCATCCCCATCTTCTCGAGCTTGCGGGAGACGCTGAAGCCCTCGACCTCCTTGCCGTCCGTGTCGCGGATGTCGACGATGAAGAGGGTGATCCCGTCGTGCCCGGCGTCGGGGTCGGTCTTGGTGACCAGCACGATGTAGTTCGCGCGCAGCCCGTTGGTGATGAAGGTCTTGGAGCCGTTGATCACGTACTCGTCGCCGTCGCGCTTGGCGGTGGTGCGGATGCCGGCGACGTCGGAGCCCGCGCCCGGCTCGGTGATCCCGATCGAGCTGATCAGCTCGCCCTTGATCGAGGGGACGAGGTAGCGCTGCTTCTGGTCCTCCGTGCCGAGCAGGTGGATCGGCGGCGTCGCCATGTCGGTGTGGACCGCCATTCCCATGTTCAGCCCGCCGCAGCCCGAATAGCTCATCGCGTCGGCGCGGACCAGCGAGTAGAAGTAGTCGCCGCCCTGACCGCCGTACTCCTCCGGATAGCAGAGGCCGATGTAGCCGAGCTCGCCCGCGCGGTGGAGCACCGAGTCCGGCCAGAGATTCTCCTCATACTCGAACCGGTGGGGGGTCAGCTCCTTCAGCACCCAGGACTTCATCGACTCCCGCAGCTCCTCATGCTCGTCGGTGAAGATGAAGTGCTTGCGGCTGGCGGCGTGGTCGGGCTTGATGACGCTGGGAGTAGCTGTGGCCACTGCTGGTTCTCCTTGTCCTCGGGGTCTTAGGGGTGGGGCGGGCGGGTCAAGCGCGCAAAGTGAATAGTAGGACTTCCTACTTTCTACTTCAACCGCAAGTTTCTTTGCCGAATCAAGTAGAGGAGTACTGGTGATGTGCAGGGCAAACCTGCTCTCTACGCTGCCTGTCCGGGTGTCACGAGCTAGCGAGACAGTGCTGGGATCAATCGGAGCCGGCGGGGATACGGTGCCTGTCCCTGCGCCGAGTATGCCGCCCGGTCCGCGTGCCCCGGGGATCGTTCAAACCCTCGAATGGATGTACCGGCCGATCCCATTCGTCGAGGGGTGCCGGCGTCGTTACGGAGACATCTTTTCCCTGCGCCTCGGTCCGCGGCGCAACGCGGTGGTCATCGCGGAGCCAACGGCAGCGCGCCAGGTGATGAGAGGCGATCCCAGCGTCTTCCGCGCCGGGGATGCCAACGGGATCCTGAAGCCCGTCGTCGGCCCCGCCTCGCTCCTCGTCCTCGATGGGGACGAGCACATGCGACACCGCCGGATCCTGCTTCCCGCCTTCGGTGCACAGCACGGCCCCGCATTCGCCGAGACGGTTGAGGAGGCGACGCGCGACCGAGTCGCCTCCTGGCAGGTCGGCGAGACGCTCAAGTTGCAGGAGGAGATGGAGGCCATCTCGCTCGAGGCGATCCTGAAACTCGCTCTGGGCCCGGGACCCGAAGACCGGCTCGCGCAGTTTCGCGCCTTGGTTCCCGACATGATGAGACGCTGCGCATCTCCCTTCACCCTGTTGCCCTACTTCCGCCATGAGCTGGGCGGGATCACGCCGTACGCGCGGCTGAGGCAGGTGCTCGACGAGATGGACAGTCTCTTCCTGGACGCGATTGTCGAAAGGCAAGCCTCGTCGAGCGAAGACGCCAGCGACTGCCTGTCGCTTCTGTGCGCCGCGACGGATGAGAACGGCACGCCACTGTCCAATTGGCAGATTCGCGACGAGCTGCTCACGATGATCATGGCCGGCTACGAGACCACGACCAGTGCGCTGGCCTGGACCTTCGAGCGCCTGCTCCGGTCGCCCGAGGTCACGAGCCGCCTGCAGGACGACCTCGCCCGGGGGAGTGATGAATATCTTGACGCCCTCGTCAAGGAAGTCCTTCGACTGCGCCCGGTCGTTCCGGTGGTCGCTCGGACCGTGCGCGAGGAGGTCGCGCTCAACGGTCACGTGATTCCCGGCGACTCGGTCCTGATGGTCTCGCTCTACCTGATCCACCGCGATCCGACCCTCCACTCGGATCCCGATGAGTTCAGGCCCGATCGTTTCCTCGACGGTGGTGGGGGCGAGCCCTGGCATCCGTTCGGCGGGGGCGTCAGGCGGTGCCTCGGCGCGAGCTTCGCCCAGCTGGAGATGAAGGTCGTCATCCGCGCGGTCCTTGCCGCGGCGACCCTCCGGGCGCCTGATCCAGCCGACGAGCCGGTCGTGCGTAAACGATTCACTTTCGCGCCCGCATCTGGGGCGCGCGCGACAGTCGAAGGGGTCGAGGTCCCAAACTTGCAGTAAGCAGGCGTTTCAGCCTGCAACCCGAAGGTCGTCGGGACAAGGGTTCCCTCAAACATGGGTCCAAATCCACTGGTGACCGTCTCGTCATATTTGCGTCCAGGCTCAAGTTTTCGCGGTATTTGCGCCGATCATGCCTGTAATGGCAAGCCGCGGAATGGGGAAAATGCCCGCCGACGAGGCGGGTGTGGTTGAAATGCTCGCTTTGCCCAAGGGCGGGGATCAGCCCGGCGGTCCGCGCGAGCTGATCTCCGGACGGGCCGCTGCGGGACCGCTCGCCCAGGTGCAGGGCCTGCTGGCGCTCGGTGCTGCGGTGAACGGGGCGATTGCCACGCTTCTTCCGCATCCCGACTATTACAACGTACCGGGCCTGCTGATGGTCCAGATCTGCGCGCTCGTCTACGGCATCGTGGTGCTCATGCTGGGCGACCGCATCTGGTTCAGCACGCTGAAGATCGGCAACCTCTTCGCCGCCGCGCTCACCACGCTCGCCGTGTACTTCAGCGGCGACAGCTCGAGCGGCTTCGCGATCTTCTATCTGTGGATCGGGTTCTACGTCTTCTACTACCCCGTATCGCGGTGGGAGGCCGCCGGCTATCTCGCGTTCGCAGCTGCCTGCTACGCGGTCACCATAGTCATCACGCCCGCCCCGCCGCCCTTTGCAGCGCATACCGACGTCGCCTTCTTCTCGATCGTGGCCGGGACGCTCGCCACTGCCGGACTGCTCCTCACCTATCTCCGCCAGCGAGTCGAGGGATTGATGTCGCGGCTCGTCGAGGCCTCGAGAACAGACCCGCTGACCGCGCTGCCCAATCGCATGGGCCTGCAGCAGGCGCTCGAGAAGGAGGTCGAGCGTGCTCGCTTCGACCAGCGGCCCGTCAGCCTCCTGCTGATCGACATCGACCACTTCAAGTCGCTGAATGAGCGACTCGGCATCAGCGGCGCAGACAAGATCCTCCAGGAGCTGGGGATCATGCTCAAGGACTCGACGCGGCTGATCGACACCGTCGCGCGCTCGGGAGGTCAGGAGTTCGCGGTGTTGCTGCCGCAGATCGACGGCAACGGCGCGTTCCTGCTGGCGGAGAAGATCCTCTCCCGGATGCGGGGGTCGATGCTCGGATCGCCCCAAGGCCTCACCGCATCGGCAGGGGTGGCGGAATTCCCGCGACATGCGTCAGATCCTGCAGAGCTCGTGGCGGTCACCGATCGAGCCCTGCAAGCGGCAAAGGCGCTCGGTCGAGACCGTGCCGTCATCTACAGCCCGGAGGTGACCAGTACGGTCGGGGCCGTTGCCGGGAAGCGCAGCGTGGAGAGCCAGGCACAGCTGGCGACCGTCCTCAGCCTTGCCGAGGCTCTCGACCAGCGGGATTCCTACACCGCGAAGCACAGCCAGACCGTGGGTCTGCTGTGCGAGATGATGGCGCGGGAGCTCGGCCTCGACGAGGGCCGGGTCCAGCGCGTCCGTCTGGCGGGGATCCTCCACGACATCGGGAAGATCGGCGTGCCCGATTCGATTCTGGGCAAGCCAGGAAAGCTCACCGACGATGAGATGGACCAAATGCGCCGACACCCGGAACTGGGTGCCCGAATCCTGGCGAGCGACGAGCTTGACGACGTTCGCGGGTGGATCCTCGCTCACCATGAGCGACCGGATGGAACCGGCTATCCAAAGGGACTGACCTCTGAAGATATCCCGCTGGAGGCCGCGATCCTTGGGGTCGGGGACGCCTACGAGGCGATGACCAGCGATCGCGTGTATCGGCAGTCGATCGGGCAGAAGGAGGCGCGGCAGGAGCTTCGCAGGGGGGCGGGAACCCAGTTCGACGAAGGCGTTGTCGACGCTCTCCTGCGCGCGTTGAAGCACGCCCAGACTCCGATCACGGTCTAGTCCGAGCCAGGCGAGCGAGCGGGCGCGGTGACCACCACGCCATATCCCCGCAGAGCTGCATCAGAGCCGGCATCAGGAAGGCCCTGACGAGGGTGGCGTCGATCAGCACCGCCAGCGCGGTTCCCACGGCGACCTCCTTGATGAAGATCATCTGGGAGAAGACGAATGAACCCATCGCCACCGCGAACAGAATCGCGGCCGCCGTGATGATCCTGCCGGTTTGCTCCAGGGCGAGGGCGATCGCTCGAGGACCCGGCTCGGTTCGTCGTATTTCCGCCACCCGGCTGAGCAGAAATACGCCGTAGTCGGTCGACAGCCCGAAGATGACGGCGAAGAGCAGGATTGGAACCGAGATATCGAGTGCGCCCACCCCGTCGTAGAAGAGGAGCGACTCGAATCTGTCGTCCTGGAACACCAGCACCAGAATCCCCAGAGCAACGCCGATCGTGAGCATGTTGACCAGCAGGGTGATCACGGCGAGCACCGCGGAGCCCGTCATCAGCAGGATTGCGATCAGCGTGCTTGCCACGACGATCGTCACCGCCAGCGGCAGATGGGCTCGGAGGCTTGCGCGCTGATCGACCAATTCCGCGCTCGGGCCGGCCACCAGCGTCGCTGCTCCCAGTCCACTGTTTCGAATCGACTTGACCACCCCCGTGGCACTGTCGGAGTTCGGATCAACGTTCATATGGACTTCGACCACCCTTACCCCTCCGGGGAGCCGCCGCGGACGATCGACACTCGTCAGTGGGGGCGCCTGCTTGATCGTCCACCGCCGAAATGTGGATGGACCGTCTTGAACCAGGAGGATCGAGTCGGCAGGGTCGTCTCGAAAGTTCGCCCGCACGGCCGAGTCCACCAGCCGGGCGCTGTTGTCACTCGGAAGAACCCGCGCGTCCGCACGGGTGAGCTGGATCCGCAGCACGGGCAGGGCGGCGATCAGCATCACGGCCGTAACCAGCAGTGCGACCACACCAGGCCGAGCTTGGACGATCGCTGCGATGCGTCGCCAGAGGGGGGAGCCGTGGACTGGCGTGGGATCGGAGATGCTCAGGGCGTTGATCCGGGTCCCGAGGAGGCCGAGGATCGCCGGCAGCACCAGGATCACCACCAGCGCGGATAGGACGGCGACCACCGCGCAACCAACGCCGGTGGAGTAGAGGAACGGCTGCGGGAAGAGGCAGAGCGAGGCGACAGCGACAGCAACCGTCCCGGCGCTGAAGCAGACCATCCTCCCGATGGGCCCGACGGTGTTGCACATGGTCTTCAAGCCGGGCCCGGACCGCGCAAGCTCGTCGCGGTACCTGGACACCATGAAGAGGCTGTAGTCGATCGCGAGGCCGAGACCAAGGACGGTGACGACGTTGAGGGCGAAGATGTCGATGGTCATGACCTCGGAGAGGAGGCGGAGCGCGGCGAGGGTGAACCCGATCGACAGTCCGCCCACGATGAGCGGCAGCACCGCCGCAACGAGGCTCCTGAAGACGAGCAGCGAGATCAGCAGGAGGAAGGGCGCCGCGTACAGCTCTATGCGGCGGAGATCATTCTCCGTCGTGTTGTTGAGCTGAACGGATGCAACCGCCGTGCCGCCGACCTGCACCGCCCCGTCTCTCTTGAAGGCGTTATCGACCTTCTCTCCGACCTTGGAGAGGTTGTCGACCGACCGGCTCACGAACCCCTCCACCAGGGCCTGGGAGCCACCGTCGGAGACAAGCGAGCGATCCTGCGCCGGTGTGACCACGCGAATGACCCCGTCGATGCCCGCCAGGGTTCTCGCAGCCCTGCGAACGACAGCCCTACTCTCGGCGCTTCTCACCGAGCCGCCCGGGGTCACCAGCAGGACCACGGACGGCACCGCGTGCGCTCCGGTTGCCTGCTCGATCAGGTCATATGCGCGCGAGCTCTCAGAATCCGGATCGCTGAACCCAAATGGCTGAGCCCGATCGAATACGGACGATCCGAGGATTGCCGCCCCGATGGCCGCGACCAAGGCGAGGACAACGATGAGACGCCGATGAAGGTAGGAGAAGCCCCCGAGGACCCTCACTTGCTCATAATATTTGGCGGCTCGGGCTGATCCCGCGAACCGCTAGATGGCTAAGCCCGCTGATGCTCCCTCGCCTTGGGCTCGCTCGCATTCCCCGCCAGCAGCTCGTCGAGGGGATGGCTCTCTCGGCGTTCCGCAGCAGCCGGGCCCTCGACGCGGACGCGCACGCCGCCATCGGGGACGATGATTGCTCCCTCCGCGCGGGTGCGCTCGACCGTTTCGCTCAGCGGTGTCAGCTTCAGACGCGAGAGCACCGTTTGCAGAACGACCCGCATCTCGAGTAGGGCGAATGGCGCTCCGAGGCACCGCCGGACGCCGCCTCCAAAGGGAATCCACATGTAGGCGGGCGGCTTGCCCTCGATGAAGCGCTCAGGCCGGAACTCGTTGGGATGCTCGTAGGCGTCGGGATCCCGCTGGATCAAGCTCATCGGCGTCCAGATCCGGACACCTTCGGGAATCCGCCAGGGCCCCAGATCGACCGTCTTGGCGGTCACGCGCCCCGCGGCGATGACGGGAGGACGAAGGCGGAGAGCCTCCTTGATCGCGGCATCGGTGTACTCCCACTCACCGATCTCGGATTCGGCGACGATTCGTTGCCTCGTTCCCGGACGGTGAAGGATCAGGTCGAAGGCCCAGGCGAGAGCCGTAGCAGTGGTCTCACTGCCCGCGACTATCAATGCGACCAGGTCATCTCTGATCTCCTCGTCCGTGAGCGACGAGCCGTCTTCCGTCCGGGCCTCGATCAGCATCGTCAGGACGTCGTCGCCGGCCGTTCCCTCCGCAACAGCCTTGCGGTGCGCGGCGATCTCACCGTAGAGGAGCTTGTCGAGACGCCGGCGGCGGCGCAGGAAGTAGAACCACGGCGAAAGCGGTCCCAGGTCGTGACGGACCCAATCGCCGACCGCGCAAAGGCTCATCATCGCCATCAACCCCTTGGAGGCGTCGGTCAGCTCGTCCACGTAGTCACGATCCGTCGCCCCGATCAGCGTCTCGAAGAGGTAGTCCATGGTCAGCCGGTACATCTCCGGATGGAGCTCGAACTCAGTGCCCTGCTCCCAGCGCTCGATGAGGCGCTCGGAGGCGCGTCGGAAGCCGGCCTCGAAAGCGTCCATTCGCTCGCCGTGGAAGCGGGGGAGCAGCAGCTTGCGCCGCTCTAGGTGTGGGTGGCCGTCGAGCCCGGTCACCGAGCGGGTACCGAAGATCGGCTTGACGAGATTGCCGGCCGGGCTGAGCGGCATCTCGTCGTCGCGGGCGAAGACCTCGTGGATCAGGTCCGGGCTGGTGACCCAGACGGTCCGTCCGAAGCCCAGGAGGTTGATTGTGACCGCGCCGTCGACGGCATAGCGCTCCTGGCAACGCTCGAGGAAGGTTGCGGGGTCTCGGACGTATCGCCGGGTTTGGACGAGCACCGGCTGGCGAGGTCCCGGTGGGAGGCGGAGCTCGGTGCGCTTAGCCGGCGACTGCGTCGTCTGGACGCGCGTTCGAGGCGTCGGCGCGGTCTTTACCTCCATAGCGAGAGACTATCTCGCCTGTCTAGTACGTGTGTCCGTTTTTGGGTACGCCAATTCTAATTGCATTTCGTTGGGAGTAGGACGTAGTACTTCCCATCGGAGTGGACTTTCACTAGTGTTGGCCCATGGCCGACGAGCTGCTCTACGAGGTCAAGGACGGGGTCGCGACGGCGACTCTCAACCGGCCCGATCAGCGGAACGCGCTGAACGGCGAGCTGCTGGCGGGGCTGGTCGAGGCGATGAAGAAGGCCCGCGACGACGACGCCGTGCGCGCGGTGGTCCTCACCGGCGCCGGCGACAAGGTCTTCTGCGCGGGGGCCGACCTGGGCGGCTTCGCGGCCGATGCCCCACTGGTCGACAAGCACTTCGCCTCCGACCTCTTCCTCGAGTTCTTCCGGCTGATGCCGCGGCTGGGCAAGCCGTCGCTCTGCGCGGCCAACGGCCACGTCCTGGCGGGCGGGATGGGGCTGGCCCTCTCCTGCGACCTGCTGATCGCCAAGGAGGGCGCGCGCTTCGGAACGCCCGAGATCAACGTCGGCGCGTTCCCCTACATGATCATGTCGATCATCTACCGCAACGTCCCGCGGAAGAAGGTCAACGAGATGATGCTGCTCGGCGAGCAGATCTCGGCGGAGCAGGCGGTCGAGTACGGGCTCGCCAACAAGGTCGTGTCGGCGGATGAGTTCGACGCCGCCATCGCGGATTGGGCCGGGCAGCTCGCCTCGAAGAGCCCGGTGCTGATGCGCCTCGGCCACGATGCGATGTACCGACAGCAGGACATGGACATCGACGACGCCCTCGAGTACCTGCGCTCGCAGCTCTCGCTGACCTTCTCGACGGAGGACATCAAGGAGGGCGTCGCGGCCTTCTTCGAGAAGCGCAACCCCGAATGGAAGGGCCACTGAATGGCAGCCACCGACGAGACCAAGGCTTCACAAGAACACCAGGGCGAAGCGCCCGAGGCGCCCGACACCGTCGAGGGCGGCGAGGAGACGGGGATGAAGTCGCTCACCGAGGACGTCCACGCCCGGCGGGAAAAGGCGAAGCTCGGTGGCGGCGAGGAGAAGATCGCAGTACAGCACGAGCGCGGCAAGCTCACGGCTCGCGAGCGCATCGACCTGCTCTGCGATCCCGGCACCTTCGTCGAGATCGGCATCCACGGCCGGCCGCACTTCTCCCAGCGCAACATGGATGGGAAGGACGCGCCGGCCGACGGCGTCATCACCGGCTGGGGCGACGTCGACGGCCGCCGCTGCTGCATCGCGGCGTACGACTTCACGGTGATGGCCGGGTCGATGGGTGCGACCGGCGAGCTCAAGGTGAGCCGGCTGCGCCAGATGGCCCTGAGCAAGCGAATGCCGTTCATCTGGCTGCTCGACTCTGCCGGCGCCCGGATCCAGGAGGCGGCGGGATCGCTGTTCGCCGGCTCCGGCCATCTCTTCCAGGAGGAAGTCGTGATGTCGGGCGTGATCCCGATGGTCGCGGCGATGCTGGGCCCCTGCGCAGCGGGGACCGCCTACATCCCGGCGCTCTCGGATTTCGTACCAATGGTGGTAGGCCAGGGGGCGATGGCCCTCGCGGGGCCTCACCTGACGAAGGCCGTCACCGGCGAGGACATCTCTATGGAGGAGCTCGGCGGCGCCAAGGTCCACTGCCGCAAGTCGGGTGTCGGCGACCTGGAGGTCAAGGACGACGCCGAGTGCATCCGGGTCGTCAAGGACTACCTCTCCTACTTCCCATCGAACTGCGAGGAGCCCGCGCCGCTGCGCGAGTCGAAGGACCCGGACGATCGGATGTCGGAGAAGCTCCTCGACATCGTCCCGGAGTCCGCGCGGCACCCGTACGACATGTACGACGTGATTCGCGAGATCACCGACGACGGCGAGTACTTCGACATCAAGCCGAAGTTCGCGAAGACGATCATCACCTGCTTCGCCCGCTTCGGCGGCCAGCCGGTCGGGATCGTCGCCAACCAGCCCAAGCAGCTGGGAGGCATCCTCGAGAACGACTCGGCCGACAAGGCCGCTCGCTTCATCAACCTCTGCGACGCCTTCAACATCCCCCTCGTCTTCCTGCAGGACGTGCCCGGATTCATGGTCGGCTCGAAGGTCGAGCACGCCGGCATCATCCGCCACGGCGCGAAGATGCTCTACGCGGTCTCCCGCGCGACGGTGCCGAAGGTGACAGTGATCGTCCGCAAGGCCTACGGCGCCGGCTACTACGTGATGAACGGCAAGGCCTACGAGCCGGACCTGATCGTCGCCTGGCCCTCCGCCGAGATCTCGGTGATGGGCGCCGAGGGCGCGGTCAACATCATCGGCCGCTCCGCGATCGAGGCATCGGACAATCCGGAGGAGACCCGAGAGAAGATGCTCGAGGCGGTCCGCGCCCAGATCGACCCCTACATCGCGGCCGGCAACGCGATGATCGACGACATCATCGACCCGCGCGAGACGCGCCCGACGATCGTCCGCGGCCTGCGGATGGCGGCGGGCAAGCGCGTCGACCGGCCCCACAAGAAGCATGGGGTGATGCCGGTGTGAGCGCCGACCGGCAGATCGAGGTGCGTCTCAAGGACGAGGTCATCGCCTTCGACGGCCGCGTCGTCGAGCACTTCGGCGGCGGCCAGACCGAGAACGAGCGGCGCCTGCATGTCTCCCTGATCACGAAGATCGAGGCGAAGGCCTACGGGAACCGGCTGATCCTGCAGATCAAGGCGGCCCACGGAGGCTGGGCGGGCTGGTCCGGAAAGGTCGATCCCGAGACGCTCGAACAGGCGAAGGAGCTGGTCGCTGCGATTCGCTCCGCGACCGGACTGGAGGTCTCCGCATGAGCCGCTTCGAGGACCCGGTGATCATCAGCAACTCGATCTCGGGTGCGATCGCCAACCGCGACCAGTGCCCGGCGATCCCCTACACGCCCGAGGAGTACGCGGCCGAGGCGCGGCGGGCGGTCGACGAGGGCGCCTCGCAGATCCACATCCATGCCCGGACGCCCGACGGCACGCCGTCGTACGAGATCGAGGACTTCCAGGCGATCACCGAGGCGATCAGGGCAGAGGTCGACGACGTGATCGTCAACTACTCGACCGGCGCCATCGGGGTGCCGATCGAGAAGCGGCTGGAGTACCTGCGAGCGCTGCGGCCCGACGTCGCCGCTCTGAACATGAGCTCCATGAACTACGCCAAGTACTCCCGGCGCCGCAAGGACTTCGTCTTCAAGGCGGTCTTCGAGAACAGCTTTGACACGATCACCCAGTTCCTCACCGAGATGAACGAGCTCGGGATCCAGCCCGAGCACGAGTGCTTCGACGCGGGCCACGTGGCCAATCTCGATCCGTATCTCGACATGGGACTGCTGGAGCCGCCGCTGCAGATCTCCCTCGTGATGGGCGTGAACGGCGGGATCAGGCCGAACGCGCGCAACGTGGCCTTCATGTCGGAGCAGATCCCGGGCGGAGCTGACGGTCCCAACAACTGGCAGGTGATCGGCGTCTCCCGCGACCAGTGGAAGCTGCTGGCGGCCTCGCTCAACCTCGGCGGCAACGTCCGGGCCGGCCTCGAGGACAACCTCTATCTGCCCGACGGGGAGATGGCCAAGTCGAACGGCGAGCTGATCGCCAAGGCCCGCCAGATGGCCGAGGATGTCGGGCGGCGCCCGGCCACGGTCCAAGAGGCCCGCGAGCTGCTCGGCCTGCATAACGCCGGCTCCTCCGCTTCGCGTCCGGGGCCGGCGAAGCGGGCGGAGGCGAAGGCATGAGCGAGAGGCCGCTCTCCGACGTCAAGATCCTGGACCTGACGAGGCTGCTCCCCGGCGGCTTCTGCACCCTGCTGCTGGCCGACCTGGGCGCGGACGTGATCAAGGTCGAGGACACGGGTCAGGGCGACTACGTGCGCTGGGCCCCGCCCTATTACGGCTCGGAGGAGCACACGCCGCTCGGCACCCGCTCGGCGATCTATCTGGCGCTCAACCGCAACAAGCGCTCGGTCCGTCTGGACCTGAAGCAGGAGGGCGGACAGCGGGCGCTGCTCAAGATGGCGGAGTCCGCCGACGTCCTGGTCGAAAGCTTCCGGCCGGGCGTCCTCGACAAGCTCGGCGTCGGATTCGACATTCTCAGCCAGGCCAACCCGGCTCTCGTCTACTGCCCGATCACCGGCTACGGCCAGGACGGGCCGAACCGCGACCGCGCCGGCCACGACATGAACTACCTGGGGCTGAACGGGATCCTCGGGCTGACCGGCGAGGCCGGCGGGCCGCCGATTCAGTCCGGCGCCCAGATCGCCGACCTCGGCGGCGGCGGGCTGATGGCGGCGGTCGGGATCCTGGCCGCCCTCCAGGAGGCCCGGCGAAGCGGTCAGGGGCAGATGGTCGACATCTCGATGACGGACGGCTCGCTCTCGTGGCTGGTGATGGAGGCGGCCCGCTGCTTCGGGTCCGGGGAGGTGCCGGAGCGCGGCAACATCATGCTCTCCGGGGGGATCATCTGTTACCGGCCCTACGAGGCGGCCGACGGCTGGGTCACGTGCGGCGCGCTCGAGCCGAAGTTCTGGGGGCGCTTCTGCCAGGCGGTCGAGCGCCCCGACCTGATCGAGAAGCAATTCGAGAAGCCCGGCTCGGACGCGCACAAGCAAGTCGCCGAGATCTTCAAGACGCGTACGCGCGACGAGTGGAAGGCCTTCAACGACGAGCACGACGCGATGATCGAGCCGATCCTGGAGCTCGATGAGGCCCTCGAGTCCGAGCTGGTCAGGGAGCGGGAGATGACCGTGACCTACGAGCAGCCCGAGATGGGCGAGATCACGCAGCTCGGTTTCCCGATCAAGCTGTCGCGGACCCCGGCGAGCATCGAGCGGCCGGCGCCGGCGCTCGGCGAGCACACGGCGGAGATCCTCGCCGACAGCGGCTACGCCGCCGAGGAGATCCAGGCACTGGAGGAGTCCGGCGCGGCCAAGGGCCCGGACACCGCCAAGCGGGAGGAGACATTCCTCGCATGAGCGCGGCGAAGGCGAAGACTGAGAACGAGGAGATGCTGCGCATGGGCGAGCTCGCGCGCGCCTCGGGCGTCTCGGCCGCGACGATCAAGCACTACCTCCGCGAGGGACTGCTCCCCGAGCCGGTCAAGACATCGCGGAACATGGCCTACTACCCGGCCGAGTTCGTCGACCGGATCAAGATGATCAAGCAGCTCCAGGAGGAGCGCTACATGCCGCTGCGGGTGATCAAGGACCTGCTCGAGGAGGACCCCGATCGCGCCAGGGCGCTGATCGAGCTCGGGGACAGGCTGCTCGAGCACGCGCTGGAGGGGGAGAGCGAGCGGATCAGCGCCGCGGAGGTCCGCCACCGCTACGACGTCCCCCAGGACGTGCTCGACCGTCTCGCGGAGCTCGAGGTGCTCACGCCCGACGGCGGCGGCTACTCCCCCAGCGATCTCAGGATCGTCGAGGCGATCAGCCGTTTCCGCGCCGGCGGCTACGAGGAGCGGATCGGCTTCACGGTCTACGACACGCTCCGCTACAAGGAGGCGATGGCGGAGCTGGTCAAGCAGGAGGTCGACGTGCTGATGGAGCGCCTCGCGGGCGAGATGGATCCCGACGAGGCGATGGCGCTGATCGAGGCCGGTGATGCGCCGCTCAACGACCTGCTGGCCGCGCTGCACACCAAGGCGCTGGTCGCCGAGCTCGAGCGCCGGCGAGGCGCCGAGCCGGACTCGAACGGCAGCAGCGACAAGTCGAAGTAGTGGGCGATGGCGAAGCTCGCCGCCGCCATGCTGGTCGTCTTCCTGGTCCTCACCTCGTTCGTGCGGGTTGCGATCCAGCTGCGGCGCACCGGCGACACCGGCCTGATCGGGCTGCGCGGGGAGTCCGGCCCGCTCGACTGGCTCAGTGGAGTCCTGTTTGTCGGCGGGATGGCCATGGCGATCGTGTCGCTGAACCTCGTTCTCAATCACAACCTCGAGACGATCAATTCGATTGACATCGATGCTGTGCACGCGGTCGGCATCGTCTTGGCGGCATGTGGCGGCCTCGCCGTCTTCGGCGCCCAGCTCGGTATGGGGGCGTCATGGCGGATCGGCGTCAGCGACGACCAGGGAACGGAGCTCGTCACCGGCGGCTGGTTCAGGATCTGCCGCAACCCCATCTACTCGGCCATGATCGTCGGCTGGACCGGCTTCGCGCTGATGGTGCCGACCTGGCTTGCCTTCGGGGCCGTCGTCGTGATCGCGCTCGGCCTCGAGCTCGTGGTGCGGGTGGTGGAGGAGCCGTACCTGGTCCGCACCCACGGCGACGTCTACCGCGCCTACACCTCGCGGGTCGGCCGCTTCGTGCCCGGGGTCGGCCGGCGCTCCTGACGTCCGGCACGGGGAACGCCTATGCCGATTCGGGCGAGGCAGCGGACCGCGTGGCCCGCCGCAGTCGCACGGCGTAGATCAGGGCGGAGCCCAGGAACAGCGCTCCGGTGAGCAGCAACCAGCGCCCGAGGAAGATGTCGGGATTGAGTCCCGACTTCATTCGGTAGTTGTGCTCGGTCAGGCCGAGGATCAGCGGGAACCAGGTGATGAGGGCGAAGCCCGAGAGGATCGTGGGCACTCGGACGTAGTTGATCAGCGGTACGGCGCGCTCGGCGGTGGGACCCCCCAGGGGGCCGACCAGAGAACGGTGCGCGATCAGATTGAGCCCCGAGTAGAGCGGAAATGAGATCAGGTCGTGTGCCACGATCGCGCCGGCGAACCAGATGAAGGTATTGATGGCGTCGGAGCCCTGCGCGATCCGGATGGTGCCGTAAAGGGCGAAGCTCATCGTCACGATCACCGCCAGCAGGTGGAGCTGGGAGGAGCCGTAGAGCTCGCGCATCCGCGTCATCTCAGGCCTGACTGAAGGTCATCGACTTGACCCACTTCGTGCAGTGAACCCCGGGTGCGCCCGGAACGATCACCCGCGCCGGATAGCCGTGGTCGAGCGAGAGATCGGCACCGTTGACCTTGAACGCCAGCAGGGATCGGTCGTCGGCGATCTGCCCGGAGCTGAGTACGGCGTGGTTAAAGCCGTCCCCCCGCTGCAGCGAAACCACCTCGACGTCGCTTCCTTTCCGCGCGCCGGCGAGCGAGGCCAGCTCCTTGAGGCGGACGCCGGTCCAGCGCTGCGTTGTCGACCAGCCCTCGACGCAGCCGATGGTGAGGTCGTGGGTGCAATGGGGCATCGAGATCAGCTCCTCGCGGGAGAGCTCGACCCGCTGCGCGCCCTCGAGAACCAGGCGCCAATCCGGACCCGTTTGGGCGGGCTGGATTGCCGCCGCCTTCGCGGTCTGGTTGACCTGGAAGTCGTTCGGCCCGTCGCCAAGCGACTGGCCGCGGGGCGCGAGCAGGGCGAGCTCGCGAATCGGCCCGCCGATGACCGGGGCCGCGGCCATCACGCCGAGCCCCGCCGACCCGGCCGCGACCGTCGCCAGCAGGGCGCGACGCGACATCGTCGGCGGCGCGGGGTCGACCGGGGCGGTGGTGCCGTGCTCGGCCGGCTCGGCCCTGGTGTGCGCGCGGTCGTCGCGGAGCGGCCGGACGACGCCCTCCTCCCGGAAGGCCCGGCGCACGACCGGGAGCTTCAGGGTGACGTGCAGGGCCAGCGCCCCGAGGAAGATGAACGCGGCGTAGTAGTGGGCGGGGACGAAGCTGAAGGACCACGGGTACCAGATCTGGATGTTTCCCAGCCCGGTGAAGAAGACGAAGATGCTGCCCCCGACCAGGAGGACGAGGCTGGCACGCTCCAGGCTACGGGCGAGGCTCCGGAACGGCGGCCACTCGAACAGCTTCGGCATCGCCGCCCAGAGCTTGGCCAGCAGCAGGGGGATCGCCATCACGCCGCTGATCACGTGCAGCCCCTGGGTCAGCGCGTAGATCCAGGAGGGTGAGGTGGGCCAGCTGAAGAAGTAGAGGTTGATGCCGATGCCACCGCCCGGAAGCGGCGAGTTGTCTCCCAGCGACGGGTTGTAGGCGGCCTGGGAGAGAAAGCCGGTGAGCGCGCAGATGACGATCAGCGGCAGGAGGGCCGAGCCCAGGATCGAGGCGAGCCAGGGCCCACGCAGTGGACTGCGCCAGAACTGCTCGCGGAAGGGCCCGGGCGGTCGCCTCACAGCAGGTCCATCGAGTGGAGCGTCTTGCGAATGCCCTCGTCGAGGGGCGTGGTCAGCCAGCCCAGCTCGCGCTGGGCCTTCGAGGAGTCCGGATGGGCCTGCCAGAGGAAGTAGGTGAGCTGGCCCTTCGGCAGGAGCGGCGGGCGCCGGATCACGCGGGAGATTCCGGCGCCGACGCCGGCGATCGTCTTCGCGACCGGCACCGGCATCACGGGCGGGACACGGCCGCGGCCGGCGACCTCCTTGACCGTTTCGGCGATTTCCTTGAAGCTGCCGTAGCCGTCGGCCAGGATGTAGCGCTCGCCGTCGGCACCCTTGTCGGCCGCCAGCAGATGGCCCGCCGCGACGCCCTCCACGAACGCGTACCCGGTTCCCCCGGGGGGCACCGCCGGCAGGCGCTTGCGGACGACCGGCTCGAAGAGCCCGTTCTCGAATGAGGGCGTGGGCGAGGGTGTCGGCCCGTAGACGCCGGAGGGGTTGAGGATCACGACCTCCATGCCGTCGCGCTCGGCCAGCACCAGCTCCTCGGCGTGCTGCTTGGAGCGCTCGTACGCCGTGCCCTTCGGGTAGTCGGCCAGCATGGTCTCGTCGAAGCGCTCGCCGGTGTCCGCGTGGAAGACGTCGTGCGTCGAGGTGTGGACCAAGCGGCGGACGCCGGCGCGCTTGGCGGCTGCGGCCAACTGCCCGCTGCCCACCGCGTTCACCTGGTCGAAGATGGCCTCGTCCTTGACCCACTGCTCGGGCATGCCCATCGAGTTGAAGAGAAGCTCGCAGCCGTCGACCGCGGCCGCCAGGCTCTCCGGGTCCTTGACGTCGCCACGAATGGGCTCGATGCCGGCGGGCAGCACGCTCGCCGCTCGCTTTGGGTCGCGGACCAGTGCCCGCACCTGATCGCCCCTGTCGAGAAGTGCGGAGGCGATCGCGTGGCCGACCTTGCCCGTTGCCCCTGTGACGAGAGCCCGCATCGGCCCCATCCTATGCGGGGTATCCCCCGCTTACCCGCTAGATTGACTGGTCAGTCAACCCACCTGGATCGCACCGCGCGAGCCGGGCAGCGCCTTGGGGAGATATGCGCGCCGCCGCCGTACAGCTCAACTCCACCGACGAATATGACCGCAACCTGGAGGTTGCCGAGCGCCTGGTTCGCGGGGCGGCCGCCGACGGCGCCGAGCTCATCGTCCTGCCGGAGAAGTGGACGGTCCTCGGCCCGCCGGAGGCGATCCGCTCCTGCGCGGAGCCGCTCGATGGCCCCGCGCTGACCGCCGCGTCCGGCTGGGCGCGCGAGCTGGGGATCCACCTGGTGGCCGGCAGCGTGCCGGAGGTCGTCCCGGAATGGGAGCGGCTCGCCAACACCTCGGTCATGTTCGGCCCCGACGGCAAGCAGCGCGCCGTCTACCGCAAGATCCACATGTTCGACGTCGATGTCGGGGACGTCGCCTACCGGGAGTCCGCCGTCGAGCAGGCCGGGGACGAGATCGTTCTCGGCGAGGCCGGCGGCGCGATGGTCGGGCTGACCATCTGCTACGACCTCCGCTTCCCCGAGCTCTACCGGATCCTCGCCCTGCGCGGAGCTCGGCTGATAACCGTTCCCTCCGCCTTCACCGAGCGCACCGGACGCGACCACTGGGAGACCCTGATTCGCGCCCGGGCGATCGAGGACCAGGTCTTCATGGTCGCCGCCGGGCAGATCGGGTTCGCGCCGCCGCACTACCGCAGCTACGGGCGCTCGATGCTCGTCGACCCCTGGGGCGTCGTCCTGACCCAGGCCGCCGACACGGAGTGCTTCGTCTCCGCCGACCTCGACTTCGCGATCCAGAACGAGATGCGCGACAGCCTGCCCTCGTTGCGGAACAGGCGTCCCGACGCCTACCGCTGGCCCGAGAACGGCCAGGCGAACGGCGTCCAGGCCTCGGTCGCGGAGCCCGCCACGGCCGCCGGAGCGCCCTGATGGCCCAGGTTCCCGCCCCGGACAAGCGCCGCGCGATCCTCGACGCCGCGATCACCGTCTTCGCCCGCCAGGGCTTCCACAGCGCCCGGGTCTCCGACGTCGCGGCGGAGGCCGGCGTGGCCTACGGGCTCGTCTACCACTACTTCGACTCCAAGGAGCAGATGCTCAACGAGCTCTTCACGGAGCGCTGGGCGCTGCTCGTGGAGGCGAGCCAGGAGGTTCGGAACAGCGACGCCGCGCCTCGGGACAAGCTCGCCGGGGTCGCCAACTTCATCGTCGAGTCCTATCGCCACGAGCCCGAGCTGATGAAGGTGATCATCGTCGAGGTCACCAGGGCGGCCAACTCCTTCGGCCGAACCCATCTGCCCGAGATCCGCCAGGCCTACGACCTCGTCGCCGAGATCGTCTCCGACGCCCAGGAGGCCGGGGAGTTCCGCGACGACGTGGACCCGAGCTTCGCCGCGATGGTCTTCTACGGCGCGATCGAGCAGCTGCTCACGGGCTGGATCTTCGGCTCGATCCCTGGCGCCGACGACGACTACGAGCGCGCCAAGCGGCTGGTCGTCGAGACCATCTGCGACGGGCTCGAGCCCCGCCCCGTCAGCGACGCGGTTGCCTAGCTCCCAATGTGGGAGGGACTGGCACGGACCCAGCGCCAGGACCGCGCCCTGCACGGCGCCGCGAAGCTCGCCAACGTTCTGCTGGGCCTGATCCTGCTGCCCCTCTGGCTCTTCGGCCAGCTGATCGGCGGCCGCCTGCGGAACTTCCTGGTCGCGCTCGAGCGCCGCGGCAGGCGGCCGCTGCCGGTGCCGCCGGAGCGCGAGCGGGACATGGATGCGGTGATGCGAGATCTGCAGGCGATCCCGGAGCACCTGCGCCATTCCGACGTCGCTGAGCTCCGCCGGGGACTCGCCGACATCTCGAACTTCGTGGTCGCGCAGCATCGGGAGGGCGCCGTGATCGGATACCGCTATCCCGGCCAGTTCAAGGACCACATCGTCGAGGGGGCGGACGGCGAGCGGATCGCGGCCTCCATCGCGCTGCAGGAGGCGGCTCGGCCCTCGCTGATCGTCGTCCACGGGCTCTTCACCTCAAGCCGGTTCGACTACGTCCGCCAGATTGCGGTCCGGGCCTTCTACGAGTGGGGCTTCAACGTGGCCGCCCTGGACCTGCGCAGCTTCGGGATGACCGAGCTGACCAGTCCGGCGCCGTCCACGGCCGGCTGGAAGGAGAGCCTCGACATCCTCAGCCTGGCCCGCTACATGAAGGAGCTCGGGGGAACCAGCGTCGGCGCCCTGGGGATCTCGCTCGGTGGCAGCTCGGTGCTCAATGCCTGCGACCAGGACGACACCCCCACGACGCTGGATGGCGGGATCCTCGCCGTCTCTCCTCCCGCGGTGCCGAAGCTGGCCTGGGAGCGGCTCTCCGAGCCCGTGCCGCGGGGCCATCCCCGCTATCCGATTCACAAGGCGTTCGAGGCGGCTCTGATCTCGCGTGTGCGCTCCGGCCGCTGGCCACCGGAGGCGGAGGACATGCAGCAGGTGATGGAGCACGTCTCCGCGCCGTACTACGAGGTGGACGCCGAGGAGATCTGGACCGAGGCGAGGGGCCTCGACCACGTGCCGGGCGCGAAGGTGCCCCTGCTGATCCTGCATCCCGAGGACGACCCGATAGTCAAGGTCGAGCACGCCCGGATGCTGGCCGAGGCGGCCAAGGGCAACGACCTCGTCCGGGTCTGGATCCTGCCGCACGGCTCACACGGCCTGCTCGAGGCCGCCGATCCCGGCTGGACCCACGCGGTCTACCGGACCTTCTTCGAGCGCTGGGCGACATACGCCGAGCGCACCGCGGGGCAACCCGCCGAGCAGGCCGCCGACTTGGTTTACTCCTCGCAAGAGCCCGGGTAGCGCGACCCCCGAGGCAGAGGAGGCACAGCATGGACAGCGAAATCTTGAGGCGATTGATCTGGGCCGGGCTGCTCGCGGCCACCGGCGCGCTCGCGACCGTCGCGGCGCACCGGCTCTCCGAGGTGATCTGGCGCCGCGTCTTCAACGAGGAGCCGCCCGAATGACCGACGGCGAGAGCACCGAAGGGGCCGGGCCCGCCCAGGCCAAGCCCGCGGGGCAGGCCGAGCCGACCCCAGCGGACGGCGACCGGGTGCCCGAGGACATGAGCGTCGGCGAGCTCGTCTTCGAGGTCTCCGACCGGGCCTCGGTCCTGATCCGCGAGGAGATCGAGCTCGCCAAGGCCGAGGTCACCGAGAAGTTCAACAGCCTGCTTCGTGGGTCGGTGGCGGGACTGGCGGCCGGCGTGTTCGTGCTGCTGGCTCTGGCGTTGCTGATGGAGGGCGTCGCCTGGATCCTCAACGACCTGGTCTTCGACAACTTCTGGGCCGGCTTCTTCGTGGAGGCGGCGCTCTTCCTGCTGATCGCCGCCGGCGCGGGGCTGTTCGCCTGGCGCGCCTTCAAGCGCGCGGCCCCCCCGACCCCCGACATGGCGATCGAGGAGGCCAAGGAGATCAAGGCAGCCTTCGACGGACCGAACGGACAGGAGGATTCATCGTGAGCACCCCCGCCGGCCGCACCACCCTTCCCACCGGAGGCAACGGGCGCTTCTCGCCGCCCCCACCCGGCAGCCGCTCCGCTGAGCAGATCCGGAACGACATCGTCCAGCAGCGGCATGAGCTCTCACGCTCGGTCGATGCCCTGCGCACCCGCTGGGTGCAGGTGACGGACGTCCGCCGTCAGATCCGTGAGCACCGCTCGGAGCTCGCGGTCGGCGCGGCTGTGGTCGGCTTCCTGATCGGCGGCGCGATCGCGCTTCGTGCGAGGGGGCGCCGCTAGGCGCCACCCGTTTGATGGTGGGCGGCTGACTAACTCGTCAAGACTCCAGGTACGACCTGGGAATCCCGCCGATCCCGAGCAGCCCGGGGCCGACGTGGGCGCCGATCACGGGGCCGACCTCGGAGGTGAACACCGGGTCGGAGCCGAAGATCGGCTTGCAGGCATCCACCAGGCGCTGGGCGTTCTCAGGGTCCTGGACGTGCTGGACGACCCAGGCGTCGGCGCCGGCCTCGTGGCGCTGGCGCCCGTAGCCGACCATCCGCTCGAAGGCCCGGCTCCGGGTGCGGACGCGTTCGATCGGGGTGATCTCCTCCTCGAGGGTGAGGATCGGCTTGATCTTCAGCGTGGTGCCGATCCAGGCGCGCGCCGCGCCGATCCGGCCGCCCCGCCGCAGGTAGTCGAGCGTGTCGACCGCGAACCAGATCCTGAGGTCCTCGCGCGCGGCGTCGGCGGCCTCCTTCACCTCGGCGGCGCCCGCGCCCTTCTCGGCGGCGTGCGCCGCCGCCAGGATCATCAGTCCCATCCCCCCGGCGCCGGTCCGCGAGTCGCAGACCTCGATCCGCTCCCCGCCCTTGCCCTCGGCGGTGAGGCGCTCCCGCGCCTGCATCGCCGATTCGCAGGTGCCGGAGATCCCCGAGGAGAGGTGGATCGAGACGATCTCCTTGCCTTCGGCCAGCAGCGGCTCGTAGACGGAGATGAAGTCCCCGACGGACGGCTGCGACGTCGTCACCGTCTGGTCGGAGACGCGCAGGCGCTCGTAGAAGTCGTGAAGGTCGGTGATGTCCGACTCGCGATCCTGCTTACCCTCGAGCCCCACGTAGAGGCTCACCTCTCGGACGTCGTGTTTCTCCAGGAGCTCGCGCGGCAGATATGAGGTCGTGTCGGCGACGACCGCGGTCGAGGGCATCCGAGCGTTCTACCATGCCCGCCGTATGTCCAAGACGCTCGTCACCGGCGGGACGGGCTTTGTCGGCCTCCATCTCGTCAGAGAGCTCGCTCGCCGCGGCGACGACCTGAGGCTGCTGGTCCGCAAGGAGAGCAACACCGAGCCGCTCGCGGGGATCGAGTTCGAACGTGCTCTTGGAGACGTGACGGACCGCAAGGCGGTCCGCAAGGCGATGAAGGGAGTCGAGCGGGTCTTCCACGTGGCCGGAACGACCTCGATGCGAACCCGGGCCCGGGACCGCGTCTTCGAGGTCAACGTCGAGGGAACCCGCAACGTGATGGAGGAGGCCCTTCGCGCCGGCGTCGTCAAGGCGGTCCTCACCTCCAGCTCCAGCGCGGTCGGGGCCGCGAGGAAGGGCGAGACCATCGACGAGGACCAGCCCTTCACGGTGGGCCGCCTCGGCATCGCCTACATCAACTCCAAGCACGAGGCCGAGCTAGTCTCCATGCGGGCGGCGGCCAAGGGGCTGCCGGTGACGATCGTCAACCCGTCCTTCGTGCTCGGTCCCGACGACCCCAACCCGAGCGGCACTTCGAACGCCCTCGTCCGCCGCCTGTTGCTGCGCCGCATCCCCGGCTACCTGGACGGGGCCATCAACATCGTCGACGTCCGCGACGTGGCCAAGGGCCATGTGCTGGCCGACGAGCGCGGGGAGGAGGGCGAGCGGTACCTGCTCACGGGCCGGAACTTCACCCAGCAGCGGCTCTTCGCCGACCTCAGCCGGATCGCCGGCGTGCCGGCGCCGCCGCTGCGGCTGCAGGGCCGCCTGGCGCTGGCCAGCGTCGAGGCGATGGAGCTCGTCCGCCTCCACATGCCGACCTCGGCGGACGAGGTGCGGTCGGGAACTCAGTGGTTCACCTATCGCAACGACAAGGCGCGCGAACAGCTCGGCTGGGAGCCGCGCCCGCACGAGGAGACGCTCGACGACACCGTCCGCTGGCAGCTCGAGGAGCTCGGCAAGCGCGCCGAGGGCCACCATCTCACCGATCTGGCGCTCCGCGCCACCGGCCGGGCCCTGTCCGTGCTTCCCTTCACCTGATGAGCGAGTCACGCCGCGTCCTCTACCGCTGCGGCACCCCGACGAACTACCTCTGCCCGTGCGGCGGCGTCGCCCGGCGCCTGAAGAAGCTGGGCCTCGAGTATCGAACCGAGCGGGTCCAGCGCCGGCGCTCGCGGCGCCCCGAGATCGTCGAGCTGACCAAGCAGCCGTACGTGCCCGTGCTGGTCGACGGCGACCAGGTCGTCAGCGACTCGCGACGGATCGTGCAGTACCTCGACTGGGCCTACGGGGAGGAATCCGGGGAAAACGCTGAGGAGCCGGGGGATGAGGGCTCTACAATGCTTGTCGATGAGTGAGGCACCACAGCCCATCACGCTGACCGACAAGGCGGCGACCAAGATCCAGGAGCTGCTCGGCGAGCAGGAGAACGGGACCGAGCAGGCCCTTCGCGTCGCGGTTCGCGGCGGCGGTTGCTCCGGCTTCCAGTACGCCCTCGCCTTCGACGCTCCCAAGGACGGCGACCATCGATTTGAATCGGATGGCGTCGCGGTCGTCGTCGACAAGACGAGCATGCAGTTCGTCTACGGCTCCGAGGTCGACTGGGTCGATGGCCTCCAGGGCGCCGGCTTCTCGGTCAACAACCCGAACGTAGAAGCAGCCTGCGGCTGCGGCTCCTCCTTCCAGGTGAAGGAAGACACGGCCGAGAAGGCCGCCGCGGTCTAGCCCGATTCGCCTGAGCGATTAGCGCTGGATCTGGATCGGCGGGCTCTGCTGCGGGTCCGCTTGGAGCTCCTGCTTGGCAGACATCGCCGGGCGCTCCGGCTGCTCGACGCCGAGCAGGCCGGCCAGCTCGCCTGACTCGTCCATCTCCTCGACGATGTCGGCGCCGCCCACCAGCTCGCCCTTGACGTAGAGCTGGGGGAAGGTCTGCCAGTCGGAGATCTCGGCGGTCACCTCGCGCAGCGGCTGGAGAGCCGGAAGCACGTCGACCGCCCCGTACTCGACCCCGTATGACTCGAGCACGTTGACGACCCGCATGGAGAAGCCGCACTGAGGGGCCTCCGGGTTGCCCTTCATGAAGAGAAGGACCTGGTTCTCCCGGATCAGCTCCTCGACCTTGTCCTTGAGAGTGGGTTCAGTCATCTCGTTCATCATACGCAGGCGCTCCGGTCGCACCGCTCACGCGGCGCGAACCTCGAACTCCGACAGGTCCACGGGGCCGAACGAGGTGATCACGGCGACGTCGACGGCATCGCGGCCGCGCCCGACGACCACCCGGCCGACGCGGCGGCGGTTGTTGCGGGCGTCGAAGGTGTGCCATGCGCCGTCGAGGTAGACCTCGAACCAGGCGGCGAAATCCATCGGCTCGGCGGGCAGCGGGACCTCGATCTCGGGGATGTATCCGCACACGTAACGGGCCGGGATGTTCAGCGCGCGGCAGAACGTGATCGCCAGATGCGCGAAGTCGCGGCACACACCCTGACCGGAGCGGTAGGCATCGAGCGCCGTGGTCCAGGGGTTCGACGCGCCCTCCTTCCATTCGAGGTGATCGTGCACGAAGTCGACGATCGCCTGGACGCGCTCCCAGCCGGGCGTCAGATCCCCGAAACGCTGCCACGCCTCGTGGCCGAGCTCGTCGGGCAGGCAGAAACGGCTCGGCATGAGCCAGCCGAGATGCTCGTCGGGCAGCGCCTCGATCGGCGTCTCGGGTGTGCCGGGGGCGATCGGGTCTCTCGGCGACGACAGCACGACATCCGCCTGGTAGACGATTCGTGACTTCCCCGCGGGGATCGTCACACGCTCGCAGCGATTGCCATAGAGGTCGACGTAGCCGTGGTGGTCGGCTGAGGTGTCCCAGCGTTCGGCCCGCATTTGCTGGTCATGCCCCGATGGCGCCACCTGGAGCACCGCCGACACCGGCCACGACGTCTCCAAGCCGAGGGTGCATCCCACGGTCAGGGCCAGCGGGCTGTGGTCCTGGACGGGAACCCTGAACCGCTACTCGGGGACCGAGGTCTTGATCGAGAGCGCGTGGATCGAGCCGTCGTCGAAGCGCGTCTGGACCGCCTTCTTGACCAGCTTGTGCTGCTCGATGCGGGAGATGCCCTCGAACTGCGGGGCGGAGACGGTTGCGCGCAGGTGATCCTGGGTCCCGGTCTCGTCGACCACCTCCACCTGAGCGCCCGGCAGCGAGGCCTCGATCATCAGCCGCACCTCGTCGTTGGAGATCGCCATGGGCTCGGATCCTATGGGGCGACTAGGCCGAGCAGGGCCGGGGTAGGATCGAAAGACGCGCCGGGCCCGGGGCAGGGGTCCGGCGCCGTTCGTGAACAAGACACAGGGAGCGGAGCTCCCTGCCGATGACAGGAGGAAACCCGGTTTGAACGCCTGGACGGCCACGGCCTTGGCCGAGCTCACCTCGGCGGAGCGCGAGGTTGCCGATCTGCTGCCGATCGGGGCCGACGCAGCTGACGCGGAGGCCGTACTCGACGAGGTCCCATTCTGGTTTCACACCTTCACCCTCAACGGGGACGCCGATCTGTACGCGCCGGGTTACGCGCGAGACCACCGCTACCGGATACCCGCCGTCCCTGGCAGCTTCGCCGGCCTCCGGGTGCTCGACCTGGGGACGTTCGACGGTTTCTACGCGTTCCTGGCGGAGGCGCGCGGAGCCAAGCGAGTGGTCGCAGTCGACAACGAGCAGTACATCGAGTGGGTACGCGCCCGCTGCGGCATCTCGCTCGCCGGGGGTGAGGGCTTCAGAGCGATCCACCGGCTGCTGGGCTCCGAAGTCGAGTACCGCCGGCTGGACGCCTTCGAGCTGGACACGCTCGACGAGCAGTACGACTTCGCGTTCTGCTGCGGCATCCTCCATCGGGTCGAGGCGCCGCGCCGCCTGCTCCGGGTGCTGCGCCGCGGGATCGCGCCAGGCGGGCGGACGCTGCTGGAGACCCACGGCGTCTTCACCGAACCTGGCGATGGCGATCCAATCCACCGCTACGCGCCAGGCGAGGTGTACCCCGACGACGACTACGTCTATTGGGGGTTCACCGAGGGCGGTCTCGACCTGCTCGCCAGAGAGGCCGGCTGGGCGCGATTCGAGCTCTTTGACGCGCCCCTGATCGACGGCCATCCGCGGATCATCGGCACGCTTCACTCGTAGAGTCGCCGCGGGGAGTTCGTTACAGAACGTTCACGCGCTCCTAACAAGTCCGGACCGGGGCGCTGCTCTCATCGTGCCGATGATGCAGGCGAACTTCATCGCCCATCGACTTGGACGAGCTTATGGGCCGGATTCCTCGGCAACGGCGCTGGCGAGAGCGATCGCCGGGCCGCTCACCGGGCTCGAGACCGACGTGGTGCTGACCGCCGATGGCGAGCTCGTTCTGCTTCACGATCCGTTGCTGCCGCTGGCAACCACCCTCGAGGGCTGGGCGCATGAGCGCAGCGCGGACGAGATCCTCGCGGGGAGACTGCTAGACCGGGCAGGAAAGCCGACGGAGGTGCAGCCCCTGCTCCTCGGCGACCTCCTCCAGGCCGCGCCGGCCGGGCTCATCGTCCAGCTCGAGGTCAAGGCGCACGCCGACGAGGCGCTGGCCAGACGCACGACCGAGGTGATCTGCTCCCAGGTCCATGCCGCCGGCGCGACCTCCCGAGTCGAGCTGATCAGCTTCTACTCGGGCGCCTGCGAGGTGGCGGCGGATGCGGGCGTGCGCTCGCGCCTGATCGTCTGGGCGGACTATGAGCCCGAGGCGCTTGCCGGCTGGGCGGCGCGGACGGGTGTCGCCGGCGTCTCGATCGAGCACTTCCTGCTCTCCGAGCGCCTGGTCGGTGCGTTGCGTGATGTAGGGCTATCCGTTAACACCGGCACCGTCAACGACGCCGAGCTGCTGGAGCGCGTGCTCGCGTTCGGCCCCGACGCGGTCGTCACCGATCGACCCCACGAGCTGCGGGCCGAAGCGGCGTCGCGGGCAGCTCAGCGCCGTGCGCCGTCTCGCAGCTAGCTCGGAACCGGACTCTTCTTCGAGGCCTCGACCAGCTCCTCGACCTTGCAGAACTTGACGCGCGGGCGGCCGTGCGGCTTGCCCGCCTCGACCTCGGCCGCGTCGATCGCCTGCCAGCCATCGAAGGTGACGTGGTCGGGCTTGCGCTCGTTGAGCAGTGACTCGATCGCGCCGCGGTCGCCGGCCAGCTCCGCGTCAGGGACCTTTCCGGCCTCGAGGTCGGCGAAGAGCTCATTGACCGTCTCCTGGGCGTCCTTCTTGTTCGTCCCGATCACGCCCGAGGGGCCCCGCTTGATCCAACCGACCGCGTAGAGCCCGGGGACCTGATCCCCGCTGCCGTCGTGGACCCTGCCGGCCTCGTTGTGGATCAGCCCCCTGCCGTCGTCAAAGGGAATGCCGTCGATCGGGATCCCCTTGTAGCCGATCGAGCGCAGGACCAAGCCGCAGTCGATCGTCTCGCGCTCGCCGGTGTCGACGGCGCGGATGCGCCCTGACTCGTCGCGCTGCAGCTCGTTGCGTCCCACGACGATCCGCTCGACCTTGCCGTCGCCCTGGATCTCGACGGGGGAGCGGAGGAAGCGCAGGGTGATCCTCTGCGGCTTGCCCTCCGGCTCGCGCCCGGAGAAGTCGGTGAAGATCTCGACATTGCGGCGATTGGTGGGGTCGGCGTCGTCGGAGTCGAGCCACTCGCGGCTGATCTGGTCGAGCTCCATCTCGCCGGCGTCGATGTCGATGTCGGCGTTCGCCATCTCGCCGAGCTCGCGGACCTCCGGGTTGGTGAATGCCGCCTGCGCGGGGCCGCGGCGACCGAGAACGAGGATCTCCTTGACGTCGTTGCCGGAGAACGCCTCGATCGCGTGGTCCGCGGTGTCCGTCTCCTCGAGCTCCTCGCGGGTCAGCGCCAGCATCCGGGCTACGTCAGCGGCCACGTTCCCGTTGCCGATCACGACGACCCGCTCGCAGGAGAGGTCGAACTCCCGGTCCGCGAAGTCGGGGTGGGCGTTGTACCAGTTGACGAACTCGGTGGCCGGATGGCTGCCGGCGAGGTCCTCGCCCGGGATCCCCAGCTGGCGGTCGGTCGCCGTGCCATAGGCGAAGACGATGGCGTGGTAGCGGTCGCGCAGCTCATCGACCGAGATGTCCTTGCCCACCTCGACGTTCCCGAAGAAGCGGAACTCCGGGCGAGCGGCGGTCTTCTCGTAGACGCGGATCACCGACTTGATCTTCGGATGGTCGGGAGCGACGCCGAAGCGAACCAGCCCGTATGGGGTCGGCAGCCGGTCGAACATGTCGACCTCGGCGTGCGTGCCCTCGTGCTTGAGCACGTGCTCGGCCGTGTAGAAGCCGGCCGGGCCCGAGCCGACGATGGCGACGCGCAGGGGTGTTTGTTCGGTCCCAATCAAACGAACGCGAAAGGGTAGTAGCTGGGCTACGCCGGGGTGACGGCCGTCGCGGCGGTGCCATCGAGCGCGTCGAGCGTGCGGCCCAGCGACATCGAGACGCAGGTGAAGATCGGCGTGTCGCGCAGCGTGTAGGCGCTCGACTCAGTGGGTCGGAGCTCCTGGACGAGGTCGAGAAACTCGCCGGGCTCGTCGCCCTCGAAGGAGACGACGAACTCCTGGTCGTCGATGCCGAACGAGTAAGCGGTGTTGATGGAGATCTCGGGATGGCGGCGGCCGACTTCGATGTGATTGGCCATGATCCGCTGCCGCTCCTCCATCGGCAGGCCGTACCACTCGCGCTTCTTGTCGAGCGGATAGACGAAGAGGTACTTGCGGTCCGAAACGCAGATCTCCTGGCGGGACTCGCTGTCCGAATACGGCGACGGCTTGGTCATCGCCAGGTAGGAGTAGGGGATGGATGCCCAGCGGGCGAGGCCGCTCTGGCTGAGCACGACGTGGAAGGTGTGGATGTCCTCCAGCGTGGGGCTCTGGCTGAGCAGCATCAGGTCGGTGTCTCCCCGGGTGCCGACCGTCGAATACGCTCGCAGCGATCGGTCCTCGGCGAAGTCCTCGCAGGCGGCCAGGAACTCGGCCTTGTCGGTTGCCCGCTCCTCGGCGGAGCGCCGCCGCCAGGCGGGGTCGAGCTTGAAGAAGGTGAACTTGACGAAGGTGCGGTCGGCCACGAGAGGAAGGGTAATGGCCGCCGCGCTGGCGGCCGGGGCGCTGATGTGCGGGTTGGCGAGCCCAGCTTGGGCTCAGCCACGGGTCGCCATCGAGGTTCTGCCACCTCAAATCACCGTTGATGATCTCGCGACGGTGCCCGGGCTCTCGCTCGGCGTGATGAGCACTGGGATCGACGACGTCCCCGCCGAGCAGACCTACCTGGACATCTCCCAGGGAGCGCGGATCGACGACGCGCTCTACCCCCGGCCGTTGCCTTCGCTGCCGCCTATCTGGATGCATGTTCCGCATTGGGAGGGGATCGTCAGCCGGGCCGAGGGCGCTCCGGCCCAGATCGTTCCCGGGCTGCTGGCATCGAGCCTCCTGGGAGGAGGAATCCGATCCGATTCCGTTCCGGCGGCGGAGACGGCGGCATTGATCGTGGCTCAGCGGAATGGGGCGGTGCCCATCTCCAACTTCGGCTCAGTCACCGTCTTCTCCACCGGGATCGGCCTGCTGCGAAAGCAGGCGCCGGGACCGACCTCCGACGAGCTGCTGATCGCGTTCGTTGAGCCGTCCGCTGGACGACAGACGACGCCGATCGGAATCGCCGGAAGTGGCTTCGATGGCAACCTCACCTCCGACTCGACGCGGACCGACGGCTACGTCCTCTCGACCGATATCGCCCCGACGATTCTGCGCCGATTCGGGCTCGACGTCCCCGATCGGATGGACGGCGAGCCCATCCGCTCGAACGGTGCCGTCGATTCCGATGCCGTCGACGACCTGGCCGATCGAATGGAGGTGATCCCGGATCGGCGTGCGCCGGTCGTGATCCTCTCACTCGCCGCCTGGATCCTGGCCGCGGCCCTGCTTGCCCTCGTCAGGTCAGTGTTCCGACGAGGTGTGGTCGCCTGGCTCGCGCTTGCCTTCGCCTACATGCCCCTGATGCTGCTTGCTGGAGCCGCGATTGAGCCCGGGGCTACGGCGGAGGGGCTACTCGTCGGGCTTGGTGCCGCGGCGCTCGCAGTCCTCACCCTGACGCTGGTTCGGGGGTGGTGGGCCCTGGCGATCGCATGTGCGATTACCGTGGTGGCGTACGCGGTCGACGTGATCGCCGGATCGGACTTGACGAGGCTCTCGCTGCTGGGGCCGAACCCGATCTTCGGCGTTCGCTTCTACGGGATCGGGAACGAGCTCGAGGCGCTGTTCGCGGTGATGGTGCCGGTGGGGATGGGGGCGGCGCTGAGCGCAAAAAGCGGCTGGGGAAGGGGAGCCGCGATCGGCGCTTTCTTGGGCGCCGGAGCCGTGACGGCCCTGGTCTTCGCCGCCGGGCGGTTCGGCGCGGACGTTGGCGCGGCGATCGTGCTCTCCGTCGGCGGGGCGGTCGCGGCGGTGGTTGCGGGGTCTGTGGAGATCCATGGTCGTCTGGCGACCCCTAAACGCCACGGTCTGGTCCTGGCGGCTGTGATCGCCGCGCCGATCCTGGCCTTGGCCCTCGTCGCGGCCATTGACCTGGTTTCGGGAGGCAACGCGCACCTCACGCGCTCAGTATTGGATGCCGGCGGGGCCGGAGACCTCGCCGACATCGCGCAACGCCGCCTCGAGCTCTCGGCTGACGACTTCGCTCAGGCGGCAGGCAATCCCCTGTTCTGGCTCGTCATCGCCGGCGTCTTCGCCTGCATCGCCAAGTGGCGGCGGATCGACGCCTGGTTGCGTCCGGCACCGCTCGCCCGGGCCGGCTTCCTCGGCGCCTGCGCCGCCGTGGCGGTGGGCGTGCTCGTCAACGATTCGGGCGCGACCTTTCTCGTGCTCGGATCCCTCGCTCTGGGCGCCGCTCTGGCCTTCGACTGGGCGCAGGCAGGCACGGATGGGTAGTTCACCGCGTAATTGATCGAGCCCGAGCGGGTAGTGAACTAGCTGTGACTCCACGCACGAAGCCCAGCCTGTGTTCCCGGTACCCTGACCTGATGCGCATTGCGCTTGTCTCGCCCTATTCCTGGACCTATCAGGGAGGCGTAAACAGGCATGTTGAGGCGCTCGCCGAGCAATTCATTGCTCGCGGAGACCATGTTCGGGTGCTCGCCCCCTGGGATCCGCCGGACGCCGTCAGCCGCCGCCTGCACCGCTCCCATCCCGAGCTGCGGGAGGCTCCCGACTACCTGGTCCCTCTCGGGCGAACGCTCGGCGTTGGGGCCAACGGCGCCGTCTCCAACCTCTCGGTCTTTCCCGAGGGCCCGATCGCCTTGCGTCGCGAGTTACGCGCCGGCAACTACGACGTGGTCCACGTGCACGAGCCCCTGGCGCCGATCGTCGGCTGGGACGCGATGACCTTCCGCGACGCGCCGGTGGTCGGCACCTTCCACGCCTACTCGACCAAGGCCTTCCCCAACCACACGGCGACGCTGCTCGGCGCCCGCCGCCGCATGAACCAGCTCTCCGCTCGCATCGCCGTCTCCGAGGCCGCTGCCTGGACCGGGCGACGCTGGTTCGGCGGCGAGTACACGATCGTCCCCAACGGCGTCGACACCGAGTCCATCCCGCACGGCCCAAAGCCGCCCAGCGACGAGCTGCGGCTGCTCTTCGTCGGCCGCGCCGAGGAGCGCAAGGGCCTGCCGGTGCTGCTCGCCGCCTTCCAGGCCCTGGTCGAGCACGTGCCCTCTCGTCTAACCGTGATCGGCGCGGACCCGGAGGAGATCTACCGCCGCGTCGGCGACCCGGACGTGATGTCCCACATCGACGTGCTCGGCAAGGTCTCGGACTCCGTCCTCTGGCGCCAGCTCCGCGAGGCCGATCTGCTCTGCGCGCCCTCCCTCGCCGGCGAGAGCTTCGGCATGGTCCTGATCGAGGCGATGGCCGCGGGCACCGGCGTGGTCGCCTCGAAGATCGCCGGCTACAGCGACGTCGTCACCAATGGCGTCGACGGCATCCTGGTGCCGCCCGCCGACCCGCAGGCCCTTGGCGAGGAGCTGCAGCTCCTCGCGCACGAGCCGGAGCGAATCACCGCGATGGGCGAGGCGGGCCGGCAAACCGCCGAGCGCTATGCCTGGCCGCGGATCGCCGAGGAGGTCACCGAGGTCTACGAGCGGGCGATCGACCCGGCTCCGGCGCCGATCTGGCCGCCGGAGGAGTTCGCCCGGCGCACCGGCCTCGTTCGTCTCGACGGCGGGCCGAAGCAGCCCGCTAAGCGCCTGCCCTCCCTGGAGCCGACTCCGCTCGACGGGCGCAGCCGCGGCCGCCGGGCCGCCCGGAAGGCCGGCGTCGCGGTCGCCGGCGTCCTCGGACTCGGTCTGACCGCTCTGGCGGCGCGCCGGATCGGCATCGACCAGGTGGCGACGAACATCATCGACTCGGATTTGAAGTGGATCCTGATCGCCTGTGCGCTGATGGTCGCCGCCATGTTCGCGCGCGCCGCCTCCTGGGTCGCGATCACCCGAGCCGCCCTCCCCCGCTACGACATCCGCCGCCGCGACGTGACCTCGGCGACGATGATCGGAGTCCTGATGTCGGCGACGCTGCCCGCGCGCCTCGGCGAGCCGGCCAGGGCGATGGTCCTCTCCCGCCACATCGGCCGCATGCGCGAGACGTTCCCGGTGTTGATCGGGTCCCTCGTCGCGCAGACGGCGCTCAACATCCTCGCCCTGGTCCTTCTCGGCGGGATCATCGTCTCGACCACCGATCTCTTCCAGGCGAGCACCCAGAAGCTCTTCCTGGTCTCGACCGCCCCGCTGCTGGTTCTGCTGGCGGTGCTGATGGCGCCGTCGCTGGTCAAGGTGAACGGCCAGGGCCGAATCGCCCGCGGGATCAAGGCCGTACGCGGTGCGCTGCAGCAGGCGCGCAAGGGCCTGACGGTCTTCCGCGATCCCCGCAGGGGCTCCTTCGCGACGGGCGCCCAGCTACTTGCCTGGTTCCTGCAGTTGCTCTCCTGCTGGGCGCTGTTCGCCGCTCTCGGCCTCGACCATCAGGTGGCGATCGGCGCCGCGGCAGCCTGCCTCTTCGCCGTCAATGTCACCGCGGTCGTGCCGGCCACCCCGTCCAACATCGGCATCTTCCAGCTGGCCATCATCAGTGTCCTCCACCAGGGCTTCGGCGTCTCGGCGGCGGACGCGCTGGCCTACGGCGTGATCCTGCAGGCCGTCGAGATCGCGACCGCCGTCGCGCTCGGCGTCCCGGCTTTGGTTCGCGAGGGCGTCACCTGGTCGGACATGCGGCTGCGGGCGATGTCCGCCGCGCCGGTGCAGCTGCCCGAGCGCCCGCGCAAGCGCGATCGGGATGCGGACAACCGCGTCCCGGTCAGCTAGCCGCCACTCCGCATCGATCAGAAGACGATCGTCTTGTTCCCGTAGACGAGCGTGCGGTCCTCCAGGTGCATCGCGACGGCCCGGGCCAGGACGGTGCGCTCGATGTCCTCGCCAAGGCGGGTCAGGTCCGCGACCGACTCGCGGTGCGAGACGCGGGCGACGTCCTGCTCGATGATCGGGCCCGCGTCGAGCTCCTCGACGACGTAGTGGGCCGTCGCGCCGATGATCTTGACGCCTTTGTCGTAGGCCTCCTGGTGCGGGTCGGGTCCGGCGAAGGCCGGCAGGAAGGAGTGATGGATGTTGATCAGCGGCACGCCGATTCGGTCGAGGAAGCCGCCGGAGAGGATCTGCATGTAGCGGGCGAGCACCACGACGTCCACGTTGCCGGCGAGCAGCTCCAGAAGCCGCTCCTCCGATTCGGCCTTCCCGTCCGGCGGCGCGGGCACATGGTGGAAGGGGACCCCGAAGGAGCGCACGTCGCCCTCGAGATCCGGATGGTTCGAGGCGACCAGCACGACGTCGGCGTCCAGCGACCCCCGCCGCCAGCGCCAGAGGAGGTCGAGTACGCAGTGCTCGTAGCGGGAGACGAGGATCGCCATCCGCTTGCGATCGCCCGGATGGGACATGCGCCAGCTCATCTCGAAGCGGTCCGCGACGTCCCGCGCGAAGGCCGCCTCGAGCTGCTCACGGTCAAGGTCCATCTCCGCGGTCGAGAACTCCATGCGCATGAAGAACCGGCCGCCCTCCGGGTCGGTCGAGTGCTGGTCGGAGGAGACGATGTTCGCGCCGTGCTCGAAGAGGAAGCTCGAGACGGCCGCCACGATCCCCGGTCGGTCCGGGCAGGAGATCAGCAGCCGGGCATTCCTGTATACAGGAAGCCCATCCTGCGGCACATCTGATTGCGGCTTGTCGCCTGGGGTAGTCACTTGGTAGTCACTTGATGCTGTGAGTTGTATACAGTTTGTGCCTGACCGCGCAGCGGTGCAAGCGAGACGAGGAGGAAGAGTTGATCGACGCGGGTGGCCCGGCCCCCGACTTCACGCTCTCCGACCAGGACGGCGAGCCGGTCAGTCTCTCCTCGCTGCGCGGTCGCTGGGTGGTCCTCTACTTCTACCCGAAGGCTGACACGCCGGGCTGCACGACGCAGGCCTGCGGCGTCCGCGACCACTCGGCCGACTACGAGGCGGCGAACGCGGTGGTCCTGGGCATCTCACCCGACCCGGTCCAGGAGCTGCGGGCCTTCGCCGACAAGAACGGTCTGGCCTTCACGCTGCTCTCGGACGAGGGACACAGCGTGGCCGACACCTACGGCGTCTGGGACGAATTGCAGTTCGGCGACCTGAAGGTCTGGGGCAACCGCCGCTCGACGGTGCTGGTCGACCCCGACGGACAGATCGCCACAGTCTTCCCGGACGTGAAGCCGAACGAACACGATCAGCTTGTGCTGGGGGCGCTCGGCGAGCTGGGCGCCGCCGCCCCCGGATAGGCGTTTCAAGGAGGAAGAGAGATGAGCACCACCAACGGCAGCCCCAATGGCGACATCCGCGAGGTTCCCGACACCTTCAAGCTCTCGGATTGGCCGCGCAACTGCTGGTACGCGGCGGCATACGACGTCGAGCTGAAGCGCGAGCTGCTCGGGCGCCGGATCGGCGACCACAGCCTGGTCATGTACCGGCGCGAGGACGGCCAGCCGGTCGCGCTCGAGAACGCCTGCTGGCACCGGCTCATGCCCCTCTCGGAGGGCAAGATCGAGGGCGACAACGTCGCCTGCGGGTACCACGGGCTCGTCTACAACCCGGAGGGACGCTGCGTCTTCATGCCCTCCCAGAAGACGATCAACCCGGCCGCCCGGGTGCGCCGCTATCCGGTGGAGGAGCGGCACCGGTTCATCTGGGTGTGGACCGGCGATCCCGCGCTCGCGGACCCGGATCTGATCCCCGACATGCACTGGAACGACGACCCGGAGTGGGCCGGCGACGGCAAGCTGATTCACCTCGAGTGCGGCTACAAGCTGATCGTCGACAACCTGATGGACCTGACGCACGAGACGTTCGTGCACGGCGCCAGCATCGGCCAGCGCTCGATCACGGAGGTCCCGTTCGAGGTCACGCACGGGCCGAACTCGGCCACCGTCACCAGGTGGATGCACGACGTCGAGCCCCCGCCGTTCTGGAGGATGCAGCTCGGGTGGAAGCTCGGCAAGGAGCCCGCCGAGGTCCCCAACGTCGATCGCTGGCAGATCATCCACTTCGAGGCGCCGAGCACGATCGCCATCGACGTCGGCGTGGCGCCTCACGGCACCGGCGCCCCGGAGGGCGATCGCTCCCAGGGCGTCAACGGCTACGTGCTCAACACCATGACCCCCGAGACCGAGAAGACCTGCCACTACTTCTGGGCCTTCGTGCGGAACTACAAGCTCGAAAACCAGCGCTACACCACGATCATCAGGGAGGGCGTCACCGGCGTCTTCGGCGAGGACGAGGTCGTGCTCGCCGCCCAGCAAAGTGGCGTCGACGACCACCCCGACAAGCAGTTCTACAACCTGAACATCGACGGCGGCGCGATGTGGGCCCGGCGCCTGATCGACAAGATGCTCGCCGACGAGGCCGACGATCCTCGTTACGCGGAGTCCGCCGGCGAGGCCAGGAGCCAGGAGGGAACCTCCTCTCGGGTGGAGGCGACGGAGGCCGACGCCGAGCGTCTCGGAGTGAGCTGACCAGGGGAGCGCCGGGTGGCCACGATCGCGACACCCGAGCTCGCCCCGGCGCCGGGCAGGCACTTCGCCGAAGCGCGGATCCGCGGCCTGAGGGACGTCGCCAGCGACGTCCGGATGATCGAGATTGAGCCCTCGATCGGAGTGCGCCCGTACGCGACCGGCAGCCACCTGGACATCGCGGTGGACATCGACGGCCTGCCGGACACCCGCTCCTATTCGCTGGTCGGGCAGGGGCCCGTCGGCGGGGCCTACCGGATCGCCGTCAAGGAGGTCCGCGACAGCCGCGGCGGCTCGGTCTGGATGCGCGCGCTGGAGCCGGGCGCGACCGTCGCGGTCTCGGAGCCGCAGAGCCACTTCGAGCTGCAGTACGGCCGGGCCGAGTACCTGCTCGTGGCCGGGGGGATCGGGATCACACCGATCCTCGGCATGGCTCATGCGCTCGAGCGCCACGGCCGGCCGTTCCGGCTGCTCTATGCCGCGCACACGCGTGAGCAGATGCCCTTCGTCGACGAGCTCTCGGAGCTGCTCGGGGACCGCCTCGAGCTGTTCGTCTCGGCGGAGGGCAACCGCCTCGACATCGGCGCTGAGATCGAGCGCCTCCATGCCGATGGTGAGCTCTATCTCTGCGGGCCGCTGCGACTGCGCGACGCCGCTCGGCACGAGTGGAGCGAGAGGGAGCGCAGGCCGGACCGCCTGCAGTTCGAGACCTTCGCCTCCGGCGGCGCGTTCGCACCCGAGGAGTTCCGGGTCCGTGTCCGGGACGCTGAATGCGACGTGCTGGTGCGGAGCAACCGCACGCTGCTCGACGCTCTGCGGGACGAGGGCGTGGACATGATGTGGGACTGCCTGCGGGGGGAGTGCGGGCTGTGCGCCGCGACCGTGATCGACGTCGAGGGCGAGCTCGACCATCGCGATGTCTTCCTCAGCGACGAGGAGAAGGAGGAGGCCGGGGCGATCATCACCTGCGTGTCGCGGGCCGTCGGCGGCGCGGTCACGATCGACACGGGATTCAGGCCCGACCCGGCAACAAGTCAATAGACTTGACTTTTCCCTCGCACGAGGCGACGGAGGAGGAGAGACAGATGGCAAGCGCGACATCCGAGGTCGGCGCGTTCCCCAGCCCGTTTTCGATCGAGACCCCGCAGGGATGCGAGGGCTGGGAGGAGATGTACCCGTACTGGTCGCTCTTCGACGAGCACCGCAAGGACGCCGACGAGAACCGCCTCTGGTTCTGGAACTCGATGCACTTCCCCCTGCCGATGCCGGCCTTCGACATCGTCGAGACCGATCATCCATACGCGGCGTTCGCGGGCTGGCAAAACCGAGCCTTCGCCGTCCCGCCGGTGATGGGCGTCGACTACCGGATCGTCAACGGCTACGTCTACATCTCCCCCAATCCCGTCACCGACCCCGAGGAGATCGGCAAGCGGGCGGAGATCTTCCAGGAGCGGGCGGGCTACTACTTCTCCAACTGGGACGAGCTCTACGTCAAGTGGCGGCAGAAGATGGAGGCGCTCAACCGCGAGGTCGAGGCGATCGAGGTGCCGAGCCTCGACACCTACGAGGACGAGGAGGTCCTCCACACCGACCGCAAGCTCTCGAACGTGGAGCTGCTCGACGCCTACCGCCATGCCCTCCATTGCGCCGAGCTGATGTGGCAGCACCACTTCGAGTTCCTCCTGCTCGGCTACGGCGCGTATCTGACCTTCGCCGAGTTCTGCCGTGAGCAGCTGCCGGACATCCCCGACCAGCACATCTCGCAGATGGTCGCCGGTGTGGACGTGGACCTGTTCAAGCCCGACGAGGAGCTGCGGCGGTTGGCGCGGCTGGCGATCGAGACCGAGGTCGCCGGCGCCTTCCAGGAGGGTCGCACGCCCGACGAGATCGACGCGGCGCTGGGCGAGAGCGAGGCCGGCAGGTCATGGCTGGACGAGCTCGAGAAGGTCAAGGACCCCTGGTTCAACATGGGCACGGGCGACGGGCTCTACCACTACTTCGGCAGCTGGAACGACGACCCGAGCATCCCGTACGCGTCGCTGATCGGGCATATCGCGGCGCTCCAGGCGGGCGAGGAGATCGACCGCCCGACGGAGGAGATCGTCCGGGAGCGCGACCGGATCGCCTCCGAGTACAGGGCGCTGATCAACGAGGAGGCCCAGCCGACCTTCGACGAGCTGCTCGGGCTCTCCCGCAAGGTCTTCCCGTACGTCGAGGAGCACAAGTTCTACTGCGACTACTGGTTCCAGTCGCGCTTCTTCAACAAGATCCGCGAGTTCGGCGCGCTGCTGGCCGAGCACCGCTTCCTGGAGGACGGCGAGGACATCTTCCAGCTCTCCCGCCACGAGGTGATGGAGGCGCTCGAGGAGCTGTCGCTCACCTGGGCGACGGGCGGGGATCCCCTCGGGCCGCACCGCTGGCCGCCGATCGCGGAGCGCCGCAAGGAGCTCCTCGAGAAGCTCGGCGAGTGGACGCCGCCGCCCGCTCTCGGCACGATGCCCGAGGCGGTCAACGACCCGATGATCGTGATGCTCTGGGGCATCACCAAGGAGCGCCTCGAGGCGTGGGCCCGTGCCCAGGACGGCGACGGTGCGGAGCTCTCGGGCTACGCCGCATCCCCAGGCGAGATCGAGGGACCGGCCCGCGTGGTCCGGGACCTGGAGGGCATCTCCGACGTGCGCGCCGGGGAGATCCTGGTCTGCACGATCACCTCGCCGTCGTGGGCGCCGATCTTCAGCAAGATCAAGGGCACGGTCACCGATATCGGCGGGATCATGTCCCACGCGGCGATCGTCTCCCGCGAGTACGGGCTGCCCGCGGTGGTCGGGACGGGGACGGCCACCTCGCGGATCAAGACCGGCCAGATGCTGAGGGTCGACGGCTCGACCGGCGTCGTGCAGATCCTAGACGGCGACGGCGACGGCGATGGCGCCTGACCGAATTTGCGTGCTGGCCGAGCTGCGTCGCTCCGACGAGGAGCGGTTCGGCGCGAAGAGCGCCAGCCTCGGGGAGCTGATCGGGGCCGGCGTCCCGGTGCCGCCCGGCTTCGCCCTGGCGGCGGAGGCCTACCTGGCGGCCGTCGATGACGTCGACCTCACGGGTGACGCGAAGAGGTGCGCCACCGCGATCCGCGCGACGCCGCTGCCGGACGAGCTGCGCGGTGAGCTCGCCGAGCGCTACGAGGGACTGGCGGCCGAGGCGGGCGATCCGAGCCCGCCGGTGGCGGTCCGCTCCAGCGCGATCGGCGAGGACTCCGAGGAGGCGACCTTCGCGGGGCAGCAGGAGACCTATCTCTGGGTGCGCGGGATCGATCAGCTCTCCGAAGCGGTCCGCGACTGCTGGGCGAGCCTCTACAGCGCGGAGGCCGTCAGCTACCGCGCCGAGATGGCCGCGGAGCACGCCGTGCCGGCAATGGGGGTGACGGTGCAGCTGATGGTCGACGCCGGGGTCTCAGGGGTGATGTTCACCTGCAACCCGCTGAACGGCGACCCGAGCACCGTGGCCGTCAACGCGAGCTGGGGCCTGGGTCTCGCCGTGGTCGGTGGGGAGGTGACGCCGGACGAGTATCGGGTCAGCAAGGTGACCCGCGAGGTCCTCTCCAAGTCCGTGGGGCCGAAGGAGGTCGAGTACCTGCCCGACCCCTCGGGCAGCGGCGCCACGCAGGTCGAGGTCCCGCCCGAGCGCCGGTCCGAGGCGTGCCTGGACGAGGAGCAGCTCGGGCTGCTGGCCGACGTGGCTCGGAAGATCGAGAGCCACTTCGGAGGACACCAGGACATCGAGTGGGCGATCGCGCGGGGCGGCGGCGAGCTCTACATGCTCCAGGCGCGACCGGTGACCGCGAAGCCCGCCGAGTCCGAGAAGGCGGCCCCGGCGCGCTCGGCGATGGACCTGGTGATGGACACCTTCGGCGCCGCCAAGAGCCGATGAACGGCGAACTGGTCGAGATCGTCGACACGACGACGCGCGACGGCAACCAGAGCCTCTGGAGCGCGACCGGCCTGACGACACCCGACGTGCTCGACATCGCGCCGACCATGGATCGGGTCGGTTTCCGGGCCCTCGACTTCACCTCCAGCACCCACATGTCCGTCTCGGTCCGCTTCCACCACGAGGACCCCTGGGAGCGGATCCGCCTCGTCAGCGAGGCGATGCCGGACACGCCCCTGAACTTCATCACCACCGGGATGCGCTTCATCTCCTGGACGCCCGCCGGGGAGGATGTGATCCGGCTGGTCTTCCGCTGCGTCGCGCGCAACGGGATTCGCCGCTTTCAGATCGCCGAGCCCTCGAACGATCCCGAGGCGCTGCTGCGGCTGGCGCGGATAGCGCGCGAGGAGGGGGTGGAGGAGGTCGTGATCGGGCTGACCTACTCGATCAGCCCGGTGCACACCCACGACTACTACCTCGAGCGCGCCAGGGCCGTGTCCGGCTCGGAGGACATCGACCGCCTCTATCTCAAGGACCCCGGCGGCCTGCTCACCGCCGACGCGGTGCACGAGCTGATCCCGGGCTTCATGGACGCCGCCGCCCCTCGTCCCGTGGAGCTCCACAGCCACTGCACGATCAGCCTCGGCCCGCTGGCCTACGTCGAGGGCCTGAAGGCAGGGACGCGCACCCTGCACACGGCGGTGGCCCCGGTCGCCAACGGGACCTCGAACCCGTCCTGCGAGAACACCCTCCACAACCTGGAGGCCGAGGGTTACTCGCACGGCCTCGATGCCGAGGCGCTCGCCGAGGTCTCCGAGCACTTCAGGGCGCTCGCCCAGCGCAAGGACCTGCCGCTCGGCAAGCCGGTCGAGTACGACGCCGCCTACTACCGCCACCAGATGCCGGGCGGCATGGTGACCACCACCAAGCGACAGCTGAAGGAGATCGGCAAGCCCGAGCTGTTCGACGCCACCCTCGAGGAGGTCACTCGGGTCCGCGCCGAGATGGGCTACCCGATCATGGTCACCCCGGTCTCGCAGTTCGTCGCCACCCAGGCGGTGATGAACGTGATCTACGAGGAGCGCTGGAGCAAGGTCTCCAACGAGATGATCCGGTACTTCCACGGCCACTTCTTCGAGCCCGCCGCCCCGGTCGATCCGGAGGTCGCCGACAAGGTGCTCTCGATGCCGCGCGCGGCGAAGCTGAAGGACGTCGAGCCGCTCAGCCTCGAGGGCGCCCGCGAGAAGCACGGCGACGCCATCTCCGACGAGGAGCTGCTCCTTCGCCTGACCATGCCCGCCGAGCAGGTCGACGCGATGGTTACCGAGGGCGCCGCCCACTGATGCAGCTCGACGATGTCAAGGGGTTCGTCTTCGACGTCGACGGATCCCTCGTCCACCGCGGCGCAGACTTCCGCTCCGAGCCCCTGCCGGGAGCGGTCGAGGTGCTGGAGGCGATCCGCCGCTCGGGACGGCGGCTCGTCCTCTTCACGAACGGCAGCCACCTCGACCCCGAGACGTTCGCCGCGGGTCTCCGCGAGGACGGCCTGCCGGTCACCGACGACGAGCTGCTCACGCCGGTCGTCAGCGCGACCTCCTACCTCGCCCAGCACCATCCCGGCCGCCCGGCGATGGTCTTCGGCTCCGACGAGATCAAGCGCCGCATGGAGCGGGACGGCGTTCCCCTCATCGACACCGACGAGGCCGAGGCTGTCTTCGTCGCGCACGTGCCGCAGGTCGACATGGACGAGCTCGAGACGGCCGCCCGGGCGGTGATGAAGGGAGCGCCCCTACTGACCGCGAACTACGGCCGCGGCTTTTGGGGAGCGAATGGCCTGATCTTCAGCCGCGGCGCGATGGCGGCTGCGGCGATCGCCAAGGTGACCGAGGTGGTCCCGATCGTGGTGGGCAAGCCATCGGAGGTCGCGGTGGAGGCGACCAGCGAGCGGCTGGGCGTGCCGCCGGAGCAGCACGCCGTGATCGGGGACGACCTCGACATGGACATCGCCCTCGGCCACCTGGGCGGCTCGCGGACGATCCTGGTCCGCAGCGGCATGAGCGGCTCGCTAGATCTGAACGGCGTGCCCGAGAGCACGCGCCCCGACGCCGTCATCGACGGCGTCCAGGAGATGCTGCCGTGGCTGTGAGCACTACGGACCCGGCGGACCTCGGCGTCGGCGGGGCGATCTCGGCGCTCGCCGGAGGTGAGCTCTCCTCGCTCGAGCTGGTCGAAGCGTGCCTGCGGCGGATCGAGGAGCGCGACGGGACCCACAGCCACGAGGGCGACCCGGACTCGATCAACGCCTGGGTCCGGGTCTACGCGGAGGACGCGGTCGAGGCCGCGAGGCGCGCCGACAACATTCCCGCGGACGAGCGCCCCCCGTTGCACGGTGTGCCGGTCGGGTTGAAGGACGTCTACGGGGTGGCGGGCAAGCCACTGACCGCCTCCAGCCGCGCTTTCGAGGATGTCCCGGATCGAGACAGCGACGTCTGGGCGAGCCTGAAGGCGGCCGGGATGGTCCTGCTGGGGCACCTCCACACCCACGAGTTCACCGTGGGCGGCACCACCGATCAGGTCGGGAATCCCTGGGCGCTCGACCGCACGGCGGGCGGCTCGAGCGGCGGCTCGGCGGCGGCGCTCGCCGCGCGGATGACGCCCGCGGCCACCGGGACGGACACCGCCGGCTCGCTGCGCATCCCCTCCGCCATGTGCGGCACCTCGACGATCAAGCCGAGCTACGGGACGACCTCGTTCCGCGGGGTGGTCCCGCTGGCGCCGAGCTTCGACCACGCCGGCCCGATGGCGCGGACGCTTGAGGACTGCGCCGCGCTGCTCGAGCCGATCAGCCGGCTGACGGGTGCGCCTCCCGAGGAAGGCCTCACGGGCAAGCGGCTGGTCCTCTCGCCGCGGCTCTCGATGGTGGACCTGGACGCCGACGTCGCCGCCGGGCTCGATTCCGCGCTCGCGGCCTGCCGCTCGCTCGGCGCCGAGCTGATCGAGGCACCGGCCCCGGTGGCCGAGCTCGATGTCGGCGGGCCGTATCTCAGCATCCTGTTCGCCGAGCTCGCGGCCTGGCACCGCCGTCTCGCCGACCGTCGTGAGATGTACCGGCCTGCGCTTCGCGAGTGGGTCGAGGAGGGGGAGAGGCAGGGCACCTCCGCGATCGACTACTGGGCGGCGCAGATCCAGCGCCGCGAGGACACCTACGCCTGGCTCGATTGGTTCGCCGAGCACCGCGTCGATGCCGTGATCGAGCCGACCGTTCCCGTGGTCGCCTGGGTGCGCGGCGACGGATACGACCACTGGGGGACCGACGCCGAGTTGATCTCGCTGACCAGCTACTGGAACTGGACCGGTCTTCCCGCGGTCTCCCTGCCGGCAGGGATCGGGTCCGCCGGCGGCCTGCCGGTCGGCGTCTCGCTGATCGGGCCCGAGGCGAGCGACTGGGAGCTGCTCGGCCTGGGGATGGCGCTGCAGGCCGAGCTCGGCGTGCCGCGCGGCTGACTTCGTGGAGCTCTCCTCTCGTCGTCGGCTGGGGGTCTTCCTGGTCCTCGGTGCGCTCACCGGGATCGCGCCTCTCTCGATCGACGCCTACATCCCGGGGTTGCCCGAGCTCACCTCGGACCTCGGGACCAGCACCTCCACCGGGCAGCTGACGCTCACCGCCTTCCTGATCGGCCTCGCCCTCAGCCAGGTGGTCGCCGGGTCGATCAGCGACAACGTCGGCAGGCGGACCCCGGTGCTGGCCGGCCTGCTGGCCTACGTCGCCTCCTCGCTGCTCTGCGGCCTGTCGCCCGGGATCTGGACGCTGACCTTCCTGCGGCTGGTGCAGGGGGCGGCGGCGGGCGTGGGGTTCGTGATCGCCCGCGCGATCGTCCGGGACCTCTACACGGGCTCCGCGGGCGCGAGGGTGTTCGCCCGGCTCGTCCTGATCAGCGGGGTCGCGCCGGTCATCGCGCCGATCATCGGAGGCCAGGTGCTCCGCTTCACCACCTGGCGCGGGCTGTTCGTCCTCTTCGCGGTGATCAGCGGCGTGATTCTGGCGGTCGCGAACATCGTCCTGGTCGAGACCCTCCCCGAGCATCTGCGCCACGAGCCCGGCATCAGGACCAAGCTCCGCGTCTTTCGCCGCCTGATCGGAGACCGGACCTTCCTTCCCTATGCGCTGGTCGGGAGCCTCGGCTTCGCCGCGATGTTCAGCTACATCGCCGGAGCGCCATTCGTGCTGGAGGACATCCACGGGCTGTCCCCGCAGCAGTTCAGCCTGGCCTTCGCCGCCAACGCCGCCGGGCTGGTCGCGCTCTCGCAGGTCAGCGGCCGACTCGTCGAGCGGATCGGGCCGAGCGTCCTGCTCCGAGCCGGCGGGATGATGAGCGCGGCCGGTGGCGTGGTCACCCTGCTGTCGGTCGTCCTGGATGCGGGACTGACGCCGCTGCTCGTCGGCCTCTGGTTGATGGTCAGCGCGATCGGGCTGATCGTCCCCAACTCGACCGCCCTGGCGCTGGCCCAGCAGGGCGAGCGGGCCGGCAGCGCCTCGGCGCTCTACGGTCTCGGCCAGTTCGGCCTGGGCGCAGTGCTGGCTCCGCTCGCCGGGGTGGCCGGCAACCACGATGCCCTGCCGATGGGGATGACGATCGCGGCCTGCGGGATCGGCGCGCTGGTGATCAGCGAGCTGTTCTGTGACGGGACGCCGCTCGAGCCGGTGTTGGAGCCGGCGCCCTAGCGCTCGGCCGGCTGGACCGATCAGCGCATCAAACGACCACCGTTGACCAGCAGCGTCTGGCCGGTGACGAAGGCGCTGTCGTCGGAGAGCAGAAAGGTGAGAGCCCCCAACAGGTCCTGTGGCTCTCCGACCCGGCCGAGCGGGGTGGCGCTCGCGTCGTAGCCCTCTTCGGGCGCCAGGTCGCGCGCGCCCTCGGTCGGGATGTACCCGGGCGCCACAGCGTTCACCCGGATTCTCTCGGGGCCCAGCTCGCGAGCCATCAGCCGCGTAAGGGAGACCACGGCGCCCTTGGAGGAGACGTAGTGGGCGAGGCCGGGAGAGCCGGTGAAGGCCACCTCGGAGGCCAGGTTGACGATGGCCCCGCCGCCCGCCTCTCGAAGCGGCGGCAGCGCGGCCTTTGCGCAGAGCCAGGGGCCGACCACGTTGACGGCGAGGACTCGGTTCCACTCCCCGGCGGGGATCTCCCAGAAGGGCCGCCGCTCGAGGTCCACCAGTGCGGCGTTGTTGACCAGGGCGTCGAGCCCGCCGAGCGAATCGCGCGCGGCGGTCACCATCGCGGCGGCGTCCTCCTCGGAGCTGACGTCCGCGCGGACCAGCCTGACCCCCGCCTCCTCGAGGTCGGCTGACTCGGGCGTCAGGTCGGCGCCGAGCACCCGTGCACCTCGCTCCGCGAGATGGAGCGCCAGCGCCAGCCCGACACCGCGGGCCGCCCCCGTGACGAGCACGCGCTTGCCCTCGACCCCCATCAGGCCGCGAGCACGGGCGCCTCCAGGGCGAGGTCGCGGGCGATCTCCTGGAAGCAGTTCCAACTGGAGCCGCGGCCGATCCCGGGTCCCGAGTGGAGGTTGGACGAGCAGTTGTAGAGGTTGTCGAACAGCAGCCGGTAGCCGTCGATCCCGGCAATCGGCCGAAAGCGGCCGAGCTGGGAGGAGATCGTGCTTCCGGCGGAGTAGCCGCCCTCGGCCATGTCCGGGCGCTGGCGCTCGATGTCGTCGGGGCAGTAGACGCGCTCGGCGATCACGTTCTCGCGAGTCATGTTGGGTGCGTAGCGCTCCCACTCTCTCAGCAGGTTGTTCATGAAGCGCTCCTTGATCTCCCGCCACTCGGGCCGCGAGAACATGCGCCGCGGCGCAGAGAACTCCTCGACCCCGACGATATGCCCTCCCGCCGGGGCGCGCCTCTCGTCCCAGAAGCTGTCGACCGAGGAGAGGACGTAGGGCCGCCGTGCAAACCCGTCGGTGAAGATCTCGGGCTGGTAGCTGAGGGTCAGGTAGTCGAGGTCCTTGGGCCCCCAGTACAGGCGCGGCTGCTCTCCGACGCCGGGATTGGCTTGCTCGGCCACGTACCGCGGCGGCTCGGCGATCGCCAGATTCGCCCAGAACAGCTGGCCGCGGTCGTAGTGGATGTTGCGGATCCGCCGGGAGAGCCCATCGCCGACGTCGGTGTCGCGGAGCAGGCGAAGAACCGTTTGCGGCAGTCCAAGCCCGCTGATCACGATGCCGGCGTCGATTCGTGAGCCCTCCGCCAGCTCGATCCCAGTCGCTCGGCCGCCGTCGGTAATGATCCGGTCGACATCGGCGGAGTGCTCGTAGTTGACGCCCATCTTCCGGCCGGCGGACATCAGCGCGTCGGTGATCGCCTGGCTGCCCCCGACCGCAATCGCCGCGGGCTCGAACGACAGGGTGAGTGGCAGGACGTGGAGCAGTCCCTGGAGGCCGGGCACGTCGTCGGGGTAGCACCCGGTGGAGGTGGTGGCGGCTCGCATGAAGAGGATTCGCAGCTCGGTGCTCTCGAAGAAGTCGTAGGCGAGCTGGCGCAGGGTCATGTACTGGTGGACAGGCTCGATCCTGCTGCCGGGCAGATCGACCAGCTCCTCGAGCGGGTCGGGGGTGCCCCAAGGTGGTGGCGGGCTGAAGCGGTGACGGCGGAAGGCCCGCTTCCAGTGCGTCTCGTAGGCCTCCAGTAACTGGAGGTAGGTGTCGGAGTCGCGCGTGGAGAGGGGAGCGATCTGCTCGAAGGTGCGCTGCACGTTCTCGTCGGAGCGGTCCTGGCGGCCCGAGACGGGGTCCACCACCCGCGAGGCGGAGTATCCGATCAGGGACGAGCCGTCGTCGAAGATCATCCCCTCGTTCTGCTCGGGGAAGAGGTAGCGAAGCCCCTCAGAGGCGAGGTCGAAGTCCCGGTAGGCGGGGTGCCCGTAGAACCGCGTCCAGTGGCTGCAGTGGTTCATCAGGTAGCCGGGCGCCGGCCCCTCACTGGAGCAGGCGCCGCCGCCGAAGTGCTCCGTCCGCTCGAGGACGCAGACACTCATCCCGGCGCGAGCCAGGTAGCAGGCGATGATCGTGCCGTGGTGGCCACCGCCGATGACGACGGCGTCATAGCGGGCGTCGCTCAAGGGAGGACGGTGACGACGCCGGAGTCGCCGTCGACGCGGACGCGATCGCCCGTCTTGATCCGCGCGGTCGCGCTGCCGGTGCCGACGACGGCGGGCATGCCGTATTCGCGGGCCACGATCGCGGCGTGGGACATGATCCCGCCGATGTCGGAGACGGTTGCGGCCACCTTGCCGAACACCGGGGTCCAGCTCGGCGAGGTCACCGGTGCCACCAGGATCTCGCCCTCCTCGAGGTCTCCGATGTCGCGGACGTCGAGGATCACTCGAGCCGTGCCCTCGACCACGCCGGGGGATCCGGCGAAGCCGGTCAGGTCTCCGTTCCCATCCCCTTCGCTCGCCCACTCGTTCACTCGCTCCGTGGTGATGCCGTAGAGCATGATCGTCAGGGGCTCGGTGATCGCCTCGGGCATGGCGCCGAGGGCCGGAGGCGGCGACCATCCGCGCATCGCCTCCATGATCCGCTTGCGGTCGGCGACGATCGGCGGCCAGTAGCCGGGCCCACGGCCGACCGATCCCGCCGCCCAGGCAAGGCGCAGGTCGACCAGGGCGTCGGAGAGCTCCTGGCGCTGGAGGTAGAAGACGTCTTCGGGATCGTCGAGGAAGTCATTTCGCGCCAGCAGCTGCCCGAACTCCCGCACCTTGTTCCAGAAGAGCGTGTGGTACCAGTGCTCGACGTAGAAGTTGTGGCTCTCGACGTAAGGAAAGACGATGCGTGAGAGCCCCAGGGCCTCGTCGAAGGCCCGGCGGGACTCGTCGTCGGGCAGCAGCTCGCGGTACTGGGATGTCACCCGGTCGCGCTCGGCGACCACCTCGTCGAGGGGCCGCGAGATGTCCTCCCCGGCCTCGAGCTTCTTGACATAGTCGCGGACACCGGCGATCGGGATCGTCGGGTCGTCGATCCACGAGCGGTGGTGGTGGTAGAAGCCGTTGCCGTTCGAGTAGTTGAACCAGGGCTGCTTGGTCTTCTCCCAGTCGGCGAGCCATGCCTCGCCCTCGGCGTTTCCCGCGAGGGCGTTGCGAAGCGCATCCTCGTCGTCCGCCGAGCGGACCGCGTCGGCCAGGCCTGTCTCCACGGCCTTCCGCGCCAGGCGCTTGAGCTCCTCGTCCGGGCGGAAGAGGATCACGTCGACGCCCGAGACCATCCCGGCGATGATCTGGTCCGAGATGTCGGGAAAGGCCTCCTTGCACAACTGGTAGAAGACGAGGTAGGCCGCGTAGCCGAGGTTCAGGAACTCGAAGTGGTACTGCCAGATGCGGTCCACGCTCTCGAGCAGCCGGTCGTAGGCGACCAGCAGGGTGTGGCTCGATCCGAGGCCACGGCCCTCGGTGACGACCGCCTCGTCCTCGACCTCCGGAAGATCGGGGACCTCGAGCGACTCGATCCCGCGGATCTCCTTTTCGACCTTCTCCTGCCAGCGGCCATAGAGCTCGTCCCAGTTCTGGAAGTAGTGGCCGGCGCGCTTCTGGAACTCCTGCGCCCGGCGGCCGATCTCCTCCTCGTCGGTGACAGCATTCGCGCTCATGTAGACCCAGCCGTAGAGGACCCGATGGTCGATGCCGAGCGCCGGCGGCACCCGGAAGATCCGCGAGTTCGCCTGGCCGAGCGAGAGGTAGGGGGAGTCGGCCGTGACGAAGTCGAACGGGAACATCGGCTCGGGGAAGTGCATGCCGTCGCGGAACCAGCCCCGCCCCTCCTCGCTCGCTCTGCGCTCCTCGCTGAACAGCGAGTAGTACGGGTACATCGATTCCCAGCCCTCACAGCCCTGCGGCGCCTGGACCTCGAAGGGGCTCTGGAAGCCCCGGACGCCGGTCTCGGTAACGGACATCTCGTGACCTCCTCCTCCGTGCTCTTCGTCCGGCCACGTTACGGCCCCCAAGGGGAGCGGATCAAGACCCGATTTCTGTGCCTGTGATAGGCAGCGCCTATCATGCGCCCGTGGAGCTTCGACAGCTCTCATCCTTCGTCGCCGTCGCCGAGGAGCTCCACTTCAGGCGTGCCGCGGAGCGCCTCCACCTCGCCCAGCCCAGCGTCGGCCAGCACATTCGCGGGCTTGAGGCCGAGCTCGGCGTGCGGCTCTTCGACCGAAACCGCCGGGGCGCCGCCCTGACGGCGGCCGGCGACGCCCTGCTGCCGGAGGCGCGTGATCTGCTCGCCCGTGCCGAGGAGGCCGCTTCCATCGCGCGCTCAACCGGCATCGGCGAGCGAGGCCGGCTCCGGCTCAGCCTCACACGCTCGCTCACCGGGGGCATCGCCGGTGCCATCGTCGCCTCCTACCGCAAGCGCTACCCGGGGGTAGAGCTGGAGCTGGGGGTGGGCAACACGATGCTCCACGTCGAGCAGCTGCTGGAGGGGGACATCGACGTCGGCTTCGTCCGGCCACCGCTCGAGCAGCCCGGGCTGGAGGAGATGGTCCTCGGCCGTGAGCCGATGGTCTGCGTGCTGCCGAAGGGCCACCCCCTGGCAAAGCGCAACCGGGTGCGGCCCGCCGATCTGCGCGACGAGCCACTCGTCTGGTGGCCAGAGCAGCACGGGCCGGGAGCCTGGCGCGAGGTTCGCCGCGAGGTCTACGGCGATCCACCATGGCCGCCGATCGATCGCATCGAGCCGGAGGAGGAGCGGATCGTCTCGGCGGTCGCCGAGGGTGCCGGCATCTCATTCATCATGCTCGAGCGCTCGCGCAGCCTGCGGGTCCCCGGTGCGGTCTACCGCCGCTTCGCCGATCCCGAGCCGACCATGGGCATTGCCCTCGCCTGGCGGAGGGAGGACTCGCTGCCAACGCTCCGGCGGGTTCGCGAGCTGGCTGCCGAGCTGGCGGAATAGCGCTCGCCTACCGCCGGTCCACGACCCGCACGGCCTTGCCCTCGCTGCGGGGCACCACACCGGGCTCGACGACGGAGACGGCGATGCGGATGCCCGTGTGCTCTCGCAGCAGGGACTCGAGCCGTTGGCTCAAGGCATCGGCGTCGACGCCGGCCGCCGCCGGCTCGCACTCAACGGTCACCTCGTCCATCTGCTCGGCGCGGTCGACGAAGAGGCGATAGTGAGGCCCGACCTCCTCGACCGCGAGCAGCAGGTGCTCGACGTTCGAGGGAAAGAGATTGACGCCGCGGATGATCAGCATGTCGTCAAGGCGGCCGTGCAGGTCGGCGATGCGGGTCATCGTCCGGCCGCACGCGCATGGCTCGGTGGTAACGGAGCCGACGTCCCCGGTCCGGTAGCGGATCAGCGGCTGGGCTTCCTTGAGGAGCGTCGTGAAGACCAGCTCGCCGTCCTCTCCCTCGTCCACCGGGTCGGCCGACTCCGGATCGACGACCTCGATCAGGAAGTGGTCCTCCTGGACGTGCAGGCCGTCGCGCGCGACCACGCACTCGGCGGCCACCCCGGGCCCGCACATCTCGGAGAGGCCGTAGAAGTTGACCGCCCGGATGTCGAGGTCGCGGTCGAGCTGGCGGCGCATCTCGTTCGTCCAAGGCTCGCCCCCGAAGAGACCGACCTCCAACGGCAGATCCTGGGGGTCGAGCCCTGCGTCGTGGATCCCCTGGGCGATCACGAGCGCGTAGGACGGTGTCGCGCAGAGCGCCTGTCCGCCCAGGTCGGCGAGCAGCATCGCCTGACGCGCGGTGAACCCGCCTGAGACGGGGATCACGGTTGCGCCGATCCGCTCGCCTCCGTAGTGGAAGCCGAGTCCGCCGGTGAAGAGGCCGTAGCCGTTCGCGTTGTGCACGACGGTACCCGGGCGGACCCCGGCCATCGTCATGCAGCGGGCCATCACCTCGCTCCAGGCATCCAGGTCGGCCCGCGTGTAGCCCACCACGGTCGGCTTGCCGTGCGATCCGCTCGAGGCGTGCACCCGGACGACCTGCTCGCGCGGCACGGCCAGCAGGCCGAACGGGTAGTGGTCGCGCAGATCCGACTTGCGGCTGAACGGGAGCCGGGACACCTCGTCGAGAGACCCAATCTCCCGCGCGTCCTCGATCCCCGTCTCGGCCAGGCGCGCCGCGACGGGCGGCTGGCTCCGCAGCGAGCGCTCCACCGTCGCCCTGAGGCGCTCCAGCTGAAGCTCGCGAAGCGGCTCGCGCGGCCCCGCCTCGATCGGATCCCAGATCGGCGCTTCAGAGCTTGCGCTCGTGGGCATTCCAGTGCTCCTCGAGATTGCGGACCAGGGCCGGGCTCAGATGACAGTAGGCCTGCTCTCGGGAGAAGGTCGCCATGTACTGGCGGAAGACGTCGAGGGGCTCCTCGCCGACGCGCAACGCGCGGCGGTTGGCCGCGGCATTGACGAGGCCCGAGCTGGTCAGGGCGTCGATCCGCGCCTCGAGCGCAGCGTCCATCGCCTCCGGCTCGACCACCTCGTCGCAGAGCAGCTCCGCGGGAGGGACGCCGGCCTCGAACTCCCGGCCCGAGAGGATCGCCTGGCGCGCGAGTCGATCGCCGACCGAGCGCGGCAGCCGCAGCGGCGAGGCGCCGGGGATGATCCCCTCCTTGCGGGCGGGGAGGAAGAGGCGGCAGCCGCGTGCGGCGAGCACGTGGTCGACGACGTGGAGGAGCTGGCAGGCCCCGCCGATCGCGTAGGTCTCGGCGGTGGCGATCCAGAGCTTCTCGGTCGTCTCCTCGGGGGCGCCGGGGCGGAACACGGCTCCGGAGAGCCCTCGGTAGATCTTGTTGACGTAGCCGAGGTCGCGGGTGATGAAGAAGACGAACGGGAGCTGCCCGTGGTACATCCGAGTCAGATTCAGCCCTGCCCCGAAGATCCTCGATCCCTCGTAGCGAGGGTGATCGACCACGCCGCCGCGCAGGACGCCGACCTCGATCTCGGGGTCGAGCAGGATCAGGTCGGCCGCGCACTCCGAGGCCGAGACGGTCGTGTCGTCCTCCGCGTTCAGGTGGCGTGGGTTGCGTAGCTCGAGCACCCCGGCGCGTCCCTGGCGGCTCAGGTGAACGGTGCCGAGGTCGGCGATGCCGGTGGCCCGGAACTCATCGAGCCGCTCGAGCGCGCCGGTGGTCGGCTGCAGCATCGCCCAGACGAGGTGCGAGCCCGCGCGAGGAGAGGCGAGCACGTGCGAGATGAAGAGGCCCTGCGCGATCTCGAGCCCCTGCTTCTCGGCGAGCTTGAGCTCGGCCTCGGCGGCCATCTCGGCCGCGCTGGGCACGAGTCCAGGGAAGCGCTCGGCCGCCGCGGCGAGCAGCTCCTGGTCGCGGAGCGGTTTTGACATCCCGTCGGTGAGCTCGTCGTAGATCGCCTCGATGTTGGCGCGCAGAAACCCCTCGCGCCTCTCATCGGTCCAATCCGCGGTCTCTGGACTAAGTGTCAGAAAACCTGACAATATCCGAGTGAGCGTGAGCCGGGTGGAGCAGATCGGATCGGTGATGTGGACGCCGCCAGCCGACGCGCGCGAGTCGACCCAGCTCGGGCGCTACCTCGAGTGGCTGCGCGAGACCCGCGGGATCGACCATGCCGGCTACGACGAGCTCTGGCGCTGGTCGGTCGACGACCTGGAGGGCTTCTGGGGCTCGCTCTGGGACTTCTTCGAGGTCCGGGCCCACACCCCGTACGAGCGCGTGCTCGGATCCCGCGAGATGCCGGGCGCCGAGTGGTTCACCGGCTCTCGGCTCAACTACGCCGAGCACATGCTCGGCCGCGAGGAGGACACCGACAAGGTCGCGGTGCTCGCCCGCTCCCAGACCCGCGATCCGATCGACCTCACCTTCGGCGACCTGCGCGAGCAGGTGGCGCGCGCCCGCGCGGGATTGCAGCGGATCGGGATCGGCCCGGGGGACCGGGTCGTCGCGTACCTGCCCAACATCCCGGAGACCCTCGTCGCCTTCCTCGCCACCGCGAGCCTCGGCGCGATCTGGGCCACCTGCGCGCCGGAGTTCGGGCCCCGCAGCGTCATCGACCGCTTCGGCCAGCTGGAGCCGAAGCTGCTGCTCGCGATCGCCGGCTACCGCTACGGCGACAAGCCGATCGACCGGCGCGCCGAGGTCGCCGAGATTCGCGAGGCCCTGCCCAGCCTCGATCGCGTCGTCCACGTCCCCTACCCCGGCGGCGCGGACGACGCGCTCCCCGACTCGCTCGAGTGGGACGATCTGCTGGCGGAGGGCGGGCCGCTCGAATTCGACCCGGTGGACTTCGATCATCCCCTCTGCGTCCTCTTCTCCTCGGGGACGACCGGGCTGCCGAAGGCGATCGTCCACCGTCATGGCGGCATCCTGATCGAGGCACTCAAGAACGAGGGCCTGAGCTGGGATCTGCAGCCGGGCGACAGGCTGCTGTGGTTCACGACGACCGCCTGGATGATGTGGATGGCCCTGGTCAACACGCTGCTGATGCGGGCATCGATCGTGATGCTCGACGGCAACCCGATGCACCCGGACCTCTCGGCTCAGTGGCGGCTCGCGGAGGAGCTGCGCCCGACCCTAATGGGGGCGGTCCCCGCGTTCATGATGGCGTGCCGCAAGGGCGGTGTGGACCTGCGGGAGATGGATCTGTCCAGCATCCGCCAGTTCTGTGCCGCCGGCTCGCCGCTTCCGCCGGAGGGATTCGACTGGATCTACGAGCAGCTCGGCCCCGACGTGCTGCTCAACGTCGGGAGCGGCGGGACCGACGTCTGCACCGGCATGGTCCAGGGCAGCCCCCTTCAGCCGGTCTACCGGGGCGAGATCTCCGGGCGCTGCCTCGCCGTCGATGTCGCGGCCTACGACGAGAACGCGAAGCCGGTGGTCGGGGAGCTCGGCGAGCTGGTGATCCGCTCGCCCATGCCGTCGATGCCGGTGGGCTTCTGGAACGACCCGGGCGACGAGCGCTACCGCGCCGCGTACTTCGAGCACTTCCCCGGCGTCTGGCGGCACGGCGACTGGATCATGTTCACCGAGCGCGGCAGCTGCGTGATCACCGGGCGCTCGGACGCGACGCTCAACCGCGGCGGCGTGCGCCTCGGGACGGGGGAGGTCTACTCGGTGGTCGAGGGGCTCGACGAGGTGATGGAGAGCCTGGTCGTCCATATCGAGGACCCGGAGGGAGGGGCGGGAGAGCTGATCCTGTTCGTGACCCTCGCCGAGGGCATCGAGCTGGACGATGAGCTGCGGACCCGGATCGCGACGGAGCTTCGCGGCACGCTCTCACCGCGGCACGTCCCCGACACGATCGAGGCGGTGCCGGCGATCCCGAAGACCCTGACGATGAAGAAGCTCGAGCTCCCCGTGAAGCGGATCCTCCTGGGGGACCCCCCGGAGATGGTCGCGAGCCGGGACGCGCTCGCCGACCCGAAGGCGCTCGACGCCTTCGTGGACTACGCCTCCGAGCGAACGCCCGCCTAGGCGCTGTCGGCGATCAGGCCGCTGAAGAAGTCGGTGTCGGCCTCCTGGAGCTGGCAGAGCTCGATCCAGTGCCCGAGCTGGGCCCGCGTGTCGACGTAGCCGAGCCGGGCTCGGTCCGGGATCAGGATCGTGTACTCGAACGACATGTCGTGCTCCCCGAGCAGCTCCTCGACCGACGCCCATGCGTCGTCGCCGAGGGGCACCAGCATCGCGAGGTGGTGGAGGCCGAGCACCCCGCCGTCCTTCGGCAGCTCCCGCCGGTAGAACTCGACCTCGCCGGCGACCGGTTCGATCAGCTCGACGATCAGGCCCCCGCGGGCGCCCATCGCAACCCGCGGCTCCCACTCCACCTCCTCGCCACGCTTCATGAAGGTCGCTCCCTCGACCGGCACCTCGGTGGAGTTCTCGATCCCGAGGAGGTCGCGCAGCTCGCTCATCCCCCGGTCCAGGTCCGGGGTGACGTAACAGACCTGCCATACGTTGGCGAACAGGTCGCCGATGGTCTCGATCGGCCGCGGGTCGGCGAACAGCTCCGCAGGCGGCCGGACGGTGCCCGCGCTCATGCGACCACCTCACGGCCTGCGCGCTCGTCGAGCAGATTCGCGAGCTCCTCGGTCCTCGACAACTGCGGGTGGTGATCGGTGTCGAGCTCGACGACGTCGGTCACGTCGCGGTCCTTGACCATCCGCCGCTGGAGGGGCGGCGGGATCGCCCGGTCCCTCGTGCAGATCACGTAGCTGCGCGGGATCCGCTCGAATTCCTCGTTCAGCGACACGGACTCGGTGAACGGGACGACCGGCTGCTCCCCGGCCTTTTCGATAGCCCACTCGAGCACCTCCGGGTCGCATTCCCGGTTGAGCTCCCTCAGCGTCGACTCCGGAAGCGTTCCGACCGGCGGCTCCCCCGAGACCTCGACGGTCGCCTGGACCAGATCGCCGGCGCCCTCCGGCAGCTCGGTGAGAGCCACCAGGCTCTGGCCGTCGGCGGGCATGAAGGCGGCGACGTAGACGAGGCGGCTCACCTTGTCCGGTCGCCGGGCGGCCGCTTCGGTCATCACCACGCCTCCCATGCTGTTGGCGACCAGGATCGAGGGCTCTTCGCTTCGGTCCAGAATCTCGCAGACGGCCTCCGCGTAGCGGTCCAGCGTCACCTCGCCGACAGGGGTCTTGTCGTCGCCCATGCCGGGCAGGTCGGGGGCCTCGACCTCGTGTCCGGCGGCCTCGAGCCGTTCGGCGAGCGGCCCCCAGATCCAGCCTCCGCCGAAGGCGCCGTGTATGAGTACGAACCTCGCCATCTCTCCTCCTCAGGTCTTAGGAATGGAAGTCACGTGGCCAGCACCACCTTGCCGTGGAGCCCACCGGCCTCGACCAGGCGGTGCGCCTCGGCCGCCTCGTCGAGCGGCAGCACGCGATCGACTCGGGTGCGGATCTCTCCCACCGCCGCCGCCTCGACCTGCTCTCGCAGGGCCTCGCGGTTCTGGTGGATCAGGAAGGACTCCTGGCGGATCCGCCGCTCCGGATCCGCCTCCGGTGGCCGCCGGGTGCTGACGATCGCGCCGCCGTCCTGCACGGCGGCGAAGACGGGCTCGCCGAGGGGGACGGCGTCGAACACCGCGGGCACCGGCTCGATCGAGCCCAGGTCGCTGTCGCGCGGCAGCACCTCGGCGGCTCCGAGCTCGCGCGGCCAGTCCTCGTCGTCGCGGCCGGCGAGCGCGATCACCCGGTGACCCGCGGCGGCGGCGAGCTGCACCGCGAAGCCGCCGACCGCCCCTCCCGCGCCGGTCACCAGAATCGTGGTCGGCTTGGGGAGGTCGAGGAGCTCGAGTCCCTCGACCGCGGTGACCGCGTTGAGGGGGACGGTGCAGCCGTCGACGAAGCTGAGACCATCGGGCAGCGGGACCAGCCAGTCCGCGTCGACCGCGACCGACTCCGCGTATGCGCCCACCGATCCCTTCTGGTCGTACCACTGGATCATCCCGACTACCCGGTCGCCGGGGGCGAAGTCGCCGACTCCCTCTCCCACCGCCGCCACCTCGCCCGCCAGATCCCAGCCGAGGACGAAGGGAGGGTCGGGGACGGCGCGGCCGGCGCCGGCGCGCGCACCCAGGTCGGTCGGGTTGACGTTGGCCGCCCGAATGCGAACGACGACCTGGCCCGGCCCCGCCTCGGGCTGGGGCCGCTCCGCGACCTTCAGCACCTCCGGCCCACCGAGCTCGGTCACCTCGACGACGCGCATCCGGCCGTTCAGGATCCGTTGGCGTGAGGGAGGAGCACGGCGCGCCCGGTGATGTCGCCCTCGCGCAGCCGGCCGAGCACCTCGTTGATGTCGTCGAGCGGATGCGTCTCGGTCTTCAGGGTGATCTTGCCGGCCGCGTGGAGCTGCAGAACGTCCCAGAGGTCGGTCCAGCTGCCGACCAGGTTGGCGACCAGCGACTGCTCCTGGCTGACCAGCATCACCGAGGGGGCCGTGACCATGCCGCCGAAGCCGATCATCGAGTAGGTGCCCTGGAGACCGAGCATCCCCAGGCCGTCCGCATGGGTCTGGTCCGTGCCGACGAAGTCGAGGACGAGGGCGGCGCCGCGGCCCTGGCTGAGCTCCCAGATGGTCTCCACGACGCCGTCGGAGTCCACGGCCCAGTCGGCGCCCAGCTCCTCGGCGAGCTTGCGGCGGCCGGGGTGCGGGTCGACGACGACCACCGTCCCGTCCCCCATCTCGCGTGCGAGTTGGAGGCCGATGTGCCCGACGCCCCCGGCGCCTAGCACCACCGTGGTGGAGCCGGGTGTCATCAGGTGGGCGACCTTCTTGATCGCGTGGTAGGCCGTGATCCCCGCGTCCGAGTGGGGTGCGACCTCGACGGGGTCCATCCACGCCGGCAGGGGCACGATCTCCCGCTCGCCCACCACCAGGTACTCCGTGAAGCCGCCGTCCAGGGACAGGCCGGTGAACTCATGGTGCTCGCAGTGCATGTCGCGGCCCCGCCGGCAGTTGACGCAGACCCCGCAGCTGTGGGGCGGGTAGATCAGCACGGGGTCGCCGACCTTGACGCTGGTGACCAGGTCACCGACCTCCTCCACCCGACCGCCGTTCTCGTGACCGAGGACCCGGGGCACGTCCATCCCCGCCGGAGCCAGCTGGCCGTCGATCGCGTGCAGGTCGGTCGAGCAGACGCCCGCAGCCTCGATCTTGACGCGCACCTGGTTGGGCCGAGTGATCTCGGGCTCGGGTCGCTCCTCCAGCTCGAGCGGCTGGTTGTAGTCGTTCAGGACCGCGGCCTTCACGCCGTGACCTCCGCGGCCTGCGCGCTCAGGTACCGGTTCGGGTCCTCGTCCAGGTGCTGGGCGAGGCGATCGGCGAGGGCCATGATCGTCATCGACGGGTTGACCGACAGGGTCTTCGGGAAGAGCGAGGCGTCCCCCACGAAGAGCCGCTTCGCGTCGTGGGACTCGCAGTTGGCATCGACCACGGAGCGCGCGGGGTCTGACCCCATCCGGCACGTTCCCTGGACGTGGGTGCTGGCCGGCCCGGTCGTGGCTACCTGCTTGGCCCCCGCGGCCTCCATCACCTTCCTGCCGAACGCGAGGGCGTTCTCCATGCGCTCGCGCTCGACCTGGTCGAAGTGGGCCTCGAAGCTCTCGGTGCCGTCCTCGCCGACGACCACGCGGCCGTTGTTCTCGTCGTTGGCGAGCACGAGGATCCCGTTCCAGTTGCGGTACTGCCTCACGGCCTCGACCAGCCGCTCGCCCCAGAGGGGCCCGTCCTCGTCCGCGATGCTGGTCGCGAAGCCGATCGGGTCCTGGATCGTCGCGGCCTCGAGCACGAAGCCGCCGTCCTCGTCGCGCATGAAGTCCATGCAGTGCGAGGTGATCGGGTAGACGCGGTGGGCGTCCTGGGGCTCGTCGAAGAGGCCGAAGACGAAGGCGGCGGGGTGGAGGCCGAGGTTGCGCCCGATCCACTCGCTGCTCTCGGAATTGCCGCTCGCCTCGGGCAGTCCCGAGCGGATCAGGATCTGCGGGGTGTTGAGCGCCCCGGCCGCCACCACGACGGCGCCGGCCTCGATCGTGTGGAGCTCTCCCTCGGCGTCGCGGTACTCGACGCCCGTCGCCTCGAGCCCGCCATCCAGCCCGGCGAACAGGACCCGCTCGACCGGGGAATCGGCGCGCAGGTCGAGCTTGCCGACGGCCGTTGCCTCGTGGATGTAGGTGTTCATCGTGTTCTTGCCGGCGTTGGTCGGGCAGCCCTGGAGGCAGGATCCGCACTTCATGCAGTTGACGTCCGTGTAGGAGTCGACCGGCTCCAGCTCCGAGCCGAGCTCGCGGAACCCGCGATCGAGCGTCCGCACGCACTCGGGCCAGTCGGCTCGCTCCCTGACGCCGAGTGCCTTCTCGACCCGGCAGTAGTGGGAGGCGAGGTCCTCGATCCCGAACGGCTCACCGCCGTCGCCGAGCAGCCCGCTGGCGTTGTGCCACTTGGCGAACTCGAAGTCGTGCGCGCGGAAGGCGACCTTGGTGTTCATCGTCGTGGTGCCGCCGACGCAGCGGCCGCCGAAGATCGGCACCGCGCCGCCGGCGCCGCCGTCGACCATCGCCATCCGGAGCGGCCACCAGAAGTCGTGGGCGGCCTTCGCCTCCCAGCGGACGAAGTCGGCGGCGGTCAGGTGGGGCCCGGCCTCGAGCAGGACGACGCTGCGCCCGCGCTGCGCGAGCTCCCCCGCGACCACGCCGCCACCCGCGCCGGATCCGACGACGACCACGTCGAAGCGCTCGGTCACGCCGGGATCCCGAGATAGGACCAATCGTGCTGGATCTGGCTCGCCAGCGGGAAGTCGAAGTCGATCTCCTCCCAGGCGCCGGGCCCGTCCGCGCCGGGCGCGACGAAGTCGCTGTAGAAGGCCTCGATCGCCAGCGCCCGGATCATCATGAACTCGGGTGTCTGCGCGCGGTCCGCGAGCGCCTCCGCTCCGCCGCCGGCGACGTCGGCCAGCGAGTCGATCGCCCCCAGCGCTGCCGCCCGCGTGCCCTCGTCCGCCATCGCGAGCTTCGCGTCGACGTAGGCGGCCGGCTCGACGCGGCCGGACCCCGGCACGATCGCCTCGCACAGCGCCGCGAGCGCCGAGGCTCGGCCCTCGTCCATGATCAGCCAGCTCCTCGCCACGGCCACGCACCCTATACGTGGCGCCGGAATAAAACAAGCTATTTGACAGATCCCGTGGCGACTCCGTTGCGCGTCGTCAGCGCCCTTCCGCAGGGACGTTAGCCATGGCTACCAAGGCGTTAGCCATGGCACGCGGCTAGGGCGCCATTCGACCACGACTGCGCGAACGGCGCGACGGCGGCGATGGCGAGCGCGGCTCGTGCTTTCGTAGAGCGCAGCGGTGGATCGGCGCGCATGCACGGGACATCTAACGCGCCGATGCCGGGCGGATGTCAAGTCCCTGTGACCCGCTGCGACCATCTCGCGCGACCAGCGCTACATGAGGCCCTGAACGCGCCAGACTGGAGCTAGCCCATGCCGTTGGCTGCTGAACAGGCGCGTCGGGTCTATGACCGAATCGGACGAGCGCAGGACACACAGCGCTTCTACGAGGACGCCGCGACATCCCGGCTGGCGGAGCTCGGCGCCTTAGCTGAGGCTAGGTCGGTATTCGAGCTCGGCTGTGGTACCGGGCGCTTCGCGGCCTCGCTCCTGCGCAATCGCCTCCCCGAGGGCGCTCGCTACCTCGGCGTCGACATCAGCCCGAAGATGGTGGCGCTCGCGCGTGAGCGACTCGCCCGGTGGAGACCACGGGCGGAGGTCGTCCTGGTCGACCCGCCCGCGCTGGAGCTGCCGGGGGATGACGGCGGGTTCGACCGCTTCGCGGCCACGTACGTCTTCGATCTCCTCACGGTCGAGGACGCGCGGCGGCTGCTCGCGGAGGCGCAGCGATTGCTCGCTCCAACCGGGCTTCTTTGCGTGGTCGGCCTCACCCACGGGGTCACACCAACCACCCGGCTGGTTTCGCGCGGATGGGAAGCGGTCGCGAAGCGCCGGCCTTCGCTCCTCGGGGGGTGTCGGCCGATCGAGCTGAGCGAGCTTCTCGCGCCCGGCGGTTGGCGAGTACGCGATCGGGCGGTGGTCGCGCACTGGGGAGTTCCCTCCGAGGTCATCGTGGCCGGCAAGCCGGAAACCGCTGGTGGCTGAGAGCGCTGGCGCTCCTGCCCTTGTCTCCGGGCGCTACCCCGGACCTGGCGCGCCCAGCGTCGCCCGTGCGGCCGCGTAGACCTCGTCGGCCCCCGGCAGGTAGGCGTCTTCGAGCTGCGGGCTGAGCGGGACCGGGGTGAACGGCGCGCCCACTCGCTCCACCGGGGCGTCGAGGTCGTCGAATGCCGCCGCCTGCACCCGGGTGGCGATCTCAGCGCCGAAGCCGCCGTGCTCGACGGCCTCATGGGCGATCACCAGCCGGTTCGTGCGCCTGACCGAGTCGACGATCGCGTCGAGGTCGAGCGGGATCAGCGTCCGCGGGTCGATCACCTCGGCCTTGACGCCGTCCGCGGCCAGGCGATCGGCGGCTGCCAGCGACTCGCCGACCATCCGTGACAGGGCCACGATCGTCACGTCCGATCCCTCGCGCGCCACTCGGGCCCGCCCGATCGGCACCGGCTCGGGCTCGCCGGGGACCTCCTCCTTGCGGAAGTAGAGGTTCTTGTGCTCGATGAAGACGACCGGGTTGGGGTCGGCGATCGAGCTGACGAGCAGTCCGGCCGCATCCTCGGCGCGGCTCGGCATCACCACCTTCAGCCCCGGGATGTGGGTGAGCCAGGCTTCCAGGCTCTGGGAGTGCTGGGCGGCGCCCCGCGACCCGGCGCCTCCCTGGGTCCGCAGCACCAGCGGCACCCGGAGCTGGCCTCCGGACATGAAGTGCGCCTTGGCGGCGGCGTTGACCAGCTGGTCCAGCGCCAGGGTGAGGAAGTCGATGAACATGATCTCCAGCACCGGGCGCTTGCCGGACTGGGCGGCGCCAATCGCGACGCCGCAGATCGCCGCCTCGCTGATCGGCGTGTTGAGGACGCGCTCGGTGCCGAACTCCTCGGCGAGGCCGCCGGTCGCGGTGTAGGGGCCTCCCTCCGCGACGTCCTCGCCGATCACGATCACGTCGTCATCGGCGCGCATCGCGTCGGCGAGCGTCGCGTTGACCGCCTTGACGAAGGTCGTCTCCGGCATCAGCCCGCCTCCGGGTCGGCATAGACGAGCGAGGCGGCGATTTTCGGCGACGGGAAGCCGCTCGCCCGGCCGAACTCCACCGCGGACTCGACCTCCTCCCGCGCCTCGGCCTCGATCGCGGCCGCGGCATCCTCGTCGAGCCACTTCGCCTTGGCGGCGCTCCGCTGCAGCCGCATGATCGGGTCCTTCTCCTGCCACTCCTCGTCCGCGAGCGCCTCTCGGTACTGTGCCGGGTCGCCGACGTAGTGGCCGCTGAGCCGGTGGGTGAGGCATTCGAGTAGCAGCGGACCCTCGCCCTTTCGGACCTTCTCCAGAAATCCCCCGAACGCGCCCCACACGGCGGCCAGGTCGTTGCCGTCGACGGTCTCGCGGGTGAGCTCGTATGGAGCGACCACGTCGCTCACGCGTTCCACGTTCGTGTGCGCCGAGCGCGGCGTGAACTCGGCGAAGCCGTTGTTCTCGCAGACCAGGATCAGCGGCAGGCCCCAGAGGGTGGCGAGGTTGACGGTCTCGTTGAAGTGGCCGGCCTGCACGGCGCCGTCGCCGAAGAAGACGACCGTGGCCTGGTCGCCGCCGTCGAGGTGGGTGGCCAGGGCAGTACCCAGGGCGATCGGGATGTTGCCCCCGACCACGCCCGTCGCGCCCATCAGGCCATGCTCGACGTCGACCAGGTGCATCGAGCCGCCGAGCCCGTGGCAGAGGCCGTCGTCGCGGCCCATCAGCTCGGCCATCACCCGGTCGGCCGGTGCGCCCTTGGCGATCGCGTGGCCGTGGGCGCGGTGCCCGGAGTAGGCGGCGTCGTCGTCGCGCAGCTGGCCGCAGACGCCGGCGGCGACCGCCTCCTGGCCCAGGCTCAGGTGGATCAGGCCGTGGACCTCGTCGGCCTGCTTCAGCCGCGCGACGCGCTCCTCGAAGGCGCGGATCCGCCACATCGTCCGCAGTCCCTCACGGGCGGCATCGGCGTCGAGCTTGGTCAAGCGGCGACCGGCTGGAACTGCGACATGGCGGCCTCGAAGGCGTGCCGGTACATCTCGTCGATCGGCTCCGCGCGGAGCTCGTCGGAGAGCACCTCGATGCCCCAGGCGTCGTCGTAGCCCATCTCCTGAGCGGCGCGGATGTAGCCGCGGATGTCGAACTCACCCTCGCCCGGCAGCTTCCGGAACCTGGTCGTCTCCTCGATGCGGTCCTCCATCCACTCGAACTTGCCGTCGCTGAGCTCGACCCAGGTCAGGTACGGGAGCGAGATCCGCTTCAGGTCGTCAGGCGCGATCCCGAGCTTCGCCATGTGCCAGGTGTCGATCACCAGGCCGCCGTTCTTGGCGCCGGCGCCCTCGACCACGGCCACGGCGGCATCGAGGTTGTCGACGTTGACGTCGAACGGCATGAACTCGTACGCGATCACCGCGTCGGTCCGCTCGGCGGCGTGCGCGCAGAGCTCCGCGTAGCGCTCGGTGAGCTTCGGCAGCTCGCAGGGGACGCCTGGGATGTTGCCGACCTTGACGTGGTGCGCGCCCAGCGCCCCGGCGGCCTCGAGCAGGAGGTCGCGCATCTCATCCGATTCCTTGCGGCCCTCGGTCCCCTCGTCCTCGAAGAAGCCCCAGATGAACTCGAGCTCGAGGTCCCTCAACCCGTTGTCGTCCATCAGCTTCCCGATGTCGGCGAGGCTGCGGCTTTCGAGCTGGTGGGCCAGGTCGGCGTGCCAGATCCCGATCCCCTTCATCCCGGCCTTGGCGGCCTCCGAGCAGCGATCGGCAAAGTCGAAGTTGCTCCACTCCTGACCCTGGTGCGGCTGCGTCGGGCCGGCGGTCGTCCAGTACGCGCCCATCAGCTCGACGCCGTTGTCGGTCGTGGCCATCGTCACTCCTCCTTGTCGCCCTCGGCGGGCATCACGTTGATTTCGATCTTGACCCCGTTGGGGTCCTCGAAGAACAGCTGCCGCATCCCGATGCCTGGGACCGTGTTGGTCTTGGCCTCAACTCCATTGCGCTCGAGACGGCCGGCGGCCTCTTGGAAGTCGTCGCCGGCGAAGGCCAGATGGTCGACCGCGCCGGTGCCTTCCGCCGGTGGCGACGCCGCGATCCCGGTGTTCGCTGAGTGCACCGTGTAGGCCTCGCGATCGGCGACGTGGACGCAGGGCACGCCCCGTGCGTAGAGCCAGTAGCCGGGGAACTCCAGGGGCGGGCGGTCGCCCACTTCGAGTCCCAGCGCGTCGCGGTAGAAGTCGCGCGTCACGTCCATGTCGTCGCTCAGCACCAGGAGGTGGTCGAGCCTGGTCAGCGGCATTCGTGGACCTCTCTGAAACGGTCCGCCGTAAATGACGGCCTCAGATCGTCGCCATGCAGCGCCCTCGGTCGCCCGCGTAGTACCACTACGCGGGCTCCCTGCGTCCTTGCCTGGCGCCGCCTGAGCCTCGTCATTTCCTGGCGACCGTTCCAGGGAGGCCCACGGGCATCACCGCCGCTCCGCTGCGGCTAGGCCGCCGCGGCGGGGACCTCGACGACGACCTGCCGCGCCGCGGAGACGATCTTCTCCGCCGTGGGGGAGATGTACTCCTCCTGGATCTGATTGGCGGCCACCGGCGCGTCCGTTCGGGCAACCCGGGCGACGGACGCCTTCAGGGAATCGAGCCCCTTCTCGCTGACCATCGCGGCGATCTCCGATGCGACCCCGCAGTTCATGCGCCCCTCGTCGGTGACGATCAGGCGCCCGGTCTTGGCGACCGAGTCGAGGATCGTCTTCTCGTCGAGCGGGACCAGCGTGCGGAGGTCGATCACCTCGGCGTTGATGCCCTCGCCGGCCAGCTCCTCGGCGGCGCCGAGCGCGATCGAGGTCATCATCGAGCAGGCGACGATCGTCACATCGCTGCCCTCGCGCACCACGTTTGCCTTCCCGAAGGGGATCTCGAAGTCCCCATCCGGGACGTCGTCCTCGGCGCCATAGCCGAAGGCGTGGGTGAGGACGATGGTCGGGTTGTCCGACTTGATGGCGGTCGTCAGCAGCCCCTTGACTTCCTTGGCCCCGGAGGGAGCGGCGATCTCGATCCCCGGCAGGTTCCAGTACATGCCGAACGGGCTCTCCGAGTGCTGGGCGCCGCCTCCGTGCAGGAGGCCGTGGCTGATGTGCAGGGTGACCGGGCAGCTGATGGTGCCACCCGAGGAAGTCCGGGCGGTCGAGATCTCGTTGGCGATCGAGGAGATCGCCGGATAGGTGAACGAGGCGAGCCCGAGGTGGGCGAACATCCGGTGCCCGCACATCGCCGCGCCGGCGGCCATCGCGGTGTAGGCGGCCTCCGAGCAGGGCGGGAAGAGGATGCGGTCTCCGTACTTCTTCTGGAAGGGCTCGAACTGCATGCCCTCCGGGCCGATCCCGAGCACCTCATTGCCCATGACGACGAAGTTCGGGTCCTCGTCCATGTTCTTGCTCAGCACATCGAGCATCGCGTCGGCGTAGTTCTTGGTCGGCATCGGATTCTCCTTACGCGAAGACGTGTTCGAGGGCGGACTCGGGCGTGGGTCTCGGGCTCTCCATAGCGAACTCGCGCGCCTCGGCGATCGCCGCGGTGGCCTGCGCGTCCATGTCGGTCAGCTCGTCCTGGGCGATGTCGCCGGATCCGAGCAGCTGACGCGCGTAGATCAGCACCGGGTCGTGGTCGCGGTACCAGTCCGCGTGCTCGCCGGTGATCGCGGAGTCGTCCCACGCCATCGAGATGTCGAGCTCGCCGGTGGTCAGCTCCGGCCAGAGGGGCTGGCTGCCCGCCCACCGCTCGGTCACGGCGTGGATGAAGAACGGCCCCTTGCGCGCTCGGCAGTGCTCGACCGCCTTGGCGGCGAGCTCGTTGACCGCCTCCAGGTCGCGGCCGTCCACGGTCTCGACCGGGATGCCGAAGGTCTTCGGGATCGTGGTCAGGTCCTTGACCGCGGAGACGGAGGTCGGGAAGCCGCCACCGGCGGAGCCCAGGGCCCCCTCGCTGTTGTTCTCGCAGACGAACAGCACCGGCAGCTCGTAGAGCGCCGCCAGGTTGAGGGACTCGTAGGCGATCCCCTCCTCGAGGGCGCCGTCGCCGAAGAGGCCGACGGCGATCGCGTCGTCGCCCTCCTGCTTGAGCGCAAACGCCGCGCCGTTGGCGAGCGAGATGCTGCCGCCGACGATCGAGGAGGTCGAGATGAAGCCGAGGCCGGGGTCGCTCATGTGGAGCGTCCCGCCGGCGCCCTTGTTGAGGCCGGTCTCGCGGCCGAGGATCTCGGCGAGCGCCTTCTTGGGGTCGGAGCCGCGGGCGAGCACATGGCCGTGGTTGCGGTGGTGGGTGGCGAGCTTGTCGCCGTCCCCGAGCGCCTCCATCAGGCCCACTCCGGTCGACTCCTGCCCGATGTAGAGGTGGAAGTGGGTCATGAACGCGTGGTCGGTGTGGAAGAGCCCGTTGACGGCCTCCTCGAAGCGGCGGATCGTCAGCATTCGCTCGAGCGCCCGGCCCCGGCTCTCCTTGTCCCAGGTCTCTGTCATTTCTCTTCCTCACCTCCGTTGGTGGTGCTTGCTCGAGTCAGGTAGGCGGACTGGAGCAGCTCGGGCTTGCGCTTGAGATCGTCGGCGGTCCCGGAGAACTCGATCTTCCCGTGGCCCATCACGTATGCCTCGTTGGCCATCCCCAGGGCGATCGTGGCGAACTGCTCGATCAACAGCACGCCGATGCCTTCAGCGGCCAGCTTCTCGATCGTGGGGATCAGGCGCTTGACGACGACCGGGGCGAGGCCGAGGGAAAGCTCGTCGATCAGCACGAACTTGGGCTTCGAGACCAGCGCCTGCGCCAGGACGAGCATCTGCTGCTCGCCGCCGGAGAGCGACCGCGAGCGGGTGTCGAGCCGATCCTTGAGCTCGGGGAACATCTCCAGTGCGTAGTCCAGACCGGCGTCCGCCTCCTGGCGGGGGAGCGAGTAGGTCGCAACCCGGAGGTTGTCCTCGACCGTGAGCTCCGAGAGAAGCCGCCTGCCCTCCGGGACCACGGCGACCCCGGCGGCGCGGATCTTCTCGGGACGGGTCCCGCTCAGGTCGGTCCCATTCAGCCTCACCGACCCGGACTCGGGCCGCAGGACACCGCTGACCGCGAGCACCAGGCTCGACTTGCCCGCGCCGTTCGGACCGAGCAGCGCGGTCACCTCGCCCGGATCGATCCGGATCGAGACGTCGCGAACCACGGGCCGGCCGCCGCGCGCCACGGTCAGGTTCTCGAGGGTCAGCACGTCGCCCTTCTCGCTCATAGCTCCTCCGCCCCGAGGTATGCGCGAATCACCTGTTCGTCCCGCAGCACCTCATCGGTCGGGCCGGAGGCGATCAGCTTGCCGAAGTCGAGCACGGAGGTGAGCTCGCAGCAGGCGGACACCAGGCTCATGTCGTGGTCGACGAGGATCACCAATGCCCCGATCTGCTCGGGGATCTTCCGGATTACGCTGCCCATGTGCTCCGTCTCCTCGTCGGGCAGCCCGGCCGCAGGCTCATCGAGGAGCACAGCGCGCGGCTTGCCGACCACGGCGCGGGCGATCTCGACGAGCCGCCGCTCGCGCGCGCCGAGCGTGCCGACCTTCGTGTAGGGGTCCCGGCCACCGAGTCCGACGAACTCGAGGGACCCGAGCACGTCGTCGCGCCGGGACGTGCCGCCGTTGTTGCTGGAGTGCTCCTCCACCATGGCGACGTTGTCGTAGAGCGAGAGCTCCTCGATCGCCTGCTCCGTCTGGAAGGTCCGGCGCAGGCCCCAGCGCGCCCGGCGGAAGTCCGTCATCGCCAGCAGGTTCTCGTCGAAGGCCATGACCGTCCCGCCCGACGGCTTGACGAATCCACTGAGCACGTTGAAGAAGGTGGTCTTGCCCGCTCCGTTCGGGCCGATCAGGCCGCAGGTGCCGCCGGGGAAGGTCACGCTCATCTGGTCAATCGGCTTGACGCCGCCGAACCGCACCTCGAGGTTCTCGACCTTGATCACTTCGACCCCGCCGCGCCTCCGGCTGCCCGAGCCCCCGGGCTGCCCACAAGTCGCCAGAGAAAGCGCCCCAGCCTCGCCATGTCCTTGGGGAACTGGTCGACCAGGCCCGCCGGCGCGGTGGTCAGAACCTGGATGACGCCGATGCCGAAGAGGATGGTCAATAGGTCGGGAGGCAGCCCCCAGTTGTTCAGGAGGGCGGGCAGCAGCTTGATCAGGATGCCGGCGACCACCGCGCCCCAGAGGCTGTAGATCCCGCCCATCAGGACCACGGCGAGCAGGATGATCGAGTCCTGGGTCGGGAAGGTGAGGTTGAAGAGGGTGCCCGAGCTGCCGGCCAGCAGCGCCCCCGCGATCCCGGTCATGAAGGAGGCCAGCGCGAAGGCCCACATCTTGTAGAGGCTGATGTTGATCCCGGCGGCCAGGGCGGCCGGCTCCGACTGGCGGATGGTCGCCCAGGCTCGGCCGGGCTTGCCGCGCACGTGCCAGAGCGCGAGCAGGAACATCAGCGCCATCCAGATCAATGCGTAGCGGAAGTAGGCGTGGTCCCCCGTAGCGATCGCCGGGCGCCGGATCTGCGTGGCGCCGGTCGTCGCGTTGGTGTGGCCGAGGAAGCCGCCTCCGCCGTTCGGGAAGTCGGTTGCCGCGATCACAACCGTGATCGCTCCGGCGAGCATCAGGGTGATCAGCGCGAGATACAGGCCGCTCACTCGCAGTGCCGGGAGACCCACCAGCGAGCCCAGCACCATCGTGATCAGCCCGGTCATGATCGTGACGACGGGGAACGGCAGGCCGGTGGCGAACAGCAGCCGGGCTCCGACCCAGGCACCGAGCGCCAGGACCGCCACCTGCCCCAGCGAGACCAGGCCGACGCGGCCCATCAACAGGCTGAGCCCCAGGGCCACGATCGTGTAGACCACGACCGAGGTTGCAACGTCGGTCCAGTAGGTGCTCAGCATGCCGGGCAACACCAGGAGCGCGAAGGCGAAGAGGACGGCGATCACCGCCACCCGGATGCGCGCGCCGCGGTCGAACTGCGAGATCGGCCGCCCGACGCGCGCGATCAGGCCGGCACCGGAAGCCTCAGCCGCGTCCATTGCCCAATCCAGTCCCCGTGAACGAGATCTCGCGCTTGCGCGAGATCACCAGCAGCGCGATGGTCGCGATCACGAAGGGCGCCATGTTGCGGTACTCCGAGATTGATGTGATCGGGGTCGCCAGGGCGCTGACCAGCCCCACGACGAGCGCCGCGAAGAAGGTGATCAGGAGCGACCGCAGCTGGGCGATCAGTGCCGCCGCGAGGGAGGAGATCACCAGGAAGGTCAGGCTGACCGCGTCGAGACCGACCAGGTCCGAGAGCAGCAGGCCCGAGATCCCCGAGAGGATCCCGGAGACGAGCCAGGCCTGTGCCTCCACCCATCGCACCGGGACGCCGAGCGTGGCGGTGATCTCGCGGTCGTTGGCGAGCCCACGCATCGCGGTGCCGAGGTTCGTGTAATTGAGGAAGGCGGCGGTACCGAAGACGACGACCACCCCGAGCCCGAACGCGATCACCTGGGTCCAGGTCACGGCCACCTGGCCGATGTCGAAGGCATGGGTCGAGGTCGGCAGCACCTGCGAGCGCGCCTTGTCGCTCCAGATCCAGGACATGGCCCCGAGCAGGATCAGCGCCAGGCCGAGGGTCGCCGTCGCCTTGACCAGTGCATCCCGGCGGGCGAGCGCGGGCCCGATGATCACCCCGTAGGCCAGCGTGATTCCGGCGGCGATCAGGACGGCCACTCCGTACGCGGGCCATTCCGGCCAGAGCGAGTTGTTGATCAGGTCCCAGGCGATCAGGGCGGACATTGCCCCGACCGCGCCGAAGGCCAGGTTCAACACCCCAGTGGTTCGGTAGAGGACCACCATCCCGGCCCCCGACAGGGCGTACACCCCGCCGAGGGCCAGGCCGGTGACGATGAAGGGCTGAAAGTCGTGCCAACTAGGCATTTAGAGACTCACAGCCCCCTGATCAACTTCCGCCGGTCAGGCTCGGATCCGCCTGCTCAATCTGGCGGACCTTCGCGATGTCCGGATCATCTGCCGAGATGTCGAAGCAATCCTCCTTCTGAACCATGTGGCCGTTGTCCGGAGTCGTGGTCCGGTCAACGTTGTTCGGGATATGCAGCGGTGCCCGCCCGAAGTACCAGGGCCGGCACAGGATGTCCGTCTTCTGGTCCTTCAGGGCGAAGACCTGGTCGTTCACGCTCTTCACCGTGTACGGACCCTGCACCTTCTCCAGTGCGTTGGTCATGAACTCGCCCATCAGGTAACCCATCTGGCTGAAGCTGCCCAGACCGCCGGCCACGTTCTGGCCGTACTTCTTCATCACCGAGCGGTAGAGCTGCGAGTCGGGACCGTCGTAGTCGGTCACGTTGAGCTCCGCGTTGACGAGCAGCTTGCCGTCCCACTTCGTCCCCAGCGCCTGCGCCAGGAAGTCGGTGTTGCACGGCGTCGAGCAGCCCCACGCCTTGACGCTGTCCTCTAGGCCCTGCTGCTGGGCGGCCTGGAGGATCTTCAGCGCCTCGGGAGGCGTGAAGTTGAGAACCACGGCACCGTTCGGGCCGGCCTGCTGGGTCAGCTTGACCGCGACCGAGTTGGCGTCCTGAATCGGGACGTTGTCGGTGTTCTCCTGGATCGGGATGCCCGCGGCGTCGGCCACGATCTTCGGGCCGGCCGCGATGTATCCGGTTCCCGGCACGTTCGACTGGTCGAACGAGATCTTGTCGACGTCCTGCCGGATGACGGCCTGCGTGGCGCCGTCCGAGCTGTAGCGCGGCCCCATGTTGACGGGTGCGCTGTTCGGGCTGGCCCAGCAGGAGGGCGCGATGCCGGCGTTGAGGACGCCGATGCCCTTCTGCTCGTAGTAGCTGTGGTTGACGTCGCACTCGATCAGGCTGAACCCGCCGGCCATGCCGACGACACCGTCCGTCTCGACCAGCTTGCGCGCCAGCGCCGCATTCTGAGCCGGATCGGTCTGCTCAGTCTCATAGATGTACTGGATCGGATGGCCGTTGATGCCACCGTTGGCGTTGACGCAGTCGAAGTACGCCTTGGTGGTCAAGACACCATCGGTGAAGTCCGTACCGGGCTGCTTCGTTGCGATTCCCCCGATCTTGATCGGGGTGCCGGTGGGCTTCTGACCGTTGCCGTTGCCGCACTTTGGATTGTCTACGACAGATCCGCTGTTGCTGCTCTTGCTTCCACTGCCGCCGCATGCGGCGACGAATAGCGAGAGTCCGGCCGCGACCACGAATAGCGTGGTGACGGATCGCCCTCTCGTCGAGCCGAAGTACCTCTTCACCGATCTCTCCTCCTCTGTTACCGGCCATCGGTCGGTTCCGGCGGCCCTCGCGTGATCCTATACCAAGAAAGTCATTTCGTTTGGTTTGTTGTCAATTCCCCGTATCTGAGCGCAATCCGAGCAATCTGGCGGCGTTTTCCTTGAGGATCAGCGGCCTGACCTCGTCGTCGATCTCGAGCCGCTCGAAGTCCCCCAGCCAGCGCTCGGGCGTGATCATCGGGTAGTCGGAGCCGAAGAGGACCTGCCGCCGCAGAAGGGTGTTCGCGTAGCGCACGAGCTGAGGCGGGAAGTACTTCGGCGACCACCCGGAGAGGTCGATGTAGACCTCCGGTTTGTGCATCGCGATCGAGAGCGCCTCGTCCTGCCACGGGAAGGACGGGTGCGCGAGCACGATCGGCATCTCCGGGAAGTCGGCGGCGACGTCATCGACGTGGATCGGGTTCGAGTACTTGAGCCGGACCCCCCCTCCGCCGGGCAGGCCCGAGCCGATTCCGCTGTGGCCCGTGTGAAAGAGGGCGGGCAGCCCGGCCTCGGCGATCACCTCGTAGAGCGGGTAGGCGGCGCGATCGTTCGGGAAGAACGCCTGGAGGTTCGGGTGGAACTTGAAGCCGTGGACGTCGTGCTCGTCGATCAACCTGCGGGCGCGCTCGACCGCATCGGGGCGGGCCGGGTCGACGCTCGCGAACGGGATCAGGACGTCGGCGTACTTGGCGGCGCCGTCCAGGACCTCCTCGTTGGGGACCGGCGGGCGCCCGGACTGGGACTCCCAGTCCACCGTGAAGACCACCGCGGCCATTTCGCGCTCGCGGTAGTAGGCGCCCACGTCGTCGATGGTCGGGGTGCCGCCGCCGTCGCGGAAGTAGCGCTGGGACGCCTCTCGGAGCTTCGGGGGAATCGGGTCGTGCCCGTCGGCGGAGACCTCGACGTGGGTGTGGACGTCGATCGCGCGGACCGAGTCGAGATCGATCACGAGGGTGGCGCCTGCTGCCGCAGCTCGACCAGCCCATCCTTGAGGATCACTTCGCCGGCGCCGTTCACCGCGTCGAATCTGACGGCTCCCTCCTGGGGACGGCGGACGCGCGTCGTGAGCGCATCGCCGGGGGCCATCGGGCGCGAGAAGCGCACCGCCAGCCGCAGAACCTCGGCGGGGTCCTCGATCTCCTGCGAGGCGAGCACCGCCCGGCCGGCGAACGCCATCAGGCAGAGTCCGTGGACGATGATCCCCGGCAGGCCGGCCGCTCGCGCGACCTCGTCGTCGAGATGGAAGGCGTTGCGGTCCCCGGACGCCTCCGCGTATCGCCGTGTCTGGTCCTCCGCGATGGGATAGGTCCGCGCCGCGACCGGCTCCGAGCCCGCGAGCTCGTCGGGCATCCGATGGTCCGGGGCCTCCTCGCCGCCGCCGGTGCCACCCGAGATCCCCCGGTAGAACTCCGTCACGTATTGCTCGTTGAGCAGGCGGTCGTCGCCGTCGCGGCTCTCGGTCTTGAGGACCACGGTGGTCCCGGACTCCTTGACGTGGACGCCCACGGCCGCCGCCCGCGAGCGCACGGTCATCCCGGGCTGAATCGGGGTCGAGATCAGGATGTCCTGATCGCCGTGCACCACCCGGGGCCGGGCCTCCTCGGGCGCGACGGAAGTGGCCGCCTCCTGCAGCACGTTCCAGACCGGGACGATCGAGAACACCGGAGTGGCGACCCTGCCGCTGAGCGGGATCGGAGCCGACTCGTTCGTCGCCTCCGCGTAGGCACTGAGCGCATCCCTGCCGACTGAGGTGGCGCGTCCCGGGGTCCATTGACCTAAGGCATCCAGGTTGAACTGCACGTCTCTCCTTGCTCCATATAAGTAGGGGACTGTGTGGCGCCCAGAACCTATTACGGTCGGTGCCGCCGCGCGTGGCTAGAACGGGTAGCTGGCCGGCTCCGGCTGCTCGGTGATCCAGCGCACCTCGGTGAACTCCTCGACGCTGAAGTGGCCGCCGAAGCGCCCGCCGTTGCCGGAGGCGCCCCTGCCCCCGAAGGGGGCGACCGGGTCGTCGTACACGGTCGAGTCCATGATGTGGACCAGGCCCGTGTCGAGCCGGTCGGCCACCTCACGCCCGCGCTCGTGCGAGCTCGTGAAGACGGCGCCGGAGAGCCCGTACTCGGTGTCGTTGGCGATCGCGACCGCCTCGTCCTCGTCCGAGAAGGTCATCACCGGCGCGACCGGCCCGAAGATCTCCTCGTTCCAGGCGCGCATGTCACGGGTGACGTTGGCGAGCACCGTGGGCGGGAAGTACGGCGGGTCGCCCTTGCCGCCCGTCTTGAGCTCGGCCCCGGCGCCGACGGCGTCGTCCACGATCTCCTGCACGCGGTCGATCTGCCGGCGGTTGATGATCGGCCCGAGCGCGACCTCCTCCTTGCCCGGATCTCCGACGGGAAGCCGGCCGCCTCGCTCGGCGAGCAGGGAGATGTATTCGTCGGCGATCGACTCGTGGACGAGGTGCCGCCCGGAGGCCATACAGATCTGGCCCTGGTGGAAGAAGGTCCCGAACGCCCCGCAGGACGTCGCCTTCTCGATGTCGGCGTCGTCGAGGACGATGAAGCTGCTCTTGCCGCCGAGCTCGAGCGCGACCCGCTTCAGGTTGCCGCCCGCGAGCGCCCCGACCGCGCGGCCGGCGCGAGTGGAGCCTGTGAAGGAGACCATCCGGATCTCCGGCGCCTCGCAGATCGCCTCGCCCGGCTCGACTCCGCCGGGGAGGACCTGGAGGACGTTGTCCGGCCAACCGGCTTCCTCGAAGGCCCGCGCGAAGACCAGCCCGCCGGAGACCGGCGTGTGCGGGTCGCACTTCAAGAGCACCGCGTTGCCGAGCGCGAGCGCAGGCGCGACGGATCGCATCGCCAGGATCATCGGGAAGTTCCACGGCGCGATCACGCCGACGACCCCGACCGGAAGGCGCTTCGCCATGCTGATGCGGCCCTGCTCGTTGGGGAGCACCTCGCCGACCGGCATGGAGGTCAGCGCGGCGGCCGCCCGCAGCTCCTTCGCGGTCTCGCCCACCTCGAACGCGGCCTTCTGGGGAACCCCGCCCCCCTCGTGGATCAGCCACCACTCGATTTCCTCGTGCGCGCTCTCGAGCGCGTCGGCGGCGGCGTGAAGGAGCTTGGCCCGCTCGGGTCCCGGGGTGGCGGCCCAGCCGGGCTGCGCGTCCGCCGCCAGCTTCGAAGCCTTGAGTACGTCGTCGCGCGTCGCGCTCCCGACCGAGGCGAGGTGTTCATCGGTGGCGGGGTTGTGCACCTCGAGCCGCTCGCTCGTCTGCTGCCAGCCACCGCTGTAGATCTTGCCGTCGAGGACCTCTTCGGTGATCAGAGACCCGATGCGGGCGCCAGTCTGAGTTGCAACCTCCATCTCCAACTCCTCCTCTCGTTCCCGGCATTCCGTTGCCGGCTCTCGGCCGTGTATCTTGCCTGACCGTCAGACTGTATGCAATCGGAGAGGAGACCGCGGGGTTTGACGCGAGGAAGCTTTGACTGATCGGGCGATGGAACGCCTTTCTGCATACAGAAGGTGGGTTCGTGAGCGATAACGGCGAGGGCACCTCGCAGACCACCCGGGCGCTGCTCAGCCTGCGCGAGCTGCTGCTCAGCGGCGAGTTCCCCCCCGGGACGCGGATGTCTGAGTTGCCGCTGGTGGAGCGGCTCGGCGTCTCGCGGACGCCGCTCCGGCTCGCGCTCGCGACCCTGCAGCACGAGGGGCTGCTGGAGAACCTCGAGGGCGGCGGCTACGCGGTCCGCGAGTTCACCCGCGAGGAGATCCACGACGCCATCGAGCTGCGCGGGGTGCTCGAAGGGACCGCGGCGCGGTTCGCGGCCGAGCGCGGCGCCACGCCGGAGCAGCTCGCGGAGATGCACCGGCTGAGCGCGGAGATGGATCCGCTCGTCCACCGCTCCGACGTCGACTCCTTCTGGCGCTATGTCGAGTGCAACCGCGCCTTCCACTCCCTGCTGGTGGAGGCCGCCGCGAGCCCGGTCCTCGAGCGCGAGCTCGAGCGGATCGTCGCGCTGCCGTTCGCCTCGCCGAGCGCCCTGGTCCAGGGGCAGGCAGAGCTTCCCGAGTCCCGGGAGATCCTGGTGATCGCCCAGGACCACCACCGCGGCCTGATCGAGGCGATCGAGCGGGGCCAGGCCGCCCGGGCCGAGGCGCTCGCGCGCGAGCACGCGCGGGTCGCCCTCCGGAACCTGGAGATCGTGTTGGACAACCGCGACGTGCTGGAGCGGATCCCGGGCGCATCGCTGATCAACCTGGCGGACCGCGCTACCAGCTGACGAAGAGGAGAGGAGCGACAGATGTCGAGCAACGGATTTCACTGCGAGGTCGTCGGAAGCCTGCTGCGCCACGACAAGCTGAAGCGGGCGATGGAGCAGGACGAGCGGGGCGAGATGGACCCGAAGGAGCTCGAGTCCCTCCAAGAAGAGGAGGGCGTGAGCAACATCGCCCTGCAGGAGGAGGCCGGGGTCGAGGTGCTCACCGACGGTGAGGTGCGCCGCCGCTTCTGGTTCGACCCGCTGACGGACAGCCTCTCCGGCTACAACCCCGAGGTCCCGGCGCCCGTCATGTTCCACGGGTCCGCCGAGCGGCCCGAGGGCCCGCCGCCGAAGCTCCCCGCGGTCACGGAGAAGCTCGGCATTCGCCACAACCTGCCGCTCGAGGAATACAAGTTCGTCAGCGCCAACAGCGACCGGCCGGCGAAGGCAACCCTCGCCGGCATGACCTACGCGAGCGTGCTCTGGGTCCCCGGCTACTCGGACAAGGTCTACCCGGACCGCGAGGCCTACATGGACGAGGTGATCGAGCTGATGAAGCAGATCGTCGGCGAGACGGCCGAGGCCGGCTGCGACTACTTCCAGCTCGACTCCCCCCGCTACACCCATCTGGTCAGCGAGGAGGGGCAGGAGAACCTGCGCAACCTCGGGCTCGATACCGAGACCTGGCTGGGGCAGATGATCGAGCGCGACAACCAGCTGATCAGGGCCTTCCCCGACGTCACCTGGGCGGTCCACCTCTGCCGGGGCAACCACCGCTCGATGTGGTCGGTCGAGGGCGGCTACGAGGCGATCGCCGAGCAGCTCTTCACCACGCTGGAGTGCGACCGGATCTTCGCCGAGTACGACTCGCCGAGGGCGGGGACCTTCGAGCCGCTGCGCTTCGTGCCGGAGGGCAAGACGGTGGTGCTCGGCCTGATCACCACCAAGGAGCCCGAGCTCGAGGACGCCGATCAGCTCAAGCAGCGGATCGAGGAGGCCTCGGAGTTCATCCCGCTCGAGCGGCTGGCGCTGAGCCCGCAGTGCGGCTTCGCCTCCACGCTCCCGGGCAACCTCGTCACCTTCGACGATCAGAAGGCGAAGCTCGAGCTGCTCGGCAAGGTCTCTCACGAGGTCTGGGGCTGATGGCGTCCCTGCTCAGTCCCCTGGACGACGTGCTGAAGCGCTCGGGCGCCCACATGACCGAGCGCGAGGGCTGGGTCGTCGCCGCCGACTTCGGCTCGCTCGCGTCGGAGATCGCGGTCAGCCGCGCCACCGCCGGCCTGGCCGACGTCTCGAGCATCAGCAAGTTCGAGGTGCGCGATGCCGCGCCCGCGATCGCGGACATGTATCCGTCCGGGAGAGAGCTGCGGCCGGGCCGCGCCATCGAGGCCGCCGACGCGTGGTGGTGCGTCGTCTCCAGCGAGCTGTTGCTCGTGCTCGCGCCGCCGAGCAAGGCCGCGCGGGTTCGCGCCGACCTCGAGGAGAGCGCCCGCTCGGAGACGCGGATCGAGGACGTCACCTCCGATCGCGTAGCGGTCTGCCTCACCGGGCCCTACGCGCGCGAGGTTCTCTCTCGCGCCGGGACGGCCCCCTGTGCACCCGGCAGCCTGCGGGTCGAATCGGTGGGCGGGGTCCCGACGCTCGTGCTGCACCAATTCGAGAAGCAATGGCTGCTGGTGGCCGCCGCGTCGGAGGCCGGCAACCTCTGGCACGCGCTGACGGACGCGGGGTCGCCGCTCGGGCTGGCCTATGTCGGGGCCGACGCCCTGCAGCACTTGCACGCTGCAGCTGCGAGTGCGTAGATCCGTCGCCACCGGCACGGCGCTGATCGTCGCCGGCGTGCTGCCCGGGTTCCTCACCGCGAGCCTCGCCCCCCGGATTCGCCACGACTTCTCCTTCGGGGACTCGGTCCTCGGGCTCGCGGTGGCGGCCTTCTACCTGACCTGCATGTTCAGCTCGACCCCGGGCGGGCACCTGGTCGAGAGGATCGGGGCAAGGCGAGGGATGCAGGTCGGCGCGGCGCTGACCGCGGCATCCTGTCTCGCGGTCGCGCTGCTCGCCCACTCCGCGCCGGCGCTGATCGGGATCCTGCTCGTCGGGGGCCTCGGCAACGCGCTCGGTGGTCCGGCGGTGAGCGCCCTGCTCAGGCGCACGGTTGACACGGGCCGGCATGGCCTCGCGTTCGGCGCCCAGCAATCCGGCGCCTCGATCGGAGCCCTGCTCGCCGGCGTCGCGCTGCCGGCGGTGGCGATCCCCTTCGGCTGGCGGTGGGCGTACGTGGTCGCGGCCGCGCTCGCCGTCGCCGCGGTTTCACTTGCGCCCGCGCCCGCGCCGGGGGAGTCGCCGAGGCTCCATGCGCAGCCCGAGTCGGCACCGCATCACCTCACCTCGATCCGGGCTCTCGCGGTCGCGGCCGTCCTGGCGAGCGCCGCCGGCGTCGGGTTCATCGCCTTCCTGGTCACCTACTCCGTCGATCGGGGGATCGGCGAGGGCGCCGCCGGCCTGCTCCTCGGCGCCGTCAGCCTGGCGGCCACGATCAGCCGAGTCGGGCTCGGGGTGATCGCGGACCGCTCCCGGACCGACCCGCTGCGGCTAACCGCCCTGATCCTGGCGGGGAGCGTCGCCGGCTACCTGCTGCTGATCGAGGGGGACCCGGCGGTGATCGTGCTGGCGGCGCTGATCGTCGGCAGCATCGGCTGGTCCTGGCCGGGGACGCTCACGCTCGCGGTCGTCTCGCGCCGTCCGGAGGCCCCCGCCTGGGCGGTCGGGGTGATGATGTCCGGCCTCTTCGCGGGTGCCGCCGGAGGCCCGTTGCTGGTCGGCCTGCTCGCGGAGCACGACCACTTCGCCGCCGCCTGGTCGCTGTGCGCCGGGCTCGCTCTGGCCGCCGCCGCCACCATCGCGCTGACACGCCGCTTCGAGGTAGGGGCCGCCGGGCACACGGGGATCGGAAGGCCGTCATCTAGGGTTCGGCCGAGCTGATGGAGTCTCGAACCCAGGTCGGGATCGTGGGCGCCGGCCCCGCCGGCCTCGTCCTCTCCCATCTCCTGGCTCGCGAAGGAATCGAGTCCGTCGTGCTGGAGAACCGCAGCCGCGACTACGTCGAGGAGCGGGTGCGGGCCGGCGTCCTCGAGCAGGGCACCGTCGACCTCCTCAACGAGCTCGGCCTCGCCGATCGCCTCCACCGGGAGGGACTGATTCATCACGGGATCGAGCTCCGCTTCGACGGCCGGGGTCACCGGATCCCCTTCGAGGAGCTCGCCGAGGGGAGGGCGATCACGATCTACGGCCAGCAGGAGGTGGTCAAGGACCTGATCGCGGCCCGGCTCGACGCGGACGGCCCGCTGCTCTTCGAGGTCGACGACGTCAGCCTGCACGAGATCGACTCCGACGAGCCGATCATCCGCTTCACCCACGAGGGGGCCGAGCGAGAGCTTCGCTGCGACGCGATCGCCGGCTGCGACGGCTTCCACGGCGTCTGCCGCCCGTCCGTCCCCGACGGCGTACTCAGCTTCAACCAGATCGACTACCCGTTCGCCTGGCTCGGGATCCTCGCTCAGGTTGCGCCCTCGACCGATGAGCTGATCTACGCCCCGCACGAGCGAGGCTTCGCGCTGCACAGCCTGCGCTCGCCGGAGCTGAGCAGGCTCTACGTCCAGTGCGATCCGAGCGACTCGCTCGAGGATTGGCCGGATGAGCGGATCTGGGAGGAGCTGCACCTCAGGCTCGCCCGGGACGACGGCTGGACCCTGAACGAGGGGCCGCTGGTGGAGAAGGCGATCGCGCCGCTGCGCAGCTTCGTCGCGCAGCCGATGCAGTACGGCCGCCTCTACCTCGCCGGCGACGCCGTCCACATCGTCCCCGCGACCGGCGCCAAGGGCCTGAACCTGGCGGTGGCCGACGTGCAGGTGCTCGGCGAGGCTCTCGCGTCCTACCTGCAGGGCGGCGATGGCTCGCTGCTCGATGCGTACTCGGACGCGTGCCTGCGCCGGGTGTGGCGTGTCCAGCACTTCAGCTGGTGGATGACCTGGATGCTCCACCGCTTTCCCGACGACGACGGCTTCATGCGGGGTCTCCGGAGGTCGCAGCTCGATTACGTCTGCTCCTCGCGCGCCGCGGCGACGACCCTGGCCGAGAACTACGTCGGGCTGGCGCGGGACTGGTGAAGGAGGAGATGAGATGAGCGGGGTCGAGGAGCTGTTCGACGTGCGGGACGCGCGGGTGGTTGTGACCGGAGCGGCCAGCGGGCTCGGGCTGGCGATGGCCGAGGTGATGGCCGACGCGGGGGCCCGGGTCACGCTCGCCGACCTGGACCCGGCGAGGCTGGAGGAGGAGACCTCAAGGCTGGCCGGTGCCGGCGGGCAGGCTCGCTCCTTTCAGCTCGATGTCTCTGACCGAGACCAGGTGCAGGGCCTGATCGACGACGTCGTCTCGGAGCAGGGGGGAGTCGACGTGCTCTACGCCAACGCGGGCATCTCGCTCGAGCCGGGCTTCACGGACCCGAAGGGCGGCATCGCCGCCATCGAGTCGGAGGCCTGGGACAAGGTGATCGGCGTGAATCTCAACGGAATCGTCTTCTCGATGGGCGCGGCCGCCGAGGTGATGAAGAGGCAGGGCGCCGGCAAGATCGTCGTCACCGCCTCGAACGCGGGCCTCAAGGTGGAGCCCCTGGTCGGCTACTCATACGCGGCGACGAAGGCGGCGGTGATCCACGTCGTCCGCCAGGCGGCCGTGGAGCTGGCGCCCCACGGCGTCAACGTCAACGCGATCGCTCCCGGCCCCTTCCGCACCCGGATCGGCAGCGGCGAGCTGCCGAACGAGCGGATCGAGGGAATCTGGGCAGACCTGATCCCGGTTGGCCGGATGGCGGAGACCGACGAGCTCAAGGGCCTGGTGCTGATGCTGGGCTCGCCGGCAGCGAGCTTCATCACCGGAGCGGTCGTCCTGATCGACGGCGGCGCGATGCCGTCGCCGTTCGGTGAGGAGATCAGCCTGGGGTAGTAGCTGTCGATCTGAACGGATCCCGTTCGTCGTAATAGCGAAACAGCGAAAGCGCGTCTGCGCTTGGAAAGGAAGAGCGATGCAGACCGAAGACAGGAACCAGAAGATTGCCGTCACCGGAGCCACCGGCCGCCTCGGAACGCACCTCGTCGAGGTCCTCGAGCAGCGCGGACACGAGGTGGTCCCGATCGCGCGCTCGAAGGGGATCGACGTGGTCAGCGGCGAGGGCCTCGACGAGGCGCTCGCCGGCGTCGACACCATCATCGATACCGCGACGTGGCCCACGCCCGACCAGAAGAAGGCAACGGAGTTCTTCACCGCATCGGCACGAAACCTCCAGCGAGCCGGCGCGGAAGCCGGGGCGGGGATGATCATCGTCGTCTCGATCATCGGCATCGACAAGTTTGAGGGCGGCTACAACGCGGCGAAGATGGCGCAGGAGCAGGCGCTGCTCGAGGGCCCGGTCCCGGTCCGGATCGTTCGCGCGGCACAGTTCCACGAGTTCTTCGACGAGTTCGTCCGATGGATGACCGAGGACGGCGTCGCCTATCTGCCCGAGATGCGAACGCAGCCCGTGGCCGCCCGCGTCGTCGCCGAGACCCTCGCCGATGCGGCCGAGGAGCCGGAGATCGAGAACGGCAGGATCACCGAGGTCGCCGGCCCGCGTGAGGAGCGTCTCGCCGACCTGGCCGCCGCGCTCTTCGCCAGCCGACGCGACTCGCTCGAGATCCGCGAGAGCCGTCAGTCCGGCGACCCGGACGCTGCGGCCTATGCGGACGGAGCCGTGCTGCCCAACCCGGGCGCGAAGCTCGCCGGCCCCAGCTTCGAGGAGTGGCTCGCGGCGATGGCCACGGCCTGAGCGCAAGAGGTTTGAGCCTATTGACCAAATCCTCTAGGTTGTTGCCGTGCTAGCTGCGGTGACTCGGGGAGTTGGTCAGATGGAGGTTCTCGACGTTCCCGAGCCCGCGGCGCCCGGCCCCGGTGAGGTCATCGTGCACCCGGACGCGGTCGGGATCTGCGGCTCCGACTTCCACTTCTTCAGCGGCGAGCTCCAGATCTTCGAGGACTCGCCCTTTCCGCGCATCCAGGGTCACGAGTTCACCGGGACGATCGAGGCGCTCGGGCCCGAGACCAGCGGGCGCCTCGCCGTCGGGGATCGCGTCGCCATCCTGCCGCTCAGCAACTGCGGCGAGTGCTACCCGTGCCGTGTCGGCCGCGGGAACGTCTGTGACAACTTCAGCCTGATCGGCATCCACTCCGATGGGGGCCTGCAGGAGAAGCTTCGCGTCCGTGAGTCGCAGGTCTTCGCGATCGCCACGGACGAGCCCGCCACGGCGGCGCTCGCCGAGCCGTTCTCGATCGGCGTCCGCACCGTGCACAGGGCCCGCATCGCGGAGGGGGAGCGAGTGGTCATCCTCGGCGCCGGCCCGATCGGCCAGGCGTCCCATCTGCTCGCCCGCGAGCGCGGGGCGACGACCCTGCTGGTCGACCGCATCCAGAGCCGGCTCGACCTCGGGGCCGCCACCGGCGCCGAGGGCCTGCTCTGGGAGGACGCCGATCAGGTCGTCGAGGCCTGCCGGGAGTGGTCCGGCGGAGAGGGCCCGCCCCTGGTGATCGACGCGACCGGCGTCCCCGATCCGATTCGCGCCGCCGTCGACATGGTCGCCTCGGCGGGACGGGTGACGGTGGTCGGGATGTCGGGCGAGGAGGTGCCACTGCGGATTGGGACGTTCACCGAGAAGGAGGTAGACCTGCTCGGTGTCAGCTGCTGCGGTCCCGAGGAGTTCACGCAGGCCGTCCGCTTCGTGGAGGGAAATCAGGCCCAGCTCCAGCCCCTGATCACCCGGCGATTCTCGCTGGATCAGGCGCCCGAGGCGCTCGCCTATGCGATGGGCAATCCGGCCGAGGTGATGAAGGTCGTCATCACGAGCAGCTGAGGGTTACCTGACAAATACTTTGACTTATCGGATAGTGTGCGCTGGGAGGCGCGATATGAGCACCCACCTTAAGTACGCGATCTGGAGGAGGCGTTGATGGCGGATGCCCAGGGGGTTGGCGTTCGGCCCGGCGCCACGGATCAGGAGGAGCGCCTCGCGGAGCTGCTCGAGCTGGTGCTCGATCGCAACCCCTTTCAGCGCGGCCGCGCCGAGGCCCTCGAGCTGGGGGATCGCCCCGGCCTCAGCGAGCTGCGGCCACTGACGAAGCGGGACCTGGTCATCGATCAGGAGCGCCATCCGCCCTTCGGCACGAACCTCACCTACCCGCTCGACCACTACACCCAGCTCTTTCAGACCAGCGGGACGACGGCGCATCCGCTGCGGGTGCTGGAGACCGCGGAGGACTGGGCCTGGTGGCGTGGGCGTTTCGCGCACACGATGCGCGCCGCCGGCCTCGGCAGCGACGATCGCGTCGCGCTCGCGTTCTCGTTCGGGCCCCATGTCCAGTTCTGGGCGGCCAAGGAGGGGCTCCAGGACATGGGGGCGCTGGGGATCTCGCTCGGTGGGATGGGCTCCGTGCAGCGCCTGCAGACCATCGCCGAGGTCGAGGCGACGACGCTCTTGTGCACCCCGACCTACGCGCTTCACCTGCTCGAGGTCGCCGTCGAGCAGCGACTGGAGTCCGCCTTCGATTCCCTGGACCGCGTGCTCTGCACCGGCGAGCCCGGCGGGTCGCTGCCCGGCGTTCGCTCCCGCATCGAAGACGGGCTCGGCGTCGTCTGCGTCGATCACGCCGGCCTCACCGAGGCCGGGCCGTTCGGCGACCCGTGCATCGAGGGCCACGGGCTGCATGTCGACGAGAACGAGTTCGTCTGCGAGATCCTCGACGCGGACATGAGCCCGACGGCCCAGGGCGAGCGCGGCGAGCTCGTGATCACCCCGCTTCGCCTCACGGGCTTCCCTGCGTTGCGATACCGAACGGGAGACTCCGTGATCGCGACCGACGAGCAGTGCCCGGCCGGCCATGAGGGCCGCTGGCTACCCGGCGGCATCGTCGGCCGGACCGACGACATGGTGGTCGTGCGCGGGATGAACGTCTATCCGTCGGCGATCGAGGAGGCCGTCCGTCAGGTCTCCAGCTCCGGCGAGTTCCGCATCACCTTCTACACCGAGCGCAGCGGGATGGACGAGGTGAAGCTCGAGGTCGAGCTGACCCTTGGCACCGACGCGCGCCGCCTCCAGGAGAAGATGCGCCAGCAGCTCGGGCTGCGAGTCCGGGTCGTGCCGATCGCGCCCGGGGTTCTGCCGCGGCAGACTGGAAAGTCCCGCCGAGTGGTCGACGAGCGCACGCCGAGGTGGGTCGCATCGTGAGCGTCCAGCGGGCGAGCTCGCGCTCTCGCGCGAGGCCGCAGGCGCGTCAGATCCGGGGCGCATCCGAGCAGGTCGCGGTGCAGATCCAGCACTACGTCCAGGAGGAGGGCCTCGGTCCGGGTGATTTCCTGGGCCGCGAGGAGGACCTCGCGGCCGAGTTCGGGGTCAGCCGCCCGACCCTCCGGGAGGCGCTTAAGCTCCTCTCCAGCGGCAACCTGATCCGGGCGACCAAGGGCCCGGGCGGCGGCATCTTCGTTGCCCACACCGCGGAGCAGGGAATGGGGCGCAGCCTCAGCGACGCGATCGCGATGATGCTCGAGACCGAGGCGGTCAGCCTGCACGAGCTGCTCGACGCCCGGGTTTTGCTCGAGGTCCCGCTCGCCGGCCTCGCGGCGTATCAGCCCGACGAGCAGACTCTGACCCGGCTGCGCTCGGCCGTGGACGCGGCAAACGCGGCGCCGGACGACGTCGAGGTCGTGTCCGCCACCGACGCCGAGATCCACCTGACGATCGCCGCCGCCAGCGGCAACCGCATGATCCAGGCCCTGACCAACTGGATCTTCGAGGTGCTGCAGCCGTTGCTCATCGATGTCCTTGAGCCGGCCGTGGTGCACTCGGCGATCGTGGAGCAGCACGAGGCCCTGGTTTCGGCGGTCGAGAAGGGCGACCCGGCGCGCGCGGAGCGGGCGATGAAGGATCACCTGCTCTACCTGCGCGACGTGCTCGGCATGGTCCAGGTGGAACCCGCGGTCGGGGGCAGCGGTGGCTGAGCTGCTCGCTTTGGACGAGGCCGTCGCCGAGCTCGTCCACGACGGCGACAGCGTTGCGCTGGAGGGCTTCACGCACCTGATCCCGTTCGCGGCGGGCCAGGAGATCATTCGCCAGGGCCGCCGCGACCTGACCCTGATCCGGATGACCCCGGACCTGATCTACGACCAGATGATCGGCGCCGGATGCGCCCGCAAGCTGATCTTCTCCTGGGGCGGCAACCCCGGCGTCGGCTCCCTGCGCCGGCTCCGCGACGCCGTCGAGCACGACTGGCCCGCGCCCCTCGAGCTCGAGGAGCACAGCCACGCGGGCATGGCGGCTCGCTACGCCGCCGGCGCCTCCAATCTCCCGTTCGGGACGCTGCGGGGCTACGTCGGGACCGAGCTGATGGAGCGCTCGAGCGAGACCATCGCCGAGATCAAATGCCCGTTCACGGGCGAGGCCCTCACCGCGGTTCGCGCCCTCCGACCCGACGTCGGGATCGTGCACGCCCAGCGCGCCGACCGCGAGGGCAACGTGCAGCTCTGGGGAATCATCGGCGTCCAGAAGGAGATCGTGCTCGCCTCGGCGCGCTCGCTCGTCACCGTCGAGGAGATCGTCGACGAGCTGGAGCCCCGGCCGGGGGCGATCGTCCTGCCGACCTGGGCCGTCGGCGCCGTCGCGGAGGCGCCGCATGGCGCTCATCCCTCCTACGCCCACGACTACTACGACCGCGACAACGGCTTCTATCAGCGCTGGGACGAGATCAGCGCCGACCGGGACTCGTTCCAGGCCTGGATCGAGGAGCACGTGCTGAGAGCGGCGGGTGTCACATGACCACCAAGGCCGAAGCGGCGGTCTCGGCCGACGAGATGATGACCGTGGTGGCGTCGCGCGCGCTGACGGACGAGACCGTCTGCTTCGTGGGGATCGGCCTGCCGAGCACAGCCGCGAACCTGGCGAGGCTCACCCACGCTCCGCGAACCGTCCTCGTCTACGAGTCGGGCACGATCGGGTCGAAGCCGAGGAACCTGCCACTGTCCATCGGCGACGGCGAGCTGGCCGAGACGGCGGACGCGGTGGTCCCGGTGCCGGAGATCTTCGCCTACTGGCTGCAGGGCGGGCGGATCGACGTCGGCTTTCTCGGGGCGGCTCAGATCGACCGCCTCGGCAACCTCAATAGCACGGTGATCGGGGACTACGAGCGCCCCAAGGTCCGCCTCCCCGGGGGCGGCGGCGCGCCGGAGATCGCCGCGATGGCGAAGGAGGTGATCGTGATCATGCGCCAGTCGCGTCGCAGCTTCGTCGACCGCCTCGACTTCCGCTCGTCCGTCGGCTACGGGGACGCGCCCGGCGACCGGAAGCGCCTCGGCATGCCGGGCCGCGGGCCAACCGTCGTGATCACCGATCTCGGGGTCCTGCGGCCGGACCCGGAGAGCCGCGAGCTCACGCTCACGCAGATCCATCCGGGAGCGTCGGCGGAGGTGGCCCGGGAGCGGACGGGCTGGCCGCTGCGAGTCGCGGAGGACCTGGAGGAGACGGCGGAGCCCTCGGATCGGGAGCTCCGGGAGCTCCGGGAGCTTCGCGCGACGCTGGAGGAACCGACATGAGCAAGGAGGAGGGCACGGTGGCATCAGAGCTGACCCGCAACGGAGAGGTGATCGGCTATCGGCACGACGATCTCGAGGTCGATCCCCCGTACCTGTACCCCGAGTACGTCTCGACCCGGACGAGGGCGCCGAAGCGGCCGCTGGTCCCGCTGGCCCACACCCTCTCCGAGGTCACGGGGCCCGTCTACGGAGATGAGCGCATCGGCGAGCTCGACCACGACCTCACCCGCCAGTACGAGGACGAGCCGCTCGGCGAGCGGATCATCGTCCACGGCCGCCTGCTCGACCAGGATGGAAACCCGGTGCGCAACTCCCTGATCGAGATCTGGCAGGCGAACGCCTCCGGCCGGTACAGGCACGACGGCGATCGGCATCCAGCCCCGCTCGACCCGAACTTCAGCGGCGGCGGCCGCTGTATGACCGACGACGACGGCCGCTACGAGTTCATCACCATCAAGCCCGGCGCCTACCCCTGGAAGAACAATCCCAACGCCTGGCGCTCGCGGCACATCCACTTCTCGCTCTTCGGTCCCGCGTTCGCGACCCGCCTGATCACCCAGATGTTCTTCCCGGGCGACCCGCTCTTCTTCCAGGACCCGATCTTCAACTCCGTCCCCGACCCGAAGGATCGGGACCGGATGATCTGCCGCTACGACCACGACCGGACCGTCCCGGAGTGGGCGCTCGGCTACGAGTTCGACATCGTCCTGCGGGGTCGCGACGCCACACCGATGGAGGATTGATGCCCGCGCTGACCCCATCCCAGACGATCGGGCCGTTCCTGCGGATCCAGGTTCCGTATGACGGCGAGGAGCGGCTGGTTCCGGAGAACGACCCCGATGCGATTCACATCCGGGGCACGGTGTTCGACGGTGAGGGCGAGATCGTGGACGACGCGTTGATCGAGATCTGGCAGGCGAACAGGGCCGGGCGATACGCCCACCCCGAGGACCCGCGCGATGAGCTCCCGGTGGAGGAGGGATTCAGCGGATTCGGCCGCTGCGCCACCGACTCCGAGGGCCGCTTCGAGTTCATCACCGTCAAGCCGGGACCGGTCCCCGGCCCCGGCGGTCGCTCGCAGGCGCCCCACATCGACGTCTCGGTGTTCGCCCGAGGCCTGCTGAAGCGCCTGGTGACTCGGATCTACTTCCCGGACGAGGCCGAGGCCAACGGTGAGGATCCCGTCCTCTCCTCGATCGAGGACCCGAAGGAGCGGGACACCCTCGTGGCGATTCCCGAGGAGGGAGGTCTCCGCTTCGACATCCATCTTCAGGGTGACGGCGAGACCGCCTTCTTTGTCGTCTGACGGATTGTTCAGCTCGCTCTTCGTCCCCGAGCCGATAGGGCAGGCGACCTCCGAGGGCGCCTGGCTCCAGGCGATGCTCGATTTCGAGGCCGCCCTCGCGGCCGCCGAGGCGGAGGCGGGGCTGATCCCCGGCGATGCCGCGGAGGCGATCGCCGGCGCCTGTCAGGGCGGAGGCTTCGATCCCGAGGCGATCGCGCGCGATGGCCGCTCGAAGGCCAACCCCGCCGTGCCCCTGGTCGCTGCCCTGCGAGCGAAGCTCGATGACGAGGCCGCCGGCTTCGTCCATCTCGGCGCCACCAGCCAGGACGCGATCGATACGGCCGCGATGCTGGTCGCGAGCCGCGCGCTGGTGCTGATCCGGGCGGAGCTCGACGGGGTGGCCGCGGCCTGCGCGGGGCTGGCAGACGAGCACCGCGGCACCGTGATGGCCGGCCGCACTCTGCTCCAGCAGGCGCTCCCGACCACCTTCGGGTTGAAGTCGGCGGGCTGGCTCGACTCGACCCTGTCGGCACGCGAGCGCCTGGGGTCGTTATCGCTCGCGTTGCAGCTCGGGGGCGCGGCCGGAACCCTGGCGGCGCTGGGCTCCGATGGAGAGCGGGTGGTCGAGCTTGTGGCGACGCGGCTCGAGCTCGACGAGCCCGCGATTGCCTGGCACACGGCGAGACTTCGCGTCGGCGACCTGGGGGCGTCCCTGGCCCTGACGGCCGGCGTGATGGAGAAGATCGCCCTCGACCTCGCGCTGCTCTCCCAGACCGAGGTCGGCGAGGTTGCCGAGCCCTCCGGCGACGGGCGGGGAGCCTCTTCGACGTTGCCCCACAAGCGAAACCCGGTCGGCTCGGTGGTGGCGATCGCCTGCGCCCGGCGGGTCCGCGGCGCCGCCGGAGTGCTGCTCGAGGCGATGGCGCAGGAGCACGAGCGCGCCGCCGGAGCCTGGCAGTCCGAGTGGGCGCCGCTGGCCGACGCCCTCGCGCTGACGGGAGGCGCCGCCTCCGCGCTGCGCGAGGCGCTCGAGGGCCTAGAGGTGAGACCCGACCGAATGCGCGCCAACCTCGACGCCAGCGGCGGTCTGCTGATGGCCGAGAGCCTGGTGACGGCGCTGGCCGGCCGGGTTGGACGGCGGCACGCGCGGGAGCTGATCGACGCGGCCGCCGTGCGCGCGCTCGACGGCGGGCGGCCACTGCGCGACGAGCTGGTCAAGGACAAGGAGGTGAGCGGCGCGCTCTCCGAGAAGGAGATCGACGGGGCGCTCGATCCGGCCGGCTACCTCGGCGCCGCCGATTCCTTCGTCGACCGCGCCCTGTCACGCTTTCGGGAGGAATCGTGAGCGTTGACGTCCATCACACGCTGGAGGGCCCGGAGGGCGCGCCGGTGATCGTCTTCTCCAACTCGCTCGGCACCCGCGGCGAGATGTGGGACGCGCAGGCGGCGGCTCTCTCCGACCGCTTCCGGGTGCTCCGCTACGACACGCGTGGCCATGGCGAGTCGCCGGTCCCGTCCGGCCCCTATTCCGTGTCGGATCTCGGGGGCGACGTCCTCGGCATGCTGGATCGCCTGGAGCTGGAGCGAGTCTCGTTCTGCGGGCTTTCGATCGGCGGCATGACCGCTATGTGGCTCGGGGTAAACGCGCCGGAGCGCATCGACCGCCTGGCGATCTGCTGCACCGGGATGCAGCTGCCGCCTCCGGCGGGGTGGACCGAACGTGCTGACCTGGTCAGGACCGAGGGGGTGGGGCCGCTGATCGAGGCGACCATGGAGCGCTGGTTCAGCCCGGAGTTCCCGGAGCGCAGCCCGGAGACCGTCGAGCGCATCCGCCAGACCTTTCTCTCCACCCCTCCCGAGGGATACGCGAGCTGCTGCGAGGCGCTGGCCGAGTTCGACATGCGCGGCGAGCTGGGCGCGGTGCGGGCGCCGACGCTCGTGGTCGCGGGCGAGGACGACCAGGTCGGCACGCCCGAGCGGGCCGCTGCTATCGGGGAGGAGATCGAGGATTCGAGCGTCGTGGTCCTGCCCGGCGCGCGCCACCTGGCCGCGGTGGAGAAGGCCGACGAGGTGACCCGCGCGCTCGAGCAACACCTCGGAGTGGAGGCGACAAGGTGAGCGATCAGCACGATCGAGGCATGGAGGTGAGGCGCGAGGTGCTGGGCGACGAGCACGTCGACGACGCGATCGCCAAGACCACCGAGTTCACCGCCGACTTCCAGGACCTGATCACGCGCAATGCCTGGGGTGAGATCTGGACCAGGCCCGGCCTCGACCGCCGCATGCGCAGCGCGATCACGATGACCGCGCTGGTCGCGCTCGGGCACTTCGAGGAGCTGGCGATGCACGTGCGCGCCGCCCGCCGGAACGGGCTCAGCGACGACGAGATCAAGGAGGTGCTGCTCCAAACGGCGGTCTACTGCGGGGTCCCTGCAGCAAACCGAGCCTTCAAGGTCGCCGGCCGGGTCCTGGAGGAGGACGCGGGCAAATGAGCGAGGGCCCGGCGATCGGGATGGTCGGCCTGGGCGAGGCGGGTACGGCGATCGCCACCGACCTGGTCTCGGCCGGCGCGGCCGTCCGCGGCTGGGACCCGGTGGCCCCCTGCCCCGACGGGGTCGAGGCCGCGAGCGACGCGGCGGACGCCGCAGCCGGCGCGGATGTCGTGATCAGCGCCAACAGCGCGGGAGTGGCGGGGGAGGTGGCGCGGTCCGTGATCCCGGCCCTTCGAGGCCGACAGGTCTTCGCCGACCTGAACACCGCGGCTCCGGCCCTCAAGCGCGAGCTGGCCGAGGCCTTCGGCGGCGCGGGCGCCCTGTTCGCCGACGTGGCGCTGATCGGCCCGGTCCCCGGCCGGGGACTGGGAACCCCGGCCCTGGTGTCGGGATCCGGGGCCGAGTCGTTCGCCGCCACCCTCGGCCCGCTCGGGATGCCGGTGACTGTGGTCGGGCCGGAGCCCGGCGCGGCCGCCGCCCGCAAGCTCGCCCGCAGCGTCTTCGCGAAGGGCCTGGCCGCCGCGATCGGCGAGTCACTCGCGGTCGCCGAGCAGCTCGGGTTCGAGGAATGGCTCTACGCCGATCTCGAGCGGACCCTCGAGGATGCCGACGCGGCTCTGTTGCAGCGCCTGATCGACGGCAGCCGCCTGCACGCGACCCGCCGCGTCGAGGAGATGGCGGCGGCGGTCGAGATGCTCGAGGCTGCGAGCGTGGAGCCCCGGATCGCCTCCGCCAGCGAGGCGTGGCTCAGGTCGCTTACCCAGGAGTCGGGGGCCGGGGCGCCGAGATGAGCAGGCCTCTCGGGGACATCGCGCACATCGGTCACGCCGAGCTGCTGACGCCGGAGCCCGAGCGCTCGCTTGAGTTCTTCACGGAGGTGCTCGGGATGGAGGAGGAGGCTCGCGAGGGCCAGTCGGTGTACCTGCGCGGCTGGGGCGACTACCAGCGCTATTGCCTGAAGCTCACCGAGTCGGCCCAGGCCGGCCTCGGGCACATGGCGCTGCGCGCCTGGAGCCAGGAGGCGCTCGAGGCCCGGGCGGCGGCGATCGAGGAGGCCGGGCAAGGAGTCGGCTGGATCGACGGCGACGTCGGTCACGGGCCCGCCTACCGCTTCACCGATCCGGACGGTCACCCGATCGAGATCTACTACGAGGCCGAGCGCTACTCACCGCCCGAGCGCCTGCGCCCCTCGCTCAAGAACCAGCCGCAGCGCTACATCGGGCGCGGCGCCTCGATCAAACGCCTGGACCACGTCAACCTGCTCGCCGAGGACGTCCGCGCCAACCGCGACTTCGCGGAGCAGGCCCTCGGCTACCGCCTCTACGAGCGGATCGAGCTCGACGACGGCAGCGAGGCCGGCGCCTGGATGAGCCTCTCGATCGCCGCGCACGAGCTGATCTACGTTCGCGACGCCTACGGCGCCCGCGGTCGGCTCCACCACCTCGCCTTCTGGGTCGATACGCGCGAGGAGGTCCTCCGCGCCGCCGACCTCTTCCTCGAAGCGGACATCCACATCGAGGCCGCGCCGTCCAAGCACGCGGTCGCCCAGGGCTTCTTCCTCTATGGCTTCGAGCCCGGCGGCAACCGGGTGGAGGTGACGACGGGCGGCTACTTCGTCTTCGACCCCGACCCGGAGGCGACCGTCTGGAACGAGGCCGAGCGGGCCAAGGGCCAGGCGTGGGGCGTGCAGACCGTGGAGAGCTTTCACACCTACGGAACGCCGGTGATCCAGGAGCCGGCGAAGACGTGAGCGCCACGGGACAGGCGACCGAGGCGCCCTCGGATGCGACCCGCGAGCTGGTCCGCGGGGGCTTCGACCTGCACGTTCACATCTCGCCCGACGTGGTCGAGCGGCGAATCGACGACATCGGCCTGGCGCGGCGCTTCGCAGAGCTCGGCCTCGCCGGCTTCCTGCTCAAGTCGCACTACAACTCGACGGCCGAGCGGGCAGCTGTGGTCCGGGAGGCGGTGCCGGGCGTCGAGGTGCTCGGGGCGATCGTCCTCAATCGCGCGGTCGGCGGGATCAACCCCGTGGCCGTCGAGATCGCGGCGCGCGAGGGGGCCCGCAAGGTCTGGCTGCCGACCGTCGACTCCGAGAACGAGCGAGCCCACCTGGCGGCGGCGGGACCGGAGACGAAGCTGCCGGTCTGGTCGAAGATCGAGTTCGAGCTCCGAGAGAAGGGGATCGGCGCCGAGCCGGTGCCGGTGCTCGACGCCGGCGGAAGGGTGCTGCCCGAGACGCGCGACGTCCTGGCCCTGGCGGCCGAGCACGGAATGGTGCTCTCCACCGGCCACATCTCCGCCTCCGACGCGCTCACCGTCGTCGATGCGGCGCTCGAGGAGGGCGTCGAGAACATCGTCGTCACCCACCCTGACTATCCCGGCCAGGCGATCTCGATCGACGACCAGGTCGAGCTGGCCCGCAAGGGCGCGATGATCGAGCGATGCTTCACGACGCCCTACACAGGCAAGTGCAGCTGGGAGCAGTGGATCGAGGGGACTCGCGCCGTCGGCCCTGAGCGCACGGTCCTCTCCAGCGACCTCGGCCAGGTCAAGAACCCGCCGGTCGAGGACGGTCTCCCGCTGATGGCCGAGAAGCTGCTCGACGCCGGGTTCTCCGAGGACGAGGTGCGGACGATGGCCGTCGACAACACGCGGATGCTGGCGGGGGCCGAGGCGCCATGAGCCAGAGGGTCCTCGCGATCGGCGCTCACGCCGCCGACTTCCTCTGGCGCGCGGGGGGCGCCCTCGCCCTGGCGGCCAAGAACGGCGGCACCGCCAGCGTGATCGCCCTCTCCTACGGGGAGAAAGGCGAGTCCGGCGAGCTCTGGAAGGAGGAGGGCCAGACGATCGACAACGTCAAGAAGATCCGCCACGCCGAGGCCGAGGCGGCTGCGAAGGCGCTCGGGGCCGACTTCACCTGCTTCGACCTCGGGGACTATCCGCTCGAGGTCGCCGGCGAGGGGCTCGAGCGGCTGGTGGACGCGATCCGCGAGCTGGCCCCCGACGTGCTCATCACCCACACCGATCGCGACCCCTTCAACCCCGACCATCCGGTTGCCCACGCTGCGGTCGAGCGCGCCCGCGCGCTGGCCGCCGGCGCGGGCGTGGCGAGCGCCTTTGCGACGATCAAGCCGCCCCGGTTCTTCCTCTTCGAGCCGCACCAGCCCGAGCTCTGCAACTTCACCCCGAGCGTCTTCCTCGACATCACCCCGGTGTTCGAGCGAAAGGTGGCGGCGATGGCGGAGATGAAGTCCCAGCAGTACCTGCAGACCTACTACGCCCAGCGAGCCGAGCAGCGCGGCAACCACGGCCGGCGGGTCTCGGGCGACTCGGAGATCCGCTACGCCGAGGCCTTCATGCGGGTGGTGCCGAATGCGGTCCGGGAGCTGTGAGCGAGCCGTTCGACGACCTCGCACGGCTTGGCTCGGCCACCGTGTTCGAGGCCTCCGGGCGCAAGGGGCTGATCGACCTCGATCTGCATCAGGTGATCCCCGGCACGCGCGCCGCCGGCCCGGCCCGGACGGTCCGCTGCGGGCAGGACGACATCCTCATGGTCCACGCGGTGATGGACAGGACACAGCCGGGCGACGTCCTGGTGCTGACGATGCCGGAGCCCAGGCCGATCGCCCTGCTCGGCGAGCTGCTCGCCACCCAGGCGAAGGGCAGGGGCGCCGCCGGGATCCTGATCGACGCCGCCGTCCGCGACACCGAGGACCTGCGCGAGCTCGGACTGCCGGTCTGGGCGCGCTGGATCCGGGTCCACGGCGCCAACAGGACCGAGGTCGGGGAGATCGACGCGCCGGTGGAGGTAGGGGGCGCGACCATCGAGGCGGGCGACGCGGTGGTCCTGGACGACGACGGCGCGGTGGTGGTCGCCAAGGGCCGCCTCGACGAGGTCCTGCGGTCCGCGCGCGAGCGCTTCGAACGAGAGAAGGTCAAGCGGGCGAAGCTCGAAGCGGGCGATCTCTCCTACGACCTCGACGGGCTGCGGAAGCTCGTCGAGTAGGGTGGGGACGAGCTCGGCGGGCGTCAACTGCCGCGAGCCCGATGCGGGGGGCTAGTCCGAGGAGCACCACGCTCCGCCTGGAGGTGAAGAAAGATGATTCTGTTGACGACGCAGGTCGAGGACTTCGACCGCTTCTTGGAGATCTTCTCGACCAAGGGCGCGGAGAAGCGCAAGGAGCACGGGTCCAAGGGCTCGACGGTCTTTCGCGATCCGAACGAGACCGACCGGGTCTGGGCGGTCTTCGACTGGGACAAGGAGGGCTTTCAGGCCTTCGTTTCCGACCCCGAGGTCCCGCCGATCCTCCAGGAGGCCGGGCACAAGGGCACGCCGGCGATTGCGGAGCTCGGCGGCGAGTACGGCGCCTGAACCAGCTAATAGTCTGATAATTTGACGCATAGGCCCGGCGCGGGCCGAAGGTCGGCTCGCGCACGGGCATCTGGCGCATTCGCAAGCATCGCGAGGAGAGACCGGAGTGACGATCACGCTCAGCCCGAGCGGCCGCGCCAGCCTCGATGCGATCTGCGACACCTTCGTGCCCGGAGAGAACGGCCTCCCGTCGGCAACGGACATCCACGTCCCCGACGTGATCCTGGGGGCGATGGGAGGCAACCCGAGCGCCGAGGTGCGCGACGGCTTCGCCGGCCTGATCGAGGGCTGGGACCCGGACTTCGCCTCGCTCCCCCACGGCGAGCGCGAGAAGGCGCTGCTGGCCTGGTGTGACTCCGGCGACGTCATGCAGCGCGCCGCCTTCCAGGCGCTCCGCAAGCTGACGATGGTCATGTACTACACGCTGCCCTGGCAGGGCGAGGGCAAGAACCCGGTGGATGAGGCGATCGGCTACCCCGGCCCGCACGGGAAGCTGAAGGAGACGCCGCCGAAGGCGATCGAACCGCTCGAGATCACCGAGGACACCGAGCTCGACTGCGACGTGGTGATCGTCGGGTCGGGCGCCGGCGGTGGCACCGCGGCCGCGGTCCTGGCCAAGGAGGGGCTCGACGTGATCGTGGTCGAGGCCGGGGGCTACTTCAGCGAGGAGGACTTCGACGGCGCGGAGCTCGACGGGTACGTGAAGCTCTACCTCGGCGGCGGCGGGGTCCCGACCCCGGATCAGAGCATCGGCCTGCTTGCCGGCTTCTGCCTCGGCGGCGGCACTACCGTCAACTACACCTGGTGCTTCCGGCCCCCCGACCACGTCCGCACTGACTGGACCGATCGCTTCGGCCTCGACGACTGGGCCGGCAGGGACTTCGACGAGAGCCTCGACGCGGTCTGGGACCGGATCGGCGTCAACTCCGAGAACAGCATGCCCTCGCTCCGGGACGAGCGCTTCCGCGAGGGGCTCGCCAAGCTCGGCTGGGACTCGCAGGTGATGCAGCGCAATGCCGTCGGCTGCTCGGAGGAGATCTGCGGGCAGTGTCATTACGGCTGCCCGCTCGGCGCCAAGCAGTCCACCTTGGTGACCTGGCTCCAGGACGCCTACGAGAAGGGCGCCCGGATAGTCGTCAACGCCCCCGTTGAGAAGGTCGTGATCGAGGGCGGTGAGGCGAAGGGCGTCGAGGCGACCACGGCCGACGGCCACAGGCTGACCGTCCGCGCCCGCGCGGTTGCCGCGGCCGCCGGGGCGATCAACACTCCGGCGCTGCTGGTCCGCTCCGGCCTCGAAAACCCGAACGTCGGAAAGAATCTCATGATCCACCCGGTGCTCCTGGTCTGGGCGATGTTCGAGCAGGAGGTGCTGCCATGGACCGGCGTCTTCGGCTCCACTTTCTGCGATGAGTTCCTGGACATGGGGGAGGGGTACGGCGTCAAGTACATGCACGCCTCGGCGCATCCATCCGACCTCGCCGTCTTCGCCCCGTGGCGCAGCGCCGCCGAGCACTCCGAGCTGATGCAGAGCCTCCGCTACACGGGCGGCTTCGGGATCCTGCAGCGGGCGCGCGACGCCGGCGAGGTGGTGGTCGGCAACGACGGCCTGCCCGCCCCGATCTGGAACCTCTCGGACTTCGACCGCGACGTGATGCGCAAGGGCCTCGACGGGATGTCTCAGATCCTGGAGGCGAGCGGGGCGCGGCGGATGTACACCTCCCACGCCGGCTGGGTCTCCTACGACCCCGGCAACGGTGGGCGGGAGCAGATGCTGAGGGCGGCCGACGACGCCGGATGGGGGCCCGCCCAGGTGACCCTGGGCTCCTTCCACCTGATGGGGACGGCCCACATGGGCGCCGAGCGGTCGAGCACCGTCTGCGATCCAACGGGCGAGGCCTGGGACGCGAAGAACCTCTTCGTCGTCGACGGCGCCGTGCTCCCCACGGCCCTCGGGGTGAACCCGATGATCACGATCGAGGCAGCGGCTCACAAGATCGCCCGCGGCATGGCGGCGAGGCTGACTTGAACAGGCGAGGAACTTCGACGAGCGGAAGGAGTTAGCGATGGCGACGGCAACCGAGGGCAAGGTGGATGAGAAGCAAATGCTGATCGGAGGCTCCTGGCAGGGGTCCTCGGACGGGAAGACGTTCGAGAGCCTCGATCCGGCGACGGGGGAGGCGCACGCCACGGTCCCCGAGGGAACGGCGAAGGACGTCGACGCGGCGGCGGACGCCGCCCGCGCCGCCTTCGAGGCCGACGAATGGAGGGCGCTGCCCGCGGCCGCCCGCGCCAAGCTGCTCTGGCGGGCCGGCGAGCTGATCGACGAGAACATGGCCGAGCTGGTCGAGCTCGAGACCCGCGACCAGGGCAAGCCGATCGGCGTCTCCCAGGTCGTCATCCCCGGCGTGGCCGAGCACTTCCGCTACTACGCGGGCTGGGTGACGAAGATCGAGGGCGAGACGCCGCCCGTCTCGATCCCGGGGGTCTTCCACTACACGCTGCGCGAGCCGATCGGCGTCTGCGCGCTGATCATCCCCTGGAACTTCCCGACCAACATCGCCAGCTGGAAGATCGCCCCGGCGCTCGCCTGCGGCAACACCGCCGTGGTCAAGCCCGCCGAGCAGGCCTCCCTGACGACGCTCCGCCTGGCCGAGCTGATCCAGGAGGCGGGCATCCCCGATGGCGTGCTCAACGTCGTTACGGGCGGCCCCGCGGTCGGGCAGGCCCTCGCCAACCACGACGGCGTCGACAAGATCTCCTTCACCGGCTCGACCGAGGTCGGCCGCGAGATCGTTCGCGCCTCGGCCGGCAACCTGAAGCGGGTCAGCCTCGAGCTGGGCGGCAAGGCGCCGACCGTGATCCTGGAGGACGCCGACATCGACGCGGCGGTTGGAGGCAACCTGCAGGGCGCCTTTCTCAACGCCGGGCAGGTCTGCGTCGCCTACGCGCGCTTCTTCGTCGACGCCAAGCGGGCCGACGAGTTCGCGGAGAAGGCCGCGGGCGCGGCCGAGTCGATGAAGCTCGGCCCCGGCATCGAGGAGTCGACCGAGCTCGGGCCGCTGGTCAGCGAGGAGCACCTGAACCGCGTCCACGGCTACGTCGAGTCCGGGGAGAAGGAGGGCGCCAAGCTCGTCACCGGCGGCGAGCGCGCCGACGGGGACCTGGAGAAGGGCTTCTTCTACAAGCCGACCGTCTTCAACGAGGTCTCGGACGAGATGAGGATCGCTCGCGAGGAGATCTTCGGCCCCGTGATCTCGATCCTCCCGTACGAGTCGGAGGACGAGCTGATCGCCCGGGCGAACGACACCCAGTACGGCCTCGGCGCCTCGATCTGGACCCGCGACGTCGCCCGTGCCCACCGTCTCGCCGCGGGCATCCGCGCCGGCACGATCTGGATCAACATGCCGAACCCGGTCGACGCCGTCGCCCCCTGGGGCGGCTTCAAGCAGAGCGGCTGGGGCCGCGAGATGGGCAAGGACGCGATCGAGCTCTACACCGAGAAGAAGAGCGTCTGGACCTCGCTGCGGTAGGAGCCCGCGCCGCTACCCGGCCTCATCCTCGTCGACCTGGATGCCGGCGGCCCGGTACTGATCGATCAGGAGCTTGCGCATCGCCGGGTCCTTGGTGGCGGCGAGAGCGAGCTTCGCGTTCTGGGCGATCATCGCCTGCATGTTGGCGGGGATCTGCGGCATCGCGGGCGCGCCCTGCCCAGGGGCGGCCTGCGCCGGGGGCGCGGGCGGGGGTGATGCGACCCCCTGGGTGAACTCCTCCAGGCTGTGCGCGTTCTGCGTCGCGGCGGCCGCCGTCTGCCGGTTCGCTTCCTTGATGGACGGGACCTCCTTCCAGAGGACCTCGACGTCGGCGGCGTCGGTCGATGAGACCAGGGCGGGCAGGCCCACCCCGGCGACGCCCTTTCCGCCGGGGTGCTTGAACTTCGGCTCGAAGACCGCGTAGGGAGCGCTCCCCGGCGGGTTGACCGCCAACACCGCGGCGTGCCTGCCGTGGCGATCCCTCGTGTAGGTGGTGTTCTCGACGCCCGTGTTGCGGACCGTGACCTCGCTGGTCGCGATCAGGACCACGGCCCGCGTCTTGCCGCTCGGGGCGGGTGACTCGGCCGCCCGCTCGACCGACTGCCGAAGCCCCTCCAGCTGGTCGTCGCCGCCCGCTGCAAGCGCGGCGGCCTCGGTCGCCAGGGCGACCCCGTGCGGGTCCTGCTGCACGCGACGCCCGTCCGGGAGCCTCAGCAGGTGCGGCGTGATGCCCGAGGCGTGCAGCGCCGCCATCGTCCTCTTGCGGGTCCCGAGCGGGTCCGCGAGCGTCGGGTCGTTGGCCGCGACCCGCTGCTCGATGCTCGGCACCGCGTCCCAGAGCACCTCGAACCCCGCGGGGTCTGCCGGGTCGATCGTGACCGGCAGCTCCATGCCGGCGACCGGCCAGTGGTCCCGATCAAGCTTGAACCATCCCCCGGCGAAGATCGGATTCGGCCCCTCGATCAGGATCCGCAGCGCCCCGAGGCTGTGCTTCCCGGCCTTGATGCGATTGTCGATGGGGTTGTTGGCCTCAACGACCAGCGCCGTCATCTGCTGCCCGCCTTCTCCCATCCGGTCCTCCTCGTCCGGGTCCGGATGGAGCCTAGCGGTCGGCGGCGTAGTGCTCCGCCGGCTTGCCGGTGGGCCCGTCGCGGGTGCCGGCGACGGCGGCGTCGATCAGCGTGGGCGCGCCCGAGGCCAGCGCCTCGGAGACCGCCGCGGTGAGCTCCTCGGCGCCGTCCGCGGAGCGGGCCTCGACGCCGAGGGAGCGGGCGAGGGCGCTGAAGTCGATCTCGGGGTCGGTCAGATCCATCCCGACGTAGCTGTCGCCGCCACCCTCGACCACCCGGTCTATCCCGCGCTTGCAGGCGGCGTACTCGCGGTTGTTCATCACCACGAGGACGAGCGGGACGTCGTAGTGCGCCGCGGACCAGAGGCCCTGGATCGTGTACATCGCGGTGCCGTCGCCGACCACGGAGACGACCGGGTCGTCGGGGCGGGCCATCTTGACGCCGATCCCGGCGCCCAGTGCCCAGCCCAGCGCCCCGCCTACGGAGTGGTGGTAGCTCCCCGGCCGGTCGGCGGCGAAGGCGCGGCGAACCTCGAGCCCGGTTGTGATCGCCTCCTCGCACATGATGGTGCCGCCGGGGAGGCCGGCGACGAGGGCCTCGGCGGCTGCGGCGGGATCCATGCGATCGCCGTTCGACGCGGGGGCGCTGGTGGGTGCCGTTTGGTCCTTCTTCGCCGCCTCGATGCGGGCCTCGGCCTCCGGGCAGCGGCCGCTGACGATCCCGGTGATCGCACGGACGGTCGGCCCGATGCCGCCGTGGAGTGCGATTTGCGCCGGGTAGTTGCGGCCCAGCTCGGCACGATCCTCGTCGAGCTGGAGGATCTGCGTGCGCTCCGGGATCGGGCTCGCATCGGTGTAGTAGTGGGCCGAGAAAGCGTGGCTTCCGACCAGGAAGACGGCGTCGTGCTTGGCGAGCTTCTCACCGATCAGCGCGTCTACCGGCGGGAGCATCCCGGCCGCGAGGGGATGCGTCGCCGGGAAGTCGACGGCGTCGTACATCGGCTCGTGGAAGACCGTTGCTCCGAGCGACTCGGCCAGCGCGACCAGGTCCTCCACCGCGCCCGCGCGCCCGACGCCGTCACCGGCGACGATCGCCGGCGCCCCGGCTCCGAGCAGTGCCTCGCCGAGCTCCTCGACGCCCTCGGCGACCCCCAGCCCGCGGACTTCGGTGCGCGCCGGCAGCGGCTCGTCGAGCTCCTCCTCGAGCACGTCGACCGGGATCGAGACCATCACCGGGCCCGTCGGCGCGGTCTGCGAGAGCAGGAAGGCGCGGCGGATCAGCGTGGGCAGGTCCTCGACCTGGTTCACCTCGACCGCGTCCTTGAAGGCGCCCTGGGCCAGCGCCAGCAGGTCGCCGCCGAGCATCGGGTCCTGGATCAGGTGGCGGCGGTCCTGCTGGCCGACGGTGACCACCATCGGCGTGCGGGCCCGCCTGGCGTTGAGCATGTTCGCCAGCCCGTGGGCCAGCCCAGCGGCGATGTGCAGATTGAGGAATGCGGGGCGGCGCGTGGCCCGGGCGTACCCGTCCGCCATCGAGACCGCCGTGCCCTCGTGCAGGCCGAGGAAGTAGTGAAACCCCGGCACCTTGGCGAGCTCGTCCATGAAGGGCAGCTCGGTGGTGCCCGGGTTGCCGAAGACGCGGTCGGCGCCCTCGCTCTGGGCCAGCTCGATCAGTCGGCGGGCGGCCTTCACGCCCACTAGATCGGGTAGTGGCCTGGCTGGCTCATGACCATCGTCCAGTGCAGGTCGGTGAACTCCTCGAGCGCCGCGCTGCCCCCGAACCGGCCCCAGCCCGACTCCTTGACCCCGCCGAAGGGCATCTGGGCCTCGTCGTGGACGGTCGACAGGTTGACGTGGCAGATTCCGCTCTCGATCCGCCGGGCGACGTCGAGCGCGGTCGGGATGTCGGAGCTGAAGACCGCGCCGGAGAGCCCGTAGTTGGTGTCGTTGGCGGTGGCGATCGCGTCCTCGACGTCGTCGTAGGTGAGGATCGGGACGATCGGGCCAAACGACTCCTCCGAGTACACGCGCATCTCGGGCGTCACCTTGGTGAGCACGGTTGGATGGAAGCAGGGGCCCTCGGCCTCGCCCCCAGTCGCGACCTCGGCGCCCTTCGCCTTCGCGTCCTCGACCAGCTCGGTGACGTGCTCAACGGACGCCTTGTTGATCAGCGGGCCGATCATCGTCTCCGGGTTGCTTGGGTCGCCGACCGTCATCGCGCTCGCCTTCTTGACCAGGCCGTCGGTGAACTCCCCGGCGACCTTGCTGTCGACGATGATCCGCTCGGTCGCCATGCAGATCTGCCCGGAGTGCATGAAGGCTCCGAAGTTGGCGGCGTTGACCGCCTCGCCGAGATCGGCGTCGGCCATCACGATCATCGGCGCCTTTCCGCCCAGCTCGAGCAGGCACCTGGTCAGATTGGCGCCGCACTTCTCGGCGATGATCTTTCCGACCTTGGTCGAGCCGGTGAAGTTGACCCGCCGGGTGCCGGGATGGGCGATCAGCGCCTCGACCACCTCGGCGGCGTCACCGGGATCGTTGGTCAGGTAGTTGACGACGCCCTCGGGCGCGCCGGCATCCTGGACGCAGCGGACGATCTGGGCGTGAGTGCGGGGGCAGAGCTCGGAGCCCTTGAGGATCACGGTGTTGCCGTACGCCAGCGGCGTCGCGATGGCGCGCGTCCCGAGGATGACGGGAGCGTTCCAGGGAGCGATCCCGATCACCACTCCGGCCGGCAGGCGGCGCGCGATGGCCGTGGCGCCGGGGATGTCCGAGGGAATCACCTGGCCGACGGCGGCATAGGCCTGCGCCCCCGCTTCGCGGAGCATGCCGCTGGCGAGCTGGCAGTTGAACATCCCCCAGCCGAAGGTGCCGCCGGTCTCCTCGGTGACGATCCCGGAGATCTCCTCGGCGCGCTCCTGCAGCAGGTCGGCCGCCTTGGTCAGCACCTCGCGGCGCGCGGCCGGAGGGCCGAACCCCCAGGCCTCGAACGCGCCCTGCGCCGCCTCGACGGCGGCATCGACATCGTCGCTTCCCGCGGCCGCGGCGCGCCCGACGGTCTCATCCGTGTACGGATTGGTCTGCTCGACCGCCTTGCCGGACTTGGCATCGACCCACTCCCCGCCGATCAGAAGGTTCTGCTCCGCCACCGAGACCGCCATTTCTCTCTCCTCAACCTCGAATTTCTCCCGGCCTCGAGCCGGGCCGGGTCAATAGGTCATATTGTCATACCTGATCGGCGGCCAGTCCGGCTTCCGTCGCCCCTGGACCGGCCAGGCAGATCACCCGGTCATCGTCGCCGGGCTCGACCCGGGCACCGGCGGTGACGACCGCCACCTCACCGTCGGCATCGATGATGAAGAGCCGGTCGAGACCGCCGAGCCGGCCGGAGCCGGAATCGGTCCCGGGCGGCAGCTGGACGACCGTGGCGCCCGCCTCGAACCGCCGGGTCAGCTCCGGATAGGTGAGGCGCTCGTCGAAGAGCAGGCCTCCCTCCGCGTAGGCGGGGACCAGGTCGAGGCCTGGGCCCGCGGGAGCCAGCCGGTAGACCCGGGTGCTGCCGAGCTCCTGGCGCAGCTCGAACGCCGCCAGGGCGTTGAAGTCGTCGTTCCCGGTGAGGATCAGCGCCGTGCTCACCTCCTCGAGCTCCGCCTCGCGAGTCTCGAGGTCGACGCCGAGGCGGGCGCTTCCGGCGTTCAGACCAGCCTCCTGCGCGGCTCGCTGCTCCTCGGGATCCCCCGTCCAGATGCGCACCCCGACGCCCGCCTCCTTGAGCGCCTCCGAGATCGCCCGGGCCCAGGGATGCCCACCCACGATCAGCACTACCGGGGCCGCCACACCGGCGATGCCCAGCAGCCGTGCCAGCGGCGCCGCGGTCAGGCCGTAGATCACCACCGTTCCGAAGATCACCACGAAGGCGATCGGCAGGATCTTGTCCGCCCCGCTCACCCCGGCACTGGTCAGCTCCAGCCCGAAAGCTGAGGCGGTGGCCGCCGCGACGATGCCGCGGGGAGCCATCCAGGCGGCGAAGGCGCGCTCGGCTCGCGTCAGGGGAGACCCCCAGGTCGAGATCGCCACGTCGAGCGGCCGCAGAACGAGCACCATGATCCCGATCAGCGCCAGGCTCTCGCCAAGCAGCCCGTTGAGCTGCGACGGGCTGACGGAGGCGGAGAGCAGCACGAAGAGGATGCCGATCAGCAGATTGACCACGGTGCCGTGGAACTCGAGGATCCGCGAGACGTCGAGGCGGCGCTGGTTCGCCAGCGCGATGCCCATCGTCGTCGTCGCCACGAAGCCGGCGTCCTCCCGGATCAGATCGCCGGCGACGAGCGCTCCTGTGACGCACATCAGGGCCGCCGGTATGGCCTGCCGCGGGGTGGTTCGCTGCAGCCCGCGCAACAGCAGCCAGAGAACCGCCGTGGCCGCGATGCCCACGAGCAGCCCGGCCGCCAGGTGGCCCGCCAGCGCGCCCGGATGGAAGGGCCGGTCTCCGCCCGCGCCCGCCTTGACGGCCGAGAAGGCGACCACCCCGACCAGGGCTCCGATCGGGTCGATCAGCGTCCCCTCCCACTTGAGGACCGAGCGCACGGTCCCGCTGGGTCGCACGTAGGCGAGCAGGGGCAGGACGACCGTCGGTCCTGAGACGACCAGGATCGCGCCGGTGACGACCGAGACCCCCCAGCTGAGCCCGAAGATCAGCTCGACCGCCACCGTGATCCCGGCCAGCGTCACGATCGTGCCTACCGAGATCAGCCTCACTACGACGCTCCGGATCCCGCCGCCGAGCTCGTGGAGGCGGAGCCGCAGGCCGGCCTCGAAGAGGATCAGGCCCACGCCGAGCGAGACGAACGGCTGGAAGGCGCCACCCAGGAGCTTGGTGGGATCGACGTCGCTGGTGACGATGCCGGCGATGAAGCCGGCCGGGAGCAGCAGGACGATCGCCGGCAGCCGCAGGCGCGCGGCCAACAGCTGGCAGCCGATAGCAAGCACCACCACCAATCCGAGCCCGGTGAGGATCTCGTTGGTAGAGAGCACGGGTCGGTGGCGCTACGCGCTGACCACTTCGTCGCCGGCCTGCGACCCGGTCGCGGCGCCCTCGTCCGGCTCGTCCTCCGGCGGCAGCTCGCCGCCGCGCTCGGTGTCGGCGATCACCTCGTCGGGCGCCTTCTCCTTCGGGATGAACCCGGACTTCATCCCGAAGTAGACCGCCTGCGGGTGGTGGGCGACGATCGCCACAGTGGACTGCTCGGGCATCACCGCGAAGCCGTCGGAGAGTGTCATCCCGATCTCCTCCAGGCCGAGCAGGCGCCAGACCTTCTCGTGCTCCGATTGGTCGGGGCAGGCAGGGTAGCCCCAGGAGTAGCGGCGGCCCTGGTCGGGCTCGATGTCGAGCTCGCGGCGGGCCTCCGAGTGGAGCCACTCGGCGAGGCCCTCCGCCGCCTGCACACCGAGGCCGTGGGTGAAGAGCTGCTCGGCGAACTCGCCGTCGCGCTCGAGCTGCTCGATCCGCTCCGTCACCTCGGGGCCGACCGTCACGCCCTGCAGCGCGACGACGTCGCGCTCGCCGGAGTCGAGGTGCCGGAAGAAGTCGGTGAGGCAGATCCGGTCGTGCTTCGGCTGGCGCGGGAAGACGAGGCGCTCGATCTCGCGCTCGGCGTCCTCCGGGTCGAAGACCACGAGCTCGTTGCCGTCGGCGGCGGCCGGGAAGTAGCCGAGCCGCGCCCGGGGCTTCAGGTAGTCCTGCTCTGCCCACATGCGCTCGAGCTTGGGCGCGAAGCCCTCGTCGCCGCCGTGGCCCTCGACGATCCGCCGCCACTCCTCGCCCTTCTTGCCGCGCCCGCCCCAATGCAGCTTGAAGAGCACGTGACGGTCGAGGTGCGGGTAGACGTCGTCGAGGTCGACCGGGATCTCGCGGGCGCCCCAGAAGGGTGGCTCCGGAACCGGGGCATCCGTGCGCACGGGAGAGCGGACGCTGGCGTCGGTGGTGGGCGGGGAGTCGTCGGGCTCCTCGACCTTCTCGCGCAGGGCCTTCGCCTCGTCGCGGACACGGTCGATCAGCGCGGCACGCTTCCCCGCGTCGACCAGGTCGTCCATCGTGTCGAGGCCGACGAAGGCGTCCTTGCAATAGAAGACGCCGGGCGCGTAGATGTCATCGGAGTCCTTGCCGCCCGGATAGAGGATCCGGCGGCCGAAGTCACGGTTGATCGCAGCGCCGCCGATCAGGACCGGGAAGTCGAGCTTCTTCGAGTGGAGCTCCTGCACGGCGGCGGGCATCTGCTTCGAGGTCGAGACGAGCAGCGCGGAGAGGCCGATCGCGTCTGCGTTCTCCTCTATCGCCGAGTGGATGATCGTGTCGACCGGGACCTGCTTGCCGAGGTCGACGACCGTGTAGCCGTTGTTGGTGAGGATCGTGTTGACCAGCGACTTGCCGATGTCGTGGACGTCGCCGAACACGGTCGCGAGCACGACCTTGCCCTTGCTGTGTCCCTCAATCCGCTCGAGATAGTTCTCGAGCCGGGCGACCGCCCGCTTCATCACCTCGGCCGACTGCAGGACGAAGGGCAGGATCAGCTCACCGGCGCCGAACTTGTCGCCGACCTCCTTCATCGCCGGCAGCAGCACGGTGTTGAGCGTGGGGACGGCGCCGATCTTCTCGACGGCGCGGTCGATCCAGTCCTCGACGCCCTCCTTCTTGCGATGCAGGATCTGCCAGTGGAGCGCCTCCTCCGGCTCCATGCCCTCGGTGGGATCGCCGGCCGCCTCCTCGGCCTCGTCGCCCTTCTCCTCGAAGTGGGCGATGAAGCGCTCGAGGGCGTCCTCCGAGCGGTTGAAGACGAGGTCGTCGGTCAGCTCCCGCTCGTTCTCGGGAATCTCCATATATGGAGTGATGTGGTTGGGGTTGACCATCGCCAGGTCGAGACCGGCCTCGGTGCAGTGGTGGAGGAAGACGGAGTTGAGGGCGGCCCGCGCCGGGGGCGAGACCCCAAAGGAGACGTTGGAGACCCCCAGCGAGGTCTTCACCTCGGGCATCTCGGCCTTGATCCGCTTGATCCCCTCGATCGTCTCGACGGCCGAGGGCCGCCACTCCTCGTCGCCGGTGGTGAGCGTGAAGGTGAGCGCGTCGAAGATCAGGGCCTCGGGGTCGAGTCCGTGCTCGTCGCAGCAGAGCTCGCGGATCCGCCTGGCGACCTCGAGCTTGCGCTCGGCGGTCTTCGCCATCCCCTCCTCGTCGATCGTCAGGGCGATCAGCGCGGCGCCGTGGGCCGTCGCCAGCGGGACCACGCGGTCGAGCTTGTCGCGGCCCGCCTCGAGGTTGATCGAGTTGACGATCGCCCGGCCCGAGATCTGCTCCAGCGCCGCCTCGATCACCTCCGGCTCGGTCGAGTCGATCTGGATCGGGGCCGGCTGCGTCAGCGAGACGCGCTTCGCCACCTGGCTCATCTGCTCGTCCTCGTCCTGGCGCTCGGTGAGGGCGACACAGAGGTCGAGCACGTGGGCGCCGCCCGACACCTGGTCCTCGGCGACCTGGACGATCCCGTCGTAGTCGTCCGCCAGCAGCAGCTCCTTGGCCTTGCGGCTCCCCTGGGAGTTGACTCGCTCGCCGACGAGGGTGGGCCGGGGCTCCTGCACGAGCTGGGTCGCGGTCATCATCGAGGCGACCTGGATCGGCCCTGGGGCGGGCCGCTCTCCGGGCGTGCGGCCCTCGACCCGCTCGCGGATCGCGCCGATGTGATCGGGGGTCGTGCCGCAGCAGCCTCCGACGATGCCGACGCCGTAGCGCTCGACGAACTCGCCCAGGGTGTCTGCGAGGGGCTCGGGCTCCTCGGGGAAGATCGTCTCGCCTTCGGGGCCCTGGAGCGGGAGGCCGGCGTTTGGGATGCAATGGATCGGCAGCGGTGAGAGCTCGCCGAGGTAGCGGATCGCGTCCCGCATGTCCTCCGGCCCGGTCGAGCAGTTCAGCCCGATCACCTGGACGTCGAGGGCCGTGAGCGTGGTCAGCACCGCCTGGATGTCGGTGCCCAAGAGCATTCTCCCTCCTTGAGGCAAGAGGGAGACGCTCGCCTGGATCGGCAGGGTGTGCCCGGTCTCCTTGAACGCCTCGCGCATCCCGAAGATCGCCGCCTTCACCTCGAGCATGTCCTGCGCCGTCTCGACGATCAGCAGGTCGGCGCCGCCCTCGATCAGCCCCCTGGACTGCTCGGCGAAGACCTCCACCAGCTCGCGGAAGCCGATGCCTCCGAGCGTCGGATCGTCGCTGGCGGGCAGGAACCCGGTGGGGCCGATCGAGCCGGCGACGAAGCGGTCCTCGCCCGCCGCCTCGCGGGCGATCTCGGCCGCGCGGCGGTTGATCTCCGGGGTCTCGTCCGCCAGGCCCCACTCGCCCAGCTTGATCCGGCTGCCCTGGAAGGTGTCCGTCTCGAGCACCTCCGCGCCCGCGTCGAGCATCGAGGCGTGCACGCCCTCGATCACGTCGGGCCGGTTGAGCACCAGCGCCTCGTGGCACTTGCCCTCGAGCCCGCCGTAGTCCTCGGCGGTGAGGTCGAATTGCTCCAGCGTTGCGCCCATGCCGCCGTCGAAGACGACGACGCGCTCGCGCACCGCGGCCAGGTAGTCGCGCTCGGACATAGCGGAGAAGCGTAGGGAGTTGGCCGCTTGGTTAGCCTTGGCGAGGGATGGCGCTCTCCAATATCTCCGGCTTCCCGCGAATCGGCCGCGACCGCGAGCTCAAGTTCGCGACCGAGGGCTACTGGCGCGGCGAGACCACCGCCGATGAGCTCGCTGCGACCGCCAAGGCGATTCGCGTCGAGAACTGGAAGCTGATGCAGGGCGCGGGCATCGACCTGATCCCCTCGAACGACTTCTCCTACTACGACCAGGTGCTCGACGCGATCTCCCTCGTCGGGGCCGTTCCGGAGCGCTATGGGTGGGACGGGGGCCAGGTCGACCTGGACACGTATTTCGCGATGGCCCGCGGTCGCCAGACCGACGACGCCGACGCCACGGCGATGGAGATGACGAAGTGGTTCAACACCAACTACCACTACATCGTCCCCGAGCTCGGGCCGGACACGAGGTTCTCGCTGTCGGCGAGCAAGCCCTTCGACGAGCACGCCGAGGCGATGGAGGAGGCGGGGGTGGACACGGTGCCGGTGCTGATCGGCCCGGTCAGCTTCCTGCTCCTCTCCAAGCCGGCCGAGGGCGTGGCCGAGGACTTCAACCCACTCGATCTGCTCGAGCCCCTGGTCGAGGTCTATGGCGAGGTGATCGAGAAGCTCGCGGAGCAGGGCGCGACCTGGGTGCAGCTCGATGAGCCCTGCTTCGTCGAGGACCGCTCCGATCAGGAGCTTGACGCGCTGCGCCTCGCCTACGAGGAGCTCTGCAAGGTGCACGAGCGCCCGCGGATCGTGGTCAAGACCTACTTCGACCACGTCGGCGACGCCTACGGCGTGCTCCGCGACCTGCCGATCGAGGGCGTCGGCCTGGACTTCACCGGCCTGGTCCACGGAGACGAGCTCGATCGGGCGGTCCACGAGCACGGCGGCCGTCACAATGCCGAGTTCGTCGCGGAGCAGGGCGGCCTGGAGGACAAGTGGCTGTTCGCCGGGATCGTCGACGGCCGCAACGTCTGGATCAACCACCTCGAGCACTCGCTCGACGCGCTGGAGGGCCTGCGAGACCGAACCAGGCAGCTCGTGGTCTCGACCAGCTGCTCGCTGCTCCACGTCCCGATCGACCTGGACGCCGAGCCCGCCGGCGGCGACGCCGACCTCGATGACGAGGTTCGCTCCTGGATGTCCTTCGCCGTCCAGAAGGTCGGTGAGCTGGGGGCCCTCGCGAAGGGCCTGGCCGACGGGCGCGAGGCGATCGCCGATCGGCTCGACGCCAACGACAGGGCGCTCGACTCCCGCCGCGACTCGCATCGCACCCGCACCCCCGACGTACGAGCCCGGGTCGATGCGCTGACCGAGGCCGATGCGCGCCGCGACTCGCCGTTCGCCGAGCGCAAGCAGGCTCAGCAGCAGAGGCTCGGCCTGCCCACCTTCCCGGCCGTCACGATCGGCTCCTTCCCCCAGACCGACGAGATCCGCGCCACCCGGCGCGAGCTCCGCGAGGGTGGAATCCAGCTGGCGGAGTACGAGGAGCGGATGCGCGCCGAGATCGACAGGGTCGTCGCCTTCCAGGAGGAGATCGGGCTCGATGTCCTGGTCCACGGCGAGCCCGAGCGAAACGACATGGTCCAGTACTTCGGCGAGCAGATGCTCGGCTACGTCTTCACCCAGAACGCGTGGGTGCAGTCGTACGGCTCGCGCTGCGTGCGCCCTCCGATCATCTTCGGCGACGTCAGCCGGGCGGCCCCGATGACGATCGAGTGGATCACCTACGCGCAGTCGAAGACCGAGAGGCCGCTGAAGGGAATGCTCACCGGCCCGGTCACGATGCTCGAATGGTCGTTCGTCCGCGACGACCAGCCCCGGCGCGAAACCTGCGAGCAGCTGGCGCTCGCGATCCGCGACGAGGTCACCGACCTAGAGGAGGCGGGCATCCCGATCATCCACGTCGACGAGCCGGCGATCCGCGAGGGCCTGCCCCTGAGGCGGGATCGCTGGGACGAGTACCTCGAGTGGGCGGTCTACTCCTTCCGGGTGGCGACGGCGGGCGTCGCCGACGAGACCCAGGTCCACACTCACATGTGTTACTCGGACTTCGGCGACATCCTGAGCCGCATCCAGGAGATGGATGCCGACGTCACGCTGATCGAGGCGGCCCGCTCCCGGATGGAGCTGCTCCATCACTGGGACCGCTCCGGCTTCACCCACGACATCGGCCCGGGCGTCTACGACATCCACTCCCCGCGGGTCCCGTCGGTTGAGGAGATGGCCGAGCTGCTCCATGAAGCCGCCCGTGTCCTGCGCCCCGAGCAGCTCTGGGTCACGCCCGACTGCGGCTTGAAGACCCGCGCCTGGCCCGAGACGGAGGAGAGCCTCCGCAACATGGTCCAGGCCGCCAAGCAGCTCCGCGAGGAGCTGGTCCCTGCGTCCTAGACCGGCGGCTCGGCAACCTAACGACCAGGCTGGACCACGATCATCGCGATCAGCCCGATACTCAAGATCGCGAAGGCGATCCCGCCGACCGGTCCGGCGAAGTAGAAACACACGAAGGCGAGGCCAAAGACCGTCGCCGCGGCGAGCGTCACCGCGACGCCGACGAGATCGGACTCCAACCAGTTGCGCATTCTGTCGCGGATTCGCTCCATCCCGACCATGGTCGCCGTTACCGGCCCGTGCTTCATCCGTGCCCACTCCGGCCCTGCACTCCGTGGTGGCCACCCACCTTCGGACCGGGACACACGCCGGCCGGACTCTGGCGGTTCCCAGCTCCCGCAAGCTGCGGGGCTTTCGCAACCTGTTAACGATCCTTTAGCGCTGTGTTAGCGGTTGCTCGCATACTCGTCTCTCACAGCGCACACGCGCCAATCGAAAAGGGGACGACATGGAAGCGAACGGAGTGCAGGGACTACAGGTAGGGGGCCGCGAGCCGAAGGCCCTTCTGATGAGCGACGGGAGCAGGCTGGCCCTGGAGGACGAGGGGCCGGGCGGCCGGGCCGATTGGATGCTGCTCGGCGACGACGGAGCCGGCGACCGCGAGCTCTCCGTCGCGGACGCGATCCGGATCGCCGGCGATCAGCACGCCGACTACGTCCGGATCAGGACCCGGTCCGAGGTGGCGTGGCTGCGCCTCGTCTCGGAGTGGTTCGAGCAGGAGGCAACGCGCCTGGATCGTGAGCTCCGGGCGGAGCGGCCTGGTGGCCGCTAGCGACCGAGTCTGCGGCGCCAGTCGCGCGAGTTGAAGAAGTCCGTGATCTTGCGCAGCTGCTGACGGCGCTTCTCGGTGTAGGGGAAGTAGAGGGGCTCGCGCTTCTGGCCGAAGCGGGTGATCACGAGCGACTCGGGACGGACGAACTTCTTCATCCCGTACTCGCCGTGGCGGAAGCCGATCCCCGAGTCCTTCCAGCCGCCCATCGGGACGTCCGAGGCCAGGAAGCCGACCAGCACGTCGTTGACGTTGGCGGTGCCGACCTCGAGCCGCCGTGCGACCGCCTCCGCCTGGCGCTTGCTGCCGAAGACCGAGGCGGCGAGCCCGTAGCGCGTGTCGTTGGCGAGGCGCACGGCCTCGTCGGCGTCGCGCACCTTCATGATCCCGACCACCGGGCCGAAGGTCTCGTCGCGCATGATCTTCATCGAGTGGTCGACGCCGGTCAGGATCGTCGGCGGATACCAGTTGCCCTCGCTCTCGAGGCGCTCGCCGCCGGTGACGACGGTCGCGCCGGCGCTTCTCGCATCCTCGACGTGGTCCTCGACCACCTTCATCTGCGGCGGGAAGGTCATCGATCCGATGTCCTTGCCGTGCTCGCGGCCGTCCATGCCCAGGTTCAGCTTCTCGACCTCGTCCGTGAAGCGCTGGACGAACTCGTCGTACACCGGCTCCTCGACGTAGAGCCGCTCGACGGAGATGCAGACCTGGCCGACGTTGGAGAACGCTCCCCACGTTGCGGCGTTGGCGGCGCGCTCGACGTTGGCGCTCTTCAGCACGATCATCGGGTCCTTGCCGCCGAGCTCGGCGCTGACCGGGGTCAGGGTCTCCGCCGCGCGGGCGAGCACCTTCTTCGCGGTCCGGTCCGAGCCCGTGAACTGCACGAAGTCCACCTCGTCGACCAGCGCGGAACCGGTCTCTCCCATCCCGTTGACGACGTCGAAGACGTCGGGGCCGCCGACCTCGCTCTTCCATGCCTCGATCACCTCGCCGAGGCCGATCGGGGTGATCTCCGACGGCTTGATGACCACCGCGCATCCGGCCAGCAGGGCGGGGATCGCGTCCCCCATCGAGAGGAGCAGCGGGTAGTTCCACGGGCTGATCACGCCGACCACCGGGTACGGCCGGTACTGCACACGCAGCTTCTTCACCTTCATCAGCGGCGAGTGCGCCGGCACGCGCTCGTCGCGGATATACCTGGCGCCCTTCTTGCCGTAGAAGTTGATCAGGTCGCAGAGGTACACGGCCTCGCCCGCGGCCTCGCCGCGAACCTTGCCCGTCTCGCGCTGCATGGTGTCGGCGATCTCGTCCTGGTTGTCCAGGATCCAGTCGCGAAGCTCATACAGCCACTTCGCCCGACCCTTGAACCCAAGCTCCTCCCAGGCGGGCTGGTTGGCGCGGACGCGGGCGACGGTCTCGGCGACCTCCGCGGGGCCGTCGAGGGGCACGTTCCTGATCACCGATCCGTCGGCGGGGTTGCTGACCTCGAAGCTCTCGCCTGAAGTCCGGGCGCTCTCGGTGACGGTGTCGATGGCCATCTGCTCGCTCTCCTCTCGCCGCTCGGTCTCGTGCGGACTCTACCGCCGTAGTGTCGAACGCCGCCACGGGAGCTTTGTACAGGCGTCGGTGGCGCCCGGCATGGGTAGGCGTAGCCTCCGAGGATGCCCTCCGAGGGGTCATTAGCGCGCACGAGCGTCAACGAGTCCGGCAGCTACGAGCCGCTGGGCGGGGTCGTCGACGAGCTCTTCGCCGGGCTCGGCGAGCCGCGCGGGCACGCCTCGAACCTGGTCGAGGGGCTCGACCGGATGGGCCGCTTCATGCTGATGGAGCTGGGCAAGCGCCGGGACGTCGCCTTCACCCAGCAGGGCATCACCTTCGAGATCGCGGGCAATGACGGCGGACCCGGTCGCGACCGGCCGTTTCCGCTCGACCTCGTTCCGAGGATCATCCCCGCCCAGGAGTGGGAGATGATCGAGCGCGGGCTCGCCCAGCGGATCCGGGCGCTGAACGCCTTCTGCGACGACGTCTACCACTCGCGGGAGATCGTCCGGGACGGGATCGTCCCCTGGGAGCTGGTGCTCGGCTGCCCGCACTTCCGGCGCGCCGTCCACGGCGTGCGGCCGCCCGGAGGCATCTACTGCCACATCTCCGGCTGCGACCTGGTGCGCGATGCGGACGGGATCTGGAAGGTGCTCGAGGACAACGTCCGGACCCCCTCCGGCATCTCCTATGTGCTGGAGAACCGGCTGGCGATGACCCGGCTCGTCCCGGAGCTCTTCAGCGAGTACTCCGTGCGCCCGGTGGCGGACTACCCGGCGCTCCTGCTCGAGGCGCTCCGCGAGGTCGCGCCGTCCACCGACCAGCAGCGCATCGTCGTCTGGACGCCGGGCCCCGCCAACAGCGCCTACTTCGAGCACGCCTTCCTCGCCCGCCAGATGGGGGTCGACCTGGTCGAGGCCGGCGACCTCAAGGTCCGCGACAACACCTGTTTCGTGCGTACCACCGAGGGCCTCGCTCGCGTCGACGCCATCTACCGGCGCCTCGACGACGACTTCGTCGATCCGCTCGAGTTCCGCCCCGACTCGCTCCTCGGCGTGCCGGGGCTGACCCGCGCCTATCGCGCCGGGACCGTTGCGATCGCCAACGCGATCGGGACCGGCGTCGCCGACGACAAGGCGATCTACCGCTACGTCCCCGAGATGATCGGCTACTACCTCGACGAGGCGCCGATCCTGGAGAACGTCCGCACCTATCTCCTGCGCAACCCCGACGAGCTCGAGGCCGTCCTCGACCGGCTCGACTCGCTCGTCGTGAAGCCGACCGGCGAGTCCGGCGGCAAGGGGGTGTTCATCGGACCGGCGGCGAGCGACGAGGAGGTCGCGGCGCAACGCGAGCGGATCCTGGCGGCGCCGGAGATCTGGATCGGACAGGAGCTGGTCAACCTCTCGACGGCTCCGACCGTGACCGCCGACGGCGGGCTCGCCCCCCGGCACGTCGACCTGCGCCCCTTCTCGGTCTACGGCTCGCGCGTGCGGACGGTGCCCGGCGGCCTGACCAGGGTGGCAATGGGGGAGGGATCGATGATCGTCAACTCCTCCCGCGGCGGCGGCTCCAAGGACACCTGGGTGCTCGCCGGGGAGCCCACGACCGCCGAGCAGGCAATCGTGACCGAGCCGCGCTCGTTCCCGGTCGTCCCGGCCGCCCCGGCCGGTGGCGGCTGGAGCGAGCAGCAGCAACAACAGCAGCAGGAGGGACGGCGCTGATGCTGGCCCGGATCGCCCACCAGCTCTACTGGGTCGGCCGCTACGTCGCCCGCGCCGAGCACTCCTCGCGGCTGCTCGAGTCGATGATGCAGGCGAGCATCCACGGCCCCGCCCAGGAGGGAGCGATCGCGCCCTCGTGGAACGAGGTGATGGCGGTGCTGGGCGCGGGGGTCGATCCCGAGGAGGATCCGGAGCTGAGCGCCGTGCAGGCCGTCCGGACCCTGACCCTCGACCGCGAGAGCCCCGCCTCGGTCAGCTGGTGCATGGACAACGCGCGGGAGGGGGCCAAGACCGTCCGCGACGTGATTCCGCGAGAGATGTGGGAGGCGCTCAACACGGCCTACCTCGAGCTCGACTCCAGTGACCTCGGGGCCGCGCTGAGGACCGGGCCGCTGTCTATCTACTCCTACGTGCGCGAGCGCTGCGCGCTCTTCTGGGGCCTCGCGGAGCAGACGATGCTCCGCGACCAGGCTCACTCGTTCCTTGCCGCCGGCCGCCACATGGAGGCCGCCAGCGTGATGCTCCGGGTGCTGCGAGTCTCGATGTACGGCGTGATCGAGGCCCCGGATCGCGAGTCCGACCCGAGCACGGATGCCCAGGCACTCGCCCTGCTGCAGGCCGTCGGCGGGGTCGAGGCGTTTCGCCGCTCGCGTGTCGGTCCCGCCGGGATCGCGGAGGTCGTCGCCTTCCTGCTCTTCGAGCCGCGATTCCCCGACTCGGTTGCGTCCTCGATCGACCTTCTGTCGGACCGGCTCCGCGAGGCGGACGCAAACCAGCAGCTCTCGCCTCCGCTGCTCCGCCTCACCCGGCTGAGGGCCGATCTCGAGTTCCACGGCAGCGCGCCGCGGCAGGACGGCGAGGCGTCCGAGTACGCCCGAGGCTTGAGCGAGCTGCTGGACCGGGTGGACGAGGAGCTGCGCGTGGTCCACCGCGAGATCCAGAGCCGCTACTTCGCGAGCGCCGTCGAGGTCGGCAGGGCGGTGCCGGCATGAGGTTCGACATCGAGTACACGAGCGTCTACTCGTATCCATCGGAGGTCTGGGACAACCTCAACACCGTGCGGGTGAAGCCGGGGTCGAGCATGAACCAGCGGGTCGAGGGCTTCGAGCTCCGCCTCTCGCCCGACGCGCCGGTGTCGGAGCGCCGTGACTATTTCGGCACCCACGTGCTCGAGTTCGGGGTCCACGAGCGCCACACCGAGCTGCGGATCGACGCCGCCTGCCGGGTCGCGACGGAGTCGGAGACCCTGCCGGGCGAGACCGGCTGGGACCAGGTCGGCACGCCGGAGTACCGCCTGGCGGGCGGCGAGTTCCTGCTGCAGGCCGGGACGGCGCCCCTGAACGGGCAGATGGAGGAGCTGACCGGCACGGTGCGGGCGGACTCGCCGCTGGGGACCGCGCTCCGGGTCGCCGAGCTGATCGGAGAGCGGTTCACCTACCAGCCGGGCGTCACCTTCGTGGGGTCAACGGTGTCGGACCTGCTCGAGGCCGGCGCCGGCGTCTGCCAGGACTTCGCCCACCTCGCGCTGCGGCTGCTGCGATCGCACGGCATCGCGGCCCGCTACGTCTCGGGGTACCTCTTCGCGGCCTCCCAGGAGGGAGCTCTCGACTCGGTCGAGGTTCAGACCCACGCGTGGGTGGAGGCGCTGGCGCCGGGTGATCCCGAGCCCACCTGGATCCCGCTCGACCCGACCAACAGCAAGGTCGCCGATGAGACCCACGTCAAGATCGGCCACGGGCGCTTCTACCAGGACGTCCCGCCGATTCGCGGCGTCTACAAGGGGGCGGTCTCAAGCAAGCTTGACGCGACGGTCAGCATGCACCGAGTCAGCGGGAACGGGTAGCCGGCCGCCTGCGGTCTCGCTCTGACGGCGAAGGCGCGTTGTGCCGCGCCGTGTCAGCTCGATCCTGCCGAGCTCGGCCGGGATCAGGCCCTCCAGCTGCTCGGCCTCCGGGAGTGCGGTCGGATCGGCGTAGATACCGAAGTGGAGCGCGTCGTCATAGCTCACGACCCCGATCGACAGAGCGTGTCCGTCGGAGATCGGGATCACGGGGTGGACGCAGCTGACCCTGGCGCCGGCGGCGTAGAGCGGCACCTTCGGCCCCGGCACGTTGGAGACGATCAGGTTGTAGGTGCGCGGGCTGGCCGCGACGCGCGCCACGCCGGCCTTGAGGGGCGCCGGGAGAACGGCGGTCGAGCGAAGCAGCAGGTCGCTTCCGGCCGCGAAGCCGGATTGCTTGAGCGCCTTCATCTGGCGCATCACGTCGCCGAGGCGCCCGTCGCTCGAGGGCAGCTGCACCGGCAGGTCGAGAAAGCCGAAGGTGATGCGATTGCCATTCGACTCGGATTCGCCTCGGACGTTGATCGGGACCATCGCCCGCTGCGGCGTCGGCTCCGAGCCGAGGCGCAGGGCGAGATCGCGCAGCGCCCCCGCGACCACCGCCAGGATCACGTCGTTGAGCTTTGCGTCGGCATCGCTGGCGAGCCGCTTCGCCCGCGCCATCTCGACGCGCGCCGGGATCAGCACGCGATCCGGGGTGAGCGGCGCCCGCAGAAAGCTCTCGGGGGCCGGCCTGCTCAGCTCCCCCGCCAGCGAGAAGGCCGCCCTCCGCACGTTGTCGGCGACCCGCAGCGCGCGCCCCGGCCGCAGGCCCATCCCGGCCGCCTGGCGGGCCGCCCGGAACTGCGACAACGCCATATCGGTCACCGACCCGACGGCGACCTTGACCGGACTCGGCTGGGAGGGAGACCAGGGAACCCGGGCGCTCTGGCCCGGATCCGGCAGCAGGTCGAAGAGCAGCATGCCCAGCTGGACGGCGGCGACACCGTCGACCATCGAGTGGTGGACCTTCCCGAGGACAGCCGCCCTGCCCGGCCCCGTCCTCGGGATCAGCAGGATCTCCCAGAGCGGCCGGTCGCGACGGAGCTGCTGCGAGAAGAATCCGGCGCTGATCGCACGCAGCGGCGCCCCGCCGTCAGGTTCGCCGGCCGCCTCGCGAATGTGGGAGGCGAGCACGAACCGCCGATCATCGGCCCAGAAAGGTTCGCCGACCGGCGCGTCGCGCACGCGCTGGCGGAATCGAGGCGTGAGGTGGAGCTTGCCGGCGATCCGCTCGCGCAGCGTCTCGACGTCGAGTCGCTCGACCCCGCCCGGCAGTCGCAGCTCCGCGAGCCAGCCGATGTGCATGTGCGCCTCGGGCGTCTCGATGCGCAGGAACGAGGCGTCGAGCGGTGACAATCTCTCCATCACGGGATGATGCTCGGCGCTTCGAGGTCGGTCTACCTGCAGGTGGTCGGTAATTCCCGGTAGACGCTGGACCGCCGGTCCAGACCCGCATTCAGGGGATCCCGCCCGGGTTTGTGCCGATCTGCACTCTCGACCGCTTGGAGCAAGCCCCTCGCGCGATTTTCGACAGGGGGCCAAAGACCGGCTGCCCGGCCGCGCCTAGCCTGCCGGGCGACAGGCTGTCCGGTCCCTCGGGGGGAGCCCAACTCCGTGAAGAAAATCGAAGCGTTCATTCGCCATGAGGCGTTCGAGCCGATCCGCTCCGAGCTGCTCGACAGGGGCTTTCCCTCGCTCTCGATCTCCGAGGTGAAGGGGTCCGGCAGGCAGAAGGGGCTGGTGGAGGCGTACCGCGGCTCGTCGCTGACGGTCTCGGTGCGCCCGAAGCTCAAGCTGGAGGTGGTCGTCGCCGACGGCGACACGGGAGCGGTCGTCGAGACGATCATCAGGCACGCTCGCTCGGGCGAGATCGGCGACGGCAAGATCTTCGTCCTCCCGGTCGAGGAGGCAATTCGCATCCGCACCGGCGAGGAGGGCGAGGTGGTGCTCCAGTCCCATACCGAGGAGGAGATCGCCGCCGGCGTGGAGCGGGACGAATGACCATGCGCGAGCTCAGCACCCGGATGATCGAGGCCGTCCTCGATGGCGAGGGGCTCCAGGGAGTCGCCGAGCTGGCCGCCGCGGAGGCGGGTGGTCCGGTTGCGATCGTCCTGCCGCCGCGGGGCCTTGCGGCACGGGCTCCGGGCGGCGGTGAGATGAACGGCCTGGCCGAGTACGCGAAGGCGCGCGTCGCCGAGACGGAGGCACCAGCGCCGGACGCGGTCGCGCTGGAGCGCGCGATCGAGGCGGGCGGCCAGGTGGTCGGGGTGGTCCTGCTCCTCGAAGGGGAGTCCCTGGACGGGGAGGCCCCGGTGCTGGTCGACCGCGAGGAGGTGCTCCGGGCCGCGGCGCTGGCCGCGCTCGCCGAGGTGGCGGTCGCCGATGCGCGCGAGGACGCCGAGCGCAAGATGCGCGGCGGGCTGATCGAGGAGCTGCGCTCGCGGGAGATCGACACGGCTGAGGCGACCAGCAAGGCGGCGAGGCTCGGATGTGACCTGGCGCGCGGCGCGATCGCGCTGGTGGCGGAGATCGAGTCCGCGAGCCCGAGCCACGCAACGGCTCTGGTCGCGGCCGAGTACGAGGGCTCGCTCGCGGAGCTCGCCGACGGCCGGCTCTACGCGATCCTCCCCGGCCGTGGCGGCGATGACGCTCCGGAGCGGACCCTGCAGGTGGCGGGGCGGATCGCCAACCGGCTTCGAAAGCACGGGCCGGCCGCCGTCTCCTCCTTCTATCCCGACCCGGGCGAGCTCCACCGTGCGATCAAGGAGGCGGAGCTGGTCCTCGACGTGATCACGCGCGAGCCGGAGATCGCGGAGGCGCTCGAGGAGGGGATCGCCGCGAGCGGCGTCTACAGGCTGCTGTTCCGGGCGCTGATCTCCGATCCCGACGAGGTCCGCAGCTTCTATCGCGACACAGTCGAGCCGCTGGTCCGCTACGACAACCAATACCGCTCGGACCTGCTCGGCACCCTCGAGGAGTACCTCGCGAGCGATTGCAACATGAACGCGACGGCGCGCGCGATCTTCGCCCACCGCCACACCGTGGCCTACCGACTGGAGCGGGTGAAGGAGCTCAGCGGGCTCGACCCCCAGATCTCGGAGGACCGGGAGCGCCTCGGCCTCGGCATCAAGGCGTACCGGATCCTCGCGCCAGCCCTGCCTCGGTAGGAAATCCATCGGGGCGGCCGGCCCGTATCTAGACTGGGCTCCGATGATCCGCACGCGCGCAGCAGCGATCGTGGTGATGACGGCGGCACTGATCGCCGCCATCGGCTGCGGCTCGGGGGCGAAGCCGGACTCCTCGAGCGCCACCGTGACTCCGGCCGGCGGCTCCGCGCAGGCGACCGCGGCGAAGAAGAAGAAGAAGAAGCAGAAGCATCTCGCGAACTGGCCCACCTACCACGCGAACCTGGCTCGGACCGGGGTCGACACCACCTCGCCGCCGCTCGGGAGCTTCCACCGGACCTGGACCAAGCAGCTCGACGGGCAGATCTACGCCGAGCCGCTCACGGTCGGCAGCCGTGTCTACGCCGCCACCGAGAACAACACGGTCTACGCGCTCAACGCCCGCAACGGCCACGTCGCCTGGAAACGGCATCTCGGCCCGCCGGTGGATGCATCGACGCTGCCCTGCGGCAACATCGAGCCGGTCACCGGGATCACCGGCACGCCTGCGATCTCGGGCGACACGCTCTACGTCACCGCCTTCCTGAACGGCTACCGCCACGTCCTCTTCGGCCTCCGTCTCCATGGCGGGAAGGTGCGGCTGAAGCGTGCCGTCGACGCGCCCGGATCCGATCCCCGCGTCCACCAGCAGCGCTCGGCGCTGTCGGTCTCGAAAGGGCGCGTCTACGTTCCCTTCGGAGGATTGGCCGGGGACTGCGGCGACTACCGGGGCCGGGTCGTCTCGGTCAAGGCGCGGCGCAAGGCGAAGAGGCTGGTCTTCACCGTCGGGGTCCATCGCGAGGGCGCCATCTGGGCGCCCTCCGGGCCGGCGGTCGACCGCGCGGGCAACCTCTTCGTCGCCACGGGCAACGGGGACGCCACCTCGGGGTTCGACTACGGCAACAGCGTGATCCGGCTATCGCCGAAGCTCAAGCAGACCGACTTCTACCGCGCCTCCAACTCGCCCGACCTCAACCAGCACGACACGGATCTCGGCTCCGTCGGACCCACCTTGCTAGGGGGCAACCGCATGTTCGTGATCGGCAAGGAGGGACTCGGCCTGATCCTCTCCACGAGCCATCTCGGCGGGACCGGAGGCGAGCTGTTCGCAAAGAGCGTCTGCGACGGCGGCGCCTACGGCGGGCTGGCGTACCGGGCGTCCGTCGTCTACGTGCCCTGCGAAAACGGGCTGTACGCGCTTCCGGTGGCGGGCAACTCTTTCAGCGTCGCCTGGCACACCACCAGCTCCGCCGGGCCGCCGATCGTCGCCGGGGGCGTTGTCTGGAGCATCGACACCGGTGGCGTCCTGAACGGGTACGCCCCCGACAGCGGCGCTCCGGTGGCCAGCGTCGATCTCGGCTCGGTGACCCACTTCCCGACGCCGTCGGCGGGAGGCGGGCGTCTGTTCGCACCCGCCGGCAGCCAAGTGGTCGCCTTCGCCGGTGTCTAGCCCGGTACCTGCTTGCGGTGGGGGACGAGTCGGTAGACGGATCCCAGGCTCGGCTTGCCCTTCCGGGTCGGGCCCCGCTCGGTGATCACGTAGATGTGCCGGTCGTTGTCCTCACCGATGGAGGTCAGGTAGCGGGCGTCGAACCTGAAGCTTCTCTGCTTGCCGGCGCGCCGCCCGGCGCGGGGCCGGAAGCCGTAGAGCCTGCCCGTGCAGTAGTCCCCGAAGACGTAATCCCCGAAGATCTCCCTTCCCCGGATTCGTGCAAGGTGCGAGTCGCGGACGATGTAGCCGCCGGCGACGGCGCATCCCGTCCCGTGGCGGTAGGCGATCGCCGGCAGCACCGTCTCGCGCCGAGGGGCGCCTCCCCTGAAGGGAGCGAACGCCTCGTATGCCGACCAGCCGAAGTTCGCGCCCCTTGACTTCCGGACCGGCAGGAGGTCGATTTCCTCGAAGCGCTGGTTGCCGACGTCCCCGACCGCGATCGTCCCCAGCGTGCGGTCGAACGAGATCGCCCGCGGGTTCCGCAGCCCGTAGGCCCAGATCTCGTCGCGGCCCGGCCCGCCGACGAAGGGGTTGTCGGCGGGGACCGCGTATCCCGACGGGCTTGGATCGATTCGCAGGACCTTCCCGAGCAGCGAGCTCGTGTCCTGCGCGGTGTTGTGCGGGTCCCCGGCTGGCCCGCCGTCCCCGGTGCCGATGAAGAGATGCCCGTTGGGCCCGAAGACGAGCGTCCCCCCATGGTGCGCGGCGGTGGGCTGCGGGATGCGGAGGAGGGTGTAGCCCGAATTGGGATCCGCGGCCAGCGGGTCGTCGGCGCTCCGCGCATACCGCGCGACGACGAGCGCGTCCCGGTGATCGGTGTAGGCGACGTAGAACAGGCCGGTCCGGCTGTAGTTGGGCGGGAAGGCAACGGAGGCCATGCCTGGCTCGCCCCGCACGCCGTGCGCCTTGACCAGCGGGCGGATATCGAGGAACGGCCGCCGCAGGAGGTGGTCGTCGGAGATCACCCTGACGGCGCCTCCCTTCTGGACCACGTAGAGCGACGATCCCGGACCGGGCGGCTGCGTCAGGTAAACGGGGTTCTTCAGCCGCGCGATCCGCTCGAGGGCGACGAACTTGGCGCCCACCGTCTGCTGCTCGCGGTTGGTCAGCCCGACGATCCCCGCTGCGATCGCAACGAGCGCGGCGATGACCGTCTCGGTCCGGCGGCGGTTGAGGGCGATTCGCATGGCAGGGTTCCGGGCGAGGCGGAGCCCACCTTAATGGCGGCCCACCCCGCGGCCGCAGCGGTCAGCGCCGGCGGACGAACCTGTAGACCGGGCCGTCCAGCGAGGCGGCGTACAGCGAGCCGTCGGCGGTCTCGCCGAAGGAGCTCAGATTCCGCACCCGCACACCCGTGCTCCGATCCTTGCGCGCACCGCCCAGGGCGGGGGTCAACGAGCGGACCTTGCCGGTGCAGAAGTCCCCATAGACGTAGCGGTGGAAGAGGGAGCGCAGCCGGGCATCGCGCACCACGTAGCCGCCGACGATCGCGCAGGCCGCGCCGGAGATGCCGTACGTCTTGATCGGCCTGATGGTTGCGGCAGCGGTGGGGGGATGGGCCCCTGCAAAGGGAGCGAATCCCTCGAAGTCGTTCCAGCCGAAGTTGGCGCCGGCGGCCGCCGCCAGGGGTACGTAGTCGATCTCCTCGAAGCGGTCCTGACCGACGTCCCCGATCACGATGCGCGGCTGAGCCGGATCGCCGACCAGGTCGAACGAGAACCGATAGGGATTGCGGAGGCCGATGGAGTAGATGCCCACGGCGCCGGACGATGGATTGATGCGAAGCAGCTTGCCGAGGCGCGAGTCGGGGTTCTGCGCGTTGTCGGGCTGGTCGCCCGCGCCGCCGCCATCCCCGGTGCCCGCGTAGAGCAGGCCGTCCGGCCCGAATTGCAGCTGGCCACCGTTGTGATTCGAGTGGTTTGGATGAGGGACGACGAGCACCTGGCGCAGGGTGCTCGCCGAAGCGTGCAACCCGCCCGGGTCCGCGCGGAGCTCGGCGATCTCGATGTCGCCGGAACGGTTGGTGAAGTAGACGTAGAGCAACCGCGACGAGGCGTAGTCCGAGGGGAAGGCCACCGAGAGCAGGCCACGCTCACCGCCGGAGCTGACGAGCGAGGCGATGCTGAGGAAGGTGCTTCGGTGCTTGCCCTGGACCAGGCGGATGCGGCCTCCCTGCTCAACCACGAAGACTCCCCTCACGCCCGGCGCCGAGGTGACGTAGGTCGGACTGTGGAAGCGACCGATCCGCTTCAGCTTGACTCGCGGCTTCGCATCGGCGTTGGCCACCGTGGCCGTCGCGAAGGCGGCGAGAAGACAGAGCGCCAGAGCCAGACGCGTCGCGAGTCGGGCGGTCCTCATCCCTCAAGGGAACACCGCGATCGCGGCCTCGATGCGCCGGCCATCACCCCGCCGGGACGAGGCGATAGACGGGACCCTCCAGCGAGACCGCATAGATATGGCCGTCGTTGTCCTGGCCGAAGGAAGAAAGGGAGGGAACGTCCAGGTCCAGCGAGCGGTCGTCTCGCGCCTGCGGGACCGCCGGCTCGAAACTGCGCAGCTCCCCGGCGCAGTAGTCGCCGTAGACGTAGCGCCCGAGCAATGTGGGCAGCGAGGGATCGCGGACCACGAACCCACCGGTGACCGAGCAGCCCTCGTCGTGCTCGTAGGTGAAGACCGGCGGCACCGCGTTCGGCGCGGTCTGATCGGTGTTGAAGCGGTCGGTCCCCTCGAAGGCGGACCAGCCGAAGTTTGCCCCCCTCGCCCCGTCCTTGGGTGTGTAGTCGATCTCCTCCATCGTGTTCTGGCCGACGTCGCCTATCGAGAGTGCGCCGGTCTTGCGGTCGAAGCTGAAACGCCACGGATTGCGAAGCCCGTACGAGTAAACCGCGGGCCTCGCGCCTGCATGGTCGATGAATGGGTTGTCGGGCGGGATCGCATATGGATTCCCGGCGCCCGGATCGATCCGGAGCAACTTGCCGAGCAGCGACCCGAGGTCCTGGCCGTTGCGCTCCGGGTCGTCCGCCACACCGCCGTCTCCAGTGCCGATGTAGAGGTACCCGTCGGGGCCGAACAGCAATAGGCCACCGTTGTGATTGGACGCGAAGTCGTCCATGTGCAGGATCTCGTGTTCGCTGCCCTCCGCGAACGTGCCGTCATCCGCGACCCGGAAGCGGACGACGTGCTGGTCCTGATCGGTGCCCGTGTAGTACGCATAGACCAGATGCGAGCTCTGGAAGTCCGGAGGGAAGGCGATTGAGAGGAGTCCCTGCTCGCCTTCCGAGGTGACGGCGTCGCTGATGTCCAGCGCGGGCTTCGAGAGAACCTGCCCGTCCCGGACGATGCGAACGGTGCCGCCCTGCTCGACCACGTAGAGGTCGTCGCTGCCCGGCGGCTGGGTGACGTAGTCGGGCTGATCGAAGTCGCCGACCTTCTCGAGGTCAACCTGCTCTGCAGTGGTCGTTTCAGACGTGGACTCGGACGATCCGCCGCCGCACCCGGCGAGCAAGGCGGCTTCAATCGCCAGCGCTGCTATTGCCCGTTGAGCTCCGACTTTTGCACCTGGTTTCCGGCCTGGCCGATGACGCTGTCCGGCGAGATCGGCACGACCTTGCCCGAGCTGTCCACCCGGGTCTGGGGCGGGGCGGAGGCGATCCGCACCACGAACTCGCCCTCGGGCACGGAGCCGTCGGCGGTGACCGCCTTGGCCTTGCCCTCGAGGCCGGCGGCGACTCGATAGTGGACGGTGTAGGTCCCGCCCTGCACCGGGGTCACGTTCCAGACGATCCTCTTGGTCTGATTGGCGGCGAGGGCCCCGAACGCATAGGTGTCGGTCTGCGCGGCCTCCGCTCCGGCCGAGGCGGTCTGGCCCTCCAGCTTCGGGAAGCCGGTCTCCAGGATCCAGACGGGCCGGAATGGGATCGCCAGGTCCTGCTGCTCAGAGCGGACCGAAAACGAGCCCTGGGCCGTGGGCAGCTCCTGCGCGGTGCTCGAGGTCTGAGTGCCGGTCGTGCCGGTGGTCGAGGTCCCGGTCTCGCTCGTGCTCGCGTTCGACGTGGTGAAGATCGTGATGGCCAGATTCGGGATCGTCTGGTCGCCGGAGTTCTCCACCGCCAATGTGAGATTCGTGTTCTGGGCGAGCTTCTGCCTGCTGGGGAAGTCGGCGCTGACGATCGAGACGGGGAAGTTGCCGGACGGCTCGTTCGCGTCCTGCCGGGTGCCGCCGCAAGACGCAACCCCCGCTGCCAGGAGGACTCCGAGAAACCCGATCCCTAGCCATTTGCGGGTCATCAGAGCGCGGGCTGTCGAGGCGCTCTCCTCCAAAGGCGCGGGCAACATACCACGCACCCTACCCTCGCCATTCCGGCTCCGTATCGCTAGTTCCGGGGGATTCTTGGTCTCCGGTTACGCCCAACGGTTGTGGGTGGCGAATGGCCTCTCCATCACATAACCTTGCGGGCGTGGCGTGAGAGCGGCACGCGGGGCCGCGCCCCAAATCACTGGGGGGAGGCTCCGGAGGAGAGCTAAATGGTCAGATCCGTAGCCGACAGGGCGTTCCTCCCGGCCAAGTCTCTATTCGAGCAGGTCGGGGACATGATGATCCTGACCGCCAAGACGATCGTCTCGGCGATCCGGCCTCCGTACCCCTACGGCGGCGAGTTCATCGGGCAGTTCCTCTTCGCCCTGCAGCTCTGCTGGTTCCCGATGATGATCTCGACCCTGGCCTTCGGCTTCGGTGCGCCGGGCCTGCAGGCAGCGAACTTCCTCTCCCTGTTCGGAGCGCTCGACCGTCTCGGCGGCTTCTTCGTGCTCGCCTCGATCCGCGAGTTCGCGCCCTTCGTCACCGCCGTGGTCGTCGCCGGCGTTGCGGGCACCGCGATCACCGCGGACCTCGGCGCCCGGAAGATCCGCGAGGAGCTCGACGCCCTCCAGGTGCTCGGGGTCGACCCGATCAAGAACCTCGTCGTCCCGCGCTTCCTGGCGCTGATGCTGATCACGGGCCTGATGGACATCTACGCGCTGATCTTCGGCATCGTCGGCGGCATCGGCGCAGAGCTTCTCTACAACGAGCCCTTGGGCGGCTTCTTCGCCACCCTCTTCAACAACGCCTCGGTCACGGACCTCTGGGGGTCGGTCCTGAAGACGACCCTGTTCGGGGCGATCATCGCGATCGTCTGCTCCTACAAGGGGATGACTGCGTCCGGAGGCGCTGAAGGCGTGGGCAGGGCCGTGAACGAGGCGGTGGTGATCGCCTTCATGGGCGTCTTCGCGTTCAACTACGTCTTCACTCAAACGCTGCTCGCGACGCACCCCGAGCTCCAGGTGATCAAATGAGGGCGGTTAGCTGATGGGGGCTGGCTGGCTGGCAGTCCCCAGGGGCTGGCTCAACTCGATCGGCGAGATCTTCGGGTTCTGCTCGCGCGTGGCGGGGCTGGTGTACACCGGCCGCGTCTTCCAGTTCTTCGGCGAGGCTCTCCGCCAGACCGGCATCCTGATCCTCGGCTCCACGATCGTGATCTGGGGCCTGGTCTTCATCCTCGGCCTGCAGTGCGGGATCGAGGGGGCCTACTTCAACCGCTCGGTCGGCGCCCCCGCCTACGCGGGCGTGTTCGCCGCCTGGTGCGACCTGCGCGAGGTGATCCCCTACGCCTTCGGCTACATGCTCGCCGCCAAGGTGGGCACCGGGATCGTCGCTGAGCTGGGCGCCATGCGGATCTCCGACGAGATCGACGCGCTCGAGGTCATGGGCGTCCCCCCGGTCACCTTCCTGGCGGCCACCCGGCTGCTCGCTGCGTGGATCGCGTTCCCGTTCATGTACCTGGCCGCCGTCGGGATCGGCTACTTCGCCAGCTGGCTCGCGGTCGTCGAGCAGATCGGGGACGTCTCCTCGGGTGGCTACTTCCTGATCTTCTGGATGTTCCAGAACCCGCCGGATCTCTTATTCAGCTTGATAAAGGGCATGGTGATGGCGACCGCCATCGTGCTCGTCGGCTGCTATTACGGCTACACGGCATCCGGTGGTCCGGTGGGAGTCGGCACCGCGACCGCGAAGTCGATGGTGCTCAACATCGTGCTCGTCCACATCATCGGGATGATGGGAACCCTGGTCTTCTGGGGGGCTAACCCGAGGGCGCCAATCGGCGGCTGACCCGGGCCGACTACCTACACTTTTTGTGAACTTCGAAGGAGGCGTAAACGGTGGCTGAGAGGAAGAAGAGCACCCCGCGAAGCGAGAGCACGAGCAGCCGCGCGAGCTCGAGCCGTTCGACAACCGCCCGCAGCACCGCACGCCCCAAGGCGCCCGCCCGGGCCCAGGCCCCCGAGGCCGAGGAGGCCACGGCGGACGCCGAGGCGGTGGAGCAGGGCGATCCGCTGGCCTCCCAGGGTTTCGGCGAGGAGGACTTCTCCCGGCGCGACTACATCATTCCCGGCGTCGACGCCGACGATCCCGACCCGTACAAGTGGCACACCGGCATGAAGCAGGACCACGGCGGGGAGGACGCGATCGAGATCATCGATCTCGTCAAGCAGTTCGGCCGCACCCGGATCCTGAACGGCTGCAACCTCGGCCTTCCCGACAACATGATCTCGATGGTGCTCGGCCCCTCCGGCACGGGCAAGAGCGTCCTGATCAAGCACATCGTCGGACTGCTCTATCCCGACTCCGGCGACGTGCTGGTCCACGGCGAGTCGATCCCGGGCATGACGGACGACGAGCTCTTCGAGGTGCGCAAGAAGTTCGGCCTGCTCTTCCAGGACGGCGCCCTGTTCGGCTCGATGAACGTCTACGACAACACCTGCTTCCCGCTCCGGCAGCACACGGACAAGAGCGAGGAGGAGATCGAGGAGATCGTCACGCGGCGACTTCGCGAGGTCGGGCTCGCCGAGGCGATGTACAAGATGCCGAACGAGCTCTCGGGTGGGATGCGCAAGCGCGCCGGATTCGCCCGGGCGCTGGTGCTGGACCCGGCCATCGTCATGTTCGACGAGCCCGATTCGGGCCTCGACCCCGTCCGCACCGCCCTCCTCTGCGAGCTGATCCGCGAGGTCCACGAGGAGAACGGCGGCTGCTACCTGGTGATCAGCCACGACCTCGCGACCGCCCGCCGGATCGCCGAGTTCCTCGCGGTTCTCTGGAAGGGCAAGATCGTCGAGTCCGGCCCCGCGGAGGAGCTCTTCAACTCGAAGAACGAGTTCATCCGCCAGTTCCTCAACGCCGACGTCAAGGGCCCACTCGCAATGGATTAGCGACGCCGAGGACGGCGCTACCGTCATCGGAGTGGCCCTGAAGCGCATCACCGACGAGGACGTGCTCGATGCGATCGTCGAGCTGGCCGGCGACGGTTACTGCCTCGTCCCAGAGCTCGTACTGACCCTCCCCAGGCGAAGCCACGCCGACCGGCAGCGCGCTCTGAAACGGTCGATCAACCGTGGTCTCGTGCTCGAGCGCCGCGGCCCTGACGGCCGTGTGCACGTCGCGATAGCCAGTGAGGGCTGGCGGCAGCTCCGCGCGGCCTGATTGGCGCCATCTTCATAGTCGCTCCGTAACCTCCGCCCTCGTGAGTGCGGGGAGATTCTTCGAGCGGGTCGCGGGCGTGGCCGTGCGCTGGCCGTTGCTCGTGATCGCGCCCATCGTGGTGCTGACGGGGGCCGGCATCTTCGCGGCCACCCAGCTCGACACCAACGCCGGGACCGACACGCTGGTCAGCAAGGGCTCCTCGGAGTACAAGGCGACCCAGGACTTCCACCAGGAATTCGGGGACGAGCCGGTGATCGTGCTGGCGAAGGAGGACCTGCGAAAGCTCGTCCTCACCAAGGACCTCGAGCCGCTCTTCGAGCTCGAGGAGTGCTTCGCCGGCGGCACTCAGCTGGCCGCTTCGCTGCCGCATCGAAAGAAGCAGCCGCTGCCGCCCGTCTGCGACCAGATTGCCAAGCTGCACCCGAGCCGATCGGTCTTCGGTCCCGGGACCTTCCTGTACCTGAGCGTCGCCGGGATCCAGCAGGCTCTACAGGGCCAGATCGGCGGCGCCAGCCAGGCCGCCCGGCAGGCCGGGCAGAGGGCGGCGAGGGCGGCCGCGAACCGGGGCGCCTCGACCCCCGAGCAGCAACAGGCCGGAAACGCGGCGGCCCAGCAGGTGCTCAGCCGGTTCCAGAGCCAGCTGATCCAGGTGGCGCTGAAGTACGGGATCACCTCCGTCCCGCGGCTGGACGACCCCAACTTCGTCAGCCGGGTCGTCTTCGACCAGTCGAAGCCGGCGGGGACGCCCAAGGAGCGCTTCGGCTACCTGTTCCCGAACAAGGACGCCGCGCAGATCATCGTCCGGCTGCGCCCGGACATGACCGATGCTGAGCGACACGAGGCGATCGGCCTCTTCCGCCAGGCGGTGTCGAACCCCCGCTTCAAGCTCACGGACGGCAGCTACATCGTCACCGGCGCGCCGGTGGTGGTCGACGCAGGGGCCCGGGAGCTCCGCAATCAGACGCTTCTGCTGCTCGGGGTTGCCGGGCTGGTGATGGCGCTCACCCTGTTCCTCATCCTGCCCCGACCGCTGCGCCTCCTGCCCCTCGGGGTCGCGGTCGCCGCCGGGTCGATGACCCTGGGCCTGGTGGCCCTCTTCGGCGGCTCCCTGACGGTCGGGGCGATCGCGATGCTCCCGGTGCTGGTCGGCCTGGCGGTCGACTACGCGATCCAGTTCCAGGCTCGCTTCAACGAGGCGCGCGCCGAGGGGGCGCCGCCCGGGCGCGGCGTTGCGATCGCCGCCGCGGGCGGGGGCCCCGTGATCGGCGCCGCGTGCGTCGCGACGATCGCCGGCTTCGCCGTCTTCGCTCTCTCGCCGAGCCCACTGGTGCGCTCCTTCGGGCTGCTGCTGGTGATCGGGATCGCCCTCGCCTTCCTGATCGCGCTCACGGGCGGGCTGGCGGCGCTCGGGCTCTCGGCCTGGCGCGGCGCCGAGCCGGGCCGGCCCGCTGAGCCCGCCCGGCGGATCGGCGCCGCCGCGGCCCGCCTTCGGGCCATCGGGGTGGCTGCAATCGCGATGGCGATCGCATCCCCGCGGCGCGTCCTCGCGGCCGGGCTGCTGCTGGCCGTCTGCGGATGGGTGGCGAGCGCTGGGACCGGGGTCGAGACCGATATCCGCGATCTGGCGCCGCCCCATCTGGCCGCGCTCAAGGACCTGAACGAGCTCGAGAAGCAGACGGGGATCTCGGGTGACGTCAACGTGACCATCAAGGCCAAGGATCCGACCAGCCCCGCCGTGATCTCATGGGCCGAGGGCTTCCAGCAACGGGTGCTGGCCCGCCATGGCTTCTCGGGATCCAATCCGAGCTGCGCCAACGCCCAGATCTGTCCCGCCCTCTCGCTGACCGACTTCTTCGGCGGCTCCAACGCGTCCTCGTCGTCTGCGTCGTCGAGCGGGCAGTCGAGCCAGGGTGTGGGTGACGTCCACGCGCTGGTCCAGGCGCTGCCCTGCTTCATCTCCCAGATCGTCATCAGCCACCGGGGCGAATGCAACCCCGCGGCGGGGTCGACGCCGATCGGCGACACCGCGGACATCGCCTTCGGCATCCGAGTTCAGCCGCTCTCGGACCAGCAGAAGCTGATCGACGACATCCGCTCTCAGATCAACCCGCCGGACGGCCCGGCGCCGCCCGCCGGCACGACCGTCCAGCTGGCCGGCCTGCCCGTGCTGGCGGCCGAGGCCAACACCGACCTCTCTCACAGCCGCTGGTGGCTGCCACTCGTCGGCCTGCTCGCGGTGGGCATCGTCCTCGCGGCGGTATACCGCTCGGTCCGGCGCGCCCTCGTCCCGCTGATCCCGGTGGTGATGGCCACGGGCTGGTCCGGGCTCGTGGTGGCGGCCCTGGGCGTGTCCCTCAACCCGATGTCGGCCACCCTCGGGGCGCTGGTGATCGCGGTCGCGACGGAGTTCAGCGTGATCCTCTCCGCCCGCTACGCCAGCGAGCGCCAGGCCGGCCTCTCCGTGGGAGATGCGCTGCGGCGAACCTACCTCCGCACCGGCGCGGCCGTGCTCGCGTCCGGCGTCACCGCGATCGCCGGATTCGCTGTCCTCGCGATCGCCGGGCTGCCCCTGCTCGACGACATCGGCTTGATCTCGGTGGCGCCCGTGCTCCGCGACTTCGGGCTGGTCACGGTCGTCGACCTGCTGGTGGCGCTGGCGGGCGTGATGCTGGTGCTGCCCGCGGTCGTCGTCTGGGCCGAGGAGGGCTTCCCGCTGCCCGCCCGCACCCGCTCGGCAACGGTGGCGCCGAGCCAATCCGCGACATAGGGGACGATTGACGCCGTGGAGAACGGCGCTGGACGAGACGACGGCTCCGGGAAGGATCCGAGCGGGCGCCCGCGCCGCACCACGATCTACTCGCTGATCGTCGGGATGGCGTTCATCGCGTTGATCGCGATCGCCGGGATCAACACGATCTCGACGAAGAACAAGGGCGTGCTCGGGGCGAGCAGCGAAGGGGACATGCCGCTGGCTCAGTTCGCCGTCCCGGATGCGCGCACCGGTGCCGGCGGGGATGCCAACATCGCCCAGGACGACTGCGACTCGGCGCGGATTCCATGTCCCCCGGGAAATCAGAGGACTCCCGCGTGCCGGGTCGACGTCCCCGGCGCGATCCGTGTATGCGATCTCTTCGACAAGCCACTGGTCCTGTCGTTCTGGTTCACGCGCGGAGGTGATTGCGAGAACCAGGAGGACGTCTTCCAGCACGCCTACAGCCGCTACTCGAGTCAGGTCAACTTCCTCGCGGTCGACGTCCGCGACTCGGATTCCGAAGTGCGCAAGCTGATCGCGCAGCATCAGTGGACGCACCCGGTCGGGCTCGACCGCGACGGGGCTCTCTCCAACCTCTATCGCGTCGGTGGCTGCCCGACCTTCGTCTACGCCTATCCCGGGGGGATCTTCCAGGCCACCTCGATCGGCCGACTCGACGACCAGCAGTTCTTCTCCAAGGTGGACACCCTGATTGCCGCTTCCGACCGGAGGGCCGCGACCCTGCGCTGATGGCAGAGCTCCCCGATCAATGGGAGGTTGCGCCGGAGCCCGGCTGGATCGAGCCCGCCCTGGCTGAGGAGTTTCCCGGCCTCTCGATCGTCTCGACGGCGCTGGAGACGACGACCGGCCGAAGCCCGGAGGCGCTCAAGGAGCGGCTGCGGTCGCTCAGCGACCGGATCGCCGGAGCGCAGGCGATCCTGCTCCGGCAGCAGCCGATTCCCTGGGCATACCGCGTGTTCTTCAGGCACATCGGGCTCGATCCGGACACCACCCGCACGCCGATCGAGCAGCTGATCTTCGAGCGGATTCACGACGGTCGCTTCAAGAGCCGCAATCGCGTGGACGACGCGCTCACGATCGCGATGGTCGAGGTCGGCGTGGCGTTGAGGGCCTTCGACGCGGATCGGGCGGAAGGCCGGCTGGGCCTGCGCCTGTCGGCCGAGGGCGAGGGCTTCGAGGGAAGGGTTTCCCCGCTACCCGAGGGCACGATCGTCGTCGCCGATGAGAGGCGGCCACTCGGGATCCTCTTCGACAAGACGGCCGAGGGCAGAGGCGTGAAGCGAGGCACGAGGCGGGTGCTGCTGGTGGCGATCAGCGTGCGTGGAGTGCCTGACATCGCCCTCGAGGAGGCCCTATGGGTGGCGGGGAGCGCCCTGCGAGCGTAGACTCCGGGGCAGAGGAGGACTGATGATGGAGGAGCTGCTCGAACGCGCTGATCTTCCCGAGTCGCCGATCGCGCCGGAGGTTGAGGAATCCTGGGTTCCACCGGCCCCGCCGGCGGGCCTCGACACCGCCCTGTATCAGCATGACGAGCGGGAGGCCCGCGCCGACCTGCGGCGTCAGATCGCTGCGATGGAGCTCGCCCTTGCCAGGCTGTTCGGCTCCGCCTTCCCGCGCAAGGGGATCGACTTCGCCGTTGCGGGGATGGGCGGACCGCGCCTCCTGTCGGCGGACGAGCTCGAAAGGGTCCGCGACGGACTCGCCGCCCGGATCCAGGACGTCAAGGCCGACCTGCACGACTACGCCGTCGTCGAGGAGGCCAACCGGGAGCTGATCGAGGAGATGGTCGCTGACCCCGCCTCCCACAGGTGGGAGCGCGTCTGCAACGAGGACATCGGCGAGCCCGGGTGCAAGCACTGGCACGCCAAGCCGAGATGGGGCGTCCTGGGGATGCTGCTCGGCTGGTGGCAGGTCAAGATCTCCTCCGGTTGTCCGTTAGCCAAGGGGCTCCGGCCCCCTGAATCACGATGGCGACGAAGGGACAGCGCCGCAAGCGGCGCCGGCGCCAGGCCGCTGGCAAACCGGTAGCCCAGGCCCAGCAATCCGCGGTGGCGCTGGACGATGCCCAGCGCGCGCGCACCGCCCGGCGGCGGGGCTCGCCCGGCCGCCCGCCGGCGCTGTGGGGCAGCTTCCCGCTGACGGAGATCGTCATCCTCATCGGCGTCGTCCTGCTGATCGCCGGCTTCTTCTTCACGCCGCCGCAGGGTCTCGTGATGATCGCCGTTGGCCTCGGCCTGGCCTCGCTTGCCGGCCTGGAGCTCTCGATTCGCGAGCACTTCGCGGCCTACCGCTCCCACACGCTGCTGCTCTCGGCCGCCCTCGGCGTGCCGGTGTTCGGTGCCCTGTTCCTTGCGACCAAGCTGAACCCGGCGGTCTGCGTCGCCGGCGGGCTGGTGGCGTTCGGGGGCGCCGCCTGGCTCTTCGCCTCGGCCTTCCGCCGTCGCTCCGGCGGCGCCCTCTATCGCCTCAAGGGGTGAGTATCCCGCCGCCCATTCCGGGCGCCGGGGCTAGTTCATCCGGCTGGCCAGCTTCGCCTCGAGGGCGCCGACCAGGATCCTGCGCTGGCGCTCCGTCAGGCTGCCTACCTTCTTCCCCTCGTTGAGCGCGGCCGAAGAAAGCAGCTTCCGCGAGCGGGCACGTCCCCAGCGGCGCTGGCTGCAGAGGAGCTCGCTGAGGCTCATGCTGTTGGCTTCCCAGGGGGACTCGATGATCACCTCGGTGACGGCGCGGCGGCCGGCGCAGATGTCCCGCTTCAGGGCGGCGCGGGCGAGGCGAACCTCGTTCGCGCGGGCCAGGGCCTCCATGCACTGGGAGGTGCCTGCCTGTCTCGGCTCTAACTCAGTCTGGGGTTCGACGACCGTAGGCTCGATCCGCCGATGGGGGATTGGCAGTGGGCGGGCAGGGGCAATCGTCGAGGCAGCAGACATATTTCTCCCTCCTGCGGAATCAGGATTGGTTTTGGCGGGCTGGGTTGCGCCGACGTGCCCCAGTGCTCTCTCGAGCCGGGGGAAGGGGACGGTCCTCTCCTAAATCTGTTCCCGTCCGCTCCCTGCCCCGGAAGCGCGCGGCGAGGCGAAACTTATACGCCTGGCGCGCCGACGGTCAACACCCAAAAAATCTTCCCGTCCGCTAAGAGCAGATGTTTTGTGTCCGAGGTGTTACCGCGTCCAGCCGGCAGGCGAAACCGTACTCACTACCCCGGGGCCCGCATACCCAAACTTCGGGTCAGCCGGCCGGTAGTTCTGGAAAGCGGCCCTTGACGTCGGCGAAGATCTCGAGGGCTCGATCGAGTTGCTCGCGCTCATGGGTCGCCATCAGACTGGTCCGCAGCAGCGCGCCACCCGGAGGGACGGCGGGGTGGAGGGCGACGTTGGTGTAGACGCCCTCGTCGAACAGGGCCTTCCAGAGCAGGACGGCCTGCCAGTCCTCGCCGACGATCACCGGGACCACCGGCGTGTTGGCCTCGGTGCCGTCCGGGAGGGTCCCCGGCTCGACGACCTTGAGGCCGAGGTCACGAAAGCCCTGCCGCAGGTAGGCCGCGTTGTCGAGCAGGCGAGCCATCAGCTCCGGGCCCTCCGACCGGATGATCCGCAGGGCGCCAAGGGCAGCCCCCACGGCGGCGGGGACGGCGGAGGCGCTGAAGATGAACGAACGTGAGGCGATCCGCAGGTACTCGACCACCTCCTCGGATCCTGCGATGAAGCCCCCGCAGGAGGCCAGGCTCTTGGAGAAGGTGCCCATGCGCAGGTCGACGTCGTCCTCCAGCCCGAACAGCTCGCAGGCTCCCGCCCCTCTCTTGCCGAGAACCCCGACTCCGTGGGCCTCGTCGACCATCAGCCGAGCCCCGTAGCGGCGGCAGAGCTCGACGATCGGGGGCAGGTCGCAGACGTCGCCCTCCATGGAGAAGACGCCATCGACCACCACGAGCGTGCCGCTCTCCTCGGCGGCCGCGCGTTCCAGCATCGTCTCCAGCTTGTCCATCCGGTTGTGGCGGAACGGCCGGAGGCGGGCCCCGGAGAGCTTGCAGCCGTCCAGGATCGAGGCATGGTCGCCCGCATCGCAGATCACTGTGTCGCCGGGCTCCAGGATCGCGCTGATCGCGCCGAGGTTCGACTGATAGCCGGTGGTGAAGACGATCACGTCCTCGGTCCCCATCCACTCGGCGAGCTCGCGCTCAAGCTCGACGTGCATGGGCGTGGTGCCGTTCAGCAGGCGGGATCCGGTCACCCCGGTCCCGTACTGCTCCAGCGCGTCGCGCGCGGCCTGCTTGACCCGCTCGTCGGTGGTCAGCCCCAGATAGTTGTTGGAGCCGAGCATGATCGTCTCGCGCCCCTCCATCTCCACCACGGGCCCCGCCTGGGACTGGAGGATCCGGAAGTAAGGGAGGAGGTCGCCCTGCTTGGCGGCTTCGAGCTGCTCGACCCGGTCGTGGGTCCGGGCCTTCTCGAAGACGTCCACCGGGGTTTTGGTGGAGTCGGACATGCCCCGGAAGTCTCGCATGTGTAGCTTCCGCAGCCGATGCCAGGCCCTCTACAGGTGCGACCCGTGCAGGGTCGCGCCGAGCTCAGCAGGTTCATCAAGCTGCCGTTTCGCCTCCACCAGGGCACTCCCTGGGTCCCGCCGCTGATCTTCGAGCGGCGCCAGTTCCTCGACCGGGAGAAGAACCCCTACTTCGAGCACGCGGAGGCGGAGTACTTCCTGGCCTGGCGCGATGGCGAGCCGGTGGGGCGGATCACGGCGCAGGTCGATCGCCGCTGGGACCAGTACCAGGGCGGCAGCGACGGGCAGTTCGGCTTCATCGAGGCGGAGGACGATCCGGAGATCTTCGCCGCGCTGTTCCGAGCGGCCGAGGAGTGGGTCCGCAAGCGGGGGCGTGAGCGGCTGATCGGCCCGATGGACTTCACCACCAACGATGAATGCGGCCTGCTGATCGAGGGCTACGACATCGACCCGATGATCCTCCAGCCGTGGCATCCGCCCTACTACCGCGAGCGGATCGAGGCGCTCGGCTACGGCAAGACCATGGACCTGCTGATGTGGGACATCGCGATGGGGGCGCTGAAGCAGGGCGACCGCTTCGCCGACGCGATCCACGCGGTCGCCGACAAGGTCGAGTCGGAGCACGGAATCACGGTCCGGAACATGAAAAAGCGGGACCTCGAGGCCGAGATCGGGCGCTTCATGGAGGTCTACAACTCCGCCTGGGAGAGGAACTGGGGCTTCGTCCCGATCACCGACGAGGAGGTCTCCTTCCAGGCCAAGAACCTGAAGCAGATCCTCGACGAGCGCTGGGCCTTCATCGCCGACCGTGACGGCGAGATCCTGGGGGCGGCGCTCAGCCTTCCGGACATCAACCAGGTGACCAAGAGGATGGGGGGCCGGCTCCTGCCCTTCGGCTGGCTCCGGTTCCTCCTGGGCAAGCGCAAGATCGACCGGGTCCGGGTCTTCGCTCTCGGCGTCAAGCCGGAGTACCAGCACACGGGCATCGCCGCCCGCTTCTACGTCCGCCACATCGAGACCGCGGCCGAGACCGGTGTCGGCGGCGCCGAGACGGGCTGGATCCTCGAGACCAACGAGCCGATGAACCGCGCCATGGAGGGGATGGGCGGCCATGTCGTCAAGCGCTACCGGCTCTATGAGAAACGCCTGTGATGGGGTCTTGACGTGCCCTTAGGATGAAACGGATGGGCGAGGAGCTGCAGACGAGCGATGAGCTGATCGAGGCGGGGCCGGTCAGGCCGCTGCCGGTCCGTTTGCAGAACCGCACGATCGAGATCTGGGGGCGGGAGGTCGGCCCCCTGGCCGTGGCCGCCGCCGGAGGCGCGGCCGCCGGCGTCGCGGTCGTCGCCGTGGCGCGTGCCGCGCGCTCGCCGAGGCGCCCACCTCGCCGCGGGCTCTTCCGGCGCCGTGAGAAGGTCGTCGCCAGCCGCAGCTTCCTGGTCGACGTGCACGTCCTCGGCCGCTAGATGATTGATCCCACGACCACGCCCGCGCTGGCGACGGACGTGGCGCGTCGCATCTCTTCGTCCTCGGGCTCGCCTTTGGCACCACCAAAGGCTTCGCCCTGCGTCCTCGATCTGCTCGGCCACGCCCGCCGCCAGACGGACGGCGCCGTGGAATCAATCATCTAGGAGCCGGACGTGTCGCCGGTCATCGAGGAGCGGGTGATGCCGCGCTCGCCGTACAGGCTGCGCCCGGGGCGCGGCCCGGACGGCGTGATGCGCTCGCGCGGCGGCGTTCTGGAGCGCCTCATTCACGTCGGCCGCAGTCCCGTTCGGGTTCGGGGTTGGCAGGGCCCCGACGGCTATGTCCACGTCCGAGCGGAGTCGATCGACCCCGCGCTGGTCGACCATCCGATCGCGATCGAGGGCCCCGCCCCGGCCGCCGGAGAGCCCGAGCTCGAAATCGCGGTCGAGCGGATGCGCTTCTCCCTCGCGGTGGAGGACGACCTGAGCGAGTTCTACGAGACCTTCAAGCGGGATCCGCTGCTCGGCTCGGTCATCCACCACAAGCCCTGGATCCGGCCGCGCCGCAGGCCGTGGCCCTGGGAGGCACTCTGCTGGGCGATCACGGCCCAGCTGATTCAGAGCTCGCGGGCGGCGGAGATCCAGCGCCGGATCGTGCGGCGCTGGGCTCCTGCATATCTTCCGGCCGATCATCCGCCGCCGCGCCGCGGCCGCGACCCATGGCCGCTCAGAGACGTCCCCTCCGCCGTCGTGATCGCCGGCCGCGCCCCCGCCGAGCTCGCCTCGATGGACCTGAGCCAGGGCCGCTCGATCGCGATGGTGCACTGCGCCAAGGAGGTGGCGAGCGGGCGCGCCGACCTCGGCGACGCGGACGCCGACCGGCGGCTGCTCGCGATCCCCGAGATCGGCCCCTGGACGATGCAGTGCCTGGGCCTGCACGGTCGCGGCGACCCCGACTCGCTCCCCGCCGGCGACCTCGCCTACGTCAAGCTCGTCGGCCACGTCGCCGGCCTCGGCCGCCGCGCCACGGTCGAGGAGGTCGAGGAGTACTTCGCGCCCTACGCGCCCTTTCGCGGACTGGCCGGCGCCTTCGCGCTGGCCGGCTGGCACAAGGCCGTCGGGGCCGGCCCGCCGGCCCGGCTCGCGGCGTAGGGATCGGGCCGACTCCCGTCGAGGGGGTTAGGGCAGCAGCCCGTTCGTGATCACGTCGCTCGTCCGTGGAGCGGACGTGATCAGGTCGTGCTGAGCCATCCACTCGGCGTACTCGTGCCACTGGTCGGGGTCCAGGTAGCCGTAGGGCCGTCCGCGCGCCCCGGCGAGCAGCGGCAGGGTGGCATTCACCTCCGCCCGTGTCTGCATCGGGTCGAGACCCTTGCCCGCCGCAGTCACCGCGTTGGCCGCTTCCTGCGGGTGGCCCCTTGCGTACGCGGTGCCCCTCGCCAAGGTGGCGATAAAGCTGCGGATCGCGTCGGGGTGGTCGTCGACAGTTGACTTCCTGGCCACCAGCACGAGCTCGTCGTAGGTGGGGACGCCGAGCTGGTCGACCGGCACGATGCGCGGGTCGAGGCCGCGAAGGCGCAGGTCCACGCCCTCGATGTTCCGGAACCCGCCCAGGATGGCGTCGGCCCTGCCCCCGATCAGGGTCGGCAGCAGGTTGAGCCCCACGTTGACCTGCTTGGCAGCGGAGGCGGGCAGGCCGGCAGTCTGAAGGATGGTCTCCAGGTAGTCGCTCTGGTAGGGAATGCCCGCGGTCCCAACGGTCTTGCCCTGGAGGTCCGAAGCGCTCGCGATCCCGGCCCTCGGCAGCGAGATCAGCGACGTGAGAGGCCGGTCGACGATCGCAGCGACCGCCTCGACGTCGAGGCCCTTGTCCTGTGCGAGCAGTACCTCGGGCTCGTAGGAGACCGCCAGGTCGGCCCGGCCGGCCGCCACCTCCTTGATCGGTGCCGAGGGGTCGGAGGGGACCTGCGGCCGGACGTCGAGCCCCGCCTGCTTGAAGTAGTTCTGGTCCAGCGCGCTGTAGATCCCGGCGTGGTCGGGGTTGACGTACCAGTCGAGATCGAGCGTGAAGGGCTGGGGGTTGGAGGCCGAGCCGGTCGTCGCGTCGCCGCCGCCTCCGCAGGACGCAATCGACAGCGCCAGAGCGACCGCGACGGCGATTGCGAGCAGCGCTGTCCTTCTGGATCCGGTCACCCTCGCGTCACATCCCGCCGGTCCCAGGTGACGACGCGCCGCTCGATCAGCGAGACCAGCGCGAAGAGGACGATCGCCATCACGGAGAGCAGGGTGATCGCCGCGAACATCCGGGCGGTCAGCAGGCTGCTCGACGCGATCAGGATCTGATGCCCGAGGCCCGAGCCGGCGCCAGCCCATTCGGCGAAGACCGCCCCGATCACGGCGACCGCGATCGCGATCTTCGTCCCGCTGAAGAAGAAGGGGAGGGCCGAGGGGAGCTCGACCCTGCCGAGGATCTGGGCGCGACCGGCTCCCAGCGTCCGCATCATCGTGATCAGCTGCGGGTCCACGGAGCGAAGCCCGTCGAGGGTGTTGACTGTGACCGGGAAGAAGCAGATCAGGGCGATCAGGAGCACCTTCGGCCCGAGGCCGAAGCCGAACCAGACGACCAGGATCGGCGCGATCGCCACCGGGGGGATGGTCTGTGAGGCCACCAGCAGCGGGTAGAACGCTCGGCGGAGCGTGTCGGAGAGGTGCAGGATCACCGCGAAGGCGAGCCCGGCGACGAGTGCGCAGAGGAAGCCGAGCAGGACCTCGCGCAGGGTGACCCAGGAGTCGTCGGCGAGCAGCGAGCGATCCCGCCAGAGCGATTGCGCGATGTCGCTCGGTGCCGGGACCAGGAAGTCCTCGATGTTGAGCGCGTTCGAGATCAGATCCCAGCGAGCCGCGAGCTCCCAGGCACCCAGCAGGACCAGGATCACCGCGAGCGGCGCGCGTACCTTCGTGCGGCGCTCATCCCGCCCCCTCCGCGAGGCTGCGCAGCGCGCGCTGCTTCAGCTCGGCGAACTGACGCGACGTGACCGCGGCCGCCCGGTCGGGCGCGCGAGGACCCTCTATCTCGATCCGGTCGCACACGCTCGCGGGGCGGGAGCTGAGCACGAGGACCCGGTCGGATAGGTAGAGCGCCTCCTCCACGTCATGGGTGACGAGAAGTACGGTGTGGCGCGGCGTCCCCGGACGGGAAGCGGAGGAGCCGCCCGATGCCGGGCCGAGCACGGCGGCGAGCCATTCCTGCATCTCGGCGCGGGTGATGGCGTCCAGCGATGCGAACGGCTCGTCGAGCAGCAGGACCGGCCGTCCCGCCATCAGGGTGCGGAGGAACGCGACCCGCTGCCGCATCCCCCCGGACAGCTCGTTGGGCCTCGAGCCCTCGAAGCCGGCCAGCCCAAGTCGCTCGAAGTGCTCGTCGGCCCGTGCCCGTGCGGTCGCGCGGGGGACCCCGGCGACCCTCAGCGCGAGGGCGGCGTTGTCGAGTGCGGAGAGCCAGGGGAGCAGCAGGTCGCGCTGCGGCATGTAGGCGCAGCGCTCCAGACGCTCGGCGGCCTCGGCGTGGCCGCCCACCGTGATCCCGCCGGCGTCAGGTGGCCGCAGGCCGGCGACCAGCTCGAGCAGCGTGGTCTTGCCACAGCCCGAGGGCCCGACGATCCCGATCACCTCGCCCGGCGCAACCTCCAGGTCGATCCGCTCGATCGCGCGCAGCTCGCCGAACGAGTGGATGACGCCGCTCACGCTCACCGGCGCACCGATCGCATCGAGCGTCTCGGGGGTCGCTCCGCCGGTGCGGCCCTCGACGGCCGCGTCCGGAGTGCTTTCGCGAAGTCTCGTCAGCATGCTCCCTCCGCGCGCATTACCGCACAGGTTCAAAGGGTCAGCGGAGGGGGGGTGTAGTCCGCTATCTCAGCCCGCTTGCCCGCGAGCCCCCCTGTCGGGTCGGTCCCCAGTCTACGGTGTTGGCCGTGGAGGTCGAGCGCAAGTTCCTCGTGCCGGATCCGCCGGATCTCACCGGCGCGTCCGCGGATGAGATCGAGCAGGGATACCTGGCGATCGGCGCCGAGGGTGAGGTGAGGCTCCGCCGCAAAGGGGAGCGGCTCGTGCTCACGGCCAAGCGCGGCTCGGGGCTCTCCCGGGAGGAGGCCGAGATCGAGCTCGATCCCGAGAGCTTCGACTCGCTCTGGCCGCTGACCGAGGGGCGGCGCCTCCACAAGCGCCGCCATCTGGTCCCACACGGGGATCTGAGGATCGAGGTCGACCTCTACGAGGGCGACCTGGAGGGCCTCGTGGTGGCGGAAATCGAGTTCCCCTCCGAGCAGGAGGCGCGTGGCTTCGACCCACCCGAGTGGCTCGGCGAGGACGTCACGGGCGACCGCCGCTACCTGAACGAGACGCTCGCCGCGGAGGGCGCTCCCGCCGCCTGAGGGACGGGTTATCGGCGTTTTTACATCGCGGGCTGTTAATTCCGCACCCATATGTGGGAGGAGAAGCTCATGGAGGCAAGCACCTTCCACTCGGATGCCTACCGCCTGCTGGCCGGGGAGCCGGTGGATGCCGGGATCAAGCGTGTGCTCGCGGCGCAGGTCGACGACGCTATCGCGGGACTCCGCGGCGATGCCGGCCTGGAGCCGCCAGAGGCGATCCATGAGGCCCGCAAGGACGTGAAGAAGATCCGCTCCGCACTGCGCCTGGTCCGCGACGCGCTGGGCGATGACGTCTGGCGCCGCGAAAACGACCACTACCGCGATGTCGCAAGAAGGCTGAGCAGCTTCCGCGACGCGGAGATCCTGGTCGAGGCCCTGGACGAGCTCGGGGAGCGTTTCGGGCAATCGGCCCGCGATCGGTTCGATGGGTTCCGGGACCAGCTCGATGAGGAGAACCGCGCGGCACACGACGACGGCTCGGTCGAGCGGGCGATGGTCGGCGCCGCCGCTGAGCTCGCAACCGGCCGCTCGAGAATCGAGGGCCTGCCGCTGGAGGGCGACGGCTGGGACCTGATCGGGCCGGGCCTCCATCGCAGCTACCGGCGCGGCCGCAAGCGCCTGCGTGCGGTTGAGGAGGAGGCGAGCGTCACCAACCTCCATGAGCTGCGCAAGCGCGCCAAGGACCTTTGGTACCAGCTGCGGTTGATTCGGGATGCCGACGCCGCGCTGCTCGGCGGGATCGCCGACCACACACATGACCTCTCGGATCACCTCGGCGACGACCACGACCTGGCGCTGCTGCGCAACGAGGCGCAGCGCCGGCGCGATGCCTTCTCGACGGCGGGCGACCGGCGCCACCTGCTTGAGGAGATCGACCAGCGCCGCGGAGAGCTGCAGTTCGCCGCGATCGCCCTCGGCGATCGGATCTACTCCGAGAATCCGAAGCGCTTCATGAAGGCGCTCGAGAGGCGCTGGAACGCCTGGCGGGACCGCGAGCCCGTCGCCGCGTAGCTGTCACAGCCGGGTCGGCCGTCCCGTCTTTACCTCCACACTTCGAAAGGAGGTAGTCATGAAGGTCTTTGTAGCGGGAGCAACCGGAGCGCTCGGCAAGCAGCTGGTGCCGATGCTGGTCGAAGGCGGGCACGAGGTGGTCGGCATGACCAGGACCCCGTCGAAGCAGGATCAGATTCGATCGATGGGCGCCAGGCCGGTGATCGCGGATGCGCTGGACCCCGAGGCCGTCGCCCAGGCCGTCGCGCAGGCCGAGCCCGAGGCGGTCGTCCACGAGCTGACCGACCTCACCGGCACGTTCGCGCGGAACATCGACAAGGCATTCGCCACCACCAACAGCCTGCGCATCGCGGGAACCGATCATCTGCTCGCCGCGGCGAGAGCGGTTGGCGCTCGGCGGTTCATCGCGCAGAGCTTCGCCGGCTGGCCGTTCAAGCGGGTCGGTGGGCCGGTGAAGAGCGAGGAGGATCCGCTGGAGGATTCCCCCCCGAGGACGCTGCGGCAGAGCTTCGCGGCGATCCGTCATACCGAGGATGCGGTCACGAACGCCGACGGCATCGAGGGCCTCGCCCTCCGCTACGGGGGCTTCTACGGTCCCGGGACCTCGCTGAGCGTGGATCCGCCGGGCGAGATGACGGAGTTGGTAATGAAGCGCAGGTTTCCGGTGGTCGGGAGCGGGAAGGGAATCTGGTCGATGGTCCAGATCCACGATGCGGCATCGGCAACCGCCGCCGCGCTCGATCGGGGTGAGCCGGGCGTGTACAACGTGGTCGACGATGACCCCACGGCGGTCTCCGACATCGTTACCGAGCTCGCCGGCGTCATCGGCGCGAAGCCGCCTCGTCACCTGCCGCTCTGGCTCGGCCGCCTGCTCGGCGGTGAGGCAGCGGCGATCATGATGACCGAGGTGCGCGGAGCGTCGAACGCGAAGGCGAAGCGCGAGCTGGGCTGGGAGCTCCGCTATCCGAGCTGGCGGCAGGGCTTCAAGGAGGGTTTGGGATGAGCGTCTCGGAGAGCGAGCTGCTCGACGATCTTCGCCCGAGGACCTTCGCGGTCGCGTACCGGATGCTCGGCAGCGTCAGCGAGGCCGAGGACGTCGTCCAGGAGGCCCTGCTGAGGGTGCACTCCGCGATCGAGCGAGGCGAGGAGATCTCCTCGCCTCGCGCCTACGCCGCCACCATCGCGACGCGGCTCGCGATCGACGAGCTGCGCTCCGCTCGCGCCCGACGGGAGACCTACGTCGGCGAGTGGCTTCCGGAGCCGGTGGCCGACTCGCCGGCCGACGACCCCGCTCAGCACGCCGAGCTTGCCGATTCGCTCTCCCTCGCGTTCCTGGTCGTGCTCGAGTCCCTGACGCCCGAGCAGCGCGCTTCGTTCCTGCTGCACGACGTCTTCGACTACGACTATGGCAAGGTCGCCGAGATCGTGGGCACGAGCGAGGACAACGCGCGCCAGCTCGCCTCTCGCGCCCGCCGCCAGGTGCAGGAGGGCACCCCTCGGTTCGACCCGTCGCCGGAGCAGCGCGACCGCCTCGCGGACAGCTTCTTCGCGGCCGCCGAGCAGGGCGATTTCGACGAGCTGGAGGCACTGCTCGCCGAGGACGTCGAGCTCCACGGGGACGGCGGCGGCCTGGTTCCGGCGATCAGGCAGCCGGCCTTCGGCCGCGCCAAGGTCGCCCGGATGCTCCGCAACTGGTTCGCGCTGATGGGCCGGATCGAGGGCCTCGGCCTCCGGCGCGTGACCGTGAACGGGCAGCCGGGGGCGCAGTTCGTCGACGAGGACGGCAAGCTGGTCGGCGTGTTCGCCCTGGACATCGCGGATGGGCAGATCCAGACGATGCGCTCGATCGTCAACCCGGAGAAGCTCGCCCATCTCGGGCCGGTGGCGGATGTGAACGAGCTGTTCGCGCGCCTGCGGGCGTCCCAGCGCTAAACGGGTTGCCGCTCGGCGTAGCCTCGCGGCACCCTCGCATCTCAGTCGGCGACGGTGGGAGCGCCGGCGATCACGTTGACGAAGTTCTCGAGGTGCTTGGTCGTCCAGCACTCGAACGCGCCGTCGCAGTAGGGCTCGTAAGCGGCCATCACCGAGTCGCCGTAGTTCCAGTAGAGCTTCGGCTCCGGGTTGAGCCAGAACATGCGCCCGGCGTGCTCCGCGATCGCCCCGAACGTTGCGGCGTGCGGCTCGCGGCCGTTGGTGCGGGCATCGCCAAGCACGATCACGGTGGAGCGCGGACCGAGGTCCTCGGCGATCTCCTCGCCGAACTCGAGCCAGACTCGCCCATAGTCGGTGTAGCCCGACACGTCGGCCACCCCGCCCTCGGAGGAGACCCGCTCGGAGATCTTCCGGAAGTCGCGCTCGTGCTCGAAGATGTCGGTGACCTCGCTGATCCGCTCGATGAAGACGAAGCTGCGCAGCTTGCGGAACGAGTCGTGCAGCGCGTGCAGGACGGAGAGGAAGAAGACGCTCGCGCTCGACACCGAGGTCGAGACGTCGCAGAGCACATAGATCTCTGGCCGCCGCGGGCGCTTCGGCCGGTAGCGGAGGCGCAGCGGGACGCCGCCCGTCTCCAGCGAGGCGCGCATCGTGCGGCGGACGTCGACGTGGCGGCCGCGAGCGCGGCCACGCTGCTCGTGCCCGAGGGTCGCGATCCGCCGCTTGAGCTGGGCGACCGCGCGGTGAACGGCGGTCAGGTCCTGTGCCGGACTGGTCGGCAGTGTCCTGTCCAGCTCGGCCAGTGGCCGCGACGGGGGAAGCTTGCCGGTGCGCTCGATCGTCGCCCGCTCGAGCTCGCGGCGCAGATAGCGCTCGAACTGGCGGATGTTGTCGGGATCAAGGGCCTCTTGGTCATCATCGTTGCGCCGCCCGCCCGCCTGGAGGTCGAGCGCCCTGCGGATTCGCTGGACGTCTACCCCGATGACCCCGGATCGCTCGCCCTGGCGCCCGAAGGCCGTCATCGCCAGGCGGGCGAGGTCGCGCATCTCGCCGTCATTGCCCTCGAAGATCGCGCGCCGGATCGCCTCGCGGAGCTCGTCCAGGTCGATTCGGTCGCCGGAGCCCTCGAAGCGCTCGTCCTCGAGCCCGCGCTCGAGGGCCTCGGTCTCGGCGGCGCGGAAGAAATGGCGGTCGAAGAGCAGCTCGAAGACCCGGCGGTCCTCCTGGGACTTGGCGATCGTCGCCGCCAGGGACTCCCTGAAGTCGCGCTGGTCGGTCCAGCTCACCTCGTCGAGCGCGGCGAATGCGTCGAGGATCTCCGAGGTGCCGACGGCGACGCCCTCCGACCGGAGGTCCTCGAAGAAGGCGAGCAGGCTAGCCGCGGTCGTGGACATCGGCCTCGGCCTCGCCGAGTTTGACCGAGACCCGCTCGGCGACGAGGTCGATGTCGGAGCGGTGCTTGACCAGGATGCTCATCGAGCTCTCGAAGGTCTCGCGGTCGATGTCGTCCGAGCCGATCAGCAGCAGGGTCCGGGCCCAGTCGATCGACTCGGCTATCGAGGGCGGCTTCTTCAGGTCGAGAGCGCGGATCATGTGGACGATCTCGACCAGCCTGCGGGCAAGCCCCTCGTCCAGCTCGGGGGTGTGCAGGCGGACGATCTCGAGCTCGCGGTCGACCGAGGGGTAGTCGAGCCAGAGATAGAGGCAGCGCCGCTTGAGCGCCTCGGTCAGCTCGCGCGAGTTGTTGGAGGTGAGCACGACGATCGGCCGTGTGGTCGCCTCGATCACGCCGAGCTCCGGGATCGAGATCTGGAAGTCGGAGAGGACCTCGAGCAGCATCGCCTCGAACTCCTGGTCGGTCTTGTCGATCTCGTCGATCAGCAGGACGACGGCGTCCTCGGCGCTGATCGCCTCGAGCAGCGGCCGGGTGAAGAGGAAGTCCTCGCTGAAGATGTCACCCCGCGTCCGCGCCCACCCAGCATCCTCCGCCGCCTCCTCAGCTTCGCTTCCGGGGGCGGCGGTTGTGGCCTCGGCCTGGATCCGCAGGAGCTGCTTGCGGTAGTTCCACTCATAGAGGGCCTTGGCCTCGTCGAGTCCCTCGTAGCACTGGAGTCTCACGAGGCGGCGGCCGGTCGAGCGCGAGAGCGCCTTGGCGAGCTCGGTCTTGCCGACGCCCGCCGGTCCCTCCACCAGGATGGGCTTGCCGAGACGCTGGGCGAGGAACGAGACGAGCGCCGCGGCCTCGTCGGCCAGGTATCCGACCTGGCCGAGTTCCTCGCGGACCTGGGCGACTGACTGGGGCGGGGAGTCCGGCATCTGGGGGATGATAGATAGCCCGCCATGCTCGCCCTCGCCCTGCCCGACTCCCTAGGTCCGTACGCGGTCCTGCTGGCGCTGGGATTTCTGATCGGCTGGTACGGCAATGGAGCGAAGAGCAACTGGTTGATCGCCTTCGGGATCGTGGTGATCCTCGCCGCGATCGGCCTGCTCCAGCTCGCAATCGCCACGCACAACGGCAGGGCGCCGACCGGGTTCTAGGACTGTGGGCGCGCTCGACGACCTCGACCTGACCCTGAAGCTCTCCCGCGAGGAGGAGGAGGATCGGCTGGAGAGGGCCTGGACGCGCCTGACCCAGCTGCGGCTCACGCTCGGCGGGCTGATCGGGAGCGGTCAGCTCGGGCCGCCGGTCTGCATCGTCTTCGAGGGCGAGGACGCCTCCGGGAAGGGCGGCGCGATCCGGCGCCTGGTCGCCGAGCTCGACCCCCGGCACGTCCGCGTCGTCCAATTCGCCGCGCCCACGCACGACGAGAAGCGGCACCACTTTCTCTGGCGCTTCTGGCCTTCATTGCCCGGATGGGGTGGGATGGCCGTTCTCGATCGCTCCTGGTATGGCCGCGTGCTGGTCGAGCGAGTGGAGGAGCTCGCCACGCGCGAGCAGTGGCTGCGCGCCTACGACGAGATCAACGACTTCGAGCGGACGCTGGCGGACGAGGGAACGATCCTGATCAAGTTCTGGCTGCACATCTCCGGCGACGAGCAGCTTCGGCGCTTCGAGCGACGCGAGAAGGACGCGCTCAAGACCTGGAAGCTCACCGAGGACGATTGGCGGAATCGCGAGAGGCGGGCCGAGTACAAGCAGGCCGTCGAGGACATGGTCGCGCGCACGAGCCACGACCCACACGCGGTCTGGCACCTGATCCCCGCGGAGTCGAAGCGCTACGCCCGCGTCGCGGTGATCGAAGCGGTGATCTCGGACATCGAGGCGGGCATGGAGCGCCATGGGATGGAGCCGCCGCCCCCCATCGAATGATCAGTCGGGTGCCCTCGGGCGCTTCGCGCGCTCCCGCGGACGCATCCTCAACCCGGCGGCGACGATGATCGCGGCGCCGGCGAGGGCGACGAAGATCGCGTAGTGCAGGTCGTAGGGCTCGTCCCGGCCGCCGAGGGTGAACGGCGGGCGGTCGAACATCCGGTAGACGACGATCGCCGCCGCCCAGGAGCCGGCCGCGACGAACAGCGCCCATTCCCGGAGCGGCCGCGGCGGGACGTAGCCGCCGCCGCCCTGAAGCGCGAGGAACGTCGTCGCGCCCGCGATCAGGAGAAGCCCCCCCTCAGCCCAGCCGAACGCGCCGATGCCGGTCAGTACCAGGTCGTTGGAGATCGGGGACTGGTACCAGGGGAGCAGCAGGCTGAAGACCATCACGGCGGCGCCGATCACGGCGATGCGCTCGTTGCCGCCCAGGCCGAGAAGGTCGCGGAGCAACTTCCGCGGCAGCGAGCTGAACTCAGTCGAGCGGCTCGCGGCCACCGTAGCCCGCTTCCATGTCGTGCCAGTAGGCGACGTCGTCCTCGCCGAGCTCCCAGCAGAGATAGACCTCGCGGGCGTCGATCACCGCGGGAAAGTCGACCAGGCCACGGTCGATGTCCCGGAGCACGATCCCGGACTGCTCGATCGTCTCGAGCAGGCGCCGGACCTCGAGGAAGGCGACGCCGACCTGCCTCCCCTCATCGCCGCCGCCGTTCGCGGGGGCGGCCTCGGACAGGGCCTCGTGGGCCTCGGTGTCCGTGAGCTCGTCCTTTGCGTCCCGCAGTCGGCTCAACATCGCCGTCAGCCGCGGGAGCAGCGCGTTGGCCTCCTCACGCGTGAAGTGGCGCTCGTGGACGAGTCCGGTGCCCTCTTCGCTCACGCGCGGGCTGCTGTCGCAGTGGTCAGGCGTTCGCGGAGGAGCTCGGCGTCCGCCTCGCCGATCGTTCGCAGCTGGCCCTGGAAGGCGAGGTGCCAGTGGTCCGGCGGCCACTTGCGGACGTGCTCGAGCTCGGTGGCGAGCTGCTCGGCGGGCAGGAACTCCTCCTCGGGGAGAATCAGCACCGGCTCGGCCTCCACCCGCCATGGATACTCCTCGCGCCTCTTGCCCTTCGGCGGGTTCTTGCCCTTGTACCCCGGCCAGATCCGCTCCCGGTCCTCGAACATCTCCGAGCGGACGCGGGCGATGCCGCCGAACGCCTGGACGCCGGTGACGTAGAAGACGATCTCGTCGCCGGGCTCGAACTCCTCGGCCTGGCGACGCCGCCGCTCCTTGAATCCGATCACGTCGAAGCCGCGCTCGGCGTTGATGCGGAAGTTCTCCAGCGAACCGGTGAGAATCCAGGTCTTGGCGCCGTCCGCGGTCACGGCGCGATTGTATGTAGCCGGGAAGCCACGCCTATCCCGCGACCGGCTCACGGGCCCGCGCGGCGAGAGCCGGGGCGCCGAGCTCCTCGTACTCCCCGGCGGCGTCGTCGAGCAGGCGCGCGGCGGCGTCCGGGTCGCTGTCGAGCAGCAGGCGGCCCTGAACGACCAGGCAGCGGGTGGCATCGAGCGGACGCCCGAGCTCCTGCCATCTCCGCCGGGCCTCGTCGCTCTTGGCGGCCGCTTCCCCGGGATCCTTCGCGCAGGCGGCGGTTGCCTCCGAGGTGGCCGCCTCGCCGACCGGGTAATGAAGGCGCCCGGCGAGCCGCTCAGCCTCCTCCGCGGCCGCTCGAGCCTGATCGGTGCGGCCGGCGAGCGCCAGGACCACCGCGCGGGCGGAGATCGCCTCGACCGACTGGGCAATCAGGCCGGCACGCTCGCAGATGTCGAGCGCCCGGGTGAGCTCGGTCTCGGCGGCGGAGAGGTCGCCGCTCTCGCGCAGGGTGCTCGCGAGCCAGTAGAGGGCGTTGAAGGCAACCTCGGAGCGCCCGACCTGCTCGCCCAGCTCATGGGCGCGCCGGAACGACTTGGCCGCCTCGTCCCAGTCACCGGCCCTCCAGCTGAGGACGCCCCGCATCACGTCCGGGAAGCAGAGCTTGCCGTGGAGGCCCTCGCGCTCGGCGAGGCGCGCGCTTGCCTCGGCGGCGCGCTCGACCTCATCCCAATCCGCGGCGTCGACCGCCAGCTCGCCGAGGGAAGCGTGCAGCTCGACCTGTGACGGCAGGTCTCCGACCTCCTGCGCGATCTCGAGCGCCTCCCGATAGGCCTCGGCGGCGCCCGTGTAGTCGGCCTCGGAGACCTCCAGGTGGTAGCCGAGCGTGAGCAGGGCGCGCACCGCCTCGCTGCGGTCCGACTCCCTGGCGAGCGCGACCGAGCGCTCCAGGTTCTCGCGCGCCTTCTCCGAGTCGCCGATGCGGCCGAAGACCCTGCCGAAGATGCCGTGTGCCCGGCTGGCGGCGCGAGCCTCGCCGAGGCGCTCGGCCAGGCGGAGCGCCTTCTCGGACGCGTAGATCGCGAGCATGTTGTCGCCCGTGTGCATATACAGGGAGGCGGCCTCCTCGTAGAGGCGAACCAGCTCGATGCAGGGCGGACCGTCCTTGAGCAGGTCGATTCCGCGCTGGTAGTTGTCGATCGACGCGCGCCGCTCGCCCTTGTGCCAGAGGGCCGCGCCGATCTTGCGGTGAAGGTCGGCGACCCGTGCCAGGTCCTCCTCCGCACGGTGGTAGTCCAGGCAGCGCTCCCAGACCCCGACCGCGGCATCGACCCGTCCCATCCGCAGGGCGACGTCCCCCTGCTTCTCGCCGATCCGCGCGACCGTGCCCGCGTCGAGCGACTCCGAGATTTCGAGCGCCGCCGTGTAGCGGTCGAAGGCCTCGGCGTTGGAGTAGAGGGCCGCGGCCGCGTCGCCGGCGACCTCGAGTGACTCGAGCGCCTGGCTCTGCAGCGCGGCGAGCGCGTCACGATCCATGCCGGCCTCGGACCCGAGGGCCGCGGCGCGGGCGAAATGCTCCGCGATCAGGCCGATGACGCCGTCGATCCGCTCTCCCGCCCGGTCGCGGATGAACTCGGCCACCTCGACGTGCTTCCGGCAGCGCACCGACTTCGGCAGCATCGAATAGGCGACGTCGCGGATCAGGACGTGCTTGAAGGCGTACTCCCGCTCTCCGGCGAGCCGGCTGCTCGGGCTCGGCGCGAGCAGGTCCTTCTCCTCCAGGTTGGCGAGGGTCCGGCCGAGATCGAGGCCCTCCTCGGCGGCGGTCGGGACCAGCGCACCCTCCCAGAACGTCTGGCCGACCACCGAGGCGGACTGGAGCAGGCGTCGCTCCAGGCGGTCGAGTGAGTCGAGGCGTGCGGCGAGCAGGGACTGGACCGTGCCGGGCAGGGCGTCCGCCTCTGCCGTCTCCTCCTCGAGGAGGCGGTTGACCATCTCCTCCGCGAAGAGGGGGTTGCCGCCGGAGCGCTCGGCGACCTGCGGCACCACGTCACCGGTCCCATTCCCCGAGCTCGGCATCAGGGCAGCAACCAGCTCGCGGGTCTCGACATCGGTCAGGGGCTCCAGGGAGATCGTGGTGGCGTTGCGCCGCCCGCCACCCCAGCCGGGCCGCCGCTCGAGCAGCTCGTCGCGGGTCAGGCAAACGAGCAGGAGCGGGGCGCGTACCCAGCGCGTCAGGTGGTCGATCAGGTCGAGCATTCCCTCATCCGCCCAGTGGATGTCGTCGATCGCGAGGACCAGGGTCCGGCGGTGGGCGATCGCCTCGACCGCCGCACGGGCGGCCGAGAAGAGCGCCTCGCGCATCCGCTGAGGATCGGGCTCGGCCTGCTGCAGGTCGTCGGGAGGCTCCAGGCCCAGCGGGATCGCCAGCAGGGCGGCGTTGCGCTCGCCGGCCGGCTCGTCTCCGAGCTCGCTCATCAGCTCGGTCACGCCGGAGCGAAGCTTCTCCCAGGCGGCCTCGGGGGTATCGGTGTCGCGGATCTCGAACTCGTCGTTCAGCACCTCGGCCAGCGCCCAGTACGCGATCCCGGCTCCGTACGGCGGGCATTGTCCTCGTCTGATCGTGGGGGGCTCGTCGGACTCCGCGAGGTTCGACATCAGCTCCCGGAGCAGCCTCGACTTGCCGACGCCGGCCTGGCCGATCACGGTGACGAGGTGCGGGCGTCCCTCGCGCTCGACCCGCTCGACGAGCGACTTGAGCAGGCTCGCCTCCTCCTCGCGGCCGATCAGCGGCGTCCGCGCGCGGCCGGCGCCCCGGCTCGGCTTTGCGAGGGCCGCGGTCGCCTCCCAGGCGGGCACCGGCTCCTCCTTGCCCTTCAGGGTGAGCGGCTCGAGCCGCTCGTAGGTGATCGCCTCGCGGCTGGCGCGGTAGGTCGATTCGCCGACGGTCACGCTGTCGGGTCGCCCGGCTGCCTGGAGCCGCGCGGCGACGTTGACCGCGTCGCCCATCACCGTGTAGCGGTCGCCGAGCGCGCCCGCCATCACCTCACCGGAGTTGATCCCGACCCGGAGCGAGAAGCCCACCTCGTACTTGTCGCGGCTCTGGCGGTTCGCGTCCTGCATGGCGTCCTGCATGGCGAGGCCGGCGCGGACGGCCCTCTCGGGATCGTCCTCGTGGGCCACGGGGGCACCGAAGACGCCCATCACGTTGTCGCCGATGAACTTGTCGATCGACCCGCCGAAACGCTCGATCTCCTCGCCCAGAACCCGAAGCGTGCGGTCGACGAGCGCCTTCACGGCCTCCGGGTCCATGCGCTCGGCCGCCGCCGTGTAACCGGAGAGGTCGGCGAACAGCACCGTCGCCTGGCGCCGCTCCTCGGGCGGGGCCTCGGAGGGAGACGCCGAGGGTCCGGCGGCGGGGGAGAGGGCCGTCCCGCACTCGATGCAGAACTTGGCGCCCGCCGGGTTATCCGCGCCGCAGCCGGGGCACTTGGGGGAGAGCTCGGCGCCGCATGACATGCAGAAGCGCGCCCGCTCGGGGTTGTCGGCTGCGCAGGTCGGGCAGGCTCTCCTCCCCTCCATCGAAACGAGGATAGGGGGAGCGCCGTCCCACGAAGAAAAACCGGCCCCAGGGCGTGCTGTACCCTGCGGCGCCGCTGTACCGCCGGAGAGGAAGAGTCCCTTGAGCAGGAGCCGCGCCCCAGTCGTTCTCGCAATCGCGCTCGCGTCCGCGCTGCTCCTCGCCGCCTGCGGCGGTGGGGGCAACAACGAGGACCCGCAGCAGGTCCTCAACCAGACCTTCAGCAACCCGACGAGCATCCAGAGCGGCACCTTCGACCTTGACTTCAGGATCGAGACCTCCGGCGGGGACAACCCCGGGAACATCGAGGTGAAGCTGGGTGGGCGATTCCAGAGCCGGCCGAACGGTCAGTTCCCCGAGTTCGACATCGATGCCTCGCTCAACGGCTCGGGCGGCTCGCAGAGCTTCTCGGGCGCCGGCGGCCTGACGTCCACCGGGGATGCGGCCTTCGTCAGCTACCAGGGGACCAAATATGCGGTGCCGCAACAGCTCTACGACGAGTTCACCTCTACCTATGCCCAGCTCCAGGGGCAGAAGAGGACGGGCAAGTCGGGCAGCCTGCTGGGGGCGCTCAACATCAGCCCGGCCAACTGGCTCTCGTACCTGAAGAACAAAGGCACCCAGGACGTCGAGGGCACGAAGACGATTCACATCTCCGGGACCGCGAACGTCCCCAAGCTGGTCGAGGACCTGAAGGCGATCGCCGCCAAGGCCGGGAACGCCGTGGGCAACGTCAACACCGACCAGCTGAACCGGCTCAACGACGTCATCCAGTCGGGCGACATCGACGTGAACACGGGCGAGGACGACAAGCTTCTTCGCCGGTTCCAGGTGAGCGCCGACCTGAAGCCGCCCGCCGGCACTCCCGGAGGACCGGACTCGCTCAGCATCGACTTCCAGCTCAACTTCGCGGACGTCAACAAGCCCGAGACGATCCAGGCTCCGGCGAACGCCCAGCCGCTGAGCAGCCTCTTCCAGAAGCTCGGGATCAATCAGGGGCAGCTGGGCAATGCGCTCCGGGGCGGCCTCGGGACCAGCGGCGCACTGCCCGAGTCGGGTGGGTCCACCAAGGCGCCGAGCGCTTCGGCCACGCAGGCCTATCAGCAGTGCCTCTCGCAGGCCTCGGGCCAGGCGGCACTGCAGCAATGCGCCAACCTGCTCGCCCAGTAGCCGCCTAAGCTCCTCCCATGCCGGAGCCCACATCCCCGTCGCCCGGGAAGCGGCGGCTTCTCGGGCCCGACAGCTGGCCCTATTTCCTCGCGCCACTGATCCCGGCAGCGGTGATCGTCGACGTCGCCGACGTCTCGGCAACGGTCGTCTTCTTCGTCTCGGCGGTGGCTCTGATCCCGCCGGCGGCGATGATGGGGAGGGCCACGGAGGAGCTCGCCGAGCGCTCGGGCAACGTGGTCGGCGGGCTGCTCAACGTGACGTTCGGCAACGCGCCGGAGCTGATCATCGCCCTCTTTGCGCTTGGCAAGGGCCTGCACGAGGTCGTCAAGGCCTCGCTGATCGGATCGATCCTCGGCAACATCCTGCTGGTCATGGGCGCGGCGATGCTGGTCGGTGGCCTCAGTGGCGGGCGGACGCGAAAGGTCCAGAAGTTCGGACAGACGGCCGCGAGCGCCCAGTCGACGATGCTGCTGCTGGCGGTGGCCGCGCTGATCATGCCCGGCGTCTTCGCCCTCGTCGAGGGCAATGGGCTCCCACACCCGGGAGACGCGCGGGTGGATTACGGAAGCACGCTCGAGCACCTCTCCCTCGCCGTCGCCTGCGTCCTGATCCTCTCCTACGCGGCCGGCCTGCTCTTCTCGCTGCGGACCCACGCGGCGCTCTTCAACCCCCACGAGGAGGAGTCCACCACCGAGGACCGCGGCGACTGGAGCACGGGGAGATCCGTGCTGGCCCTTGCGATCTCGGGAGCGCTCGTGGGCCTCCTCTCCGAGATCCTGGTCGGCTCGATCGAGGAGACCTCCCAGGCGATCGGGCTCTCCGAGTTCTTCATCGGCGCGATCGTGGTGGCCATCGTCGGCAACGCCGCCGAGCACTGGGTGGCGGTGCTGGTCGCCTACAAGAACAAGATGAGCCTCGCGATCAACATCGCCATCGGCTCGAGCGCCCAGGTCGCCCTCTTCGTCGCTCCGGTGCTGGTTCTCGTCTCGTTCGTGCTCGGGCCGGCCCCGATGCCGCTGGTCTTCAACGGACTCGAGCTGGCGGCCCTGGCGATCGCGGCGATCATCGCCAACCAGGTCACCCAGGAGGGCGAATCGACCTGGTACGAGGGCCTCCAGCTTCTCTTGGTCTATGTGGTGGTGGCGCTGGCCTTCGGCTACGCCTAGGTCGCCCCCGATGCACTTCGTCCTCCTGATCGCGAGCTTCGCAGTCATCCTCGCGGGCGCTCTGCTGTTCACAAACGGGGTGGAGTGGATCGGCCATCGCCTGGAGCTGGGGGAGGGGGCGGTGGGAAGCCTGCTGGCGGCCGTCGGGACGGCGATGCCGGAGACGCTGATCGCGGTCGTGGCCCTGATCGAAGGGACGAAGAACCAGGACGTCGCAGTCGGCGCGATTGTGGGTGCTCCCTTTCTGCTGGCAACCCTCGCGATGGGACTCGTCGGTCTCACCGCCTACGTCTACCGGCGCCAGCGACCCCAGGGCATCTTCCTGCGCGCCAACGTCTCAACCCTGGACCGGGATCTCGCCTTTTTCCTGGTCTTCTTTGCGCTGGGACTCGGATTGGGCCTCGGCGCTCCGAGCGGGCTGAAGGTCCCCGCCGGATTCGCCTTCATCGCCTCGTATCCGGTCTACGTGTGGCTCACGCTGCACCAGGGGGGCGAGGCGCAGCCGAAGGAGACCCTCAATCCGCTGATCCTGGCGCGAGGCAGGCGCGGGGCGGGCGGCCGAGCCGAGAATGGCGACAGCCGTGGCCCAGTTCCTGATCGGACTCGCGGCGATGGTGGGCGGCGCCCACCTGTTCGTGGAGGAGCTGCTCAACGTGGCCGGGGACCTCGGTGTCGAGGCGATCGTCCTCTCCTTGATCCTGGCCCCGCTCGCCACGGAGCTCCCGGAGAAGGTGAACAGCTTCTTCTGGGTCCGCGAGGGAAAGGACTCGCTCGCGCTCGGGAACATCACCGGCGCCATGGTTTTCCAGTCGACGATTCCGATGGGTATCGGCCTGGTCTTCACGGACTGGGACCTGACCGGAAACGCCGCCGTGTCCATCGCGCTGGGGCTGGCGGGCGGGGTGATCGCCTATTGGGCGCTTCGACTGCGGGACCGCTTCGAGCTGCCGCCGGTGCTCGCCTGGATCGCGCTCTACGCGACGTTCATCGTCGTGGTCGCGGTGTAGGCCTCAGCCCAGCTCGTAGGTGAGCGTGAGGGTGTGGTTGCCCTCATCGTCGGCAAGCATCGTTCCTTCGCCGCTGATCCCCTCGAGCTCCCCGGTGCCGGTCCCTGGCACGACCGTACCCGTGTTGGAGATGCCCTTCGGGCCCATGATCCCGCCGTGCTGAAAGACGAAGCTCCCTGACCTGCCGCCCAGCGTCCCGGTGATCCGGTCGTGGCCGATGTATCCCCCGCCGCCCTCGGACTTGGCCATCATCAGCTCAGCCGTGCTCTCGCCCTCCAGGTCGCCGCTGAACGTCCTCGAGATGTGGACCCGGCTGAGCTCGGTCCCCTCCGCCTCCGCGTAGGGCTCCTCGTCGTAGCGGTCGTTGGTGAAGGGCGCCGAGGCGTGCAAGCCTCTAGTCCTCGCGGCCCGGGTCCTGGCCTTCCTCGTCCTCGTCGAGCTCCTCGTCGCCCTGCTCGAGGGCAGTCTCGGAGACCGATCCGCCCGAGCCCGGGTGGTAGTGCGTCTGGAAGTCCTCGAGCAGCTTGTCGCGGTTCTCCTCGTCGACCGGCACCTCGTCGGAGATGCGCACCCAGTTCGCGCCCTCGAAGGCCTCCATGTTGAAGACCTCCTGGTCGATCGAGGCCGAGTCGTCGACGACGACGACCACCTCGGTCTGCGGGTTGAAATAGGTGCCGGGGACATCGGTGATCTCCTCCAGCTCCATGACCCGGCTCTCTGCGTCGCTGGCCTCCACGCGCGCCATCTTATTGGCCGAGGTTCTCCAGTTCACTGAGCTGGCGCTCGATCTCGCGATCGACGTCGAGGGGCTTCTTCCCCTGGCGCTGCCGGCGCTCGTTGCGCGCCACGACCAGCTGCCGGACCTCCTCGCGGAGTGACCTGTCGCCCCCCAGGCCGGGCCCCCCGGGTCCGGAGGCGAGCAGCTTCTCCACCTCGGCGTCGACGTCGAGGGCCTTGCGGCCCTTGGCCACACCGCGGTCAGAGCGCGCCTGGACCATCTGGCGGATCTCCTCCTCGCGCACCTCGGCGGAGACCGCCTGTGTCGCACCGCCGGAGCTCTGCGGAAAGTCCTGCTCCATCGAGAGCGGACCCTTGCCGATCTGCTTGAGGGCACCACCCGCCCCACGCGCGAAGACGATCGCTCCGACGGGCAGCGCGATCAGCGCGACGATGATGAAGATGATGCCGACCTGGAACGTGGCCAGGAGCATGCCTGGAGCTTAATTCGCCCCCGCTACTCGTAGTGGACGGCCTGCATCACGTCGATTCGCGATCCCCGGCGCGCCGGCAGCACCGCCCCGATGACCCCGACGATCACCGCGAGGGCGAAGAAGATGACGAGCTGGCCGACCGGGACCCGGAAGACGAGCCCGAGCTCGCTCAGCGACGCGGTCAGCAGAGCACCGAAGAGAAGGCCCACCGCGATGCCCAGCACCCCGCCGATCGCCGCCGTGATCGCGCTCTCGTAGCGGACCATCCGCCGAACCTGCCTGCGGGTGGTACCGATGGCGCGCAGCAGGCCGAACTCGCGGGTGCGCTCGTGGATCGAGAGGAAGAGGCTGTTGGCGATCCCGAAGAGCGAGATCACCACGCTCATCGCGAGCAGGGCGTACAGCAGGTAGACGATCTGGTCGGTCTGCTTGCTGATCTGGTCCTTCAGCCCCTGCTGCGAGTCGACCTTGGCGACCGGGAAGCGCTGTAGCGCGGCATCCATGTTTCGCTGCACCGTCGCAGCGTTGGCGCCCGGCTGGGTCGAGACCAGCACCATGAACGGGTCGCGCGCCTCGGAGATCGACTCCAGCGTCCTGCGATCCACCATCAGCCCCTGAAGCAGCGTCGGGTCCTTGTACTCGCCGATTGCGGTCAACGTGGCGCTGCCGCCCGACGGCGTCACCACCTTGAAGGTGTCGCCGATCCCGACGTGGTGAGCCTTGGCGAACTGCTCCTCGATCACGGCGGCGGTCCCGTGAAGCCGGGACAGCGTCTGGTCCGAGCCATGGATCCAGTCGAACTTGTAGCCGTCGCGGATCGTGCTGGGTTCCACTCCGCCGAGGTCGTCGTAGAGGAGATTCGATGCCTGCCCGTTGACCTCCACCTGGTCGTAGAGGACGCCGCTGGTGCTCGCCACGCCCGGAACCCGCGCGGCGATCTTCTGCGACCTCCTGCGGGATCGGCTGGAAGCCGCCGCTGTCCGCCCTCACGACGATCTGCGCCTTGATCAGCCGGTCGATCGAGCCGTCGATCGAGGCCTTCAGGCCGGCGGTGAAGACGGCGACGAACACCACCAGGCCAAGCCCGACCATCAGGGCCGCGGCCGTGAGCGCGGTCCGGGCCGGGTTGCGCTGCGCGTTCTCGCGCGCGAGCTGCCCGACGACCGGCGGAGAGCCGCTCCAGCGGGAGCCCGATCGTCGCCGCGACCGGACGGACGATGTACTTCGCGACCAGGGCGAGGCCGACGAACAGCAGGACGGCGCCGCCGGCCATGCCAGCAGCTTGTCCGCCGCGGGTCCCGAGCCGAACAGGCCGTAGAGCAGGAGCCGAGCCCGCCGAGAGTGACGACCGCCGCGAGGTATGGAGCGAAGCGGAGATGCCCGGGAGGGCGGGATCCGGGCGCCCTGCTCGAGGGCGAGTGCGGGCGGAATCCGGGTGGCACGGACCGCGGGGCCGATCGCGGCAAGCAGTGTGATCCCTATCCCGATCCCCAGCGCCACCGCGATCGTGCGGGTCTCCAGGACGAGGTTGGACGTGGGTATCCCGGCGCCGACGGCCTTGAACAACGCCCCGATCCCCCTGGCGAAGGCGAGCCCGCCGAACAGGCCGGCGACCGAGGCGAGCACGCCTATGGTGAGCGCCTCGACGGCGACCGAGCGCAGGACCTGGGACCGGGTTGCCCCCAGCGTTCGCAGTGAGGCGAACTCGCGGGTCCGCTCGGCGACGGAGATCGAGAAGGTGTTGAAGATGATGAAGGCGCCCACCAGCAGCGCCGCGCCGGCGAAGGCGAGCAGCGCCGGGCCGAGGAAGGAATTGATCGAGTTCGAGATCTCCTTGGCCTGCTCGTCGGCCTGCTGCTGTCCGGTCTGCACCTTGACGTCCGGCGGCGCGACTGACTGGATGACCCGGACGAGCTGATCTGGGGTGATCCCCGGCTTTGCCGCAACCAGGATCTGGCCCACCTCGCCCTGCTGGTCGTACCAGCGCGCGGATGTCGCCAGGCGTCGCCATGGTGAAGCCATAGCCGGCCGCCGAGCCCGAGCCGCCGAAGTCGACCAGCCCCACGACGGTGACCTGTGCCGTCCCGTGCGAGGTCTCCAGGCCGACTCGATCCCCGACCTCGATCCCGTGTTGGTGGGCGAGGTCCCGGCTGACGGCGATCTCACCAGGCGCCGAGGGGTCGCGGCCCTCGGCCGGCGAGGTCGGGTCGAATGGCTCTGGGGTGGTGCCGAAGACCAGGTTCGGCCCGCCGAACTGCTTGATCGTCTCGCCGTCCACCACCAGGGCGCCGAGGGCCTGCTGTGCCCCGGCGGCCCTGTCCACCTCCGGCAGGGCGCGAACCCGCTTGAGCAGCGACACCGGCAGGTTCTCCGCCTGGGTGAAGCCGCTGTTGAACTCCGTCTTGGGGGAGAGCACGGCGTCCGTGCCCTGGTTGGCGGTCTCGTTGATCTCCTTGAAGGCGCCGCGGATCCCGTCCGTGAGCACGTAGGTGCCGGAGATCATCGACACCCCCAGCAGGACCGCGATCGCGGTCAGGACCGAGCGCAGCTTGCGCTCGGTCATGCCCCGTAGAGCCAGCTTGATCAAGCCAGCGCCTTGAGGTGGTCGAGGATGTCCTCGATGTCGGGCTTCGTGTGGCGGTCAACGATCTCGCCGTCCGCGAGGAAGAGAACCTCGTCCGCCATCGCCGCCGCCGATGCATCGTGGGTGACCATCACCGTCGTCTGCCCGTAGTCGTCCACCGCCTTCCGGAGCAGATCGAGCACGCCGTGTCCGGCCTTGGTGTCGAGGTTCCCGGTGGGTTCATCCGCGAAGACCACCTCCGGCCGGCTGAGCAGAGCTCGCGCCACCGCGACTCGCTGTTGCTCTCCGCCCGAGAGCTCCGACGGCCGGTGGTCGCGGCGGTCATTCATCCGGGTGGCCTTCAGCAGCTCTTCGAGCCAGGCGCGGTCGGGCTTCCTCCCGCCGATCCGGACCGGGAGGGTGATGTTCTCCTCCGCCGTCAGCACGGGGAGGAGGTTGTAGGTCTGGAAGACAAAGCCGATCGCATCGCGGCGCAGCACGGTGAGGTCGTGGTCGGAGAGCTCGTCGAGCCGCGTGCCGGCCAGCTCGACCCAGCCGCTGGTGGGGTGATCCAGCCCGGCGAGGATGTGCATCAGCGTCGACTTGCCGGAGCCCGACGGTCCCATGATCGCCGTGAAGCTGCCGCGGGGGAAGTCAACGCTGACGCCGCGCAGAGCCTGCACCGCGGTCTCGCCCTCGCCGAACCGGCGCACGATCGCATGACAGGCGACCACCGGTACGGCGGCCGCCTCGTCTCGGCTTTCCCTTACGGGCCCCGTCTCCACTGCCGACTTCATACCGCGTCACGTTAGAAACGGTCTTGCCGGCAGGCGTCGGTGTCGCCTACGGAGGTGGGATCCGTGCCCAACCTGCGCATATGCGCGATGCCATCCGGTACTCTTCAGGGCTGGCTGACTGACCAGTCAATCAGTCCTCAGAAGACTTCTATTCCTCACAAAGGAGCAGCTATCCGTGGTTGACCTCACCCTCACCGACGAGCAGAAGGACCTGCGAGAGCTCGCGCACAGCTTCGCCGAGAAGGACATTCGCAAGGTCGCGTGGGACTACGACAAGGACGGGACCTGGCCTCAGGACATCATCGACAAGGCCTGGGAAGTCGGCCTGATGAACACCCACATCGCCGAGGAGTACGGCGGTCCGGGCCTCGACTTCCTCTCCGGCTGCCTGATCGAGGAGGAGATGGGCTGGGGCTGCTCCGGCATCGGCACCTCGCTGATGGCCAACGGCCTCGCCGCGACCCCCGTCGCCCTCGGCGGCTCCGAGGAGGTCAAGAAGGAGTACCTCGGGATGCTCACCGAGAGCGCCAAGCTGGCCTCCTTCTGCCTGACCGAGCCGGACGCCGGCTCCGACGTCTCGGGCATGAAGACCGTCGCCACGAAGAAGGGCGACAAGTGGGTCATCAACGGCTCCAAGTGCTTCATCACCAACGGCGGCTACGCCGACTGGTTCACCGTCTACGCCAAGACCGACAAGGACGCCGGCCACCGCGGCATCTCCGCGTTCGTCGTCCCCAAGGACGACACGGTCACGGTCGACAAGAAGGAGGACAAGCTCGGGCAGCGCGCCTCCAACACGGCCACCATCACGTTCAACGAGACCGAGGTTCCCGAGGGCAACCTGCTCGGCGAGGAGAACCACGGCTTCAAGCTGGCGATGATGACGCTCGACCGCACGCGCCCCGGCGTCGCCGCGATGGCCGTCGGGATCGCGCGCGCCGCTCTCGAGTTCGCCGCGGACTACTCCAAGGAGCGCGTCCAGTTCGGCGTCCCGATCGCCATGCACCAGGCGGTCGCCTTCATGATCGCCGACATGGCGACCAAGGTCGAGGCCGGCCGCCTGCTCACCTGGCAGTCGGGCGTCCTGCTCGACCAGGGCAAGCGCAACACCCTCGCCGCGTCGCACGCGAAGCGGTTCTCCGCGGACTCCGCGATGGAGGTCGCCACCGACGCCGTGCAGGTCTACGGCGGGTACGGCTTCATCAAGGAGTACCCCGTCGAGAAGCTGATGCGCGACGCCAAGATCATGCAGTTGTACGAGGGCACCTCGCAGATCCAGCGCCTGGTGATCGCCAAGGAGCTCCTGATGGGCCGCCAGGCCGACGAGGAGACCCCCGAGGCGAAGGCCATCCGGGAGAAGGCCGAGCGTGATTCCTCGGACAGCCAGCAGGAACAGGCTCCAGCTGCCGTTTAGAGGGACGGCTTCGCCATAAAACGGGTTGCGCTTACCCGCACCCTCGCATAGACCGGGGCGTTGTCGTTCAACGGGCAGAATCAGCCGATGCCCGAGGTTGAGACGCTCAGCGACCGGCTCGAGCGATGGCTGCGCGGCGACGAGCCGAAGACCATCGGCAGCCTGATCGACCTGTTCGAGGAGAAGAGCTTCGCCGTCCTCTTCGTCCTGCTGCTCTCGATCCCGGCGCTGCCGCTTCCCACGGGAGGTGTGACGCACGTCTTCGAGGTGATGGCGATGCTGCTGGCGCTCGAGCTGGTCGCGGGGAGGCGCTGCGTCTGGCTCCCGGAGCGCTGGAGGCGCCGCGAGATCGCAGCCGAGACGCGGCAGCGATTCTCCGAGAAGCTCCTGCCGCGCATTCGCTGGATCGAGCGGCACTCCCGTGCGCGCCTGGGGTTCCTGCTGCGCTATCGCTTCAGCGGCATCGTGTACGGAGCGGTGACCCTGGTGCTCGTGGTCACGGCCTTCGTCGCTCCGCCCTTCACGGGACTGGACACGCTGCCGTCGGTGGGCGTCATCCTGATCGGCCTTGGCGTTCTGCTCGAGGACCCGATAGTGGGGTTCCTGGGCCTGTTGATAGGCGCCGCTGGCGCCTTCATCGTCTTCTTCCTGGGCCGGGCGGCCGTCGACGCGATCCGCGGCCTGTTTTAGGCGTCTAGAGCGGCCGCTAGGGTCCTCGCCGGTGAACGAGGGCTATTCCCGTTACCGCGTGCTGTGGCCGCTGGTCCCGGCCATGGCGATGGTGATGATCGACTTCACGATCGTCTCCATCTCGGCGACGACGATCCAGAAGGACGTCCACCTGACCGAGACCGGGGAGCAGTGGCTGGTCACGGCGTACGCGCTGGCGACCGCGGCGTTCGTGGCCCTCGGGGGACGCCTCGGTGACATCTTCGGCCACCGCAAGATCGTGGTGATCGGGGTCGTCCTGTTTGCGGCGGCCTCTCTGATGTGCGGGCTCGTCCCGGACACCGGCATCGCCGAAGCCTGGCTGATCGTCTTCAGGTCGATTCAGGGCGCCGCCGGCGGCCTGCTGATCCCGTCAGCGACCGTGCTGGTGCTGGACGCGTTCCCCGGGGAGGAGCGCGGCAAGGGCCTGGCGACCTTCTTCATCGTCGCGGGGCTGTTCACCGCCATCGGCCCGATCGCCGGTGCATACCTGACCCAGTACTGGACCTGGCGGGCGATCTTCTGGATCAACGTCCCCGTGGCGCTGCTGGCCTTGCTGGAGATCTCCTGGGCGAAGCTGAGGGACATCAAGAACCCGGCGAGGATCGACGTCCGGGGAGCGGTCCTGATCGTGGCGGGCATGGCTTTATCCGTGCTGGGGATCCAGCAATCCACGGTCTGGGGCTGGGGTGACCCGAGGACGATCGGCTCGATCGTGGTCGGAGTCCTGCTCCTGGTCGGCTTCGTCCTCGCCGAGCGGAACACTGAGGATCCGCTGATCGACGTTCGGGCGATGGCGGCCAACCGACCGTTCGCCGTGGACAACATCCTCACCTTCCTGATCTTCGGTCCCTGGCTGGCGGTCTTCTTCTTCGGCAGCGTCTACTTCCAAGTCGCTGTCCAGCAACAGCCGACCGAGGCCGGTTTCTCGATCCTGACGATGTTCTACTCGTTCTTCGTCGCCGCCCGCATCGGCGGTAAGTGGATGGACAAGTGGGGCGCGAAGAAGCCGGTCGCCCTCGGCTTCGCGGCGGGGACGGTCGGGATGATCCTCTGGGCCTCGGAGCTGGATGGGCTCAGCCGCAGCTCCACCCTTGCCGGCATGCTCGTCACGGGCGCAGGCTTCGGCCTCGTCTTCTCTCCGCTCAACGCCGACGCCTTGAACCGGCTGCCGGATGCGATGAGGGGACAGGCATCCGGCATCGTCCAGACCTTCCGCAACTTCGGCTCGGCCCTCGGCATGGCCGTGATGGGGACGATCATCGCGAGCGCCACCGAGCTGAGTGGCGCCGCGGGAGTCAACGACTTCGTGGACGCGATGAAGACCGCCTGGTACGTGGGGGCCGGCATGCTCGCGGCGGGCTGGATCATCTGCCAGCTCTTCATGCCCGGCGGCACTCAGCAGGACATCGAGTAGGCGAGTTCCGCTAGCCCGGGCAGGCGCCCAGGGCCGAGGAGTTCAGCATGACCCGGCCCAGCGCGACCCAGGCCGCCCCGTAGTACGTGGGCACAGACGAGTCGGCCTTCTGGGCCCGGTCGAGCAGCTGCTCGCTCGCCTCGTCGTCGCCGGCCGCCTTCGCCGCGGCGGCCGCCGCGACGTAGCTCGCGGGGTGGGATTGGCCGCCGACCGGCCTTCCGTTGACCGTGTAGGTGGCCATGCCGGGGTGCTTGCGATACAGGGGCCAGAGGCCGGCCGCGATCCGGCGGTCCCCCGGGACGCAGCTCTCGGCCGAGCGGATGGCGACGCGCAGTGCGTCGAGGCCGGAGGTCGGCCCGGACGATCGTGAGCTCGACGCGGCCGCACCAGCCGGGTTGGCGATCGACTGGGCCTGGGCCGCCGCCTCGCCCCCCGAGGGCACGAGAGCGTCGACGCGCGCCCAGTCCGGGGGAAGGCCGGAGCCGGTCAGTGCGCTCTCGATCGAGCGGCTCGTCCCCGCGATGTCGTCCCAGCGCGGGTTGTGGTGGGCGCTCGCCAGATCCGCGTAGGCCCGCGGGGAGAAGTAGCTGGGATTCACGATCGGGCTCGATGACCTCGCCCACGGCCCCGCCACCAAGAGCGGCAGGCCGCTGACCTCACTTGTCTCGTCCTGCAGCACCGCATCCCCGATCCTGACTCCGGCATTGGTGTAGTCGTCGGAGTCGAAGCGCTTGCCCGCCAGCACCAGGGCGCGCGCCGCGTCGAGGTCCGCGTCGGTCGCCGGGGCGGTTGAGTCGGTGTGGCCGTTCGACCAGTGGTAGGCGAGCAGCCCGTCGCCTTGCTGGAGGTTCGCCCTGGTCCACCGCCAGACCTGGTCGAAGCGGGATTTGTCATCCAGCGCCACCGCGAGCAGCATCGCGTAGGCCTGTCCCTCGCTGACCGTGTCCCCGCCCTGGTCCGTTCTGCTGACGCGTCCGTCCGGCTCGACGTAGCGGCCGAAGAACGACTCGGCCGCGTCGTGAGCCTTCTCGGAGAGGCTCGGGTGGCTTGCGAGCCCCTTGGCGCCGAGCACGCCGAGCGCAACCGGCACCATCAGCGCCGCGGCGAGCATCCCGGCCGCGACGGGCTTGGGCCAGCGGCGCCGCGCGCCCGGCCCGCGCCGCGCCGAGGGCGACGGCGGGTCCGGAAGCAGCGGGGCGGATGGGCGCAGGCGCAGCGCCGGGATGGCCGCCGTGAGCAGCACCGAGGCGTGAAGGGAGGCGAAGGCGACGTTGTTGAGCGTTGCGGCGCCTCGACTCTGGCTGAGGCCGTAGATCGCCGCGCCGATCAGGACCGCGATCGCGACCAGGGCCGGCGCGACCGCGCGGGGCTGGCGAGCGACGGTGCCGTGCTTCGGCGTGACGACGAACCGGGCCGGACGGCGAAGCAGCGAGTTGAAGGCGGCCTGGATGTGGATCCAGAACGATCCCGAGGCGAGCGCGAACGCCTCGTATGTGTAGGTCCCGTAGCCGGCGAGCGCCACGGTCGCCAGAGCGCCGACGTAGTACGGCGCGAAGTGGAGGAGAAACTGGTCGGCGGTCGCGGCGGCCAGCGGCTGGGCGCCGGTGACGATCCGGACCACCGGCAGGGACATGTAGATGAGGAGGGTCAGCCCGCTGAGGAAGTAGGTGGCCGAGAGCAGGTACTGCAGGCGCGCCCGCCAGGGCAGCTTGGAGCGCAGCACGAGGGGAATCGCCCCGAGGCAGCCGCGAGCCCAGCGCTGCTGCTGGGAGACATAGGAGGCCATGTCCTCGGGCCCGAGGCCGCAGGCCAGCACCTCCGACACGTAGACGCTCCTCCAGCCCGCCTCGTGCAGTCGCACCGAGAGCTCGAAGTCCTCGGTGACCGAGTCCTCCGAGAACCCTCCGACCTCCTCGAGGGCCGAGCGGCGGAAGACCACGTTGGTGCCGCAGCAGAAGATCGCGTCGAGCCCGTCCTTGCCCCTCGCGATCGGCCCGAAGAAGAGGTTCTGCTGCGCCGCGGCGGCCGCGGCGATCGGCCCGCTCTCGCCGTTCGCGTAGTACTGCGGCGTCTGCACGAAGGCCACGCCGAAGTCCTCGAGATGGCCGAGGGTCCGGTCGAGGAACCCGGGGCGCGGGACGTGGTCGCAGTCGAGGACCGCAACGTACGGCGCATCGGTCAGCCCCATCGCGTGGTTCAGGTTGCCCGCCTTGGCGCCGGCGTTGTCGGCGCGGGTGATGTAGCCGACCCCGTACCGCTTCGCGAGGCTCTTCATCTCCGCGCTCTTGCCGTCGTCGAGCAGCCAGACGCGAACGTCCGCGCCCGAGAGAGCCGACGTCGCCGCGATGGTCGGCTCGACGATGTCCACCGGCTCGTCGTAGACGGGGACCATCACGTCGACCGCCTCGGTGCCGGTTGGCGGGCGGCCGGGGCGCATCCGCTGGTGGGAGCAGGTCCACCAGAAGCCCACCGCCTGGATCAGGTTGAACGACTCCGCCGCGATCAGCAGGCCGAAGAGGGCCGGGGTCCCGACGTGCGCTCCTCCCAGCAGCCAGGACAGATACCAGGCCGCAAGCCCGGTGCAGATCAGCGCCATCACCATCGCGCGGCGTCGCGCCTGGCGCTGGTCGGGCTGAGGCCAGTGGATCGGGCCGAGGCGAGAATCCTCGATCACGAGTACACCCAGATGTGGATCCGCTTGCGGTTGATCGTGCGGAGCAGCTTGTGGGGGTGCCGACTCAGGTCGTAGCGGCCCGTCCCGACCTGCGCGGCGATTCCCGGGTCATCGAGGAAGCTGCCCATCAGGTACACGTGGCCGCTCGTCGGCATCCCGTGGGCCTCCGCGTCGCTGAGGGACTCCGTGCGAACCCCGGGCGAGTAGTAGCCCACGACGTCGCGCAGGTAGTCGGGTGCGTAGAGAACCGTGTCGCCGGGCTTCGCCTCGCTGCGGATCTGCGTGAGCGCTCCGCGGAAGTCGAAGTCGCGCGGGTTGTTCGGGTTGAGCTGCTGGTCCGCCAGCCCGATCACGAGGGTCAGCCCGAGTGCCGCGGTGGCGACGATCGCCGGCGTCCGGCGGCGGGCGCCGCCCGCGACCGCGCGCGCCAGCAGCAGCATCATCATCGGGACCGTGGCGATGAAGTAGCGGACCTCGAACAGGTCGCGCTTCACCAGCCCGACGAACAGGAGAACGACGATGGGCCCGAGCGCGAGCGCCAGCACCACCCGCGTCCAGTCCGAGCGCCGCTGGCCCATCAGCGCCAGCGAGAGCAGCATCAGGAGGGGCCAGAGCGCCGCGATCCGCAGCATCGTGCTGTTCGCGTGATAGCCCCAGATCGCCCAGACGAAGTTGGAGAGGATGGCGTAGAGCGAGGCGCTGCTCCCCGGGATGGACAGGGGTGCGGCGGCGCTCGGAGCGCCGCCGAAGCCCATGCCGGCTGCCTGGCTGTGGCTGAACTGCTCGGCGGCGAACGACGCGAGTGGAGCGGCGGCCACGAGCAGCGCCAGCCAGGTGAGCCAGATCCCGATCACGAGATGGCGGACGGGCAGCCCGGCGCGCGACCGCTTCCAGGCGGCCACGGCGAAGACGACCTGCTGGATCGCGATCGGGATCAGCGCGAAGTAGTGCGTGTAGAGCAGCGCGATCGTGACCCCCGCGTACGCGACCCAGTAGCGGTTGCGGCCGTCGCGCAGCACCTTGACCTGCGCCCAGAGCGCCACGGCACCGAGCAGCATGAAGAGGGAGTACATCCTCGCCTCCTGCCCGTACCAGACGATCAGAGGGGCAAAGGTCGCCAAGCCGGCCGCAACCAGCCCGGTGCGCCGATCGAAGAGCTCTCGGCCGGTGACGAACAGAATCGGGATCAGCGCCGCGCTCGCCAGGATCGACGGACCGCGTACAGCAAGCTCCCCGTCGCCGAACAACCGGACAACCAGCCAGAGGATCAGATAGTGGAGCGGGGGATGGCGATCCGTCGCCCGCAGGTTGTCGAGCATGCTTCCCAGCGACATGTGCGCCTGGTGGATGCTGATCGCCTCGTCGACCCAGATGCTGCGCATCAGCACTACTCGCACCGCGAGCCCGACGACCATCAGGGCGCCGACGATCATCCACGGCCGCCGCTGCCTCCAGCTGCTCGCGAAGTGTCGTTCGGCCTGGGCAGGCGGTGCCTCGACGGTGGCCGGCTGGGCCGGGGCGGAGTCCTCCGGCTCCTCCAGCTGGGGCTTGGGCTTCAGCGAGGGAAGCGGGGGCTTGCTCGGCACTCGGGTGCGCATCGCGCGGACCACCGCGCGCATCCGCGTCCCCGTGTCCTGCGGCATGGCGAAATGCCGGCCGTCCGGCCGGCCGTTCCCGTCAGCCTCGCCTTCGCGCGGAGCGACCACCCCGTCGCCGGGGTCGTCCTCCGCGAATGCTGCGGCGGTGCGCGGGTTGTCCGGGGTTCTGCCCCCGGTCCTAGCCACCGCCGGAGCCGCCGTCGAGGCTGTCCGACGGTCCGCTGGTACCCGTGCCCGACCCGGAGCCGGTGCCCGACCCGGACCCGGACCCGGAGCCGGTGCCCGACCCGGAGCCTGTACCCGACCCGGAGCCGGAGCCCGATCCGGACGTGCCGGAGCCCGATCCGGACGTGCCGGAGCCCGATCCGGACGTGCCGGAGCCCGAACCTGAGCCCGAGCCGAGCGTCGCTCCCGAGCCGCCGCCGCTGGTCGAGTTCGTCGGCGCGCCGGGCTGAGTCGGGTCAGACGTCGACGCGCCGGGCATGGTGGGCTGGACGTGAGGCTGGATTCGGCCTATGTGGTTTGACGGTGGCGGTGTCAGGGGGTGCGACGGCTTCTGCGCCGGCGCGCCTGTGCCCGGGTGCTGCCGGGCGTGGTGCGTCCCCGCGGGGGATTTGCCCGCGCCGTTCTGCATCGTGTCAAGCTTGCCCGCCGTTGCCGGTGGTGCCTGCGTGGAGGCAGCCCCGGTTGTCGACCCGCGGAGGCCCGCGGTCCCGGCGAGGGAACCCATGCCGGCCTGGTTGCCACCGGTCGTGGCCCCGATCGCGCCCAGTGCCGCGACCGCGAGCGCCGGAGCGCAGAGCGTCGCAGCGGCGACCAGCATCGCCTTCCGCTTGATCACCGGCGGACCGGATCTCGCGGGAATTGAGGAGCCCTGCGGTGCGGCCGAGTAGGCCGGTGTTGTCATCTGAGGACGCCTGAATCCAGGCGCGCCGTGATGCGCACTCATCGACAACCTCCTGTGTTTGAGGATTTCCTGCGGGGTTAGCTGCCGGGCTCGCGACCTTCGCCGCTACAACCGGATTACCGGTCGATTAGCCCCACCTACCTTGGGTCCCCCGCCCGCCTGCGTCAGGTGCGCCGGCGGTTCGGAATGCCGGGCAGGTCGCGGTGATGTACCCGATATTCCGCGTCCCAATCTGGACCGTGCGTGATGCTGCGCACACTTAAGGAAGGCTTGACTCGCCCTTAACCGGATGTCCGCTCAGAGCGGAATTCGAGTGGATCTGGTTACGAGTAAGTAGACCCGTAGACTCGCCGGCCAGTGGCAGATCGAGAGGGAAGAGGGAAGCCGATCTCGGAGGCGGTGGCCCAAGCGGCGAGGGCCGGCGCCGAGGGAGTGCAGGCGCGAGATGGCCGTCGGCGCGGCCGCCCGTCCGACGCGTTCGGCGGGGACATCAGGCGGCGCGACGTCTTCCCCCTGCTCGTACTGCACCTGGTCGCGCGGGAGCCGACCTACGGCAACAGGCTGATCGAGTCGATCGAGGAGATCACGCAGGGAGCGATCTCGGTCAACCCGAACACGATGTATCCCCTGCTCAGGGAGATGGAGGGTCAAGGATTGGTCGAGGGTCGCTGGGAGCTGCCGGACCGCCGCACCAGGCGGTATTACTCGATCACTCCCGCCGGGCGTCGCGAGTACAAGCGCCTTCGATCTGAGGTTGAGCCTTTCCTCGACTCGGTGATCCAGTCCGTGTCGCTGATCAAGGGCGCCGTTTACGGCGACTCGAGCTCGCGCTCGTAGAAGAACATCAGGCCCCCGCCGGGCCCCGGCTCGCGGTTCGTGAACCCAAGGCTCTGGTAGAGGTTGACGGCAGCCTCGTCGCTCTCGTCGACGGCGATGTCGATATGGGTTGCGCCCTCCCGGCGGGCGGTTGCCATCGCCTCCTGCAGCAGCGCCCTGCCGAGGCCCCGCCGGCGCCTTGCGGGAACCACGTAGAGCTCCTCCAGATAGGCGTCGCGGGCACCGGTGATCACCGATGGGCGAAAGCGAAGCTGCGCGAAGCCGTCGGGGCCACCTCCGGCGAGCAGCGCGGCGACGCCGCCGCTTTCCAGCAACGCCGCATAGCGCTGGGTGAGGATGGTGACACCGGGGCTGGGCTCGCTGAATTCCACCTGGAAGTCGTCCATCAGGCGCGCCAGGTCCGCAGCATCGGCGGGCGCGGCGCGGCGAACATCGGCGGTCTCGGGGCGGGGAGGTTGGCGCGGCGGCATCCGTTCGAGCCTAATAGCCTGTCGCGGCCAAACGACCTTCGGAGGAACCTCTAAATGTTTGTCTTCAAGGCTGCCGTGCTGGGCGGCGGCACGATGGGCGGCGAGATCGCCCAGGTAATCGCCAACGCCGACATCCCGGTGGTGGTCAAGGACGTCGAGCAGGAGTTTGTCGATCACGCGCTGGAGAAGTCGCGCGAGGTGACCAAGTCCCAGCTCGACAGGCTGGTCTCGAAGGAGAAGCTGACCCAGGAGGCAGCCGACGCCCGCCTCGAGGAGGTGATGGGCCTGATCACCGGCGCCACCACCTACGACGAGTTCGGCGACGTCGACTTCGTGATCGAGGCCGTCCCCGAGCGGATGGAGATCAAGAAGTCCGTCTACCGCGAGCTCGACGAGGTCACCCCGGGCCACGCCATCCTCGCCTCCAACACCTCCTCGCTCTCGATCACCGAGATGGGCCGCGAGACGCTCCGTCCCGGCAAGGTCGTCGGGTTCCATTTCTTCTTCCCCGCCTCGGTGATGCCGCTGGTGGAGATCATCGGCGGCGAGGACACCTCCCGCGACACGATGTCCACGGCCTTCAACTTCGCCCAGGCGATCCGCAAGCAGCCGATCACCTGCAGGGAGGTCCCGGGCTTCGTCGTCAACCGGATCCTGAACTCCGGGGTCGGCGAGATCTGGCGGGAGCAGGAGGAGAAGGGACTCTCGATCAAGAAGATCGACGAGGTCATCGCCGGCGCGAACGTCGCCCCAATGGGGCCGTTCTTCCTGATCGACATGCTCGGCCTCGACACCGTGCTGCACGTCGCCGAGTACCTGCATGAGTCCTACGGCGACAGCTTCTACGTTCACAAGGGGACGCAGAAGCTCGTTGCCGACGGCAAGCTCGGTGCCAAGTCCGGAGGCGAGGGCTACTACAAGGACGGCGAGCCGAACATCGATGGGGAGGCCGAACCGAACGGCGATGAGCTCGCTGACCTGCTCATGCTCAAGTCGCTGGTCGAGGCCTGCAAGGTGCTCGAGGAGGGCATCTGCACGGTCCGCGAGATCGACCTCGGGATGATGGCCGGGGCCGGCCTGGACCCTCGCCGCGGCCTCTTCCCGCCCTTCTGGAAGGCCGATCTCGAGGGGCTCGACACGATCCTCGAGAAGCTGGAGAAGTTCGAGGAGAGCCACGGTGAGCGCTTCGCACCCCCCCTGACGATCAAGCGCCTCGTGGCCCAGGGGCGGCTCGGGCTGAAGTCAGGCCAGGGCTTCTATGCCTATCCGCAGACCGACGCCGAGGGCACGGTCAAGCTCGAAAAGCGCGGCGACGTAGCGATCGCATGGCTCGCCAACCCGCCGATGAACGCCATCTCCCCGCAGGTGATCCAGGACCTCGGAAAGGTCTGGGAGGAGGTCAAGGCGGATGACGAGATCAACGCGATGGTGATCTACAGCTCGCTGCCGGTCGTCTTCTCCGCCGGGGCCGACGTCAAGTCGTTCACGAGCATGGACGAGGCTCAGGGCGCCGAACTGATCGACGGTGGACACGCGCTGCTGCGCGAGCTCGGTCAAAGCCGCGTGTCCACCGTGGCAGCCGTGAACGCGATCGCCTACGGCGGCGGGTGCGAGCTCTCCATGGCCTGCGATTTCCGGGTCGCGGCCCAGTCCGCCATCTTCGGCCAGCCGGAGATCAACCTCGGGATCATCCCCGGCTTCGGCGGCACTCAGCGGCTGCCGCGCCTGGTGGGCCCCTCGAAGGCCCTGGAGATGAACCTGACCGGGGACGCCGTCCTGGCGCCCGAGGCTTCGCAGTGGGGTCTCGCTGACGCGCTGGTCCCCGACGAGGAGCTGTTCGACACCGCGCTGGCCTGGGCGAAGAAGCTCGCCGCGCAGGCGCCACTGGCCGTCGAGCAGATCAAGAGGGTCTCGTACAAGGGTGACCTCGACGAGGGCATCGAGGCCGAGAAGCAGGGCTTCGCGACTGCGTTCCTGTCGGAAGATGGGAAGGAGGGCATATCGGCCTTCCTGCAGAAGCGGTCGGCCAAGTGGCAGGGCAAGTGATCTCGGAACGGCAGCGGCGGCCGCGGGGGGCGGCCTCTCAGACACTGACACCGTTTTGACGTCTTCGAGTCCGCCCCCCGCGTCCACCGCTGCGGCCGCAGCCCAGCGACTCGCTGATTTGCTGAGGGAAAGCAAATGCACGGTTGCGCTGACGGGAGCGGGGATCTCCGTGCCCAGCGGGATCCCGGATTTCCGGACGCCCGGCGAGGGCATCTGGGAGAAGGTCGATCCGATGGAGGTCGCCCATATCGACGCCTTCCGGCGCGACCCGGCACGCTTCTGGGGCTTCTATCGAGAGCGGCTGGCGATGCTCGGGGATAAGCAGCCCAACGGGGCCCACGAGGCGCTGGCGGAGCTGGAGAGGCGAGACCTGCTCGAGGCCGTGATCACCCAGAACATCGACACGTTGCATTCGAAGGCCGGCTCGGAGCGCGTGATCGAGGTGCACGGCTCGATCCGCACGTCCAGCTGCCAAGGCTGCCAGGCCCAGTTCCGGACGGAGAACATCGAGCCGCTCTTCGACGAGAAGGGCGCAGCCAAGTGCCCCGAGTGCGGAGGGGACGTGAAGCCGGACGTCGTCCTCTTCGGCGAGCTGCTCCCGGCCGATGCGATGGCGGAGGCCGAGGCTCTCGCCGAGCGCGCCGAGCTGATGCTCTGCGTCGGCTCCTCGCTCGAGGTCTTCCCCGTCGCCGGCCTGCCGTCCCTGACACTGAGGAGCGGCGGGGGGCTCGCGGTCATCACCATCGGCCGGACACCCTTCGACGCAAACGCCACGATTCGCATGGACGGCGACGTCGTCGCCGACCTCGGGGCGGTCCTCGCCGCTCTCTAGCCCAGCTTCTCCTCGATCGCGGCCAGCTGCTTCATCAGCTCCTTCTGTCGCCGGGCGGGCTGTTCCTCGAGCGCCGCCCGGGCGGCCCGCAGGCCGTACACGGCCTCCTCGCGTCGCCCCTGCTGCTCGTCCAGGCGGGCTCTCAGCATCAGGGTCTCGGCCGGATGCACCTCGTCTCGGCCGGCGAGCACCGCTGCGACCCGCGATTGGGGATCGACGTCGTCGAGGCGGCCGCGGCGAGGGCGCGCCAGCTCCTTGGCCTCGGTCCAGGTCCCATCGGCGAGCTCGTCGCCGGTCCCATGCCCAAGCCGGACGGCGAGCGCCCGGCTGGCGCCGATGTCCTGAACGAGCGGATCGCGCGCTTCCGCGCGAAGTGCGCTCAGCGCCCGGTTCACGATCCGGGTGGCGGCCCTGACCTCCTTCGCTCCGCCTCCCCCGGCAGACATCATCTCCTTCAGCCAGGCCGACCCCTGGGCCGGGGTGTCGAGCTTCTCACCCGTGACCGTCACCCGCGTGACGGGGGTCTCTTCGGGATCGCCCGGCTCGACCGGCTTCGAGCGCCTCCCGCCTCGCCGCCTCGGCCGAGGCGCCCCGAGCTCCTGCACGATCAGGACCCTCTCCGAATCGTCGTCGCGGACCAGATAGCGGCCTTCCGGCAGGCCGAGTTTGCCCGCCAGCTCCAGCTGAACGAAAGTGGCTCGGGTTATCGGAGGCTTGGGCGTGATGAGAGGGTGCGCGACAGCGCAACCCGATTGATCTAATCGTTGGTGTTGCTGTTGCCCTTCGCCGGCGTCGCGGCGTCGGACGGCTTCGTCGGGACCTTCGGGTTCGGGATCTGCCCAAGGCGCTGAATCAGGCGCTGCCACTGCTCGGGCTTGAGGATCTCGCCAAGCTGCTTGATCGAAGAGCCCTGTGTCGTGAACGTGTAGCCCACGTGGATGTGGTTGTAGTGGTCGGGCAGGATGAAGGTCGGCGGGCCGAGATCCATCAGGGAGATGATCTGCGCCGGGCGCATCGTGCCCTGCAGGAGCAGGAGGTCCTTGATCACGGCCTCGGTGATCGTGCCCGGCCCCTGATGGCCGGTGATCGGGATCCCGTTGACCGCGGCGATGTCGACGGCGGAGCCGTAGGAGTGGGCCGAGACGTTGCCCGAAGCGGTCAGGTAGGAGTGCCCGCACTTGAGCGAGGTGATCGTCAGGCGGTAGCCCTTGGCGACCAGGTACTCCATCACCGCCAGCACTCGCCGATCGATCTGGCCGGTCTGAATGTCGTTGCGGCCGCACGAGTAGATCGAGAGGGCCGGGTCGTTCAGCACCCGCTGCTGCAGAGCGGCCTTCGACATCAGCAGAACCTGGCCGACGGTCGGGTTGTCGGCGAACGGGCTCTTGTCCGCGGCCCGGTAGATCGCGGTCGTCTCGAGCAGCTTCCAGCCGTCGAGGATCGGCTTCGGGTCGATGGTGGGCGCGCCCTTGCCTGCCGGGCGGATCGCGAAGTTGACGTGCGGCGGCTGGGCGTCGGGCCGGCCGACCCGGCCGAGCACCGTCCCGCCGGTCACCTTGGAGCCCTTCTTGAGCGGCTTCAGCTGCATGCTGTTCGAGTCGAACTGCAGGCTGCTCGAGAAGGCGGACTTGAAGGTCTCGTAGCCGGGCACGCTGCGGCCGAGGAGCTGGTCGAGCTGGCCGGTGACGCTCGAGTTGCCGGTGTTGCCCGCCCGCTGGGGCAGCGCGAAGAGGCGGTTGCGGGCGTTCTCGCTGTTGGCGGGGGCCTTCGAGGAGGCCTTGGCGGGAGCGCCCCTGGTGGCGGCGCGGTGGCCGGTGGAGTTGTCGCCGGCGGTCGCCGGGGTGCTCGGAGCGGCGTCGCTTGCATTCGGCGTCTCGAGCTTGAAGTCCTTCGCGCTCAGGCGCTGCTGGCGCGGCACCGGGTGCGTCTTCTCGATCGAGCCGAGATGCGCGTATGTGTACTGGTTGCCGTACGCGTCCTGGAGAACGATGAACTTGCCGAGGCGGGCGTTTTCGCCGATCTTCTTGATCACGCCGTCGTTGACGGCGACGACCGGAGCGTTAAGTCTCGAGTAGATGTTGATGCTTCGGCGGCTGGCGTCCGAGCTGATCACGTCGGCGGCGTTGCCGGCGCTCTTGCGCTGAGTGGTCGAGCGAGCCAGCGCGGCGGCGTCGTTGATGTCGTCCGCGTAGCGAGCGTCGGCGGCGACGGGGAAGTGAGCGCCCTGGGTGAGCCCGGTGAGCGAGCCGACCAGCGCGTCGGGGAGCTTGCCGTACTGGTTGGCGGTGAACAGCACCTCGTCCGCGTACCAGTCGGCGTGGTTGTAGGCGAGAACCGCCTGGCGGAGGTCCTTGTCGCCGCCCGCGGCGCGCAGATACCGCGCGGCCGCGCAAATCGCATCGACCGGGTTGTACGGGTCCTTGCGTCCATCGTTGTTGGCGTCGACGCCGTAGGCCGCCCAGGTCGAGGGGATGAACTGCATCCAGCCCTCGGCGCCGGCGGAGGAGACGTTCAGGTTGGTCCCGAAGGCGGTCTCGATCTTGTTGATTGAGGCGAGCACCTGCCAGGGGATCCCGTACTCGGTCCCGCAGGACTGGTAGATCGGGAGGAGGAAGGGCGGGATCTCGAAGGAGTCGATGACGAAGTTGGGGACGCCGATCGGGGCAGGGCCGAACTGCGCAACCGTGAGGCCGGGGTTCGCGTTGGAGGGCGAGCCGTCGGGGTTGCGGAGGGCGGGTTGCTCGATCTTCCCCTTCTCGCTCTTATGGATCTGCTTGGCGCCTTGGCCCTTCTTGTTCTGCTTGCCGAAGAGGCCGGGGGTCTTCTTGGCGCTGGGAGCGGTCTTCTTGCCGGCCTTGCCCGAGCTGCCGGTCTTGCGACCACCACCACTCGTGGTTGTCGTGGTGGTGGTTGTTGCGCCGCCGGAGCTACTGCCCCCGCCGCCGGTGGTCGTGGTGCCGCCGCCGGTGGTCGTCCCACCACCGGTCGTGGTGGGAGCGTTGTACTCGGAGTTGTCGAGCGGGCTGCTGCAGCCGGGGTCGTTCATGTCGACCAGCCCGTCGCCGTCGTCGTCGGAGAGGTTCGAGCACTGCGGGAGAACTGCGGTCCCCGGGACGTTGACCTGGAGGTTCCCGACGCTCACGGTTCCCGAGAAAGCCGTTCCCGCAGCGACAATCGCCAGGGCCGCGCCTAAGGCGATGGTTGCGAGAAGCTTTCTGGTCATTTGGCTATGCCCATCCTGCCCGCGAACCCACTGGGTCTGCCGGTCGCAGCCTCCCCGCACCCGCAGGCACGGCGGACGCTACTGATTCGCCTGGGGGTTTGCAACGGGGAACCGTTAGGAGGGTGGTAAGAAACGTACTTGATTGAAACGGTGAACAATGTGCGCGTTTCATGCGTAGCCAAGAACCCCGCTGAGGGGTCTCCGTCGCGGTACCGTGGGTGAACGATATGGACGAGGGCGGCGGTGAAGGCATCAGGGATCGAATCTCCTCGCGCGGCGAGGGCACGCTGGGCGAGCTCGCCCAGCTCCTGGTCGACAACCCCTGGATGAACCAGGCGCTCCAGGTTGCCTTCGGGGCCCGAGATCGCGCCTCGCAGGCGGGCGCGAGCGCGATGCGAAACCTCAACATGCCCACCGGTAACGACGTCGATCGCCTCGCCCGCCGGCTGCGCGCGGTCTCCGAGCGCCTCGAGGCGGTGGAGGACACGCTCGATCGGCTGACGAAGGAGCTCGCCGCGCTGCGGCGGGAGCGGGGGGCATCCAAACCCGGAGCCTCCAGTCAGGGTTGAGCCCTGAAGGCCGCCGCCGCGACCGACCCCATCCGCTCGGCGGCCTCACCCAGCTCCTGATCGCCGATCCGTTGTCGGTCGTCGTTCTCGAAGGTGTCCGAGACCGCCAGGATGCAGGCCGCCGCGACGCCCAGGCGCCGGCCGAGGGTGAAGACGGTGGCGGCCTCCATCTCGACGGCGACCGCGCCCCGCCTGCGCCAGGCTTCGGCGCGGGCCCTCGGCGGGCCTCCTCGGTTGGGGTCGCAGGCATAGAAGAGATCGGTCGTCACGATCGGCGAGGGCGACGCGCCGGCCGGCAGCCCGGCCGCCAGCCTGGAGGTGAGCTCCGCGTCGGGTTCCGCGGTCTCTCCCGCACCGAGCGCCTTGCTCGCCCCGTCCTCCGCGAGCGCCACGCCCGCGACCACCAGCTCACCATGCGCCAGCGCAGGATCAACGGCCCCGCATGTGCCGACGCGGATCGCACGCCGCACACCGAGCTCGGCGAGCTCCTGGAGGACGATCGCCGCGCTCGGCCCGCCCATACCGGTGGATTGGATGCTGAGCGGATGGCCTTCCGGGGTCTCCCCCGTATATCCCCAGAGGCCGCGGGCGTGGTTGCTCATCCTGGGCTCGGTGAGCAGCTGTTGCGCAAGCGCGAGCGCTCGACCAGGGTCGCCCGGCAGGAGGGCATCGGCTGCGTACGAGGTGCTGGGCCTGAGGTGGTGCGGCACGGCGCGAGCATATGCCGGGCACGCGGAGGTACGCTGCTCAGATGGTCAGGGTCCCCGTTCCGGAGAAACCGTCTGAGGCCTTGCGCTCGGCGATCGAGCGGACCTTCGAGGCGACCGCCGGCTCCGCGGCGAGCACGCGCGATCGGGCGGTCGAGCTGCTCGACGAGGTCGCCAGGCGCGGCCGGGAGGTCCGCGAGCAGCTCGGCAAGATCGAATCCTCGGTGCGCGGAAAGCGGAGGGGTTGACCTCAGGTCGAGGGTCAGACCGATGCCTGCCGACGAGCTGACGAAGAAGGAGCTCAAGGAGATCCTCAATACGGTCCTCCGGGAGATCGACGACGACCCCGATGACGGCCCCCGGTTGCGCGCCGCCGCCGCGCCGCTGCGGATCGAGTTCCCCGACCTGAACCTGGCGGTCAACGTCGCGCGCGACGACGGCGGCGATCATTGCCTTCGCTGGGACTTCTCGCGGCGATCGCGCACCCACGCCAAGCTCCGGCTCAGCATGGAGTCGACCGTCGCCAACCGCGTCTTTCAGGGGAGGGAGAATCCCGCGATCGCGATTGCGCGTGGCAGGCTCCGGACGAACATCGAGGACGCCGGCGCGGCCCTGCGCTTCTTCCCGGCGGCCAAACCCCTCTTCTCCCGCTATCGCGAGCTCGTCTCGGAGAAGTACCCGCACCTCGCCATTGACTAGTCGGACAACGGCCATAGTGCCCCCGTCCAGCGCCATTGACTTGGCCCGGCAGGGGCGTAAGCTCAACTCGATTCGGACAACTTGGGCCGGAAGCGGGTCCCCCGTCCGCAGATCCCCCGGCGACTGGGATCGGCGACAGGACACCGCGAGGCGTTTAGGCGCCGCTGGCCGACGAAGCGGGCCCAAAGCCCGCGGGCGACGGGGCTCTGAAGCCCCGTCGCTCCGTCCGGGGCCCGTCGGAGGCGCGCCGGGCGGAGGAACCGCATGAGCCCCGCGGACGGGAACGACCAGGACAACGCCATCTCGCTGGCCGAGGCCGGCCGGATCGCCGGGGTCTCGACGTCGACCTTGAAGCGGTGGGCCGAGGAGGGCCTCGTCCCGGTCGACGAAGGTCGCTGGACGCCGGCCTCCGCGGCGCAGGCGAGGGTGATCGCCCGGATGCGGGAACGCGGCTACTCGTTCGAGGCGATCCGGGAGGCCGCCCGGGGTGGCCGGCTCGCCTTCGGCTACACGGAGGATCTCTTCCAGGTACCCGAGGGCCACTACACCCGGGAGCGGGCGGCCGAGCTGACGGGGCTCGAGCCGGAGCTGATCGAGAGGTTGATGACGCTGCTCGGCACCCCGATGGGCGCGGAGGGAAAGCTCAACGAGGAGGACCTGAGGGCCATGCGGCATTGCGCCAACGTCCTTTCCTCAGGGTTCCCGATCGTCGCCTTCCTCCAGCTGATCCGCGTCTACGCCCAGTCGATCCGCAAGGTTGCCGACTCCGAGGTCCGGCTGTTCCACCTCTACATCCACGAGCCCCTGATGCAGGAGGAGGTCCCGCCACTCGAGATCGCCGAGGAAATGGGCGAGCTGGCCGCCGACCTGCTCCCCGTCACGACGCCGCTGATGGAGTACATGCACAACCGCTACCTGCGCTTCTACATCGAGCAGGACGTGGTCGGGCACATGGAGGCCGACATCGCCGGCGCCGGCCGCGGCCTGGCCCGGGTGTCGATGACCTTCTGCTTCGTCGACCTCACGGGCTTCACCAGGTACACCGAGGAGGAGGGCGACGAGGAGGCCCTCGACATGATCGAGCGGTTCGTCGACACCGTCGAGGCGACCCTGCCCACGGAGGCAACGATCGTCAAGACGATCGGCGACGAGGTGATGGTCGTCTCGCCGGAGCCCGCTTCGCTGACCGAGTGGGCGGTCGGCTTTCTCGCCCTCTTCCAGGAGCGCCCCCAGCCAAGAGTCGGCATTCATCACGGGGCGGCGGTGTTCAGGGACGGCGACTACTTCGGCGGCGACGTCAACCTGGCCCACCGGGTCGTCACCAGGGCACTCGGCGGCGAGGTCCTGGTCACTCAGGCGCTGGTCGAGGCGATCAAGAGCTCCGACTTCCTTCGGTTCGATCCAATCGGAGAGGTCGTGCTCAAGGGGTTCCCCGAGACGATCTCTCTCTATATAGCCCGCCCGGCGATGGAGTAGGTGCCGGCGGGCTAGTGCTTGTGGTGCCGGTGCTTCTTGTGGGCGCGAGCCTTTCGCGCCTTGCGCTTTGACCCCTTGTGCTTCCGGGTGGTTGCCTTGGCCTTCGCCTTCGTCTTGGCCTTGGTGTTGGTCTTGGTCTTGGCCTTGGCCTTGGTCTTGGTCTTGGTCTTGGTCTTGCCGCGAGCGCGGTAGCCGTACTCGCTCGAGACCGTGACGCCGGTCAGGTCGCTCCGGCTCTCAGGCGTACCGGGCACCGCCGCGATTCCGATCTCGCGGAAGTTTGGCCGCAGCAGGTTCTGGCGGTGGGGCGGGCTGTTCATCCAGGCCGTCACCAGGGCCTGCGGTGTGCTCCGCGGCCCGGTGCCCCAGACGAGGTTCTCGCCGACGACCCAGCGCCGAGCGCTGTGCATATAGCCGGTGGACTCGATCCGGTCCAGGAATGTGAGGCCGGCGGGGGAGGTGTGCTCGAAGTAGCCCTGGCTGATCATCTCGTTCGAGTGACTCACCGCCGCATGGCGGAGGTCCGCGTTGGGTGCGACCGGCCGTAGGCCGTACGAGGCTCGCTCCCGGTTGATCAGACAGTCGATCGAGCTCTCCATCTGAGGCTCGCTCAGCGCGCTGACCTCTGTGCCGGTGGGGCCGCAGTCGGCCGCGGAGGCCGATGCGGCGGTGACGACCGTCCAGGCCGCCAAGACGGCGACGACGCTGAGGATCTTTCTCGTTCTCGACACATGTTCTGCATCGAGTGCTCAGCGGTCGTCTGAATGGGGGCCTCGGAGAATCAAACGCGCGTCCTTTAGCCCACTTCGCGGCGATTGGACGTTTCGACGATGCGAAAAGCCCGTCGACGGCGAGCCCGCCGTTCCTACAATCGGCGCCATGGCCGCTGCAAGTGCGCTTTCGGACCTCGCCCGTGTCGTTCGAGGGAGCGGCCTGGTCTCCCACGGGTCCCACGGCATGGTCCTGGTCTCCGGCGGCGCGGACTCGGCGGCGGCCGCCGCCGGCCTGGTGGGTGCTCTCGGCGCGGGCGCGGTGACCGCGCTCCATCTCAATTACCGGCTTCGTCCCGACGCGGATCTCGACGATGCGACCTGCGCGGAGCTCTGCGCGAAGCTCGGGATCGAGCTCGAGATCGAGCTCCCGGAGCTGGAGGGCGGCAACGTCCAGGCGGAGGCGCGGGAGGCCCGCTACGCGGCGGCCGAGCGGTTGCGGGATGCTCGCGGCCTCGACTGGATCGCGACCGGCCACACCAGAACCGATCTGGCCGAGACGGTGCTCTACCGGCTCGCCACCTCGCCCGGCCGCCGGGCGCTCCTCGGGCTGCGCGCGCGGCGGGGTGCGGTCGTGCGGCCGCTGCTATCGCTGAGCCGAGCGGACGTACGAGAGCTGGCGGCCGAGGCGGGGCTTCCCTTCCGTGACGACCCCAGCAACGCGGAGCCCGTCTACGCGCGCAACCGGATTCGCAACGAGGTGCTCCCGGTTCTGCGCGAGATCGGGTCAGAGGCTGAGGCGACGATCGCCGAGACCCAGGCCGAGCTCGCGGAGGAGGGCGAGGCGCTGGAGCGGCTCGCTGACGACGCGCTGGCCGAATCGGGCGCCGAGCTCGCCGGAGCGATCGGTCGAGACGCCCTCGAGGCGATGGACCCAGCGATGCGCCGGCTGGTCCTACGGAGGCTGGCCGAGCGCGCGGCCGGCGGCTCGGTCCCACTCGGCCGGACGAGAGCGGCGGAGATCTGGAGGCTGGCCAACGAGCCCGAGGGCGGCGTGATCGAGCTGGGCGGGGGGATGGAGGCCCGCGTCGAGCACGGTCATGTCCGTTTCGCATCAGGCCGGGCCGCGGAACCCGCGGAGGCCACGCTGACGGTGCCCGGCGCCTGCCGCTTCGGTTCCTGGGAGGTGCGCGCGGAGCTCGCACCCGGGGTCCCGCCGGCCGAAGGGCCGGACCTCGCCATTCTCGATCCGTCGGCGCTCGGTGGCTCGGTCGTCGTTCGCGCGTGGCGCGAGGGCGACAGGATGCGGCCCCTCGGCCTGGGCGGGACCAAGTCGCTCCAGGACCTCTTCACCGACCGCAAGGTGCCCCGCTCGCTGCGGCACGCGCTGCCGGTGGTCACCGCGGACGGGCGAGTCGCGTGGATCGCCGGCGTCGCGGTCTCGGAGGAGTTCGCCGCGAGGCCGGGCGCGGGCGAGTCCGCGATCCTGAGGGCGTCTCAGCCCGGTCCATAGACTTCGCCTCGTGGGAACCGACGACGCGATCGGCGAGGTGCTCGTCACCGAGGAGGACCTGCAGCGGCGGGTCGCCGAGCTCGGCGCCGAGGTGAGCCGCGACTACGAGGGCCGGGCGCCCCTGCTCGTCGCGATCCTGAAGGGCGCGGTCCCGTTTCTGGCCGACCTGATGCGCCAGATGACGATCGACTGCGAGCTCGACTTCATGGCGGTGTCGAGTTACGGCTCGTCCACGGACTCCTCCGGCGTCGTCCGCATCCTCAAGGACCTGGACGCACCGATCGCCGAGCGCGACGTCCTGATCGTCGAGGACATCATCGATTCGGGTCTCACCCTTCACTACCTGCTGCGCAACCTCCAGGCCCGCGGGCCGAAGTCGGTCGAGGTGTGCGCTTTGCTCACCAAGCCGGAGCGCCGGCGAGTTGACCTTCCGGTCCGCTACGTCGGCTTCGAGATCCCCAACCAATTCGCGATCGGGTACGGGCTCGACCACGGGGAGCGGTTCAGGAACCTCTCCTATGTGGCTGCATTGCGGGAAAACCCTCAGGGCAGCTAGAGCTACGCTGGTACCCTCGCGAATAGATCCGGGGCCGCATATTGCGCGTACCCCTCGGGCAAAGGGACTTCGACTTTGAGACGTTTTTTCCGCAGCGCTGCCTTCCCGATTCTGATTGTCGTCGTGCTGGCGTTCTTCGCCCAGCGCCTGATCAGCCCGGGCTCGGGCCACGAGACGCCCGACTACAACGTCTTCGTCCAGCGGGTGAACAGCAACCAGATCGATTCGGTCACCTGGAACACGAAGGACAACTCGCTCAACGTCAAGCAGAAGGACGGGACGAGCTACGACGAGGCGTATCCCGACTCCGACTCCTCGCAGGCGCAGCTGCTCAACACCCTGCAGCAGCACGGCGTCAAGACCGAGATCAAGGGCAAGGGCGGCTCGAGCCTGCTCTCGCTGCTCACCTACATCCTGCCCTTCCTGCTCTTCTTCGCCTTCTGGATCTTCCTCATGAACCAGATGCAGGGCGGCGGCTCCAGGGTGATGAGCTTCGGCAAGTCGCGCGCCAAGCGCATGTCCGTGGACGCGCCCAAGATCACCTTCCGGGACGTCGCCGGAGCCGACGAGGCTGTCCAGGAGCTCCACGAGATCAAGGAGTTCCTGGAGAACCCGAAGAGGTTCCAGGCCCTCGGCGCTCGCATTCCGAAGGGCGTCCTGCTCTACGGCCCGCCGGGCACCGGCAAGACGCTGCTCGCCCGCGCCGTCGCCGGTGAGGCCGGAGTCCCGTTCTTCTCGATCTCCGGCTCCGACTTCGTCGAGATGTTCGTCGGCGTCGGCGCCTCGCGCGTCCGCGATCTCTTCGAGCAGGCGAAGCAGAACTCCCCCTGCATCATCTTCATGGATGAGATCGACGCCGTCGGCCGCCATCGCGGCGCCGGCATGGGCGGCGGCCACGACGAGCGCGAGCAGACGCTCAACCAGCTCCTCGTCGAGATGGACGGCTTCGAGATGAAGGACAACATCATCCTGATCGCCGCCACCAACCGCCCCGACATCCTCGACCCGGCGCTGCTGCGGCCGGGACGCTTCGACCGCCAGATCGTCGTCGACCGCCCCGACCGCAAGGGCCGCAAGCACATCCTCGAGGTGCACACCCGGGGCAAGCCGCTGGCCCAGAACATCGACCTGGACGCGCTCGCCGGCCAGACGCCGGGCTTCACCGGAGCCGACCTCGCCAACCTGATCAACGAGGCCGCCCTGCTCACCGCCCGCTCGAACAAGCGCGAGATCACGATGATCGAGCTCGAGGAAGGGATCATGCGGGTGATCGCCGGCCCGGAGAAGAAGAGCCGGGTGATGTCCGAGAAGGAGCGGCTCGTCACCGCCTATCACGAGCTCGGCCACGCGATCGTCGGCCACCTGCTCCCCAACTCCGACCCGGTTCACAAGGTCTCGATCATCAGCCGTGGCCAGGCCCTCGGCTACACGATCTCCCTGCCGACGGAGGACAAGTTCCTCACCACGCGAGCGGAGCTCAACGACACGATGGCGATGACGCTCGGTGGCCGCGCCGCCGAGGAGATCGTCTTCGGAGAGATCACGACCGGCGCGTCCAACGACCTCGAGAAGGTCACCGAGACCGCCAAGCAGATGGTGATGCGCTTCGGCATGTCCGAGCGCCTCGGCCCCCGCGTCTTCGGCCACGATCGCTCGCAGCCGTTCCTGGGCCGGGAGTTCTCGGCGGAGCCGGACTACTCGGACGAGGTCGCCCGCGAGATCGACGACGAGGTGCGCCGAATGGTCGAGGACGCACACCAGACTTCGAAGGACATCCTCTCCGAGCACCGCGAGCAGCTCGACACGATCTCGAGGATCCTGCTCGAGCGCGAGACGATCGAGGCGCAGGAGTTCATCGCCCTGCTCGAGGGCAAGCCCGAGGACGAGGTCTTCACCGATGAGGAGGAGGAGGCCAAGCCTCCCGAGGCACCTCCGGTCGAGGAGAAGGGGACGGCCCGTGAGGGCGCGCGGCCTCGGCCTCGGCCACGGCCCGGTCTTGCTGGTGGTGGCGCTGCCGAGATGCGCGCCGACGATCGCTAGATCCGGATATTGACCGACCGCTAGGCGCGCGGGGCCTGACGCCGTGGGCCCCCCATCCTGCGGGCACCGGCGCTGTCCTCGGATGGGGGCCCCCCACGGCGCCACCCGCGCGAGTAGCGGGGGCGATACTTCCGGTCATGCGCCTGGTCGCGATAGCTCTCTTCTGCAGCGCCCTCATTGCCGGGTGTGGGGCCGGCTCGAGTTCCGGATCGAGCGATCGGGATAGGGCGGTTGCGGCCGCCAAGGTCGCCTTCGCCGCGCAGACGGGGCGGGATCTGAGCAGCGGGCCGTGCATCGCCGAGCAGCTGCCCGGGCTCTCCGACTGGGCCGTCGACGTCGCGCACGATCCGCGCCAGGCGATCGACGACCAGCCCGCCAATCAGTGCCAGAGCTTTCGAGATGGGCGGACGCATCACTTCGTCGAGCTGAGCCCCGACGGGCAGTTGATTCGGGCGCAATAGGAGAGGCGTGGAGCCGGCGAAGATCATGGGGGTCGTCAACGTGACGCCGGACTCGTTCTCGGACGGGGGCGAGTTCCTCGACCCGGAGCGGGCTATCGCTCACGGACGGGAGCTCGCCGAGGAGGGGGCGGACGTCCTCGACGTCGGCGGCGAGTCCACCCGGCCGGGGGCGGAGGCCGTGGGTGCCGGCGAGGAGCTTCGGCGGGTCACACCAGTTGTCGAAGCGCTTGCAGGTGACCGGCTCGTGGTCTCGATCGACACGTCGAAGGTCACGGTGGCAGACGCGGCGCTCGACGCGGGCGCCGGGATGGTCAACGACGTGACGGCGCTGCGGGCCGAGCCCGAGCTGGCCGGGCTCTGCGCGGATCGCGGCTGTGAGCTCGTCCTCATGCACATGCTCGGCGACCCGCGGACGATGCAGGCGAGCCCGAGCTATGAGGACGTGGTCGACGACGTCAAGGCGTTCCTCGCCGAGCGGATCGAGTTCGCGATCTCGGAGGGCATCGAAGAGGACCGGATCTGGATCGATCCCGGAATCGGATTCGGCAAGACGGTCGAGCACAACCTCGAGCTCCACCGGCGGCTCGGCGAGTTCGGCGATCTGGGGAGGCCGATCGCGTTCGGCAGCTCGCGCAAGAGCTTCATCGGGAAGCTGACCGGAGCCGAGGTGGGCCGGCGGCTGGGCGGCACGATCGCCTCGAACGTGATCGCCTACGCGAACGGAGCCCGGATGCTCAGGGTGCACGACGCGGGCCCGATGCGCCAGGCGCTCACGGTCGCACGGGCGATCATCACGAAACGAACTCCCGGATCAGCGAGTTGACTTGATCCGGGCGCTCGTAGGGGACCCAGTGACCGGCGCCCGGGAGCAGCTCCACCCTTAGCTCCGGAACCCATTGACTCAGGCCCCTGGTGAGGGTCGGAAGCAGCGCGGGGTCGTTCTCACCCCAGATGACGAGCGTCGGCACGTTCACCGTCTGCGACGTGATCTTGCTCGCGTATTCCTCGGGAACGCCGCCCGCGGCGACCTGCTCCCCCATTCGCGCGGCCCGGTAGTAGTTGAGGCCGCCGCGGAGCACGCCCGGCTGACCCCAGGCCTCGTGGTAGGCGGCCAACTCGGCGTCCGAGAGCTGTGCCTCCCGGCCTCCGATGCGGACCATCAGGTCGTCCATCAGCGAGAAGTCGTTGGCCGCCAGCATCTCCTCCGGCTCGGGCGACGGCTTCGAGAACTCCAGCATGTAGTTGACGGCATCCCTCTGCTTGGGGCTCTCGCGCAGGTCGCGGGTCCAGGTGAAGGGCGGGGGGCCGTCGATGATCACCAGGCGCTCGAGCATCTCCGGGTACTTGAGGGCGAAGGCCCAGGAGACGATGCCGCCCCAGTCGTGTCCGACCAGCGTCACCGGGGCCAGCCCAAGCTCCTCGATCAGCTCGCGGATGTCCGCCAGCAGGTGCCGCATCCGGTAGGCCTGGACGTCCTCGGGGCGGCAGGAGAGGTTGTATCCGCGCATGTCGGGCGCATACACGGCGTGGTCGTTGCCGAGGTCCGCGAGCTGGCGCCGCCAGAGAAACCAGAACTGCGGGAAGCCGTGCAGGAAGAGGATCGGCTTGCCCTCGCCACGGGCGACGTAGTGCGTCCGGCACCCCTTGAGGTCCGCGAAGTGGTGTTCAAGCTCGCTGGAGGCGATAGCTGCGAAAGCCTTTCATGACCCGCTAGTTTGGCGGGGGTGGACGCGCACGATGATTCGGTGAACCCTTCGGTCGAGGTCGAGATCCGCGGCCTCTCCATATACACGCACCACGGCGTCACCGACGCGGAGCAGGACGTCGGCCAGCGGCTCGACTTCGATCTCACCTTCGACGTCCCGGACTGCGATGCCGTGCTCACCGACCGGATCGAGGACACGGTCGACTACTCGGAGGTCTGCGACATCGTCGCGCTGGCGGCGACCGAGAAGAGCTACCGCACCCTCGAGCGCCTCTGCCAGGTGGTGGCGGGGCGGCTGATGGAGCGCTTCGACTGCGAGTCGGTCCGGGTGCGGGCCGCCAAGCCCGAGCCACCGATGCCCTACCAGGTGCAGGAGGCGGGGGTGGAGGTGACGCTGGAGCGATCGCTCGACCGCGAGTCCGACGACGAGGAGGGGGTCTGAGCGAGCGGCTGGGCTACCTGGGCCTCGGCTCCAACGTCGGCGATCGGCAGTCCCACCTGACCCGGGCGATCGAGGGCCTCTCGGGGCGAGGCGTGGTCGTGGAGGCCACCTCGTCGCTCTACGAAACGGAGCCGGTGGGCGAGATCGTCGACCAGCCGGACTTCCTCAACGCAGCGATCCGGGTGAGGACTTCGCTGGAGCCTGAGGAGCTGCTCGACCTCTGCAAGGCGATCGAGGCGGAGCATGGCCGGGCTCGCGGCGGCGCGCGCCACGGGCCTCGGCCGATCGACATCGACCTGCTGCTCCTCGGTGACGTCGAGATGGCCAGCGAGCGGCTGACCCTGCCGCATCCCGAGGTCACCTCCCGGCGCTTCGTGCTCGCGCCCCTGCTCGAGCTCGATCCCGGGCTGCGCCTGCCCGACGGCACCGAGCTCCGGGCCGCGCTCGAGTCGCTCGGGCCCGGGCAGCGCGTCAACCGCGTCGGCGCGCCGCCCGGTTGACGATCAGGCCTTCAGGGGCTCCAGCCACTCGGGCGGGAAGACCGGGGGCGTTCGTCCCGCGAAGTCCGGGATCAGCCCCATCGCCAGCCGGCCGGCGGGGCGCTGCTCTATGTAGGGCCGGAGATCGTCGAATGTCATCGCCAGCCGCACGCTGGGGGCGATCTGAAAGTCCGCGACGTTCGGCTCACCGCCGGCCATGACGCCGTCCGCGATCCACTGATCGATCCGGTCGAGGTCGCCGCGCAGCGAGGCTAGGTCCGCGCGGACATTCTCGTCCGTCGCCTCGTTGAAGCGCGCCGAGAGGGAGACGATCGGCCCGCCGGTCTTGACGGCGAGCCCAACGGGGATGCCCAGCCGGGCGCCCTCCGAGTAGCTCGCCATCGGCGCGCGATCGCGCTTGAACGCCCACCAGCTGAACCTCCGCGGCTTCTGCTGGAAGGTGTCGCCCCAGCGCTCGGCGTCCGCGACCTGCACCCCGAGATCCGGGTCCGCGGGAAAGAGCGGAGGATCGGGCTGGATCCGCTCCAGCTCCCGCGCGATCTCGCGAGATCCCTGGATCCGGCGGCCCTCCAGCTTCAGCGCCGGGACGGTGTTGTCCGGGAACCGCATCGCCCGCAGGACGCCCTTTGAGATCACCGGCATCAGGTCCACGCGCTTGAACGGGATCCCCTTGCGTTCGAGCATCAGCATCGCGCACCGCGACGGGTGGGAGCCGGGAATCACGTAGAGCTTTGCTTCCCCCATCGCGGCCCATCCTATTCAGGACTCGGCGGTGGGGCCGTGATAATCCCGCCCATGCTGCTAGCGGTCGACGTCGGCAACACCCAGACGCACATCGGGGCCTTCGATGGGCAGGAGCTGATGCGAGATTGGCGTCTGGGCACCATCCCAAGCGCGACGGCGGACGAGCTCGCCGCGACCATCTCCCACCTGCTCGCGCTGGATGGGCTGAGCTTCGACTCGCTGGACGGAGTGATCGTCTCCACCGTTGTTCCCCAGCTCGGCCCCGAATACGAGACCCTGAGCGAGCGGCACATGGGCGAGCCCTTCCTGCTGGTCGGCCCCAACCTGAAGACCGGTATGCCGATCCTGGTCGACAACCCTCACGAGCTCGGCGCCGACCGGCTCGTCAACGCCGTCGCCGCCCATTCGAAGGTGAAGGGCGCCTGTGTCGCGGTGGACTTCGGCACCTCGACGAACTTTGACGTGGTCTCCGGCGCCGGCGAGTACCTCGGCGGCGTCATCGGCCCCGGTGTCGAGATCTCGATGGAAGCGCTCACCTCCCGCACGGCAAAGCTTCCTCGGATCGACCTCTCCGCCCCCGAGGGCCCGATCGGCAAGCACACACAGGCGGCGATCCAGGCCGGCTTCGCCTACGGATTCGCCGGCCTCGTCGACGGAATCGACCGCCGCCTCTCCGAAGCACTGGGCGAGAAGGCGACCTTCATCGCCACCGGTGGCCTCGCTGAGACGATCGCTCCGCACTGCGAGACGATCGACGAGGTCGATCCGCTGCTCACCTTGACCGGCTTGCGACTGATCTACGAGCGCAACGCCTAGCGGCCACCAGGCCGCTCCAACTTGGAGCGAAGGGCGGAGCCCGAAGCGACTTATCTTGGGCGGCCGCTCGTGGCCGTTGATCCGGCCGCGGTGTTTGTGGCGGCGAAAATGCCTGAAGCCGGTGCGACATACCCTTTACGAGATGCAGCCGCCGCTCACATCCCCGTTTCGCATCGGCGACGTCGAGATCGCGAACCGCGTCCTGCTCGCGCCCCTTGCCGGGATCGGGAACTGGTTCGTGCGGCTGCAGGCCCGCCGCCACGGAGCCGGCCTCGCGGTCTCCGAGATGGTCTCGAGCTTCGGGCTCCACTACTGCAACGAGCGCACGCTCGAGGAGCTTCTGCGGCTCCATCCCGATGAGCATCCGGTCTCGGTCCAGCTCTTCGGTCAGGACCCCGAGGTGATGCGCTCGGCGGCGGGGATCGTCGCCGAGGCGGGGGCGGACCTGATCGACATCAACATGGGCTGCCCGGTCCGCAAGGTGTGCAAGACCGGCGCCGGGGCGGCCCTGCTCGCGGATCCGGATCTGGCGGTTCGCATCGCCACGGCCGCCCGTGAGGGCGGTGGACTCCCGGTGACCGTCAAGGTCCGCTCGGGGCTGGCTCGGGGCGGCCGTGAGGGCTTCGACCTGGCTCTGCGGCTTGCGGATCAGGCCGGCGTCGCCGCCATCGGGTTCCATCCACGATCGGCCGCCACCCAGCACAAGGGCGAACCCGACTATGCGCTGGCGCGCGAGCTCGTCGACCGGATCGACATCCCCGTGGTCATCTCGGGCGGCCTCGACGGCGCGGACGCAGCGCGCAACGCTTACGAGGCGTCGGGGGCGGATGCGGTGATGATCGCCCGCGGCTCGCTCGGCAACCCATGGATCTTCGAGGAGCTGACCGGCGAGCGCATCGTGCCGCCGGAGCGCGAGGAGGTGATCGCGGAGCTGCTCTGGGTCATCGACCGGGCCGAGGAGCACCTCGGCCCCGATCGCGCGGCTCGCTACCTGCGCAAGTTCTATCCCTGGTACCTGGACCGCCTCGATGCCGAGAAGGGAACGGTTGCCGCCTTCCAGGAGAGCGAGGACCTGGAGGTCGCGCGGGGGCTCGCCGAACTGCTCGAGCCGAAGCCGGAGGCGGCGCTTCTGTGAGTCTGACCCCACGCGTGCTCGCATGGCGGGATCAGGGCTGGACCTCGGAGCTCTGCGGCCACGACATCCACGTCTACGGGCGCGACGGCACCGACCCGGTGCTGCTGCTCCTGCACGGATTCCCGTCGAGCTCGTATGACTGGCGCCTGCTGCTGGAGAGAGAAAGCGATCCCGCCGTGCTCGCCTTCGATTGCCTCGGCTTCGGGCTCTCGGAGAAGCCCGCCGGCCACGACTACACGCTCACCGAGCAGGCGGACATCGCCGAGGCGCTGTGGCGGTTGCATGGAGATGGAAGGCCGGTCTTCCTGGTCGGCCACGACATGGGGACGTCGGTCGCGACCGAGTTGATGTCCCGTGACATCGACGGCGACCTGGAGATGGAGGTGCGCGGGGGGTTGCTGTTCAACGGCTCGATGATTCAGGGCGCGGCCAGCCCCACGATCGGCCAGCGCCTGCTCCGTGGCCCCCTTGGCCCCCTCTTCGCCCAGCTCAGCAGCGAACGCTTCTTCCGCCAGCAGTTCGGCTCGATCTTCTCCGCCGGTCACCCGCTGACCGACGAGGAGGCTGAGGACCAGTGGTCCCTGATCGCCCACAACGGCGGCCGGCGGCTTGGGCACAGGCTGATCTCCTATATGGACGAGCGCGAACGGCACGCCGAGCGCTGGTACGGAGCGCTGAAGGAGTGGCCAAAGCCCCTGTATCTGGCCTGGGGGATGGCCGACCCGGTGGCGACGGAGAACGTGCTCGACGGTGTGCTGGCGCTGCGTCCATCCGCGCCGCTGACCCGCTTCGAGGATCTCGGCCACTATCCGCAGATCGAGGAACCGGGCCGCGTCGCGGAGGCCCTGCAAGCCGCCTTGGCTGCCTGAGCGACCCCCTCGACCACCCGAAAGCCCGGCGCTATACTGTCGCGCTTCGCCCGGACCGTCGTGGGTCTTTCCCCGCCGGTGCGGGCTCATTTTTCGTCGGATAGCAGGGTTTTTGTGCGGCGAGCAAACCACTAGCGAAGGAACGAGAGTTGGCGCGCGAGACATTGATCACCCCAGAGGGACTCGAGAAGCTCAAGGAGGAGCTCGAGTACTTGGAGAACGACAAGCGCCGCGAGGTCGCGGACCGCATCAAGCAGGCGCGGGAGTTCGGGGACATCGCTGAAAACTCCGAGTACGACGACGCCAAGAACGAGCAGGCCATGCTGGAGCAGCGGATCGCATCGCTCCAGGACAGGCTGCGCAGGGCCGCGGTCATCGATAACAAGCAGCTCGACACCGAGACCGTCGGGGTCGGCGCGGTCGTCCACGTCAAGGACCAGAAGTCCGGCAAGTCCCAGAAGTTCCAGATCGTCGGCTCCGCCGAGGCCGATCCGACCGAGCACAAGCTCTCGAACGAGTCGCCGATCGGCAAGGCGCTGGTCGGGAGCAAGCGGAACGAGGTCGTGACGGTGGAGACGCCCCGCGGCCCTAAGAAGAAGCTCAAGGTCACGAAGATCGAAGCGGTGTAGCACTCGCAATAGGCTCCTCGTCGTGAACCAGGAGCCCGAGCGTCCGGAGTCCGAGCTGCTTGCCGATCGGCGGGCGAAGCTCGAGCGCCTGCGTGAGGCGGGGATCGAGCCGTTCCCGCATGGCTTCCCCGATCGGACCGAGATCGCCGCTGTGCGTGAGTCTCACGAGTCGATCGAGGCAGGGGAGGAGACGGGCGATCGCTACCGGGTCGCGGGCCGGCTCACCGCCAAGCGGGGACACGGCAAGGCGTCCTTCCTGGACCTGAAGGACGGCACCGGCGAGATCCAGGTGCAGGCGAGGGTGGACGAGCTCGGCGAAGCCTACGAGGGGCTGCTCTCGCTCGACATCGGGGACATCGTCGGCATCGAGGGAACCGTCTTCGCCTCGAAGCGGGGTGAGCTCTCGGTCAGAGCCGATGCCTGGGAGCTGCTCTCGAAGAGCCTGCGGCCGCCGCCCGAGAAGTTCCACGGGCTGGAGGACGTCGAGACCCGCTACCGGCGCCGGGAGCTGGACCTGATGGCGAACGAGGAGACCCGGCAGCTCTTCCTGACGCGCGCCCGGGTGGTCGCCGCCGTCCGCCGCTGGTTCGACGCGCGCGGGTTCATCGAGGCGGAGACCCCGGTGCTGCAGCCGCTGTACGGCGGCGCCCTGGCGCGGCCATTCACGACCCACCACAACGCCCTTGACCGTGACCTCTACCTGCGGATCGCGACGGAGCTCTACCTGAAACGCCTGATCGTCGGCGGGATCGACCGGGTCTACGAGATGGGCAAGGACTTCCGCAACGAGGGGATCGACCACAAGCACAACCCCGAGTTCACGATGGTCGAGTGGTACGAGGCCTACGCGGACTACGAGGACATCGCCCGAGAGCTGGAGGGGCTGGTCTCAGATGTAGCCCAGGAGGTGCTCGGCACCACGAAGATCGAGCGCGAAGGCCAGACCATCGACCTCTCGCCGCCATGGCGACGGGTGACGATCCGCGATGCGATCAGGGAGCAGACCGGAATCGACGTCGCGGAGCATCCCTCACGCGAGCAGCTCGCGAAGGCGATGGGGACGAAGCCCGATCCGGAGGAGGGGTGGGGGAAGCTGGTGGATGGCCTGCTCTCCAAGGAGGTGGAGCCGACGCTGATTCAGCCGACCTTCGTCACCGACTACCCGGTCGAGCTCTCACCCTTCGCCAAGCGGCACCGCAGCGAGGAGGGGCTTGTCGAGCGCTGGGAGGCCTTCATGGGAGGCATAGAGATCTCCAACGCCTTCACGGAGCTCAACGACCCGGACGAGCAGCGCCGCCGCTTCGAGGCGCAGGCCGAGGAGACTGCCAGGGGCGACGAGGAGACACAGCCGTATGACGAGACCTTCGTCGAATCCCTCGAGCAGGGAATGCCGCCGACCGGCGGGGCCGGTCTTGGAATCGATCGGCTGGTGATGATCCTGACGGGAGCGAGGTCCCTGCGCGAGGTCGTGCTCTTCCCGGCAATGCGGAACTAGCTCGCGGCCGAGGCCTCCGCTTCCGAATTGGACTCGGGCTCATCCTCGGAGTCGTCGTCCGCTTCCCCTGTCGACTCCTCGTCGTCCTCCTCACCCTCGTCCGAGCTGTTGTCCTCAGACGACTCGTCGGGCTCGTCCTGGGAGCCATCCTCGTTCTGGCCCGCTTCGGCCTCCCCCGTGCCGCCTGACTCGTCTCCCGCGGCTGTGGACAGCCGCCGGATCAAGAGGTAACCGCCGATGAAGGGCAGCGAGATAAGCGCCAGCGCGGCGAGCATCGCGGGCCAGACGATCACCACTCCGAGGCCGGCCCTGGCGCCCTGGTCACTGGTCACGTAGACCGCCCAGGCGATCCAGGCCACCACCAGCAGGGCGCCGACGGCCGCCGCGATCGCCAGCCGCGGGCTGGATCGGACGCGATGGAGGATCCCCTCGCCCACATCCATTCCGTCGCTCGCGTGCTCGGCTGATTCCACGCGCGGCAAGGTATCGGTCCCGACGGTGGGACGCACCGCATCACCCTCCGGATCAATCACGGTTCCTCCCGCACCTTGCAGGGACTTCATCGATCGTGCCTGGAACCCGCCTGGCCCGCGAAACCCCGTGGCTATACTTTGGCTTCGCCGTCCCCGACAGAACCGGAGGTCAAATCAAGGAATCGGCAGCCAGGAGCCGATACGGATTGGGCCCCCGGGGAGTCCGCGTCCCCTGATCCTTCGTAGTACTTAACCGGGAGCCAACCCGACGACCGCAACTAGACCCCGCCGGAGCGATTGATAGACCAGAGAGAGACCGACTGAATGTTCGAGCGATTCACAGAGAGAGCCCGCCAGGTAGTCGTCCTCGCCCAGGAGGAGGCGCGGACTCTCAAGCACAACTACATCGGCACCGAGCACATCCTGCTCGGACTCCTCCGCGAGGAGGAAGGTCTTGCTGCCCGCGTGCTGGAGTCCCTCGACATCACCGTCGAGCGCGTCCGCTCGCAGGTCGTCCGGATCGTCGGCTCCGGCGAGGAGGTCACCGCCGGTCAGATTCCGTTCACGCCGCGCGCCAAGAAGGTCCTCGAGCTCGCCCTCCGCGAGGCGCTGAGCCTGGGCCACAACTACATCGGCACAGAGCACATCCTGCTCGGCCTGGTCCGCGAGAACGAGGGCGTCGCCGCGCGCATCCTGCTCGACTTCGACGCCGACTCGGAGAAGATCCGCAACGAGGTGATCCGGATGCTGTCCGGCCCCGGCGGCCGCCGCCAGGGCGCCGGAGGCGCCGCGGGCGGCGAGGGCAAGAAGTCCTCGAAGCTGCTCGACCAGTTCGGCCGCAACCTGACCAAGCTCGCCGCCGAGGGCAAGCTCGATCCGGTGATCGGCCGCGAGATCGAGATCGAGCGGATCATGCAGATCCTCTCGCGCCGCACCAAGAACAACCCGGTGCTGCTGGGCGAGCCCGGCGTCGGCAAGACCGCCGTGGTGGAGGGCCTGGCGGCCCGGATCACCAACGGCGAGGTCCCCGAGCTGCTCAAGAACAAGCAGATCTACACGCTCGACCTGGCCGCCCTGGTCGCGGGCTCCAAGTACCGCGGCGAGTTCGAGGAGCGCCTCAAGAAGGTGATGAAGGAGATCACCCAGCGCGGCGACATCATCCTCTTCATCGACGAGCTTCACAACCTGGTCGGCGCCGGCGCCGCCGAGGGCGCGATCGACGCCGCCTCCATCCTCAAGCCGGCTCTCGCCCGCGGCGAGCTGCAGACGATCGGCGCGACCACGCTCGACGAGTACCGCAAGTACCTCGAGCGGGACTCGGCGCTGGAGCGCCGCTTCCAGCAGATCAAGGTCGAGCAGCCCTCCACCGAGGAGACGGTGAAGATCCTCGAGGGCCTACGCGAGCGCTACGAGCAGCACCACCGCGTCAAGATCACCGACGAGGCCCTCGAGGCCGCGGCGGAGCTCGCCGACCGCTACATCTCGGACCGCTTCCTACCGGACAAGGCAATCGACCTGGTCGATGAGGCCGCCTCGCGGATGCGCATCAAGTCGATGACGCAGCCGCCCGTGTACCGCGACCTCGAGGAGGAGATCGAGACCACGCGGCGCGAGAAGGAGGCCTCGATCGACGCCCAGGAGTTCGAGAAGGCAGCCAACCTGCGCGACCAGGAGCGCCGCCTGACCAACAAGAAGAAGGAGCTCGAGCACGAGTGGACCTCGGGCGAGGGCGGCGAGCGCCCGGAGGTCGGCGAGGAGGAGATCGCCGACATCGTCGCGATGTGGACCGGCATTCCCGTCTTCAAGCTCACCGAGGCCGAGTCGAAGAAGCTCGTCCGCATGGAGGACGAGCTGCACAAGCGCGTCATCGGCCAGGAGCCTGCGATCACCGCCGTCTCGAAGGCGATCCGCCGCTCGCGCGCCGGGATCAAGGACCCGAAGCGCCCGGCCGGCTCGTTCATCTTCCTGGGCCCCTCGGGCGTCGGCAAGACCGAGCTCGCCCGCACCCTCGCCGAGTTCCTGTTCGGCGACGAGGAGGCGATGGTCCGGATCGACATGTCCGAGTACATGGAGAAGCACGCCGTCTCCCGCCTGGTCGGCTCGCCCCCGGGCTACATCGGCTACGACGAGGGCGGTCAGCTCACCGAGGCCGTGCGGCGCAAGCCGTACTCGGTGCTGCTGCTCGACGAGATCGAGAAGGCCCACCCGGACGTCTTCAACATCCTCCTGCAGATCCTCGAGGACGGCAGGCTCACCGACGCCCAGGGGCGCACGGTGGACTTCCGCAACTCGATCGTGATCATGACCTCGAACATCGGGGCGCAGGACATCGCCCGCAACACCCCGCTCGGGTTCGCCGTCTCCGACGAGACCGGCGTCACCTACGAGGACATGAAGTCGCGGATCATGGGCGACCTGAAGAAGGTCTTCCGGCCGGAGTTCCTGAACCGGATCGACGAGGTCATCGTCTTCCACAAGCTGGCCAAGGAGGAGATCCTGGAGATCGTCGACCTGATGGTCGAGCGCGTCAGGACGCAGGTCGCCGAGCACGAGCTCCAGCTCGACCTCTCGAAGGACGCCAAGGAGCTTCTCGTCGACAAGGGCTGGGACCCGGCCATGGGCGCTCGCCCGCTGCGCCGTGCGATTCAGCGCTACGTCGAGGATCCGCTCGCCGATGAGGTCCTGAGGGCGGGCCAGATGACCCCTGGCTCCACGGTCCAGGTCGAGCGAGACGCAAAGGGCGACGAGGAAGACCACCCGCTCAAGCTGAAGATCGTCAAGCCGCGCAAGCGCCCGGCGAAGAAGTCCGAGCCGGAGAAGGTCGGTGTCGGCGCCAACAAGGGCGACGACGACTCGGGCGACGGCGGCGATCCCGATACAGGCGACGACGCCTCCAAGTAACAAGGCGATCGGTACCTGGAGCGGCGGGCGCTACCTCCGCTTCGGGGAGGCGGTCGAGCCCGACCGGCTCGAGGCGCTCCTGCGTCCCGGTGACGGCATCGACACCTTCCTGACAGCCGACGCATATGGCGCGGGCGAGGCGGATTCACTGCTCGGCCGGGCCCTGCACGGCGCCTCGCGCGACGACTACCGCCTCGTCGGAGCGGTCGGCCACGACTTCTACGAGGGCGAGCGCGACGGGCCGAAGGGCTTTCCGCGGTTCACCGACGCATCGCTTCGCGCTCCCGGCGAGTACGCCGCCTATCTGAAGATGGCCGCCGAGCGCAGCCTGGAGCGTCTGGGACAGGAGCGCTTCGACCTTCTGCTTCTCCATAACCCCGACCGCACGGGCTACGAGAGCCCGGAGGTCTGGGACGGCATGGTGGCGCTCCGCGAGGCCGGCATCGCGGATGCGATCGGCGTCGCACCGGGGCCGGCCAACGGCTTCACGCTCGACATCGTCCGCTGCTTCGAGCGGTTCGGCGAGTCGATCGACTGGGCCATGATCATCCTCAACCCCTTCGAGCCCTGGCCGGGCGAGCTCTGCCTCGATGCAGCCGCGCGCCATGGCGTCCGCGTGATCACCCGGGTGGTCGACTTCGGCGGGATCTTCTGGGATGACGTGACGACGGAGACGAGCCTCCCGCAGGGCGATCATCGCTCGTTCCGCCCGGAGGGCTGGATCGCCGAGGGCCGCGCGAAGCTGGATCGCCTACGACCGATCGCCGAGGGCGCCGGCCTCACCCCGATGCAGCTGGCCTGCCAATGGAACCTCGCCCACGAGGCCGTCGAGTGCGTCGTGCCGACCTTGATCCAGGAGTCGGGCGACTCTGCCAGGCCGATTGAGGAGAAGCGCGCCGAGCTGGCCGCGCTTCCGGCCGAGCAGCGGCTGAGCGCCGACCAGATAGACGAGATTCGCGCGGTCGGCGACAACGCGGGGTGCATGGCGCTCAAGGGCGCGAGCCCCGACCACTCGGGCGCGGAGCGGCCCGATCGCTGGCCCGTCAGCCCCGAGCTCGCGGCCGTCGCCGGCGAGTGGGGGATAGACCCCGAGCGGGATTTGCGGTACCTGGCGGCGGAACCCGCCCGCTAACCTCAATCGAGGCGCATACGCGCCTGGGATAGATCGTCTGAATGACAGCCGTGCTGACAGCGATCAGGAGAGTCATCGTCGGCACGGGCTCCACCGCCTTCACGCTTGTGGGAGCCCTGCTGATCGGGTTCGGTGTGCCGCTTTTCTGGATCTTCGTCGCGTCGAAGTTCTACGGGAAGACCGGGGCGGTCAACGGCCCCGTCGCCGTGTTCATCGGCACCGGCATCCTCGTCTCCTACTACGGCCTCCTGCTGATCGCCTCCTGGGTCCGGGCCAGGCTCTTGAAGCGCGATGCGGGCCAGAACATGACGGCCCGGGACCCCTGGAATCGAAGCATGCGGGACACCCCCTACAAGCCGGGACGAGCGCGCAGCGACCCCGTCGAGCGCCTCTTCGTGGCGACGGCGATCGTCTCGATGATCGCCTTCCTGATCTGGTTCGCGTTCTTCGCGGGGGCGCCGTTCCCGAACAGCTCCGCGTAAGCGGCGGAGGGCTCAGTGCGTCGGCTCGAGCTGCGGCTGGGGCGCCTGCGCGCTGACCGGGCTGGCCGGTCCCAACGCAACGAGGCGCGAGCGCTTCGACTCGTAGAGCGCGTTGTCGGCCCTGGCCAGGCTGGCGTGCAGGTCCTCGCCGGTCCGCCGCTTGATCACGCCGGCGCTCCATGGGGCCGGCGAGACGAAGCGCAGCAGCTCGAAGAGGCGCGTGGCCTCCTCGTCGCCGGATCCAACCAGGATCACCAGGAACTCATCGCCACCGAGGCGCGCGAAGATGTCGCCCGGCTGGAGCTCCTCGCTCCAGGTCCGCGTCATCTGGACCAGCAGTCGGTCGCCTTCGGCATGCCCGTCGCGGTCGTTCACCTGCTTGAAGTCGTCGAGGTCGATGAGTGCGACCGTGAGCGGGATCCCCGTCCGATCGGCGAGCGCGAAGGCACGCTCCGCGGCGGGCGCCAGGCCGTTGCGGTTGAGCAGCCCGGTGAGCGAGTCGGTCTGGGCCTCGTGCCGGAGGCGCGAGCTCTGCCGGCCGATCGTCTCGACCGCGACGACGATCGAGGCGGTCATCAGGAACCAGGCCTCGACCGGGACGTGGTGAGAGTTGGCAAGCAGGGCAGCGCCGAAGCCAATGGTGATCAAGGTCAAGTGGAGCCTGGTGGCCGTGCGAGAGAAGAAGAACGAGACGTAGACCCCCATCCACATGTAGTCGGTGGCGGTCACCACAGTGGAGACTCCGGTCGCGGCTTGGGCGATCAGCAGCGAGATCCCAACCGTCCCGCCCACAACGATGCAATGTAGGAGCCAGCGCGGCGTGCGGCCACCGAGCGACCAGAGGAGGAGCGACGCCACGCAGGCAGAACCCGCCACAAGCCGGAATAGCTCCACCGGGGCGTTTTCGCTGGCGGGGAACAGGGCGGCGATCAGACTGCTCACAGAACCGGCCAACATGAGCAGGGCGAGCGAGCGCACCGCGGGCGGGCGAGCGTCGCGCTTCCATACATCGAGCAGCCATCCCCTAGAAGGCATGCGTGTGCATCGACGGTGCCGATCAGGTCCTTGACCCCGATTCTGGGCCCTCTTGTTTCACTCGCGTCCCTTTCGTGCCAAACGACGTGGGATGTGTCGTCACCCATCCGTAGCCTGGGCAAATGGCCGGGAAGGGTTCCCAATACCGCTGTTCGGAGTGCGGGCACGCCGCGCTCACCTGGACGGGGCAATGTGCCGGCTGCGGCGCCTGGAACACGCTCGAGAAGGTCAGCGCGCCCGGCGGTCGCTCGAGTCGCGGCGCTCGCGGCAAGCCCGGCGACGCCCCCACGCCGATTCCCCTCCGCGAGGTGCAGGCTGAGCGGTCCTCACGGCTCGGCACCGGGATCGCGGAGCTCGATCGCGTGCTGGGTGGCGGGCTGGTCCCGGGCTCGCTCGTCCTGCTCGGCGGGGCGCCCGGGATCGGCAAGAGCACCCTGGCGGGGATGGCGCTGGCCAACATCGCGGGAGCGGGCAACGACGTCCTGTATGTCTCCGGCGAGGAGTCCGCGTCCCAGGTCCGGCGGCGGGCCGAGCGCCTGGGGGAGGCCGCGCTGTCGGTGCCGATGCTCGCCGAGCCCTCGCTCGAGTCCGTTCTGGCGGCGCTCGAGGCCGAGCGGCCGGCGGCCTGCGTGATCGACTCCGTCCAGGCACTGGCGGTCCCCGACGCCTCCCCGGGCAGCGTCGGGGCGATCAGGGAAGCGACCTCGGCCCTGCTGGAGTCGGCCAAGCGCCTCGACGTCACGCTGATCCTGATCGGGCACGTGACGAAGGAGGGCTCGCTGGCCGGGCCACGGGCCCTCGAGCATCTGGTCGACTGCGTGCTCCATTTCGAGGGCGAACGCGAGCGGACCTTCAGGACGCTGCGCGCCCTGAAGAACCGCTTCGGCGCGACCAGCGAGGTCGGCGTCTTCGAGATGCGGCAGGGCGGCCTGGTCGAGGTCGCGGATCCGTCGGCGCGCTTCGTCGGCGAGGCGCGTCCGGCGCCCGGATCGGTCGTCCTCTGCGCGATGGAGGGAACGCGCCCGCTCCTGGTTGAGGTCCAGGCCCTGGTCGCCCCGACCGAGATCGTCCCGGCCCGGCGCACCGCAACCGGCGTCGACCGCAATCGCCTGGCCCTCGTCCTCGCGGTCCTGACCCGGCACGCGGGACTCTCCCTTTCCTCGGCCGACGTCTTCGTCAACGTCGCCGGCGGAGTCCGCATCGACGAGCCGGGCGCCGACCTGGCGATCGCAATGGCCGTGGCGTCGGCCCACTCCGGACAAGCCCTCGAGACCGACGGCAAGCCGCTGGCCTGCTTCGGAGAGATCGGCCTGACGGGAGAGATCCGCTACGTGGCCCACGGAGACCGCCGAGTTGCCGAGGCCCGCAAGTTCGGCCTGTCCAAGGTCCTGGGCCCACCCCCCGCCGACGAGCCGATCCCAGGCCTAGCCCCGGTCGGCTCAATCAAAGCGGCGCTATCCGGGGGACGATCGGCGCCCAGTAACCGGCACCGAACGGAGCTACGCCGAGCTGCTTAAGCGCTCTTCGCGCGGGTGGCGCCGTGGGGGGCCCCATTCGAGGACAGCGCCGGTGCCCGCAGGATGGGGGGCCCACGGCGTCAGGCCCCGCGCGCCGAGCGCCTGGTCCCTCGACCGTGACTCGGCGCCCTTGACAACTGGCATCCCGACCTCTCCACACGGATTTCCCCGCAAAGCAAGCTTCTTTGCTTTCTGCTTCCATCACCCCGATGCCGTCTGCGCTTCCGGGAGACGATCTACAGGAGTTGGAGGCGCGACAGGATCCGCGACTTCTCCGGGCCCTCGACATCGTTGCCCCCGGCACCGCCCTGCGAGAGGGCATCGACAACATCGTCCACTCGCGTACGGGTGGGCTGATCGTCATCGGAGACCCAGAGGAGGTCTCCTTTCTCTTTTCAGGGGGCATCAGCCTCGACATCGATTACACCCCGGCGCTCCTCTACCAGGTGGCGAAGATGGACGGCGCGATCGTCCTCAACGAGCAGGCGACGAAGATCATCTGTGCCAACGTCCAGCTGATGCCGGATCCGACGATCCTCTCGTCGGAGACCGGTACCCGTCACCGGACAGCCGAGCGCGTCTCGAAGCAGACCGACTCCCTGGTGGTGGCGATCTCCGAGCGGCGCGACGTCGTCTCGCTCTACCTGGGAGGGATGAAGTACATCCTCCAGGACATCCCCGCGGTCCTGGCGAAGGCCAACCAGGGGCTCGCGACCCTCGATAAGTACCGCGCCCGGCTCGACTCGGTCTCGACCAGGCTGACCCAGCTCGAGTTCGAGGGCGGCTCCGTCCTCTACGACGTCCTCTCGGTGCTGCAACGCGCCGAGCTGGTGACGCGGATGGCGGTGGAGGTCGAGCGGTACATCATCGAGCTCGGCACCGAGGGCCGGCTGATCGAGATGCAGCTCGAGGAGACGATGGTCGGGGTCGCCGCCGACAAGGCCGCCCTGATCCGCGACTACTCGGTCGAGGACACGGAGGAGAACCTCTCGACGACGCTCGCGTCGATCGCCCGCATGCCGCATCAGGACCTGCTCGACTTCGGCCGCCTTGCGGAGCTCCTCGGCTACGACCGCAAGGTGTCCACCCTCGACTTCCCCGTATCGCCCCGCGGCTATCGCGTCCTCGGACGGATCCCGCGGCTGCCCAAGCTCGTGGTGCAGCGGATCATCCACGAGTTCGGTGGCCTGGAGGAGGTCCTCGCCGCCAGCGACGACGACCTGGAGGCCGTGGAGGGCGTCGGCGCGGGGCGCGCCAAGGACATCCGCGAGGGCCTGCAAAGGCTTCAAGAGGTCGATCCGGTCGACCGCTACTTACAGAGTTGACGGCCCCGCCAGGCCGTCTCGACGAAAGGAGAGACCAATTCCAGAGCTAACAGAGGAGGTTGTAGACGAGGCGTCGGTTGCCGACCTCGAGCTAGAGGCGCCAGTCAATATTCACTTCGAGGTCGGCGACAACGTCGTGTATCCGCATCACGGAGCGGGCGTTGTCCTCAAGAGGGAATCGAAGGACATGATGGGCGAGAAGCGGGACTACTTGACCATCAACATCCTCCACAACAACATGACCGTGATGGTTCCTTGCGAGAACGCCGGCCGCGCCGGCCTGAGGCGCGTGATCGACGAGGAGCAGGTCAAGAAGGTGATCGGCGTCCTCACCGACGACGTCTCCGAGATGCCGAAGAACTGGAACCGGCGGTTCAAGCACAACCGCGAGAAGATCAAGACGGGGGACGTCTACGAGCTAGCCGAGGTGGTTCGCAACCTCGCCATCCGCGAATGGGAGAAGGGCCTCTCCACCGGAGAGAAGCAGATGTACACGCGCGCCAAGAAGATCCTCGCGTCGGAGTTCATGTACGTCCTGGAGAAGGACGAGGAAGCCGCCGAGGCATACCTGGACGAGCTGCTGGAGGAGCGCTTCGGCGCCGCAAAGGCGACCGCCTAACAAGGTCTCCGCATCGGCCGTAATCGCGGCCGCCGGCTCCGGGCAGCGACTCGGAGCCGGTGGCCCGAAGGCTTTCGTGGCCCTCGGCGGGCGGCCGATGATCGAGTGGTCGCTCGACGCGTTCGCCGCCGCGAGCACGATCGGCGAGATAGTCGTCGCCGCGCCGCCCGGGGAGCATGACTCGGTGACCGATCTGGGCGCCGTCGCCGTCGCCGGCGGTGAGCACCGCTCGGAGTCCGTCGCCAACGCGCTGGCGTTCTGCGAGGGGGAGTTCGTGGTGGTGCACGACGCGGCGCGGCCGCTGGTCACGCCCGGGCTGATCGACGCCATGGTCGAGGAGCTCGCCGCTGTGGACGATGCGGCCGGCGTGATCGCCGCCACCCCGGTCACCGACACGATCAAGCATGTGGGCGACGAGGGTCAGGTGGAGCGGACCCTCGACCGCTCCGGCCTCTGGGCGGTCCAGACTCCTCAGGCCTTTCGGGCGGACGCGCTCCGCGAGGCGCTCACCGACCCCGACTCGCTCCCCGACGCCACCGACGACGCGATGCTGGTCGAGCGCCGGGGTGGCCGGATAGTGATCCACTCGACCTCGCCGGACAACATCAAGGTGACGACGCCCTTCGACCTCCGGGTCGCCGAGCTGCTGCTGCGCGAGCGGGCCTAGCGCCTCATGAGCACATAGAGGAGCCCGACCACGAAGGTGAGCTGGCCCACGCCGAGTGCGGTGCCGAGGTTCTTGGCTCCGAACAGCTCGGCGAGACCGACCCCGACGGCGAAGGCCGCCAGCACGATGACCACCTTGACCGCCACGACCGGGACTCTATTCGGGAGGCGACGGCTCGCCGACCGGGACGTGGCAGACCGAGGGCGACGCGTCGAGCAGGTCCAGCGCGTGCTCCGCGTTGTGGGATGGGACGACGATCCGCAGGTGGACCACGCCGGGTAGCGTAGATGGGGTGCTCACCGACTACCACCTGCACCTGCGGCCGGACGAAGCCGGCTCCGCCTCGGAGTACTTCACCCAGGAGAACGCGGAGCGCTATCTCGCGGCCGCCGAGGAGCAGGGCATCGACGAGCTCGGCGTCTCCGAGCACATCTACCGCTTCAAGGAGGCCCTCGACCTCTGGGGGCATCCCTACTGGCGCGCCCAGGCCGTTGACGACCTCGCCGCCTACTGCGAGTTCGTCCGCACCACGCCGCTTCGGCTCGGCCTCGAGGCGGACTTCATCAGGGGCGCGGAGGATCGGATCGCGAATCTTCTCGAGGGGCACGACTTCGACTACGTGGTCGGCTCCGTCCACTATCTGGGCGAGGCGGGCGCGGTCGACGACCGCCGCTATGACGTCTGGGACTCCATCCGGGACGCCGACTCGCTCTGGAGCATCTACTTCGAGTGGCAGGCGGATCTTGTGCGCTCGGGCCTCTTCGACATCGTCTCCCACCCGGACCTGGTGAAGATCTGGGGCGAGGACCGCCCGGTCCCGGAGCGCGATCCACGCTTCCATTACGAGCCGTTCGTCGAGGCGCTGGCCGAATACCAGATCGCCGTGGAGATCTCGACCGCGGGGCTGCGCAAGCCGGTCGGCGAGATCTACCCCGCCCGCGCCCTGGCCGAGATGTGCCTCGAGGCGGGGACGGAGTTCGCGCTCTCGTCTGACGCTCACGCCCCGGACCAGGTGGGATTCGGATACGACGAGGCCATCGACTTCCTCACCGACATCGGCGTTGAGCGGATCTGCGTCTTCGACCGCCGGCAGCGCCGGACTGAGCCCATCGGGCGAACGGGACTCGAGCCGGACGAGCGGAGCGATCGGGAGGAGGCCGGCTGATGGCTCTTCGGGTTGGCATCGGCTACGACAGCCACCGCTTCGCCGAGGGCGAGAAGCTGGTGATCGGCGGAGTCGAGATCGAGCACGACCGTGGACTCGCCGGGCACTCCGACGCCGACGTCCTCACCCACGCGGTGATCGACGCGCTGCTCGGCGCCTGCGGCCTCGGCGATCTCGGAGAGCTCTTCCCCGACACCGAGGAGCAGTGGCGCGACGCTGACTCGGTCGACCTGCTCCGCATCGCCGTCGGCCGGATGTCCGGCGCGGTCAACAACGTCGACGTCACCGTGATCTCCGAGGAGCCGAAGCTCGCGCCCTACAAGGCGGAGATCGGGGCTCGGCTGACGGAGGTGATCTCGGCCCCCGTGAACGTCAAGGCATCGACCAACGAGAGCATGGGCGCCATCGGCCGGGGAGAGGGAATTGCCTGCATAGCGGTCGCTCTCGTCGACGCATAAGCTTGGCCGGATGGCGCAGGACCGGTTGAGAGAGGGGCTCGCTGGCATCGCCTCGCGACTGCCGGCGGCGCTTGGCGACGTCGCCTTCGAGGTCGGGGTCTTCTCCGAGGTCGGGCTGATCCGCCCCATGCGCCCCGACAAGCTCGCGCGGTTGGTCGAGCGCTATATCCGCTGGGGGGCGTCTCCCGCGCTCGGATCCGCGGCCAACGCGGTCACCGTTCCCGACCGCACGGCGATCGTCGACGAGGCGGGCACGCTCACCTGGGGGCAGACCCATCGCCGCTCCAACGCGCTCGCGCGCGCCCTCCGCGACGAAGGGGTCAGTCCCGGTGACGGGGTGGCGGTCATGTGCCGGAACCATCGCTACTTCATCGAGGCGACAATGGCCTGCGCGAAGCTCGGCGCGATCGCCCTCTACCTCAACACGGCGTTCGCGGGCCCTCAGCTCGCCGACGTGATGGAGCGCGAGAAGCCCGTCGCGCTGATCTACGACCAGGAGTTCACCGAGCTTCTCTCGGGGGCGAGCAAGGGCACGCGCCATTTCGTCGCCTGGGAGGAGAGGGAGGGCACGGACGAGGTCACGCTCGAGCAACTGATCTCCGGCTCCCATGGCGACGACCTCGATCCACCACCTGAGTCGGGCCGCTACATCATCCTCACCTCCGGGACGACCGGGACTCCGAAGGGCGCCCAGCGCAGCCAACCCGAGGGGCTGGGCGCTCTCGCCGCCCTGCTCTCCAAGATCCCAAGGCGCTCGCACGAGACCGTGATGATCGCCGCGCCGCTCTTCCACTCCTGGGGCTTTCTGCACTTCATCCTCAGCCTACCCACAGCGGCGACGATGATCCTGCGCCCGAAGTTCGACCCGGAGGACACACTCAAGGCCACCGCGGAGCATCGGGCCCGGGTGCTGGCGGTGGTCCCGGTGATGATGCAGCGCATCCTCGCCCTGCCGGAGGAGGTGAAGCGCCGCTACGACCTCTCCGCCCTCGAGGTGACCGCCGCGAGCGGCTCGACGCTTCCCGGCGATCTCGCCACCATCTGGATGAACGAGTTCGGCGACAACCTCTACAACCTCTACGGCTCGACGGAGGTCGCCTGGGCAACGATCGCGACTCCGGAGGACATGCGCGCGGCCCCGGGCACGGCCGGCAGGCCCCCGCGCGGCACCGTGATCCGCATCGTGGACGAGGAGGGCGCCGATGTGCCGGAGGGGGAGACGGGCCGGATCTTCATCGGCAACCAGCTGGCTTTCGAGGGCTACACGGGCGGCGGCGACAAGGAACACCTCGGCGATCTGCTCTCCTCGGGCGACGTGGGGCACTTCGACGAGGAAGGGCGCCTGTTCATCGACGGCCGGGACGACGAGATGATCGTCTCCGGCGGAGAGAACGTCTTCCCCCGCGAGGTTGAGGATCTGCTCGCCGACCACGACAGAGTGGCCGAGGCGGCCGCGATCGGGGTTCAGGACGAGCAGTTCGGCCAGCGCCTGCGCGTCTTCGTTGTCAAGGAGGACGGGGCCGACATCGGCGAGGAGGACCTGAAGGACTACGTGAAGGCGAACCTCGCTCGATACAAGGTCCCGCGCGAGATCGTCTTCGTCGACGAGCTTCCGCGCAATGCGACGGGTAAGGTCCTCAAACGCGAGCTGGCCGAGCACCAGCCCGCGGACTGAGCCACAGGAGGGCCGAGAAGCTTGTCCGACATTGAGAGCCTCGAGCCGATCGGTGAGGCAAACCGTGACGATGTCCCCCTTGCCGTGGACACGGACGAGATCCGGGCCGAGATCGAGCAGGCACGGGCCGCGACGGACCGCTTCCGGGCCAAGGCGACCGAGCTGGTCAAGGAGCTGCGCGACCGCGAGACGCAGGCCCGCAACGATGCGATCGCCGCGGAGGCGGGGGCGGAAAGGGTGCGCACGGAGGCCCGAGAGTCCCGCGACGCGGCCCAGGAGGCGATCGACCATGCGAAGCGAATCGAGGCGCGGGCGACGGCGAAGGCGCGGGAGGCGATCCGGGAGGCCGGCAGGCGCGCGGGCGAGGCCGAGCGGCGGATCCAAGGGCGCCTCCGCGAGCTCGATCAGAAGGCGAGGCAGGCGGAGGCTCACGCGGCTGACGCCGAGAGGGAGCGAACGGCCTCGCGCCAGCGCTCCGAGACGGCTGCCCAGGAGGCGCGCGACCGTGCGGCCGAGTCCGAGCAACGCATCGAGGAGCTCCGGTCTCGCCTGAACGAAGCCGAACAGCGCGCGATCGCCGCGGAGGACCGCGCCGAGGCGGCGGCCGAAGGCGAGAGGACCGAGGCCGATCGGGTCCGCGCGGAGATGGAGCGAAGGGTCCGCGAGGCCACCGACGAAGCGCGCCGTGAATCGGAGGACCGGGTCCGCCGGCTCGCCGACCGCGTCGCGAAGGAGGCCGAGGCGCGTGCACGCGCCGAGGCAGAGGCGACTCTGAGCCAGGAGGCCGTCAAGCTCCAGCACGAGGCCGACGAGCGAGTGGAGGCTGCCCGCCGCCGCGCTGAGCGGGAGGTCCAGGAGAAGGTGGATCGGGCTCGCAGCGACGCTCTCACCGGCGCCGTTTCAGATGAGTATGAGAACGCTCCCGACGAACCGGGCCAGACGGGGCGTCAGCGCATTCCCGATGAGGCGCCCCCGGGTGAGCCCGCCGGCACCCGCTACGTCGGCGGCCGGCGGTTGCGCACCTACTAGCCGACCGCCGCTGACTCCCTCTGAGCCTCGACTGCCCGCTTCAGGTTGATCAGGGACTGGTGAAAGCGCCGCCTCAGCCCGGGCGCCGCGACTCGCTCGGCGATCAGCCCCGCCAGTCCGCCGCCCGCGACTCCGTAGGCGAATCGGAAGCTGACGCGCGTACGGCCATCGGCGAGCTCGCGGAGGCGCCAGCGGCCGCGCTGGTCGACCCCGGTCACCGAGCTCCAGGCCATGTCGCCCTCCGGCTGCCACTCGACGACTTCGATCAGGCCGCCGACGTCAGCGGCGCCGACCCGGAGCAACATCCGGTAACGAGCGCCGAGGCCGCTGTGAATGTCCCCGGCGATGTCCCAGCGGGTCAGCCCTTCCATGAAGACGGGGTAGTTGGCGGGCTCGGTTACGTGGTGCCAGACGAGATGTCGCGGAGCATCGACGGTGACCTTCTGCTCGATCCTCACGACACGGTCACCCGATCACGGGGAGCTGCCGCTCGGCGGCCATCTCGGTGAGCTTGTCCTGCATCAGCGAGGTGACGTCCTCGTAGATCCGGTCCGGATCCGGCTCCGGGCCGTAGCGCTCGCGCAGGTCGATCGGGTCCATCACCTGGACGGTGATCTTGGCCGGCAGGGGCAGATGGCCGAGGAAGTCTCCGACGTTGACGATCCAGGGGAGTGAGAGGTTGACCGGGAGCGTCTTCAGGCGGAGCAGCTTGTCGAGACGCAGCAGCTTGGCGAGCCTCTCGCCATGCGTCAGGAAGATCGCCGTTTCCTGGCCGCCGATGGAGACCACCGGGACGATCGGTACGCCCGCATCGAGCGCGAGCTTGACGAATCCCCGGCGTCCGGCGAAGTCGATCCGGTTCGCCTCCCAGGTCGGTCGGTTCACCTCCCAGTCCCCACCGGGGTAGACCAGGACCGCCGCGCCGGCGTCCAGGGCCTTCCGCGCGTTTTCGTGGGAGGCCGCGACGGTCCCGAAGCGCCGCAGGTAGGGACCCAGGGGCGAGGTCAGCACCAGGTTGTGAGCGAGCTGGTAGAAGCGCCGCTCGACGCCGAAATAGGTGTTGAAGGCGAGGGTGAAGACGATCGTGTCGGGGGTGATCGTGCCGCCCGAGTGGTTCCCGACGAGCAGAACGGGCCCCTCCTCGGGGACCTTCTCCATCCCGCGGACCTCTCCGCGGAACCAGATGCTCGCGATCAGCCAGGAGAGCGAGAGGTTCTCCCGGATGAAATCGGGATCGCGATCGTCGAGGTCGGCGGTGAGGCGGCTCTGTACCTCCTCGAAGAAGCGACGCAGCAGGGATGGTCGGCCGAAGCCGCCCGCGCGAGACGCTCGCGGGTCTCCTCCGTTCTGGCTCCGCCTCTCCCCGGCTCGGGCAGCGGTGCCTGCGCCGCTCTCTGCCATGGCCACTCGATTCTAGGTCGGATGGGCCGCCCGACCCGCTTGAGAGCCGAGGTTCCTGCAACACTGACGCCTGGGTCATGGACGATCCGCGCTCGGCTGCCTCGGCCGAAGAAGATAGGGGGGAGGCGGAAGCGACCGGCGAACGGTCGGCTCCTTCTTGGCCGGTCCTCGGAACCGACACCGCCGCGGGTCTGCTCGAGGCCGCCCCAGACGCGATTCTGGGCGTCGACCGGTCGGGGGCGATCGCGCTGGCCAACCTCCAAGTGGAGGAGCTCTTCGGGTACAGCCGGGATGAGCTCGTCGGAAAGGGCATCGAGATGCTCGTGCCGCCCGCGGCCAGAGATGGGCATCGTGAGCGCCGCGAGGGCTATCAGGCCGCACCGCGCGTCCGATCGATGGGAGAGGGACAGGAGCTGAGCGGCAGGCGCAAGGACGGCACCGAGTTCCCGGTCGAGATCAGTCTCAGCCCGCTGAGTGCCAACGGCGACGTGTTCGTGATCGCCATCGTGCGCGACGTCAGCGAGCGCAAGGAGGCCGACCGGGAGCTGCGCAGGACGAAGGACCGGCTGGAGGAATCCCAGCGCCTCGCGCGCCTGGGCAGCTGGGAGTGGGACATCGTCAACGACAAGGTGATCTGGTCGGACGAGCTGTTTCGGATCTACGGGCTCGAGCCCGGGGCGATTGAGCCCACCTACGAGCTGTTCCTGGAGCGAATCCATCCTCAGGACCGCGAGGCCGTCGACCAGCGAAACCGGAAGGCGTTTGCCGACCATGAGCCCTTCGAGGACATCAAGCGGGCCACCCGCCCGGATGGCTCCGAGTTCCTGATGCGGACCCAGGGTGAGGTCGTGACTGACGGGGAGGGCAACCCGATCCGAATGCTCGGCGTCTGTGAGGACGTGACGGTCGAGAAACAGGCCGAGGAGGCCCAGGCGATTCTCGCTGCTGTCGTCCACGGTTCGGACGACGCGATCATCACGCGCGGAACCGACAGGCGCGTGACGAGCTGGAACCCGGGCGCCGAGCGTCTCTACGGCTACACGGAGCAGGAGATGCTCGGGTGGGAATGGGGGAGGCTGGTCCCGGACGAGGCGCGGGCCGAGGAGGACGAGGCGATGCGCCGCGCTTTCGCCGGCGAGCGCGTCGAGCACTACGAATCACGCAGGATTCACAAGGACGACTCCCCGATCGACGTGTCGGTGACGATCTCGCCGCTGCGCGACGGGGACGGCGCGGTGATCGGGATCTCGACGATCGCGAGGGACATCACCGAGCGCAAGCGCTTCGAGGCCCAGCTCAAGCACCTGGCCAACGACGACCCGCTCACCGGTCTCTACAACCGCTACCGCTTCGAGGAGGAGCTGGCGGAGGAGCTTGCCGCGGGGCAACGCTACGGAAGCGGCGGCGCGGTCCTCGTCCTGGACCTCGACAACTTCAAGTACGTCAACGACGGCTTCGGTCATGGCGCGGGCGACGAGGTACTACGTGGGGCGGCCGACCTGCTGCGTGCCTGCGCTCGCCGCTCCGACGTGCTCGCCCGCCTGGGCGGAGACGAATTCGCCATCCTCCTGCGAAGCGCGTCGGACAAGGATGCCCGGGGGATGGCGCAGGACCTGCTCGAGCAGGTGCGCGCCTACACGCCGCAGGTCGAGGGGCAGCCGATCCGGATGACGGCCAGCATCGGCGTGACCCTCATCGACCACCACAGCTCGAGTCCCGAGAGCCTGATGGCCGACGCGGACCGAGCGATGTACGACGCGAAGGAGTCGGGGCGCGACCGCATCATGGTCCTCGACGCCGCTGACCGCGCCGACGGGCATACGGCCGGACGCGGTTGGGAGCACCGAATCCGGACCGCCCTCGACGAGGATCTCTTCGAGCTGCACTGTCAGCCGATCCTCGAGCTGGACAGCGGCGAGGTCACCCAGTGCGAGTTGCTCCTGCGAATGAGGGGGGAGGAGGGCCTGATCCCGCCGAACGCGTTCCTCGGCGACGCGGAGCGGCTCGGGCTGGTTCACGCGATCGACCAGTGGGTGGTGGCGCAGGCGATCGAGCTGCTGACCCGCCAGTCCGACGTCTGCCTCGAGGTGAACCTCTCCGGCCGCTCGACCGGGGACGAGCAGCTGCTGCGGTTGATCAAGGGAGAGCTCGAGCAGTCGGGCGTCGCGCCGGACCGGCTCATCCTGGAGATCACCGAGACCGCCGCCATTGCCAGCATCGATCAGGCGCGGCGCTTCGCGGAGGCGCTCAGGGATCTGGGTTGTCGCTTTGCGCTCGATGACTTCGGCGCCGGCTTCGGCTCGTTCTACTACCTGAAGCACATCCCCGTGGACTTCCTGAAGATCGACGGCGACTTCGTCCGGAGCCCACGCAGCCGAGCGGACGATCTGGTCGTCGAGTCGATCGTCCTCATGGCCCGTGGCCTCGGGAAGCAGACCATCGCCGAGTTCGTCGAGGACGAGGGCACGCTCGAGGCGTTACGTGCTCAGGGCGTGGACTATGCGCAGGGTTTTCACATCGGCCGGCCGGCCCCGGCCGAAGAGAAGCTCACCTAGGCGGCGTCCGCGGTGAGCTCGGGGCGGTCGGCCTCGCCCCCGTGCCCGTTGTTGCCGCCGCTCGGGTTGATCCGGACCTGGATCCGGCGCGCGGCCCTGCCGATGCGCTTCGCCGCCCGCTCCGCGGGAGATGCCTGGGCATGGCCGATGAAGTCGTGGACCAGCGCGTTGGCGTCGACCGGGTGCTCGACCTGCGGCACGTGGCCGCACTGCTCGAGGACGACCTGACGCGCGGACGGGAGGGCGTCGCGGACGTACCGGGAGAACGGCAGCGGGACCAGGGGGTCCTCGTCGCCCCAGACGAACAGGGCCGGCGGCTCGAGCTCGCGAAGTCGGGTGTAGAAGCCGTTCGCGCCCTTCGGCTCCTCGAGGTAGATGTGCCGCAAAGACGAGTGAAAAGCGACCCGGGCGTTGACGGAGCGATAGTTGCGGAGGAACTCCTCCACGGCGACGTCGGCGGCCGCGGGGTGAATCCGCTCGGGGCGGGAGAACATGCTCCAGAACTGCTGGCGCACGAGCGCGTCGCCGAAGGTGTGCGGAATGGCCGCGAGCTCGGGGCGCAGCAGCTTCACCAGGGGCACGAATTGGCGGCGCCTCCGCCACGCCATGGAGGGGCAGAGCAGGCTGAGGCTCTGGACCCGCTCGGGGTTGCGAAGCCCCACCTCGATCGCGACCCTGCCCCCGAGCGAGTTGCCGACGAGATGCGCTCGGCTGATCCCCTCCGCATCCATGAACCGCTTCACGGCGCGTGCGAACCAGGCCGCGTCGTAGGGGGCGCGCAGAGGCTTCGACGACGAACCGAACCCGGGCAGGTCGATTGCGTGCACCGTGTACTCGGGTGTGAGGGCGGAGACCGTCTCGAAGAAGCTCGTCTTGTCGCTCCCAAGGCCGTGGATCAGGATCACGGTCTCGATGCCGTCGCCGGCGGTGAGCGTCGAGATCCGAGCCTTGCCCGCCTTCACCTCGTGGATCCGGAGCAGCGGATCCCTCCCGTTGGGCAGCTTGAAGAAGCCCTCGAAGGCGATCGCCAGGTCGAGGTTCCCGCGCGCCCAGAGCCGTCGCGAGCGGAAGGCGTCCAGGCCCGAGAGCTGGCCCTCGCGAAGCTCGAGCCAGGTCGCGGCGTCGGTGCCGATCACCACGTCGGGGTCGCTCTTGGGCGAGACCGTCACCTCGCAGCCGGTCTCGTGGAGCTCCACAGCCCAACTCAGGCCGAGATCGTCGAGCTCGATGCGGTAGCTCGCGCCAAAGCCCGCGTCGGCTCCCAGGTAGCGCTCGGGGAGGGAGGCGAATGCGTCCTCCACGGCGCGCAACCGCTGGGTCTCAAGCGACGCCTGAGTCAAGGCCGAGCCAGCGTAACGCCCCGAACGGTTGTTCCCGCTCACATCAAATTGTCTTAACCGATTACTCACGGAATATGCGTCCTTCCGAGCGCCAATAGCATCCGCGCCGTGCCGGACGTACGGATTCAGGACACCCTCAGCGGCCAAACCCGCGAGCTCGAGCCCCGAGACCGGGGTCAGGTCGGGATCTACGCCTGCGGCCCGACCGTCTACGGGCGCATCCACATCGGCAACGCGCGCCCATACGTGATCTTCACGCTGGTCAAGCGCTTCCTCGAACACCAGGGCCTCGATGCCAAGCTCGTCATCAACGTCACCGACATCAACGACAAGATCTACGACGCGGCGCGCGAGGCCGGCAGGCCCTCCGGCGAGTACGCGAAGGAGATGACGGCGGCCTACATCGCCGATACCGATGCCCTGGGGCTCGGACGCCCGGACGCGGAGCCACTGGCGACGGAGACGATCCCCGAGATCGTCTCGCTGATCGAGTCGCTGATCGAGAGCGGGCACGCCTACCAGGCGAACGGGGACGTCTACTTCCGCGTGCGCAGTTTCGACGGCTACGGCAAGCTCTCCAACCGGGACACCGACGAGATGGACCAGGGAGAGGAGGCGGGCACGGCCTCGCTCAAGGAGAACCCCCTCGACTTCGCCCTCTGGAAGGGCCGGAAGGAGGGGGAGGACACGTCGTGGCCCTCGCCCTGGGGCGACGGGCGTCCCGGCTGGCACATCGAGTGCTCCGCGATGTCGGAGAAGGAGCTCGGCCCCGATTTCGCGATCCACGGCGGCGGCACCGACCTGGTCTTTCCCCATCACGAGAACGAGATCGCGCAGACCGAGGCGGCCCGCGGCCTACCCCTGGCCGAGATCTGGATGCACAACGGGATGGTCCAGATCGACGAGGAGAAGATGTCGAAGTCGGTCGGCAACATCTTTCAGCTGTCGGAGGCGATCGAGCGCTATGGAGGGCAGACGGTGGTGGCCTATCTGGCCTCCGGGCACTACCGCCAGCCGCTCGTCTTCTCGGACGAGCAGCTCGGCGAGGCCGCGGCGCGGGTCGACCGAATTCGGAACTACCTCCGGGACGCGCCCGGCGGCGAGCCCGATCGGTTCGTGGTCGAGAAGCGACAGGCGTTCCTCGATGCGCTCGCCGACGACTTCAACACTCCTCAGGCGTTCGCCGTCCTCTTCGAGATCGTGGCCGAGGGGAACAGACGCGAGCTGTCCGGGGCCCATGCGGTCCTCGAAGAGCTTCTGCCGCTGCTCGGCCTCGATTCCCTGTTGGAGGAGGAGGAGGCCGCCCCGGCCGAGGCCGAGGAGCTGCTGGCGCAGCGCCAGGAGGCGAGGGCCGCGAAGGACTTCGACCGCGCCGACTCGCTCCGCGACCAGCTCGCCGAGATGGGCTGGGAGGTCCGCGACGAGGCCGGCGGCGCCCGGCTCGTCCGGCGCGCCTGACGTGGCGGACGTCGAACGGATCTATGGGCGCCGGCCGGTGGCGGAGGCCGAGCGGGGCCGGCGCCGGGTCCACCGGATCTGGCGCGCGCCGGAGACTCCGGGCGAGGAGCTCGAGCGGCTCTGTGGATCGCCCGACCATCAGGGCGTCGTCGCCGAGGTCGATCCATACCCCTACGCCGACCCGACCGCCCTGCTCGACGCGGACGACGCCATGGTCGTCGCGCTCGACCAGGTCCAGGATCCGCACAACCTCGGGGCCGTATGCCGGGCGGCGGAGGTCGCCGGCGCGGCCGGAGTGGTGATCCCGGAGCGGCGAGCCGCCTCCGTGACGGCGGCGGCGTGCAAGGCGTCCGCGGGGGCGGTGGAGCACTTGCCCGTGGCCCGGGTCAGGAACCTCGCCGATTGGCTCGGGGGCGCGAAGGGCCGCGAGGCCTGGGTCTACGGAGCTGCCGCGGAGGCCGAGCGCTCCTACACCGACGTCGACTGGTCCGGCCGGGCGGTGCTGGTGCTCGGCTCAGAGGGATCGGGGCTCCGAACGCGGGTTGCGAAGACGTGCGACGAGCTCGTCTCGATCCCGATCGCCGGCAACGTCGGATCCCTGAACGCCTCGGTCGCCGCGGCCGTGATCCTCTTCGAGGCTCGGCGCCAGCGCGCCGGCTAGTCGCCGGGCAGCTGGCTCGCGTCAAGCGCGTCCATCGCGCGCAACTCAGAACGGACCAGCGCTTCGGTTCGGAGGTGGGCGATCTCCTGGTACTCGGCCGAGGAGACCATGTCGAGGAAGGCCTGGCGCGTCGGGTACCGGGCCAGCACCATCATGTCCCAGGAGCCCTCGCCGATCAACGACTCCGCCACCTGCCCGGCGAAGATCGCCTTGCCGCCGGCCCGGTCGAACACCGGCGCGACCGCGACGCCGTACTCCGCATAGCGCTCGGCGCCGCCGTCGGGCAGGAACTCGAGGAGGTTGAGCATGTAGACGGGGCCATCGGCGGCGCGGCCCCCGAAGGCGCCCAGGGCGTCCGCGTTCAGCTCGTCGATTCCCTCGCGCGGCGCCATGGGGCGGAACCCTACCGGCGAGGCCATCCGGGCCCTCGGCCGGACGATCAGGCTGCGATCTGCCTGGGCTCGCCGACCTGCTCGGCGAGCGCGATCATCTCTTCGAGGATCTCGGCGTAGCGCTCGCGCAGCTCGACGTCCGCGAGCCGGCCGTCGTCCGTGAATGCCTCGGCCGCGTGGCCGACGGGCAAATCCTTCTCGATCACGCGAGCCCCGCTCGCGGCGAGCGCCTTCCTGGTCTCGGCCTGTGACCAGACCGCTCCGAACATCCCGGTGCTGGCGCCAACGACCGCTACGGGCTTGCCCCATAGGGCGTTGGCCGTGAGCGGTCGCGACGCCCAGTCGATTGCGTTCTTGAGCTGTCCCGGGATCGAGGAGTTGTATTCGGGGGCGGCGATCAGCACGGCGTCCGCCGAGGAGATTGCCTCGCGCAGGCGGCGGGCGCCGTCGGGGCCCGCGCCGCGGTCGTCGTCCTCGTCGTAGGGCTCGACCGCCTTGAGCCCATCGAAGATCTCGAGCTCCACGGGCGGCGGCAGCAACTCGCCCACTCCGCCGCCGCCCGCAGCAGCTCAGTGTTGTGGGAGTCGCGACGCAGGCTTCCTGAGATCGCGAGGACCCTCATGGCTAGTCGCTCTCCTTCACGAGCTCGAGGTGGACGGTCAGCGTGACCTCGTCGCCGAGGATCTGGCTGCCATCCGGCATGTCCATGTTCCAGTCGAGGCCGAAATCGTGGCGGTTCACCTTGGCTTCGAGGTCGAGGCCGACGCGGTCGTTGCCGTCGGGCCCTGCGCCCGGGCCGGAGAGCGAGCCGCGGGCGACGACGGGCTTGGCGATGCCCTTGACGGTCAGCTCACCGTCGATCGCCAGCTGCTCGTCCTCGCGCTTGATCGCGGACGACTCGAAGCGGATCTCCGGCGTCTGGTCCTTGTCGAAGAACTCGGGCGAGAGGAGGTGAGCCTCCAGGTTCTCCTCCTTCACCTCGACGCTCTCGACGGGAACCTGCCCGCTGAGATGAGGCTCGCCGGACGCGTCGCTCAGGGTCGCCTCGAACCTGCCGAAGCTGCCTCGGAACGTGCCGACGGCGTGCCTGACGGTGAATCCGACGTGCGAATGCACCGGATCGGATTGCCATGTGCCGGTCGGGATGGTTGACTCTGCTTGTGCCGTGGTCATTGAAGGTCTCCTTTTCGTGAGCTAGGCTTAGTTGATCTGTCAAACAGTTTAGCAGGGAAACTTGACTACACAACAATTGAAAACACAAGCACTTCCGTCCACCGATGCCTTCGGCAACCTGCTGGGCGCCCACGCCGCCCTTACGCGCGAGCTCAGCGCCGCGCTTGTCGCAAGCCACGGCCTGACCATCAACGACTACGGGGCCCTCCTGCTTCTCTCGCGGGCCGGCGAGGAAGGCATGCGCCGAATCGACCTGGCGAACGACCTGCAGCTCTCCCCGTCCGGGATCACCCGGCTGCTCGACCGGCTCGAGGATCAGGGCCTGGTGGGCAAGGGCGAGTGCAAGTCGGACGCGCGCGTGAGCTACGCGATTCTCACCGAGGCGGGATTGGTCAGGCTGAAGGAGGCCGCGCCGGGCCATATCGACGACATCGACCGCCGGCTCGGCGCCGTCCTCAGCGAGGAGGAGATCAAGACGCTCACCGAGCTGCTCGGCCGCCTCAGCGAGGGCGACGGGGAGTGCACGCCGGACTGAACACCCGGCGGGATGGCCGCACGCCGAGCGAGGCACCGTTTAACAGCGCTCGCGGACGGATGGGCCGATTCGGGCCCTCCCAGGCACGGATCCTGCAAGGCGAATTGCATCGGCTCCGAACCGTGGTTGACATTCCCGGATCCGCCAGTAGGCTGCTCCGCGAGTAAGGGTGAACCTCAGGTGGAGCCTGACGGACAGCACCCGGACCGAAGGCGCCTCCAGGGGAGGTACGGAGCGCCACAGACCACCCCCAAGAGGAGGTTGCTGTGGCTGTACCTACCCCAAGCACTGAAGAGCAAGCTGTCGTCCCCGGCCGAGCCATCCCCGATGGCGCTCGCAACACCGGGCCCGGCCCCGATGACGAGTTCCTCGTCGCCCTGGCCAAGCACGGCCGGACCGACGCCTACGACCAGCTGGTGCGCCGTTACCGGCGCTTCGTGCGGGTCAAGTCCTCGTCCTACTTCCTGCTCGGCGGCGACGCCGATGACCTGATGCAGGAGGGGATGCTGGGCCTGTTCAAGGCGATCCGCGACTACCGGCCCGAGCGCGAGTCGAGCTTCCGCGGATTTGCCGAGCTCTGCATCACCCGGCAGATCATCACCGCTGTCAAGACCGCGACGCGCAACAAGCACACGCCGCTCAATCAGTACGTCTCGTTCAGCCAGACGCCGGCGGCGGCCGGCCCCGATTCGGAGACCACCCTGGAGGAGGTCCTGCCCGGTCCGTCCGTGCGCGACCCCGCCAACCAGGTGATCGCCGGCGAGGAGCTGGAGAGCCTGGTCGCCTGCCTGACCAGCGTCCTCTCGGAGCTGGAGAGCCGAGTGCTGGCCCTCTACCTCGACGGTCACTCCTACGAGGTGATCGGCGAGAAGCTCGAATGCGACACCAAGACCGTCGACAACGCGCTGCAGAGGGTCAAGCGCAAGGTCGGCATCCACCTCGACTCACGCATGGTGAAGGTCTAAGCGCTTCCTCGTAGGCACGGCACGGCAGCCAGGCGGCCGTCCCGCAAGGGGCGGCCGCTTCTATTTGCGGCGCATCCCCTTCGCGAAGCGTCCGGCAAAGCCGCTGGAGGCGACCGTCTTCGCCAGCTCGCGCGGCTCGACCTGCGCGAGCAGCGACTTGAGCTCCTTGCGCTGGCGGTCGGAGAGGTTGGAAGGGCGGCCCTTCGACGCCTTGACGATCTCGACCATCCGCTGGCGATCCTTCTCGCTCAGTCGGGTCGCGACATGGTTGCGAACGGCCAGCACGACCTCCGCGGCGGCGAGCAGCCAGGCGCCCCGCGCCAGCCAGCGGCCGCGGGCCGCGGTGGCGCCGGGATCACTGAGGGACTCTCGGATACGCGAGCTCGGCACGCAACCAGTCTATGCGCGGCTGAGAATCCGGCCAACCGACCAACTTTCGGGGTCCGGACCTCCTCAATACGGGTCAACGCTGCGATCGGGACCGTCGGCCGCAGACTTCAGGCGGAGCCGCGGCTTAGTCTTCCGGTGGCGCCCGGATAGCTCAACTGGTGGAGCACCTGATTTGTAATCAGGAGGCTGTGGGTTCGAGTCCCACTCCGGGCTCTTGTCCTTCAGCGATCTGAAACCGCCCGGCGAGGGGGCCTGGGTCGAGTTCGCCGATGACCGGCGGAAGCTTCTGCTCTTTGGGGGGCCGATCACGGATCCCGTCGGCACGCTGGCGGGCGAGGGCTGGGAGGAATTCGAGCTGCTCTCGACGGCCCGGGCTCTCTCGGACGCGCCCGGCCTCGCCGAAGGCGCTGCCCGAACCCACCTCGTTCCCGCGGATCCTGTCCCGGATGCCTCCGCCGCGATCATCGAGGACGTCGGCAGCGACCGGCTGGTGGCGCTCGGCGGCGGGCGGGTGATCGATTCGGCAAAGGGGATCGCCGCGGTCCGTGGGGCCGAGGTGGCGGCGATCCCCACGACCCTCTCCGGGGCGCCGATGACCGCGATCCACCGCTTGCCGGCGGGGCGCGAGGCGGCCGCGGGCGTGAGGCCCGCACTGGTGATCGCCTATGCCGACGCGATGACCAGCGCTCCGGAGCCCCGGCTGCGAGCGACCGCGATGAACGCGTTGGCGCACGGAGCTGAGTCGCTCTACACCCCGCTGGCGGATGAGACCTCGCGTGACGCGGCCCTGCGGGGTGCCGAGATGCTGGCAGTGGCGCTCGATCAGGCGCCCGAGAAGCGAGACCGCGCGGCCCTCGCCCTTGGCGCTCTGCTCTGCGCGATCGCCGTCGACCGCGCCGGGATCGCTCTCCATCACGTGCTCGGCCAGACCACCGTCAGGGTGCTGGGCACGCCCCATGCGGAGACCTACGCCGCCCTCCTGCCGGAGACGATGGAGGCGATGCGGGAGCGCGCCCCCGAGCAGATCGAGGCGCTCGCGGCCGCCCTGGGAACCGACGGCGCCGGGATCCGCGCACGAATCGCCGAGCTCGCCGGCCACCGGCGGCTCGGCGAGCTGGGGTCGGACCGCGGCCGAGTCGATGAGGTCATCGACGTGGCGATGGCGCGGCCCGAGCTCACCCACATGACCCCCGGGGAGGTAGCGCCCGAGGATCTCGCCGCCATCCTGAGCGCGGCCTGGTAAGTGGCTCGGCGGGTATGACCGCCTGTAACTGGCAGTCTGCGTCGGGTTGAGGTCTGGGCATGGATGAGGAGAGGCTGCTTGGCTATCACCGCTTCACGCGCGAGCACGGCGTCAATCGCCCGCTCTACTTCCTCGCGCGCCTGATTCTCGTCCCGTTCTTCCTCCTCTACTTCCGGCTGTCGCGAATCGGGCGCGAGCACGGCAAGGTCAAGGGGCCCCTGATCGTCGCCGCCAATCACCGCAGCTTCCTCGACCCGTTCGTGATCGGCGCCTCGCTGCCCTTGCGGCGGCCCCTTCACTACGTGGCGAAGGTGGAGCTGTTCGAGAAGCGCTGGCAGGGCTGGATCCTCAACCGGCTCGGTGCCTACCCGGTCCGCCGCGGGCAGTCGGATGAGCAGACGCTGATCACCTCGCGGGGGGTGCTCGAGCGGGGCGGCGCCGTCTGCATCTTCCCCGAGGGGACGCGGCACCGAACCGGGTCGCTTGCCCGCCCGAAGCGCGGCTTCGGCCGCCTCGCGCTCGAGACCGGTGCGGCCGTGCTGCCGGTCGCCGTTCACGGCTCCGAGCGGGTCAGGCGTGGCTGGAAGATCCGCCCCCGGAAGGTCAAGGTCCGGATGGGTCGCGCTCTCACCTTCCCGCGCACCGAGGATCCCTCCCCGACGCTCGCCAACTCGGTCGGGGCCCGCATCTGGCCCGTGATCGAGCTGCAGTGGGAGTGGCTCGGCGGATTGCCACCCCTGCGCAAGGCGGCCGTGATCGGCGCCGGCAGCTGGGGAACCGCGGTCGCGGTGCTGCTCGCCCGGGGCGGCATCGACGTGCAGCTCGGCACGAGAACCCCGGAGCGAGCCGAGGAGATGAGCGAGACCCGGACGAACGAGGAGTACCTGCCCGGCGTGCAGCTTCCCGACTCGCTGACGGTCAAGCGGGCCGCCGATATCGAGCTCGCGGGCATCGACCTGGTCTGCCTCGCGGTCCCTTCGGCGGCGCTGCCGCAGGCCGTGGGCGCGATCGGCGATCGCGTCGGCCAGCGCGCTTCCGTGCTCCTGCTGAGCAAGGGAATGGTCGCGCCGATGGCCGCGCTGCCCTCCGAGTACGTCTCCGAGCGGATCCGCGCTCGCGCGATCGCCTCGCTCGGCGGGCCGGCGCACGCCAAGGAGGCAGTCTCGGGCACGGCGGCGCTGGTGCTGGGCAGCCGCGACGCCGACCTGCGCGACCAGCTCGGCAGCGTCTTCGACGAGGCGGGATTGGTTTGCGAGCGGACCGGGGACATGATCGGCGTGGAGGTCGCGGGCGCAGCCAAGAACGCCGCCGCGCTGGCGGGGGCGGCGGCGCGGTCTCAGGGCATGAACGCCGCCGGGATCGCGACCGCGCAGGTCTGGCGCGAGTGCGTCGCCTATGCCCGCGCCCGCGGCGCGGAGCACGAGACCTTCGCGGGCATCGCCGGCGTCGGCGACCTGACGGCGACGATCCTGGCCGAGGGCAGTCGCAACCGGCGAGCCGGCGAGCTGCTGGGAGAGGGAACCCCGGCCGACCAGATCCCCGGGATCATCGGACAGGCCTCCGAGGCCCTGGACTCCGTGCCGCTGATCGCGGCCGCGGTCCGGAAGGCCGGAATGGGCAGCTCCGCCCTCGATGGCCTGGCCGCCCTGATCGCCGGCGAGATCTCGCCGGCCGAATGGATGTCGCGGGTCAGGCAGGCGGAGCGTGCAAGGCGCGAACCCAGTGTGGGAGGCCGGGCGGCATGAGGTGGGCCGCGAGTACGCTTGCTGTGTGTCCGACGAGGAGAAGGATTCGGCTGACGGCGGCAAGCCGAGCGAGTCGAAGGCCGAACTCGACCGTGCCTTCGAGCAGCTCTACCGCGACCATCTGCGCGACGTCTACTCGTACTCGTACTACCGAGTGGGCAACCACCACGACGCCGAGGACGTCACCGAGCAGGCTTTCCTCCAGGCGTACCGCCACTTCGAGCGCGCGCGACGCGAGTCGAATGGGCGCCCGCTGCGTCCCTGGCTCATTCGCATCGCCCACAACCTCGCCTCCAATTACCACCGCGACCGCGCCCGGCGCCCGCAGAGGGTCCTGGACGAGTCGGAGCCGATCGCCGCGCTCCACGGCACCGAGCAGATCGTCGAGGGGCGGGAGGAGCTGAAGAGCGTGATGGAGCACCTCCAGCACCTGCCGGACGACCGGCGCGACGCGCTGATCATGCGCTTCGCCCTCGGCATGGACAACCGCGAGATCGCCAGGTCCCTCGGCCGCTCCGACGGCGCGACCAAGGTGCTGATCCACCGGGCGATCAAGCAGCTCGAGGAGGAGATGAGCGTCAATGGCGGTTGAGAACCCCTCCGACGTCGAGAGCCTCCTGCGCTCGGCCCTGCGGCCGATCGAGCCGCCGGAGAAGCTCTCCGGTCGGCTCGAGGAGACCCTGAGCGCCATCACGGAGGCGGCCGCCGAGGAGCTCTCGGCCTGGGCCGAGGAGCTCTCGGAGTCCGAGCTTCGCTCGCTGCGCCAGCCTCGCAACTGGGTGCGCCCCGCGGCCGCGATCGCCGCCGGCGGCGTCGCCGCCGGGGGCCTGGTGATCGTGGAGCTGCGCCGCCGCGGCGGCAAGCGGCCCGCGCCCCTGTCGGGGCTGGCGGACCAGGTCTCGGACATCGCCGATCAGGTCCGAGACCAGGTGCGGAACCGCCTGAACTAGCGAGCTACGTCGCGGGCGCCGCTCGCCCCACCGAGCGGGAGGCCAGGTAGGCGATCACGCCGGTGATCCCGAGGATCAGGTGCAGGACGTTGTCCTCGTTGTTGACCGGCACCAGCTTGATCAGCACATCGTCCTTCGCGACGAAGGTGATCCCCCCATGGCCGGTGGCGATGAATCCGAGGACGCAGAGGGCGATGTAGAGAATTCCCACGAAGAGCGCCGCGGGCCGGGCGGCCGATCCGGCCGCGACCAGGAGTAGCGCACCGGTCCCGATGTGGACCACGTTGTGCCAGCCATTCACTGAGAGGATCCCGAACACGTCCTGGGTCCTGATCGAATCCCCGGACGCAAAACTCGCCTCGTAGAAGAAGCCGATGATTCCGGCTGTCACCAGGACCCCACCCACCAGCAGGCAGTAGAGCCTTGCGGGACTCGATTCCTCCATCGTCATTGCCTCCTTGCAGCCATGATCCGATTTGGTGAACCGCTCGTAGCCATGTGCGTGGGTCACCATCAAGTAGATCACCGGGGGATGACGAGGTGACCCGGGGAGAGCTGCAGCGCCTCGCGGACGAGGACCTGATGCCCCGCCTCGCCCGCGAGGACCCGCTGGCCTTCGAGGTCTTCTACGACCGCCACTCCGGAGCGGCCTACTCGCTGGCGTACCGGATCGTCGGCAGCCGGACCGCTGCCGAGGACGTCACCCAGGAGGCTCTGCTCTCGATCTGGAGGAGCGGCGCGCGCTACGACCGCGCCCGCGGCAGCGTCCGGGCGTGGACATTGGGCATCGTGCGCAACCGGGCGATCGACCTGCTCCGCAAGGAGTCGGGGCGCTCGCCGAAGCTCGCGGCGGGCGGCGAGGAGCTGCTCGAGCGCACCCCGGCCGATGAGCTCACCGACGCTGAGGCGCTCCGCCGCGAGACGGCGCGCGAGGTCCGCGGCGCGATCAAGGGCCTGCCCGACGACCAGTCGAGGGTCATCCAGCTTTCCTACTTCGGCGGCTTCAGCCACTCAGAGATCGCCGAGATGCTCAACGAGCCGCTCGGGACGGTCAAGGGCCGCATGCGACTCGGCATGGACAAGATCAGGGCGACCCTGGCGGAGGCCTGGTGATCGGGGACCACCCCGATAGGGACGACCTGGTCGCCTACTCGCTCGGGGCGCTCGACACGCGCGAGGCCTCGGCGGTGGAGGCCCACGCGCCGAGCTGCGCCCGCTGCAGCAGGGAGCTCGAGGCGCTGGCTCCCGCAGTTGCCGTCCTGGGGGAGTCGGTCGAGCAGCTCGAGCCGCCGGCGGAGCTTCGCGAGCGGGTGCTGGCAATCGTCCGCGACGACGCCGAGGCGAAGCGGGGGGCTGCGCGCGAGCCCCGGGCGACCACGCGGCGCGAGCGCCGGGGCCTTCAGGGCTTTCTGCTGCGGCCCGCGGTGGGCTTGGCGGGGCTGGCGGTCGTCGCCGCAGGCGCCGGCGGATACTTCGTGGCGGACAACGGCGGAGGCGGCGGCGGCGAGCCCACCGTGCCGGTTGTCGCCGAGAGGGGGATCGGCGGCACCCTCGCGGTCGGAGAGGAGTCCTCGATGCTCGACCTGCACGGCCTCAAGCACCGCCTGACCGAGCGCGAGGTCTACCAGGTGTGGGTCGCGCACGGCTCGAGCGTCAAGCCGTCCTCCAACTTCATCCCCGACGGCTCCGGCCGGGCGATGACCGCGGTGGACGGCCACCTCGGCAACGGCACGAGGGTGATGGTCACCCTGGAACCCCATCCGGGAGAGACCGCGCCGACCGCGCCCGTCCTGCTCAGCGCGACCGTCGAATAGCCCGCCAAGAGGCGGGTCGAGCTCCGCTCTGAACTACGCTGGCGATCCGATGGAAGCCACCCAGACCCAGCGGCAGACCTGCTACCGGCACCCGAACCGGGAGACCGGCGTCTCGTGCTCCAACTGCGGCCGGCCGATCTGCCCGGAGTGCATGACGTCGACCCCGGTCGGCATGCGATGCCCGGAATGCGCGCGACAGACCACCAAGGTCCGGGTCGGCCAGGCCGCCTTCGGCACGGCCTCATCCAAGATGCCGGCCACCTACGCCCTGATCGGGCTCAACGTGATCGTCTTCCTCGCGGAACTGCTGGGCGGCGGCGCGGGATCCTTCAACGGCGGCGGCTCGGTGATCAACGACGCCGGCCTGCGGGGGCCCGACATCGCCAACGGCGACTGGTGGCGGGTGATCACCGGAGGCTTTCTGCACGCCGGCTTCCTCCACCTCCTGCTCAACATGTACGTCCTCTACATCGCGGGCAGCATCCTCGAGCCGGGGATCGGAACCCCGCGCTTTCTCGGCATCTACTTCGTCTCGCTGGTCGCCGGGTCGCTCGGCGCGCTGATCGTCGATCCCAACACGGTCACCGTGGGCGCCTCCGGCGCGATCTTCGGGCTGATGGCCGCGGTGATCGTGGTCGCGCGCGGCCGGGGGGTGGAGCAGCTCGCCCAGCAGTTCGGCCTCTTCGTCGTCCTCAACCTTGTGCTCACCTTCTCGATCTCCGGGATCTCGGTCGGCGGGCACATCGGCGGCCTGATCGGCGGCGCCGTGGCGGCGCTGCTCGTGATCTTCGTCGAGCGGCGGATGAGCGGCCGCCCGGGATTCACCCTCGAGCTGGCCGGGATCGTGCTGATGATCGCCGCGACCTTCGCGGGCGCCTTGGCGGTGGCCGGCTAGCGCGGGTACTGGTCCGTCTGCTCGGAGCCGCGTCCGATCAGGCGGGCGGCCCGGTCGGTGACCGCGCCGGCGATACCGAGCCCGACGCCCACCGAGCGCCGGGCCAAGCCGAATCCGAGGCCGGCGGCGCGGCCGGCGATCTTGACCGGCAGCTCAGCGAGCGAGTCGTGCGAGGCCGGGTGCTCCCGGGTGTCATCCGATGGCGGGGGCCCTCGGCGGCGGCGCCGGCTTGATCCCGGCCTTCTCGGCCAGTTCGGCCTCGCGCTGACTCGAGCGCTTGGCGCCGCTCGCCTTCGCCGACGCGGCGGCGCGCCGCTCGGCCTCCTTCTTCAGGTCCTCGACCGAGCCCTTCAGAGTCGACTTGTGCGCCCGCCGGGCGACGGGACCGGGCAGCGGGATCCCGACCTCGAGGCCGAGCTTGTAGGTCGCGCGGGTGCGGTCGTTCCCCAGATCCTCGAACAGGTAGTGGCCGTCGGCGGCGTTGATTCCGTTGCCCTCGACGAAGTCCCACTCGATTCGCAGGGGCTCGTCGTAGCTGTAGTCGAGCGTGTAGTCGACCTTGCGGACCTTCGCGTCCACGAACAGGCGCACCCGCTTGCCGCGCCCCTTCTTGTCCCAGTCGAGAACCTCCGTGTCGACGACGGCGCCCTGCCAGGCGGGGAAGGTCTCATAGTCGATGATCGCGGCGTAGCAGGTCTCGATGGGCGCATCGATCTCGAGGGTGTGCTCGGCCCAGTTCAAGCCCATGATCTCTCCTCCACCCGCTCGAACGAAACGCCCGCGGGCGCGTCAACCCTATCCGGGTGGAGGAGATGGGCGAGCAGCTCCGTGCCCTCGACCAAGCGTGGCCCGGGACGTGAGAAGGAGGCCGCGGCATCCACCGCCCAGATGCGATCCGCGCCGATCGCCGCCATCTCGGCGGGGTGTCCGTCGACCTCGGCCCGCGCCTGACCGGCATCCCACCCGCAGGGCATCGCCACGATCACCTCGGGCCTCGCGGCCGCGATCTCGTCCCACTCGGCGGTGCGCGACTTCACACCGGCGACGCCGAGAACGTCCCTTCCGCCCGCGATCTCGATCATCTCCGGAACCCAGTGGCCGCCGATGAACGGGGGGTCGAGCCATTCAAGGGCCAGCACGCTCGGTCGAGGAGCGCCTCCCACGGCCCGGCGAACCTCCTCCAGGCGCCGCTCGAGGTCATCGCGAAGAGAAGCCGCGCGATCGGCGAGCCCTGTCGCCTCGCCCAGGCGCGGGATGTCCGCCAGCACCTCGTCGAGATTCGACGGGTCGAGGGAGATCACCCTGGGCCGGCTGGGCAGGCGGTCCGCCACGGCCACCACGTCGTCGAAGGAGACCGCGCAGACCTCACAGACGGCCTGGGTGACGATCAGGTCGACCTCCAGCTCGGCCAGCGCATCCTCGTCGAGCGCGTAGAGGTGCTTGCCCTCGCCGGTCAGGCGCCTGACCGCGGCGTCGATCTCGCCCGCCGAGAGTCCCTCGGGAACGAGGCTGCGGGTCAGGTGGCGCTTGGATGCCGCCTTCGCCGGGTAATCGCACTCGTGAGTGACCGCGACGACTTGATCGCCCAGCCCAAGGGCGAATAGCATCTCTGTCGCGGACGGGACCAGACTCGCGATTCGCACCCAACGAATATGGCACTTCTGAGCGACGAGGAGATCAAGGAAGGCCTCAAGGGCCTGGACGGCTGGCGCCAGCGCGGCGAGTACATCGTCAAGAGCTTCGATCGCGGGGACTTCAAGGGGTCGGTGGAGTTCGTCGACTCGATCGTCGGGCCAGCCGAGGAGATGAACCACCACCCGGACATCGCGATCTCCTGGAGTCAGGTCGAGGTGGCGATCTCGACCCACTCGCAGGGCGGTATCACCGAGAACGACTTCGAACTGGCGAAGAAGGTCGAGGGGCTCGTGTAGCGGCTGCCAGGCCGCGGTGCTTCCTGACCTAGGCGGCGCAGCCCGGATCGACCGGGACGTCGCCGGCGACGTAGGCGCCGCCGCCCCCCTGGTCGAAGTAGGGCGCGAACTGCGCCGGCAGGGTGCCCGGCGGGAAGCTCGCGGGCTGCCCCAGGAAGCGCAGGTTCTGGATGTTCACGCCGCCCGCGCCGGTCGCCTTGTCGAAGAAGTACTGGCCGTCCCAGTGCCAGAGCTCCGGCGCCGCGCCCTGCACGATCGAGCCGGTCCAATGGTCGCTCTGGAAGTAGAAGCACTTGTTGACCGCGGCGGCCGTCCTCGCCGGCTCGTTCGAGAGGAAGTCGACGATGCCGAGGCCGGTGACGTTCTGCTGCGTCTTGTCGAACTCGACGCAGAAGGGGTCGGCGCCGGGGTCGGGAAAGTCGGTGCCCGTGCCGACGTCCTGAATCGCGCACTTGAACGGGTTGGACCCGTCCCACGGCGCATACGGGCCCGCAGGCTGCTGCGCTGCAGCGGGTGCGGCGCACAGCATCAAGACCCCAACGACGATCGCTGTCGCTCGATTCCACATACCCCGCGGTGACACTACCCGGAACCGGGTCCCGGTGTGCCACTTCCTGGTACGTTCGCGGCGGGGTATGGAGGACAGGATGATCCGCGGCGCGGTGGGCGCTGAGCTGTCTCGGCGGCAGTTCGTGCAGCGCGCGGGCGTCCTCGGCGCCGGGGCTTTGATCGCGAGCGCCGTGCCCATCGCGGCGCGGATGGCCGTGCCGGGGAAGGCGCACGCGAACGTCCCGCTCCAGGACGGGACCATGCAGGCGTTCTACGACACGCTGATCCCGGGTCGCGCCGCGAGCGTCACCGACCTCGGTCACGAGATCCACCCGAAGGCGATCGCGGGCGTCGATCCCGATCCGGGCGCGGTCGAGGCCGACGCGTTGCTGCTCGGCCAGGACCCGAGGCTCGGCTTCACGGTGCTCGTCGCCCCGTTCCTCGCCGAGCTCGAGGCGTTTGCGGTGACCAGGGGTGGGGATTTCCTCCATCTCTCCTACGAGAGGCGCGAGCGGGTCTGCCTGACGGGGCTCGCCTTCTCCAATCCGACCCGGGCCGTCTGGGAGGCCGCTGCGGCGGTCGCCTTCACGGCCTTCTGCGCCGCCGCCACGCAGATCAATCCGACGTCGGAGACGGCCTCGGGCTATCGCGTCATGGGCCATCCGGGGACCGCACCCGAGGGGTACCGCGACTTCTCCTACGGCCGGCAGCTCAGCCGGGAGCGGACCGAGAGGGGGTACTTGCCGTGACAGAGCGGGTGGACGTCTGCATCGTCGGATCCGGGTTCGGCGGCTCGATTGCGGCCTGGCGCCTGTCGGAGCTCTACCGGGCCGCCGGCCAGGACCCGAGCATCCTGGTCCTGGAGCGGGGCGTGCGCAAGGGACACACGGACTTCCGCCAGTCGATGGACGTGGGCCATCTCTCTGATTGCTACGAGCTGGTCCAGGGCGAGGGCCAGAGCGCGGTCTCCAAGGGGTCGAGTGCGCAGGTGGTGGCGGCCAACCTCGTGGGCGGCGGTTCGAATCTCTACCTGGCGGCATCGCTGCGGGCGCCGAGCGAGATCTTCGAGCGGCGCGACCACCGCCCCGATGACGGGCCCGACCGTCGCATCTGGCCCGATTCGATCAGCCGGGCCTCCCTGAATCCCTTCTACGCCCGGGCCGAGGCCGGGCTCCGGGTCAACCAGCCGGCCTGGAACCAGATCTCCAAGTCGGGGGGCCTCTGGGCAGCGACCCTCGATCGCGCGGGCCACACCTGCGACCGCGTACCGGTGGCCATCAACCAGGAGCGCTGCGTCGACGCGAAGTGGTGCCATACGGGCTGCATCTTCGGGGCGAAGAACTCCCTGATCACCAACTACCTGGCGTCCGCCGAGGCGGCGGGGGTGGAGGTTCGGCCGCTGGTGCAGGTGGACGAGATCAAGCAGTCGAGCTCACGGCCGTATCGCTACGTCGTCAAGGCGGCCACGATCGATCCGGAAACCAAGCAGCAGGGCCCCGAGGCCCCCGACATCGAATGCAAGGTCCTGATCATGGCCGCCGGCGCGATGGGGACGCCGGTGATCCTCCTCCGCTCGAAGCGGAGTCTCGCCCTCCCGTCCCTCTCATCGCACCTCGGCCGGCACCTGGGGGTGAACGGCGACCACGTTGCCGCGATCGAGTACGACGACGAGAGCAAGGTGTCCGAGCTGCTCGGACTGCCCGGCTACTCGGACTTCTTCAAGGGCAAGCCGATCACGACGATGAGCTACGACTGGTACGCGGGCCGGCCGGGCCACGAGCACGACGGCACCCGCTTCACCCTCCAGGAGATCTACCTCTCGCAGCTCACCAACTTCCTCTACGACGACGGGCGCGGCAACGGGGAGGAGCCGAGCTTCTGGGGCCGCGAGAAGAAGCGCTCGATCGCGACCTGGAGCCGCCACATCGAGATCCTCGCCATGGTCGAGGACACGAGCGACGGCACCTTCTATCTGCCGCCGCCCACCGGCGGGGACGCCGTCCGCACCGGCCCCGGGCCGGTCGGCATCGGCCTCTTCGACTACGACCTCTCCGATCAGTCGGTGGCGGTCCGTGAGGCCGCCAACGACGCGATCCAGGGCGTCCTCGCGAGGGCGGGGCTCGGGCGCTTCCTGAAGCTCTCCGAGACGAGGGGCGCGTATGCGGCCCATCCGCTCGGGGGGTGCCGGATGGCGGACTCCGCGGACCTCGGGGTCGTCGATCATCGCTGCGAGGCCTTCGGGTACGAGGGGCTGTTCTGCATGGACTCCTCGGCGATCCCGACCAGCCTGGGGGTCAATCCCTCGCTGACCATCTCGGCGGTCTGCGAGCGGGCGATGTCCGAGCTGGTCGCGCGATCCCCCGACCTCGGGCTCCCGGTCGCGCCGCCGGGCTTCAGGCCGCGCACTCCTCGGGAGATCATCGGCACGCGAGTGATCGGGCCCGACAACGATCCGTAGTTTCGTGGTGGGCGTCCGGTAGCCTTCGCTCGTCGCCAGTGACCGACGACGACCTCCCTCGAAGTACGTGCGCCCGATGGGGCGTGAGCCACATTAAACGGGGCGCGCTTACGCGCGCCCTCGCATTACGGCAGCCTGAAGCCGGGCAGAGAACATGACGGCCGCACTCATCGTTCTGCTGCTCGTGTTGATCGCGATCAACGGCGTCTTCGTGGCCGCGGAGTTCGCGCTGGTTCGCTCTCGCCGCTCGCGCCTCGAGCAGCTGGCCAGCGAGGGCAGCAAGCCCGCATCGGTTGTCCTGGAGCAGCTCGATCAGATCGACGAGTACCTCTCCGCGTGCCAGGTCGGGATCACGATGGCCTCGATCGGGATCGGCGCCCTGGTCGAGCCCGCCGTCGCCTCCCTGATCAAACCCGCCTTCGGCGCCCTCTCACACGGGGTGGCGGTGACGATCTCGGTCGCGATCGCGTTCATCCTCGTCACCGCCCTGCAGATCTCCGTGGGGGAGCAGGTCCCGAAGCTGCTCGCCATCTCCCGTCCGGAGGGAACCGCCCGCCGACTGAGCAGGCCTCTGAGCTGGTTCCGCCGGGCCAGCGCGCCCTTCACGGTCGCGCTCACCTGGGTGGTCAACGGGATCGTGCGGCTCTTCGGGGTGCGCCCCGGCGAGCTGGAGGAGCAGCCGACCTCCGAGGACCTGCAGGTGCTGATCTCGCAGTCGGCCGTCGGCGGCAAGCTCGACCCCGGCGAGGCCGTGATGCTGCGCGGCGTCTTCCATCTGCACGAGCAGGAGGCCCGCGAGGTGATGACCCCGATCCCCGCCGTGGTCACGGTCAACTACTCCTCGAACGTCTCCGATGCCCTGGGGCTCTGCACCTCCTCGGGCCACAACCGCCTGGTCGTCGTGGAGGACGGCAACGCCGACCGTGTCCGGGGCATCGTCCATGCGCTCCGCCTGGTCCGGCTGCTGATGAGCGAGGGCCCGGACGGGAAGATCGAGGGAGCGGTCCGGGACGCCCCGATCGTCCCCGAAACCAAGCCGCTCGACGACCTGCTCACCGAGCTGCAGCGCCAGCGCTCGTCGATGGGGGTGGTGGTCGACGAGTACGGCCGTACCGTGGGGATCGTCACCGTCGAGGACATCCTCGAGGAGGTGGTGGGGGAGATCGAGGACGAGACCGACCCGCTGGCCGGGTCACTGCGCCAGCTTGCGAACGGCGACTGGTACGTGCGCGGCCACGTCTCGCTCGGCGATCTCTCCGATCGCGGCATCGAGCTCCCCGTGGACACCGACGCCTACAACTCGGTCGGCGGCTACGTCTTCGGCGAGCTCGGGCGACTGCCGAAGAGGGGGGATTTGATCACCGCCGACGGCTTCGAGATCCGGGTCGAGTCGGTTCGCGAGAACCGGATCGAAGCGGTTCGAATCCACTCCCGCAGCGCGTGATGCGCAGCTTGCAGGACTTTTCCCTTCCGTCCGTTTACGCGTCTAGCTTCACGGCAAGCCAGAGGTCTGAGGAGGCCACATGTGGGTCGTCCGGTTCAGCGATAAGCAGCTCGAGGTGGTCAGGGCGGTGCTCCGCTCCGAAGAGCACCGGGGGCCGGCACTGGAGGGCGCGTTGGAGGCCCTCGACCTGGCCCGCTGGGACGATCTCCCCGAGGCCCAGCTCCCCTGGGGCGAGGTGGAGGCCGAGGCCAGCAAGCAGGGCGTCTCGGAGGCCGACGTGATCTGGGATCGTTCCGGCCGTCATGACGAGCCGGCGGTCCCGCCAATCGGAACGAAGTCCCGCGTCAAGCGGAAGGGCAAGCAGGCGGCCTAAGCCTGGCCTGGCAGCGCTTCTGCTGGTGGGGCTCGTACTCGCCGGATGCGGGAGCTCGAGCGACTCTGGACAGGCGAACCGGTTCGACGGCGCTCGGGCCATGGCGCTGGTCCAGCGCCAGGTCGCGGTGGGACCCAGGCCCGCGGGCTCGCCGCAGCTTCGCCGGCTCGCGGATGAGGTCCGGTCGATGCTCCCCAACGGCGCCCTCGAGCCGTTCCCGAGCAAGGGCCCGCAAGAAGGGCTTCGCAACATCGTGGGCGTCCTGCCGGGCCGCGCGCCCGCGATCGTGATCGGCGCCCACTACGACACCCAGTACCGGCCCAAGGGATTCGTGGGGGCGAACGACAGCGCGGCCGGCACTGCCGCCCTCATCGAGCTTGCCCGCCGCCTCCCCTCGGAGCTTCCCAAGGACCACCGCGAGATCCGCTTCGTGCTCTTCGACGGCGAGGAGGCGCCGCCTGGCTGCCACGACCGCGACTTCCAGTACTGCGCGCTTCGTGGCTCCAGGGCGTACGCGGCGGCCCACCCAGGTCAGGTCGGGGACATGATCCTGCTCGACTACATAGCCAACCGAGGGGCGCACTTCCCGCGGGAGACCAACTCGAGCCCGGACCTCTGGGCGCAGCTGCGACACGCCGCGGAGCAGGTGGGAACCGAGGACCTGTTTCCGGATACGACCCAGACGCCGATCATCGACGACCACATTCCCTTCCTGCAGGCGGCCGTGCCGTCAATCGACTTGATCGACTGGTCATATCCCTACAAGAACGGGACCCAGGACACGCTCGACAAGCTCGACCCGGCGGTGCTCGACAAGGTCGGGGAGACCGTCGCGCAGCTCGTGATCGACCTGAATCAGTAGTCGTAGAAGCCGGACCCCGACTTGCGTCCCAGCTTGCCCTGATCGACCAGCGCCATCAGATGTCCCGGCGGCCGGTGGTGCTCCTCGGAGCTGTCGGCGTAGAGCGCCTCTCCGATCGCGACCGCGACGTCGGCGCCGATCAGGTCGAGCAGCGCGAGCGGCCCCATCGGGTAGTTCGCACCGAGGGTCATGCAGCGATCGACCTCCTCCGCCTTCATCCCGGTCTGCTCCATGAGCCGAACGGCGTCGAACAGGTAGGGGAAGAGGAGGCGGTTGACGACGAACCCGGGCTCGTTGGGCACCTCTACGACGGTCTTGCCGATGGATTCGCACCAGTTGCGGGCGCGGGGAGCGATCTCGTTGCTGGCCGCCTGAGGGACGCAGAGCTCGACGAGGTCCATCCGCACCACGGGGTTGAAGGGATGGAGGCCGAAGGTCCGCTCCGGGTGGCCGCCTCCCGAGGCGATCTCGTCGAGCGAGAGCGATGAGGTTGTGGTCGCGAGGTCGGCGCTGCCGGCCGCATCCGCGACCGTCTTCATCAGCTCCACCTTGGGCTCGAGCTCCTCGACGATGGCCTCGATCACGACGTCGCAGGAGGCCAGATCCTCCGGCCGGGTCGTCACCTTGACCCGCTTCGCGTCGGCCCCGTCGACCTTCGCGCAGAGCGAGTGCGCCTGCTCCTCGGCCTTCCAGGCGGAGGCGTCCGAGCGCGCCAGCAGGACAGTCTTGGAGGCGACGCTGGCGCATGCGGCGAGCCCGCAGGCGATCGTCCCGCTCCCGGCGATACCAGGTCGCTCGTATGTCTCGAAGGCAGCCAACGGGCGAGTGGTGTATCACGCCCGGGGTGGCGGCGAGCAAGCGGGCCCAGTGGGTCGAGGAGATGATCGAACGATGGAACCGCGGCGACCTCGACGGCTTCTTCGAGGCGCTCGGTCCGAAGTTCGAATTTACGCCCGATCCGAGCTTCCCGGATTCAGGGACCTACCGCGGAGATGAGTTTCGGAAATGGATGCGTGAATGGGCGCGGACCTGGGCGGAGAATAGTCTCGAGGTGCTGGGGACGAGCGAGCGCGGAGACTCGATCCTGGCTGAGTCGCGCTGGCATCTGAGGGCGAAGACCGGTGCGCCCGTCCCGACGTTCTTCGATCGCGATCGTGCCCTGGAGGTGGTCGGCGGCGCTGGCTGACTCGCCAGTCAATCGGTGTAAGCTCTGTCTTACTAGGCTTGGTTGCTTGAAGAAACCGACTTGAGGAGGCCCAGGTGGCTGAGAACGGAAAGTTCAGTGGACGCGAGGTAGTGATCGTGGAGGCCGCCCGACTTCCAGTCGGCCGCGGGCATGAGGAGAAGGGCTATTACAAGGACGTCCACGCCTCCAGCCTGCTCGCGAAGACCTACGACGAGCTGCTGAAGCGCGCCGGCGTCGACGGCTCCGAGGTCGAGGACGTCGTCTCCGGCTGTGTGCAGCAGTTCGGCGAGCAGGGCATCAACATCGCGCGCAACGCCTGGCTCGAGGCCGGGCTCCCGATGGAGACCCCCGCGACCACGGTCGACCGCCAGTGCGGCTCGGCCCAGCAGGCAGTCAACTTCGGCGCCGCCCTCGTCGCCTCCGGCGTCCATGACGTCGTCATCGGCGGCGGCGTCGAGCACATGGGCCACATCTCCTTCGCGGACTCCGCCGAGGTGATGAAGGAGCACGGCTTCGCCTTCTCCCCGGCGCTGATGGAGCGCTACAACCTCGTCCCGCAGGGCATCTCGGCCGAGATGATCGCGGACAAGTGGGAGATCCCCCGCTCCGAGATGGACGAGATCGGCCTCCGTTCCCACCAGCTCGCCCACCAGGCGACCGAGGAGGGCCGCTTCGAGCGCGAGATCATCCCGTGGCGCAGCAACGGCGACACCTACGTCACCGACCAGGGCATCCGGCCCCCGACCGAGGACAGCGCCGAGAAGCTGGCGTCGCTGAAGCCGGCCTTCAAGGAGGACGGCAAGGTCACCGCCGGCAACTCCTCACAGGTCTCAGACGGCGCCGCAGCGGTGCTGCTGATGACTCGCGAGAAGGCCGACGAGCTCGGCCTGAAGCCGCGGGCGAAGATCGTCGACCAGACGACGGTCGGCGTCGACCCGGTGATGATGCTGACCGGCCCCATCCCCGCCACCCAGCTGATCCTGAAGCGCAACGGGATGAAGATGGACGACATCGACCTGGTCGAGATCAACGAGGCCTTCGCCTCCGTCGTCGCCGCCTGGCGGCGCGAGCTCGAGCCCGACATGGATCGCGTCAACGTCAACGGCGGCGCGATCGCGATCGGTCACCCGCTCGGCTCGACCGGCGCACGTCTGATCACCACGCTGCTCCACGAGCTGGAGCGCTCCGATAGGGAGACCGGCCTGGTGACCATGTGCTGCGGTGGCGGGCTCGGTACCGGCACGCTGATCCAGAGGGTCTGACCCGATCTCACAGTTGAGTGGCCCGCGGGCGTTGAGGTGATGATGGCCTCGAGGCCCGCGGGTGCGCACGCCCGCAAGCACGCTGTGAAGTGGACGGCCGACGACCGCGCGCTGATGCGCGCGGACAAGGTGCTCAAGCGCTTGATGGAGGAGCGGGGGCCGATCGATCCCGCGATCGACCGGCGCGGCAGCAGGCCGGATCCGTTCGAGGCCGTCGCCCGCGCGATCGTCGGCCAGCAGCTCTCCACCAAGGCGGCTCGCTCGATCTGGGAGAAGCTGCTCGCCCAATTCGGCGGGGAGACACCGGCCCCCGAGGCGCTGCTCCGCAAGAGGCCGCAGACGCTACGCAAGGCGGGCCTCTCCAACGCAAAGGTCGAGTTCCTCCGGGACCTCTCCAAACGGGTGACCGACGGCCGGCTCGACTTCGACCGCATCAAGGATTTCTCGGACGAGGACGTGATCGCGGAGCTGATCGAGGTGAAGGGAGTGGGCCAGTGGACGGCGGAGATGTTCCTGATGTTCCATCTCGCCAGGGAGGACGTGGTCTCCGTCGGGGACCTGGGTATCCGGCGCGCGGTGCAGATCGCGTACGGGATGGACGACCTGCCCGGGCCCGAGGAGCTCGAGAAACTGGCGGAAGAGTGGCGCCCCCGCCGCACGCTCGCCTGCCTCTACCTGTGGCGATCCCTCGACAACACGCCGGTCGAGGAGGCGTCGAAGTAGGCTGACGCGCGCCCATGGCCGCCCTCGACCGCATCTCGATCGCCGCCATCGGCGATACGACCGCCGATCTCGCCGAGCAGGCGGCCACCGCCGAGGCCGCCGGCATCGACTGCGTCTGGACGCCGGAGCTCTTTCGCAGCTCGGTGACCCAGGCGACCTTTCTCGCGGCCAAGACGGAGAAGGTGAACATCGGCACGGGCATCGCCTGGGCATTCACCCGCAGCTCCTTCATCCTCGCCGTCAGCGCTCTCGACATCGACGAGATGTCGGGCGGGCGATTCCGGTTGGGGCTCGGAGCGGGTGTCAAGCGCCTCAACGAGACCTGGCACTCGGTCGACTACGGCAAGCCCGCGCCGCACCTGCGCGAGACGATCGAGGCGACCCGCCTGATCATGGAGAAGGCCTCGACCGGCGAGCCGATTCGTTACGAGGGCGAGTATCAGGACATCGACATCAGGGGCTGGATCCGGCCGCACAAGCCGGTTCGCGACCGGGTTCCGATCTACACGGCGGCGATGCAGGAGGGCATGTGCCGCATGGCGGGGGACGTCGCCGATGGCCTGATCGCCCACCCGATGTGCCCGCCCCGCTGGGTCGATGAGGTGATGCTGCCCAACATGGAGACCGGGCTCGGGCGATCGGGCAGGCAGCGCTCCGCGATCGACTTCATCCCCACGGTCTGCTGCGCGATCGACGACGACGAGCAGCGCGCAGTGGATGCTGCACGTCGGACGATCGCCTTCTACGCGACGGTCCGCACCTACAAGCCACTCTGGGAGATGCACGGCTTCGCCGACGCCGCGGATGCCGCCGGCAACGCGTTTCGCAAGGGAGACCTGGCGGCCGTTCCCGAGCAGATCCCGGACGAGATGGTCGACGCATTCACCGCGGCCGGGCCGCTCGACAAGGTCCGCGCCCGCGTCACGGAGGCGGCCGAGCGCGGGGACGGTGTCTGGCTCACGCCCCCGACCTACTTCATCCCGCCGGAGCAGATCGGCGAGTACCAGCAGAAGATCATCGACTCGTTCGGCCCCTCGATTTAAACGGGTCGCGCCTAGCGGCGCCCTCGCATCTAGCCGCCCAGCCCGTCCACGAACGCCTTGAGCTTGGCGGGGTCCCGCAGCGGGGCACCGTGACCGAAGCAGACGAGCTCCGGCTCCAGCGCGGCCAGCTCACGCGCCGACTGCCGGTTCCGCTCGGGGTCCGGCGTGAGGGCGGGCTTGGGCTCGTTCAGCCCTGGGATCCCCGTGTACTGGTCCATGTTCGCCAGGACGTCGCCGATGATCAGGACCCGGTCGGACTCGCGCCAGAAGACGACGTGTCCCGCTGAGTGCCCGGGCGAGTCGATCACCTTGAACCCGGCGATTTCGTCCCCGCCCTTGATCGCGCGGTCGACCTTGTGCCCGGGGCCGTGGAAGATGCGCCAGAAGAAGTGGGCCATGAACTTGTCCGGCTGCCGCTGGTCGATCACCTTGGGATCCTCCGCGGCGGGCACGTCCAGCTCCGGGCACCAATAGGGGATGCCGAGCCGCTCGCAGACGTCGTGGCTCGCGCCCTGGTGATCGGGATGCGCATGCGTGAGCGCGTGAGCGGTCACCTCGTGCCCGTCGAGCTGCTTCAGGATGCGGCCCGTCGATTGCCGGCATCCCGCGTCGATCAGGACGTCGCCCGCCAGGTAGGCATTGACCGCCCATGGCAGGCCGGGAAGGCATTTGATGTGCCAGACGCCGTCCGCGAGCTCCTTCATCAGTGCGCCACCCCCGTTCCGCCGCGGGGATCGCCGCTGTGCTGCGCAAGCTCCTCGAGCCGGGCGATCTGCGTCTCGCCCTCGAGGCGCACGGGATCGCCCTCCGGCAGATCGGCGATCAGCCGCTGGATCCGGTTGCGCACCTGCAGGGCGAAGTGGGGGGTGGATGGGCCCGCCAGCGCCCTGATGTCCTCGACGGTGACCCTCCTGGAGAGCCTGTCGGGTCGCTCGGCTTCGCTCATTTCTTCTTCCCCTTCTGCGGTGTCGGATTTGGCTCTCCCTCGAGCCCGCCGGGCTGCGCGATGCCTCCACTGGCGGTCCCCTGGGTCCCGCCGGCCGACCCGATCTGCGCCAGCTCCGCCAGCTCGTCGACCTCCGCCTGAACCTGTCCGCCGATTGCGGTCGCGTCTCCCATCAGCCAGATGTGGTTGTACACCGCCCGGGTCGGATCCGTCTCGTAGCCGGGCTTGATGTCGAGCAGGAAGCTTCTCAGCTCGGGGGGCAGGGCGTCGGTGGTGTCGGTCAGCAGCAGCGGGCCCCACATGCCGCTGGAGGCCAGCGATGACGCGGCCGCCGCGTCCAGGGGCCGGTCGGTGTTGGCGAGCTCCAATCCGTGTCCGGGGTCATTGATGTTCCAGCCGAAAGAGCCGTCCGAATAGCGGGCGAAGAGCAGCGCGTTCTGCACCGCTCCGGTCGCGCCGACGCGCTGCACGGTGGCGGACACCCGACCGACCTGCTTCAACACCTCCTTGGAGATCACGGACTCCGGGCCGAGGACGTAGACGCCGGCGGCGGCGTGGCGCCGCAGTGCAGCCAGCGTGGCGGAGGGAACCTGCCTGGGGCCGGTGAACAGGACAGGGTCGCCGGAGCGGGCGGCCCAGGCTGCCGCCGGCATCGCGTATCCCGCCTGAGTCGAGCTCACGAGCAGGATGTGCTCTGGCTCTTCCTTCACCAGTCGCTGGCGGAGCTGGTCGATGGAATTGGCGATCTCGGCCGGCGAGTCTCCGGGGACATCCTGCGACTTCAGGCCCGAGGGGACGGACGCTCCGCCCGCGGAGTAGACGGCGACGTCTCCCGATGCACGGCCGCCTCGCGGGTTGAGCTGGGCCAGTGCCTGGGAGGTGGCGCCGGGCACCGCGCCGTGCTGGCTGATCAGCACGGGCATGCGCGCGGGGGGGCCGGCGAGGACCGAGGCGGCGATCCCGGCCTGCCAGTCGTCGTCGGGCACCAGGGTGACCGCTTCGAGCGGTGCGGCCTCGGGCGCGGGAGGGTGCGTTGCGAGCGCGGCGGCGGCCGCGTCGTCGGTCGGATCGGGGCCGCTGATCCGGGTCGTGTTGCGCGTGGCGACCAGTGGGAAGCCGAGCACTCCGACGGGCGCCTGCTGGGCGTTGTCGGTCGCGATGGCGATCGTTACCACCCGCGTCCCGCCGTCCCCGCCGCCGGAGAAGGGAGTGGCGATCAGCACCCAGATGAGCAGAACGACGGCCACCGCGCCGCCGCCGGCGATCGCGAGCGTGCGCGGCTCCGCCCGGGAGAGCAGGTCGAAGCGCACCCAGTCGATCGCGTTCTGGATACGGCGGGGGAGACGCACGGCGGGGAACGGTATCCACATACTCCTCGGCCCGGCCGGGGCGCTTTGCTCGGCGTGTGGCCGACTAAAGCGCCCCGCGGCATTCGCGGTAAGTGGCAGGTTCCACTTCCGGGTGGGGTAGACTGGTTGACTGACCAGTCAGTCAATGCTGGATCTCGAAAGGACGGCCTCTCGAAAATGGACTTCGCGCTCACCGACCAGCAGAGGGAGCACCGGGATCACGTCCGCAAGTTCGCGCGCGAGATCATCCGCCCCGTGGCCCGCAAGCACGACCGGGAGGAGAGCACTCCCTGGGAAGTGATGAAGGAGGCCCGCAAGTGGGGTCTCCAGGGGCTCGAGCACATGCAGCAGCTGGGCGCCGACCCGGGCGGGCAGCTCGGCGTGATCACGGCCGAGGAGCTCCACTGGGGCTGCGCCGGGATCGCCCTGGCCGTCCAGGGCTCGGGCCTGGCCGCCGCCGGCATCGCCGCCTCGGGCACACCCGAGCAGATCGCCGAGTGGGTTCCGCAGTGCTTCGGCCTCGGTGACGAGATCGCCCTCGGCGCCTATGCCGTCACCGAGCCTCAGGCCGGCTCCGACGTGAAGAGCCTGAAGACGACCGCGAAGCGCGACGGCGACGAGTGGGTCCTCAACGGGACCAAGGTCTTCATCACCAACGGGGGCATCGCCGACGTCCACGTCGTCGTCGCGACGGTCGATCCCGAGCTCGGCCACCGCGGACAGGCCTCGTTCGTGATCGGCAAAGGAACGCCGGGCATCCGCCAGGGTAAGAAGGAGTCGAAGATCGGCATTCGCGCCTCCCACACGGCCGAGGTGATCCTCGAGGACTGCCGGATCCCGGTCGAGAACCTCCTCGGCGGCATGGACAAGCTCAACAGGAAGCTTGAGCGCGCCCGCTCCGGTCAGAAGGGCGGTTCGTCGAACGCCCTCGCCACCTTCGAGATGACGCGCCCCATCGTCGGCGCCTCGGCGATCGGCATCGCCCAGGCCGCGTACGAGTGGACGCTGGAGTATCTGGGCGACCAGACCGTCGACGGCGGCAGGCCCGCGCTCGAGGAGCAGCGGATCCAGCAGGTCCTCGCGGACGTCGCGACCGAGATCGATTCGGCGCGCCTGCTCGTTCAGCGCGCCTCCTGGATGGGCCGCAACGGCATCCCGATGACCGGGGGCCAGGGCTCGATGTCGAAGCTCAAGGCCGGCGACGTCACCATGTGGGCCACGACGACCCTGATGGACCTGGTCGGGCCCTACGCGCAGACCACCGATTGCCCGCTCGAGAAGTGGTTCCGCGACGCGAAGATCTACCAGCTGTTCGAGGGTACGGCCCAGGTGCAGCGCCTGGTCATCTCACGGCTGCAGGCCCGCACCTATCAGGAGCGCTTCGCGGAGGCGGCCGAGATCGCCGGGCAGGCGGTCAACGGGTCGAGGAGCGCCACCCGAGAGCCCGTAGCCGTCGGGTAGCCGGCTTCGCTGCAACCCGCTTTTCAGTAGCCCGCCCGCGGGCGTTCAACCTTTGACCCCTCAGATGACGGGATCCAAGCGGCTGATGCTGGCGCTCTCCGGCGCCCTGGTGGCGTGCGCATGCGCGATGACGGTGGGCAGCGCCTCGGGCCAGAGCCTCCAGCAGAAGCTCAACACCACACAGAACAAGCTCTCCCACGTTCGGGCGCACGCCGGCGTCCTCACCGGGCGGATCAGTCATGAGTCGGCTCAGCTTCAGCAGCTCACGACGCAGGTCGCCGCCCTGCGAAACCGCGAGGCGGCGGTCGCCGCAGATCTGGCCCAAAAGCAGACCGAGCTGAACCAGGCGCAGGCCCGCCTCGATGCCCTGAAGCAGCGCCTCCACCAGGCGATCCAGATCCTCGAGCAGCGACTCGTCGCGATCTACGAGTCCAACGAGCCGGATCTGATCACGGTCCTCCTCCAGGCGCATGGCTTCGACGACCTGCTGGCGCGGACCCAGTACCTGCAGACCCTGCAGCATCAGGACGACGACATCGTCTCCCGCGTCCGCGAGCTCCGCAACGAGATGCAGGTGACCGTCAACACCGTCCGAGCGGCCCGGAACGAGATCGCGGCGCGCAAGCACGAGCTGGACGTGACCAAGGCGGCGCTCAAGCAGCGGACGACGCAGCTCGCGACGGCCCGCCAAAAGCAGCATTCAACGCTGATGCAGGTCCGAAATCAGCAGAACGACCTGGAGGGCGACCTGAGCGACATCTCGCAGAAGATCGCCGAGCAGCTCGCCTCCGGATCCGGGGCGCTGCCGGCAGGCCCGATCCAGGCGGGAGGCCACGGGTTGATCTGGCCGGTGAACGGCCCGATCACCTCGGGCTACGGCCCGCGCAACATCGGGAACGGCTACGAGTTCCATCCCGGCGTCGACATCGGGGTTCCGACGGGGACGCCGATTCGCGCGGCCGCAGCCGGATCCGTGACGATCGCCGGGCCCGAGGGGGGCTACGGGAACTACACCTGCATCGACCACGGCGGGGGCCTCTCCACCTGCTACGGACACCAGGAGCGCTTCCTGGTCTCGTCGGGCCAGCAGGTCGCGCAGGGGCAGATCATCGGCCTCAGCGATTGCACGGGGTACTGCCTCGGTCCGCACCTGCACTTCGAGGTCCGCATCAACGGTCAGACCACCGACCCCCTCGGATACCTCTAGAACAAACAGCTACCCAGCAATGGGGTTTCTAACGTCGGCCCAATGAGCGACGATGCCCGTAGAGTGAGTGCGCGCGAATGGCGTGCCGTGCGGGAGGGGGAGACTCACGCGGCCACCAAGACATCAAAGAACAACACTCCCGAGAGCTTCATAGTCGGGATCGGCGCTTCCGGTGCTGTGTTGGCCGGTGCCGCGATCGTCTTCGTGACTCTGGTGGGCCTCGTTTCCTTCAACGTCTGGCCGACGGCAAACGACACGGCGGTGGATGGCAACGTCGAGCTCAGCGCCGCCACCGAGGGCGCCACCTCCAACGCCTCCCTCGCCCCCGTGGGCGGATCGTCCGTTCAGACCATCGCCTCGACGACCGGACCGACCGGAGCCACGTCCGGTTCCGGCAACACCGGGGGCAACCAGCAGGGTGGCTCGGGCGGTGGCAGCGGCGCCGGTGGCAAGGGACCCAAGTCCTCCCCTCCCAGCACCTCCCCTCCGAGCACCTCCCCTCCGAGCACCTCCCCTCCGAGCACCACTCCAGTCACCCCGCCCCCCACGAGCGACTCGGGCAGCTCCGATACGGGGAGTTCGGGCGGGTCAAGCGGCTCCGGAAGCGGCCCTCCGGTGCAGGCCGGCAAGGACCCGGTGCAGCCGGTGCACTCGACGCATCCGGATCATCCCCACCAGAACCTCTCCACGGTCTCAGAGGAGCCTGCCGGCGGCGATACGGACGTGATCGGCAAGGGACCTTTCGCGAAGCCGAATCACGGCTACAGCTCCAGCGGTCCCAGCTCCAGTTCCGGGTGGACAGGCTCCTCCAGCCACGGGCGGGGACACGGGTCCTGGCACTCCTGGCACTGAACCGGGTCAACTGACCCGGGCGAGCTCGAGTTGCAGCCAGCGCAGGGCCATCGCCTGAAGCTCGGGGTCGTGCTGAACGGTGGTGTGGGCGCCGCCCGGAGCGATGACGAGCTTGCGAGGCTCGCCCGCCCGGTCGTAGAGCTCCTCGGAATGGTCACTCGGAATCTGCGTGTCGCCCTCCGCGTGCATCAGGATCAGCGGCCGCCCGGCGGTGCGCTCGACGGCGTTCCCCACGTCCTGGGCCATCAGCCAGGCTTCGAGGCCGAGCGGATCGCCCACGCGCATCTCGAAGCGGCCGCTGCGCACGCCGCGGGCGAGATGGTCCTCGCTCGCGGGGCAGATCGCAATCACCCCGGCGACCTCCGGTCCGGCCGCGGCAGCGCAGATCGCGAGAAGGGCGCCGAGGCTCGAGCCGCGCACCGCGACACGACTCGCATCGACGTCGCCGCGGGACGCGAGCAACCGGACCATCGCGAGCACATCGTCGACTGCCTCGCCTGACATCTCGCGCTCAGAGGCGCCGTGGCCGGGAAGGTCGAAGGTGAGCGCCGCCCACCCGCTCGCGGTCGCCAGGCGAGCGAAGTCGGCGTGGTTCTCCTTACGCGAGCCCGCCCCGTGGACCACCACGACCGCGGGTGACGGCCCCGGGTCATCGGGGAGCCAGAGCGCGTAGGCGAGCCCGTCATGACGGCCCTCCCGGTCCGGCCGCCGAGGGGAAGAGCGCTCCATTGCGGGCATTGTGCTCGTTCCCGTCAGAATTGCGTCTCCCATGAACGCGGAAGGGAACAATCCGGGCTCCGTCGATGCGAGGGCGCGCGAGAGCGCGACCCGTTTGATGGAGGACCCGATCGCCGCCTCGCCGGTTTATCCGGCGGGATCGCGCGTGAACGAGGCCGGCCACCTCGAGGTCGCCGGCTGCGACGTGGTCGAGCTGGCCGAGCGGTTCGGGACGCCGGCCTACATATACGCCGAGGACGACATGCGCCGGCGGGCCCAGGAGTACGTGCGCGCCTTCGAGCGGCGCACCGACGCCTTCGAGGTGATCTACGCGAGCAAGTCGCTTCCCTGTACGGCCGCGTACAGGCTGATGCGCGATGCGGGCCTCTCGGTCGACGTCGCCTCGGGCGGCGAGCTCCACATGGCGCTGGCGGCCGGGTTCGACCCCGCCCGGATCCACCTGCACGGCAACAACAAGACCGAGCGCGAGCTCCGCTACGCCTTCGAGGCGGGAGTCGGCCATCTGATCCTCGATTCCTTCGACGAGATCGATCTGGCGGACCGGCTGCTCGATCGGCCCCAGAGGGTGCTGATCCGGGTGACGCCCGGGATCAAGCCCTCCACCCACGACTACGTCCAGACGGGCCAGCTCGACTCCAAGTTCGGGTTCGGCCTGGCCGACAGGCTCGCCGAGCGAGCCGTCGAGCGGGTCCGCGAATCCGCGAACCTCGAGCTGGTCGGGCTGCACGCCCACATCGGTTCTCAGATCTTCGAGCTGGAGCCCTACGTGAAGGCGATCGAGGTGATCGCCGATTTCTGCGACTCGGTCGATCTGGCGCCGGAGCTGCTCAACGTCGGCGGCGGGCTCGGGATCGCCTATCTGGACTCCGACGAGCCCCCCTCGATCGATGACTACGTCGAGGTCAAGGTCCGCGGCGTGCAGCGGGTCTTCGACCCGGCCCCGACGATCCTGGTCGAGCCCGGGCGCTCGCTGGTCGGCAACGCCGGGGTCACCGCCTACCGGGTCGGGACCGTGAAGGAGATCCCGGACGTGCGGACCTACGTCGCGGTCGACGGAGGCATGTCCGACAACCTGCGACCGATGCTCTACGGCTCACGCTACGAAGCGGTCATCGCCGATCGCGCCGGCGAGCCTCCAGAGACGCTGGCGACGATCGCCGGCATGCACTGCGAGTCTGGCGACGTGCTCGTCCGCGACACCGAGCTGGCTGCGCCGCGGGTCGGCGATGTGCTCGTCACCCCGGCCACCGGCGCCTACGGCTACGCGATGGCGAACAACTACAACGGGGTGCCGAGGCCGCCGGTGATCTTCTGCCGCGACGGAGAGGCGCGGGTGGTCGTTCGCCGCGAGACCTGGGACGACCTGCTGGCGCGAGACCAATGAGCGACCAGGTCTACGTCGGGATACTCGGGAAGGGGACGGTCGGGGCGGCCTTCCGCGAGCTGCTGGAGGACCGCGCCGACATGGTGGAGGAGGTTTCCGGGCGCCGGCCCAAGGTGACCGGCGTGCTGAGCAGCAAGAAGGGGAGCTTCGACGAGATCCTCGCCGCCAGCGACATCATCGTCGAGCTGATCGGGGGCACCGACCCGGCGCTCGACTACGTCACCCGTGCCCTGAAGGAGGGCCGTCACGTCGTCACGGCGAACAAGCAGCTGCTCGCCCAGCATGGCGAGGAGCTGGTGGCCGCCGCGCGCGATGGCGGCGCCCAGCTGCGCTTCGAGGCGGCCGTCGCCGGGGCGATCCCGGTGATCCGGGTCGTCCAGGAGAGCCTCGGCGCCATTCCGATCGACAAGGTCTTCGGGATCGTCAACGGGACGACCAACTACATCCTCACCGAGATGACGCGGAGCGGGCTCTCCTACGACGAGGCCCTGAAGCAGGCCCAGGACCTGGGATATGCGGAGGCGGATCCGAGCGATGACGTCGGCGGCGCCGACGCCGCGGCGAAGATGGCGATTCTGGCCCGCCTCGCCTTCGGTGCGCCGGTGAACCTCGAGGACGTCCCGTTTGAGGGCATCGAGCGGATCAAGCCCGACGACATCGCCTACGCGAAGGAGCTGGGCCTCTCGCTGAAGCTGCTGGGTGTCGCCGAGCGGGTCGGCGAGGGTGAGATCAGCGTTCGCGTCTTTCCCTGCTTCCTCTACCCGGGACATCCACTGGCGCCGATCGCCGGCCCGTTCAACGCGGTGATGGTCGAATCCTCGGCGATCACCGAGATCACGATGTCCGGGCCCGGCGCCGGCGGTCCGGAGACCGCGGCGGCGGTCCTCGGCGACGTGGTCTCCGTGGTCGGAGGCGGCTCCCCGCTGTTCGAGGAGAACGCGAAGCTCAAGGTCGCCAGGGACGTGGAGATGGCGTTCTACCTCCACCTCGAGGTCGACGACCAGCCGGGGGTGCTCGCGCAGGTGGCGGAGGTGCTCGGCGACAACGAGGTCTCCGTGAGGAGCGTCGTCCAGCGTGGGCTCGGGGGAGAGGCCCAGCTGATCATGGTCATGCACCCGGTCAGCGAGAAGCGCTTCGCGGCGGCGCTGAAGAGGATCGCCAAGCTCAAGTTCCTGCGCTCGCCCCCTCGCTCGATCCGGGTGATCGAGGAAGAGTTCGGCTAGGCGGCCGATGCCCACCCCGCTGATCGAGCGCTATCGCGACCACCTTCCCCTCGAGGAAGGGGACCCGGTGGTGACCCTGAACGAGGGCTCGACGCCGCTGATCCACTCGCCGCGTCTCTCGGAGCGGGTGGGCGCCGAGGTCCATCTCAAGTTCGAGGGCGCCAACCCGACCGGCAGCTTCAAGGATCGCGGCATGACGCTCGCCGTCTCCCGGGCGAAGGGCTCGGGAGCCGAGGCGATCATCTGCGCCTCGACCGGGAACACGGCGGCAAGCTGCGCCGCCTATGCGGCACGGGCCGGAATGCGCGGTGCCGTGATCGTCCCCGAGGGCAAGATCGCGATCGGCAAGCTCGCCCAGGCCCTCATGCACGGCGCCCGGGTGATCGCCCTGGAGGGGAACTTCGACCAGGCCCTCGAGATCGTCAGGGAGATCGCCAAGAAGCATCCAGTGGAGCTGGTCAACTCGGTCAACCCGTATCGGATCGAGGGCCAGAAGACGGCGGCGTTCGAGACCTGCGACGAGCTCGGCCAGGCTCCGGCCGCCCTGGCGATTCCGGTGGGCAACGCGGGCAACGTCACCTCGTGGTGGGCGGGTTTCCAGGAGTACGGAGAGTCGCCGATCCTCTACGGATTTCAGGCCGAGGGCGCCGCGCCGCTGGTGGAGGGTCATCCAATCGAGAACCCCGAGACGGTGGCCTCGGCGATCCGAATCGGCAACCCCGCGCGCTGGGAGGAGGCGATGAACGCCTTCACGGCATCCCGCGGCCGGGTCGCGGCGGTCACGGACGAGCAGATCCTCGACGCGTATCACTGGATCGCCTCGAGCGAGGGCGTCTTCTGCGAGCCGGCGTCAGCCGCCTCGGTCGCCGGCCTCCTCGCCCACGGCCTCCCCGTCGCCGACGGGATGGAGGAGCCGGAGACGGTCGTCTGCGTCCTCACGGGCCACGGCCTCAAGGACCCTGACACGGCCCTGGGCAAGGCACCGGCGGTGACGGGCTGCAAGGCGGACCTGGCGGCAGTGGAGAAGGCGGTGTTCGATTAGCCCGGTCTGGGGCGCCGGCTCTACGCCGGGAGCCGCCTCGCCCGCCTGCGGCACTTCCTGCGGGCCTTCTTCGAATGCTTCTTCTTGCACTTCCTGAGCTTCGCTGCGCGCCGGCCTGAGCGACCGCCCTGTCCGGTGGCGCCGCTGACACCGCCGCCGGCCTCGCCGTTGCCGCCGCCGGTACCCCGGCCGCCGTTGCCCCCGCCGCCTTCGCCACCGGACCCCGGCCCCAAGTCGAAGTCATGGACGGGTCCCAGGTTGCCGGCCTCATCGACCGCGCGGATCGCGATGTGACGCGGGGCGCCGTGGGCGATCGTGAACGCCTGTGCGGACCCAGCCTCGGCGGGAGCAGGTGCGCCCTCGAGTGGTGTGGCACGGGCGAAGTTGCCCGACCTGATCGGCGCCTGCGAGGTGACCACCTCATAGTGGTCCGCCGTGCCCGCGTACCAGTCGTCGCCGGGCGCCGTGAAGTCCAGCTCAGAGCCGTCGTCGGAGACCGAGGCGTCACGCAGAATCCCGGGCGGCCGCGTGTCGAGACCGTACTCGCCGGTATTGCGCTCGTCGTGCCGGAAGTTCCACCACTCGTCGTTGCCTGCCGCGGTGCCGTCGGTCTTCCAGACGTTCAGGTAGCCCTCGCGGGCGGTGGCCACGATCTCGGTCTTCCCGTCGGAGTCGATGTCGCCCGCCGCGGGCGCGAAGACGATCCAGCCGCTGGTGAACTTGGGGAAGCCGGAGGTCTGGCCGCCGGTGCCCGCGCTGTAGGCATGGAGCGCGGAGCTGTCACCGCCCTCGATTACCTCGGGCTGGGCGTCGCCGGTGACGTCCGCGATCACCGGGGCGCCGAGGAAGTCGAGCCCCTGGCTCTCGGCCGGGAAGCCCGCGGATGGCAGGCCGGTGGCGGCGTCGTGAACGCTCATGTAGTTGCTGATCGGGATGCCGGCGCCGGCGAGGAGCAACGCGCCGGCAACCGAGACGGCACCACTTCCGGGCTCCGCGTAGTCGATGCCGGGTGAGGGACCGACCCTGCCGAAGGCGCCGCCGGTGGTGAACGCGAGCGGGGCGTCTGCTCCCAGAGAGCCGGTGTCTCCCTGCAGGACGTTCTCCACCACGCTGACGGGTGAGGTCCCACTGACGAAGGACGACAACGCCGTCCCGGGGACCGGCCCGAAGGGCGCGTTCCGGCTGCCGTCCGGCTGATGCATGTATGTGGGGGAGAAGATCCCCGGAGAGAACGCCCACTCCGTCTTCCCGTCCCCGTTCGTGTCCGCGGTGGTCGGTGGGCTGACGCCCTCGGTGATGAACTCCTGGGCGGAGCCGTAGTAGAAGACGAGCGCCTGGCTGGAGACCGGGTAGCCGTCCACCAGTGAGCCGTCGCTGTTGTAGGCGAGGACGTTCGAGTAGCCGCCGAGCTCGACATCGCCGGGGCCGCCGATCGGCGTGCTCTCCGGCGCGAAGCTGAACTGACTGCGAACCAAGAGCTCGGGCTCGGGGTCGTCGTCGAGCTGAGCCAGCGCCGGCTCAGAGTCGAGCTTGTGGTCGTTGATCAGCAGGTGGCCCGAGGGCGGGTCGAAGCCGCCGGGAAGTGTCCCCTCGACCGGCCAACCGGGCAGGTCGCTGCCGTTCGGCCGGAAGACGTGCACCCGGCCGTCCCAGGCCGCCTGTATGACCTCGAGGGTCCCGTCGCCGTTCATATCGGCGAGGACGGGTGCGGCGCTCGCGCCCAGGTGGGGATCGCGCGTGAAGGGCTCGTCGGGGCGCGGGATCGCGGGCATCACCACGCCGGTGTTCAGCGCTCGCGGCCAGCCCGCGCGCCGATGGCCGCTGGCGGCCCAGACGTACGTCCGCCCGGTGCTCGAGGTGACGACCACCCAGAGCCTGCCGTCATGGTCGAGGTCGCCGACCGCGGCGCCGGTGAAGACCGGCTCGTGGCCCGGGCTGACCCCCGTGTGCTGCTTGGTGACCTGGACCGGGTTGGTGTCCACCGGCCAGCCAGGCAGCTCCTGGCCGTTCGGATCGATCGCGTGGACATGTCCGTCGGAGTCCCCGAAGATCATGTCCAACTTGCCGGTGCCCTGGAGATCGGCCAGGACCGGCTCCGACTCGCCGCCCTGCAGGTCCGGCCCGATCTTCTTCGGGAAGCCGTCGGCTTCAGAGGGATCGTGGGTGACCGCGATCGCCCGCCGCTCCTCGCCGACCTTGCCAGCCGCGTCGGTCACCTGGAGCCGCAGCGTCACCGTGTACTGGTCGTTGGTTTCGAGCTCCTTGTTCGAGGAGAGCGCCATCTTGTGCTGTGCCTGGTCCCAGAAGGACTGAGGCACGTCCGAGAGGTCGATCGAGCCCAGCGATCCGCTGATGGGGCCGGAGCCACTCGCCGCGATATGAGATGAGAATTCGCCGTCGGAGGGCTCGACCCCCGGCGCGAACTCGAGCTTCCAGTTCGCCACCGATGAGCGTGGCGCCGCGACGTGCCCCGTGACCGGCACCGACGACTCCTTGGTCGGGTCGTGCAGCGAATACCAGTCCGGTGAGCTGATCCACGCCTCGGGCGGGATGGTCGAGCGCTGACCCTCGGTGGCGTTTGGGTCGTAGACCTCCTTCATCGCGCGGTAGACGTTGATCCGCCCGTAGCCGTACTGGATGTCGAAGCCTGGACGGCCCTCCCAGCCCGCCGGTGGGTTGGGATTGCTGTCGATGTCGTCGGAGGTGTCACGGATCACCTGGATCGCCTCGTCCTGGCTGAGCCGCGCCGGGATCAGGCCCTGCGCTGCGACCTCCTTGCTGTACGCGATCACCAGCGCGATCGCGCCGCCGACGGTCGGAGTCGACTCCGACGTCGAGCCGCCCTCGGTCGAGGCGCTGAACATGTTGTGCGAACCCCAGGAGGTGAGGCCCGAGCGCGCGTCGTAGGTCGTGGTCAGGGCGTTCTGGAGGGCCGGCAGCGGTGACGGTAGGCCGTGCGTGTTCGCGACCAGGCCGTTGCCGGGCAACACGTGCGCGTGGAACATGCCGCCCTGGTGGTCGGTCGAGTTGAAGTCGTTCGAGGACTCGACCATGACGACGCCGTGATTCCAGGCGTAGTTGACCGCCTGCTTCATGAAGCTCGAGTAGCCCAGATCTGCGGTCACCGAGGTGATCACGTCGGCGTGCATGTCTGTGGCGTAGAGCCAGGCCTGGGCCAGGTCGTCGGTGCGGTCGAGAGCCTCCGCGCCGGCCTTGATCGGCAGGACCATGCAGCGTGGGCAGACGCCGGCGCCGCCGTTCCCGTTGTCGGCCTCGGCCGCCTCCTGGCGCATCTGGTTGTCGGAATGGTGGTAGGAGGAGTCGACGGTGGCCGGGTCGTTCTGGTTGTCGTAGAAGTCCCAGCCCGAGATGTCGTCCGCGTAGCCGTTGTGGTCGTTGTCGACGCCGTCGGAGAAGCGGACAATGATGTCCTCCGGGTCGACGATCCCGTTGCCGTTCGTGTCGGTGGTGTCGCCGTAGTCGCGGGCGTTCAGCTGACCGTCGTCGACGGGTGTCGTCGGCGGTGGCAGCTCTCCCGGGTTCAGATAGACGCGGTCGGCGAGCTCCTTTGCCGAGGTCTCGTCATGCCAGTTGATCCCCGCCTCGACATAGGCGATCACGGTGTCGGAGTTGCCTGCGGTGAACTCCTTCCAGGCCCGGTCGACAGACATCCCGGCCGCCGGCGTCTGGCCGTACGGATCGGTCGCGCCCGGCGCGCCCAGCCCGGTGGGCAGCGGCTTCGTGCACTGGGGCATGAAGCTGAAGAGGTAGTGCTGCTGGGCGTCGGCCGAGGTGGTGTTGCAGGTCTGCAGCGCGCCACCGGGGTCGGCCGGGTCCGGGGGATAGGGCTGATCCGTATTCCCCTTCTCGGCGGGGCGGTAGCTCGGGTCGTTGGGCGCCGTGGCCGGGAACGCCGCCCAGGCGGTTCCCCCCAGCGCCAGAAGGACGAGTATGGCGAGTGGGACCGCATGCGCGGCCGCCCTGCGACGGTTGCCTCCCGAGGCCTCCAGCACGGCGGATGACGCTACACAAGCGCAGTACGCTGCGCGCCAGTTCAAACTGCGACCGGCATCGAGGGGAGAAATGGGACTTTTCAAGTCGATGAAGGATCTGTCCAGCCTGACCAAGGAGGCGAAGCAGCTTCAGCGCCAGCAGCAGCAGGAGGCGGGCTACAAGTCGGGATTCGGGGGCCAGATGCAGCAGATGGGGGACATGCTCTCCCAGGCGAAGGACCAGCTCGCCGACCTCACCGATACTTCGGGCGAGCGCGCCGGGATCCTCGCCAACGGCATTCCGGGGCAGGGCGTGATCGTCGCCCACGGCACCCCGGAGCGGGGTGCGCAGTGGTTCAACCTGGACATCGACATGGAGATACACGTCAGCGGCCGCCAGCCCTACCGCGTCAACAACCAGTACATGGTTCCCGCGGGCGCCACGCTTGGACAGGGTGTGAGCCTGCCGGTCAAGGTCGACCCGAGCGACCCCGCGAAGATCGCAATCGACTGGGACAGCGCTCAGCAGGCGCCGGCCCGCGGCGAGGTTCGCCCCGTTGGCGGGTCCGGGTTCGCTCCCGCTCCCGCACCATCGTCATCCGGGGCCGGTGTCGACCATGTCGCCGAGCTCGAGCGGCTCGCCAAGCTCCGCGACTCGGGCGCCCTCACGGACGCCGAGTTCGAGCAGCAGAAGGCGAGGATCCTGGGCTCCTAGGGTCCGGCTTCGCCATCAAACGGTCGCGCTGACGCGCGCCCTCGCATATAGCCTGCGCCCATGACCGCGCGGCGAAGGCTGGTCAGGGTGCCGGCCTCCTCGGCCAACCTCGGCCCCGGCTATGACGTGCTGGCCGCGGCGCTCGCCATGCACCTCGAGCTGGAGGTGGAGGAGTCGGGAACGTTCTCGGTCGAGGCCGAGGGGCTCGATGTGCCCCTCGACCGCTCCAACCTGTGCGTGCGCGCCTTCGAGTCGCTGCGTCCGGCGGAAGGGATCGCCTTCCGCATCAAGAGCGAGATTCCCCTGGCCGCGGGACTGGGCTCCAGCGCGGCGGCGATCGTCGCGGGCCTGCTGGCCGCCGACCATCTCTACGAGCTCGCCCAGGAGCCAGAGGACGTCCTCGCCAAAGCGGCTGAGATCGAGGGCCATCCCGACAACGTGGCCGCCGCGCTCTTCGGGGGCTTCGTCGTCTGCGCCGACGAGGACGGCACGCTGACCTCTACCCGTCTGGATCCGCCACAGGGAGTGGAGGCGGTGGTCGTGATCCCCGGCGAGCAGGTGCCCACCGAGGACGCCCGCAGGGCTATCCCGGAGCAGGTGCCGCTGGCCGACGCCGTCGCCAACGTCTCCGCCGCCTCGGAGCTCGTGCTCGGCATCCAGCGCTCGGACCTGACGCTGATCGGCCGCGGCCTTGCGGACCGGCTGCACCAGCCCTACAGGGCCCACCTCTACCCACGCTCGATCGAGATCGTCAAGGAGGCACCGCGCATGGGCGCGATCGGGGCGACGATCTCAGGCGCCGGGCCGACCGTGCTCGTCTGGACCTTCTGGCAGAGCACCGGGGCGGTGATGAAGGCGCTCAGCGGGCGGGTGGGGAATTGGGCGGAGGTCCGCCGGGTGCCCTTCTCGCCGACCGGCGCGGACGTGCCGGAGCTGTGACCGGCGGCTCCCTCTCGCTCTGGTCGGAGGACTCGTTCCTCTCGATCGCCTCCAAGGGCTCCGTCCTCTCCATCGGATCGGTCGGCTCGTTTGCCTCGATCGGGTCGATCGGTTCCGCCGGGTCGGCGTTCTCGGTTGCGTCCGCCGGCTCGGCGGGCTCGGCCATGTCGTTCGCCTCGGCCGGGTCTGTGCTCTCGGCGCGCGCCCGTGACTCGATCCTGGGCGACGCGGAGCGAAGTGACGCCGGGCTGCTCTCGGCGGGGATCCTGATCGCCTGCGGCGCCGCGATCGCCGGCTGGGCGATCTACCGCCGGCGCATCGAGGAGTAACAACCGGACGGGACGACCCCGCAGCGTCCGGTAGGCCGCGAGGCCGCCCGTCCGGATCCCCGATTTACGTGGTGGTAGTCATCTCCGTCTCGGTATCGGTCTTCGACGGAGCAGTGGTGCTGCTGCTGGTGGTCTTTCGGCTCCATGGCCAATTGACTTCCCATCTGCCTAAGCGCCGGGGAGCGCCACGGGGTTACTCCCTGGTTCCAGCTAGTCGAGCAGCCCGACCTGGCGGAGGATCGAGACGGAGTCCGAGTAGACGTCCTTGCGCTTGATCAGCCCGTCCTCGTAGGGGATCACGTCGACTCCGCGCCACTCGATTCTCTCGCCGGTGGGCTCGGCGACCAGTTCACCTCGGCGCATCGTGTTGGAGTGGGTCGCGCTGGCCGTCCACTCCTGGGTCACCACCCCGTCGCGGACGTAGAGCCTGCGCGTCTCGAAACGCAGATCGGGCCAGCTCTCGAAGATCGACCCGATGTGCTCCCTGACCTCCTCCGGCCCCTGCGCCGACTCGCCCGCGGTGTGGTTCTCGAAGACCATGTCGGGGGCGTGCATCGACATGATCGCGTCGAGGTCGTGGTCGTTCCACGCGTCGTTGTAACGCCCGATGGCCTGCTCGAGACTCTGGGCCGAGTCCTCTCCCACACGAAGAGGATATGTTCGCGAGCCGGTCCAGACCAGGGGACGGAAACAGAGGAGGAGCGATGGCCGACGGCTACACGATCAAGAGCATCGACGAGTTCGAGGAGATGGAGGGGAGTGGGGGAGCGACCTGGCGACTGGCCCGCAAGTCACTGGGCGCTGAGGCATTCGGCTTCAACGTGGTCGACATCGAGGCCGGGGGAGAGATCCCCGCCCACGACCACACCGGCGACAACCAGGAGGAGGTCTTCATCATCCTCGAGGGCGAGGGGAAGATCGTCACCGACGGCAGCGAGCACGACGCCCCCGCCGGCACCTTCTGCCGCTTCGCCCCGGAGGTGAACCGCACGATCAAGAACGAATCTGATGCAAACGTGCGCGCGCTCCTGATCGGCGTCCCGGTCGATAGCGGGTATCAGGGGATGGGCTGGGGCTAGCTCAGGGTCCGAAGAACCCCGCGGGGTTTGGAGGCTTGCGGCCTACGAGAACTCTTCGAGCGAGCGCATCTGCCGGCGCAGCTCGTGGTCCCGCTCGTTCGCCGGGACTCCCGACTCGCCGGTCACTGCCTCGTTGTGCCTGACATCCGCGATGGCCCGGAAACGCTCTGTTTCCGAGCCGGCGCTGGACGGTTCCCCGACTGCCTGCTCTCCGCTGTCTTGCTGCGTCTGCTTATTCATCCCTCTCCGTCAATCCCCAGCTTGTTGCTCCCCTTGGTGAAGTTGTACCACGTTTGTGAGCGTTCGCTAAACACTATGTAGAACCGCTCACCGCGCTGAAAGTAGCGCTGCAGCAGGCCGGAACCGAGGGTGGGCGGCTTTCGCAAATTGCGGGGAAAGCGATATGAGGCCGTGTGACTACCGGCGTGGGGCCGGGTAATGCCGTCCCTATAATTCCCGGCTCCGTCGGTCCACCCCCGTCGCGCGCCCTCTCGAAGAAGGCGCGGAACCGGAGACAAATGAAGAACTCGTCCCCAGAGCGTGAGCGCTTTTCCCCCGAGCGCGCCTATCGCCCACTCGTCTCTCCCCCGAGCGTCGAGGACAAGGACGCGTGCGCGATCTACGCGTCCGTTCGCCGCGACGCGACCCCGAGCCACGATCCCGTAACCCTCGCGCTCGAGTCGCTGCAGAAGATGCTCCACCGTGCCGGCAACGTCGACGGCGAGGGTGACGGCTGCGGCCTGCTGGTCGACATCCCCACCAAGATCTGGGCGGAGGAGGTCCGCCAGGGCGGGCACAACCCCTCGCTCGCCCTGGACGACGCCTTCGCCGTCGCGCACGTCTTCGTCGAGCGCTCGCAGGACCTGGAGAAGATCCGTCACGGTGCCAGGGAGCTGCTCGGCAAGGCCGGATTCCGCATTCTCGCCGAGCGGGTGGGCGCCGTCGATTCCGCGGCGCTGGGTCCGACCGCCCGCGAGGAGGAGCCGCAGTTCTGGCAGTTCGCGGGCCTGGTGCCGGAGGCAGCCGACGCCGATCGTGCCTGCTTCCACCTGAAGGTGGCGCTCGAGGAGAAGCTCGGGGTCCATGTCGCCTCCTTCTCCGGACGCACCTGCGTCTACAAGGTGATGGGCAACCCGAAGGTCCTCGGCTCCTACTACGTCGATCTCTCCGACGAGCGCGCCGAGACGATCGGCTGCTTCGGCCACAACCGCTACTCGACCAACACCTGGCCGTCGTTCACCCGGGTCCAGCCGTTCGGCGTCCTCGGGCACAACGGCGAGATCAACACGATCGAGCAGCTTCGCCAGGAGGCGCGAATGCTGAACGTGCCGATCGGCGAGGGCAACTCCGACTCGCAGGACCTGAACCGGACGATCGAGACGCTGGTGCGGAGCCACGGCCTCTCGCTGCCGGAGGCCATGGAGATGGTCGTCCCGCCGATCGTCGCCGAGATCGCCGGCCTCCCCGAGGAACTCCACTCCTTCTACATGTACCTGCGCCAGACGATGGGCCCGTTCGCTCAGGGCCCTGTCGCGCTGATCGCCCGCCATCAGGACGAATGCGTGTTCTCGGCCGACGCGATGGGCCTGCGGCCGCTCTGGCAGCTCGAGACCAACCACGACTTCATCTTCAGCTCTGAGCCGGGCGTCGTCGCGGTCGAGGAGATGATCTCCGAGCCGAAGCCGATGGCGCCGGGCGAGAAGTTCCTGGTGTTGATCGATCGAGACCGCAAGCGCTCGACCCTCCACCCTCACGCCGAGATGCTGCGCCGGGTCCGCGACAGCTGGCTGAAGAGAACGGCCGCCGAACAGGTCGCCCCGTATGACCGCGCGCTCCAGACCGGCGGCCCGCTCGAGGGCCCCGAGATCCCGGGGTACACCGACGCGGGTCCCGAGGATCCGGTCCAGGTCGAGGACCGGGTGCTCGCCGGGTTCGGCTGGCAGCGCGACGACGTGAAGCTCGTCCAGCAGATGGCCGACAACGGTGCGGAGCCGATCGGCTCGCTCGGCTACGACGGCCCGCTGGCCGCGCTGTCGCCGGAGCGGCAGAACCTCGCCGACTACTTCAAGGAGACGGTCGCGGTCGTCACGAACCCGGCGATCGACCGCGAGCGCGAGATCGAGCACTTCTCAACGCGCGCGGTCTTCGGGCGCCGCCCGTCGCTCAACGACCCGGCCGAGGACACTGAGACGATCGAGACGGACTTCCCGGTGATCCTGGGCGGCCACCACGATCTCGCCCCGCTTCCGCACAGCTCTTACCGGCGCATCGCCAGCGAGCAGGGGACCTACGTGCTGGAGGACCTCTGGGCGGCGTTCGGCGACCGTGCCAAGGCGATCGACATCGCGCTGCTCGAGTCGGAGACGACTCGGGGGGCGATCGAGCGGCTCCGCCAGGAGGCCGTCCGCGCCGTCGCCGAGGGCGCCGAGCTGCTGGTGCTCACCGACCGCACCGTCTACGACGGCGAGCGGCGCTACATCGATCCGCATCTCGCCACGTCCGCGATCGACCAGGCGCTCAAGCAGTTCAGCGGCCAGGGCGAGAACCTGCGCCGCCGCTGCTCGGTGGTGCTGCGCTCGGCCGCGCTCCGGAACGTCCACGACGTGATGCTCGCCCTGGGCCTCGGTGCCGACGGCGTCTGCCCGTACGTGATGGTCGAGGTGATCTGCGTCGACGACTACGAGAACGACGTCGGCAACCTCTGCGCGGGGCTGCGCAAGGGAATCGAGAAGGTGATCTCGACGATCGGGATCCACGAGGTCCGCGGCTATGCCCGCCAGTTCTCATCGATCGGCATCCAGCCCGAGGTCGCCGAGATCTTCCACACTGAGGCCTTCGGGGCATCGGATACCGGCGGCACCGGATTCGCCCACCTCGACGCCGACACCGACGGCCGGCACAAGATCCTCACCGGGGACGAGGATGCGAAGCCGGCGAAGACGTTCCGCTTCTACCCCAAGGTCTACAAGGCGGCGATCGCGGCGGCCAACGGGACCGCGGGCTTCGACGAGTACTCGCAGAAGGTGCGCGAGCTGGAGGCGCAGAGCCCGATCTCCATGCGGCACATCATGGGGTTGACGAAAGAGCCCGACCGCGAGCCGGTCGATCCCTCGCAGGTGGACGCCTCCGTCGGCCACCACGACTATCCCGTGGTGATCAGCTCGATGAGCTTCGGCTCCCAGTCCGAGCCGGCCTTCCGCGCCTATGCCGAGGCCGCCAAGGCGATCAACATCCTCTGCATCAACGGGGAGGGTGGGGAGATCCAGGACATGTACGGCAAGTTCCGCAAGTGGCGCGGGCAGCAGGTCGCCTCGGGCCGCTTCGGCGTCTCGGCCGAGATGCTCAACTCCTCGTACGTCGCCGAGATCAAGATCGGCCAGGGCGCGAAGCCCGGCGAGGGCGGTCACCTGCCCGGCAAGAAGGTCTCCGAGAAGGTCGCCGCGGCGAGGAACGCGTCGCCCGGCACCGACCTGATCTCGCCGTCGAACAACCACGACCTCTACTCGATCGAGGACCTGGCCGAGCTGATCGACGAGCTCAAGACCGTCAATCCCGACCTGCGGGTGTCGGTCAAGGTTCCCGTGGTGCCGAACGTGGGGACGATCGGCCTCGGCATCGCCAAGGCGGGGGCGGACATCATCACCCTGAGCGGCTTCGAGGGCGGCACGGGCGCCGCCCGTCAACACGCCCTGCGCCACGTCGGCCTTCCCTCCGACATCGGCACGCGGGCCGTCCACCGGGCGCTGATGGAGGCCGGGATCCGCAACCGCGTCGAGATCTGGGCGGACGGTGGCTACCGGCACGCCCACGACATCGTGAAGCTCCACTGCATGGGTGCCAACCGCGTCGCCTTCGGCACCCTGGCGATGGTCTCGCTCGGCTGCACGATCTGCCGCGGCTGCCAGCTCGACACCTGCCACGTCGGCATCGCGACCCAGATCGAGACGGTCGAGCAGGCCGAGGAACACGGGTTGAAGAAGTTCACGCCGCCCGGAGCCAACGCAGCCGAGAGCTGCGCGGCCTTCTTCCGCCAGATGGGCGAGGAGGTCAAGGAGGTGGTCGGCTCGCTCGGCTACGACCGCGCTCAGGACCTGATCGGCCGCTATGACCTGCTCGAGCAGGTCTCCCATCACGACAAGATCGACCTCGCTCCGCTGATCACGCCGCTGGAGGAGTTCCTCGATCTCGAGCCGATCGACCTCCCGGTCGAGGAGGAGGCGCTGGTCGAGGCTCGCGCCGAGGCGGGGCTGGTCCGCGCCAAGCCGCTCCGGATGGCGCCCAAGCAGGCCTCGGCGGAGATCGCAGCGGTGGCCGAGAAGGTCTTCGACGGCTCGTGCGTGAGCGTCGAGTTCCCCCGCCCCACCGACGCCCACGACCGGGTGCTCGGAACCGAGCTCTCCGGCGCGATCGCCCGGGCACGGATCTACCACGGCGCCCCCGAGGGCACCGAGAACGACGAGCTCGCTCAATTGATTTTCAATGGAGGGTCCGTCGCCGGCCAGGGATTCGGTGCCTTCAACGAATGGGGTGTGACCTGCCGGGTGGAGGGCGGCGCCCAGGACGGCGTCGGCAAGACGATGCTCGGTGGGACGGTCTCGATCCTGAAGGGGAAGAACGGAGAGGGCCGGCGCGTGAACGGCTCGGTCGGCAAGTCCTTCGCCTACGGCGCCCAGAGGGGGAGGCTCTTCGTGCAGGGGTCGGCCGACTCGCGTTTCTGCATCCGGCTGTCCGGTGCGGACGTTGTCCTCGCCGGCGAGCCCGAGGCGCCCGTCGACGACTCACAGGGCTGCGTGGTCGACCGGGCCAACGCCAAGGGCTTCGCCTTCGAGTACATGACCTCGGGTCGCGCGGTCGTGCTCGGCGACATCGGCCCGTGGGCCTGTGCCGGGATGACCGGCGGTCGCGTCTACATCCGCATCGACGACGACCTCAACCTCGATCGCGATGGCATTCAGAGCCGCCTCGGCGAGGGCGCCAAGGTGGCGCTCGAGGATCTCGACGCCGAGGGCCAGCTCGACATCGAGGACCTGCTCGGCCACTACGCGGGCGAGCTGCGCGCCACCGGCCAGGCCGAGGAAGCGGATAGGGTCCAGGCGCTGGCCCGCGATGCGCAGCAGAACTTCCTGATGATCATCCCGCAGAAGGTCCAGGCCGACCCGAGCATCTCCACCGAGTAGAGGTCGCGACGGCCGACGAACCGACGACGCGCCTCGAGGACGTTCAGAAGGTCACCGACGCCGCGCTCGCGTACCTGGACCCCGATGCGCTGCTGGCCGAGCTGCTGCAGCGGGTCGTCGACATCCTCGGGGTCGACACGTCGGCAGTCCTCCTGGTCGAGGACGATGGCCGGACCCTTGCAGCCAGAGCCGCGGTCGGCCTGGAGGAAGAGGTCGAGCGCGGATTCCGCCTGCCGATCGGACGCGGATTCGCGGGCCGGGTGGCGTCCACGCGCGAGGCGGTGGTGATCGAGGATCTGGAGCGCACGCCCGACGCTGTCGTCAACCCGTTGATGCGCGAGAAGGGGGTCAGATCCCTGCTGGGCGTTCCTCTGGTCGTTGAGGGGGCGGCTACAGGCGTTCTGCATGTCGGCTCGCTTGCTCCGCGGGAGTTCACCGAGAGCGACGCCGAGCTCCTGCAGCTGGTCGCGGACCGGGTCGCCCTCTCCCTCGAGCGGTCCCGTCTTGCGGTGCAGGGACGGATCGCGGAGAACCTTCAGCGCAGGCTGCTGCCGGGCAGCCTCCCCGAGGTGCCCGGGCTGAGCATGGGTGCCCGATACCTTCCGGCGGCGGAGGAGACGGCGGTGGGCGGCGATTGGTACGACGTGATCGAGCTGGGCCATCGCCGGCTTGGCCTCGCGATTGGGGATGTCGCCGGCCATGGACTGGTGGCGGCGACCTCCATGGGGCAGCTGCGGAGCGCCCTGCGAGCCTATGCGCTCGTGGAGGAGAGCCCGGCGGTGCTGCTCGGCAACCTCTCGCGCTTTGCGGACCAGGAGCACCTGCGCATGGCGACCATGATCTACGCGACCCTCAATCTGGACACCTGGGTCGTGGACTTCGCCCGCGCCGGTCATCCCTACCCGTTGCTGGTGCGCCCCGACGGGAGCGGGACCTATCTCGCCGAGGCCTCCGGGCCGCCGCTCGGGACTGGCCTGGGGACGGTCTACGACCAGCAGCGGGTCACCCTCGAGGCTGGCGAGACGCTGATCCTCTACACCGATGGCCTGATCGAGCGCCGGGGCCGGCAGCTCTCCGAAGGCGAGGACGTCCTCCTGGAGGCCGCGACCTCCGCGCCCGATGTGCCCGAGCTCATGTGCCGGTCGATCATCGAGCAGCTCACCGAGGGGATCGAGCTTCCGGACGACGTCGCCGTGCTCGCGGTCAGAGCGGAGGGCCTGCAGGAGATCCTGGACGCGGAGGTGCCGGCGAAGGCGGGGCAGCTGGCCGTGGCGCGGCATCTGATCCGGCGCTGGATAACCGCCAACGGCGGCACAGACGACGACTGTGCCGCCTTCGCGATCGCGGTCACGGAGGCCTGTGCCAACTGCGTCGAGCACGCTTATGGCATGGGCGACGCGACCATCCGGCTGCGGGCGGCCCTCATGGATGGTGAGGCCTCGGTGACGATCGGCGATCGGGGCTCCTGGCGTGAGCCGCGGGGCGAGAACCGCGGGCGCGGCATCGCGCTGATGAGGGAGTTCATGGATGATGTCGCGATCGATACGGGAGACGCGGGAACCAAGGTGGAGCTTCGCCGCCGCATCGGGGCGACGTGACGGCGCCAGAGCTGGCCAGGCTGTCCATCGAGTCGGATGGGGACATCGAGCTGGCCCGAGTCGCCGGGGAGGTTGACGCGTCCAACGTCTCGGACCTGAGCCAGAGACTGCTCGAGGCCGTCTCGAACAAGGCGCGAGCGCTCGTCCTCGACCTGACGGAGACGAGCTACATCGACAGTTCCGGGATCAGCCTGATCTTCGACGCTGCCGCCCGGATGCGGAACCGCCGGCAGCAGCTGAGGCTCGTGGTGACGCCGCGCTCGTTCGTCGGCGAGGTGCTCGCGGCGGTATCGATGGAGGATTCGGTGCCGATCGACCCCGCGGTAGCCGACGCCCTGCGCGCGGTCGGCTAAGGGCCTGTCCCGATTAGGGATCGCACCCCTGGCTGCGGCCCAGGGGGACGCCCCTACCGGGACAGGCCCTAAGCGGTGCCGGCGGTTTCGATCACGCTGAGCGTGTAGCGGCCAATCTGGAGCTCGTCGCCGTCGGTGAGCGGGCTCCAGTCGACGGGCTCCCCGTTCACGCAGATCCCGTTCATCGAGCGGTCGTCGAGCACGCGCAGCTCGCCCTCGGGCGTCTGCACGATCACCGCGTGTCGGCGCGAGACGGTGGGGTCGTCCAGGCGGATGTCCGCGGAGCGGCTCCGCCCGATGCGCGACCAGCCATCGGACAGCTCGATCACGTGGGTCCGGCCGTCGGCGAACATCGCCAGGTACTTGCCGGGCTCCGCGATCGACTCGCGCACGCCGTCGAGCCACTCGGCGGGCTTGGACGTCGGACGCGTGATCGCGATGCTCTTGAGAGTGGGCTGCTCGAACAGCGAGGAGCGGCGGAAGTCGGTGCCCCCGCAGTTGGGGCAATTCGGGATCGACTCGGCCGGCTCGAAGGAGACCGGAAAGGAACACCCCTGGCAGACGAAGGAGCCGACGCCGCCGGCGGGCTCACCCGCATGCCGGACGTCGTCCTGACTCTGTCCAATTAGGGTCATCGGGGGTGCGCCGATACTACCCGGGGTACTGCGTAATGGCTAGTCACTTTTGGTCAGGTGGTACGGAAAGTCCACCATTTCCAGGGGTCCTGGCCGATCAGCCAGTGCCGCCGTCGGGCGCCCCACTAGAATCGCGCGCCCGTGGGGCCGATCTCGCTGACCACTTCCGTAGACGCCTCGCGCGATCGTGTCTTCGACTTCATCTGCGACCTCTCGACGCGCTTGAGCTGGATCGATCATTTCGCCCGCGACTACCGGCTGGAGCGCGTTGCCGCCAGCGGGCAGGGCGCCGCGGCCCGCTTCCGCGTCGATGCCCCTGCCGGCGTGCGCTACATGGAGACGGTGATCGCGGAGGCCGAGCGGCCCTACCGGGTCGTCGAGCACGGCCGCGGCGGGCGCCTCGACCGGACGCCGATGCGGCTGGTCTGGGAGCTCGAGGAGGGACCCACCACCACGGTGACACTGACCTTCTGGACGCAACCGGGGACTGCTTTCGATCGCCTCCGGGAGCTCGGGCGCACGCGTTGGTGGCGGCGCCGGTGGGGCAAGGCCCTGCGGCGCATGCAGGAGCTGATCGAGTCGGGGGCCGCCGCAGAGCGCACCGAGGTCGCCGGCGCCGATCGCGTTCCGGCCTGACGCGGATCCGGGATGCCTGCGGATAGACTGCGCGCCCTCATGCGCCCCGGCCGCAAGGGATCCCTGGCAGTCGCGTTTGTCCTTGCCCTCACCCTGGTGGGTGTCGCGGGCTGCGGCAACGATCTCAGCAAGCAGGCCGACGAGGGCGTTCCCATCCAGCTCGGGGACCTCAAGATCAGCGTGCAGGAGACGCGCTTCCTGAACCCGGCCCAGCCCGATGACAGCGTGTACCTGGCCGGACAGAAGGTGCCAGCCCCGGCGGGAAAGTCCTACCTCGGTGTCTTCCTGACGATCCACAACCAGGGCGACAGCGCCGTCAGGCTGCCCGCCAACGCTCAGATGAGCGTCGTGGACACGACCGGGGCTGCGTACCAGTCGATTCCGAGCAGCTCCGATTTCGCGGCTCCGCTGGGCGCCGAGCTTGGCGGCGGAGCCGACGTTCCGGCGCCCGACACGGCAGCCGCGAACGGGCCGACGCAGGGGGCGCTCGTCCTCTTCCTGGTCAGCCAGGACATCAACGAGAACCGGCCACCGAAGCTCGAGATCGACTTCCAGGGCGAGACGGGCGAAATCACGCTCGACCTCTAGGCCGCGACAGGGACGTCCTCCGCCGGATGAGGAAGACCCAGCTCCAAGCCCTGCTCGTGATCGGCGGCATCGGGGCTGCGCTCGCCCTGATTCAGCTGCTCGGTGTCGCCGGCGGCGTCGTGGGCGTAGGCCTGATGGTCGTCTGCACCGTGCTCACTGCACCAGCGGCGCCGGAGCCCGGCACGGGAGGGCTCAACTGGTGGGCCCTGATCGCCGGAGGCACGGCGCTCGCCGTGATCGGAGTCCCGCTCGGCCTCGCCCTGGAGGGACCGGGCGGAGTGCTCACCGCGATCGGCGGCGGCATGGCGATGGTGGGCGTGGCGTTCGGTTATCCGTAGCGGCCGCTCGCAGCCGCGATCTGATGGCGAAGCCGTCTAGAGCGCGCTGCCCAGAATCTCTCGTGCGATCGGCGCGGCGGTCGTGCCGCCGTCGCCAGACGCGTCGATCAGCATCACCGCGATCGCCAGCTTCGGCTTCTGTGCGGGGGCGAAGGCGATGAACCAGCCGTCGACGATCTGCTTGGCGGTGTCCTCCTGCCCGGGCGGGGGCGGCGGCTGGCCGGGCTTGGGTCCGAGCTCGGCGGTGCCCGTCTTGCCGGCGACGTCGATGCCCGGGAGGTTCGCGGCCACTCCCGTGCCCTGGGTGACGACGGCGCGCATCAGCCCGGTGAGGACTCGCGCGTTCGCCTTGGAGGTGACCTGGACTGGCTTGGCCGCGCTCTGCAGCGCCTGGTCCTTGACGATCGGGGTCGGGTCCCGCACGCCGTCGTTGGCGACGGTCTGAGCGACCGATGCCATGCCGAGCGGGGTGGCGAGCACCTTGCCCTGGCCGAAGGCGGTCACCGATAGGTCGGTATGGGTCGGCTCCCCGTTGAGATCCGCGGCCGACGGGATGGTCATTCGTCCCGGATCGGTGGCCGCCGTCGCGGACGCGTTGTAGAGGCTCGTCGGCTGGTTGTAGCCGTATCGCTCCGCCGTATCGACCAGCCGCTGCGCCCCGACCTTGACGCCGAGGGGAGCGAAGACGCTGTTGCACGACTTCGCGAAGGCCTCGGTGAAGCTCCCGCCGCAGGCCTCGTCGTGCGCGTTGTGGACCACGCGGGCGCCGGAGTCCGGGTCCGGGTTGATCGAGGTGAGGACGGGGAAGGTGTCGCTGAGCTTCACGTCGTGGCCCTCGAGGGCGGCCGTGGTGGTGATCACCTTGAAGGTCGATCCGGGCGGCTGGGGAGACGAGTAGGCCGACCCCGCGAGCGCGAGGACGTTGCCGTTGCGCGCGTTGAGGACGGCCACGCCGCCGGACTGTCCGCCCAGCGCGTTCACGGTGGTCGACTGCAGTCGCGGGTCGATCGTCGTCCGCACCGGCTGACCGGGGCTGCCGTGCGCGGTCGCAAGCACGCGGCCCTGTGTCCCGGCGGGAACGTCAGGGGTCGAGGTCCCTTCCTTGACGGCCAGCAGCTGCCCGCTCGGCTGTCCGGCGAGCCGGGAGTTGAAGGCGAGCTCGAGGCCGCTGACGCCGGTGTCCTGGTTGGACGGGTAGCCGGCATGCTGAAGCCTCGCCTGCTCGTCGGGATCGGGGGCGCCGGTGTCGCCCGCGACGTCGATCGCATCGGAGCCCAGCGGCGAGTGGCGATTGTCGGTCGGCCCCTCTGCGAGCGCAACGCCGTGCTTCGCGACGATTGCCGCCCGCCGGCCGAGCGTCAGTCGCCGGCCCACCTGCTCGCCGGGCTGGAGGTTCGGGAAGGTGAGGTGCGGGTCCCAGGCCACCTTGCCGCCGTCCAGGGGCAGCCGCAGCGCTCCGTCGATCTTGCCGAAAAGCCTGGTGCGGACGCCCACGCCGACGTCCACGACGTCCGTGCCGTTGATGCTCTTCGGGCCATCCGCGCCGCCTGGGTCGATCGCCGTCGCGGTTGAGGCCTCCTGCGCCCCCTGATAGGCGGCGGCGAGGTCCTGAGCGGAGTACTTGGCCTGCGCCGAGTCGGAGAGCTCGTCGTGCATGGCCTTGTAGTCCTGGTGCGCCCAGTCGTTGACGAACCGCTCCGCCATGTCCTGCTCGGGGTTGCCCGCGGAGCTGATCGCCCCGAAGATGAACGCGATCAGGGCCACGACGCCGAGAGGGAGCGCGCGCTGACGCAGGCGCCGCTGGCGCTCAGTGAGGGGTCCGCGCTGCGCCCGGGGCGACCTGATGGGTCGCCTGGGCGGTGGCGTCTCCCCGTCGCGGGTCCGTGACCGTGTCACGGGCGGATTCACGAGGGCAAAGTTAGTCGCTCGTGCGCTTGTATTCGGGAAACCGTGACCGGTGTCGACTGGCTGATTCTCGCTTTCGCCCTGACAATGGGGTTCTGGGGCTACCAACAGGGCCTGATCGTCGGCCTGCTCAGCCTCGGCGGATTCGCGATCGGCGCCTTCCTCGGCAGCCGCCTCGGCCCGGCGCTGCTGGCGGACGGCTCACATTCCCCGTATGCGCCCGCGACCGCGCTCGCCGGGGCTCTGCTGATCGGAGGGATAGTCGCGGTCTCCCTCGAGGGGATCGCGCTCGCGATCCGGCGGCGCCTGCTCGGCCCCGCCGGGCGCCGGCGAGGGATCGCGATCGCCGAGGCGTCCGGAGGGGCGCTGCTCCTCGTCGTGGTGGCCCTCGGCGTGGCTTGGCTCTTCGGGGCGGTCGCGCTCAACGCGCCCGGCGCAAAGAGCCTGCGCACCGCGGTCCAGCGCTCGGCGATCCTGCGTGCGCTCAACGACACGTTCCCGCCGTCGAGCTCGCTGATCAACGCCCTTCACCGCATCGACCCCCGGGTGGCCATCCAGGGCCCGAGCCCGGACGTCGGCGCTCCGGACTCGAAGATTGCGCACGACCCAGAGGTGCAGGCCGCGGGGGACAGCGTGGTCCGGGTGCTGGGGACCGCCTGCGGGCTGGGCGTTGAGGGATCCGGCTGGATCGCCGCGCCGGGGCTGGTGGTCACCAACGCGCACGTGGTGGCGGGCGAGAGCGACACGACCGTCACGCCCGCGGGCTCGAGCTCGTCCCTGGACGCGACTCCCGTCCACTACGACCCCGAGAACGACCTGGCCCTGCTCCGGGTGAACGGGCTGGGCGGAGCCGCCCTTTCGCTGGCGCCGGACGTCCAGAGCAGCACGGCGGGCGCGGTCCTCGGCTATCCGGAGAACGGGCCGTTCACCATCGCCCCGGCCCGCGTCGGTGCCACCGGCCCCGTCCTGACGCAGGACTCGTACGGCCGCGGGCCGGTGACGCGCGAGCTCACGGCCGTGCGCGGGGAGGTTCGCAGCGGCAACTCGGGCGGGCCGCTGGTGGACGGCGCCGGCAAGGTGATGGGGACGATCTTCGCCGCCACCACGCAGGGCAAGCCGGGCGGGTACGCCGTGCCCAACGACGTCGTCTCCCGCGCCCTGAGCGACTCGACCGGCCAGGTGACGACCGGGCCCTGCACGGGCTGACCCCGTTTAGCCGGCCCCTTACGATCGGTAAGCTTGGAACGAGGTGAGAACGCAGTCCGGCGTCGGCCCATCCAGGGGGGCGGCCAAGCCCAAACAAGTCTGTCGGCACTACCACGGCGCGGTGGAGCTGATCGGCCGCCGGTGGGCTGGGGCGATCCTCTATGCGCTCACCGATGGGCCGCTCCACTTCGCGGAGCTGAAGGAGTCCGTCCCCGGAATGTCGGACCGTCTGCTCTCCTGCCGGCTCAAGGAGCTCGAGAAGGCGGGCCTCGTCCAGCGCGAGGTGCAACCGGGCAACCGCGTGCGGGTGAGCTACGAGCTCACCGACAAGGGCCACTCGCTCGAGCCCGTGATGGGCGAGCTCCGCGACTGGGCCCGCCGCTGGCACCGCGCCTGACTACCAGGCCCGCGGATTGCCGTCCGGGATCTCGTCGATCACCAGCGTCGCCTCATGGCGGTCGACCGGGTAGGGGGTCGTGGCGAGGTAGTGGTCGAGCTCGCCTGGGCCGAGGTCGTCGAAACCCCGTTCCACGGCCGTGGCGTAGGTGGCGAGGATGATCGAGTCCTCCGGCGGCTCCGGCGCGAAGTGGAACTCCTTGGCCGTGTAGGTGACGATCCGCTCGGGCAGCTCTGTGCCGTCGACCGAGCCGGTGACGTCGACCCGGTCGTAGCGGATCTCCCTGATGTCGAGGCGGTCCAGCTCCTCCTCGGTGAGCTCGATCACGACGCCGCTCACCGGCCCGGCGCCGTCCTCGCCCCCCTCGACGTTGAGCCCGAGGACCCACTCAGGGCGCCAGCCGCCGTCGCACTCGAAGGTCTTCTCGCAGGTCAGGTTGTCGCGCCGCTCCGAGAAGCGCCGCTTCCAGTCGTGCAGGCGCGCTGGTCGCAGCTCGCCGGCGGGGCGGCCCAGGGTCATCGAGACGCTCTCGTGCAGCACCAGCGAGCCGTAGCCGAAGAGGCCGAGTCGTGGCTCGCTCATGAGCCCTCCAGCAGGCTGAGCTGAGGGTCGCCGCCGGCCTCAGCCGGATTGGCCTCCTCCTCGGTCCGGTCTGGGTGTGGCTCCACCGCCGGTTCGGGGTCCTCGCGCATCTGGTCCACGGTCGCGTGGCTGCAGAGCCGGTCACGGGCGGGGCAGTCGAGGCAGAGGGCGCGGTGCGGATAACGGGTGACCTCGAAGCGCCCGGCGGCGAGCCTCTCGAGTACGGACTCGATCTGCCCACGGGCGGCGTCGAGCCCCGCTTCGTCGAACGTGTCCCGCTCCGGCGGATCGGGCTGCTCGAGGAAGACGTAGGCCGTCTCCACCGGCGTCCCGCGAGCGGCCGCGGCCATGGCGTACAGGTACCGCTGGACCGAGTAGCGCGAGACCGTGTCCGCCGGCTCGCGGCCGTTCAGGCGATCCGTCTTGTAATCGACCACGAGCACGGAGCCGTCCGGTCGCTCCACGAGCAGGTCGATCGAGCCACGGACGAGCGTGCCGGCGACCGAGAGCACGAAGGGGACCTCGGCGCTGACGCGGGCGTCGCCGATCTCCTCACGGAGCTTCGATCCGAGGAACGCGGCGGATAGCTCCAGCGCCATCGCGACCTGCTCGTCGTTCGCCTCGAGCCCCTGCTCCCGAAGGGCCCTGGCCGCGCGGTCGGCGTCCGGCTCGCGCCAGCGGTTGCGCGCGCTCCACTCGAGCAGGGCGTGAATCGCAACGCCCGGGCCGAACCGGCGGCGGATCTCGGGGCCGGGAGACGACTGGTCGCCATCGCCGCTGGCCGCGGCCTCGGGTTCCCCGATGCCGAGGACGCGCTCGACGTAGAAGCGGTAGCCGCAGTTCTCATAGGCGGAGAGCGCCGAGTAGGAGAGGCCGCCGATCAGCGCGGGCGGAACGTCGGGGCGGGTCAGTGGCGGCGTCTCGCCCGTCGAGGCCTCGGCCGCCTCATCCGCGTCGCTGGGCGCGAGCAGCTCGGCGCCGACCCGTGGTCCCGGCTCGCTGACCCCAACGAGCATCGTCCCGGCCGGATGGCCTTCGCCCGCGGCGGGCAGCTCGACCTCGCGCTCGCCCGGATCGCCGTCGAGCAGAGAGCGAATCAGTTGCAGCGCGATCGGCTTGCGTGCGTCGATTTCCCTTTTCAGCGCATTCGGGTTGAACGTCCCACTCAGGATCAGCCGCCGCTTCGCCCGCGTCGCCGCGACGTAGGCGAGCCGCGCCTCCTCCTCCGCATCGCGCTCGGCCGCCAGCTCGGTGAGCTCCTGGTAGTCGTGGAGGCGCTCGGCCGGCCGGCCGAGGCGTCCAAGCTGGACGCCGACGCGGGCGAGCTCCCCGCCCTCTGGGCCCTCCTCGCCTGGGCGCACTCTGAGGGGTGTCCAGCCCAGCTGCAGGTTCCGGCCGAGATCGGCGACGGCGACGACGTCGAACTCGAGTCCCTTCGCCCCGTGGACGGTCATCACCCGGACCCCCGCGTGACCCTCGGCTCGGGTCGCGGCCTCGGCCTCGCGATCCCGGCTGGCCGCACGCGAATCGAGGTACTCGAGGAAGGCGCCGAGGTCCGGGCCCTCGCTCGACTCGAACTCGCGCGCCAGCCTCATCAGCTTGCGGACGTTCGACCAGCGGGCCGATCCATCCTTCCGCCGCAGCGTCGCCAGGTCGTATTCGAATGAAGTCGCCGTTCGCTCGACCAGCGACTCGACGCCACCCTCGGTGGAGGTGGCGCGCAGCCCGCGCAGCACCTCGGCGAAGCGCTTGATCCGCTCGAGCTCATCGGCCGGGATCAACGCCGCCGCCTCAGGATCTCCGCGGCTCACCTCGCCGCCCTCGACAAGGTCCCTGACCAGGGGCCAGATGTGGTCGGGATGCTCGCGGCCATCCTCGCCTTTGACCGAGGCGGCGCGGCGCAGCAGCCAGAGCGTGTCGGGAAGCACGCCGCAGGCGGGGGAGGCGAGAGCCCCGAAGAGCGCCTCGTCGTCCAGTGGGTTCGCGATCACGGACAGCAGGCAGCGCAGATCGTCGATCTGCTGCTGGGACCAGAAGCCGCGGCCGCCGACGACGTAGGGGTCCAGCCCCGCGTCGGACAGAGCGCGCTCGACTGCCGCGACATGCGTGAACGCGCGCATCAGGACGACGATCCCGGCGGGGTCTTCGCCGGCGTCGACCAGCTCGCGCAGTCGTCCCGCCAGCCGCCTGGCCTCCGCCACCTTGGAGCCAGAGCTCGGGTCGTCGGGGAGGCGCGGCAACTCTGTCTCCTCGGCCTCCCACGCCTTGCGATCGTCCACCGTCATCAGCAGCTCGACCGGTGGGCCCTGGTCGGTGGCGTCGGGCCCCTCGACGAAGGCGGTGAGCGGCTCGAAGCGCGGGAGCAGCGCTCTGCCGATCGCATTCGTCGCGGCGATCACGCCGGGCACGGCCCTGAAGTTCCCGGTCAGGGGCAGCGCCACGCCGTTAGCCTCGTCGCCCTCGGCGAAGCGGCGATGCTGGCGCCGGTAGACCTCGACGTCCGCGTGACGGAAGCCGTAGATCGACTGGAACTCGTCGCCGACAAGGAAAAGCCGCGTCTCGGGCCCACGCAGCTGCTCGATCAGCCGCAGCTGGAGGCCGTTCGTGTCCTGGAACTCATCGACCATGAGGTGGGCGAACTGCTCGCGGTAGCGATCCCGCAAGGGCGCGGATGAGCTCAGCAGCTCGACGGTCTTCAGCTGGAGGTCCTCGAAGTCGAGCGCCGCGCGGTCGGCCTTGAGCTCCTCATAGCGCGCGCCGAAGCGAACCACCAGCTCGCGGAGCTGCTCGTAGGCCGGGCCGAGGACGTGGGCCGCCACCGCGGCCTGTGCTCGCTTGAGAGCGTCGGAGTATCGGCCGCAGGCCTCGCCCCTGAACGCCTTCGCGCCGGACTTGATCTCCAGCGCGCGGAGTCGCTCCAGCAGGTCCTCGTCGGGCGGGATTGCCGGGTCGAGACTCATGGCGTCGGCGATCCGCTCGCGGCTCGACGCGGCCTGGCCGCTCGCCCCCTCGCACTCGGCGTGGGCCTCGCGGGCCGACTCGACGAGCTTGCCGAGTGCCGCCGAGGTGTCCGGCGGGGCGAGCTCGGGGAGCTCGGGCGTGGGGTCGCCGTGGCTACGGAGCTCGTCGTATGCGCCGCGAGTCATCTCCAGCAGCGTCCGCCGGCGGTTGGCCGCTGCCAGCTCCAGGGCCTCCGGCTCTCCTGTCCCAACGAGCTCTTCGAGCGCCGAATCGAAGGCACGAGAGGCGAGCCGGTCGGCCTCGGCCTCGTCGATCACCCGGAAGCGCGGGTCGATGCCGGCGGCGGCGGGATGCGAAGCCAGCACGCGGCGGCAGAAGCCGTGGATCGTCGAGATCCAGGCCCGCTCGGTTCCTGCGAGGGCAAGGCTCAGGGCGTCGAGTTGCTCGCCTTCTGCACCGCGGACCCGCGACGTGAGCTCCTCCCGGATCCGGCGCCGCAGCTGATCCGCGGCGCGTTCCGTGAAGGTGAAAGCGAGGATGTGGTGTGCGCCGACGTCCGGATCCAGGGCGGCGGCGCAGAAACGCTCGACCAGCACGGTTGTCTTCCCGGTCCCGGCGCCGGCGCGCAGGAAGACGTCCTGCTCGCGGCTCTCGACTGCCGCGCTCTGCTGATCGGTCCTCTCCGTGCTCATTCGTCCTCGCCCTCCTCGGACCAGGGCTCCTCCTCCGGCAATCCGCGCTCGCGACGGCAGATCGGCTGGAAGTTGCACCAGTCCGGGCAGCTGCCGCCGATCGGGTCGCGGACGACTCGGCCGTGCTGGACCGAGGAGACGATCTCCTCTGCCTTGTCGCGCGCGTCGTCGAGTGCCTGGTCAAATGCCTCGTCATTCAGATGGTCCCTGGGCCGTGGGTCGAGGCCCGAGAGCTCGTCGGCGAGCTCCTTGCGCAGCAGCCCCTTCGGCGTCCGGTCGCCCGTGCCGCCGAGCGGCCGGTAGAGGCCGCCCGCGAGCTCCTGGCCCCAGAGCTCCCGCGCAGCGAGCATGTACAGCTGCAATTGGAGCTTGCCGCGCTTCTCCAACATTCCGGCGCCGCCGTCGACCTTGCCGCCCGATTTGTAGTCCTGAACCAGCGCCTCGCCCTTGGGGCCAAGGTCGATGCGGTCGATCTGCCCGTGGACGCCTCCGCTCGCCAGCGGCAGCGGACCCTTCTCGGTGTCGTCGAAGCCGAACGCGGCCTCCGTGTGGGCCGGGGTGAACGCCGTTGCCGTGGACGCCTCATCCGCCAGGAATGCGAGGACCAGTCCTTCGACTCGGTGCAGCGCGGCAGCGGTGTCCGCGAGCTCGCGGGGGAGGTGTTTCACCCCCTTCTCCGAGATCAGGTCCTTGGCCACGCGCCGCCACTCACCGAGCGTCTCCGAGGTCGGCCGCCCTCCGGGCGCGGGCGGATTCTCATAGAGCGCCTCGAGGACCTGGTGAGCGATCTGCCCACTGGTCAGCGGCTCGGCCACCGGCCCGATCGGCTGCGGCTTGAGCTCGTGCTGGACGAACCAGCGGTACGGGCAGACGGCGTACTCCTCGAGCGTCGAGGGGCCAAAGAGCTTGATCTCCTGCATGCGCTCGAGCACCGGCTCGAGCCGGAGCGGGCCGGGGCGGAGACGGCCATTCTCGGTCCTGGGGGCGATCGCCGCCTTGGCTCGCGCCAGCTCGATCTCGCTGGGCGCGGAGCCGGGGTCGAACACGGCCTGGGCCAGGCCCCGTCCGCCCGCCTCGGACACGATCGCCTCGTCACGTTCCTCCAGGCCGTGGGGCAGCTCGGGCGCGAGCAGCTCGCGCACATCGTCGACGAACGGGGAGCGGGAGGTGGCGCCGCCCTCGTCGTCGGCGCTTCGCCAGGAGAGCCAGAGCCGCTGCTTGGGCCGCGAGAGGCAGACCGAGAAGAGGTAGCGGTCCTCGATCTCCGCCTTCTTTCGCTCCGGCAGGGCCAGCGCCCTTCGTGCCTCGTCCGCGAGCAGTGGACCGCCGGTGTCGCGCCGCGGGAAGTCCCCGTCCTGCATTGAGCAGACGAACATGTGGGCGACCCGGCGGGCCCTCGCCCGGTACGGGCTGATCACCCGGACCCTGCCCTCGGTCGGCCCGCGCCACATAGGCACATCGAGGTCGGAGACGGCGGCGATCACGTCGGCGGCGGAATGAGGGAGACCGAGCTCCGCCAGCTCGGCGAGGGCCTGCTCGATCTCGGCTCCGGCTCGCAGCTCCAGCGCGCGGTCCTCTTCGGCAACCGCTCCCTGACGGCGGACGGCCAGCTCGGCGATCCAGCGCGCCTGCGTCCCGGCCTCCCGCAGCAGCTCGACCCCGGGCTTTGCCTGGCGCAGCTTCGTGACTTCGCGCAGGCCCTCCCCGCCGTCTCCATCCTTCGCGGACCAGGCCTCGATGGCCTGTTCCACCGTGCGAAGCCGGCCGCGCAGGAGCCTGCGCTCGAACCAATCGACCTTGGATGGGGAGGCGACGCCGGGAGTCCGCAGATACGCCAGGAGATCCGAGGCGCGGCCGCGGCCGACTGCCGCCTGAAGCAGGGCGATCAGGCCCGCCCCGGTATTCGTCCGAGATGCCGTCAGGTCGGCCTGCACGGCCACCGGGATGCTGAACCGCGTCAGCACCCGCCGATAGAGCGGTCCGCTGGATCGCGGATCGCGCAGCACGATCGCGATCTCGCCCGGAGGGGTGCCGTCGCTCAACAGGCGCGCCACCTCGCCGCCCACCGCCTCGACCTCGGCCAGCTCGCCGGCCGAGGCGAGCAGCGCGACACCTCCATCGTTGGGGACGGGAGCGCCCTCACCGGCCTCGCCGAAGCGGCGCTCCACTTCGAACAGCGTGCCGCTGGCGGTGAAGCGTGACTCTGACTCGAGCCGCTCGATCGAGACGCCCTCGATGTCCCTGAGCTCTGCGAACAGGGCTCCTCTCGCCTGGGTAAGCGTCTCGCGGTCCTCCCACGGGAGGGCGACCGCGACCTCGGTGTGAGCGGAGAGCTCGCGGACCAGCTCGAGCTGCTCGACGGTCAGATCGTCGAAGCCGTAGAGGAAGACCGGGCGCTGTCCCCACGACTCGGAGCGCGTCCGGACAGCGGCGGTCGCTGCGGCCGCGAGGGAGTGGTTGTCGCGAAGGCCGAGTTCGTCTCGAACGGCGACGTAGGACTCATAAAGCGACGCGACCTCGAGCTCATAGGGACCGGCGCCCGCCGCCTGCTCGCGCAACGCGGCCGGGTCGATCAATGCCGCCTGAAGCTCTGAGACGAGCTCCTCGAGTGCGGCTGGGAAGCCGGGCCTCCGCGAGGAGGCGGCCAGGATTCGAAGCTCGGCGCGCGAGGCCGCCTCGCGCGCCAGCCGGAGCCGCTGGGTGCGGCTGATCGCCGGCCCGGCCTGGGCGTCGGCGGCGCGAGCGACGAGCGCGAACAGCTCGTCGAAGGTCCCCACGGTGGCACCGATCACCGCGTCGCCGTCCCGCGTCAGCTCCTCCTCGAAGCGCTCGACGTCATCGACGGTCGGCACCACCAGCACCGGGTCGCGGCCGGACATTGCGCGAAATCCGTCGAGGATCGCACCCGTCCTGCCCGAGTTCGGAGGTCCAACGATGAGCTTGAGCGCCATTCGATCCAGCATAGGCGCGGCCGCGGCGCGCCTTGCGGCTCCAAATCCGCTCGGAATCTCGCATAACGCGCGGAAACCCGGGCCGGATTTTTTCCGCCGGGGGCGACTCTACTTTGGCCTTACGTCACACCTCCAGAGCCAAGCATGGGAGGCCCCACCGAAATGACACTTTGCTTCGTAGACCCAGCTGACGCGATCAGGGCGATCGCAGACTCGGTCGGCCGAGAGGCCCGCCGCCAACTCCTCGGCGAGGCGGTACGCGCCTGGGTCGATGAGATCCCCGACGAGGAGCTTCAGGAGCACTACGCCAAGGCGATCTCCGAGCTCGACGAGCACGACATCTCGATGCTCGCCGCCTGGCACGGCTCGATGGAGGTCGGCCAGCCACTGCCGAATCGGGACTTCCTGATGGGAGCGTTCGACTCTCTCGGCGACCACCGCCGCGAGGCCCTCAAGCTCGCCGCCGGCTTCCGCGGCGAGGAGGCCTTCGAGGAAGGGATCTCGGAGGAGCGCGCCCTGGACCTGGTGCTCGAGTGGCTCTCGCCGCCCCGCGTGATGGAGCTCTGCCGAGAGGCGACCGAGCTCTACATGTGGGACCGCTACGGCTCGGACAACTGAGCCGACTGCCTATTTGAACTTGAAGCTCGCCCGGTAGACGCTGTGCGCCTGGTCGTTGAACCTGACCACCAGCTGGCGGCACGTTCCGGACCAGGCCTTGTCCGTCTTCCAGACGTAGGTGTACTGGTCGCTGGTCGCGGCGTAGCTCAGCTGGCTTGCGCCTGAGCTGACGGTCGACTCGATCCCGTCGGCGTTCGTCGTCGACAGGGCGCTGCAGTCGACCACCTGGGACTTCGGGTACCCCGTGTCGAACACACCGAGGCCCTGATCGCCGTTGAGGCTGAACTTCACGGGGATCGCGCTGCCGGCCTTGGCGACGTTCACGGTCGGCTGATCGTTCACCGGGCTGAAGAAGCCGGTGAAGTCGTAGGCCGAGGAGACGCCGAAGTTCCAGATGCTGGCCTGCGTGGTCAGCACGGTGATCTTCAGGTCGGTGCCGTTGACGGGCTCGGTCGAGAGAACGCAGGGGTCCGGGTTCGCCGTGCCCGACGAGTCGATGCACGGTTGGACCGGGGCCCCGTTGCGGAACACCGTAATCGGATCGCTGCCCAGCTTCGACGCGTCGATCGTGAAGGCCAGCTTCAGCGGATCGCTGGCGCTGGAGGCCACCGGAGCCTCGATCCGGAACTCCTGATCGAGCAGCTGGTACCCCGTGGGCGGCGGCGTCGTGGTGCCGCGTTCGGCGACCACCACGCCGCCCGGCTGATCCGTGGTGACCGCCGCCTGGTACGGATCGCTCGTCGTGGCATCCGAGCCGGTCGAGTACGTCGTCGGTTGGCCCGGGAGCGGGGGCGTCCCCACCGTGATTCCGACGTGCACTTGCAGGGCCGGGTTGACCTGATCACTCGCGGTGAAGATGAATTGATCCGTCGTCGTCGGCCCGGTCGCCGCGCTGCAGGTCGAGAAGGTCAAGAAGTCGCCGGGCCAGTTCGGCGCGTCGGTCTGGTTGGGCTCATTCGGCCCCGTGCACGGCCAGTAGCGCACCGCGGGCGGATCGGAGCCCGGGATGTAGGCCATCAATCCGGCACTCGGGAGCTGGGCGATGCCGTAGCTGATGAAGTCGCTCTCCGGGTCGACGCAATAGCCCTGCACGTCGACATAGCTTCCGCCGGTGACGAAGACGTTCGAGTCGGGACAGACAGGTGGGTTGTCGGGCGGGCTGGAGACGTTGAGGGTGACCGTCGCCGTGTTCGAAATGGTCGACGGGTCTCCGGTGGAGTCCGTATAGGCGACGTATTGGAAGCTGTCGACGCCGTCATAGCCGTCTGCCTGCGGCGTGTATGTCAGGGTCGTGCCGTTGGCATTGCCCTGGACGGTCCCGTGGGAGGGGTTCTCGGTGATGGAGAAGCCCTGGACCGGGGATCCGTCCGAGCTGCAGTCCGGCGTGATCGTGGTCGGCCCCGCGGCGGTCACGTCCATGGTGGAGTTGTGGCAGACCGGCGGGGTTCTGGGTGGGCTGGAGACGTTGAGGGTGACCGTCACGATGTTCGAGATCGTGGCGGTCGACGGGTCACCAGTGAAGTCGGTGTAGGCCACGTACTGGAAGCTGTCGACCCCGTCGTATCCGGAGGCCTGCGGGGTGTAAGTCAGATCCGTCGCGTTGCCCTGAGCGGTGCCGTGGGTGGGGCTCTGGGTGACGAAGTAGCCCTGAATCGGCGTCCCATCCGAGCTGCAGTCCGGCGTGATCGTGGTCGGCCCGGCGGCGGTCACGTCCACCGTGCTGTCGTTACAGGTCAGCGTGGTTGCGAACGCCGACGGAGCGAACAGCAGCGCTCCCACCAGCACAGCGGCGACCGCGGCCGCACTGATGAATCGAGACTCGGTCCGACGGTCCTCACTCCCGGCCACTGCGTCCTCCTCCCTCGCCACGGCCCCCTAAGGACGAGGACGGTATGCCGCCGATTCATCCGGCGCATCCGTATTTCCTGCTGAACCTCGCCTTTACCGGATAGTGGGTAGCGCTAGAGCCGCAGGGCCTCGCGGATCTCCGGGATCGCCTGGTCGTTGTGCTGGAAGTGGACGGCTGACATGCCGAGCTCGCGGGCGGCCTCGCAGTTGACGTCGATGTCGTCGATGAAGAGGCACTCGCCGGCGTGGACGCCCATGCGTTCCAGCGTGATGTCGTAGATCTCGCGGTCCGGCTTGCGGCAGCCGACGAAGCCGGAGTCCACCACCACCTCGAAGATCTCGTCGACGGGCAGCATCGAGCGCCAGAGCGGCTCCCATTCGCGGACGTTGTTGGTGAGCATGCCCATGCGGTGGCCGCTCTCCTTCGCCTCGCGCATCAGATCGATCATGGGCCCGTTGGGATGGAGCGCGTCGAAGTAGATCTCGCTGAATCGGTGGAGCTCGGGCCGGTGTCCGAGCACTGGCTCGAGCGAGTCGCCCAGCTTCTGGAGGAACTCGACTTCGGTGAGCTTCCCCGTCTCGAGCTCGTAGAGCGGGTGACGACCGTCCTCCTCCTGGATCCGGGCCATGGCGCTCGCCAGCTCCTCGAAGGGGATGCCGGTCTCGTCCTGGACCGCGGCGAAGGACTCGACCAGCGGTGTGGTGAGGACGCCGCCGAAGTCGGAGATGACGGTCGTGATCTTTGCCGGGTCGCTCATGCGCGCCAGAGCAGGTAGCTGCCGAGGCCCTCGGTGCCGTCGGTGTGGCAGCGGAACAGGCCCGCCCAGGTGCCGCCGCTCCGGGCGCCGCCGAGCAGCGATCCGGAAACCCGGGTCGCCGCGGCGCGCGTTTGCTGGTCGGCATCCGGCGGCCACAGCTCGAGACCAAAACGCGTCGGATCTCCCGCCCCCTCGTATTGCGTAGAGATCAGAGCCTCCTCGTAGGGAACATCCTCGCCGTCGACGCGAAGGCGCGCGGTGGTGCGCTCGTTCCCATGCCCGGGGATTCCCTGTTGTCCGATAGAGGTGCACACGATCATGCCCTTGGCACTCTCGACAGTGATGTGCCGGAAAACCGCGGAGCCCTGCAGCTGATCGTCGTCCAGTGGCGCGAAGAAGCTCCATCGCTCATCGGAGTCGGGATCTAGGGCGTCAACCGCCGCTGGGGAAGCCTTCCCGCCCTCGAGGGTCACGGCGCCGCCGCCCGCGATGCTCCAGGCGATGCCTCCACTGCCGCTGGCGAGATCGCCAAAACCTCGGATGAAGGCGCTGTTCTCGGCGCTCATCCGCCGAATGGCTCGCGGCCCGGAGGGAGCTCGTCCTCGTCGCGGATCTCGTGGCCGCTGCCCTCGATGTCGTCGGGACGCGGCCCGGTACGGGGAGCGGCCGGTTCCTCCCAGTTGAAGAGGTCCTCCGGCGCGGGCCTCCCGGGCCGCGGGGGCGGGCCGCCGCCGGGATCCGGGCCATTGGGCGCGGGGCGCCGGCGGGAAGCGGTCTGAGCCCGCCCGAACGACCACATGGTGGCCACGCCTCCCGTCTCCAGCCGGCGCCGCACCATGCGGGACGCGAAAGCGCGGACGATTGCCCGGGTTGGCGGGATCAACAGGATCAGGCCGAGGACATCCGTGATGAACCCGGGCGTCAGCAGCAGCGCTCCCCCGAAGATGATCAGGACTCCGTCGAAGACCTCCTTGTGAGGCATCCGACCCTCGGCCAGCGCCCGGTTGAAGCGCACCCATGCCGCCCTGCCCTGGCTGCGAAGCAGCATCGCGCCGACCAGGCTGTCGGCGAGCAGGATCACGATGGTCGGTCCGATCCCGATCGCGCCCCCGACCTGGATGATCACGTAGAGCTCCGCGAGCGGGACGATGATGAAGATCGCGACGAGCAGGATCACGGCCAGGAAAGGCTACTTGGACGCCTGTCTCGCCAGGCTCACACCTCGACCCCCGTATCCTTGTTTGAGATGGATCGAGAGCAGGCAGAACGCGAACGTGAGCGGATGGCGGACGAGCATCCCGAGACGACCTGGCTGGTGGCCGAGCAACGGCCCGGCGACTGGGCGGTCGTCAAAGCTGGACTGGCACCCGCCGGTCCGACCGGGGACTCGATCGAAGCTAGGGCCAAGCCGGACCATGCCGAGGACCCGAGGTCCACACGCATGCAGAACCCCTACGGAAACTTCTGATGGCAACTGAGACCACAACCGAAGAGGACGTCTACGAGGCGCTCGAGGAGGTCATCGATCCCGAGCTCGGCCTCGACTTCGTCTCCCTCGGCCTCGTCTACGACGTCGAGATCGAGGGCGGCGAGGCGTTCATCACCTTCACGCTGACGACCCCCGCGTGCCCGATCGGGCCGCAGGTCTCGGAGCAGATGCGCGAGTTCGTCGGCCAGCTTCAGGGGATCGACAAGGTTCATCCCAAGATGATCTTCGACCCTCCCTGGTCCCCGGAGATGATGTCCGAGGACGCCAAGTTCGCGCTCGGGTTCTAGCCTCGCAGATCGCGCTAGTCTTGCCGGTATGGCAAACGTGGGCCCTCTGGAGCTGGCCGTGGTCCTGATCATCGCGCTGTTGGTCTTCGGGCCGAAGCGCCTACCGGAGCTCGGTAGCTCGCTCGGTAAGGGAATGCGCGACTTCAAATCGGCTCTCGCCGGTGAGCATACGGCCGAAGAGAAGCCGACGCCCGAGGCGAAGCCGGAGCTGGAGCAGCCAGTCGCCAACGAGCCGGCAAAGGGAATCGCGGACCGGGGCACCGGCGACGCGTCGACACAGAGCCGCGACCAGGTGTCCTGAGCAAGCTGCGGGAGGAGTCGGCGGGGGCAGTGGGGCCGCCGGCTTCGCTATACCTCAGACGTGCCATCCCCGAGCCCATCATCGGCCGAGCAGCGGCCAGGCGAGGAGGAGCGATTTGGACCGCTCTACGTGCGGCGCATGCGCAAGGAGGACGGGCGGGCCCTGATCCTCTACGAGGGGCGGGGCGAGGATCGCGATCAGGGTGAGCGAGCGCCGCTTCAACGAGCTCCGCGGTGAACAGGTCGTCTACGCGATTCACCGGCAGGAGCGCACCTTCCTGCCGGCCGCCGACCACTGCCCGCTTTGCCCGGCGCGGCCGGGCCGCCCGGCCACCGAGATCCCTTTCGACAGCTTCGAGATAGCGGTCTTCGACAATCGGTTCCCGGCCTTCTCGGGCGGCGACGGTGCCGCGGAGGTCGTCGTCTACACCGATCAGCACGACGGCTCGTTCGGCGGCCTGCCGCCGGACCGCGCCGAGGCGCTGATGTGGGTGTGGCGCCATCGTTACGAGGAGCTGGGGGCGCGTCCCGAGGTCGACTACGTGATGCCGTTTGAGAATCGCGGCGTCGAGGTCGGCACCACGCTTCACCATCCCCACGGTCAGATCTACGCTTTTCCATTCCTGCCGCCGGTCCCGGCGCTCGAGTTGGAGGCCGACCGGCGCCTCGGCGGCTGCGCGTTATGCGCCCTGATCGAGCGCGAGCTCGACGGAGGCGAGCGGGTCGTGCACGCCGGCGACAGCGTCGTCTCCTACGTGCCCTACGCGGCCCGGTGGCCGTATGAGGTCCACGTGGTGCTGCGCGAGCACCGGCCGAGCCTGGCGCAGTGCACGCCGGGTGAGCTCGGCGAGCTGGCCGGAGTCCTGCAGGTGGTGACGCGCGGCTACGACCGGCTGTTTGCGCGGCCCTTCCCGTATGTGATGGTCGTCCACCAGGCGCCCACAGACGGCCGCCACGACGGCCATCTGCACGTCGAGTTCTACCCACCGCTGCGCACGGCCGACAAGCTCAAGTACGCCGCCGGCTGCGAGCAGGGAGCCGGCACGTTCCTGGTCGACGCAATGCCCGAGGACACGGCGCGGGCGCTGCGCCACGCGATCGGCGCCGCCGCCGAGCATGGCTCGTGAAGCGGTCGCGGCCTTCGCGCCCGGTCGAATCAACCTGATCGGCGAGCACACCGACTACAACGGTGGCCTGGCGCTGCCGTTCGCGATTGCCGAGGGCGTCACCGTGCGAGCCACGGCGACCGGCGGACAGCGGATCGAGGCACGGGCGCTCGACCTCGGCGAAGACGACTCGTTCGAGCTGGGCTCGCCGCCGCGCGATGCCTCCGGCTGGCGTGCCTACGTGCGCGGCGTCGCCGCCGAGCTCGCCGCCGCCGAGCTGCCGCTGGCCGGCGCCCGGCTGGAGATCACGGGCACGGTGCCGCAGGGCGCCGGTCTGTCGTCGTCGGCGGCCCTCGAGGTGGCGGTGGCGGTGGCGCTGCTCGAGCTGGCGGGGGCCGCCCCGCCCGACGGACGCACGCTGGCGGGACTCTGCTCGCGGGCCGAGAACGAGTGGGTCGGCGCGCACACCGGCCTGCTGGACCAGCTCGCGAGCATCTTCGGCCGGCGCGACGCGGCGCTGCGGATCGACTTTCGCTCCCTGGAGATCGAGCCGGTGGCGCTCGAGCTCGACGGCTGGCGGTGGGTGACACTCGACTCCGGCGAGCGTCACGCCAATGCCGGCTCGGGCTACAACCAGCGCCGCGCCGAGTGCGCGCGCGCCTGCGAGGCGCTCGGGATCGCGAGCCTGCGCGACGCCGAGCCGGGGCGGGCGGCGGCCCTGCCCTCGCCGCTCGCCGAGCGGGCCGAGCACGTGATCGCCGAGAACGAGCGAGTCGAGCGGATGGTGACGGCGCTTGGGAGCCGCGACCTGGCTGAGGCCGGCCGGCTGCTGGACGCCTCGCACGCCAGCCTGCGGGACCTCTACGAGGTCTCGACGCCGGCGGTCGAGGCCACCGTGGACAGGCTGCGCCGCGCGGGGGCGGCTGGCGCGCGGGTGGTCGGTGGTGGCTTCGGAGGCTCCGTCCTCGGCCTGCTGGCACCCGGCGTCCGAGCCCCCGCGGGCGCCCGGATGCTCACGCCCGGCCCCGGAGCCCGACTGCTGGCCCAGCGCTGATGCATATCCGCACGATGAACCCGGGCTTCACGGCCCACAGCGAAAGGGATAGGATCGCCTGGCAGAGCACGGAGTGACTCTGCACACCGCAGCAACGGCGATAGGAGGAGATATGTCTGATCTCGATTCTGTCCATGAAGCGGTCGAGCGGCTCGAATGGGCCGACTCCAAGGAAGAGGAGACTCCGCAATCCCGTCGATGGGCGCTGACCCGCCGAACCGCGCTGACGGGCGGGGCGGCCGGGATCGCAGCCTTCATGCTCGAAGCCTGCGGTGGAGGGTCGTCTTCGTCCTCCGCGGCCTCAACGGACGTCTTTGGCTCGCATCCTTCGTACAAGTTCACCTTCGTCAACCACGTCACCACGAACCCGTTCTTCGTGCCGACCAAGTACGGGGCCGACGACGCCTGCAAGCTGCTCGGCTGCTCGTATCAGTGGACCGGCTCGGCGTCGAGCAACATCAGCGAGATGGTGAACGCCGTCAACAGCGCGATCACCGCCGATGTCGACGGGATCGCGGTGTCGCTCATCGACCCGACTGCGTTCAACGCTCCGGTCCAGAACGCGCTGGACAAGGACATCCCGGTCGTCGCCTACAACGCCGACGCCACCGGCAACCCGCGCCTGGCCTACATCGGGCAGGACCTGTTCCTGTCCGGCCAGGAGTTCGGGAAGCGCATTCTCGACCTCGTGCCCTCCGGCGACATCGCGCTCTTCATCGCGACGCCGGGCTCGCTCAACATCCAGCCGCGGATCGACGGCGCCAAGGACTCGATCGGGTCGCAGCTCAATGTCGACACGGTGGCGACGGGCGCAGCCACAGCACACGAGTTGTCGACGATCCAGTCCTACGCCCAGGGCCACCCGAACGTCAAGGGGATGTTCGCGGTCGACTCGGGGAGCACGATCGCAGTCGGCCAGACGATCCAGAAGCAGAATCTCAAGGGCAAGGTCAAGGGCGGTGGCTACGACCTGACTGAGCCGACGCCGACGCTCGTTTCGGGCGGCTTCCTGGACGTCACGATCGACCAGCAGGCCTACCTGCAGGGCTTTCTGCCGGTCCTGGAGCTGTTCCTCTACAAGGCGTCAGAGACGCTGACGGGCCCGGCCGACGTCAACACCGGGCTGAAGTTCGTCGACCAGAGCACGGTCGGGCCGTACGTCTCCACGAAGAGCCGGTTCGAGGGCTCGTCGGCGAGCGCAGGGGTCACCAAGGTCTAGGCCGAGCCATGGCGGCGACGGACGAGACGACCGTACCCGCCGGATCCGGGGGCCCGGGGCCAGCGCCCCGGGCCCCCGGCGCTCGCATGGGGTTCCCCCGGCGGGCGCTCATGGGCTTCCTGACCCTGCGCGAGGGCAGCGTGATCGTCGTGACGCTCGTCACGATCATCTACTTCGTCGCGACGACGCCCCACTTCGCGACGACCGACAACTTCAAGAACCTGCTCCCGTACTTCGCCCCCTTCGCGATCCTCGGCGCCGGCGAGGTGTTCGTGATGATCAACGGCGAGATCGACCTCTCGATCGGCGCCGTCTACCTGTTCGCGCCGTTCATCTTTGAGAAGCTCGTCACGGACGCGGGCTTCGCGCTCGTGCCGGCGATGATCGGCACCCTGATCGTTTGCATGCTGGTCGGCGCGATCAACGGCTTCTTCGTTGCCGTGGTGGGCATCACTTCGTTCGTGGTCACGCTCGGGATGCTGTTCGGGCTCGAGGGCCTGACCCTGGTGATCTCGCACGCCCAGCAGGTCTCGATGCCTGGGACGTCCGTCACGCACGTGAACACCTTCGCCCAGATCTTCGGCGCGGGCACCTACTCGCAGCTGATCTGGGCGGTGGTGATCGTCGCGGTCCTCCAGGTAGTCCTGACGTTCACGCGGTGGGGGATCTACACGGTGTCGGTCGGCGGCAACCGGCTCGGGGCCGCCGAGGCCGGGATCAACGTCCCGTGGAACCTGATCCGGAACTTCGTGCTCTGTGCGACCCTCGCGGGCCTCGTCGGGCTCCTCGAGGCCGTGCGGACGACCACGGCCACCCCCGATCCGGCGGGCGCCAACGAGGTCCTCTTCGAAGGCATCTCGGCGGCGGTGATCGGCGGCACGCTGCTCTCGGGCGGGTCGGGGACCGTTACGGGCGCGCTGATCGGGGCGATCTTCCTCGGCGTACTCAACGACGGCCTCATCATCAAGGGCGTGAACGCCAACTACCTCTTCCTCTACACGGGCATCGCGATCCTCATCGCGATGACCATGAACGTGTTCGTCCAGAAGGCCCGGACGGGAGCGAGGCGTGCCTGACGACGTGGCCGAGGAGAAGGGATCGGGGGCGGAGCCCGCGGCCGGAGCTGCTCGCATCGGCGAGGAGGTCCTGCGCGTCGAGCACATCGCGAAGAGCTTCGGCCCGATCACGGCGCTGCGCGACCTCAGCCTCCATCTGAACAAGGGGGAGGTCCTGGGGCTGCTCGGAGACAACGGCTCGGGCAAGACGACGCTGATCAAGACCATCTGCGGCTTCCACAAGCAGGACAGCGGGAGGATGTTCCTGCGCGACGAGCCCTACGCACCGAAGAGCGTCGACGACGCGCGCTCCCACGGGATCGACACCGTCTACCAGGACCTGGCGCTGGTCGACGAGCTGAACGTCACCCAGAACATGTTCCTGCACCGCGAACGGCTGCGGGCGCCGTTCCCGTTCGTGAACACCGGCTCGATGAGGCGAGCGGCCCGCCAGGCGTTCGAGGACATCGGGATCGACATCCCGGCCCTGGACGTCCCGATTGCGCGGATGTCCGGTGGCCAGCGGCAGGCGGTCGCGGTCGCGCGGACGATCTACGGCGGCGAGTCCGACATCCTCCTCCTGGACGAGCCGCTGGCGGCGATGGGCGCGAAGGAGGGTGGGTTGATCCTCGAGCTGATCGACCGGCTCAAGCAGGACCGGAAGGTCTCGATCATCATGATCCTTCACAACTACGTCCACGTGCTCGCGACCTGCGACCGGGTGAATCTTCTCCAGGAGGGCACCATCGCCCTCGACAAGCCGACGGCGGAGACGTCGGTCGAGGAGCTCACCCAGATCGTCGTCGAGGAGTACCGCCGCGCCCGGGAGGAGGCGCGCGAGGCGGAGGCCGCGGGGGCGGTCTCCCGCGGCGCCGAGGCGGGTCGTTGACGCTCACGCTTGAGCCGTAACCGGAGGCGTTGACGGCGTCGGGCTACGCGATCGGGGTCGACTTCGGGACGGAGTCCGGGCGCGCGCTCCTGCTCGAGCTCGCGACCGGGCGGGAGGCGGCGGTGAGCGAGGTCCGCTATCCCAGCGGGGTCATCGACCGGGCGCTGCCCGGCACGGGCGAGGAGCTGCCGCCGGACTGGGCGCTCCAGGATCCCGACGACTGGGTGTCGGTGGTCGAGACCGCCGTGCCGGCGGTGCTCGCCTCGGCCGGGGTGGCCGGCGCCGACGTGGTCGGCCTCGGCGTCGATTTCACCTCCTGCACGGTGTTGCCGGTGCGCGCCGACGGCACGCCGCTGTGCACCGAGGAGCGCTGGCGCTCGCACCCGCACGCCTGGCCGAAGCTCTGGAAGCACCACTCCGCCCAGCCGGTGGCCGATCGCCTCAACGAGGTCGCCGACGAGCGCGGCGAGGCCTTCCTGGCCCGCTATGGCGGCAAGCTCTCCTCCGAGTGGTATTTCCCGAAGCTGATCGAGCTGTGGCTGGAGGACCGCGACCTCTACGAGGAGGCCTACGGATTCATCGAGGCGACGGACTGGATCGTGTGGTGGCTGACCGGCAACGAGCGCCGGGCGACGTGCACGGCCGGCTACAAGGCGTGCTGGTCGGAGCGGGAGGGGCTCCCCGACGCGCCCTTCTTCGAGGCCGCCTACCCGGGGTTCTCAGAGCCGGCCGCGAAGCTCGGGACCGAGTTCCACCAGCTCGGCAGCCCCGCCGGCACGTTGCGCGCCGAGGTCGCGGCGCGCACCGGGCTGGCCGAGTCAACCGTGGTCGCGGTGGGCAACGTCGACTCGTTCGTCTCGGTGCCGGGGGCCGGTGTCGATCGCCCCGGGACGTTCGTAATGGTGGTGGGGACCTCGATCTGCGACCTGGTGATCGACCGCGAGGAGATCCTCATGGGCGGGATCACCGGTGTCGTCAAGGACGGCATCTTGCCCGGGCTCTATGGCTACGAGGCCGGGCAGGCGGCGGTCGGCGACATGCTCGCCTGGTTCGTCGAGGCGATCGGGGCCGGCGAGGGTGCCTACGAGGAGCTGGAGCGCGAGGCGGGGCTGCTGGGCCCGGGAGAGACCGGGCTGCTGGCGATCGACTGGTGGAACGGCAACCGCACGATCCTCGCCGACGCCGATCTGAGCGGGGTGATCGCCGGCCTCACGCTGCGCACCGGCCGGGCCGAGATCTACCGGGCGCTGCTGGAGGCGATCGCCTTCGGCAACCGGCGGATCATGGACAACTTCGAGGCGCATGGCATGAAGCTCGACGAGATCGTCGCCTGCGGCGGGATCGCCGAGAAGAGCCCGCTGACCATGCAGCTGCTGGCCGACACGAGCGGACGCCCGGTGCGCGTGCCCGACTCGACCCAGATCCCCGCCCGGGGCGCGGCGCTGTTCGGCGCCGTGGCCGGCGGCGCGTTCGAAGACATCGAGGCGGCGATCGCCGCCACGCGGCCCCCGATCGCGCGCAGCTACGCGCCCGACCCCGAGGCGGGCGCCGTCTATGAGCGCGTCTACGCGATCTTCCGCGAGCTGCACGACATACTCGGACAAAGCCATGCCAACCTGCTGCACGACCTGAAGCGCGTGCGGATCGAGAGGAGGTCCCAATGAGCACTGAGGTCAAACCCCGGATCGGCCTGCTCGGGATCATGCAAGAGCTCTACGACGAGATGATCCCCGGGATCACCGAGCGCCAGGCCGGCTTCGCCCGGCAGGTGGGCGAGCGGCTCGCCGAGGTCGCCGAGGTCGAGTTCGCCCGCCCGGCCCGCAACCGCGAGGACGTCGAGGCGCTGCTCGCCGAGCTGCGCGCCAGTGGGGTCGACGGTGTGGCGATCGTGATGCTCACCTACGGCCCGGCGATGCGCACCGTTCGCGCCCTGCTCGACACCCGGCTGCCGATCCTGCTCGCCAACATCCAGCCCGAGCGCTCGGTGACCGCGGCCTGGGACATGGCCGACCTCACCTACAACCAGGGCATCCACGGCGCCCAGGACCAGGCCAACGCCCTGGTGCGCACCGGCGTGCCCTTCTCGGTCCTGACGGGGGACTGGCAGTCGCCGGAGTTCGCGCGCGGCTTCGAGGACTGGGCGCGGGCGGCGCAGGCCGTGACCGCGTTGCGCGCGGCCCGGATCGCCCTGCTGGGCTACCCGATGAACGGCATGGGCGACATCCTCTACGACCCGCCCGCGCTGCTCCGAGTGATCGGACCGCTGGTCGTCAACGAGAGCCTCGGTGATCTCTACGCGCGCATGCAGGACGTCTCCGAGGCCCAGATCGAGGAGGTCATCGGCCATCACTCGGACCTGTTCGAGGTCGATCCGAAGCTGCCGCGCGAGGCGCATTCCTATGCGGCGCGAATGGAGGTCGCACTGCGGGGGCTACTCGAGGGGAACGACTATCGCGGCTTCTCGTTTCACTTCGAGTCCGTCGGGCGCGACGGGCGCTTCGAGCAGCTGCCGCTGCTCGCTGCCTCGGACCTGATGGCGGACGGCTACGCCTTCGCCGCCGAGGGCGACATGGCGACCGCGTCGCTGATGTGCGCCGCCCAGACTCTGATCGGGGACGCCAACTTCAGCGAGATGTATGCGATGGACTACGAGCTCGATTCGGTTCTGGTCAGCCACATGGGCGAGGGCAACTGGAAGGTGGCCCGCCGCGACCGGCCCGTGCGACTGGTCGACCGCGAGCTCGGCATCGGCGGCCTCGGCAACCCGCCGACCACCGTCTTCTCGGCCGAGCCGGGCCCGGCGACGACGGCCAACCTGATCCCGCTCGAGGGCGAGGCGTTCCGGCTGGTGGTGGGCAGGGGCGAGGTGCTCGATACTCCCGAGCTGCCGAACGTCGAGATGCCCTACTTCCACTTCCGGCCCGAGAGCGGCATGCGGTCCTTCCTCGACGACTGGCTGGGACTCGGCGGCACGCACCACTTCGTGGTCAACCTCGGCGACCAGACCGAGCGCTGGCGGCGCTTCGCCGAGCTCGTCGACATCGACTACCACGAGATCTAGTGCTCGAGGCGCTGCGAGAGCGAGTCCTGGCCGCGAACCACGCGCTGCCGGCCCATGGCCTGGTGACCCTGACCTGGGGCAACGTGAGCGGGATCGACCGCGATCGCGGGCTGGTGGCGATCAAGCCGAGCGGGATGGACTACGAGGAGATCGGCGCCGCCGACGTCGTGCTCGTCGACCTGGACGGCAATCAAATCGAGGGCGAGCGGCGGCCGTCGACCGACACGCCGAGCCACCTCGTCCTCTACCGGGCCTTCGAGTCGATCGGCGGCATCGTTCACACCCACTCGACCTGGGCGACGGCGTGGGCGCAGGCCGAGCGCGAGATCCCGATCCTCGGCACCACCCACGCCGACCTCTGCCCGGGTCCGGTGGCGGTCACGCGCCCGCTCTCGGCCGAGGAGATCGAGCGCGACTACGAGGGCGCCACGGGAAGCGCCCTCGTCGAGGCGGTCGGCGAGCGCGGGATAGACGAGGTTCCGGCCGCCCTCGCGCGCGGACACGGCCCGTTCTGCTGGGCCGGCGACCCGGCGGCGGCCGTCGAGGTCGCGGTCACGCTCGAGGAGGTGGCGCGCCTGGCGGCGCTGACGGTCGCGCTCGATCCGGCCGCCGGCCCGCTGGCGGCGGCGGTGCGCGACAAGCACTTCACCCGCAAGCACGGGCCGCGCGCCTACTACGGTCAGGCGGAGTGAGCGGGAGCGCCGCCGCGGGCGCGCCCGAGTCCCCGGACGGCGCCGAGCGCTGCTCCTGCGGGATGACCCACCGGATCCCCACGGAGACCATCGTGGTCGCCGAGCACGCCTACGCGGCGCTGGCCGAGTTCGCAGGCGCGCACGGGTGGCGCGAGGCGGTCGCGGTGATGGACGCGAACACCGAGGAGGCCGCCGGCGAGGCCGTCGCTCGCGAGCTGGAGACGGCGGGCATCCAGGTCGCGCGGCTGCGCTACGCCCAGCGCAGCGGGCTGCGGGCCGATCGCGAGGCGCTTGCCGCCGCCCGGGAGGCGCTCGGGGCCCGGCCAGCGGCGGGCGTGGTCGCAGTCGGCTCGGGGGTGATCACCGACCTCACGCGCTACGCGGCCGAGCTCGCCGACCGCCCCTTCGTCAGTGTCCCCACCGCGGCCTCGATGGACGGCTACGCCTCCAGCGTGGCGGCGCTGGAGCTCGAGGGGCTCAAGGTGACGCTGCCGGCGCGCGCACCGGAGGCGGTCTTCGCCGACCCGGCGACGATCGCCGCCGCCCCGGCCGAGCTGACCAGAGCCGGGCTCGGCGATCTGCTCGGCAAGGCGAGCGCGCGAACCGACTGGCTCGCCGCGCACCTGCTCTACGGAGAGCCCTACTGCGAGGCGGTTGACGCGCGCGTGCTGGGCCCGTTTCGGGAGGCGACGCGGCGGGCCGGCGCCGTGCTGGCCGGCGAGCGGGGGGCTGTGGAGCGGCTGCTGGAGGGGCTGCTTCAGTCCGGAATCGCGATGGCGATGATCGGCAGCTCGCGCCCCGCAAGCGGCTGCGAGCATCATGCCTCGCACTTCTGGGATCTGCTCGCCGGCCGCGGGCTCCGGCCCCACTTCCCGCACGGGCTCCAGGTCGGCTTTGCGACCCGGTTTGCGATCCGCCTGCAGCGCTACGCCTTCGGCGGCGGGGTCGGCGCGCTCGGTCCCCCGCGCGCCTGGGAGCCGCTCGACCGCGCTGCGCGCGAGTGGCTCGGCGAGCCCTCGCCGTCGCTCAGCGAGGCGATCGAGGGGAAGCGCCGCTTCCTTGAGGCCGGCGCGGCAAGGTGGCCCGCGCCCGAGCGCTGGGAGGAGGTGCGCGCGGCGCTCGCCCCGGCGCTGGAGGTATCCCGCTCGGTCGAGGCGGCGCTGGAGGCCGCCGCCATCCCCGCCGAGCCGGGCTTCCTCGGCCTCGACGAGGCGACGCTGCGCGCGGGCTTTCGCTACTCCAACCGCCTGCGCCCGCGCTACACGACGGTTGACTTCCTCGAGGGCCAGGGAGCGCTGGAGGCGGCGCTCGACGCCATCACCAGCTCGCGTGGACGTGTGGCCTGATCAGGCGCTCGTAGACGTCGGCGACGCCGGCGAGCTGCTCGGCGCTGAGTGGCTCGAGCGCCGCGCTCGCCGCGTTCTGGCGCGCCTGCTCGGGGTTGCGCGCACCGGGGATCACGACGCTCACCCCCGGCTGATCGATCACCCAGCGAAGCGCGAATTGCGACATCGCGACGCCGGGCGGCACCAGAGCGGCGAGCTCGCGCACCGCATCGAGACCGACCTCGAACGGGACCCCGGAGAACGTCTCGCCGACGTCGAAGGCCTCGCCCTGGCGGTTGTAGGCGCGGTGATCGTCGGCGGCGAAGGTGGTGTGCTCGTCGTAGCGCCCCGAGAGCAGCCCCGAGGCGAGCGGCACGCGGGCGATGATCCCCACCCCGGCCTCGCGCGCGGCCGGCAGCACTCGCTCGAGCGGCTTGAGCCGAAAGCAGTTGAGGATGATCTGCACGGTCGCCACCCCGGGCCTCGCGATCGCCGCGAGCGCCTGGTCGCACGTCTCCACGGAGACGCCGTAGGCACCCATCCGCCCGTCCGCGACCATCTCGTCGAGCGCCTCGAAGACGGCGTCGTTCGCGTAGACCTCGCTCGGCGGGCAGTGGAGCTGGACGAGATCGATCGTCTCGACACCGAGGTTGCGGCGCGAGCGATCGTTCCAGTCCAGGAACGCCTCCCGGTTGTAGTTGGAGGGCAGCTGCTCGACGCGTCGTCCCATCTTGGTGGCCACGGTCAGCCCCGCGCCGGGGTGGCGAGTGAGCAGCTCGCCGCAGAATCTCTCGCTGCGCCCGTCGCCGTAGGCGTCGGCGGTGTCGAAGAAGGTGACGCCAGCCTCGACGGCGGCGTCGAGGGTCGCCCGCGCGTGGTCGGCGTCGACGTCGCCCCAGTCGGCGCCCAGCTGCCAGGTGCCGAGCCCGACCACGCCGGCCGAGCGGCCGAGGCGCCTCATCTGCCGCTGCTCCACGGCCGAATCCTCGCAGATGGGAGAATCTTCCACGATGGGCGAAGGTTCCGAGCTGGCGGGAATCGTGTTCGACAACGACGGCCTGCTGCTCGATACCGAGCCCTGCTGGACGCGCGCGCAGCGGGCGGTCTTCGAGCGCCGCGGGCAGGTCTTCGACCTGGCGGCAAAGCAGGCCCTGGTCGGCACCGCGCCGGCCACCGCACCGGCGGTTCTCGACCGCCTCCTCGACCCGCCCGGCCAGGGCGCCGAGGCGAGCGACGAGATGTACGAGCTCGCGGTGGCCGAGATCGCGGCGGGCGCCGTGCCACGGGCGGGCGCGCTGGAGCTGCTCCAGGCGCTGCGCGTGCGCTGGCCGGTCGCCGTGGCCTCCAACGCGCCGCGCCGCCATCTGCTCACCGGGCTGCGGCGAGTCGGCGTCGATGACGGGTTCGACGTCACGCTCGGGGTCGAGGATGTGGCCGCCCCCAAGCCGGCGCCCGACCTCTACCTGCGCGCCTGCGAGCTGCTCGGCGTCGACCCGGTGCGCTCGGTGGCGATCGAGGACTCGCCGCCCGGCGTGGCGGCGGCGCGGGCGGCGGAAATGTTCGTGATCGGCGTGCCCTCGGTTCCCGAGACCGTCCTCGAGGCCGACTTGAGCTTCGAGTCGCTGGCCGATCCGGAGGTGCCGGCGGCGATCCAGGCGGCGCTTGACGGAACGAAGGGACGACCCCAAAGAAAGGATGTGGAGCGATGAAGACGAGCCTTGGAATCTGGGCCCTCGGGCCGATGGTCACCCGCTTCGTGCCGGGCGGCTACCAACCCGACCACGCGGCCGACAGCACCGCGCAGAAGGTGCATCGCGCGGTCACCGGACTCGGGGAGCTGATCGACGACTACGAGTTTCACTACCCGCAGGAGCTCTCGTCGGACAACCTCGACGAGGTGCGCGAAGCGCTCGATGGCCACGGCATCTACTGCGTCGCCACCGGCCTGCACCTCGACCCCCGATTCGGCAAGGGTGGGCTCTCCTCGCCGGACGATGCGGTACGCGCCGAGGCGCTGAGCCTCACCCTCGAGGCGGCGGACTTCGCCGGGCAGCTCGGCGCCAACTTCCTGCTCTGGCCGGGAATCGAGGGCTACAACTACCCGTTCCAGACGCCCTACGGCGAGAGCTGGGCGCGGCTGATCGACGGCATAGGCGAGGCCGCGCAGCGCTGTAAGGAGCACGGCGTCCTGCTCTTCCTCGAGCACAAGAACTCGGAGCCGGCGATGAAGATCTTCATGCGCAACGTCGGCATGGCTCTGCACATCGTCCACACCCTGCGCACCCGAGGGATCGACAACGTCAAGTTCAACATGGACTGGCAGCACCTGCTGATGAACGACGAGAACCTCGCCGAGTACGCGGCGTTGCTGGCCGCCGAGGGGCTGCTCGGCCATCAGCACGCCAACTCAGGCTGGGGCACCTTCGACGACGACAACATGGTCGGGACCACCGCCTTCATGGAGACGCTGGAGCTGGCTCTCGAGCTGCGCCGGGCCGGCTACGGCGAGAACGGCGAGCACCTCGGCTTCGACCTCTACCCGTACACCGAGGACCAGGTGGAGGCGGTGCGTCGCAGCGTCCTGCAATGGCGGTTCATCGACTCCGTCGCGGCACGGATCGACGAGTCCGGCGCTGCGCGAGGCACAGCAGCGGAAGGACGCGGTCGCGGCCTACGAGCTGGTCTACGCGGCGCTCGGAGCCTGACCGGGCGGGACATCGTGGAGCGGCCACTAGTCGGACTCGACGTCGGCACGACCGGCGTCAAGGCGATCGCGATCTCGCCCAGCGGCGAGGTCGTGGCGAGCGCGGAGCGCGGTTATCCGCTGTCCACGCCGCGCCCTGGGTGGGCGGAGCAGGATCCCGAGGACTGGTGGCGGGCAAGTCAGGCGGCGCTTGCCGATCTGGGCGTCGAGCCGGCGGCGATCGGCCTCTCCGGCCAGATGCACGGCCTGGTCGTGCTCGACGAGCGCGACCGCGTGCTGCGACCGGCGATCCTGTGGAACGACCAGCGCACCGGCATGGAGTGCGCCGAGATCGAGGAGCGCCTCGGGTTGGAGCGCCTGATCGAGCTGACCGGCAACCGGGCGCTGGCGGGATTCACGGCCCCGAAGCTGCTCTGGCTGCGCCGCCACGAGCCGGAGACGTTCGCGCGCGTGCGCCGCGTGCTGCTGCCCAAGGACTACGTCCGGCTGCGGCTCACCGGCGAGCACGCCATCGATGCCGCGGACGCCTCGGGGACGCTGCTGTTCGACGTCGGCGAGCGGCGCTGGAGCACGGAGGTGCTGGAAGCGCTCGAGCTCCCCGCGGCCTGGCTTCCTCCCGTCTTCGAGTCGACCGAGATCGGTGGCGCCGGCGACCAGGCGGCGGGGGCGCTCGGCGTCGGCGTCGACCGGCCGGGGCCGCTGTCGATCGTGCTCGGCACCTCCGGTGTGGTGTTCGGTGCCCTGCCCGCCTACCGGCCCGAGCCCCAGGCTCGGCTGCACGTCTTCTGTCACGCCGTGCCCGGCACCTGGCACGCGATGGGCGTGATGCTCTCGGCGGCCGGGTCGCTGCGCTGGCTCTCAGGCACGCTCGGCAACGCGAGCTACGAGGAGCTGACCGCCGCGGCGGCGGAGTGGCCGCCCGCGGTTGAGGGTCTGCTCTTCGCCCCCTACCTGGCCGGCGAGCGCACGCCACACGCCGACCCGAACGCGCGCGGCGCCTTCGCGGGCCTGTCGCTTCGTCACGACCGTGGGGCGCTGGTGCGCGCGGTGCTCGAGGGCGTCGCTTACGGGCTTCGCGACTCGCTCGAGCTACTGCGCGCGATCGGGGCGGAAGCGCAGGTCGGCCGCGTGTCGGGCGGCGGGGCGCGCAGCGAGCTGTGGCGCCGGATCGTCGCCTCGGTGCTCGGGATGCCGCTCGAGCGTACCGCGGCGGGCGAGGAGGGAGCCGCGTTCGGGGCCGCCCTGCTCGGCGGGGTGGCGAGCGGCGCCTTCGCCGACGCGGCCGAGGCGGTCGCCGCCTGCGTCCGCATCGCCGACCGCACCGAGCCCGACCCCGGTTGGGCATCGGCCTATGACGATGGTTACGCTCGCTTCCGTGAGCTCTACCCCGCCCTGCTGCCCTTCGAAGCGGAGATGAAGGAGGAACGATGACCGGAGCAGTCGAGCCCGTGCGCTGGGGGATCATCTCCCTCGCCGGCATCAACGCCCGCGTCCTGCCGGAGCTGGAGGGCTCGGACGCGATCGAGCTGGTGGCGGTGGCGAGCCGCTCCGAGCAGGCGGCGCGGCGCTACGCGGAGGAGCGTGAGTTCGCTCGTGCCCACGGCTCCTACGAGGCGCTGCTCAACGACCCCGACGTGGAGGCCGTCTACCTGCCGCTGCCGAACTCGATGCACGTCGAGTGGGCGATCCGGGCGCTCGAGGCCGGCAAGCACGTGCTCTGCGAGAAGCCGTTCGGCCGACGGGCCGCCGAGGTCGAGCGGGCCTTCGACGCGGCGGATGGCGCGGGGCGGATCCTGATGGAGGCGTTCATGTACCGCCACCACCCGCAGACCCGGCGAGCGGCCCAGCTGGTCGCCGAGGGCGCGATCGGCGAGTTGCGCGTCCTGCGGTCCCACTTCGGATTCACATTGGGCGAGGGGGAGAACATCCGCCTGCGCCCCGAGCACGATGGTGGCGCTCTGATGGATGTCGGCTGCTACTGCGTGAGCGGCACGCGGCTGTTCGCCGGCGACCCGGAGACCGTGATCGGGACCCAGATACTCGGGCCGAGCGGCGTCGACGTGCGCTTCGCGGCCACGCTGGCCTTCGACGGGGCCGTGCTGGGCCACTTCGACTGCGGCTTCGACGTCCCCGACAACAGCCTCCTCGAGGCCGTCGGCTCGGATGGGACCTTGAGCATCCCCACCCCCTTCCTGGTCGGCGCCCCGGGGATCGATCTCGTCCGCGGCGGCGCCACCGAGCGGATCGAGGTCGCACCCGCCCCCGCCTACCGGCTTCAGTTCGAGAACATGAGCGCGGCGATTCGGGGAGTCGCGGAACCGCTGCTGGGGCGGGACGAGTCGCTCGGCCAAGCGCGGACGATCGAGGCCCTCTACAGCTCGGCCGACCGCGGCGGCGAGGCGGTCGCGGTCGTGGATCCCAGATAGGCCGTGGCCGGGACCGAGGTCTGGTTCGTCGGCGTCAGGACCGCGGGCTCGCTGATCCATCGCGCGATCGGGCTGTGGGGGGAGCTGCTGCCGACGCCGTGCGAGGTGCGCGGCGTCGACGTCGAGCCCGGCTCGCCCCGCGTGCGCTACGTCGAGCTGCTCGAGGAGCTGCGCAGCGCCCCGGAGGGCGTCGCGGGGGCGGTGGTCAGCGTGCACAAGGTGGCGCTGTTCGAAGCCGGGCACCGGCTGTTCGCCGAGCTCGACCCGATCGCTCGCGCCTGCGAGGAGGTGAACGCGGTGCGCCGGGCCGGCTCTGACCTGCGCGGATACGCGCGCGACCCGATCTCGGTCGGCCGCGTCGTCGATCGCATCTGGCCGCGAGGCGAGGGCGAGGTGGTCTGCATCGGAGCCGGGGGCACGGCCCGGGCGCTGATTCACCATCTGCTCGCGGTTCGCTCGGAGCCGGTACGGGTCGTATGCGCCGACCGCAGCGATGCGGCACTGCGCGAGGCGGCCCGCCTCGCGCCGCGGCCGATCGTCGCTCGGGCGGGCGACGGTCCCTGGGACGAGCTGATCGCCGCCGCGCCGCCCGGCTCGCTGATCGTCAACGCGACGGGCCTCGGCAAGGACCGTCCCGGCTCACCGATTACCGAGCGGGCGCGGTTCCCGGAGGGAGCCGTCGTCTGGGAGCTCAACTATCGCGGCGAACTGAATTTCCTGGACCGCGCCCGCGCCCAGGCGGCCGAGACCGGGCTCGAAGTGCACGACGGCTGGCGTCTCTTCTGCCACGGCTGGGCGGCGGCGCTGGGCGCGGTGTTCGAGCTCGACGACGACCCCGAGCTCGGCGAGCGCTTCGCCGCGGCGGCGGCCGCGGTCCGCCCGGGCCGAACGCCGCGGCTCTGATCCCAGCGGGCATCTTGCTGGCTGCTGTGGCGGTCGACGCCCCTCACCCGCCGTCAGCGGGACCGAACTCAGGTCACCTGAGCGGGTTGTCGGCGGGGCTCCGATCCGCTCCGGGTTGTGAGCAGGACCGCAACCGCCGCAACCGCGATCCCGAGCGCGGTGCCGAGTGCTCGCTGGTCCGCCGCCTTCAAGGCGGTCTCGCCGAGTGAGTCGGTCAGCAGGACGACGAACACCGTGATCGCGGCCGTGAAGAGGGCGTACTCCAAGGCCAGTAGCGCGTAGGCGAACGCGCCGGCCGCCGCCAGCGCGATTGCGACGGGAGCGGGACTGCTCCCGAGCCCCTCGGCGAGCCCGGTGGCCAGCAACAGGCCGGCGATGGTGCCGACGGTTCGCATGGCCATCCGCCCCCACGTGTCGTCGGCGCTCGGCTTGAGCACGAAGAGAACCGTGAGGGGAATCCAGTACCCGTGCCCCTGGAGATCGACGAACCGGTAGATCGCCACGGATGCGCCAAGGGCGATGCCCCACCGCAGCGAGTGCCGGAGTGCCGGTGAAGCGAAGTTGAGATTCCGGGAGAGCGCCTCGCGTGTGCCGCGGGCCCGCTCGGCGAAGCCGGGTGACTCGGTTCGCCGGTCCGACACCATCCACACGATCGCCGAAGTCAGGGCCTGGATGAGGCCTCCGGCGATCGCAGCGGCTGCCGCGCGTGGCGCATCGCCGGGGTCGAGCATGAAGCCCTGCGCGAGCAGGAAGGCCAGCACGGTGATCATCCCGGTCACCGCGAGCCGGGGAGAGCCGGCGACGCAGTAGCCACCTGCGATTCCGCAGATCGTCATGCCCGCTACCGCCAACAGCGCCGGATCCGTGGAGAGGACGCCGAGTGCCGCGACCAGGCCGAGCAGTGGCGTGCAGATCAGCTGCCAGGCGCTCCTCACGCGAGCCGGGGCGTCGAAGGCGATGAACCCGGCGAGCTGAGTCGCGCCCGCGAGTCCTCCCCAGAAGACCTCGTCTGTCTCGAGGTCGATCAGCACGGCGACGCCAACCGGAATCGCGGTGATCGCTGCCTGCCGCAGGGGAGCCCCGAGTGGGCCGCTCAGGCGCCAGGCGTCGGTGTCGAGGAACCACGGCCGCGCTGCCGTCACGGCAACTGCGCCTCGGCTTCGAGGGGCGGAGGCGTCAGCGCCGCAGCGCTGATCACCAGAGCGAAGGCGACCACGCGGGCGACCACCCCCGGGGCGTGATCGGGGAACGGCTCGGAAAAGACGATCGGGCCCGCGGCGATCGTGAGGCCATTGGCGGCGATGCTGGTCACTGCGATCACCGATACCGCCGGCCCGATCTGCAGGCTGCGAGCCGAGATCAGCAGGCCGACCAGCGAGGCGGCCAGGATCACCGCGGCCAGCGGGCTGAAGACGATTGCGGCGGCCGACTCGTCACCGAGTTGCCCGCTGAGCGCCTTGATCGACGTGTCCGAGGCCGCCCAGAGCAGCCCCGCGGAGGCGCCGAGCAGCGCCCCTGCCCGGGGGGTGCCGCGGGCGAGAACGGCGACGAGGATCCCGAGCGTCCCGACGATGACGATGAAGGCGGTCAGCGTGGCCGCGTCATAGCTCGAATGAGCGGAATCGGCGTCACCGTCCAGCGTCGCGGCCAGAAAGGCGAGGCCCGCGGCGGCGAGGGCAACTCCGATCCACTCCCTCCGTGTCACGTGGTGACCGAAGAAGCGGTCGGCGACGACCGTCAGCAACACCAGGCCGCCCGCGATTGTCGCCTGGACCAACGAGATCGGAGCGAGCGCGAGTGCGCCGACGTGCAGGCCCCAGCCGCCCATCGCGATCAGCACGCCGAGCGCGTACCACCGCGAGCGAAAGAGGACCACGGAGCTCCACAGCGGCCGGCGCCAGTCCACCGTTGGGCTCTCGGCCGCGCCGCGATGCTTGTAGAGGAAGCCGACGATCGAGGTGAGCGCCGTGGCGACCGCGAGCACGAGCCCCAGTTGAACGCTGAGCGGCACCCCACCATTAAACGGGTCGTGCCCCTCGCATCCACTGCGACGTGCCGCACCGATCCGTGCCTAGAGTTGTTCGGATGAGTGGGATGAGGCGGGCGGCGTTGTCGATTGCCATGCTGGCGACCGTGGCGATCGCCGCGGGAGCGGTGGCACAAGCGAGGCCCGCGATCGCCGGCGTTGCGCCCGTGACCGATCGCGCGGTGGTCATGGTCTCCACGCCTGAGCTGCCGAGCGGGCGGAGCGCGGCGGCGCGAGCCCGCTGGCACGAGCTGCGGGTGGGCTCGCGGCGGATCCTCGATCGCGTCGCCCAGCGCAACGACCTCGGGGTCGAGTCCTCGAACGCCGAGATCGGGGCGCTGAGCGTCGACCTCGGCGCGGGTGGGCTCACGACCTTGCGGACCAAACTCGCGAACGACCCCCGGGTACGGGCCGTGCGGCCGGACCTCCCCGCCCAGCTTCGCTATTCGCCCAACGACTACGGGTTCATCCACCAGGACGTCAACGCGCCCAACGGCGACCTCGGCCAGTGGAACCTGATTCGCGAGGGCGGCCCCCGCGCCTGGGATTTCTCCAAGGGGACCGGGGCGGAGGTGGCGATGGTGGACACCGGCGTGGATGGCGGTCATCCGGATCTGACGCCCAGCATCGTGGGCGCCGAGTCGTTCGGCACCAGCAGCTCGCCGACCTCCGACAGCGAAGGCCACGGAACACACACGGCGGGCCTCGCCTGCGGCGACGCCGACAACGGCTACGGAATCGCCTCCATGGGCTTTCACTGCGGGCTTTTCATCGCCAAGATCCGAGGCTTCTGCTCAGACGTCGCCAACGGGATCACCGCCGCCGCGAACCGAAACAGCGACGTGATCAGCATGAGCCTCGGTGGTTGCCCGCCGGATCCGGTGACCTCGGCGCTCAGCTATGCGGAGTCGCGAAACGCCGTGCTGGTAGCGGCTGCCGACAACGACCGGGCGCCGAGCGGGTCCTGCGGCCTGCTCCTGGGAACGAACTGCCTGTATCCCGAGGAATGGATGCAGCCGCTCGGTTCAGGCCCGGTGGCCGACGCCGACCGTGGGCTGGTCGTCACCGCGGCGAAGTACGACGGGACCCTGGCCGGGTTTGCCGAGTCAACCAGCCGCGTCTCGGTCGCCGCGTTCGGTGCCGCCTCGAACCTGGGCAGCACCGGGCAGCAGGGCATCCTCTCGGCCTGGCCCGCGAACAGCGTCAGCGACGACTCAGTCGGCGGTCGCACCACGGTCAACGGCGACGACCGTTTCGCCTACCTGGTGGGCACGAGCATGGCCACCCCTCAGGTCGCCGGCCTCGCCGCGCTGATCCGGTCGGTGAAGCCCGACATGCCGAACACCCAGGTCGTCCACGTGATCAAGGCGACGGCCAGCCACTGCGGCTCCTACGGAGACGGCATCGGCTGGGGACTGATCAGGGCCGATCAAGCGCTCGCGGCCGCCACGGGCGCGGATATCGATCCTCCGACGTCCAGGATCCTCCGCGCGAGGAGAGCCCGGCACCGGGCGGTCGTCCTGAAGATCGAGCGGAACGATCCACAGCCGAGCGGAGGCTGCGTGAATCCGCCCGCCGCCGGCGTCAAGAAGGTCGCGGTGTTCGCGTCGGCGAACGGCGGTCGCTACCACGCGATCGGCAAGACCAGCAAGGGAAAGCTCCGCTTCCGCGCCAAGCGTCGCCGTCGCTACCGGTTCTACTCGGTTGCGGTCGACTACGCCGGGAACCGTGAAGCGCCCCCCGTCACACCGGACGCGAAGCTCAAACGAAAGCCCTAGCTACCCCGGCAGGTCCGCGCCGGCGGCCAGGTTGGCCTGGGAGCGGGCCTCGGCGGCTTCGGCGGCTGCGAGCAGGTCGCCCAGCGACTCCGACAGCCCGGTGGCGAGCAAGTCGATGTCCTCCATGCCGTCGTAGTCCCCGAGCAGCCCGAAGTCGATGCCGCCGTTGTAGGACATGATCGCGATGGCGAGGGCGTGGTTCTCGGGCAGGAAGGCGACCGGGAAGACGTCCTGGAGCTCGCGCCCGAGCACGTACAGCGGGACCTGCGGCCCTGGGACGTTCGTGACGATCAGGTTGAAGAGACGGGTGGAGAAGTTGATCCGCGATGCCTGGGCGAGCAGCGTCGGCGGGGCGAAGTCGTTGAATCGCGAGATCACCTCGGCGCCGAGAGCCTGCTTCGACTCCTTGAGGCTCCCCATCGCGCGGCGGACCGCATCCAGCCGCTTGACCGGATCCTCGATGTAGACCGGCAGCGGGCCGCGCATGGCGGCGATCCGGTTGCCGAGCTGTCCGTGCTCATCCTCGGTGCGGATCGAGACCGGGACGAGGGCCCGCAGCTCGAGCCCCTCGGTCTTCACGCCGCGGCTCCGGAGCCAGCTCCGCAGCGCCCCGCTGACCACCGTGAGGACGACGTCGTTGACGGTCCCGCCGAGCGCGTCCTTGATTCGCTTGAAGTCGCCGAGCTCCGAGCGGGTCCAGGCGAAGCGGCGGTGGGAGCCGATCTCGTTGTTGAGCGGAACCTCCGGAGCGGGGTTGGTGAAGTTCCAGCCGACTTCCGCCAGCGCCTCGCCGGCCTCGACGACCTTGCGTGCGGTCCGGGCGGGGTGGCCGGCCGCGCGAAGCGCCCGCCGGGTCAGCTTGAAGGGGGTCTCACCGAGCTCGGCGATGCCCCGGGCCGCCAGCTCGGCGGAGGAGGGGGGAGGCTGCGGCACCCAGTCTCGGTCGGGCTCGATCGGCTCGGGCACCGGCTTCAAGTCGAAGAGGACGGTGGCGATGTCGACGCCCGACACCCCATCGACAAGCGCATGGTGGGTCTTGGTCACGATCGCGAACCGGTTGCGCTCCAATCCCTGAACGAGCCACAGCTCCCAGAGCGGCTTGGAGCGGTCGAGCGCCTGCGAGAAGAGCCGCCCGGCGATGTTGCGGAGCTGCTCCTCGGAGCCGGGGGCGGGGAGCGCCGAGTGGCGCACGTGGTACGCGAGGTGGAAGTGCGGGTCGTCGATCCAGAACGGCCGGCCGGTCTCCACCGGTGGGAACGCCAGCTTCTGGCGGAAGCGCGGGACGAGGTGCAGGCGGCTGTTCACGTGCTCCAGGAAATCGGGGTATGCGGGCGGCGGCCCTTCGAAGATCAGGATCGCCCCGACGTGCATGTGCGCGTTCGAGCTCTCGTTCGTCAGGAACGACGCGTCGATCGAGCTCAGGCGGTCCATGTGTCCCTGTGCCATCGAGCGCAAGCCTAGCCCCTCGGCGCACACGGCCGCTACCCTTCGCTCGAGCCGCATGTCGTCCTCCCAGAACACCCTCGCGGGTCCCTCCAAGGTCCTGCTCGCGGCCCCACGCGGTTACTGCGCGGGCGTCGATCGCGCCGTGCAGACGGTCGAGCACGCGCTCGATCTCTACGGCGAGCCCGTATACGTGCGCAAGGAGATCGTGCACAACAAGCACGTGGTGCAGCAGCTGGAGAAGCGGGGTGCGGTCTTCGTCGAGGAGGAGACCGAGGTGCCCGAGGGTGAGATGGTCGTCTTCTCCGCCCACGGTGTGGCCCCGAGCGTCCACGAGAACGCCGAGAGGCGCCGCCTCCGCACGATCGATGCGACCTGCCCGCTGGTCACCAAGGTCCACGTCGAGGCCCGCAAGTTCGCCGCCGAGGGCTACACGATCGTCCTGATCGGCCACGAGGGTCACGAGGAGGTCGAGGGCACCACCGGTGAGGCACCTGAGCGCACGGTCCTCGTCCAGACCGAGTCCGACGTCGACACCCTCGAGGTCGACGACCCGGACCGGATCGCCTACATCACCCAGACCACCCTCTCGGTCGACGAGACCTCCTCGATCATCGCCGCGCTGCTGAAGAAGTTCCCGAACGCGGTCGGGCCCAAGACCGACGACATCTGTTACGCGACCACCAACCGCCAGCAATCGGTGAGGGCTCTGGCGAGCGAGTGCGAGCTGGTCCTCGTGATCGGCTCGACCAACTCGTCGAACTCGAACCGGCTCGTCGAGGTCGCGCGGGAGCACGGCGCCCAGTCCCACCTGATCGACAACCACCTGCAGGTCGACGAGGCATGGCTCGAGGGCGTCGAGACGGTCGGCATCACCTCGGGGGCCAGTGCGCCCGAGGAGCTGGTCGAGGCCCTCGTCACCTTCTTCCGCGAGCGCGGCGCAGACGACGTCTCCGAGCTCAGGACCGTCAACGAGGACGTCCGCTTCATGCTCCCCGGCGAGATCCGCAAGGAGCTCGCCGCCTCAGGCGCCTAGCGTCGGTGGCCGCGCCGCCGGGCCGGACGTTGAAGATCAGGGAAGCGCCGGGGCGAACTGGATCGAGTAGACGAGCAGGCCCGGCGAGGGCTCGAGCTCGAGCGTGTGGCGCTCGCTGTGGTCGTGCGCGGTCAGTTCATGCAGCCCCGAGTGCGTCACCTCGATCGCGTCGGCTCGCTCTCCGTCGAGGCGGATCGCGATCCGGCCCTCGCCGTCGGTTGCCGCATACGCCCCGCCGGCCTCGTAGTCGATCTCGAGTGAGGAATCTCCCTCAGCACTCGACCACGGCTCCTCCGTCGATCCGCCCGGGAACAGCTCGGGTGTCGGGGCGATGACGTTGACGCCGGGCGCGTCCGAGGGACGGATCGGTTCGAGCGGCGGCGGCCAGTCGCGGTCCCCGTCGGTCTCCGGCAACGCCTCTCGGATCGCCTCCTCGGTGCCGCCGTATTCGCCCTCCCCGAGCTGGTACCAGCGCAGCGCCCCGCCCCGCCCCCAGAGGAAGATTGCCGGCCAGCCGTGCGGCTCATAGATCCGCCAGAGCGCGAACTCGGGGTCCACCGCGACGGGCCAGTCGATCCCAAGGCGATCGACTGCGCCGGACACGGCCGCGGTGTCCTGGGTGAACGGGAAGCGCGGAGAGTGAACGCCGATCATTGCCAGACCGCCGGCCTCGTAGCGCTCGTGCCAGGCGCGGAGGTAGGGCAGGGTGCGAATCGAGTTGAGCTGCGCGAAGTCGAAGAAGTGGACCAGCACGGGCCTGGCCGCGGCCAACCGGTCGATCGATTCGACGGGCTCGCCGACCCAGTCCAGGCCGGGAGGGATCGGGGGAATGGCGATGTCAGGCCTCGGGGGACGCAGGCGCCGGAGGGTATGCTGCCCGGCGTCCCCGGAGTAGTCAAAGGAGTGGTTTCGGTGAGCGAAGCGGTTTGGCAGCGGATCGAGGAGAGTCGGGCCCGTCACAACGTGCTCGAGCATCCCTTCTACGTGCGTTGGTCGGCCGGAGAGCTGAGCCGCGAGGAGCTGGCTCGCTACGCGGGCCAGTACCGCCACGCGACCGAGGCCCTGGCGCGGCTCTGCAGCCAAACAGCCGAGACCGCTCCCGAGGCACGCCGTGCCGAGATGTCCACGCACGCCGCCGAGGAGGAGGCTCACGTCGGCCTCTGGGATGACTTCGTCGAGGTCGCCGGCGGCGAGATCGGCGCCGAGCCCACGCCGGAGACCGCCGACTGCGTGACCGCCTGGACGGCGCCCGAGGGTTACCTCGCCCAGCTGGCGCGGATGTACGCGATCGAGAGCGGGCAGCCGGAGATCTCCCGCATCAAGCGCGAGGGCCTGTCCCGCTTCTACGGCATCGACGGCGCCCCCGGCGGCGAGTATTTCCGGGTGCACGAGGAGGCCGACCACGCTCACGCCGAGGAGTCGCGACGGCTGATCGAGGAGGCGATGACGCCGGAGGACGAGGATGCCCTCGTCGAAGCCGCGGAGTCCGCCTTCCGAGCCAACTGGCGCCTGCTCGACGGAGTCAGCTGAACCCCGGAGCCTCCATGCGCGGACGCGTTGGGAGAGTCGGCGATCGCGCGATCGGAATCATCCTCGGGATCGTGCTCGGGATCGTGGTGATCCTGCTCTTCCTGTTCCTGGGCTCGCGCAGCACCATCGACGCGCCCTCGCTCTCGGGTAGCCCCACGCAGACCCTGACCCAGCCCGCTGCGCCACCGGCGAAGGTGTCCAAGGCAAAGCCGCGCCAGTAGGGTTCTCGATCCATGAGTTCGGCAATGCGCACCGTTCACAGGGTCCGGCTCGCAGGCATCCTGGCGGTTGCGGCGTTCGCGCTGCACCAGCTCCGCTACCTGCTCGCCTTCGGGGGATCCTCGGCGGAGCTCGGTCAAGAGGGGCACCGCTACATGTCGGATCTCCTGCCACCGCTCTCCGTGCTGGTCCTTGCGGCCGTCGTCGCGACGCTGATTCGCGGCACTGAGGGGGCGTCACCCGCACGAACCCCGCTCGCTCGCCGCGTGGCGGCCTTCGCGGGCGCACTGCTCGCCATCTACGTCGGCCAGGAGCTGCTCGAGGCAGTGATCGCATCGGGTCACGCGCCGGGCCCCGGGTCCCTGGTCGCCGGCGGCGGGTGGATCGCACTGCCGCTCGCCGTGACGGTCGGCACCCTGGCGGCGCTGCTCGTCCACGTGCTCGAGGGAGTCGAGCGCGTGTTCGCGGTGACCGATTGGGAGCGGCCACCGCTTTCGCGCGCGCCCGCGGTCCGCGGCACCGCCCTAGCGGCCCGTGGGATCAGCCTGCTTTCCGCACCTCTGGCGTTTGGCCTGGCCCGACGGCCGCCTCCGCCGGCATCTGCCTAGCCAGATGCCAACCAAGGAGGTCTTTTCGAATGCAATCCAGGGCTGCACGGCTTGGCTTGATCGCGGCGGTAGTCGTCGCGGCGATCGTGGTCTTTGTCGTGCTCAAGAGCAACAACAGCGACACCAGTAACAACACCGCCAGGGGCGTCCAGGTGTTGAACGTGGATGCGACCGGCAATCCCGTCGGCGGCCCGAAGACGCTGACCTACAACAAGGGCGATCAGATTGAGCTCCACGTCAACCTGGCCAAGCCCGAGGATGAGGTCCACGTCCACGGCTACGAGATCGAGAAGCCGGCCGAGCACAGCCCGGTGACGTTCTCGTTCCCGGCGAAGCTCGACGGAGAGTTCGAGGTCGAGGTCCACCGGTCCGATAAGACCGAGGGGCCGATCGCGACCCTCCACGTCAACCCGTGATGGGAATGAAGAGGCTGAAGCTGGCGATCGGGCTCGCGATGGTGAGCCCGATCGCCGCGCTTCTCTTTCCTGATGTCGCGTCGGCGCACGCACTGGTGGGCCGCAAGGACCTGCCCGTGCCGGCCTGGCTGTTCGCCTGGGGAGCGTCGCTCGTCCTGATCATCTCTTTCGCGCTGCTCTCGGTGGCGTGGACCACGGCGCGCCTCCAGACCGAGGGGTGGCGAGCGATGCCGAGGTGGTTCTCGACCGCCGTTCTCAACCCGGCGACGCAGGTCGTCTGCGGGCTGGTCGGCGTCGGGCTCTTCGTGCTGGTCCTCTACGCCGGCTTCCGGGGGATCGAGGACCCGACCCAGAACTTCTCGATCATCTTCGTCTTCTACACGTTCTGGCTGGGGATGGTTCTGCTCAGCGCCATGTTCGGGAACGTGTTCCGAGCCTTCAATCCATGGCGCGCGATCGGGCGCGTCATCTCCGGCGGATTTCGCCTCGTGGCGGGGGAGTCCGCGCCTACGCCGTTCACCTACCCGGATGCGTTCGGCCGCTGGCCCGCGGTCATCGGCGTGCTGCTCTTCGTCTGGCTCGAGCTGATCGCCGGCGGCGGCGTGGCGCCGACGCCTCACAAGGTCGCGGTGGCCACGGTGATCTACAGCGTGATCACGTTCGCCTGCATGGCCCTGTTCGGGGCGGACGAGTGGATCGACCGTGGAGAGACGTTCAACTCCTATTTCGGGATGTTCTCTCAGCTCGGTCCGTTCGAGGTGCGCGACGGCCGGGTGGGAAGACGCAAGTTCCTCACGGGCGCTCCGCAATGGGCTGCGATCCCCGGGGCGGCTGCCCTCGTGCTCACCTCGATCGCGGTGACGAGCTTCGACGGGGCGCAGGAGGGCGTCCTCTCCGGCACGATCCGGTGGACGTTCGAGCGCTCCAGCGACATCGGGTTCAGCCTGCCCGACTCCTTCCGAATCGCCAACACGATCTGGCTGCTGATCACCGTGGCCGTCGTCTCCGGTCTCTACTGGCTCGGGGTCCAGGGCATGCATACGGTGCGCGGCTCGCCTCCCGTCAAGGAGCTCGGCCGCTCATTCGCCCACTCCTTGATCCCGATCGCGCTCGCTTACCTGGTGGCGCACTACTTCAGCGCCTTCCTCTACCAGGAGCAGGCCCAGTTCACCTACATCCTCAGCGATCCCCTCGGCGACGGCTCCGATCTGTTCGGGACCGCGGGCGGCGGGATCAACTACGGCATCGTCGGCTCGAACACGGTCTGGTACGTCCAGGTGGCGGGGCTGGTCATTGGCCACGTGGTGGCGCTGACCCTGGCCCATGACCGGGCCCTGGCGGTCTACGACAACATCCGCCACGCATCCCGCTCGCAGTACTTCATGCTCGCGGTGATGGTTGGCTTCACCTGTTTCGGGCTGTTCCTGCTCTCGCAGGCGAACGCTTGACCGCCAGCACGAGGACGGCGAGAGCAGCCAGCAGGAACGCGACGTCGGCGGCGGTCTTCCAGGCCGCCCCGACGCCGCTGAAATGGTCCAGGACCGATCCGACCGCCGCCAGCCCGCAGAAGCCGACCAGCGCGAGCGAGAGCGAATCGGTGCGCCTGAGAGCCACCGAGGCACCAATGGCGATGCCGAAGGCCAGGATCGCCAGGGTTCCTGGCAGCTCGGCGGCCGTGAAGTGTGCGAGCGGCATCGGCGTGACCTTACCGGCCGGCGAGCCTCGCGCGACGCGTGGCTGACACACTCAGTCGATGGAGCTCCCGACCGCTCACCTCGGGCATTGGTACCTCTGGATTCCCTACGTGATCCCGGTCCTCGTCGTCCTGGCGGCGTCGCTCCACGCTTTCCGCCAGCAACGTCGCGAGGATCGCGAGCCCGACGGCGAGAAGAGGCAGCCCTAGCGGGCCCGGGAGTGCTCGATCTGCTCCGGCTGCGCGGGGTGATGCGCGGCCGGAGCGGATCCCTTCAGGGCGACCGTTGAACCAAGGGTCGCGGCTATGAAGATCCCCGCGGTTGCGGCCTTCATTCGCCGCTCGGTTAGCCAGCTCTGATGCTGAGCCTGGAGCCAGGACCTCGCTCCGCTCGCACCCGCCATGGCGGCCATCGCACAGGCTGCACACATAATTCGGAAGATACTCCCTGCGCCTACTCGGAATCGCGCTCGCAGTTCGCGCATTCCCCCCGCAGGGTCACCTCGTGGCTCGACACATTGAAGTCTGGGCGCTTGGCGAGGGTGACGATCGCCTGCTCGAGCCCCTCGTCCTCGAAGGTGACGACGCGGCCGCACTGCTCGCAGACGATGTGATGGTGGTGGTGCCCGCCCGGATCGACTCGCTCGTAGCCTGCCGCGTCCGCGCCGAGGTCGACCCGCTGAATCAGCCCCAGTCCCTCGAGCTGCTCCAGGGCCCTGTAGACGGTTGCCCTGCCGACGCCGGGCAGCCTCCGGTCGATCTCCAGGGCGCTCAGGGCACAGCCCTGCCGGCCCAGCAGGTCGACCACCTGCCGCCTGCCGCCGCCGCTTCGGAACCCGGCCTTGGAGAGAGCGGCCTGCGCCCGCTCGCTCCAGTTGTCGTGTGGCTCGGTCATCAGGTTGCCTCCGCGGGAATCGCCATCCGCTCCCTCAGGGAGATCAGTCCCGAGGCCGCGATGGCGATCAGGTAGGCGGCGACGATGCTCCCCGCGATCGCGGCGCCGGCCGCCGCGCCCACGTAGTAGGAGACATAGAGGCCCACGACGCCCGTGCAGATCCCGAGCAGGGATGCGGCGACCATCATCGAGCCGATGCGGCTGGTGAAGACGCGCGCGGTCGCGGCCGGCCCGACGAGCGCGGCCACGGCGAGCAGCGTGCCGAGGCCCTGGGCGGCTACCAGGACGGCCCCCGCCAGCAGGATGAGCACCGCGATGTCGGCCACGGCCGGGGATGTCCCCAGCGATTTCGCGGTCGTTCGGTCGAACGCGACCGCGAGAAGGCGCCAGTGGAGCGCGATCAGGCTGATCACGACCCCGACGGCCAGGATCGCGGAGATCCGCAGATCGGCATCGGAGGGGGCGAGGATGTCGCCGAAGAGCAGGCTCTGGATGCCCGGAGGCGAGTCGGGCGAAAGCGCCAGCAGCGCCCCCAGCCCGAAGAAGCCGGTGACCACGACCGCGACGGCGGCGTCGCGGCCGATGCCCGGCACCCGGCCGACGAGCGCGATCGCCAGCGCGGCGATCGCGATGCCGGGGATCCCGCCGATGAGGATGGGAACCCCGGCGAGCGCGGCCACGACGAGCCCGGGGAAGAGCGCGTGAGAGAGCGACTCCGCCGCGTAGGAGACGCCGTAGAAGACGATCCAGCAGCCCAGCGCGCCGCTCGCGAGCGAGATCAGCCCGACCTCGAGCAAAGCCCTGCGCACGAACTCCTGGCCCAGCGGATCTGTGACGAAGTCGATCATCAGTGGTGGTGGGCGGGGAGGACCCCGACCCTGTCGCTGCCCGGGATCTCGACGATCGCCCCCGCGTAGGTGGCCTCCAGGACCCCGCGGTCGAGGACCTCCTCCGGCCTGCCGAAGGCGATCTGCCTCTTGTTGAGGCAGAGCACCGCGTCCCATCGCCTCGCCTGTCTCAGGTCGTGGGTCGCGATCACGATCCCGCGGCCCTCGGCGGCGAGCTCGGCGATCAGCGACTCGAGGCTCGCCGTGGCGGGAGCATCGAGCCCGGCGAACGGCTCGTCGAGAAGCAGCAGCTGAGCGTTCTGGACCAGGCCGCGGGCGATCAGCACCCGCTGGCGCTGGCCCCCGGAGAGATCGCCGAAGGTGTCGTCCGCCCGGCCGGCCATGCCGACGCGCTCGAGCGCGGCCCGAGCCGTCTCGCGGTCGGTGTGGCCGGGGCGCCGCCACCACGGGAGGCGGGGAAGCGCGCCCATCAACGCAACCTCGAGCGCCGAGACAGGGAAGTCGAGGCGGGAGCGCTCGGTCTGCGGGACCGTCGCCGCCCGGCCCCGCACCTCGACCGTTCCCCGCATCGGCCGCAGCTCGCCGAGCAGGACGCGCAGCAACGTGGTCTTGCCGCCTCCGTTCGGGCCGAGCAGGGCGACGCGCTGGCCGGCCTCGACCTCGAAGGTCAGGCCCTCGATTGCGATCACCCGGCCATAGCCGGCTGCCAGGTCGTTTGTTGCCGCCAGGATCACGTCAGCCTCCGAGCGGGACTTCGCAGGCGGTCGCGCTCCGTTCCGCGCCCCCGCTCTTGAAGGTCGCCTGTGCGCTGCTGAAGGCCTGGAGCATCGCATCCATGTTCGCCAGCTCCATGCCGATGTAGGTGCCGCCACTGGAGCCCTCCGGCCCGAGCGTGTCGCCGTAGAGGTCGTGTCCGACGACGGCCCCAGTCTGTGTGGCGATCGTCTCCGCCAGCTTCGGGCTCAGCGAGCTCTCCGGGAAGACCGCCGCAACATGCTCCTTGCGGATCAGGTCAGCGAGGTCGCTGAGGTCCTGGGCGTTCGGCTGCGCCTGCGTGGTCTGCGACGGGATCACCGCCCCGACGACGTGGATCCCGTAGCGGTTGGCGAAGTAGTTGAAGGCGTCGTGGTCGGTGACCAGCTTCCGATAGGCGGGTGCAACTTCGCTGAAGCAATTCTCGATGCCGCTGTCGAGCTTGCGAAGCTTCTCCAGGTAGGCCTTTGCGTTTGCTTGGAAGGCGGCCCTGTCCGCCGGGTCGATCGCTGACAGCTGTGCCGCGATCTGGAGAACGGCCGCCTCCGCGTTCCTCGGGTCGTGCCACCAGTGCGGGTCGTATTGGGAGGCCTCGGATCCGCTCGACTCGCCCGGCAGCTTCACGGGCACGGTCGAGCCCAGGTCGACGACCTTCGCGTCGCTGCCGCTGTCGGAGACCACCTTGTCCATCCAGGCGTCGAGGTTGTCACCGTTCTCGAAGACGATCTTGGCGTCGGCCGTGGTCGTGACGTCGTCGGGGCGCGGCTCGTAGTCATGCGGGTCGGTGTTGGGGGCGAGGATCTGATGGACGTCCACGGCATTGCCGCCGACCTGTCGGGCGAAGTCGCCGATCTGCGTGGTCGTCGCCACGACCGAGACCTTGCCCGGGTCCGACCCGGAGCTCCCGCAGCCCGCTGCGAGCAGCGCGATTGCCATCGTGGCCGCCACCGCCAGGCCCTGCCTGCGCGGCCCGATCGCTCGCGCGATCGCCGCCAGGCCGAAAACGGATCCGCTGAGCGTCGCGATCGTCGCCCCGGGAGGCGCGTTGGTCTTGACCGAGACCCAGAGTCCTGCCGTTCCCTCTGCGGCGGCCAGCAGCACCGCGCCGATCTGCCAAGACGCCATCCGGTCGGCGAACAGCCGAACGGTGGCCGCCGGCGCCACGAAGATGGCGGCCACGAGCAGGGCGCCGATGACGCTGAGGGCGGCCGTCGTCGCCAGGGCGATGAGACCGAGCAGGACGACGTCGAGCCGGCTGTCGCCTGAGGCCGGTCCCCCGACCTCGTCGAACCCGGTCGTCAGCCAGCGCCGGCCGAAGAGGACGTTCGCGACCAGGATGGCCGCGGTGGCGACGATCGCGAGGCGGATGTCCGCGGCGTCCACGAGCAGCAGGCTGCCGAAGAGCAGCTGCTCGACGTCCGAGCCCGAGTGGTAGACGTCGCTCGCCAGGATGACCCCGGCGGCGAGGCACCCGACGAGGACGAGCGCGGTGAGGCTGTCGTAGGCGGTGCCCCGGCGGCGGGCCAGTCCCCAGACGGAGGCCGTGAACGCGACCGCCACCCCGAACGCCCCGAGCGGCGCCGAGAAGCCGATCCCGTCGGCGAGCACGAGGCCGGGAAAGGCCGCCGTTCCGACGGCGTGCGAGAAAAACGCAAGCCCTCGGAGGACGATCCAGGTGCCGAGGACACCCGCGCCGACGCTGAGGATCAGTACCTCAACCAGGCCCCTCTGGACAAAGGGGAGCTGGAACGGCTCGAACACCTACCTCTCCGCTCCGGGCCGTTCCCCCGGTCCGCCTACTCGTCGACCGGTGCCTCCAGCTCCACCTACTCGACCGGTGCGTCCAGCGCGTCCCAGTCCGCCTTGCTGGCGAACTTGGTCAGCTTGGTGCCCTGGTTCACGGCGCGAAACGCGTAGCGGACGTTGGTCTTGCCATCCTTGCCCGCGCGCTCGTAGGTCGTCTTCTTCACCTCGGACTCCGGGATCTGAACCTTCTCTCTGAGCTTGACGTCGTAGAACTCGATTGCCATAGGGATCTCCTCTCTCGGCCTGTGCCCTGGGCGGGCCCTTGTGAGCCGCCAACGAGCTCGGCGGTGAACTTACGCCACGCATACTGGCCCCACGGTCGGCCGTCATTCCTGCGTGGACCGATTTTTACCCGGTTCAGGCACGAACGACATGATAATGAGACTTAGTCCTATTTGCGTTCCGGTCGGATCCAGGCGTAGTTCGCGCCCAGCCAGGCGTGCGATTCGCAGCCGCGGCTAGCCGAAGAGGTGTTGCCTGGCGGCGACCATGGCCGCCCGAGGCAGGGTCACGGTGCGGTGGCCGACGAGGTCGCCGCCCAGCGAATCGAAGATCCGGGCGCGCATGACGACGCCGGCCGTGCGGGTACCGGCGGCGGCGCCGAGGTAGATGAGAGGCGAGCGCTCGATCCCTGCCATCCGGCGCATGTAGCGGGGCGTGATGGCCACGGCGGCGCAGGCCATCATCCGCAGCGAGACCTGATGAGGCAGCAGCTCGCGAGTCCTCGGCGGGTCCACGACCAGCTCGATCGCGTCGCGGGACGCCCGGCTGACGCACAGCCCCGGGCGCATGTGCTCGAAGAAGTCGCGGAAGCCCGCGCGAGAGGAGGGAACCAGCTCGCGCGGCAATCCCATCAGCTCCGCCGCCCGGACCTGCTCGGACAGGTAGGCGTCCTGCTCGGTCTCGCTCAACCTGCCGCCATAGGCCCGGTAGGCCGCGAGGAAGGAGTGGACCTCGACGCAGTGGACCCAGAGCTTCGTCTCGACGTCGGCGGCGCTGTAGTGCGATCCGGTGATCGGGTCGACGCCCTTGACGCGCAAATGGAGCCTTTCCACCATCTCCGCCACGCGGTGCGCCGAGGGACTGTCCCCGTAGACGACCGTGGCGACGTACTCGGCCGTGCGCCGCAGCCGGGAGAGCGGCCGCTCGAGGTAGTCGCTGTGCTGGTCGATTCCCGCCATCGCAAGCGGGTTGAGCGACTGGATGATCAGAGCTCGCAGGCCGCCGACCAGCAGCACGGGGCTCGAGTGGATCCGCCAGCTGATCGAGTCGGGCCCGAAGAGGCCCCAGTCGTGCGGGCCGGCCGGGACGGGCAGGCCGCGCGGGCGCGTGGGCTCGAGCGCCCTCTCCGCCGGGCGCTCGGCGACTCCCGTTGCGACTGCCTGGTCTGGCAACTGCTCCCCTAAGGTCGGCTGTGGCCGAACCTACGCAGTTCGGGGGTCCCGCGCATCGGCACTTTTCGCCTGCATACGCGGTTTACCCGTTATGGCCCGGTGCGCAGCTCGGATGGCCGACCGCTCAGGCGGGCTGGACCTGGCGCTCGCCGAGGATCTCGCCGAGGCGCCTCTCCAGCGCGACTGAGACAGCGGCCCTGACCGGACCATCCTCGAGCCGCTCGACCAGCGCCTCCAGGAAGCCCTCGATGATCAGGCGCTTCGCTTCCTCATCCGCGAGCCCGTGCGAGCGGAGGTAGTGGAGCTGCTCGGCGTCGATCTGGGCCACGGCGGCGGCGTGGGTGCAGCGCACGTCGTTGGCCTCGATCTCGAGGCCGGGGATCGCGTCGGCGTGGGCCCGCTTGGAGAGCAGCAGGTTGCGGCTCTCCTGGAAGGCGTCGGTCTGCTGGGCGCCCGGGTCGACGCGGATCATCCCGCGCCACACCGCGGTCGCCGACTCCTCGAGGACGCCGCGGAAGGCGAGGTCGGAGGTGGTGTTCTCCGCCGCGTGCTCCTGGGTGGTGTCGAAGTCGAGGTGCTGGGTGCCGTTGCCGGCGTACGCGCCGGTCACGCGGGCGTTCGATCCCTGGCCCGCCAGCCTGGTCTCCATCCGGACCTTGCCGCGTGCGGAGCCGAAGCCGAGCGCCACCCAGTCGAAGCTCGCGTCCCGCTCCACCTCGGCCCGCTGGGTGCCGAAGACCCAGCTGCGCTCGCTCAGTCCCTGTGCGGTGACGTAGCGGAGGTTGGCGCCCGGCCCGACCCAGATCTCGGTGACGGTGTTGAAGAGCGAGTCCGGGTTCGAGTCGGTCGAGATCCACTGCTCCCAGACCTCGGCCTCCGCGCCCTCCTCGAGCACGATCAGCGTGCGGAAGGAGAGGGCCGACGCGTCGGCGTCCTGGACGGCCGCGATCAGCGCCGGCGCCTCGAGCCGCTTGCCCCGCGGCACGTAGACGAGGGCGCCGCCGCTCCACGCGTCCCTGTTGCGCGCGACGAACGGGTCGTCGCCGGGCGCCAGCGAGCCGAGCATCTCTCGGAGATGGGGGAAGCGCTCCAGCGATGCCTCGAGCGAAGCGACCAGCGGCTCGTGGGGGCGGCCGTCCCCGTCGGCCTCGATCGCCGAGCCCTCGAGCACGGTGCCGTCCACCTGTACGACCAGGTGGTCCGAGCCATCGGGGGCGTTGAGGACGGCATCGGCCCGGGACCGGGCCTCGGGGTCGGCCTCGGGAGCCGCCGAGTAGGCGTCGAGGTCGAGTTCGGAGAGGTCCGTGAACTCCCAGCCGCGCGTCTTCTGCGTCGGCAGCGGCGGTGCCGCGCCGGCACTAGCCAATCGAGCCCTCCATCTGCAGCTCGATCAGGCGGTTCAGCTCGACCGCGTACTCCATCGGCAGCTCCTTGGTGATCGGCTCGATGAAGCCGTTGACGATCATCTTGGAGGCCTCCTCCTCATCCAGTCCGCGGGACTGGAGGTAGAAGATCTGCTCCTCGCCGACCTTCGAGACGGTCGCCTCGTGGCCGACGTCGACGTCGTCCTCGCCGATTCTGATGGTCGGGTAGGTGTCCGAGCGGGAGTCCTCGTCGAGCAGCAGCGCGTCGCAGACGACCTTGGACTTCGACTCCGAGGCGCCCTTGGCGATCTCGAGCAGGCCGCGGTAGCTGGTGCGGCCCTTGTCCTTGGAGATCGACTTGGAGAAGATCGAGCTGGTCGTCTTCGGCGCCGCGTGGATGATCTTGCCGCCGGCGTCCTGGTGCTGGCCCTCGCCCGCGAAGGCGATCGAGAGGATCTCGCCGTGGGCTCGCTCGCCGAGCAGGTAGATCGACGGGTACTTCATGGTCAGCTTGGAGCCGAGGTTGCAGTCGACCCACTCCATCGTCGCGTCCTCGTGGGCGACCGCCCGCTTGGTGACGAGGTTGTAGACGTTCTGCGACCAGTTCTGGACGGTCGTATAGCGGACCCGCGCCTTGGGCTTCGCGACGATCTCGACCACCGCGGAGTGCAGCGAGTCGGTCGAGTAGACCGGCGCTGTGCAGCCCTCGATGTAGTGGACGTCGGAGCCCTCCTCGGCGATGATCAGCGTCCGCTCGAACTGGCCCATGTTCTCCGTGTTGATCCGGAAGTAGGCCTGGAGCGGCATCGCGACCGAGACGCCGGCCGGCACGTAGACGAAGGAGCCGCCCGACCAGACGGCCGAGTTGAGCGCGGCCAGCTTGTTGTCGTTCGGCGGGATGATCGTCGCCCAGTACTCGCGGACCAGGTCCTCGTGCTCGCGGAGGGCGGTGTCCATGTCGGTGAAGATCACGCCCTGCTCCTCGAGCTTCTCGTTCACCTGGTGGTAGACGACCTCGGACTCGTACTGCGCGCCGACCCCGGAGAGGAACTTGCGCTCGGCCTCCGGGATGCCGAGGCGGTCGAAGGTGTTCTTGATGTCCTCGGGGACCTCCGACCAGTCGCGGCTGTTCTTGTCAGAGGCGCGGACGAAGTAGTGGATGTCCTCGAAGTCGATCTGGTTCAGGTTGCCGCCCCACTGCGGGGTCGGGCGGGACTCGAAGTGCTCGTAGGCCTTGATCCGGAAGTCGCGCATCCACTGCGGCTCGTTCTTGTACTCGGAGATCGACTCGACGATCTCGCGGGAGAGGCCCTTCGGCGCCTTGTAGGCGTAGCCGGTCTCAGAGTCGTGGAAGCCGAACTTCTCCTTGTAATCGGCGTTGATGCCGGCGAGATCGCGCTCCTCGGCCGGGCGCTCTGATGGTGCGTTGGTGATGATCGTTTCGGGGGTGGCCATCAGGAAACCTCCAGCTTGACTGTGTCGTCCTCGATCGTGACCGGGTAGGTGGTGACCGGTTGGTAGGCGGGGAGGGTCTTCGGGCGACCGGACGTGAGGTCGAACAGAGACCCGTGGCGTGGGCACTCCACGGTACAGGCGTCCGAGTCGAACGGTCCCTCGGCGAGGGGGCCGTCGTCATGCGAGCAGCGGTCCTCGATCGCGTAGAGAGTGCCGTCGCAGTTGAAGACGCCGATCTTGGCGCCGTCCGGCGCGTCGATCAGCTTCATCTCTCCGCTCGGCAGCTCGCTCGCGGCGCAGACGTCGATCTGTTGCTTCGTGCTTTCGGTCACTTATTCCTACTTCGGTAGTCGGATTTTAGCTGTCTGGGCGGTCCGCCTTCGGTTGGGGTAGGTTGCGCATGCCTTGGCTCTCGTCCTGATCATCGCTGGGATCCTCGTCCTGCTGCTGGTGATCGTCTGGTTCGTCTACAACCGGACGATCGGCCGCCGCAACGCGGTCGACAACAGCTGGGCGCAGATCGAGACCGCTCTCCAGCGCCGCCACGACCTGATCCCGAACCTGGTCGAGTCGGTCAAGGGCTACGCCGAGCACGAGCAGTCCACCTTCGAGGAGGTCACCAAGGCCCGCAGCGGCGCGGTCTCCGCCAAGGCGCCCGGCACGCAGGCGGTCGCCGAGAACGCGCTGACCGCGGCTATCGGAAAGCTGATCGTCGTCGCCGAGCAGTACCCGCAGCTGCGCGCGACCGAGAACTTTCAGCAGCTCCAGCAGCAGCTCTCGGAGACGGAGGATCAGATCCAGATCACCCGCCGCGTCTACAACGACACGGTCCAGACCTACAACACGGGCATCCAGGTCTTCCCCGCGGTGCTGATCGCCAGCGCCTTCCATTTCGAGCCGCGCCAGTTCTTCGACGCGCCGAAGGAGGCGAAGGCGACGCCGGAGGTCAGCTTCTCCGGAGACGACAAGCCCGCCCTGCCGGCCGCCCCCGCCGAGCAACCGAAGTCCTGAGCCTCTCGATGCGCCGGCGCCTGACCGTCGTGCTGGCCGCGCTGGCCGCGCTGGCCGCGATCCTGGCGCTGCCGGTCGCGGCCCAGGCCCGCAGCCTGAAGGTCGTCGATGCCGACGTGAGCCTTCGGCTCGCCAAGGACGCGAGCCTGATCGTCAGCGAGCGGCTCACCGTCGCCTACGACGGCAGCTACAACGCCACCTACCGGGACATACCCCTCGCGGGCGGGGAGACGATCGACCCGAACAGCATCAGCATCCGCGAGGGGAACCAGGCCTATCGGCCGGGCGGCTGCACCACCTTCGGCTGCATCAGCCCGAGAGGCACATTTGGCGTCACAAGCACACCGGACGGCAGCGGCGACCGGATCGTCTGGCATCCCGTCGCGAGCGACGAACAGAGGACGTTCGTGGTCACATACCGGGTTGCTGCGCGGGCGCACGTCCGCGCCTACGACGACGTGATCGACGTCTACTGGAAGGTCTGGGGAGACCAGTGGGACTTCAGCCTCGATCACCTGACCGCGAACCTGCAGGATCCGGCCCTGGATCCGGCCAACCCGCTCTATCGGGTCTGGGGCCATCCTCGGGACGTGGAGGGCAAGACCGTGCGTGGCCAGGGCGAGGCCACCCTCGAGGCGTCGAGTGTCCCCGCTCATCAGTTTGTGGAACTGCGGGTGACGATTCCGCGGACAAAGGGACAGAACGTGAGCGCCGCGGGGGTGCACAGCGGAGACGGCCTACCGGCGATCCTCAAGGAGGAGCAAGGCCTGACCGACGACTTCAACTCTCCCTGGAACAAGACCAAGCGTTTCATCGCCCACCACACCGAGCTGCTCGCCGGCCTAATCACGGCACTCCTGTTGCTCCTGCTCGCCCTGATGCTCTGGCTGGCGCGCGAGCATCCGGCCTCGAGCCCGAAGTACGTTCCGGAGCCGCCCGACGACGCCAGCCCAGCACTCGCATACGGGCTCGCTCATGAAGGAGAGGACTCGACCAACACCGTGCTCGCCACGCTCCTCGACCTGGTCGAGCGCGGCTACTACGACACCAAGAACGCGACCACCGAGGACGAGAAACTGGATCTTGCGATAGCGGTCGGGAGCAAGCGGCCGAGTGCGAAGCTCGAGGCCTACGAGCAGGACACCCTCGACTTCTTCGACGAGCTGGTCAAGGACGAGTCGGTCCCGATGAGCGAGATGAAGGACCGTATCCCGGAGCACAGCACCGCCTGGCGGGCGCGCTGGGAGAAGATGACCGGGTCGCTCAACGCCGCGGACGAGGGCCAGCTCGAGTGGGACCGCAACCTCAACCCGCTCAGCATGCTCTTGGCCGTCGTCGGCGGGGTGCTGGTCGCGGCGATCTGCCTGATCCAGAACGACGTCGAGCATCACTGGTTCGTCGCCGCGGCAATTGGCGCCGTCGGTGTCGCGATCATGGCCTTCTCGCCGGCGCGGCGCCTGAAGCGACTCGCGCCCCAGTTCCGGGAGCGCTCGGTCAAGTGGGAGTCCTTCCAGCGCTGGACGGACGACTTCCCGCGGCTCGACGACGATCCGCCCGCGACGCTCAAGCTCTGGAAGCGGATCCTGATCTACGGCGTCGCCTTCGGCACCGCCGACCGGATGATCAAGTCGGGGCGCATCCCAGAGCCGGTCCTGCAGAGCTCTGACGGCTCCTGGTCGTACGGGTACCTGAGTGGCGCCTACGTGGGCTCCACTTTCAACGCCGGCTCGTTCAGCTCGGGCTTCTCCTCCCAGGTCGCGCCCGAATCCTCGAGCAGCGGAGGCGGCGGTGGCTTCAGCGGTGGCGGTGGAGGGGGCGGCGGTGGCGGTGGAGGCGGCGGCTGGTAGCTACTCCAGGCCGGCGGCCCGCAGCGCCGCGCCCCGGTCGTAGAACTCCTGGACCCGGATGCATTTGTCGTCCTCGTCGAAGGTGAAGACCTGGGCGATCTTGTCGGCGATCTGCAGGCCCGTGATCTCGTTGCGACCCCAGCGGTGGGCGACGACGACAACGCGGTCGCCGGCGTCGATCATCTCCTCCGGCGCGAACTTGAGCTGCCCGACGGCGTTGCGCCAGCTCGTCCAGAACTCCTGAACCCCCTCGAAGCCCTTGTATGTCCCGGGAAAGGGATCCCGCTCGGGCGCGATCCATTCGACCTCGGGGCTCATGTGGTTGAGCACCCAGCCGGGGTCCTCGGCGTTCCAGGCCTCGAACCCCTCCCTGACCAGGTTCACGCGATCGACGGCCACGAGAGGACGCTATTCGAGTTCGTGGCGGCTGGTCGGCAATGGCCATAACGGATAGCCGGCCGAACCGCTGAGCTGCGAACCTGTTCCACCTTCCGATGCCGCGCGAATTCCATCTCGACAAGGACGTTTACTTCGATCAGCAGTACCGCAACGCACTCGCATCGATCGTGCCGTTCGTGGAGCGCCACGCTCCCATTGGTCCCCAGACCCGGGTGCTCGAAATCGGATGCGCAGGCGGCGGCGTCTTGATGGCATTTGCCGAGAGGGGCGCTCGGGTGACGGGAGTGGATCTCAATGAGGAGAGCATCGACTACGCACGGGAGCGGTTTAGGCAGGAGCTCGGAGCTGACCGCGCTCGCTTTGAGACGAGCGACATCTACGACGTCGACGCTGTGGCGGATTTACAGGCGCCGTTCGATCTGGTGCTGCTGAAGGACACGATCGAGCACATCCACGATCAGCGCCGCCTTCTCAGCCGCTTCGACAGCTTTCTGGCGCCCTCGGGTCACGCGTTCCTCGCGTTTCCCCCGTGGCAAATGCCGTTTGGAGGCCACCAGCAGACCTGCGCCCATCCCTTGCTCATGCGCACGCCCTATTTTCATCTGCTGCCTCGGCGGGCCTATGCGGGCTTGCTGCGTAAGTTCAGGGAACCACCCGAGACCGTCGACGCGCTTCTGGAGATCAAGGAGACCGGTATCAGCATCGAGCGGTTCGAGCGCATCGTCGCGGAAACCCACCACCGGATCGTCGACCGCACCCTCTTCCTGATCAATCCGATCTACCAGTATCGCTACGGGCTGGCGCCGCGCGCCCAGATCCGGGCGCTCGCCCGTACCCCTTACCTCCGGGATTTTCTGACGACTTCGGCGTACTACCTGATCTCGGCACCAGAGCCTCGACCCTGACCGGCCGCAGCTTCACCGCTCGCCGAGGTGCCGGTGTCGGCATGGCGGTCCGCGCCAGCCTCCACCACGTTCCGGATCTCGTATTGATCGCCCCTCGAATGGGAACGCTCCTGGGCTGTCGCAGCTATCAGCTGTCCGAGCAGGCCCAGGGTGAAGAACTGAGCCCCGACCATGATGGACAGAACGCCGAGCAGCAGCAGAGGCCGCTGACCGATCCCAGCTCCCCCGATCTTGAGGACCACCAGGTAGGTGCAGATCGCGGACCCGATCGCGATCAGAAGCAGCCCGATTCCCCCGAACAGGTGAAGTGGCCGCTGGCTGTAGCGGCCGATGAAGACGACGGTGAGCAGGTCGAAGAGTCCGCGTGGGTAGCGGGCGACCCCGAACTTCGAGGCCCCGTGCACCCGCGGGCGGTGCTCGACCGGAAGCTCGGCCACCCGCCATCCGCGCTGGGCCGCCAGCACCGGTACGTAGCGATGCAATTCCCCGTAGACGTCGAGCGATCGGATGCAGTCTCCGCGGTATGCCTTCAGACCGCAATTGAAGTCGTGGAGCTTGACGCCGGAGACGCGCCCGGTCACCCAGTTGAACAGGCGTGACGACCATCTTTTCATGCGTGGGTCGCGGCGCCGCCTCTTCCAGCCGGAGACCACGTCGTAGCCTTCGTCGAGCTTTCCGATCAGCGCGGGGATCTCGGCTGGGTCGTCCTGACCGTCGGCGTCGAGGGTGACCACGATCTCGCCCGAGCTGTTCTCGAACCCGGCCGACAGGGCCGCGGATTTCCCGAAGTTCCGCCGCAACCGGACTACGCGCACCCCAGGATGGGTGCGAGCGTGATCGTCGAGGAGCTCGCCGGTTCCATCAGTCGAGCCGTCGTCGACTACGACGATCTCCCATTTCAGGCCCACGCGGGCGCAGACCTCCTCGGCCTCCGCGAGCAGGCCCGGCAACGCTCCCCGCTCGTTGTATGCGGGGATCACCAGCGACAGTTGCGCCTTGGGCCGGGCGCCCTCTTCCGCGGCGTCAGCCGGCCCGGGATCTCCACCCACCCGGGTCCGAGGCTCGTGGGAATGGCCGGTGAGTTGCGGGGTCATCCGGCTGCAAAGTAGCGGACCCTGCGGAACCGCCGTCGAGCTCGGCGCGGCTCTAGAGCGAGGCCGCCTCGGCCGGGTCGCCCCGCTCGCCCTCGTCCTCCCAGTCGGCGGGCTCGCCGAGGCTGGCGCCCTTCACCACCTTGAGACCGAGCATCGCGCACTTCATCCGCGTCGCTGAGATGTCGATCCCGAGCAGGTCGAGGACGAACTCCTTGGGCAGCGCCAGGATCTCCTCGCGAGTCATCCCCTCGAGCTCATCCGTGAGCAGGGAAGTCGCGGCCGTCGAAATCGCGCAACCCTGTCCGTCGAAGGCGATCTCGGACACCCTGCCGTTCTCCTCCAGCTTGAGGAAGACGTGCTGCTCGTCTCCGCAGAAGGGGTTTGAGTCCTCGAAGTCGAGGTCGAACTCCTCCAGGCGCCCAAAGTGATGCGGGCGCTTGTAGTGCTCGAGGATCTGATCTCGGTACAGCTCGTCCACTGCTTACGAGGCTAGCGAAGCACCGGACCGATCTGGCCGCAAGCTCCTCCAGCGGTTACTCTTCGGCGTCTCGCTTGGGGGCCCACCCGCGTTTAGTGGTTGCGCTCCGCGCTAGCCCATGGCTACCACGGTCACTGAATCAACCTCGCAGCAGGCCCCCCCGCGTTCCTGGGCACCGAATCGGATCGGGGACACCCAGGTCGAACTCGCTCTGGCCGCAGCAATGGTCGGGGCCATCTTGCTGGGGGTGTATCTGGGGCGCGATACCACCTTCCAGCCCGACGAGATTTACCTCTTCAGCGCGACGCCACACCTCGACTTGCGCGGGGCGCTCGAGCCCCACAACGGTCACCTGATACTCGTCCCGCGCCTGGTCTTTGCCGCGATCCTGAACTCGTCGGGGGCCGACTATCTCCCGATCCGCCTCCTCGGGATCGGTTCCGTTCTGCTGGCCTCAGGTCTGTTCTTCGTCTTCGCAAGGCGGCGCGTGGGGGCCCTCGCCGCTCTGGCACCGACGCTCGTGCTGCTCTTCTTCGGGTCCGCCTACCCACACTCGATTGCGGGCAGCGGATTCGCAATCCTGTTCACACAGGCGGCCGGGATCACCGCACTGCTCGCACTGGACCGTGAGGATCGGCGCGGGGACGTCCTCGCGTGCGCGCTGCTCGTGTTGGCGCTCGCCACCTACTCCGAGGGGATTCCCTTCGTGGTCGGCGCGGCGGTCCTGATCCTGTTGAGGGCCGATTCCCGCCGTCGGATCTGGGTGTTTCTCGTCCCGGCGGTGCTCTACGCCGCATGGTTTCTCTGGTCGCACAACAGGGCCGGCGGCGCGGAGGGCGACGTCTCCCTGAGCAACCTTCTGCTCTTTCCCAATTGGGCGTTCAATTCGTTGGCCACGACCGGGTCATCGCTGGTCGGACTCAACTATCCTCAGCTCGGTTTCGGCTGGGGCCCGGTCATTGCGTTGGCGGCTCTCTTCGCACTTGGCCTGAGGCTCCGGCAATTGCCGATCTCCCGGTTTCTCTGGGCAACGATGGCCGTGCTGGTGGCCCTCTGGCTGATAGGCGCGGCGGCGGCCCATCCCCCAGCGCGGACACCAAGTTCGGCCCGATATGTCTACCCCGGGGCGATCGCAGTCCTGCTCGTTGCTGCAGAGGCAGCGCGGGGTGTGCGGATCCAGCGTCGGGGCATGACGATCCTCTACGTCGTGGCCGCAATCAGCCTCGCCACGAACATTGCTCTGCTCCGGGACGGCTCCCGGACCGCGCGGGTGGACGCCCACCTGGGTCGGGCGGAGCTAACCGCCGTCGAGCTGGACCGGGGTCGGTTTGGCGCGAACTTCCCCACTGCATTCGGGCTGCGCCAGATCCTCCGAGAGTCCGGGGATGGAACTACGGCCACCGGCTACCTCTCGGCGGTGAGGGAGTTCGGCTCACCGGCCTACTCGCTGCCAGAGCTCCGTGAACAGGGCGAGCTGACCCGAGAGGACGTCGACCGTGCCCTCGCCGATGCCAACGCCATCCTCATGCGGCCGACGCGCCCCCCGACGGGGCATTGCAGGGCAACCGAGGGTACGCCCGGCCGAGGGGTGACCTTCCGGCTTCCTCCGGGCGGCGCTGTGCTCAAGTCGACCAGGATCGCCGCTCCGTTGGTGCTGCGTAGATTCGGGGGTGCCTTCATCGTCCAGGCCGGCCAGCTGGTCCCGGGCCGGTGGATGGCGCTGTCGGTGCCCAGCGACTCGGCGCCCGATCCCTGGTATGCCTCGACCTCAGCCGCCCCAGTCACGATCTGTCGCCTGTCCCCCTAAGCACTCTGACGCGGTTAGTCTCCCTGCCTCCACGCTTGGGGGATCTCGAAGCCCTCTGCTGCGCCAACCGATGACGACCACGGCCACGGAATCGAGATCGGAGTCCGCCCGCGCGGGCTCGTGGGGGCCGCCGGGCATCGGGGGTGCGCAGGTCGGCATCGCGCTGGTCGTGGCGATGGTGGCGTCGGTCGCGCTCAGCCTCTGGCTAAGCCGCCGCACCTCCTTCTCGCTCGATGAGATCTATGTGTTCTCCAGCAGCCCCCACTTCGACCTCCGGAGCGCGATCGAGCCGTATAACGGTCACCTGATTCTGATCCCGAGGCTCGTCTATGCAGGCTTTCTGCACCTGTTCGGGCCGGGCTACCTTCCCTTCCGGCTGCTCGGGATGGGAGGGGTGCTGGCAGCGGCGGGCATGTTCTTCATCTTCGCCGAGCGCCGAGTCGGAGCCATCGCCGCCCTGGCCCCGACCCTGGTATTGCTCTTCTTCGGCTCCGGCTACCATCACGTCCTCTCGGGGAACGGATTCGGGGTCCTGTTCACCCAGGCTGCGGGCATAGGAGCCCTGCTCGCCCTCGAGCGCGAGGATTGGAGGGGGGACGCTTGGGCCTGCCTTCTGCTGTCCGTGGCTCTCGCGACCTATTCCGAGGGGCTTGCATTCGTCATAGGTGCAGGCGTTCTGATCCTGCTCGGAGCAGATCGCTGGCGTCGTGCCTGGGTGGTCCTGGTTCCGGTGGTGCTTTACGCGGCATGGTTCCTGTGGTCCCGGGGCCATGCCCAGGGTGCCGAGGGGGAAATCGCCCTCTCCAACCTCCTGCTCGTCCCGAACTGGGCGTTCAATTCGTTGGCCACGACCGGGCCATCGCTGGTCGGAGGCAACTATCGTCAGCTCGGTTTCGGCTGGGGCCCGGTGATTGCGTTGGCGGCTCTCTTCGCACTTGGCCTGAGGCTCCGGCAATCGCCGATCTCCCGGTTTCTCTGGGCAACGATGGCCGTGCTGGGGGCGCTCTGGCTGATGGGCGCGGCGGCGGCCGACCCCCCGGTGCGCGTTCCGAGCGCGAGTCGCTATGTCTACCCCACTGCGATCGCGACGTTGCTGGTCATGGCCGAGGCGGCACGAGGAGTGCGACTCCAGCGCGGCGCTATCACGATCCTCTACGCGGTGGCGGCAATCAGCCTGGCCACGAACATCGCCCTGCTTCGGGACAGCGCGGGGGTCCTTCGGCGCATAGCTGTTGTCTACAGGGCGGACCTGACGGCCCTCGACCTGGACAGCGGACGCCTTCCAACGAGCCCGGCAATCGCCATGGATCGGGTGCTGCGCCTGACCGGCGACGGGAACGTGGCCTCCGGCTACCTCCAGGCCGTCAGGGAGTTCGGCTCGCCGGGTTTCTCACTGTCAGGGCTCCGGGCACAGGGCGAGAAGGCACGGCAAGAAGTCGACGCCGTCATTGCCAACGCAGATGGCATCATGCTGCGCCCGACCGGCCCCCCGAAAGGTCATTGCGCCGACGCCGAGGGTACGCCCGGACGGGGAGTGGGCTTCAAGATTCCCGCCGGCGGGGTCGTGATCCGCTCGAATGGGGTCAGTGCCCCGCTGGTGCTCGGACGATTCGCCAGCGACTTCACCGTCCAGGCCGGCCAGCTGGTCCCGGGCCGGTGGATGGCGCTGTCGGTGCCCAGCGACTCGGCGCCCGATCCCTGGTATGCCTCGACCCCAGCCGCCCCAGTCACGATCTGTCGCCTGTCCCCCTAGGCGGCAGCCAGGTCCGTGATCGGCGCCCAGCGCCCGGCGCCGTCACTCGACGGCACCCCGCGGGTGTTGAGCCGGGCCGCGCATGCGGTGGGCGAGCCTGGATACCCCCACCACAAGAGCGACGAACAAGAGCTCAACCGCGATCAGCGCAAGCCGTATGCCGGCGGAAACGGCAACGGCGACACCCCCGGGTAGATTCCTGGAGAGTGCCAGCGCGAACGCGGCGTCGCGGACCCCGAGGCCCGACGGGAAGACGAACGCGAGCATCCCAACCACGAAGGACAATAGAAAGGCAAGGCCAACGTAGTCGGGACCCCCGGCCTCGGGCCCCGCGGAGCCACGCACCAGAAGCCACACGCCGATCCCCCCAACCGCATTAGCGGCTCCGTAATAGAGGAACAGCGTGACGAGTTGGCGCTCCGAGAGAAATTCGCCAAGCGGCTCACGCCCCACACGAGTGAGTGCCCACGTGGACAGAGGACGAAAGACGCGGGGGTGCACGACCACCAGCCCACCCGCGACCGCCGCCGCGGGCAGGATCCACGAGATGCCTCCGCTGCCCTGGTAGCCGGCCAGGAAACCGAGCGACGCGACCGCGGCGGTGGTGAGAATGAGCGCCTGCTCGTAGACGCTCGCCGCGAGGCTAACCCGGCCCGGCACACCGGCTTCCCGTCCCAGCACGACCCTCCCGGTGACCATCAGCACGTTCCCAGGGACATATCTGCCCAGTAGCGACTTCGCCCACACCGCTAGGAGCCTGGCTCGGGAAACGCCTGCCTTGACGCCAAGCCGCTCGACGATCGACACGTACGCGAGCCCGGTTCCCGCGTAGAAGCCCAGCAGGACCACGGTTCCGGCGGCGAGGAGGGCGGGGTCCAGATGCCATTCGTATTCGGAGATGTGATCCCAGTCCCTCGTGATGCCCCACACGAGAAATCCGAGGATCAGAACTCCCGCAACCAACCCGCCGAGACGGCGTGCGGGCGACGCTCGCGTCCGACGCCGGGTCGCGCCATGCCCTTCGCTTGGGCCGCTGATCACCGCGCCTTCTGGCTCTGCGTCTTGATCTCAGGCGCGTGAGAAATTGCGAGAAGCCCGAAATAGCCGGGGCGGCGACCCAGGAAAAGGGTGTCAAGCTCGAAGATCGGCCGAACCGCATGACTCAGCCATCGGGCCGAGGCTGAGTCATCCCCCAGTTGACCCGGCACGGTGCGCTCAAGCCTTCGGCGCATCAGTCGCCGGTAGACCACTCTGTAGAAGAGCCCACTCAAGGGAAAACCCCATCCGCTCACCTCGGCCCGCTCGAACCCCCCACTCAACAGCAGGTCATTGAGGCCGTCTGCCGTGTAGCGGCGCCTGTGACCGACCCAATGGTCGAACCAGTCGTAGCGCCAGGGGTTGGCCGGCACCGTGGCCACCAACACGCCTCCCGGCCGCAGCACGCGAGCAAGCTCAGCCACCGCTGGTCGTTCGTCATCGAGATGTTCGAGCACCTCGCCGCAGACCACGCCGTCGAACTCGGCGTCGGCGAACGGCATCTCACCGATGTCGCCGAGAAGGACCGGTGCGTGCCGCCCGGGAAACGACCTCGCCAGCTCGGCGGTGAGCCTTTCGATGGAGGGTTCGCTTGCATCCATCGACGTCACGTCCAAGCCCTTCTCCAGCAGCCGCATGCTCAAGCTTCCAGCCCCGGAGCCGGCGTTGAGCACGCGCTTGCCCTCCAGCCGGCGCGTCAGCGCGCGGATCATCAGGGATTCCCTGTAGCTGTGGCGCGGGCCCCATTGATCGGACCCCTCGCACAGCTCACGTGGCCCCGTGGGATCCGATCGCTCGCCCCAGGTACGCGGCTCAACCCGTTGTTCGAGGGGCCCGAGACCGGTCATACGGGCGAGTGGGCTTGAGGAAGGCGCCGCACGCGGTGAAGCTACCATCGCCCGGCTGGCCGTGGTGCCAGGAGGCTTCGGTCCGATCGACCATCGCGACGCGTTTGTGTGCTCGCTCCGGCCGACAGGATCCCCTAGGCTGCCAACCCGCTGTTGACCATGGCCTTGTTGATCCTTCGAGCGTGCAGCCTTTGAGGTAGGGAATGGAGACTTGACGAAAGCGCTTGTCACAGGAGGAGCCGGCTTCATCGGTGCCCACCTCAGTCGGGCCCTCCTCGAGCGAGGCGCCGAGGTCGTGGTGCTTGATGACCTGAGCGGTGGATTCCCGGAGAACGTCGATCCGGGCTGCAACTTCGTCGAGGGCTCGATCCTCGATAACGCGCTGATCGATCGCCTCTTCGCCGAGTACCGGTTCGATCACGTCTACCACTGCGCCGCTTATGCCGCCGAGGGCCTGAGTCCGTTCATCAAGCGCTTCAACTACATGAACAATGTGGTGGGAAGCGTCAACCTGATCAATGCGGCTGTCAACCACGAGAGCAAGTGTTTCGTCTTCACATCCTCGATCGCCGTCTACGGAGCGGGGCAGGTCCCGCTCAGCGAGTCGACCCGCCCCGAGCCGGAGGACAGCTACGGGGTCGCGAAACACGCGGTGGAGCAGGAGCTGGCGATCTCCCACAGGCTGTTCGGCCTCCCGTACGTGATCTTCCGGCCGCACAACGTCTACGGGGAGCTCCAGAACATCGGCGACCGATACCGCAACGTCCTCGGGATCTTCATCAACCGGATACTCAGGGATGAGCCCCTGCCCATCTTCGGAGATGGAGAGCAGACACGGGCCTTCAGCTACGTGGGCGACATCATCGATCCGATCGCATCGGCTCCGGACGTGTCCGGCGCCCAGCAGGAGGTGTTCAACATCGGCGCCGACGCACCGCATTCGATCAACGAGCTGGCCGACACGATTCGAGCAGCGATGGGAGTCCCGGACCATCCCGTGCGACACCTGCCCGCGCGTGAGGAGGTCAAGCACGCGTTTTCGGACCACTCGAAGCTTGAGTCGGTGTTCGGTCGCGAGGCGGCAACCCCGCTTGCCGAAGGCGTCGGGCGCATGGTCGAGTGGGCGCGTGCTGTCGGGGCTCGCGAGCCGACCCGGTTCTCGGAGATAGAGATCGAGAAGAACCTGCCCCCCGTATGGACGGAATGACGGACGGCGAATCGGGCCGGCCACTCCGGTTGCTCTGGCTCGGGACCTACGAGCGCGACTACACCCGCACCCGAACCCTGATGGCCGGATTGAGGCGGCGTGGCGTCGAGGTGATCGAATGCCACCGGCCTCTTTGGGAGCTCACCCGGCACAAGGCCGGCGGATTTCTCTCCCCCCAGCGCCTGGGCGCCACGGGGGCGAGCTTCCTGCAGGCCTGGGGAGGGCTGGCTCGGGAACAGCGCCGCCTTGGACCGGTGGATGCGGTGGTGGCCGGCTACCCCTACCAGCCGGACGCGCTTCCGGCCTGGATCTTCGCCAGGGGCCGACGCGTGCCGCTGATAGCGGACGCCATGATCTCGTTCTCGGACACGCTGGCCGGCGACCGGGCGCGAGTGGGGAGCACCGCGGGCGCGGCGCTTGCCGCGCTGGACAAGGTGACGTTCAGGTGCGCCGATGTCTTGATCGTCGATACGCGGGCGCACGCCGCCTACTTCGAGGAGAGCTTTGGGGTCGCCCCCAAGCGAATGGGGGTTGTTCGCCTGGGGGCGGAGACCGCGATCTTCAAGCCCGCTCCCCTCCCGGCGGGAGAGCCGCGGGCGCTCTTCTACGGGAAGCTCTCGCCGATGCATGGGCTGGAGACGATCGTCCGGGCCGCGCGCGTTGACGGGACGCCACCCGTGCGCTTGATCGGAGGCGGGCAGCTCGACCGATGGCTCGCGGATGAGATTGAGCGCGACCCGCCTCCGCGCATGGAGCACCTCCCGTGGGTGGAGCACGAACGGCTGGGCGAGGAACTGGCCGGCGCGGGGATCTGTCTGGGCATCTTCGGCGCGAGCGCGAAGGCCGCGCGGGTGGTGCCGAACAAGGTCTACCACGCGATGTCGGTCGGTCGCCCGATCATCACCGCCGATACCCCTGCTGCCCGCGAGGTGCTGCAAGAGGGGCAGAACGCACTCCTCGTCCCCGCGGGCGACCACGAGGCGCTCGCAGCGGCGATGATCCGGCTCGCGAACGACCGTGGGCTCTGCGAGCGGCTGGGGGAGGCCGCCCGGAAGACCTTCCTGGAGGTGGGCAGCGAGGATGCGGTCGCGCGGGACTTCCTGGCGGCAGTCGAAGGCGTCCGTCGAGACAGGCGGCGGGACGGGCGAGCGCAGCCCGACGAGGAGACCGCTGACCGACTCGGTACCGCCTAGCTCCCCGCGAGTGCCTGTCTCGGCATCGAAACACGTGCGGTCACCCAATTGAAGAGCCGCGACGACCACCGCTTCACGAACTGATCCTGCCGCACCCGCCTCCAACCGGAGACGAGGTCGTAGCCCTCTTCGAGTTTCTCGATCAGGGCGGGGATCTCGGCCGGATCATCCTGTCCGTCGCCATCCAAGGTGATCACGATCTCCCCGAGGGAGTACTCGAACCCGGCGGCAAGGGCCGCCGACTTGCCGAAGTTGCGCCGCAAGGTAACGGCTGTCTCGAAGACGGAGCGCCTAGAGCTCGAAGACCCGCCGCGCGTCTTGCAGCCCGTCAACGAGCCGGTCGATCTCGCCTTGGGTGTTGTAGACGGCGAGGCTCGCTCGGGTCGTCGCCGGCACGCCGAGGCGCTGCATCAGCACCTGGGCGCAGTGGTGACCGGCCCTGACGGCCACGCCGTGGCGGTCGAGGATCTCCGAGATGTCGTGCGCGTGCACTCCCTCGATGTCGATCGAGATGATCCCGCCACGCTCGTCGCCGGCGGCCGGGCCAAAGAGGGTGAGGCCCTGAACCTCGGCGATCCGCTCGAGCGCGTAGGAGGTGAGCTCCGCCTCGGCCGCGTGGATCGCGGGCAGCCCGAGGTCGTCGATCCACCGAACCGCCGCTCCGAAGCCGACGGCCTCGCCGATGGCGGGAGTGCCGCCTTCGAACTTGGCGGGCAGATCGGCCCAGGTGATCAGCTCCTTGGTGACCTTGCGGATCATCGAACCGCCGCCGATGAAGGGCGGCATCTCCTCGAGCAGCTCGCGGCGCCCGAAGAGCGCGCCGATGCCGGTGGGCCCGTACATCTTGTGCGCGGTCACGGCGTAGAAGTCGGCTCCGAGCTCGGCCATGTCGAGCTCGAGCTTCGGCCCGGCTTGGGCGCCGTCGACGACGAGCAGGGCGCCGGCGTCGTGCGCCATCCGGGCGATCTCGCGAACGGGGTTGATGGTGCCGAGGACGTTGGAGACGTGGGTGACGCAGACGAGCTTCGGGCCCCGCTCGAGCAGCGCGGCGAACGCGTCCATGTCGAGCCGGCCGTCGGCGGTGATCGGCGCCCAGTCGAGGTGGGCGCCCTTCTCCTGGGCGACCTGGTACCAGGGGACGACGTTCGAGTGATGCTCCATCTCGGTGGCCACGATCCGGTCGCCCGCCGAGAGGTTGGTCCTCCCCCACGAGTAGGCGACCAGGTTGAGCGCCTCCGTCGCGTTCCGCACGAAGACCACCTCGCGGCCCTCGGCGCCGAGATGCTTCGCGACCGTCAGACGCGCGTCCTCGTAGAGCGCGGTCGCCTCCTCGGAGAGCGTGTGCACGCCGCGGTGGACGTTGGCGTTGTGCTCGCGCCAGTAGCGGTCCAGGGCGTCGAGCACCGCCAGCGGCTTCTGAGCCGTGGCGCCGTTGTCGAGGTAGGCGAGCGGCTCCCCGTGAATCTCACGGGCGAGGATCGGGAACTCGGCCCGGATCTCCTCGAGCGACCGGGGGAGGGCGGGCGCTGTGGTCGCAGTCGGCTCCATGCTCCCTCGCGGGCGGCCTACGCCGCCGCGGCCGCCACCTCGTCCTTGATCCAGCCGTAGCCCTTCTCCTCGAGCTGCTCGACGAGCTCGGGACCGCCCTCCTTGACGATGCGCCCGTCGAACAGCACGTGCACCGCGTCGGGCTTGATCAGGTGGAGGATGCGCTGATAGTGGGTGATGATCAGGACGCCCATGCCGGGGCCGGCGAACTTGTTGACCCCCTCGGAGACCACCTGCAGGGCGTCGATGTCGAGCCCGGAGTCGGTCTCGTCGAGGACGGCCATATCCGGCTGCAGCATGGCGAGCTGGAGGATCTCCATCCGCTTCTTCTCGCCGCCCGAGAAGCCCTCGTTCAGGTAGCGCGAGGAGAACTCCTTGGGGATGTTGGTGAGCGCCATCGCCTCTTCGGTCTCCTTGCGGAAGTCCTTGAGCTTCACGGGCTCCTCGCCGGCGTGCTCACGATGTGCGTTGACGGCCATGCGCAGGTACTTGGCGACGGTGACTCCGGGGATCGCCACCGGGTACTGGAACGCCATGAAGAGGCCCATGCGCGAGCGCTCGTCCGGCGAGGTCTCGGTGATGTCCTCGCCCTTGAAGGTGATCGTCCCCTCGGTCACATCGAGGCCGGGGTGGCCCATGATCGCGTTGGCGAGGGTCGACTTGCCGGAGCCGTTAGGCCCCATCAGGGCGTGGATGCTCCCCCGCTCCACGTCGAGGCTGACGCCCTTGAGGATCTGCTTGCCCTCGGCGGTCACGTGCAGGTTGCGGATCTCGAGCTCTGCCAATTGGGACTCCTGGTTGGTTGAAGTTGTCGCTACGCCGCGGTGACCGCGGCTGCCTTGGGAGCGGGCTGAGGCGCGTGATGGTCGGAGAACTCGACCAGCTCGGCCAGCGTCGTGCCGGCGAGCGCTTTGGTCACGCCGCCCTGCACCCGGGTCCAGAGAAGCTTGGTGGCGCATGCCTGGTCGCCATCGCTCTCATGCGAGCAGGAGACCTTGCCCTCGGTGTCGAGCTCGAAGCACTCCATCGGGGCGATCGCTCCCTCAAGCGCCTGGACCACCTCGAGCATCTCGATCGCGCTGGCGGGCCGCCCCAGGCGGTATCCGCCGTGGGCGCCGCGCTGGCTCTCGACCAGCCCCGCCTTGCGCAGCTTGGCGACGAGATGCTCGAGATAGGAGAGGGGGAGGTGCTCGGACTCGGCGACCGCACTCAGCGCCACCGGTGCGCCGTCCTCCTGGCGGCCGAGCTCGACCATCAGGCGCACTCCATATTCGGCTCGGGTGGAGAACAGCATCGCCGCTAAATCCTAGCGGAATGGTCGGTTATGGTCCGGGAGCGCGCTCGTCACCCGCCGCCGCTGAGGACATGGACGCCGATCGGAACGAGACCGGAGAAGTCGCGGGATTCGATCTCGTGGAAGCGTGGGGGAAGCGCGGCCAGGAAGTCCGCGACCGGGCCCGGTGTGCGCCCCAGCTCCTCCACGCTGGCGGTCCCGTCAACCAGGATGATGGTTCCCGACCCGGCCAGCTGAGCGGCCTGCTGGGCGATGGACTGAGCCGAGGGTCTCGGGGTCGCCGGGCTCAGTGGCTGTCCCTGGCGACTCAGCTGGAGCTGGGTCTGGAAAGTGGGGGACGCCAGCTCGAGGACCGGTCGATCGCGGGGCAGGGGCGCCCCCTTGGGCGCGAGGGCGGCCTCCAGGGGTGTCTGAGGACCGGGACTGGGCTGCGGGAGGTCGACCACCGGGGAGCCGGTAGGGCCGGTCCTCTCGATGAACGCCGCGGCGGCGTCGAACTCGGGCCGCTGGTTGCTCGTCTCGAGCATCTTGAAAGCTCCGATCGCGAAGCCCCCGATGAGCAGCCCGGTGGCCGCCCAGCGAAGCCATGCAATCGATGCCGGCGCGGCGGTGACCAGCGCTCCGAGCGCGAGCGCGAATCCCGGCCAGGACGCGAGCAGGTTGCGTGGCAGGAAGACGCTCGGCGCGAAGACGTTGTGAATCGTGGCGCCGACGGGCGCCGCCAGCGCCAGGACCAAGACGAGCGCGACCCCGGACGATGGCGGCCACCACGGCTTGTCCCGCGCTCTCAGCGCCAATGCCAGTCCAGCCCCGCCGAGCGCGACGGCCGATCCGATCAGCCAGAGGGCCACATCTCCAGGGACCCTGGAGACCCGGAGGAAAGGATGGCCGAGGAACAACTGGAGAAGGTCGGTCTTCGCCCGCACGAGGGTCAGCGGATGGATCAGCTCGATGTTCTTCGCGGCCCGCTTGCCGCTGTCGCTCACCAGCTCCGGGAGCCACGGAACGAACACGAGGGTCGCCCCCGCGGTCGCGAGCAGGAGCTGCTTCCGCGCGTCTGGGCGAGCGAAGAACGCCCATCCGAACAACCCGGCCAGGACGAAGAGCGAGGTGTAGTGCGTGTACATCGCGCCGCTCACGGAGGCGGCGTACGCCACCCACCATCGAAGCCGGCCCGATTCGAGCGCGATCAAGAGGCAGATGCACGCGAGCAGGCAGAGGAACATCATCAGGGCATAGGCGCGGGCCTCCGTCGAGTAGAAGATCTGGGTGGGGCTCAACGCCACCAGTGCCGCCCCGACCGCGGCCGCCCGCGCACCAACCGTTCGAACGCCGAGCGCATACGTCAGCGGGATCGTCAGCAGCCCGGCAACGAGCGAGATGACCCGCAGGCCGTCGACGCCGTCGAACCCCTTCGTCAGCCAGGTCAGGAGGAAGAAGAGGGGCGGCGTCGCCTCCTTGCCGTGGCGGACGAGCCACAGGGGGTCGCCGATACCGAAACCGTTGACCACGAAGTTCGTGGCCAGCTCGTCACCCCACAGGGAGTCGTTGAAGGAAGGCAGGCGGAACGCCAGGCCGGCCAACGTGAGCCCGCCGATCAGTGCGATCGTCCCCGAGGCCGGCATTCGTCGTCCCGAGGTGCTCATCGCGCGGGACAGTAAGCGTTGTCAGCGTGGCAGCGCCGCGTGGGGGAGGGTCAATCCTCCAGGCCCCAGGACCGCACGCGGTCGGCGTGGATGCGGATGCGTGGGCGATCGCCGTTGATCGTCTCTGCGGAGCCCCTGACCTCGACGCCCCGCGGCCGCCAGGGGTCCGTGCTGGCGAGATCGTCGATTACGATCGCCGCCCGGCCGCTGCGCTTCACGTCACGGAACTTCTTGGTGCCCTCGAAGTCCCGGCCGCCGACCTCGATCGCTTTCCCCTCGGCGTCGAGGCTCCAGCCGACCGGAGTGACGTGCGGCGTCCCGTCGGTGCCGACGGTTGCCACTCGACCAAGTCGGCGCTCGCCCTCCAGGTAGTCCAGCTCTTCCTTCGAGAAGTTGCTCATGGTTCGCCTCTTGCGTCGACGGAGAGTTCCCTTGACCGGCCCACCACCCCGCGCAGGACGTTGCGGAATTCGGCGTAGTCCTTCGCCCCGGTCGCCTTGGCGTGGCGTGCCTCGATGTCGGCGACTATCTGGTCGCCCCGCCGCATCTGCTCGAGCCCGCGTTTCGTGGGAACGATCAGCTTCGCCCTTCTGTCCGCCGGATCGGGGCGGCGCTCGACGTAGCCGAGCTCCTCCAGCTCGTCGACCAGGCGCCCCACGATCTGCTTGTGGCGGCCGGATAGCCGGGCCAGCTCAGTCGCTCGCACGCCGTCCTCGTCGAGATAGGCAAGGACCGCACCGTGCCGTGGGCGAAGGTCGTCGTATCCGGCGCCGGCCAGGCGCGCAAAGAGCTCGTGCTGCAAGGAGAAGAGCAGTTGAGCCGCCAATACGCCGAGGTCCGGGTTCCACTGCTGTCTCTCGCTGCGGCGTTTGGTGGTAGTCACTAATTATGAAGGTATCAGAACGTGACGATCTTGATCGGTGACGAGTCCTTACTGCCCGTTGAGGACGCTCTGTATCCTGCTTGCAGACTTCATTTCCCCCCGAAAAGGAGACTCACCGGGATGACCACCACCAAGCGATCCAACTTCAGCGCGGCCCTTCGGACGACCCTGCTGATGGCCGGGCTCGGCGGCCTGCTGGTCGTCATCGGAGCCCTCGTCGGCGGTCCAAAGGGGGCGGCCTTCTTCCTGGTCATCGCCCTTCTCTTTAACCTCGGCGCCTACTGGTTCAGCGACCGCATCGCGCTGGCCGCGGCGCGGGCCAAGCCGGTCTCCGAGGAGGAGGATCCGCGGCTCTACCAGATGGTCCGGGACCTGACCACGCGAGCCGGCCTCCCCATGCCCAGGCTGTACGTCATCCCGCAGGAGCAGCCGAACGCCTTCGCGACCGGCCGCAACCCGAAGCACTCCGCGGTGGCGGTGACGGCCGGGATACGCAAGCTGCTCACCGAGGACGAGCTCCGCGGCGTGCTCGCCCACGAGCTCGGCCACGTGCGCAACCACGACATCCTGCTGGTGTCGGTCGCTTCGGCGATCGGCTCCGCCATCACCTGGATCGCTTACATGCTGCTCTGGGTCGGCGGGGACGACGACTCGCCCCTGGGTGCGATCGCGGCGATAGCGATGGTCCTGCTCGCGCCACTCGCCGCAGGGATCATCCAGATGGCGATCTCGCGCCAGCGGGAGTTCTCGGCCGACGCAACGGGCGCCGAGATCTGCGGCAATCCCGAGTCGCTCGCCTCTGCCCTGTTGCGGCTGGAGTCGGGTGCCCAGGCGACGCCGATGCAGGTCAACAACGCGACCGAGCCGCTCTACATCGTCAGGCCGTTCAAGGGCGGCGGCATGGCCTCGCTGTTCTCGACCCATCCGCCGATCGAGGAGCGGGTCCGCCGGCTGCGCCAGATGCGACCGTCGATCGGCTAGGCAGTTGGCTTACCGATTGCTGAGCTCGAGGGACGCCTTCTGGCGTCCCTCGAATCAGATGAAGGTCGACAACACCGACCTCGCCAAGCAGCTCGAGGCCGAGACGCTCGGCGCCCGCTTCTGGCGGCTCCAGCCCGGGCAGGCCTCGACCTGGCACCGGCATTTCGAGACGCACGAGCTCTACGTGTTGATCGAGGGCCGGGGGCGGGTCCGGGTCGATGCGGAGGTGCTGACCCTCCGGCCCCTCGACACGCTGCTAGTCGAGCCCGAGCATGTGCGCCAGCTCTTCAACGACACCAGCACGGATTGCCTCTGGCTGGTCGTCGGCGCTCCTCCCGAGGGCGCCAACACCCTGGAGATGAGCGAGGAGCAGCTTGCCGCGATGTATCCCGACGGCCCGAAGGCGCTGCCGCCCGAGCTCGGTGGGGGGCAGTTCGAGGGTTGAGGCGGGCGGATCGGGCTATACTTCTTGAAGCCCGTGAAACCCGATCAGGATTTGGGAATATGAATTCCGTGGAGCTGCCCCGCAAGTACGTGCCGCCGCCCCTCGAGCTGGTCAAGAGCCGGATCGAGGAGCTGATGCCGCCCGCAGCGCGAGAGGAGATCGAGTCCGGCGCCGTCCTGATCGACGTCCGCGATCCCGAGCGCTACGAGGCCGGTCACCTGGCGGATGCGCTCAACGTCCCGTCCGGCGAGAGCGCCCGCGACGCTCACGAGGCCGCCTACGTCGATGCAATCGAGAAGGCCGGCGCCGGGCCCGAGGATCGGCTGATCCTGGTCTGCGGCGAGGGCAATCGCTCCGCCAGGACCGCCGACGCGCTGCAGAATGAGCACGGCTTCACCAACGTCGCCTCGATCATCGGAGGCGCAAAGCTCTGGAGCGACCTCTCGTATCCCATCGAAGGAGAGATCGCGATCGGCACCGAAGAGGCCGAGACACACTTGGAAGGCGAGGAGGACACAACCTGATGGCCACCACCGAGACGATCGAGCAGGTCAAGGAGCGGATCGAGGAGGTCGATCCCACCGAGGCTCTCGAGGAGCTGAAGGGCGACGGCGTCGCCCTGATCGACACCCGCGAGCCCTACGAGCACCTCGAGGCACATATTGACGGCGCCGAGTTGGTTCGCCCGGCTGACGTCACCGATCGCATCGAGGAGGTCGTCCCCGACCACTCGCAGCGGGTGCTCCTCTACTGCGCGTCCGGCAACCGCTCCGCTCGCGCCGCCGACGAGCTCCGCGAGCTCGGCTACGAGAACGCCGCGTCGGTGCGCGGCGGGATCAAGGAGTGGGAGGCCGAGGGTCTCCCGGTCGTCATGGCCGAGGGCATGACCCCGGAGCAGCGCAACCGGTACTCGCGCCACACGCTGCTTCCCGAGGTCGGCGTCGAGGGCCAGCTCAAGCTGCTGAACGCGAAGGTCCTGCTGCTCGGCGCGGGCGGCCTGGGCGCGCCCACCGCCCTCTATCTGGCCGCGGCCGGAATCGGCACGATCGGTCTCGTCGACGACGACGAGGTGGACGAGTCGAACCTCCAGCGCCAGGTCATCCACAACACCGAGCGCATCGGCCAGCCCAAGACGGAGTCGGCGCGCAAGACGATCGAGGCGCTCAACCCCGACGTCGAGGTCATCGAGCACCGCGTCCGGCTCGACGCCTCCAACATCATCAACATCATCTCCGACTACGACGTGATCGTCGACGGGGCGGACAACTTTCCGACCCGGTACCTCCTGAACGACGCCTCGGTACGGCTGCGCAAGCCGGTCGTCTCGGCATCGATCCTGGCGTTCGACGGGCAGATCTCGACCTTCATCCCCTTCGAGGGGCCTTGCTACCGCTGCCTCTACCCGACGCCCCCGCCCCCGGAGCTCGCCCCGAGCTGCGGCGCCGCCGGCGTGCTCGGCGTGATGGCCGGCGTCATGGGCCTGCTCCAGGCGAACGAGGTCATCAAGCTCGTGGCGGAGATCGGCGAGCCGCTGGTCGGCCGCCTGCTCCTCTACGACTCGCTCGGAACTCACTTCACCGAGCTCAAGGTCCGCAGGGACCCCGAATGCCCGATCTGCGGACCGAACGCCGAGGAGATCCCGGAGTCGGAGATGGGCAAGTTCCCCGACTACGAACTCTTCTGCGCAGCGTAGCCGCGAGCCGCTAGGTTTCCCGCCCATGCCGACTATCAAGGTGCCACCCGTGCTGCGCCCGCAGACCGGCGGCGAGGCCGAGGTCAGCGCCGACGGCGACACCGTCGGCGCTGCGCTGAGGGCGCTCGCCGAGCGCTATCCCGAGACCAAGGACCAGCTCTTCTCGCCGGAGGGCGAGCTCAACCGCTATGTCAACGTCTACCTGAACGACGAGGACGTGCGCGTCCTGGATGGCCTCGACACCTTGGCCGCGGACTCCGACACCGTGGTCATCCTGCCGGCGATGGCCGGCGGCTGATCCGGCCCACGTGACCGGCTATCGAGCTCCCCCGGTCAGGGAGGTGAAGGCGTTCCAGGCCGGCTTCGGCTTGAGGGTGTCGGTGAACAGGCCCGTGTACTGGAACCAGATTCCGCCGCTCGGGATGTCGCGCCACGAGTACCAGATCACCCCGGGATCTTGTACCGCTTGCGGTTCTTCGCCAGCAGCCTGTAGGTCTGGCGCAGGTACTTCGCCTGGCGGTGCCGCGACACCGTGAGCGCCGTCCGGGGGCCGCCGGTCGCCCAGCCGACCTCGGTGAGCCAGAGCTTGGCCTTCTTGTCCTTGTGCCGGGCCATGGTCCGGCGCATGTCCCTGACGCGGTTCAGGGTCTGGTGCGGCCTGGTCGAGTACGGGTGCAGCGCCGCCGCGTCGAAGAGCCGCTTGCCCCGGTTCCGGTAGATCCCCTCCAGGAAGCGGTTGCCGTTCACCCCGTGCCTGAGGCGCGGGGTGGGGAACAGCCCCGAGAGCACGATCTTCGCGCCCGGGTCGCCGCTCTTGATGCCGGCGTGGAACTTCTTCAGCAGCCGGACGTACTGCTTCGCCTTCGGCTTGTGGTACCAGAAGCTGGGCGAGTTGACCTCGTTCCAGAGCTGCCACCAGACGATCGGCCGTCGCGGCACCTGCGGGTGCTGCTGCCAGAAGATGCCGTCACGGCCGTAGCGCTGCGCGGCCGCGGCCACGAAGTTCCGGAAGTCGGCCCAGTGCTTTTTCCCGGGCGGCAGGTTGGGGCGCCGCGCCACCCAGTGCGGCGAGCCGTAGACCGTCGGGAGCACGTTGATCCGGTTCTCCGCCGCGCCCTGGACGATCGGGTCGTAGTGGCTCCAGTCGTAGGCAGCACCGGCAGTGGGCTGCACCGCCCCCCAGAAGAGGTTGATGCGAAGCGTGCCGACATGTCCGGCGCCCATCCGCTGGATTTCCGAAGGGCTGGGGTCGTTCGCCGGGATCAGGCCATAGAACGCCCGCGGCGTCGCGTGCGCCGCCTGGGAAGCCCCCAGGGACACCAGGAGGAGAGCCAGGATCGAGATCCGGCGCAGCCTGCGGCTCACGCCGGGGCGTCTGGGTCGTGATTGCTCCACGAACGGGCTAACACGCGGAAGCTGGGCTCGTTGCGCCACACCGTATGCCCCCTGACATCCCGGGCTAGGGCGTTCCGCCGGTCAGGCGGGTGAAGGCGCTCCACGCGGGCTTCGGATCGAGGGCCGACGTGAACAGGCCTGTGTGCTGGAACCAGATGCCGCCGTCGATGTCGCGCCACGAGTACCAGATCACCCCGGCGATCTTGAACCGCTTCCGATTTGCGGCCAGGAGCCGGTAGGACTTCCGGAGGTCCTTGGCCTGGCGCTTCGGTGAGACGACCAGCGCCGTGTGCGGGCTGCCCCCGGTGGCCCAGCCGATCTCGGTGATCCAGAGCGGCGTGCGCTTGTCCTTGAACCGGGACATGATCTTGCGCGTGGCCTCGACCGAGGTCAAGGCGTTCTTTGGCGTGCTGGCGTACGGATGCATCGCGACCGCGTCGAAGAGCTTCTTCGCCCCCTTGCTCTTGTAGATCTTCGGCAGGAAGCGGTCGAGCCGGATTCCATGCCTGACTCTCGGGGTCCTGAAGAGCCCGGCCAGCACAATCTTCGCGGAGGGGTCACCGGCCTTGATGCCCCGGTGGAACACCCGGAGATAGTTCACGTACTGCTTGGGGTTGGGCTTCCCGAACCAGAAGCTCGGAGAGTTGGCCTCGTTCCAGAACTGCCAGTCGATCACCGGCAGCTTGGGGATGGCCGGGTTCTCCGACCAGAAGGTGCCGTTGGCGCCGTAGCGGGCGGAGGCCGCCTGGAGGAAGGTCTGCCACTCGCCTTTGTGCTGCGGGCTGGGCGGGTAGTTCGTCTTCTGAGCGGCCCATGAGGGGGAGCTGTAGACCGTGGGCAGCACCCGGATTCCCTGCGTGGCCGCCTCGCCGATGATCGCGTCGTAGTGGCTGAAGTCGAGAGGCGCGCCCTGGGCGGGCTGCACCGCTCCCCAGACGAAGTTGATGCGGAGCGTCCCGACCCTGCCGGCGCCCATGCGGTCAATCTCGGTCGAGGTTGGGTCGTCCGCCGGGATCACGCCGTAGAACCCACGGGGCGCGGTCTTAGCGCTTGCGTGCGCGGTTTTGGCGCCTGCGTGCGGGGCGAGGGCGAAGGCGAGGCAAATCAGCAGGGTCGTCGCGATGACGATGCGGCGCACGGTCACTCTCCTTTATCTAGGCGGCTTTGTCGCGGCCGGCGATGATCTCGCCGTCCGGAGTTCGAGGGCTGCCGGCGCCGGGGGCGCCGGGATTGGTCTGGGGCTCGGGCTCGCCGTCGCTGAGCTGCCGGCGCCGCAGGGTCATTCCCACGGCTGCGGCGATCACCGCGGCGATCATCAGCAGGACGATTGGGTTGAGCAGGATGCTTCCGGAGGAGTTGTCGCCCCCGCCACCGGACCCTCCGACCGGCACGGCCAGGCTCGCCGAGTTGTTCTTCTTCTTGCCGTTGGCGTCCTTTGAGCCCTTGCCGCTCGCTTCTGGCAGGGTTGACCCTCCCGATCCGCCGCCGGCGGAGTGGGCGGGCGCGCTCCCGCCCGCATTCGGGACCTTGGGCAGGTACTCGTCCCCGGCGGGTCCGGCCAGGGCGATGGGTGCGAGGGCAAGCGATAACGCCGCCCCCGCAACAAGTGCTTTGACTGTGGTGCGGGCGCTCATACGAAATTGTGAAGGGGCGAAGATACTGCCTTCCCCGCAAGACTGACTTCGAATCCATGATTTCAACGATCAGACAACACGCAGGGGCCGCATTGGTTGCGGCGGCCGTCGTAATCGCTTCATTTGCGCAGGGACTCTTCGACCCCACAGGCTACGCGGCCGCGTCGATCGTGATCTGGGCCGCCGTCGTGGCGGGGCTGGTGGGGCGCGCCCTGCCGTCGGCCCCGATCGGCTGGCTCGCCGCCGCTGCTGGGCTCTGCCTTGCGGCCACCGCGATGCTCGCGACCGCCTCGGTGTTGTGGGCGAGCGACCAGGGCCGGGCCTTCGACGAGGCGATCAGAGTCTCGTTCTATCTCGCGCTCTTCGTGATCGCCGCCTGCACCGCGACCCGAGCCGGCCGGGCTCAGTGGCTCGGGGGACTGGCCGGCGGCCTCGGCGTCATTGCGGTGGTCGCGCTCTTCTCGTATCTGCAGCCGGGCATCCTCGATAGCGGGGTCAGCGACATTCCGAACGCGGCCGGCAGGCTCTCGTACCCGATCGGCTACTGGAACGGGACCGCCGCTCTGCTCGCGGCCGCAGCGACGCTGCTCGCATACGGTGGCGTTCAGGGGCCGACCCGAGTCCTGCGGGCCGTCGCGACGGCCGTGATCCCGCTGGCCACGCTCGGGATCTGGCTGGCGAGCTCCAGGGGAGGCGGGGCGGCCGTCGTGATCGCGTGGGTCATCCTGGTTGCGGCCTCACCAGATCGCGCGCGACAGCTCCGGACCATCGCGCTCGGAGCGATCGGGGCCGCGGTGTTGATTCTCGCGGCCGAGCAGATGGAAGCTCTGACCCGCGGGGTGGTCGATTCGGCCAAGCGGGACGACGGAGATCTCATGTCCGCGCTCTGCGTGGCGGTGGCGGCGATCACCGGAGCGATCGCCTGGCGGGCGGATGGATGGAGGCCCACGATCCGGATCTCACGCCCGGTCGGCCTCGCTCTGGGCGCAGTCGCGGTCGCCGCGGCCATCGGCGGGGCGATAGCCGCTCATCCGGCCGATCGGTTCCGGGAGTTCGAGAGGGCGCCGTCCACCCGGTCGGGAATCCCGGTTGGAGCCGCCGACCTGAGCTCGAACGGACGCTGGCAGTTCTGGGGGGAGGCGCTCGACGCGTTCGACCACAGTCCCGTTGGGGGCGTCGGGGCAGGTGGATACGAGGACTGGTGGGCCCGGCACGCGAGCGCGCCGCTGTTCGTCCGTAACGCCCACTCGCTGCCCCTGCAGCAGGCGGCCGAGCTGGGCATCCCCGGGATCGCGCTTTTCCTCGGGTTCGTGGGCGCCGTCGTGCTCGCGGGGCGGCGCCGGCTCGGCGAGGGCCGCGACGGAGACGCCGGGATCCTGGTGGCCGTGGTCGCGGCCGGAGCCGTCGGAGCGGCCTTCGACTGGACCTGGGAGATACCCGCGGTCTTCGGCCCCGCGGTCGTCTGTGCCGCACTGCTGCTGACGTCGGCGCCGACTCGTCCGATGGCGCGTCACGGCTACCTGCTCGGCCTGGGCACGGTGGTCGCCGCCTGGGTCGCCATGGTCGCAGGAGGGCTGGTGGTGCTCACGGAGCTGGAGCTGCAGAAGAGCAGGGACGCCGCTTCAGCGAATCAGATCGAGGAGGGGATCGATCGTGCGCGCGCGGCCAAGACCGTCCAGCCCTGGTCGTCGGAGCCGTACACGCAGCTGGCGCTGCTGGAGGCCGAGCGCGGCGACGTCTCCCAGGCGCTCGTCTACCTCAGACAGGCGGAGGCGCGCGATTCAGAGGATTGGCGCCTGTCCCTGATTGAGGCTAATCTCCTGAAGAGGCGAGGAGACAGGGCAGCGGCACATACGGCAATCGAGCGGGCTCAGAGCCTGAGTCCGGTTCCGTTCGCGCGAGACACCTCCGAACCCAGACAGGGATGAGCCGGAAAAGAGCACAGCAGCGTTGAGTCCTACAGAAGCCCGAACCAAGGCGCCCGCACGCGACTTCCTCGACTCCGAGTCGGTCCGGGGTGCTCTGGTCAAGGCATCCGCTCACTCCCCCGCCCAGCCGCGGTGGTGGCGGGACGTTCGCAGGCGCCGACTCCTTGCTCTCGCGGATTGCTGTGCGGTCGGCCTCGGACTGGCGCTGGCGCTGCCGCCGGAGCGGGCAATCTGGCTGCTGGCCTTCCTGCCGGCGTGGATTCTGGTCGCGAAGCTGGCGGGGCTCTACGACGCCGACCACCGGGTGATGCGTCACCTGACGGTGGACGAGGCACCGGTGATCTTCGCCTGGGGCGTGATCGGGGCCGTGGTGGCGACCGTGCTCGGCGGACTGACCCCCGCAGGATCCCTCAGCACCGGCGAGCTCGCGTTGACGGCGGGGATCACGATCGTCGCCGATTTCGTCCTGCGGGTCGCAGCCAGGGCCGCGTGGCGTGCCAGCACGACGCGCGAACGAGCGCTGATCGTCGGCGGGGACAGCCTTGCGCACGCCATGCGCCGCAAGATCGCCCTGTTCGCCGATCTGCACATGTCCGCGGTCGAACCCGGGGACTATGGGCGCATCGACCGCGTGGTTCTCGCCCACGAGAGGATCGACGCCGGTGAGATCGCCGTTATCTCGGACCTCTGCCACCAGCACGGAGCCAAGCTGAGCCTGGTGTCACCGCTGCGCGGGCAGGCGACTCCGCATGAGATCTCGCGCCTCGCGGAGCTGCCGGTGTTCGAGTACCTCACGTCCGACGTCTCCCGCTCGACGATGATGCTGAAGCGAGCGCTCGATCTGATCGTCGGTATCCCGCTTGCGATCCTCGCCGCGCCGCTCTTCCCGGTGATCGCCGTGGCGATCTGGCTCGAGGACCGGGGCCCGATCCTGTTCGCGCAGCAGCGCGCCGGCTTTCATGGCGAGCCGTTCCGGCTGCTCAAGTTCCGGACCATGCATGTCGGCGCGGATAGCTCGCTCGAGGACCTGCTGGATGAGCTTCCCGAGCCGATGTTCAAGTTCCGTCAGGACCCGCGTGTCACGCGGGTCGGCCGGGTGCTGCGCAGGCTCAGCCTCGACGAGCTTCCGCAGATCTGGAACCTGCTGCGCGGCGACATGAGCCTGGTCGGGCCGCGGCCCGAGCAGCTCGAGCTGGTGGAGCGCTACAGCCCGGAGCACCGCTTCCGGCTGGACGTGAAGCCGGGCCTCACCGGCCCGATGCAGGTGCACGGCCGGGGTGAGCTGACCTTCGAGGAGCGCCTCGCGGTCGAGCTCGACTACGTCGAGAACCTCTCCATGGGACGTGACCTGCGCATCCTGGCGCTCACCCCCGTGTGCGTGATTCGAGGCACCGGAGCCTTCTGACCGCCACGGTCATCGTCCCCACCGTCACCCCGGCGCGGGCGGTGAAGCTTCTGGAGTCGCTGGCCGGGGAAGGGGTGGGCTTCGAGACCATCGTGGCCGACAACGGCACGGGAGCCCCGGAGCTCGACCGGGCGGCCGATGCCGTCGAGGGGGCCCAGATCCTGCGACTTGAGTCGAACCTCGGCTATTCGCGCGCCGTCAACCTCGCGGCCCGGGAAGCGCAGGGCGACACGCTGGTCCTGCTCAACGACGACAGCGTGGTCGATCCCGGCTATGTCGATCGGATCACCGCGCCGCTCGATCCGGCCGGCGGGGTCGTGATGGCCGCGGGCGTTATGTGCGACGCCGGCGAGCCGGGACTGATCGAGACAGCCGGGATAGAGATCGATCGGACCCTGCTCGCGTTCGACTACCTGAACGGCGAGCCGGTCGAGGCGCTGGAGGGCCCGGTGGCCGATCCCATCGGCCCCTCGGGGGCCGCGGCGGCGTTCTGGCGCGAGGCGTTCCTCGAGGTCGACGGCTTCGACGAGCGCCTCTTCGCCTACCTGGAGGACGTCGACCTCGTCCTCCGCCTCCGGCGCGCGGGCGGATCGTGCAGGCTCGCCAAGGCGGCTCGCGGGCTCCATGAGCACTCCGGGACCCTCGGGTCCGGATCGCGCCGAAAGGACTACCTGATGGGCTACGGGCGCGGATACATGCTGCGCAAGTGGAACGTGATCACGCCATGGCGCCTTCCGGGCATCGTCGCGCGCGAGCTCTCGGTGAGCGCTGGCCAGGCGGTCCTCGACCGGAACCTCGAAGGGGTCCGCGGGAGGGTCAACGGGCTTCGCGCCGGACGGCCTGCGGAGCCCTACCCGCCCGCGGGCCTGCTGCCGGATCCGCCATCGCTCGGGGCCACGCTGGGGCGCCGCTGGCGCAGGCGGGCGCGGCTCCGGCGCAGGAGCGAGTGAACGACGGCAGTCGCGAGCTTCGCGGCGATTCCCACGTAGATGATCCCGTTGAGCGCCCATGAGTGGCTCGGCGCGTAGTGCTTGCGATAGAAGCGGTACATCCCCCGATGGAAGGCCCAGTTGAGGCGGACCGATCGCTCGCCGCCGGTCGTGCCGCCCTTGACGTGCATGACGGTTGCGCCCGGCTCGTACCAGGTGCCCCAGCCGGCCTGGGCGAGCGCGTAGCAGAGGTCGAGGTCCTCCATGTACATCCAGTAGCCCTCGTCGAATCCTCCGACCCGCTCGAACGCCGAGCGCCGCATCAGCATGAAGGCGCCGTTGACGGCGTCCACCGGGCCCGCCTCGACGTCCGGCGCGCGGTAGGCGGCCAGCTTCCCGCTCGCGCCCGGACGCCGGCCGACGCCGGTGAAGTGGCCGAGCGCGCTGAGCGGCGTGGGGAACGACCGCTTCGAGGCGTGGTCGAGGGAGCCGTCCGGGCGGAGCAGGCGTGGGCCCGCCACGGCCACCTCGGGATGCGCCTCCATCGCCGCAATCACGGTGTCGAGCGCCCCCTCGGTGACGGCGGTGTCGGGGTTGAGCGCGAGCAGGTAGCCGGCCTCCCCGCGCGCCGCCCCGAGGTTGGTCGCCGCAGCGAACCCCAGGTTGGCGAGCGAGCCGATCAGCTCCACCTCCGGATATCCGGATCCGACCATCTCGCTCGTCCCGTCGCCGGACGCGTTGTCCACGACGATCACCTTCATCGGGCAGGACGGCCCTGGGTGCGCGCGCAGCGATTCGAGGCACTCCCGCAGCATCTCCCGCGAACGGAAGGCGACGATCACGACGTCGAGTGACGCGCTCCCGGTCATTTCTCGCGGCCGGGATCCGGCGGGATGCTGGCGTCCCGCGGGAGCAGCCGGCTTGGCCTTCTGCCGGCCGGCGGTCCACGCCGAGACGGCCCGGCGCCTGACCAGCGCGTACGCGTAGAACAGCTCCCGTCCAGGGTCTCATCGTGTCCCCAGAGGCGCCTGGTGCGCCGTCCCAGGAGCCAGCTGAGCCCGGCCACGCCCGCTGTCGGCCGAGAGAAGGCGGCGCAGGGTCCTGCGCTTCGGGGGAGTCATCCGCGGCCAGCAGCGCAGCCGGAGCACCTCCAGGAGGAGGAGCTCCTGATGCCAGTCGTAGAAGTAGACGATGCGCGAGCCGCCGGTCGGGTTGCGGAGACGCTCGAGCAGGTGCCTGCGAACCGAGCGCGGCTTCTTGTTGGCCTCCGAGTGGCCGATCACGGCGTCGCCGTGCTGGACGTAGTCGTAGAGCGGCTCGTCCACGTAGGCGATCTCCCCGCGCGACATCGCGACGACGGCGAGCCAGTGGTCGTGGAACGCCCGGGCCAGACGGGGCGGGAAGGGCAGTGCGTCGTCCAGGAGGTCGCGCGGGAACAGGGAGGCGGCCCCGGTCACCGAGTTGGCGAGCAGCAGCGAGGCGTAGTTCGTGTAGTTGTTTCGTCGCTCGGTCCAGTAGGAGGGCCTGACGAGCTCGCCCGCGGGGCTGACGATCCGGGCGTCGCTGTAGACGAGCTGCGCGTCGCCGATGCCCTCGAGCAGCCGCTCGAGCTTCCCGGGGTGCCAGCGGTCGTCCTGGTCGCAGAGGGTCACGAAGTCGGCGCTCCGAGGGCGCCATCGAAAGGGCCCGCTCGAAGTTCCGGTAGAAGCCGAGCCGGCTCTCGCTGCGCGAGACGACGAAGCGCGGATCGTCCCCGGTCAGGGCCAGGATTCGCTCGAAGGCCTCGTCCGAAGAGCGGTCGTCGCTGATCAGGCAGATCCAGTTCTCGTGCGTCTGTCGCTTGATGGATTCGAGCTGGATGCGGAGCAGGTCCTCCGGCGGCTCGTAGGTCGCCATGCAGATCGCCACCCGCGGGCCCGGGCGATCGGGAAATTCCGGCGGGGGAGCGTCCGCGGGGGGCGGAAGCTCCGGCTGGACGTCGACCGAGCCGGCCGGGGCCCGCGCCTCGCCCCCGCCGGCGAGGGTCAGGACCAGCTCGATCTCGAGCCGCTGCGCGCGATCGATCGGCCCCACGTCGACGAGCGCGACGAATCCGCTCCGGTACGCGTGGGCGCGCGCGGGATCGCCCGCCTCGAGCCCCTCGTAGACGTCGTCGCGCGGCAGGCGGAATCGCTCGACCGGCTGCCTGGAGTCACCGACCTGCACCTGGAGCCGCCGCGTCCTCTCGTTCGGGTGGTAGCAGTAGCCGCCGATCACGAATGCGGTGCCTCTGCCGACGGCGATCCGGGCGGGCGGTTGGATCTCGAGGCCCGCGACGGCGGGCTCGCTCCCGACAAGCATCGCTAGGTCCGCCTGCTGAGCAGCTTCCGGGCGTATTCGTAGAGCTCCATGTCGAGCTGATTGTCCTCGGCGATCCGCGATCGGAACGAGTCGGGCACGTCGTCTGCCTCGGTGACGTTGCCGTGCACCTTCGGCCCGAGCTCCCAGCCGAGGCGCCGCTGAAGCCTCTGGGCGAAGGCCTCGAGGTCCTCCTGGATGCCGAACTCGTCCATCTTCCGGAGCGCCCGCTTCGCCCGCCGGAGACGTCGTCGGTCGAGATCGATGACCGTCATCATCCCGTGCGTCATCTCCTCGGCTCGCAGGGAGAGCATCTTCACCATGTGGTTCTCGATGAACGGCCTGAAGCGCGCCGGATCCTCGTAGATCTCCTCCAGCGAGCGCTCGCTGTCCGCCGGGGTCGTGTCCCGGTGGTGGCGCAGGTAGCTGAGGGTGCGCTCGACCGGGTCGCGGAGCACGGTGAAGGTGGCGAAGTCCGCGTCGAGGAGCTCTGTCACGCAGAGAGGGAAGTGACCGGTCACGACCCTGATCTCGTCACGGCGCGCCTTCCAGCGCTCGAGCAGGATTTGCGGGATAGAGCTGCGGCGCAACCGCGGTCGCGCTGCCGTCCGAGGGCCCGGGATAGACGGCCTCCGCGGTCCGACGTACCACCGCATGCGCACGTACAGCGAGACCCCGCCTGTCTTCTGAATGTGGACGAAGAAGAACCGGCGAGGTTCCGGAGGGCTCCTCACACAGCGAGGGGCGCGTACTCCGCGGGGGAGGCGGAGGCCCCGAAGAACCAGCTCTCGATCGCCATCCGGCTCTTCTTCATCGAGGGCTCGGCGGCGGTCGAGTGCAGGAAGAGGTCGTCGAAGAGCAGCACGTCCCCCGGCTCGAAGATCGGCCGCACGATCCCGGTCTCGCCGGCGGCCTCCTCGGCGACCTTCGGGGACACCGACCATTCGAAGAGCGCGCCGTCGGTGCCGCTGGGGACGAGGTGATCGAGGCGCCTGGGGACCACGTCCATTCCCGGGGCCTCGTCGCCGCAGCGTGAGAGCGAGAGCCAGACGTTGAGGGCGCGGACGTCGCCCATGAAGGCGCCGTCCTGATGCCAGCCGTGGCCGGCGTCGGGGTCGACCTTGCGCAGGGTGCACTTCTCCACGGAGATCGTCGGGCGCTCGCCCAGGTAGTCGTTGATCACGCGCGTCAGCCCCGCGCGGTCGAAGCAATTGAGCATCTCGAACATCAGGTGGGGAGAGTCGGCCACCCAGAGGCCTCCACCGCCGGCCACCCAGTCACGGCCACCCTCCTCGCCGGCGAAGCGCGGGTCCGCCACGAACTCGTGGTAGTAGCCGGTCGTCCGCCGACTGACCAGCCTGCAGCGCGTCACGGGCCTCGAAGGCGGACTGGATCTGCTCGACGAGGCTCGCGGCGTCGTCCTGGCTGAGCACGCCTCGAACCAGCAGGCAGCCGTCGCGGAGAATCCCGGCTCGCAGGATCTCGGGGGTGAGCTGCTCGGGCGTGATCCCGGCGAGCTCCCCGTTGCGGTCGGGGAGCTGATCGAAGGCGGGCTCGGGATAGTCGGCCCCGCCGGCGGATGCGTCCAGCAGCCGGATGCCGGCCGCATGGCGGAGCGCGACCAGGCGTGTCTCCATGTCCGCGTCGCGGTGCTCGCGGTTCGAGCTGGTCAGCTCCTCGATCTCAGCGAGCAGCTCCTCGGTGCTCCGCCCTGCCGCCAGATCGGCAGCGGAGCCGCCCAGAGTGGCCGTCGAGCCGGATTTCTTGCGTGAACGAAAGATCATGTCTCGTGACAGCGAAGCAAAGTAGCAGCACCTCCGCCCGTGCTCTACTCCCCCGCCGGACGGGCCGGTACCCCGACGACCGTGGCGCCGGCGGGCACGTCGTCCACCACCACGGCGTTGGCCCCGATCGAGACACCGGCGCCCACCTTGATCCTGCCCAGGACCTTGGCGCCGGTGCCGATCGTGACGTCCTCCGCGATGGTCGGGCCCACGATGTCCGCGCTTCGCAGCCCGATCGTGACGAAGGGCCCGATCACCGCGCCGGGTTGGATCTCCACGACGCCGTCGATCACCACCTGCCCGTGGAGCAGGTGGATCCCGGGGTGGATTACCACCGGGTCCCCGATCGAGACCTGGCCGGTGGCCATCGCCAGCCGGTGCGCCAATCGCGGCAGCACCGGCACGCCCAGCCGCTGGAGGCGAGCCTTGACCCTGTAGAGGGCCTGGGCGAGGAATGCGTCGCTGGTCCAGATCAGGCGCAGTATCTGAATCGCGGCATCCGCTCGCGAACGGAGCACGTGACGCTCGCCCCGGTGAAGCAGCGAGATGCGCGCGTCGGCGACCAGGGCCTCGCGCAGCCCCGGGTGGCGCGCCCGGATCTCGCTCATCAGCGCCTTGGCCTTCGGGTTCTCGGGCTTGAACATTGCGAACCGGAGCGTAACCGGATGCGTGCTGGGCCTAGACTCCGCGCTCGGCCGGATACCGAATCGGCCCCCCAATCGCCATGCCGATGAAAGTCACCTCCTACTACCACCGGACCAATCCGGACGAGGCCGGCTACTCGCTCGGCAACTTCGCCGAGATCTGGGGAGCCTGCTTCGATGCGGCCGCGGTCGGCTCGGTGATCGAGGCCGGCGCGGAGAGGGGGAGGCTGACCGAGGAGCTGCTGCAGCTGGGCGGCGCCGAGCGGCGCGCACGTGACGGCGATCGACCCCATGCCGCACGACGACCTGGTCGAGCTGCTCGACACCTACCCGGACCTCCAGGTGGTCGCAGAGACCAGCATCGAGGCTCTGGGCCACCTGCAGATCGCGGACGCGGTCGTCCTCGACGGCGACCACAACTACTACACGCTGAGCGAGGAGCTGCGCCTGATCGCCGAGCGCGCGCCCGAGGGCCGGATCCCGCTGCTGGTCTTCCACGACGTCTGCTGGCCGCTCGCGCGCCGCGACCAGTACGCCGCCCCCGATCGCATTCCGGCCGAGCATCGCCACCCGTACGGCGAGGACATCAAGCTCGTTCCGGGGAATCCGGGCACGGCCGAGCGAGGGCTCCCCTTCGAGTGGGGTGCGCTGGAGGAGGGCGGCCCCCGCAACGGCGTGATGACCGCGATCGAGGACTTCATGGCCGGGCATGACGGCCTGCGGCTGGCCGTGATCCCGATCTTCTTCGGCTGCGGGCTGCTCTGGCCGGAGAGCGCGCCCTGGTCGGACGCGGTGGCGGAGATCGTCGAGCCCTGGGACCGCAATCCGATCCTCGAGCGGGTCGAGAAGGCCCGAGTCACCCAGCTCGTGCAGCGCCACTCCCGCGAGCAGGAGATCGACGAGCGCTTCGCCTACGCCCGGCAGGCTGGAGGACGCCGTCAGGCGGATCTGCTCGCACTCGGGCGCCTTCGCCGCGGCCGAGTGGCTCTCGAAGGCGCGCGGGCGCGGCAAGCCGGCGTTCTCGAGGCAGCAGCTCAGCGACCTGCTGGCGGAGAGCGAGGCGCAGCGCGCGACGATCAGCGCTGACGGGTCGGCAGCGGCCCCGGCGAGTTGCCGTTCCGTGACGGCTCCTCGCCGCGGCTGATCAAGGACTTGAGCCAGCGCAGGGGCTTCGTCAGCCGCCAGCTGGCGCTGCGCTCGACGGACTCGAGCTGGCGCTCGAGGTCGAGGACGGCGGCGTCCCGGGCGAGCTCCGCCGCGTTCGCCTGCATCAGCGCCGCGTCTCGGCGCGCCTCGGCCCAGCGCGTCCGCTCCTTCCAGTCGCCCGGGATCGTCTGGGCGGGGGAGAGCTTCCCGTCCCACTTCTCGGCGACCCTCATGTGGGCGGCGACCCAGCCCTCGACGTCGCCGATCAGCTCCAGCGAGTGATGGTGGATCACCTGGATGTGCTCGGTCATCACCTTCTTGCCGGCGGCACGCACCTGCTGGCAGACGTCGAAGTCGTAGCCGTGCAGCTGCCCCAGGGACTCGTCGAAGCGGATGTTCTCGATGAACCAGGGAGAGAGGACCATCATGAACCCGTCGATCACGTCGACCTCGCCGGTCCGCGCCTCGGGGGGCGCCTCCTCCCAGTTGAAGGTCGAGCCGAGGATCTCGCCGCCGCCGTACTCCTCGTACTGGTGCGAGAAGGAGGCGAGCGTCACCGAGCCGTCCCACCAGGCGATGTTCCGCACCCCGATCGCCCCGGCGCAGCCGAGGATGCCCGAGGTCCTCGTGCTGCAGCGCGCGTCTCACCTTCACGCAGAACTCCGGATCGACGATCTCGGCGTCCTGGTGGACCAGCACCAGGGCCTCGAGGTCGTCGAGCTTCGCGGCCTCCTCGATCAGGAGGTTGTAGTTGCGGAAGATCGAGGCGTCGCCGAGGCCGGCGGAGCCGAGCGCGAGGATCTCGGAGTCGGGCTCGGCGACGAGCTTGATGCCGGGCTCGGCGAAGGCCTCGTATTGCTCGTGGTCGGTGATTGGGCAGCCGAAGGCGATCATCTCGGGCGGAACATAGCGTCAGAGCTCACTTGCGGCTGAGCACCCCGATCGAGCCGATCTTCCGCATCGGGTAGTCGTCGTAGGGAAGGGCGCCGCGCCAGCGCTCGTGCGCCTCGGCCGAGACGAAGTAGGCCTCCGGGTCGGTCTCGAGCCCGCGGATCAGCCGGTGGAGCGTGTCCACCACCAGCCCGGAGCGGCGCACGATCTCCTCCAGGCGCTCCAGGTGGGCGTCCGCGCCCCAGCCCGCGAGCACGTGATCGACCGCGTGGATCGAGCAGCCACCCGGGGCGACGGCCTCGTTCGCGGTCGCCACCACGTCCCCGACCGCGTCGGCCGGGATGTGCTCGAGCACGGAGATCGAGTAGACCGCGGCGACCTCGCCCGGCAGCCCGTCGCTGGGGGGAAACCGCTCGCGGATGAACTGCAGGTCCGGGTAGGCGCGCCGGAACTCGTCGAACCGCTCCGGACCGTGGCCGCTGCCGTCGTAGGGATCGACGATCGTCACCCGGAACCCGAGCCGGGTGAGCAGATCGGCGACCAGCGGCTCGCCGGCGCCGATCTCGACCAGGTGCCCGCCGCGCTCGACGTTGCCGAGGATCGCCTTCACCATCCAGCAGCGCTGCAGGTCCTTCATGTCGGAGCTGGCGCGGGCGAGCGCGCCGAGATTGTCCCAGCTGTCCGCGAAATCGCGAACCGTCCCGTAGGAGAGCGGCTCGAGTGCGAAGCGGTCCCGGTAGCGGTCCTCGAGCTCCCAGAGCCGGGCGTCGGGGACGGCGCTCACGCCGCCACCGGACCCGGGAGGGCGGCGAGCCGCTGCCGGTAGAAATCCGCCAGCCGAGCCGCGTTCTTGGGCCAGCTCAGGCGGTCGAGCGCGAACCGCCGCGCCGCATCGCCCAGCCGCCGGGCGAGGGCGCGATCGTCGAGCAGCTGCTCGATGCGCGCCGCGATCTCGAGCGCCGTCCCCTCGCGGAGCAGCAGCGCGTCCTCGCCGTCCCGCAGGTCGTTGCCGAGGTTGCAGGCGGGAAGGATCACGGGCCGCCCCATCGCGAGGAACTCCGGCAGCTTCGAGGGCAGGCGGTAGCGGTTGAAGTCGTCGGGCGCCCCGGGCTGCACGTAGGCGTCGGCGAGCGCCAGATAGCCCGGGATCTCGCGCCAGTCGACGTCCCCCAGGTCGGGCAGGCCGTTCCTGAGCGCCTGGAAGGTCCGCGGGTCGACGCCGCCCAGCTTCGTGCTCCCCAGCCGGACCAGCTGGACGCGCCTACCCCTCCGCCTGAGCAGCTGCACGGCCAGGTAGAGGCTGAAGAGCTCGCGGACGTTGGCCCAGTGACCGATGCCGTGGTAGACGAGAACGAAGTCGTCGGGGCGCAGTCCCAGCTGCTCGCGGGAGACCGCCGGGGCCAGATCGGGGCGAAAGCGCTCGTGGTCGACCCCGGGCTGGGCGAGCTCGTGAGGCCGGCCCGCGAAGTTGAACTCGTTGAGCTCCTCGGTGATCACCGTCACGGCGGCCGCGCCCTCGAGGAGGCGGGGGTAGTGGGCGGGGTGGATGAAGTCATCGGTGCAGAGCTCGTCCTGCCGCTCCCGGGGAAGGCGGCGGAGCTGCTCGTACGGCAGCTTCAGCGCCGTCGAGATCAGGTGCTCCTCGTTGTCCTCGAGATGGACGACGTACGGGGCGCCGAGCGCCGCGACGGCGCGGTCGACGCCCTTTCGCACGATCTCGCGCGGGGTCCACGCGCAGACCACCGTCTGGTCGGGGTCGCGGGCCCATTCTCGGAGCCTCCCGTCCAGCGCCTCGTAGTTGATGCAGTCGAAGCTCGGGTCGCCGACCGCGCCGATCCGGTCCGTCCTGCCCTGTCCGCAGAGGGTCACCTCGATGCCGGCGGCGGTCATCTCCTCGCCCAGGTGGAAGGCCTGGATGACGCTGTTCACGTGCAACTCCCCGAAGTGGAGGAAGAGGACCCTCATCCGATCGCCTCCCGCATCGCGAGCGCCTGCGGGTCGCCTCTGTAGGGCGGCAGGGAGTAGTCGGCGGACTCCCGCGAGAGGCCGCGGTGGTAGTAGGGGTCTCCGGCCTCGAGCCGCTCGTACCAGCGATCGACGAACAGCCCGCGGTCGATCACGTCGAAGTCCGAGCGCCGGCGCGCCTCGGTGGTATGGCTGATCGTTCGGGGCGCCGGGGGGCAGACGACCGTCAGGCCGCTCCGCTCGAGCCGCAGGCAGAGGTCCAGGTCGTGAAATTGGCGACTGTAGGCCTCCTCGAACCCTCCCAGCTCCTCGAAGACCGAGCGGCGGATCAGCATGCAGTCGGCGCCCACTGCGGAGACCTCGCGGGCGCAGGAGAGCGATCCGTAGTAGCCGTCGGCTTCGGCGGGGAAGCCGGCCATGGCCGGCACCGCCGGGTCGTAGAGGCCGACGGCGAAGCCCGCCGCGCACACCCGCCCGTCGGGATGGACGAGGGTGGGGCCGACGGCGCCCACACCGGGCAGCCGCGCGTAGAGCAGGAGCTGGTCGATCCAGTCCGGCTCGACGACCTCGGTGTCCTCGCCGAGGAAGACGAGGTATTCGCCGCTCGCCCGCCGTGCGCCGAGGTTCGCCTGCCTGGCGGGCTCGAAGCAGCCGTCGCGCTCTTCCACGATCACCTCGAGCTCCGGATACGCCGTCCGCTCGCGCAGCGCGGCGAGCCACCGGTCCGGCCCGTCCCGGCTCGGGATCACCACGCTGACGGCCGGCCGCTCCGCACGGTCGGCGGGGCGCAGCCGGACCCGGTGGGGGATGGTCTCGTGCGGACCGGCCTCCGCGGCGATGCCGCGACGGCGCAGGTGGGCGCCGACCGCGCGCGCCTGCAGCTCGGGAACGCCCGCCTTCTCCCCCTCCCCGAGCGCGATGCTCCCCGGGATCGCCCGCCAGTGATAGAGCGTTTGCGGGATGTGATGGATCCGGTTGGTCCGCTCCGTGAGCCGCAGGAGCAGCTCGAAGTCCTGAATCGTGTCGAAGGCCGGGTCGAAGCCCCCGACCTCCGAGACCAGCTCGCGTCGTGCCACCAGCAGGTGTCCGACGTACATCGCCCCCAGGGCATACACGGGAGACCAGTCGGGCTTCAGGAACGGGTCCCCGATCTCACCTTGCGCGGTGACCTTGTCCTGATCCGAGTAGGCGACGTCGATCCCGTTCTCGGAGAATGCCTGCGCGACCCGGAGGAGAGCGTCCTCGGTGAGGACGTCGTCGTGGTCGAGGAAGCAGACCAGCTCTGCGCCGCAGAGGGCGAGTCCCTGGTTCGTGGCAGCCGAGATGCCCCGGTTCTCGTCGAGGAACCGGGCGGTGATCCGAGCGTCGCGGGACACCGAGCGCTGGATCGTCCGCCGGGTCTCCCGGCGCCGGGAGCCGTCGTCGACGACGCAGAGCTCCCAGTGCGGATACCTCTGGGCGCGGACCGAGCCGATCGCCTCCCGCAGGTAACTGGGCTCGGTCTCGTAGGTGGGCATCACCACTGAGATCAGCGGGGGCTCGGCGACCGTATTCATCCGCCTACTTGGCGCGTCGCAGGATCTTGCCGGCGGCCCGCAGTGGCTTCGTCAGCCGCCAGCTCGTGGTGGCCTCGTACTCGGCGGCGACGACCGTGGCGAGCGGCCCGCGCCTGGCCCAGTCGAGGTCGGCCTCCGCGAACGCCCTGCGCATCAGCTCGCGGTTCATGTCCTCGCGCTGCTCGTCCAGCTCGGCGCGATGGCTCCGGGCCAGGCGATCCACCTGCGAGCGCAGGTAGGCGGCGTTGGCGCTCGCCGCGGCGAGCTCGCGTTCCTCGCCCGGCTCCGGGCGCTCGAGATCCGCCGCGGAGATCGGCCCCGCCCTGCCGCGCAGCGTCACCGCCCGGCGCCCGCCCTGCTCCCCCATCGCGACGACCTCGAAGGCGCGGCCCAGATGGGCGCGCAGCCACCACTCGGAGTGGAAGACGACGCTACCGCCGGATCCGTTCAGGGAGGCGAGCACCGTCATGCCGATGCGCGACTCGTCCCACTCGCTGCCCGTGAGGCGCTCGAAGGCGGACTGGTCGGCGAGCCCGACCTGGAGGAGGCCGCCGTCGGCCAGCAGACGGCGAGCCTCGAGCAGCCAGCGGGCCCATCCGTCGTCGATCCTGGTGAACGCCGACTGCGCCTCGATCAGCTGGAAGGAGGCGTCGGCGAATTCGAGAGGCGGGTCGGAGCTGTGCTCCAGGGCCACGTCGAGGTCGAGCTCGGGTGCGGATCGGCCTGGCATTTGGGGGCAATCGTAGAACCGACCCGCTCCCGATAGCCAGTAGCCTCGCCTGCGATGTCCAGCGGGCAAGCACCGAATGGGGCCGATCGGGTTCGTGACGCGCCGGTGGTGATCGAGGCGCGTGAGCTCGAGAAGGCGTTCCGGATCCCCGTCCATCGCATCGACTCCTTCAAGGAGCGGCTGGTGCATCCTCTGACGCGGCCCGAGTACCGCACGCTCGAGGCGCTGCGCAAGGTCTCCTTCGACGTGCACCGCGGCGAGTTCTTCGGCATCGTCGGACGCAACGGCTCCGGCAAGAGCACGTTGCTGAAGATCCTGGCGAGCATCTACCGGGCGGACTCCGGCTCGATCAGGATGGGGGTCGCCCCGCTCCGTTCATCGAGCTCGGCGTCGGCTTCAACATGGAGCTGACCGCGCGGGAGAACGTGACCCTGAACGGCGTGATGATGGGCCTCTCGCAGCGCGAGGCGCGCCGCAGGCTGGCCGCGGTGCTCGATTTCGCCGAGCTCGAGGAGTTCGTCGACCTGAAGCTGAAGAACTACTCCTCGGGGATGCTGGTCAGGCTCGCCTTCTCGGTGATGATCCAGGCCGAGGCCGACATCCTGCTGATCGACGAGGTGCTCGCCGTCGGCGATGCGGCCTTCAGGCAGAAGTGCCGAGATGTCTTCCAGGGGATGAGGGACAGCAATCGGACGGTCGTGCTCGTCACCCACGACATGAGCTCGGTGCAGAGCTTCTGCGATCGCGCGATGCTGCTCGACAACGGCGACCTTCGCGAGATCGGCGACCCGGAGGAGGTCAGCGAGCAGTACCTCCGCATGAACTTCGCCAAGCGCCGGATCTCGATCGGAGGCGAGAAGGAAGTGGAGCTCGTGCCCGAGCTCCTCGCCCGGGTCTCGGAGGCGTGGCTCGAGAACGAGCGCGGCGAGCGGATCGAGAACGTCGAGGTGGGGGAGCCGATCCGGCTGCGCGCCACCATCGAGGCGCGAGTCGACATGGCCGGGCCGGCGTTCGGCCTGCAGTTCAGCAATGCCGACGGGGTGCAGATATTCGGGCTCAGCGGGAGCCTGGCGGAGGATGCCGAGGACGAGGTCCTGCGGGCCGGGCATCAGGCCCGGATCAGCGCCACGGTCGAGAACCCGCTCAGGCCCGGGCGGTACACGGTCGTCTGCTGGGCGACGGTCGCGCGCGACTCGGAGGAGACGGCTCACCAGACCATGAAGTTGCTTCAGTTCGTCGTCTTCGGCATCGAGGGCGGGCCCGGCATCGTCTCGGTGCCCGGCGAGCTCGGGGTGGAGCTCGAGTCCGCGCGCACCCCCGAGGCGAGGCAATGAGCGTCGAGGCGCAGGTGGAGCTGCGAGACGTGCGGGGCCCGTCGGCGATCGGCGGAGGGTGGAAGCGCTTCGTGGAGCTCCTCCTCCTGATCTCGGTGACCGAGTTCAAGCGCACCTACTTCGGCACCGTGCTCGGCTATCTGTGGTCGCTGCTCCGCCCCCTGCTGCTGTTCGCGGTGCTGCTCTTCGTCTTCACGAAGATCTTCCGGCTGGGCTCCGACGTTCCGCATTACCCGGTCCTCCTGCTCTTCAACGTGGTGGTCTTCGGGTTCTTCTCGGAGTCGACTCAGGGCGCGGTCGGATCGGTGGTGGGGCAGGAGAGCATCGTCCGCAAGACCCAGTTCCCCCGCATGGTGATACCGCTCTCGGTGGTCCTCACCGCTCTCTTCAACCTGGGCATGAACATGATCGTGGTCGTGATCTTCATCCTCGCCTTCGGCGTCACCCCGATGTGGACCTGGCTGTTCTTCCCCCTGATCGTGGCCGTGCTGTTCGTCTACTCCACGGCCGTCTCGCTGTTGCTCTCGTCGCTCTACGTGCGCTTTCGCGACACCTTGATCATCTGGACCGTGATGGCGACGGCGCTCTTCTACGCGACGCCGGTCCTCTATCCGATCGAGAAGGTGCCGAGCAGCTACCGGGACGTGATCCTGCTCAACCCGCTCACCCCGCTCTTCGTGCAGGCACGCCACTGGGTGATCGATCCCAGCGCCCCCACCGCGGTGAGCGCCGCCGGCGGGTGGACCCATCTGCTGGCGCCGATCGGCCTGTTCGCGGCCATCTGCGCTCTCGGCGCCTGGTACTTCAATCGCGAGGCGCCGCGGATCGCCGAGGAGCTCTAGGACCGCGAGCCCGCGGGTGCTTCCCCGGCCCGCACGGCGCTGTCCTGCCGCTCCCCGGAGGCGCTCTGGGCCTGACGCCCGAAGCGGTGCGCCCAGCGCCGGATCGGCTGCTCGACGAGACGTGCCGAGAGGTAGCCATACACCACAGCGACCGAGATGACGATCGCGGCCCAGACCGCCAGCGTTCCGACGGTGCCGTCCCTGCCCAGGACCTGGTGGAACAGGATGAAGAAGAGGATCGGGGCCTGGATCAGGTAGATCCCGTAGCTGATGTCGCCCAGCTTGCGGGAGAGGGGGTAGGCGAACGGCAGCTGCAGCCGCGGCGAGGCGAGCGCCAGGGCGACCATCACGGTCGCCAGGGTGGCCGTGTAGCCGATGGAGAGGAAGGCCGACTCGCGGACCTTGAGATTGGGGAGTGCGGCGAGGGTCTCGTTGCCGATGGCCTGCCGCCCCGCCAGGTAGACGAATAGCGCGAAGCCGATGCCCGCCACCACCAGCACCCGCGTGGCCATCCTCTCCAGCCGGACCCGGTGGTATCGGCGGCGCAGCTCCACGTACGTCCAGGCTCCGGTCATGCCGGCGGCGAAGGAGAAGGCCCAGCTCGGCAGCTGGATCACCGAGTTGAGCCGCAGCTCCGTCGCGCGCGCATCGCTGATGTTGATCCCCACCCACCCGGCAACGTCCGCGATATGTGCGAACGCCTCGCGCCACACCAGCGCGATCGCGAGCGCGATCGCGAGGCCGACGAGAGGCCGCCGGAAGTACGCGGCGGCGATGAACGGGAGCACTATGTAGAAGCCGATCTCGAGCGTCAGCGTCCAGATCGGGCTGTCGGGCCCGAAGCCGATCAGCGTCTGCGGGCTGAACAGCGCCACGAGCGTCTGCTGCCCGCTGAAGTTGCTCGCCAGGTCACCGAAGTCGGGCATCGGGACGCCGGACTTGGTCGCCATCACGAGCAGCATCACCCCGAGTGAGACCCAGTACGCCGGGAGCAGTCGCGCGCCGCGGCGGATCGAGTAGCCGCGAACGCTCCCGAATCTCCCGCCCTGGGCGACCGTGGGCAGGAACACGACGAAGCCGCTGACGATGAAGAGGACGTCGACCAGCTGCGGGCCGGTTCCCCAGATCAGCTGCCCGCCGAGGGAGGAGTTCCCTATTCGGTCCAGGAACCCTGAGCTGTGGACGACGTGGAAGACGACGATCGCCATGATCGCGAACGCCCGGTAGCCGTCGAACGCGGGCACGATCGGCACCCCATGGGCAGCCCTGTCGTCCTTTCCCGGGTCCGAGAGCGGCCGGATGCCCTCGTGCCCCTGTGCCGCGGCGGTGGCTGACGTTGGCACGGAGCGTGGATTGTAGGGTCGGTCAGGCCGGCCTGCGGGCGAACGCCCAGACCTGGACCGGAAGATCTGGCTCGTTGCGCAGCGACTGCCACGGGCGAAAGGCGGGCCAGCTGTCGAAGTTGCCGACGACGCAGTCGCGGTTGCCCCACGAACCCACCTCGTCCACCTCGAGGCCGCCGCGCTCGAGCAGCGTCCGCAGCCCGAGGGGGGTGAATCGCCAGTAGTCGCGCATGTTGTGGATCAGCTGCAGCTCATGGACGCGTATCAGGAACGGGGTGGACACGACGACGTGGCCTCCCGGGACGCAGAGCTCGCCGAGGTTCGACGCGGCCAGGAAGGGGTCGGGGACGTGTTCGAGCACCTGCTCGCAGATCACCACGTCGAAGCGGCCGGGCTCGGCGATCGGCTCGCAGAGATCGAACTCCGGGTACACCAGGCTCGTGTACTGCTTCCAGCCGCGCCCGGCGTGGGTGTCGCCGCTGACCTCGGCCGCCCTCAGGCGCTCGGGCCCGAGGGCGTTGAGGTGAGCCGTCACGTCGTCGTTGAGGACGATCCGCTGCCAGTGCTCCTGCGGCACGTCGGTATGCGGGAACCGGACGGGGTCGGCGATCCGGCGAAGACGCCGCCCGAGGTCGCGCAGCCGCGCCCCCGTCGTTCGGATCGGATTGTGCCGGCGTGAGTCGAGGGCGCTCAAAAGAGCCCCCTGAAGCTCTCGGGAATTCGCTCGACCGCGATGTGCACTCCGTCCTCCTCGAAGCCGCTGTCCTCGTAGAACCAGGTCTCGAACTCGCCCACCTCGACGGTCCTGTTGTAGTAGGCCCAGCCCTCCGCGACGTCCGTCTCGTTCCAGGCCCGGTCCCTGCGGATCCGGTGACGCTCCCTGCAGATCTCGAAGTCCAGGCGGTGCAGGTGGATCAGTCGAAGGTCGGGATCGTAGTTGAGCTGCCTGTCCGCTCGATGGTGGAAGCCGGGGAGCCAGGACATCGGCCCGGTCGCGAGCGCGGGCTTGTTGTACGCGCCGTTGGCGAACCAGTAGCCGCGCTGGTCGAGGATCGGCCGACTCGGGTCATACGGCCCCTCGCGGTCCACCATTTGCAGCACCTCGTAGCCGATGCAGTTCACCCACCACTCCGCGAACTCGTCCAGGTAGTCGCCGAGGGTCCCCCACTCAGGCGTCGGGGTGACGATCTCGTCAACGTCCGTGACCAGGACGGCGTCGTATCCGTTCTCCAGCAGCTCGTGCTGGCGGGCCTGAACTGCCTCCACCATCCAGGTGTGGTCGACCGAGTCGTGGTGGACCGGTATCCGGACGAACCCATCCCCGTCGGTGGACCCGTCCGTGGTGTCGTTGTCCAGCACGTAGATGTCGTCCGGATCGAAGAAGCGCGAATAGTAGGCGAGCCAAATCGGCAGGAAGACGGGCTCGTTGTGGACGATGGTGATCGCCGCGCGCCGCTTGTCCGCGCCGACCTTCCGCAGCCGGCGGCGGTGCGCCCTGTCGGTCCGGATCGGCTCCCAGAACTGGCCGAGCGGTGGCTCGGTCTCTTCATGGACCTCGGGAATCCTGACGCCGGGAGGCACGATGGCGAGATCGTAGGCGCGCTTACGAACGAAGGCTGCGCGGGCCAAGGTCCGCCCGCGCCGCGCCGCGCCGCGCCGGATCGGATTGATGTTGCTCGACTACGACCAGGCGCCGGTCACGCAGCGATGCCCGCGGTCTGTCGCCGCCGCGAACCGTCGACCGGGCGAGATCGTCCTGGCCCGAAAAATACGCGAGATCGAACGCACGACCATTCAGCGTCGCAGCGCGTACATCATCCGGACAGGGGTCCCGCGCATCGCTGGGTCCTCTGCGAGGGTCACTCGGAAACCTCTGGCCTCAAGGCGGTTGAGTGTTCGGGTTCTGAAGTCCGCCCCGAGATGCAGCTCCGCGACCACCTGACGGATCGCAGGCCAATCCGCCTCCCGAATACCGGCCAAAACGTCGAGCTCAGCTTTCTCTACGTCGATCTTCAGCAGGTCAACGCGCTCAATCGACTCGGTCTCGAGTACATCTGAGAGGGACCGCAATTGGCAGGGCATGGACTCGACGACGAATCGGCCCTCGATGCGCGCATCAGCCTCCTCGCCAGAAGCACCGAGATTGAGGAGGGAAGTGCGCAGCCTGGCCGACTCGCCGGCAGGATCCGCATATTGGCCCGAGAGAGCCCACTCGTGAGGGTAGTAAGAGATCGTGCCCGCACCCGATCGCGACGAGAGCCCATACGGATGCGGGATACATGCCGGAAACTGGCTCACATTCTGGCGCAGTTGCTCGAATATGGGACGCACCGGCTCGAAGCTGTGGACAGCGCCTGCGCCGCACTCCAGTGCGAAGAACGCCGCGGCGACGCCGACATTGGCACCAACGTCGAAGACGACGTCGCCCTCGCGCACCTCGATTCCGTGCTGCAGGTAGGTTCTCGATTCGACGATTTCCTGGAGCTGGTACCAGAGCTGCGGCGGGTCCGGATGCCGCAGCGTCCGCTTGAGCACTTCGATGGTCGGCTCACCCACTGCTGCGGACCATAGATCTCCCCGGCGCAGTGATGCTCGCTGGATCCCGTCGACGCGGCGTCCAGCATCGTGCTGGGCCGATGTCAAGCGGGTTGCCCAGGAAGGGCACCGTCAGGAGTACGTCCCCGGGTAAGGTGCTGCCGATGCCGGCGTCCGACCGCGCTCAGGGCAAGCTCGGCGCCGCGTCCGCACCGGGCCGCGAGTTCGGCTCCAGTGCCTTTCTCGCATCGCTGGCCCTGGCCGGCTCCTTCGCCGCGCTCGGGCTGAACAGCATCTCGATCTCCAGGATCGAGGGTGCGGATGGCGCCGGCCTGATCGCCCTCTCCACCCAGTTCGTCTTCATCGCCACCCTCGTTGCCGGTGGCGGGCTCCGGACGAGCGTCACCTACAGGGTGGGCGCGGGGCTCTGGTCGCCGCGGAGCGCCGCCCGGGGCGCCCTGATCGCCTCCGTCTGCCTGGGTGTCGTGGGGGCCGCGCTCGGCATGGGCCTGTACGAGCTGCTTCGAGGCGGCGCCCTGAGCGACTTCAATTTCGCGATGGCCGCCTCGCTGATGGGGGCGCTGCCGTTCGCGCTGGCCTGGTGGATCGTCCCCGCGATAGCGCTCGCGCGCGAGCGGTACGAGGTCTACGCCCTGCTCACGGTCTCGGGCCCGATCTCTGTGCTGCTGATCTGCCCGGCGCTCGCGCTGGCCGAGGGCAGGACGGGAGCGGTGATCGGGTTCGCGGCCGGCTGGGTCCTCGCCGGCCTGATCGCCACGGCTTGGGCCGTGCGGCACGCTCGGCGCCCGGACGCGATGCACGGACCCGATCAGAGCGTCTGGCGGGCGGGGGGGTTCGGGGCTCGAGCCTGGGTCAACGACCTCTTCCAGCTGATCAACGTGCGCCCCGACCTCTTCATCCTGAGCGCGTACTACGGCGCCGCCAGCACGGGCGTCTATGCGGTGACGGTCTCGATCACGTCCCTGGTCTGGATCGTCTCTCAGCCGCTTGCGTCGGTGGTTCTGCCGCGGACCGCGATGGTCGCAGCCGCGGCCGAGCCGGGCCTTGCTCCGGTGATCCCCGAGTCGAGACAGGGTGCGGCGGTCCGGCACTCGGTGCTGGTCTCCGCCGTCGCCGCGGTGGCAGTGATCCCCGTGCTCGCGGCGGCGCCGCTGATCTGGGGCCCGGGGTTCGGCCGCACCCTGACGCTCGGACTCATCCTGCTGCCCGGGGTCGCGCTGCTGGGCGTCGGCCGGGTGATGGTGGCGGCGTTCACCGGCGAGGGAGCGGCGAACGAGGCCCTCTTCGTCGGACTGGTGAGCTTCCCGCTCACCTTCATCGCCTTCCTGCTGGTGATCCCGGACCACGGATCAACGGGCGCGGCGATCGTCTCCTGTGCCTCGTATGTGGCGGCCTCGCTGCTCGCGGCGTACCTCTTCCTCAGGGCCCCGGGGCATTCGCCCAGGTCGTCGCTGGTGCCTCGCGCCGATGACCTCCGCGACTACATGCGCCTCGCGCGCCAGGGGCTCGACGCGCTCGGTCGCGGGCGCTTCCGGGTGGGTCAGTGACCGGCGCGGAGCGTTCGGCTACGCCGACCCGCCCGACACGTCCGTGAACGCGCTCCACGCCGGCTTGGCGGTGCCGTCGAGCTCGAACAGCCCGCAATTCCCGGGCCAGAGCTGCCCGGGCGTGTCGTTGAGCGAGTACCAGATCACCCCGTCGAGCCGCAGGCGCTCGCGGTTCGCGGCGGCCAGCTCGAACGTCCGCTTCAGGTACTCGGCCTGACGCTCCGGCCCCACGGTGAGCCCGGACGGAAGGCCCGCTGAGGCCCAGCCGACCTCCGTGACCCAGAGCGAGGCGTCGGAGTCGTGGAAGCCGTCGATGATCCTCCGCGCCTCCTCGACCACGGCGATCGCGTCGTCGGGCGCGCGCGCGTAGGGGTGCACGGCGACGGCATCGAACAGCCCCCGCGCTCCTCCCCGATAGAGCTGGGGGATGAATTTCCGCATTGGGATGCCGCCCCTCGGCGTGGGGAAGAGGCCGCCGAGCACGATCCGCGCGTCGGGGTCAGCGCCCTGGATCGCGGAATCGAATCCGCGCAGCAGCTCCAGGTAGTCGCTCGCATTGGGGGTCGGCTTCCAGAAGAGAGGGGTGTTGGGCTCGTTCCAGGCCTGCCAATCGACGATCGGGATCTTCGGCAGGTCGGGATTGTCCTTCCAGAAGGTGCCGTTTGAGCCGTAGCGCCGAGCAGCGGCCCTGGCGAAGCTCTCGAACTGCGGGAGGCGAGAGCCCAGCGGCGGGTACTCGGGCGAGGGCTCGGCCCAGGTAGGGGAGCTGTAGACGGTCGCCAGCACGCGGATGCCGTTCTTGGCCGCCCCTCCGACGACGTCGTCGTAGTGGCTCCAGTCGTAGGGGGCATCGGGACCTGACTGCACGGATCCCCAGGCCAGGTTGATCCGGAGCGTCCCGACGTTGCCGCGGCCCATCCGAGCCAGCTCGGCCGGGCCTGGGAGGGGCTCGGCCGAGATCACACCGTAGAAGCCGCGCGGGGCGCCGGACGGCGCGGCGCCGCTCGCCCCGCCGCCGCAGCCCGCGAGGACGGCTGCGGCCAGCAGCACGGCGAGTGCGAGCCCGTAGCGCCTCAATGCTCCAGGACGAGGCCGAGGAACTGCTTGGTGCGTGGCTCACTCGGTCGCTCGATCACCTGCTTCGCGGGCCCCTCCTCGACGATCACGCCGCCGTCCATGAAGACGACGCGGTCGCCGACGTCGGCCGCGAACCCCATCTCATGGGTGACCACGATCATCGTCATGCCCTCCTGGGCGAGAGCCCGCATCACGTCGAGGACCTCCTTGACCAGCTCGGGGTCGAGGGCGCTGGTGACCTCGTCGAACAGCATCAGCTTCGGCTTCATCGCCAGGGCGCGCGCGATCGCGACCCGCTGCTGCTGCCCGCCGGAGAGGCGCGCCGGGTACTCGTCGATCTTGTCGGCCAGCCCGACCCGATCGAGCAGCGCGCGCCCCTCCTTGACCGCGTCGCGCTTTGACTCTCCCTTGACCCGGACCGGGGCCTCGATCACGTTTCCAAGCGCCGTCTTGTGAGGGAAGAGGTTGAACCGCTGGAAGACCATGCCGATCTCCGACCGCTTGCGAGCGACCTCCTTCTCCTTCAGTTCGTAGACCTTGTCGTTCTCCTGGCGATAGCCGACCAGCTCTCCGTCGACGTAGAGCCGGCCCCCGTCGATCTTCTCGAGATGGTTGACGCAGCGCAGGAAGGTCGACTTGCCGGAACCGGATGGCCCGATCAGGCAGACGACCTCCCTGGGGGCGACCTGGAGCGAGACGCTCTTCAGGACCTGGAGCGAACCGAAGTGCTTCCGCACACGGTCTGCTTTGACCATCGCCTCGCTCACATTCCTCCCGCGGCGCCCTGCGCGCTTTCGTCATGGCGAGCAAAGACGCCACTTCGTAAGCGCTGCGTCAGGGTGCGCGACTGCTCGCCGGGGCCCCCGCGTCCGTAGTGGCGCTCCAGGAAGTACTGGCCGATCGAGAGCACGGTGGTCGCTGCGAGGTACCAGATGCTCACCACGATCAGGAGTGGGATCGTCTTGTAGTTCACCGAGTAGATCAGCGTGGCCGAATAGAGAAGCTCGCTCACCGCGATCACGTAGACCAGCGAGCTGTTCTTCAGCATCGAGATCGTCTCGTTCCCGGTCGGAGGGATGATCACCCGCATCGCCTGCGGCAGCACGACGCGGCGCATCGTCTGGCCCTGCGTCATCCCGACCGCCTTGGCCGCATCGAATTGACCCTCGTCCACGGAGATGATCCCCGCGCGCACGATCTCGGACATATAGGCGCCCTCGTTCAGGCCCAGCGCCAGCATGCCGGCAAAGAACGGGGTGATCAGGGTGGTGCCGTTGAGGTGAATGAACGACGGTCCGAAGGGAATGCCGAGATCGATCGTCGGGTAGAGCGCGGCGATGTTGAAGAAGATCAGGATCTGGACGAGCAGGGGGGTGCCGCGGAAGAACCAGATGTACACCCAACTGGCGCTGCTCAGCAGCGGATTCCCGGAGAGCCTCATCAGGGCGAGGATCACTCCCAGGACGATCCCGATCGCCATCCCCAGCACGGTCAACTCGAGGGTCTTGACCAGGCCGTTCAGGATCCGGGTGTCGAACAGGTAGTCCCCGACGACGTTCCACTCGAACCGGTCGTTGGTCACGGCCGAGCGGATCAGCGCAGCGGCGATGATCAGGACGATCGCGGCCGCGATCCAGCGGCCGATATGGCGGACCGGAACCGCCTCGATCTCGTCGGGCGGTTCCGGTCCTATTGCCTCTGCTTCTGCGCCGGGAGGCGCCACCGGCTTTCCTTCCGGCTAGTCGATCGCCCCGTTGAGGGTCGGATTATCGATCTTGCCATCCGAGAGTCCCCAGTAGTCGAAGATCTTCGCGTAGGTGCCGTCGGCCATCAGGGCCTTGACGGCGGCGAGGACCGGCTGCTGGAGGCCGCTGTCCTTGGACATCGCGATCCCATAGGGCGCGTTGCCGTATGAGCTTCCGGTGAGCTTGAACTTGCCGTCCGACTGCTTGACCGCATAGTCGGCGGGCGGAGTGTCGGCCATCGCGACGTCGATCCGACCGCTCGAGAGCGCCAGGTTGACGCCATTTTCGTCGGGGAACACGCTGAGGCTGACGCCCGGCTTGCCGGCGGCCGTGCACTTCTTGTCCTGCGCGGTCGCGTCATCGGCCTGGGTGGTTCCCTTCTCGGCCCCCGCCTTGTGACCGCAGAGGTCGTCAAGGGAGGCGATGTCGGGGCCGCCGTCGGCCAGGACGAAGAACGACGTTCCGGCGGTGGCGTAGGTGACGAAGTCGACCGTCTTCTCACGGTCCTTGGTGTCCGTGAACGAGGACATGCCGAGGTCGTACTTGCCGGCTGCGAGCCCGGGGATGATGCTGTCGAACGGGATGTTCTGCACGTTGGCGGTGAGGCCCATGATCTGGGCGATCGCCTTCGCCAGGTCCGCGTCCATGCCGATCACGGTCTTGCCGTCGCTGGCGATGAACTCATCGGGCGCGTAGGTCGCATCAGCGGCCACGGACAGCGATCCGCTCGACTTGATGTCGGCGGGGACCTGGCCCGCAATCGCCGGGTCGGTCTGCACGTCGAAGCTCGCCGCGGTCAGCGTCGCGCCGCCCGTGCTGCTGTTGTCGTTGTTGCTGCTGCCGCAGCCCGCTGCCACCGTCACGGCGGCGAAAGCGATCACTGCGACCAGAGCAGTAAGTCTGGATCTCATCGGTCTGTTCTCCTCCCCACTGGGGCGTTGGGTACGACGCGCACCCTATCCAAGCGCCGTTAAGCACAGAATGCGCCCGACACACTTCACTTTCTGAAGTATGCTGTCTGACGGATGAGCACCGAGCCGCTCCTCAATCGTCCCTGCGGCGGCCATTTCGAGAACGTACTCGAGGCGATCGGCAACACACCGCTGGTCGAGCTGCCGCGACTGACGCCCAAGCCCGAGGTGCGTCTCTGGGCCAAGCTCGAGGGCCGCAATCCGACCGGCTCCGTCAAGGACCGGGTCGCCAAGTACATGATCGAGGACGCCGAGGAGCGAGGCGCGATCGAGCCGGGCCACACGATCTTCGAGCCGACCTCGGGCAACACGGGCATCTCGCTGGCGATGATCTGCCGGCGCAAGGGCTATCCGCTCAAGGTCGTGATGCCCGACAACGTCACCGAGGAGCGCACCCAGCTGCTGCGGATGTACGGCGCCGAGATCGTCTACTCCGAGGGCGCCAAGGGCTCCAACGGCGCCGTCGAGCTCGCCCTGGAGATGGCCGAGGCCGACGCGTCGTACTACATGCCCTACCAGTACGGCAACGAGGCCAATCCCCGCGCCCACTACGAGGGCACCGCGAAGGAGATCCTCGACGAGCTGGACGAGGTGACGGCCTTCATCGGCGGCCTCGGCACCGGTGGGACGCTGATGGGGAACGGCCGGCGCCTCAAGGAGCACGATCCCGAAACCAAGATCGTCGCCGCCGAGCCCATGCAGGGCGAGCTCGTGCAGGGCCTGCGCTCGCTCGACGACGGTTTCATCCCGCCGATCATCGACCTCAACCTCCTGGACCGGAAGATCATGGTCTCGAACCGGGACGCGATCATCTGGACCCGGAAGCTCCTCCACGAGGAGGGGATGTTCGCCGGGGTCTCCGCCGGCGCCATCGCCTACGTGGCGAACAGGATCGCCGGCGAGCTGGATGAGGGCAACGTCGTCTTCCTGGTCCCCGACGACGGCTGGAAGTACCTCTCGAGCGGCGTCTACACCAAGCCGCTGGAGGAGCTCGAGGACATCGACTCCACCGTCTGGTGGTAGCCGGGCCCGTAGCCTGCCTCCCGTGACCGTCGACTCAGATGCACTGAAGCGCGTCGTCGCGCGCGTGAAGAAGCTGGCGGCGGACTACGAGCCGCCCACCTTCGACGAGGTGCCGAACCCCGACGCCGCTCTCTTCCTTGCCGCGATCGACCATCAGACGGGCTACACGGAGCCGCACACGGTCGACGGCGCGGGCCCGTACGAGGGCAGCGCGCTGCTCTGGGCGCTCGGGTTGCGCGCCGAGCGCCGCGCCCCCGGAGCGCTCACCGCCCGCTCGCTGATAGGCGTCCCCGCGGAGGCGATTGCCGCCGTCTTCCGCGCCGGCCAGGACAACCTGCACGATCCCGAGCGCAGGGCCAGGCTCTGGGATGACCTGTCCAAGGGACTTCTCAAGGGGTACGCGGGCAGCTCCGAAGCCCTGATCGAGGCTTCGGGAGGCAAGCTTGCGGGGCAGGGCGGCGCGCTCGTCCGCCTGAGCGAGTTCGACGCCTTCGCCGACCCGCTTCGCAAGAAGGCCTTCCTGGTCTGCAAGGTCTGGGAGCGCCGCGGCTGGCTCGAGGTCTCGGATCCCGAGAGCTGGGAGGTGAGCGCCGACAACGTCCTGATGCGCCTGGCCCTTCGCTCAGGCCTGGTCGGGGAGGGCGAGGTCGACGAGGTCCGCGAGGCCACCAGGGACGCCTTCAAGCAGGTGGCGGAAGCGGCGAAGATCGCGCCGCCCGTGCTGGACGACCTGCTCTGGGAGAAGGGCCGCGAGGATCCCAACCTGATCGGCGATGAGGCCGGCGACCTGAGAGAGCCGCCCCGCCGCGAGGGCGTCGTCTTCTACTAGGGCCGGCTCACTAACTTCAAGAGAGATGCGCATCCCAAAGCAGATCTACGACGAGCTGCTCGCCCACGCTCGCGAGGAGGCGCCGAACGAGTGCTGCGGGCTGATCGGCGGCTCCGATGGGGTGGCCATGACCGTCTACCGCGCGCGCAACGCCGAGGCCAGCCCCCTGCGCTACAACCTCGATCCCCAGGACCAGTTCCGGATCATGACCGAGATGGACGAGAGGGGGGAGGAGCTGTCGGCGATCTACCACTCACATACCGCGAGCCCGGCCTACCCCTCGCAGACGGACATCAACCTGGCGTCCTATCCCGACGCGCTCTACCTGATCGTCTCGCTGGCGGACGGCGAAAAGGCGCTCCGCGGCTACCGCATCACGGACGGCGAGGTCACCGAGGTCGACCTCGTCGTCGATTGAGCCGGGGTCTCCGATGACCGAGTCCGCGGGGCCGCTGGTCTGCCCCCGTTGCGCCCTCGCGCATCCGATGAGCGAGCGGTTCTGCCGCAACTGCGGGATGCCGCTGGTCTATTCGGGGACGCGGGAGGAGGAGCCGATCACCGCGGCGCACGAGCGCGCCCGGAAGGTGCGGCCGCAGTACGCGAGGGGGGACCTGAAGCGGGTCACGGGCGCCCGCAGCCTCGCCGACGGCGAGCTGATCCAGTCGATCCTGCTCGACCAGGGGATCCCGTCGATGCTCCGCCGCGCGCGCGGCTTCGATGTGCCCGACTTCCTCGCGGCGGGACCGCGTGACGTGCTGGTCCCGGAGTCCGGCTACGAGACGGCGCGCGAGGTGCTCGCCGGGACCGACATGCTGACCGCCGAGCGCCCGGCCGGCTCAATGCCCGGGATCGGCTCTCCAACGCGGCTCGCGGTTGGCCTCATTGCCGCCGTTGGAGTCGGCGCCCTGATCGTCTATCTCTTCTATCTCGCGTTCGGTTGAGCGGCGACGACTCGGCGGCGTCGCTCAGGGAGGACGCCTCAAGTGACTCCGACTGCGGATAGAGGATCTCGTCGAGATGCATCCTCCAGGCGCGCTCGATGTCGCGCATGCGCGCCTCGAAGGCGAGCTCCAGATTGCCTCGCGCGCCCGCGCGATGGAGGCGGGACGCCATCCGGACGCAGGCATCGGGGCCCGCGTGGCGATCAAGCAGGTCGAAGACCGTGCCGCCGAGGATCAGGGCGTCGCGGCGACTGGGCGGAAACGCCGGGCGATCCCCCTCGCGCAGCCTGGTGATCACCGCCGCCCGGTAGAAGGAGGTCTGGCCGGCGAAGTACTGCGCCGCCCCCTCCACCAGCCAGGCCCAGCGCAGGTAGGTGAAGAAGCGCCGAGGGGTCCACATCGGCGGGAGGTCGGTGTTGTTGGCCGCCAGGACGATCTGGCAATACATCCGCTCGGCGGTACCGCGCAGTGCGCGCAGCGAGTCCTCCCCACCCGAGCGCCTCTCCATCCAGGTGTCGTTGAGCGTGTGGATCTCGCCGGCCATCGGCCAGCCCGCCAGGTAGCGCCTGGCCGCCGGCGCCGCCGCCCAGCGCACCGCCGGCAGCAGCGGGTGGGCCATCGAGAGCCACGCCGGGTTGTCGTGGAGGATGACCGTGACGGCCCCGGGAACCTGATCGAAGCGATCCTCGAGGCGGAGCCGCAGGTCCTCCAGCGAGTCGAGGACCCGGTGCGCGCAGGCGAGATCGGCGTCGTCGTGGCGCGCTGTGAAGCTCAGCGAATCGGTTTCGATCCAGGTCATGGGCGAGGCCGCGGATAATCCGTCGGCGGTTTTTGTGGCCGACGTTGATTGAGGCTACTCGCGGGCTCGGGCGCGCTCGAGATCCAACTCGGTCTCGACGCCCATCCCGGCCAGCGCCTCCTGGGCCTGCTCGAGGCTGGCGGCGGGCGACACCGCTGTCGCGAGCGGCACTGCCGACTTCGCCGCGGCGCCCGGGTCGAAGAAGAAGGTGAGGGCCCCGAGTGGAGTGAGCTCGACGGTTCGCTTTCCGCCCCGGATCGGGAAGCTGCCCCGCTCGCCCCTCGCGCATCGCGCCGCGTTCAGGCTCGCCTCGGTCGGCACGACCTCGGCCGCCGACTCGACCAGCTCGCAGGCTCGCGGGGTGAGCCCCCAGGCGCCCAGCAGCGCGTCGGCGGACTGGAGCGCGGTGATCCGGTCCAGCACCTCGTCGGGAGTGAGCTCTCCGTCGCAGCCGGGCCCGTAGACGGCCCCGACCACCTGGTTCGCCCGGGCGAGGAACAAGCCGGCGGCGAGCACGATCGCGTCGCACAACGGGCTCGCCAGGCCCGGCTCGTCACCGTGTGCGAGCACGTCACCGCCGACGTCGAGCAGGACGATCGCGTCGCAGTCGAGCTCCGAAGCCGCCTCGGCCAGGCCACCGGCCAGGGCCTGAGGGCCTCGGGTGATGTCGAGCAGCAGTACCGGCCTGCCCAGATGGGCTGCCATCCGTGACTCCGAGAGCTCGACGCCGTCGAGCGTCGTGGTGGACCCCTCCGTGAGAACTGCCGTGGATCCACATGGGCGCCCGCCGCGGATCTCCTCGAGCGAGCGCGGGCCCGGGCGCGGATCGATCGGCGAGCGCTCCCAGGCAATCCCGCCGAGCACCCACTTCGTCCCCAGGCCATCGAGCAGATCCGTGACGGCGAGAGCGCCGACCACATCGCCGCCGCCGCCCATGCCGATCAGCAGGGCGCGTTGGGCGTCTCTGAGTGCCTGGAGGGCCGAAACCTAGGCTGGGACGAGGTCGCCCTGGCAGATCTCGCGGATCGAAGCGGCGGCGCGCTCGAACTCCTCGTCGGCCATCACCGGCGTCCCCTCGAAGGGAAGATCGCGATCGATCTCGACCCACGAGCGACAGCCGTGGTGCTCGTCCTTGACGCGCACCGTGACGGGCCGCGGAATCCGATGGACCCGGAGAAGCAGCACGTGCAGCGGATGGGTCCGCTTCCACGCGAGTCGCTTCTGGGCGTAGTCCGGGGTCCAGATATGGAAGGGCGTCAGCGCCTCGACCACGCGGTGGTCGTCGGTCGTGAAGTGATCGGTGATCTCGGCCCAGCTGCGGATCCTCACCCGATCGGGCTGGGGGATGCCGCCGTCCTGGAGCAGCGCCCGCGGGGGCGGCTCCTCGTCGGGCCAGACGCCCTCCTCGAGGGCGCGGCGAAGCTCAGGGTGATGGGACTCGCGGACCAGGTCGTTCCGCTGGTGGTCGAAGGTCGGGTAGAGGAAGAACTGGTCGTGCTCGACCTCGAAGTGCTTTTCGTCCTCGCGAATTCCGCCCTTGCGGAGGGCGACCAGCTGCTCCCCCTCGGCGAGCGCTCGCACGGTCACCGCCCACTCTTTCAACGCAATCGGCATAGGTCTCAGGGAGTAGTCAATCTCGTTCGGATGGCGGGGGGCGGGACGGACGATTTCGGCGCCAGAGCCCCTCGGAGGCGAGCAGTCTAGAGGACGAAGTCGGCTTTGACAACCCTTGTGCCGGTTTGCCACAAACTCGGAGACTTAGTTGTAAGTGCCGGATAGCCCATTCCCATGCGGTCCACGTCCTGGTTGACCGGCCAATCGACGCTAGATGCGAGATTTCGCAAGCGGGCGCTAATCATTCGGTTCGGGGCCGTACCCACCGCCCCCGGGGGTCTCGATCCGCAGCCGGTCGCCGGGCGCGAGCTCTCCCTCGGCCTTCGAGGGGATCGGCCGGCCGTTCAGCAGGTCACGACCGGGCCGGCCCGGCTCTCCGCCGTCCCTGCCCTTCGGAGCGTGCCTGCGGCGCTCGGCGATCAGCGTGAAGCGCATCGGCTGCGTGGCCTCGAGCTCCCGCACGGTGCCGTCGCCACCGCGCCGGCGCCCCGCCCCGCCGCTCCCGCGCCTCACCGAGAGCTCCCTGACCAGCACCGGGTAGTCCGTCTCGAGCGCCTCGATCGGCGTGTTCAGCGTGTTCGACATCGCCACGTGCTCGGCGCTCGGGCCGTCCGCGTCCCGGCAGGCGCCCTGCCCGCCTCCGATCGTCTCGTAGTAGGTCCAGCCCTCGGCCGAGAGGGTGACGTTGTTCATCGTGCCCTGCCCGTCGGCCCCGACCGGCGCGAAGCGCTCCATGGCCGCGAAGACAAGGTCGGCGACCCGGCTCGAGGTCTCCACGTTGCCCCCGACGACCGCCGCCGGGGGCCGAGCGTTGAGCAGCGATCCCTCCGGAGCGCGGACCGTGACGGGCCGCCAGGCGCCCGCCGACGGCGGCGCGTCCGGATCGCAGACGACCCGGACCGTGTAGATGCAGGCGGCCTTGGTCACCGAGAGCGGGCAGTTGAGATTCCCGCGCACCTGCTCGGCGCTGCCCTCGAAGTCGAGCTCGAGCGAGTCGCCGCGGACGGTCGCTCGAACCCTCAGCCGAATGTCGCCCTCGCGGCCCTCGAGCACGTCCTCGGCCGTGCTCTCGCCGTCCGGCATATCCGAGAGCGTGGCTCTCGTGCGCCGCTCGGCGTAGTCGAGGATCTCGCGCGTCGCCGTGCCGAGCAGTTCGGTTCCGTGCCTCTGGGCGAGCCGGCGCAGCCTGCGAATACCCGTCAGGTTCGCGGCACGCTGCGCACGGAGGTCGGCGAGCCGCTGATCGGGGTTGCGCATCTGACGGGCGAGGTCGGTGAGGACGGCGTCGTCGGCGCGGGTGGGAGGGATGACCACCCCCTCCTCCTCGAGCGTCACCGACAGGGCGGGCATGCCGCCGGGAGTCGGACCCCCGATGTCGGCGTGGTGGGCGCGGCTGGCCGCGAAGCCGATCAGCTCCCCCTGCTCCAGGACCGGGCTGATCAGCGTGATGTCCGGCAGGTGCGTCCCGCCCCGATACGGGTCGTTGAGGATCCAGAGATCGCCATCGCTGTGCTCCTCGCCGACGATCACGGCGACCGCATCCGGCATCGAGCCCAGGTGGACCGGGATGTGCTCGGCCTGCATGACCAGCTCGCCGGCGGGGTCGAACAGGGCCGTGGAGCAGTCGTGCCGCTCGGTGATGTTCGGGGAGTGGGCGGAGCGGATCAGCACGGCGCCCATCTCGTCACAGGCCGCCCGCAGTGCGCCGGTCATCACCTGGAGCTCAATCGGGTTGAGAGATGGCTTCGCCATACGACGGGTCGCGCTTACGCGCGCCCTCCCATCTGCTCCTCGGCTCCGCCTCGGAGCATCCTCGCACCCACCCTCAGCGCGGTGATGGTCCCGGCCTCGTCGACCGAGGCGGACCAGCCCGGCGGCAGCACCAGGGTGGCCTCGGGCAGCTCGAACACGCACGGCCCCTCGACTTCGAAGCCGGCGCCCGGCTCTCCGCGGAGCACTCTCGCCGCGATCCAGGCGCCATCGAACCGAGCATCGCGCTCGCTCTCCGCCACGTTGCCGTTCCCCGCAGCGCGCGGCCGCGGCTCGGAGCCGGGCTCGACCGCGGCGACGCGGATGGTGACCAGCTCCAGCTCGCCCTCCGGGTCCCGATAGCCGTAGCGGGCCTCGTGCTCGCGGGCGAAGTCCTCGGCGAGACGATCCGGCTCCGGCTCCGGCGGCCCCGGAATGGGCAGCTCGAATGCCTGTCCTCGATAGCGCAGCTCGTAGACGACCTCCAGCTCCACGCCATGCATGCCCGCCCGCAGGGGCTCGCTCAGGCCGCGGACCTCCGACGCGATCCGCTCGGCGCCGATCTGATCGCCGGAGAGCAGCACCGTCCTCGCCGTGTCACGCCTGTGGCCGGCTGCGATCAGCCCGAGAGCTGAGAGCACGCCGCTGGCCCGAGGGCAGACGATCCGCGAGATCTCGAGCTCGTCCGCCAGGGCCGCCGCGTGCATCGGCCCGGCCCCGCCGAAGGGAAGCAGGGCGTAGCCCCTCGGATCCACGCCTCGCTCGACCGTGACCACCCGGAGTGCCCGGATCATCTCCTGGTTGGCGACTCGGGCGATCCCCTCGGCGGTCTCGATCTCGCCGAGACCCAGCTCGTCCCCCAGCGAGGAGACCGCACGGCTCGCCGCCTCCTCATCCAGAGCGACGCCGCCGGAGAGCACCGACTCGGGGGAGAGATAGCCGAGCAACAGGTTGGCATCGGTGACCGTCGGCTCCGTGCCGCCGCGGCCGTAGCAGGCGGGCCCCGGCTCCGCCCCGGCGGACCGGGGCCCGACCCGCAGGGCGCCGCCGGCATCGCGCCAGCCGATCGAGCCCCCGCCGGCGCCGACCGTGTGCACGTCAACCATCGGCAGCTGGATCGGGCGCCCGTCGATTACGCGTGCGTCGGTGCGCCGGACCTCGCCGGCGTCCACCACGCAGACATCGCAGGAGGTGCCGCCCATGTCGATTCCGATCGCGTCGGGATCTCCCGCACCCCTGGCGAGCAGCGCGGCCCCGACGGCGCCTCCCGCCGGTCCCGAGAGCACGCTCCAGGCGCCGGCCCGCGCGGCCTCGGCGGCCTCCGCGGTGCCGCCGGAGGAGCGCATCACCTCGGGCTCCGACAGTCCCCGGCCGCGGCAGGCCTCGGCCAGGGCCGTCAGGTAGCGGCCGAGCAGGGGGGAGAGATAGGCGTCGATCACGGTGGTCGAGAAGCGCTCGAACTCGCGAAAGGCGGGCAGGACCTCGTGCGAGGCGGAGACATGCATGTCGGGCAGGGCCTCTCGCAACGCCGTTGCGATCCGGCGTTCGTGGCTTGGATCGCGAAAGGAGAAGAGGAGGCAGACCGCGATCGACTCCGCGTCGCAGTCGCGCATCTCCTCGACGAGGCGGTGAATCTCCTCCTCGGTCAGCTCCTCCACGACCCCCGCCGCGCCGATCCGCTCGTGGGCCTCGAAGCGAAGCTCGGCCTCGACCAGGGGCGGGGGCTTGGCCCGGCAGGGGTGGTAGAGGCTGGGGCGCGCCTGACGGCCGATGTCGAGCAGGTCCGCGAACCCGCGGGTTGCGACCAGGGCCGTGCGCGCCCCCCGCTCCTCGAGCAGGGCATTGGTCCCCACCGTCATACCGTGCGTGAACGCCTCGACGTCACCGGGCTCGGCGCCGGCGCGCTCGAGGACCTCGTCGACCGCGGTGATCACCCCACGCGACTGATCCTCGGGCGTGCTGGGAACCTTGGCCGTGTGGAGCCGATCGCCGTCGAGCAGGGCGGCGTCGGTGAAGGTCCCACCGACGTCGACGCCGAGCAGCATCACTCGACGTTATCGACGCGACGGCTTCGCCATGCGTCGCGGCGAGCGCTCAGTGCGCCCCGGATGTCGCGGCACAGCAGCGATCGGACACGGCGAGAGCCCCCAAGGGGTGGGGCCCTCAGCCGGTCTCACCCCTAGGTTGACCCTAGGCTGCGGCTGCCTCGACCTCGCGCGTCTCGAAGGTCTCCTCGAGATGCTTGTGCGAGGGGCAGTAGTCCATCCCCGGCAGCGGCTCGCGCTGGCACGGGGTGCCCTTGCGAGTGCTGGCCATGCAGTTTCGCTCCTGGCCGTCCAGCGTCACGTCGGCGGGCAGCGAGTCGAGGAACTCCTCGATCAGCTCGATGTGCCGCTCGATGACCATGTAGACGCGCACCTGCTCGGCGAGCGCGAAGTACTCACGAACCTCCGTGAACAACGTCTTCGCCGGCCTGGCGAAGTAGCGGCGGTCTGTGACCAGCCGCTGAATGGTGGACTCACAGGCCTCCAGCAGTGTCTGCCGGGCCGCGAAGGTCCTCTCGACCCCCTCGGAGGTGTCGATTCGAGGGGCCAGATCCCTGTAGATAGAACGACTGAATTGATACATCCGTGATCACTCTCCTATCCCCCCTGAAGCCTCGTCCGTGGGCGATTCCTGCCCATGGACTCTCCAGGCGAAGGGGATTGAACCACGTGCATACCCAAAATTGGGTTAAGCCCGGATTAAGTAGTTTTAAGTAGGCTCAGGCCCGTGCTTTTGAGTATCCGAGCCTAGACCCACGTCTGCCAGGCGAGCTGGTCGCCCCGGCAGACGATGTGCCGGCCGTCGAGCGCGGGGTCCCTCTCCGGGTATTCGAGTCGGCGGTGCGAGCCGCGTGACTCCTCGCGCTCGAGCGCGAACCGCGCGATCAGGCGAGCGAGCGGATAGGGGTCGGAGAGCAGCCGCTGGAGCCGGTCGGCGCTCCTCAGCGGGCCGGCGAGCTCCCAGAGGGCGTCGCGGGTCTCGGCCCGGGGCGGTTCGAAGCGGTAGGACGGCGGCTCGGGCGCCGCGCCCGGGTCTGGCTCTGACGCCGCGGCCGTCGCGGCCCTCGCGCCGAGCACGAAGCACTCCGTGAGGGAGTTGGAGGCGAGGCGGTTCGCTCCATGTAGGCCCGTGCAGGCGCACTCGCCGACGGCGAACAGGCCCGGCAGCGACGAGCGTCCCTCCAGGTCGGTGGCGATCCCGCCCATCACGTAGTGAGAGGCGGGTGCGACCGGGATCGGCTCCTGAGCCGGATCGTGGCCGGCCTCCCGGAGGGCCTCGAACACGCTCGGAAAGCGAGTCTCGCTCAGCTTCCGCATCTCCAGCAGCACGTGATCGGTCCCGTCCCGCTTCATCCGGTCGAGCACAGCCAGGGTGACCTCGTCCCGCGGCGCGAGCTCGTCCGTGAACCGCTCGCCGTTCGCGTCCAGCAGGGTCGCGCCCTCTCCGCGGACTGCCTCGGTGACCAGCAGGCCATCGTGGCTCGACCCCGGCGCTGCCAGCGCCGTCGGGTGGAATTGGCAGAGCTCGAGGTCCGCGAGCTCTGTCCCCGCCGCGTGAGCCATCACGGGCCCGGCGCCGATCGCCCCCCAGGGGTTGGTGGTGCGGGCCCAGAGGGCGGCGGCGCCGCCCGTGGCCAGGATCGTGGAGCGGGCGCGGATCGCCCCGGCGTCGGTGATCACCCCATGGCAGCGCTCGCCGTCGCTCCACAGGGCGACCGCCGAGGTCTTCTCGATCAGCTGGATGCGCTCGTTCGCCGCCGCGAGCTCGGTGAGGCGCTCGGTGATACGTCGTCCGGTGGCGGCGCCCCCCGCGTGGACGATCCGGCGGCGCGAGTGTCCGCCCTCGAGGGCCAGCGAGAGCGCCTCGTCCGGGTCGCGGTCGAACTTGACGCCGCGGCGCTCGAGCTCCCAGACCACACCGGGGGCCTCGGCGGCGAGGAGCTCTGCAGCGGAACGGCGGCATGTCCCGCGGCCGGCGACGAGCGTGTCCTCGACGTGCTGCTCCGGCGAATCGTCGGGACCGATCGCCGCCGCGAGCCCGCCCTGCGCCCAGAAGCTCGAGCTCTCGCTCAGGGGCTTCCTCGACACCATCGCGACCCGGGAGCCGCCGTCGGCCGCGGTCAGGGCGGAGTAGAGGCCGGCGGCGCCCCCGCCCACCACCACGACGTCGAGGAGGTCGTCAGGCGTCATCCGAGCCCAGAACCTACTGTGCTCGCATCGAAGGGCTCTACGTGCGACATCCGAGCTCGTTTCAGCACGACACGGGTGGCCACCCGGAGAACTCCCGGCGCCTGACCGCGATCGAGGAGGCGATGTCCGAGCGCGACTGGCTGGGGATGGAACTGGTGGAGGCGCCCGCGGCAACCCGCGAGCAGCTCCACCGGGTCCACGGCGAGGCCCATGTCGACACGATCGAATCGCTCTCGGCCAAGGGCGGAGGGATGATCGACCTGGACACGGTCGCCAGCGCCGGCTCCTGGGAGGCGGCCCTTCACTCGGCCGGAGGAGCCGTGCACGCGACCGAGCGGCTGCTGGCGGATGGCGGCTTCGCGTTCTGCGGCCTGCGGCCGCCGGGCCACCATGCCGAGCGGGACCGGGCGATGGGCTTCTGCCTCTTCAACAACGTCGCCGTGGCGGCGGCCCATGCCATCGCCGAGTGTGACGCCGAGCGGGTGCTGGTGCTCGACTGGGACGTCCATCACGGAAACGGCACCGAGGCGATCTTCTACGGGTCCTCCGAGGTCCTCTACTCGAGCATCCATCAGAGCCCGCTCTATCCGGGCACCGGCGCGGCCACCGACTTCGGCAGAGGGGAGGGGGAGGGCTACACCGCCAATCTCCCCGTCCCGCCCGGCAGCGGCCCGGACGAGTTCCTCGCCCTGGTCCAGCACGTGGTCGCGCCGATCGCCCGGGAATGGCGGCCGGGCCTGCTCTGCGTCTCGGCCGGCTACGACGCGCACCGCGACGATCCTCTCGCCAACTGCGAGGTGGATGACGCCGGCTACTGGGACATGGCCGCGACGATGCGCGATCTGGCGGGCGAGCTCGGGGTCCCCGTGCTCATCTGCCTGGAAGGGGGCTACTCGCTCGCGGCGCTGGCGCGGTCGGTGGTGGCGACCCTGGACGCGATCTCCGGCGACCGCGCACCGCGCGCGGCGCCGAGCGCGCCCGCGACTCCCCACCGGGATCGCCTAGCCCGGTTCTGGCCCGTCCTAGCCGGAGCTGCTTAGCCGGACGGTCAAGCGGTCAGCTGGTCCCTGATCTCCGCCATCAGCTTCTTCGGGAGGCCGGGGACCCCCTCTAGGTCGTCCACGGTGCCGAAGCCGTCCCGGCGCTCGCGATAGGCGATCACGCGGGTGGCCTGGGTCACCGACATGCCCAGCCCGCGGAACTGCTCGAAGGTGGCCTTGTTGACGTCGAGCTCGCCGCCTTGGCGGCGCGGCGTGGCCTCCGCCTTCGCGCGGGTTTCCTTCTTCGCCTTCGCCTCCCGCTCGCGCGCGGCCCTCTTCTCCGCGGCTTCCTTCTCGCGCTCTGCCTTCCCCGCGGCGGCCTTCTCGGCACGCTTCGTCCGCCGCGCCTCCGCCCGCCGGCGAAACAGGCCGACCTTGGGCTCGACCGTCTCCTGTTCGTCGGTCTCGGGCTCGGCGACCTCCGCCGTGGCCGGCTCCGGCAGCTCGATTCCGACCGAGGCGGCGTGGGCCTGCGCGCCGCTGGCCCGGTCCGTCACTGACTTGATCCGGTTCTCGAGCTGGCGGAAGCGACCCTCGCGCTCGTCCGTCGCCTTCTTGCGGTCCTCGTCGGAGGCCTCGCCGAGCTTGTCCTCGGCGGATTCGGCTCGGTCTTCGGCCTCGCGCAGCTGGCGCTCGGCCGTTTTCAGCGCGCGGGCCGACTCCTCCAATTCCGCGGCCAGCTCGTGCTCGCGCTCCGCGAATGACCGTTCCGCCGCCTCCTCGGCTTCGCGCTTGGCCTGAGCCGCCTGGCGCTTGGCGCGCCCTTCGGCCTCGCGCTGCAGGGCGCCGGTCTGGCTGCGGAGCCACTCGGCCGCCGCGTTCCGGGCCTCCGCCTCGGAATCGAGCCTCAGCTGATCGCGTGAGCCCCGTTCCTCCTCGAGCTGGGTTCGGAGCGCGTCGGTCTCATCCTGGAGCCGGCGCTCCGTCTCCCTGCGGACCGTCTCGCCGGTGAGGCGGACGCGCTCCTTGGCCTCCGCCCGGAGCGTCCGCTCCTGCTCGGCGAGTCGGCGCTCGGCCTCCTTGGCCATTCGGGCCTGAGTGTCCGTCTCGACGTTGGAGAGGGCCTCCTGGATCTTCGCGTCGGACTCCGCCTGCAGGCGGCGCATCTCGGCGTCGAGTTGCTCCTCGGCCTTCGTCTGAAGTCGTGTCTGCTCCGCGGCGAGCTTCGACTCGGCCCCCTCGACCCGCTCGCCGGCGGCCTCGATCTGCTTTGCGATCTCGTCCAGGCGGCGCTGTGCGGCCTCGGCGGCCTCGGTCGCCGCCTCGTGCTCCCCACGCAGGGCTTCCTCGCGGGCCTTGAGCGCCGACTCGAAGCGAGCCTCGGTCGCCCGGCGGACGGCGTCGACCTCCTCGCGCGCCCGTGCTTCGGCGTGCGACTTGATGTCCGCGATCCGCTTGGCGAGCTGCTGCTCGAGCTGGCGGCGAACGGTGCGCTCCAGCTCGGCGCGGGTCTCCTCCTCGGCCTCTCGGCGTGCCACCTCGACCGCCTCCTGGATGCGCGCCTCCGTGTCGGTCTCCATCGCCGCGATCTGGGCCTTGAGCTGCTCGGTGTGGTCGCGCAGCCTCCGATCAGCCTCCCGGCGCACGTCGCGCTCGACCTCCTCCCGGACCTGCTCCGCGTTGCCGCCCGCGCCCTCGGCGCGCTCGAGCCTCTCCCGCGCGTCCTTCAGGGCGGCGGCCGCCTCGTCGCGCTGGGCGATCAGCTCTTTCTCGCGGGAAAGCATGCGCCGCTCGAACTCGGCCTCCAGCTCGCGCCGGACGTCTCCGCGCTGCTCGCGAAGCCAATTGGCCGCGTCCTCGCGGGACCGGACGTCCGTGACCGTGACGTCTCCCGCCGTGGCACGGGCCTCGGCCTCCTCGAGACGGCGCTGGACCTGCTCGAGCGACTTGGCCGCCCGCTCGCGCTCCCGCTCGAGATCGTCTTCGAGGGCCAGGATCTCCGCCGGCGGGCCGGCGGGCTCGCTGGCGACCGGGCGATTCTCGGCTCCCATCACGGGGCGGACGACCGGAGTGCGCTTCGGGGCACGCCGAGCCTTTGGCGGCTCCGCGCCATCGTTTTGGCGCTCGGTCATCGGGGCGATCACTCTATCGGCGTGGAGGCGTTCGCCTTCGGCCACACGCCGGTCTGGTTCCGTTCGCCGGCGACCGCGAGCATCGTGGAAACGAGCCGAGGAGGTTTTGTCCATGCGAGAACTCGTCGCCCGAGCCCAGCTCGGCGTCCACGACCTGAGCCGGCGGCTGCTGGGTCCGCCGGCCCGGAGCGGTCAGGGGACGGTCGAGTACGTCGGCCTGATCCTGCTGGTCGCGCTGCTGATGGTGGGGATGGTGGCCGCGATGAAGGGCTTCCAGGGCAAGCAGGGCCTGGAGCTGGCCCAGACGATCGTGGACAAGATCCGCGAGGCGGTGGGACGGGTCACCTTCAAGTAACGGACGCGGAATGGATGGGCTTGGGCGCCGGCGTTTGCTGCGAGACTGGCGCCCATGCCCGCCAGCCGCAGCTATGACCGCGCCCCCGCCGACCTGCGTCCGGTGACGATCGAGCCGGGCTTCGTCCGGACCGCCGACGGGTCGGCTCTGATCTCGCAGGGCGAGACGCGCGTGATCTGCACCGCCTCGGTGAGCGAGAACGTGCCCCGCTGGATGGAGGGCAAGGGGCGCGGTTGGGTCACCGGCGAGTACGCGATGCTGCCGGCCTCCACCGGCGATCGCAAGGCCCGCGACATCAGCCGCGGCAAGCAGGACGGGCGCGGCGTCGAGATCCAGAGGCTGATCGGCCGGTCCCTGCGCGGGGTGGTGGACTTCAACGCCCTCGGGGAGCGGTCGGTGTACGTCGACTGCGACGTGCTCCAGGCCGACGGCGGCACCCGCTGCGCCGCGATCACCGGGGGGTTCGTGGCGCTGCAGAACGCCCTGGCGAAGCTGGTCGACGCCGGGACGATCGATGCCATGCCCCTCGACCAGTCGGTGGCCGCGGTGAGCGTCGGGATGGTGGACGGCAGGGCGCTCTGCGACCTGGACTACAGCGAGGACTCGACGGCAGAGGTTGACGCGAACGTGGTGATGACGGGCGACGGCGGCCTGGTCGAGGTGCAGGCGACGGCGGAGCGTACGCCGCTCTCCCGGGCCTCGCTCGACGAGCTGCTCGCGCTCGCCGACGCCGGGATCGCCCGGCTGCGCGAAGCACAGGAATCCGCAGTCGGCGAGCTCCCGGCCTGAGACCCTTAGCCGGCGATGTCGGCACTGCTCCTGGCCACCCGGAACGAGCACAAGCTCCGCGAGCTCCGCGAGGCCCTCCCGGGGATCGCGCTCGATCCACTGCCCCCCGAGATCGAGCTGCCTCCCGAGGATGGCGACACGTTCGCCCACAACGCGCTCGGCAAGGCGCGCGCCGCGCACGCGGCGACGGGACGCGCCGCAGTCGCCGACGACTCCGGGATCGAGGCCTACGGGCTGGGAGGCCGGCCCGGGGTGCGCTCGGCGCGCTACGCCGGCGAGGGGGCGAGCGACGAGGAGAACCTGGCGAAGCTGCTCGAGGAGGTCGGCCGCCAGGAGGACCGGCAGGTGGCATACGTCTGCGCGGTCGCCCTGGTGGAGAAGGACGGATCCGAGTCGCTCTTCGAGGGCCGCTGCGAGGGCACGCTGGCGAGGGAGCCGCGAGGGAGCGGCGGCTTCGGCTACGACCCGGCCTTCATCCCGGACGACACCGGGCCGGGCGACGAGCGCACGATGGCGGAGCTGACCCCGGCGGAGAAGCACGCGATCAGCCATCGCGGCAGGGCGGCGCGGAAGCTCGCGTCGCACCTCGGGGTGGATGGCGGCGGCGGACGCGAAGCGGAGCAGCCGCCGGTTAAGAGGGTTGGATGAGCTCGCTCGGGCCGGGCCGAAGCCGGATCACGAAACCGCGGGCGGCCGCCGTCTCGATCGCCTCCAACTCCGTCCTGATCGCCCTGAAGCTCGCGGCCGCCGCGATCACCGGCTCCGTCGCGATCCTGAGCGAGGCGCTTCATTCGATGATCGATCTGATCGCGTCGGTGATCGCGTTCGTCTCGGTGAGGCGCGCCGACGAGCCGGCCGACGTCGAGCATCCGTACGGGCACGAGAAGCTCGAGAGCCTCGCCGCGTCGATCGAGGGGATGCTGATCCTGGCCGGCGCCGCGCTGATCGTCTACGAGTCGGTCCACCGGCTCGCGACCGGCGCCGGCGTCGAGAAGCTCGGGGTCGGCATCGCCGTGATCGGCTTCTCCGCGCTCGCCAACGGGGGCGTCTCGGTCTTCCTCCGGCGACAGGCGCGCCGCCACCGCTCCCCGGCGCTCGCCGGCGACGCCGCTCACCTCGGCACCGACGCCCTCACCTCGGTCGGGGTCCTGATCGGCCTGGTGCTGGTCCAGATCACGGGGGCGGCGGCGATCGACTCCGCCGTCGCGATCGCGGTGGCGATGGTGATCGTCTTCGCCGGGGTCAGGCTCCTGCGGCAGTCGGCCGCGGCCCTCGTGGATGAGGCTCCCCCGCCGGAGGAGATGGACCGTGTCGAGGCGGCTATCGCCCGAGCGCGGTCCGGGGCGCCCGAGATCGTCGGCTACCACAAGCTCCGCGCCCGGACGACCGGTCGCCGGCTATACGTCGACCTGCATGTGCAGTTCCGCACCGGCACGACGCTCGAGCGGGCACACGGCCTCGCGCACGAGCTTCGGGACGCGATCGAGTCCGACCTGGGGGATGCCGAGGTCCTCATTCACGTGGAGCCCGAAAGCTCCCGCCACGACCCGGCGGAATCGCCAAGGGCGTTCAGAGCAGGTTGACGGCAGCGGCCAGCCCGACTGCGCCGACCACGATGCTGTAGCCCGTGTATCCGCCGACCGCCAGGAGGACCACCGAGATCCCGCAGATGATCACGACGGTGAGCCAGGAGCTCTGCTGGAGAGTCACGCTCGCTATTTTGGCCTAATGCCCCCCGTCGACGCCCCGACCCTCCCCGACGCCGGTCGGGCAGTGGCATATCTGGAGGAGATCTCGCCGGAGATGATCGGTTGCGTGATCCTGGCCGAGGGCGGCGATGTCCTGGCGGCGAGCGGGAACAGTGAGCGGTGGGGGGAGGCCGGACGCGATCTGATCGCCGCCGCCGACGCCGCGGGCGGTGAGCCCGTCGCCCACGCGCACATCGCCACCGGCGACGGCGAGGCCTTCTGCGTCCGGGAGGGCGGCCTCACCGCGGTGGCCGTCACCGAGCGCTTCACCCTGGCGTCGCTGATGCTCTTCGACATGCGGATCGCGCTTCGCCAGCTGGTCGCCGCGGGCGGCGGCGCCCGATGACCGCCAAGCCGCACCGACTGCTCCTCGACCGTGTCTCGGGATACGCCGACGAGGCCGCCGCCTACCTTCGAAGGCGCCGGCACCTGCGCAAGCCATTCGCAAGGACTTACTACTACAGCGGCGGCCGCAGCGCCGCCTTTGCGGCCGACTCCGAGGAGGGGCGCGCGCTCTTCCTGGCAGCCTCGCGTCTGATCGAGGTCGCCGGCCCGCCACGACGGGTGAAGAGCACCAAGTGAGCGTCGTGGAGGAGAGCGTCGCGGCTCGCGTCCTCGAGCGCGCGCTGGCGCGCGGCGGTGACTTCGCCGAGCTCTTCGCCGAGGAGCGCCGGGGCTTCTCCCTGTCGATCGACGAGTCTCGCGTCGAGAGACCGCAGTCCGGCAGCGAGCTGGGAGCCGGCGTCCGGGTGATCGACGGCGAGGTGACGCGCTTCGCTCACGTCGACGGCCTGGCCGAGGAAGACCTGATGGCCGCGGCCGACGGGCTCGCGGCGGCGCTCGGGGGCGGCGGCGCGGAGCCGGTCGCTCTCCGGGCGGCCGATCCGCCGAAGCTGCAGGAGATCGAGGTGGACCCGGCGTCCGTCCCCGCGGAGCGCAAGGCGGATGTCCTGCGAGAGCTCGACGAGCGCGCGCGGTCGGCGGGCCCGGAAATCGCCCAGGCCTCGGCGAGCTACAGCGAGGGACGGCGGCGCGTGGCTGTCTTCAACTCAGAGGGCCTCGAGGCGACCGACGACCGGACCCGCGTCCGGCTCGGGGCTCAGGTCGTGGCGCGCCGGGACGGCACCGTCGAGACCGGCTTCGAGACCCTCGGCGCCCACCGCGGCTTCGAGCTGCTCGACGGCGACCCGGCTCGCATCGCGGAGCAGGCCGCTCGCAAGGCGCTCGAGCTGCTCGGCGCTGACCCCGCGCCGGCCGGTGAGATGACGGTGGTCGTCGGCGGCGGATTCGGCGGCGTCCTCTTCCACGAGATGACGGGTCACGGGCTGGAGGCGGATGCCGTCCAGAAGGGAGCAAGCGTCTACGCGGGCAAGATGGGCGAGAAGGTCGCGGAGCCGCTCCTCACCGCCTACGACGACGGGAGCATGCCCGGGGAGTGGGGCACGGGGGCGATCGACGACGAGGGCACTCCCTGCAGGCGGACCGCCGTGATCGAGGAGGGCCGTCTCACGTCATACCTCTACGACAGGCTGCGGGCGCGGCGCGACGGGACTGAGTCCACGGGGAACGGACGCCGGGAGAGCTTCAGGGACCTGCCGATCCCGCGCATGACCAACACCTACATCGAGCCGGGCGACGCCGACCCGGAGGAGATCATCTCCGAGGTCGATCGCGGCTTCTACGCCGTCTCGTTCGGCGGCGGCCAGGTCGAGCCCGCCACCGGAGACTTCGTCTTCGGGGTCTCCGAGGGCTATCTGATCGAGGGCGGCAGGGTGACCAAGCCGTGCCGCGGCGCGACGCTGATCGGCAACTGCCTGCAGGCGCTCGCGCGGATCGACGCGGTCGGCTCCGACTTCGAGATGAAGACCGGCTTCTGCGGCAAGGCCGGCCAGACCGCGCCGGTCGGCACCGGCCAGGGCCATGTTCGAATCCGCGGCATGACCGTCGGCGGCACGGCGGTATGAGCGCCGAGCTCGAGCAGGCCGCCCGCAGGGCCGTCGAGGCCGCGACCGCGGCGGGCGCCACCGACGCTGAGGCCTGGAGCGAGGGATCGCGAAGCCGCGAGGTCCGAGTGCACGCGGGCGAGGTCGAGAGCCTCACGGAGGCGAGCGGGCGCGGCGTCGGCATCCGGGCCTGGATCGGGCAGCGGACCGGCTACGCCTATGGGACCGACCTGTCCGACTCGGGTCTGGCCGCTCTGGCCGAGGCCGCGGCCGGCGCCGCCCGCGTCGCCGACGAGGACGAGAACTCCTCGGCTCCCGATCCATCGGGGGAGGCGATCCCCGAGATCGAGGGGCTCCGCGACGAGGCGGTCGCGGCCACCGAGACCGCCGAGGTGATCGACCTGGCCAAGCGGATCGAGCGGGCCGCGCTCGATCGCGACAAGCGGGTGAGCGGCGTGGAGGAGGTGGTCTACGTCGATGAGGACGGCGACGCCGCGATCGCAACCTCCCGTGGCGTCTCGGGCAGCTTCGGGGTGTCGACCGCCTACTCGTTCCTGCAGGCGATGGCCACCCAGGACTCCGAGGTCCAGACCGGCCTCGGCTTCGGGGTCGGCCGCTCGCCTGGAGCGCTGAACGCCGAGGAGATCGGCGCGGAGGCCGGCGACGAGGCCAGCTCGATGCTCGGGGCGACCAAGCCCGAGTCCCGCAGCTGCCCGGTGGTTCTCTCGGAGCGGGTCACAGCGAGCTTCGCCGGCTTCATCGGAGGGGCGCTGTGCGCCGACGACGTGCAGCGCGGGCGCTCCCCGTTCGCAGATCGCCTCGGCGACGAGCTCGCGTCCACCGCCTACGTCCTGGCGGACGACGGCATTGACCCGGACGGCCTCGCCAGCGCACCCTTCGACGGAGAGGGCACGCCGCGGGAGCGCACCCCACTGATCGCGGACGGCAAGCTTCTCGCCTACCTGCACGACAGCTACACCGCCCGCCGGGGCGGGGCGCGGTCGACCGGCAACGCCTCCCGCGCCTCCTATCGCTCCCCGCCCTCCGTCAGCACCTCCAACCTCGTGCTGGCGCCCGGCGAGCTCTCCCTCGAGGGGCTGCTCGAGCGGGCCGGCGACGGCGTCTGCATCACCGAGGTCGCCGGCCTTCACTCGGGCGTCAACCCGGTCACAGGCCGCTATTCGGTCGGCGCCTCCGGGCGGGCGATCCGCGGAGGCGAGCTGGCCGAGCCGCTGCGCGAGTTCACGATCGCGGGGGACCTGCTCGGCACCCTGGCAGCGGTCCAGGCGGTCGGCTCGGAATCGCGCTGGGTGCCGTTCGGCGGCTCGGTCAGGACCGCGCCCATGCTGGTCGGCGAGATGGCCATCGGCGGGGCCTAGCAGCAGGCCGTCACAAGCCCGCTCTTTTGGCTTCAGCAGCCGCTGTTAGGCTCGGCGCGCACTCCAATCCGTAGGAGGAGATGACGTGACCAAGGCTGAGTTCCTCGACGTGCTCTCAGGCGACAGCAGGATCGGCAACAAGAAGGAGGCGGGCCAGGCCGTCGACGCTGTGCTCGACGCCATCATGGACGTCCTCCAGGGCGGGGGTGAGGTGAACTTCACCGGCTTCGGCAAGTTCGCGGTCGCCGAGCGCGGTCCGCGCCAGGGCGTCAACCCTCGCACCGGCGAGCGGATCTTCATCCCGGGCGGCAAGGTGCCGCGCTTCTCCGCCGGCTCCGGCCTGAAGAAGAAGGTCAAGGGCGGCTAGCGACACGCCATTCGCGGACCGGCTCGCCGCGCTCGTCGACGAGCGCCACAGCCAGATATGCCTGGGACTCGACCCCGACCCGGCTTCGTTCTCTCCGGACGACGCGCCGGGGGCCGACCTCACCGACGTCGCGGACCGCGCCGCCGCGGCCGTCTTCGAGCACTGCCGGCGGCTGATCGAGCTCGCCGGTCCCGCCTGCGTGGCGGTGAAGCCGCAGCTCGCCTGCTTCGAGCGGCTGGGCGCGGCCGGCTGGCAGGCGCTGGCCGAGGTCAGCTCCGCGGCGCAGCGCGCCGGGCTGCTGGTGGTCGCGGACGGCAAGCGGGGTGACGTGCCGGTCACCGCGAAGGCCTACGGCCAGGCCCTGGTGGGCGAAACCGAGACGCCTTGGGGGCCGGTCCGGGGCCTCGACGCCGACGCCTTCACCGCCAACCCGCTGCTCGGCGAGGATGCGATCGAGGTGCTGGTCGAGGCGGCTCGGGACGCCGGGGCCGGGGTCTTCCTGCTGGTTCGGACCTCGAACCCCGGCGCGGGGCGGCTGCAGGACGCAACCCTCGGCGAGAGGCCCATGCATGAGGAGCTCGCGGCGCTGGTGGCCGAGGGGGCGCCGCGGCTCGCCGGGGAGTCCGGGCTCTCGGGGCTTGGAGCGGTGGTTGGCGCGACGGCGCCTCAGCACCTGGGCCGGCTCCGCGAGCTGATGCCCGACTCGGTCTTCCTGATCCCCGGGATCGGCGCGCAGGGAGGCAAGCCGGAGGATCTCGGCCCTGCACTGGCACCGGGGCGCCCCGCGTCGGTGCTGGTAGCGGCCGCGCGCAGCATCGCCGGGGCCGACGATCCGGCGGCCGCCGCGGAGCAGCTCCGCGAGGCCGTCTGGAACCTGGGTTAGGTGAGCCCGGCTACCATCGCGGCCCGCGGATGCCGGACTACAAGCCGAATCAAATCGTCCGTGCGTTCGCCGTGGTGGCCCTGATCGCGGCCTTCGTCTTGGTGGCCTTCGTGGTGGCGACCTCAGGTGGAGGTTCCGGCAGCGGAGACGGCGGCAGCGCGCACAAGGCCAAGATCAGCAAGGTCGGGCGGAAGGCCGTCCGGCGCGGCGTTTGGATCGTCCGCCCTGGGGACACGCTGGGTTCGATCTCCCTCAAGACCGGAATCGATGTCATCACCCTCCAGTCGCTCAACCCGGGCCTCGATCCACAGACCCTCCTCGAGGGCCAGCGAATAGCGTTGCGCTGACGGTGCTGGGAATCGACGGCAGGCGGGGAAGGGGGCGCGTTCGCATGGCGATCGCGCTGGTTCTCGGGACCCTGCTCATGGGTCTGCCGGCCTCGGCCGTTGCCGCGGCAGGGCCGAAGCTCGACGCCAAGGCGTGGATCCTGATCGATCCTCGCGATGACTCCGTCCTCGCGAGCCAGTTTCCCGACAAGAAGCTCCCGGTCGCCAGCACGACCAAGCTGATGACCGCGTACCTGGTCCTCAAGCATCTGAAGCCCAGCCAGATGATCGCGGCGCCGTCGTATCACCCGAGCGCCTCCGCGGAGGTCGAGCTCGGACTTCGCCCCGGCGAGCGGCTGCGGGTCCGGGACCTGCTCTACGGCCTGCTCCTGCCGAGCGCGAGCGACGCCGCCGAGACGCTGGCCGTCGGCGTCTCGGGCTCGGTACCCGCCTTCGTCACCGAGATGAACCAGGCGGCCCGCCGGCTCGGCCTCTCAGATACGAGCTACGCGAACCCGATCGGGCTGGACGACCCGGACAACCACTCGAGCGCCCGCGACCTGGTGACCCTCGCCTCGATCCTGCTCAAGAACCCCCTGTTCGCCAGGATCGTCAACACCCCCAGCGCCACGCTGCACAGCGGGGACCATCCCCGGACCGTGACCAGCCGGGACACGCTGCTCAATGAGGTCCCCTGGATCAACGGCGTCAAGACCGGCCACACGCTCGGCGCCGGTTTCGTCCTGGTCGGCTCCGGCACGCAGGACTCGACGACCCTGATCTCCGCGGCGATCGGCGCTCCCGACGAGCCCACCCGCGACGCCGACACGCTGAAGCTCCTCCAGTACGGCTTCTCCCTCTACCACCCGGTTCAGCCGGTCCGGCAGGGCCAGGAGCTGGCCGATCCCAGGCTCGACTACCGGAGCGACCACCTCTCACTGGTCGCCAGGGACGCCCTTCCGATCAACGTGCGCCAGGGCCAGCATGTCGCGACCCACGTGACCGCGCCCGACGAGGTCAGCGGCGCCGTGCAGGAGGGTCAGGTGCTCGGGCACGTCCGGGTGAGCGTCGACGGAAAGCCGGCGGCGGCCAGCCCCCTGGTCGCATCGCGCGCGGTGGGTGCGGCGACCACCCTCGACAAGGCGATCTCGAGCGCGAAGAATCCAATAGTTCTACTTCTGCTCGGTGCGATCGTGATACTCCTAGGACTGCTTCTGACGAGACGAGCGCACCGATCGAGAGAGACGGAGACGCCCGCCCCGCGAGTTCGAGAGAATCGGCGACAGACACCCCAACAGCGGACCCCGGAGGAGAGGCGCAGGATGCACGAGGAGAGAATGCGCAGGAGGCGCCAGCGGATGGAACGCGAGGAGGGCACCGGATGATTCTCACCGTCACCCTCAACGCCGCGATCGATCGGACGGTTGCGGTCCCCAGCTTCCGGCAGGGCCATCGCCACCGAGCCGTCGAGGCCAGCACCGTCGCCGGCGGCAAGGGGGTCAACGTCGCCCGCGCGCTGAAGCTCCTCGGCAGGCCCGTGATCGCCACGGGCCTCGCCGGCGGCCCCACCGGCGCACGCGTGATGGAGCGCCTCGCGGAGGAGTCGATCCTCACGGACTTCACCTGGATCGCCGGCGAGTCGCGAACGAACCTCGCCGTCGTCGATCCCACATCCGGCGAGCAGACCGAGATCAACGAGCGCGGCCCCGACGTGAGCTCCGAGGAGCTCGAGAGGTTCCTCGAGAAGCTCCTCTACCTGGCGCGCGGGGCGCGCATCTGCGCGATCGCCGGCAGCCTGCCGCCGTCCGTGCCGGCCTCGTTCTCAGCTCGGGTCGTGGAGGAGCTCAAGGCGCTCGGCGTCGAGACGATCGTCGACACCGACGGCGAGCCGCTCGTCGCCTCGCTGCGCGCCGGGCCCGCCGCAGTGACGCCGAACGTGCGCGAGGCGGAGGGCGCAGTCGGTCACGAGTTCAACGATCGCGAGGACGCTCTGCTCGGCCTGCGCAGCCTGGTCGAGCTCGGCGCGACCGACGCGGTCATCACCCGGCCACAGGGCTGCGTTGCGTCCCTGCTGGACGCCGACGATCAGCGCCACGCCTACGAGGTCACCGCCCCAGAGCTCGAGCCGGTCGCCACGGTGGGCTCGGGGGACGCCTTCCTAGCCGGCTTCGTCGCCGCCCGCTACGACGGGCGCCCGCCCGAGGAGTGCCTGCGCTTCGCGGTCGCCTGCGGCGCCGAGTCGACCCAGCACTTCGGAGCCGGCAGCATCGACGCCGCCGAGGTCGAGCGCCTGCTCCCGGGCGTCGAGGCTCGCGAGCTCGAAGCCCCCGCGGCCGTCTGAGCCAGACCCTCGCCGGCTAGCGGCGTCGCTTCTTGAACGGCGGGTCCGAGAGGTCCTGCTCGCTGAACTGCAGGACCGTCCCGTCCGTGGCGTACCGGTAGAGACAGAGGCTGAAGACCTGCTGGACCGCGGATGAGATCGCCGTCACCGCGAAGAGCAGCAGTCCGCCCGCGGCGATCAGGACGGCGCCGACGGTGGCGGAGTCGCTCCCGATCAGGGCGAAGCCAGTCGCGAGCAGCACGACCGCCGGGATGGCCACGAAGACGGTCCAGAAGCCGATGGTCACCGTGCCGCCGATGCTCTCTCCCCAGCGCTTGCGGATCACGCCGACCGATTCCTTCAGGGCCCTGACCGGTCCCGGGGTCGGCGCCTCGGTGGCGAGGATCGGAATGACGAACAGCGTGGCGAGGCCCCATGCCGCCCCGACGAGCGCCGAGGCGATCCGGCCGCCGCCCGGGATCCGGGAGGAGAGCTCGGCGAGCAGCGCGCCGACTCCGGCGGAGAGCAGGGACCAGAGGGCGATCTTGCCGAGCCGCTTGCGGGACTCACCGATCGCCTCGCCGAAGCTGAGGCGCCGGCCGGCCAGCGCCGCGTTCGCCGCGCTCGCCAGCGCCACGTTGAAGAAGACGCTGAGGAACGTGGACGGGTAGAGAGCGATCAGCATGGCCAGAAGCACCTTGCCCTGGCTGCTGCCGTCCTCGGAGTACCCGCCGATCAGGGTGAACACCGCGAGCCAGATCAAGGCCGAGGTCATGCCGAGCAGGGCCAGCGCGAGCATCGCCCGGTCCTTCCTGACCAGGTTCCAGGCGGTCTTGGTCAGGCGCCAGCTGCGAGCGATTCTCCCCTCGTTCTCCATTTTTCCTCCTCCTTGGGGAGACAAATTCTACGATGGCCGCCAGGCGCCTGGACGATGGTTTACCGCTGTTATCCTCAGTTGGGCGTTGGTGTGTGACCTCCGAATCGCCGCTAGAAGCGCAGTTCCGGCCCCGCAACGCGGGGTTTTTTCGTCCGCGAACGAACTTAGGATCAGACAATGGAAGTAGAGATCGGCCGAGGCAAGAAGGGCCGTAGGGCATACGGCTTCGATGACATCGCGATCGTCCCCTCACGGAGGACGCGCGACCCGGACGACATCGACATCACCTGGACGCTCGGCCCGTACCGCTTCGAGCTCCCGCTGCTCGCCTCCGCGATGGACGGCGTGGTCAGCCCCAGGACCGCGGGACTGATCGGCAACCTCGGCGGGCTCGGGGTGCTGAACCTCGAGGGGATCTGGTCCCGCTACGAGGACGCCGACGAGAAGCTCGACGAGATCGCGGCCGCCCCGAAGGAGGTCGCCACGCGGCTCATGCAGGAGATCTACGCGGAGCCGGTCAAGGTCGAGCTGATCGCCAAGCGCGTGGAGGAGATCAAGTCCGCCGGCGCGGTGGCGTGCGGGTCCCTCACCCCGCAGAAGGTGACGAAGCACTACGAGGCCGCCCTGGAGGCGGGACTCGACATCATGGTCATCCAGGGGACGGTGATCTCGGCGGAGCACGTCTCGACGCAGACGGAGCCCCTCAACTTGAAGCAGTTCATCGCCGACCTCGACGTGCCCTGCGTCGTCGGCGGCTGCGCCTCCTACAACACCGGGCTCCACCTGATGCGGACGGGCGCCGTCGGCGTGCTGGTCGGCGTCGGGCCCGGCGCCGCCTGCACCACCCGCGGGGTGCTCGGGATCGGCGTGCCGCAGGCAACCGCGATCGCCGACGTGGCCGCCGCCCGCGGCCAGCACATGATGGAGACGGGCAACTACTGCAACGTGATCGCCGACGGCGGCATGCGGACGGGCGGCGACGTGTCCAAGGCGATCGCCTGCGGCGCCGACGCCGTGATGATCGGCTCACCGCTGGCTCGGGCGAAGGAGGCTCCGGGCCGCGGCTATCACTGGGGCATGGCTACCTTCCATCCCTCGCTGCCGCGCGGCGCCCGGGTGGCCACCCATCAGGACGGGACGCTCGAGGAGATCGTCCTCGGCCCGGCTCAGGACAACGACGGGACGTTCAATCTGATGGGCGCGCTGCGGACCTCGATGGCGACCACCGGGTACGCGGACATCCCCGAGTTCCACCGCGCCGAGGTGATGGTCGCGCCGGCCCTGATGTCCGAGGGCAAGCAGTTGCAGCGCGAGCAGTCGGTCGGGATGGGCTCCAACGGGCGCGCCACGGTCGCGGTCGGCGTCGCCGTCAGCGATGACTGAAGCGGCCAAGGCCGCCGAATCGCAAACCGGGACGACCCCAGCCGCTCGGCCCGCGGGTCCTGACGCCGCGGGACCCCCCATCCTGCGGGCGACGGCGTCGTCCTCGGATGGGGCCCCCCGCGGCGCCACCCGCGGGACAGCGTCCGAGGAAGTCCTGGTATTGGATTTTGGCGGGCAGTACTCGCAGTTGATCGCGAGGCGGATTCGCGAGTGCGGGGTCTTCAGCGAGCTGTTGCCGCACGACACCCCTCTCGACGAGATCAAGGAGCGCGGGCCCCGAGGTCTCGTCCTTTCCGGGGGGCCGGCTTCCGTTTATGCGGACGGGGCTCCCGCGCTTCGCAAGGAGTTGCTCGAGCTCGGCATTCCCGTGCTCGGCATTTGTTACGGCATGCAGCTGATGGTCCACGAGCTCGGCGGGAAGGTCGAGCAGGCGCCCGCCGGCGAGTTCGGCCGCAGCCGGCTCACGCTCAGGGATGGCGGCGGCAAGCTGCTGGAGGGGCTGCCCGCCGAGCAGCAGTGCTGGATGAGCCACCGCGACACGGTTTTCGAGGCCCCGCCCGGCTTCACCGCCCTCGCGTCGAGCACCGAGTCCCCCGTCGCCGCGTTCGAAAGCACGGAGCGCGGCCTCTACGGCATCCAGTTCCACCCCGAGGTCGTCCACACGCCGTACGGCACCGAGATCCTCACCCGCTTCCTCCGCGACGTCGCGGGCTGCCGCGAGAAGTGGTCCCCCGCCTCGGTGATCGAGGAGCAGGTGCAGTCGATCCGCGCGCAGGTCGGCGACGCGCGCGCGATCTGCGGCCTCTCCGGCGGCGTCGACTCTGCCACTGCGGCTCTCCTCGTCCACCGCGCGATCGGAGACCGGCTCACCTGCGTCTTCGTCGACCACGGGATGATGCGCAAGGACGAGGCCGATCAGGTCGTCACCGCTTTCCGCGAGGAGCACGGCATTCAGCTGGTCCACGTCGACGCGGCCGATCGCTTCATCGACCGCCTCGCCGGCGTCGATGACCCCGAGACCAAGCGGAAGATCATCGGCGAGGAGTTCATCCGTGTCTTCGAGGAGGAGGCCGGCCGGGTCGAGGACGCCCGCTTCCTCGTCCAGGGCACGCTCTACTCGGACGTGATCGAGTCGGGCGGCGACGGCCGCGCGGCGGCGACGATCAAGTCGCACCACAACGTCGGCGGCCTGCCCGAGGAGATGGAGATGGAGCTGGTCGAGCCGCTGCGCATGCTCTTCAAGGACGAGGTCCGCGCGGTCGCGGCCGAGCTCGGCCTGCCCGAGCGCTTCGTCTGGCGCCAGCCCTTCCCCGGGCCCGGCCTGGCGATCCGCGTCGTCGGCGGCGAGGTCACTCGCGAGCGCCTCGACATCGTCCGCGAGGCCGACGCGATCCTCCAGGAGGAGATCCGCGCCGCCGGCCTCTACCGCGAGCTCTGGCAGTCCTTCTGCGTCCTGCCCGTCGTCCGGTCGGTCGGCGTCCAGGGCGACGAGCGCTCCTACGCGCACCCGATCGTGATCCGCGCCGTCACCTCCCACGACGCGATGACCGCCGACTGGGCCCGCCTGCCCTACGACCTGCTCGAGCGAGTCTCCGGCCGAATCATCAACGAGGTCCGCGGCGTCAACCGCGTCACGCTGGACCTGACCTCGAAGCCGCCGGGCACCATCGAGTGGGAATGACCTGGCGCCGCTACTCGGCGCTGTCGTAGAAGAGCCGCTTGCTGACCGAGTACTGATCCGGCGGCGGCTCCGGCTCGGTCTCGAGCTTGCCGCCTGAGAACTTGTCCCAGGCGCGCAGGTGGGGGAGGGGGTCGGTGCGGCTGCCGCCGGCGAACCAGCGGCCCTTCCACATCTCGAAGTGCAGGTGGCAGACGTTGCTGTCGGTGCCGGTCATGCCCACCGATCCGATCCGCTGCCCGGCCCGGACCTTGCGGTTCACGCGGACCCGCGCCCGGCCCTTCATGTGCCCGTAGACGAAGTCGAAGCGCGTTCCCTCGCCATGGAGCACGACGTAGTTCCCGTATCCGGTCGAGTAGCCGGCGGACCGCACGACCGCCGAATGGGCGGCCACGATCGTGGTCCCGCACCTGGCGATGATGTCCTGCCCGGTGTGGATCGAGCCGTCGGCCCGCTTCACCCCGAAGCCGGTGACGTCGAGGTTGCCGTAGTTGTGTGCCCCCCTCAGCGGATAGCGGTACTGCTGGTACGCGGAGGCTGGGGAGGCCAGAGCGGCCGCGGCGACCGCGACCAGGAGGGCGACCGGCAGGGCTCGGCTGGGTCGCATACCTGGGCTGGAACACATCAAGCGCCCGGTTGTAGCACCTACCTTCGGGCGGGTCGTGAAAGGCCTAGAAGCCCTGGTAGGTCTGCAGGTAGGGCAGCGGGTTGACCGGATGGCCGCCGCGGTACCACTTGCCGAGCCAGAGCTCGAAGTGGAGGTGGCAGGCGGTCGCGTCGCCCGTCTGGCCGACGACGCCGACCTGCTGTCCCGGCTGGACGATCTGGCCCTTGCGGAGAGGGGCGCGAGCGGCGAGGTGCGCGTACATGTAGTCCTGGTGGAGCTTCTTGTTGCGGATCACCACGTAGTTGCCGGCGAGCTTCTGGAAGCTCACCCACTTCACCTTCGCGCGGCTGACCGCGACCTCCGGGGTTCCGCAGGCGGCCATGATGTCCTGGCCCTGATGGGTGTGACCCCTGCGGGCAGCGCCGAAGCCCTGGCCGATGGTGTGGGGGCCGGCCACCGGGAAGATCATCGAGCCGGGCGGGGCCGGGCCCGTGGTCGTGGTCGGGTCCGTGGTCGTCCCCGGCGCGCCGACGCCGCCGCTCTGCGCGAAGGCGACCTGAGTGCCGAGCGCGGCCGTCGCAAGCGCCAGCGCGGCGATCAGCGCCGCTCCCCTTCGGGGCATGCGACCAGCCGGCTTGTTCTTCAACACGCTTCGCACTCTCTCTGCGGCCTACGGAGTTAGCTGGCGGGCTCGCGCCGAGAGCGGCGCTACGAACCAGTTGGTTGCGATTCGCCCCTGGGGTGTGAACCCCTTTGGGTCCTCCGTTCCCTCCGGATTACCGGAGGCACTTGGCCTTGCTGGCACGGCAGTGTAACCAGGCTGTCAGCCGGCACGTCGAGGACGGGGCGAGGCCGGTGGCCGGCAACGTTGCGCCATCCGAACCACCGGCGCCCTGCACCAGTGTGGATGGCGCGTGTTGCCGGACGGCGGCCTCGCCCCGTCCCAGGGGGACAGCGGCTCCCCCGGCCTAACCGAGCGCCTACTGGATGTAGCCGTCCTCCTTCAGGTACTGCGTGGCCACGGCAGCCGGATCCTGCTTGTCGATGTCGACCCGGGCGTTGAGCTCCTGCATCACCGGCAGGGTCAGGCCCTTCTGGACCTTCTCGATCGTCGCCTGGTAATCGGGCCCGGCCTTCTGGGCCGTCGCCTGATCCGTGACCCAGATGACGTTCCCCGCGGGGAAGATCCCCTTGTCGTCCTCGAGCAGGACGTACTTGTCCGGGTTGGCGGAGAGCTGAGCGTCCGAGGTGAAGACGATCGAGGCGTCCGCCTGGCCCTTGTCGAGCACCGTGTACCGGAGCCCGATGTCGACCGGGTTGAACGACGCAAACTGGAGGCCGTAGGTGTCCTGGAGGCCGACCAGGCAGTCGGTCCGCTCACGGCACTCCGGCGAGCCATAGAGGTTCAGGTTCTGGGACTTGCCCTGGAGATCGGAGATCTTGGTCACACCGAGCTCGTCGGCCTTGGTCTTCAGCATCCCGAACGCGTTGGCGTCGGCGAACGGCGTCGGCTCGAAGGCGGTCTGGCCCTTCGGATTCAGCTGCGCCTTCGCCTGATCGAACGCCTGCTGGGCGTCGGCGGGAACGCTCTTCAAGCCGAAGATCGACTCCAGCAGCGTCGAGGTGTACTCCGGATACCCGCTGATCTCTCCGTCCTGGAGCGCCTTGAAGGCGATCGTCTCGGAGCCCAGGTTGAGGTTGGTCTTCACGCCGTAACCCGCAGCCTTCAGAGCCTGCGCGTAGATGTTCCCGAGGATGTACTCCTCGGTGAAGTTCTTCGAACCGACCGTCAGCTGGATCCCCTGGTTGGCTGAGTTCGACTTGATCAGGTTGGCGGAGTTGTTCCCGCTCGTCCCGGTGTCGTTGTTGTCGCTGCCGCCCCCACAGGCGGCAACGCCGAGAGCGAGCACCAGCGCCGCAATCAACGCGAAGGCCGCCCGCACTCCCGTGTGGCTCCTCATCTCGTCACCCTCCTCTTCACGGGGCAGCCAGCACCCCCTGGAATGGACGCGTTGATCCTATGTTGCTGCACCCGCGCGCGCGAGCTTCAGGCCCCGCGGGGTGAGCGCCCACTGGATCCCGGCGAGGACGAGCTCGAGAGTCACGGTGAGCAGCGCGATCAGGATCGCCCCGGCGATCACGCCCGCATCGCCGTAGACGTTCCGGCCCAGGATGTAATCGCCGAGGGTGCTCACGCCGGCGAGCGACGCCAGCGCGACCGTGGCGATGATGTTGACGGCGCCGGTGCGCACCCCGGCCATGATCGTCGGCACGGCCAGCGGCAGCTCCACCCGGAAGATGATCTGGAGGTCGTTCATCCCCATCCCGCGCGCGGCCTCGACGGCGTTGCGGTCCACCTGGCTCATCCCCACGAAGGTGTTGATGAGGATGGGAGGGATGCCGAGGACGGCGAACGCGAAGGTGACGTTGATGAGGCCGACGCCGATGAAAGCGGCGACGAAGGCGATCAGCGCGAGCTCGGGCACCGCTCGCCCGGCGTTGCCGATGGCGATGGCGAAAGTCTCGCCCTTGTGGAGGTGGCCCAGGATGACGCCGGCGGGCACCGCCACCGCGAGGGCGGCCGCGAGGGCCAGGAAGGTCACCTTCAGGTGCTGCCCGATCAGGTGAAGCGACTGGTCGGGGCCTCCGACCATCACCTTTCCAGTGCGGGCCACCTGCTGATGGAAGATGAAGTTGAAGGCGTCGCCGAATGCGCTCAGGACGCCGAGGTGGAGGATGGTCTGGGTCACGTCGCCATCCTCCGAGACTGGCGGCGCCACGGGGCGAGCAGGCGCTGAGCGAGCAGCAGGAGCGAGTCGAAGACGAACGCCATGATGATCATCAGCCCCCCGGCGATCAGGATGTTCGTCTTGAAGGTGATCTGCTGATAGAGAGGGGAGCCGAGTGTGTTCACGTTCGCGAACACCATCAGGCTCGCGATCGCCACCGTCGAGACGGTGGCGATGCGAAGCCCGGCGATGATCTCCGGCAGCGCCAGCGGCAACTCGACCCGCCAGAGCAGCTGGCGATCGGTCATCCCCATCCCGCGACCCGCGTCCTTGCTGTCAACGGGGACATTCGCCAGCCCCGCGACGGTGTTGCGATAGATGATCTGGAGCGTGTAGACGCTGAGGACGATGATCGCCGTGGTCCAGCCGAGGCCCGTGATCGGCAGCAGCAGGAAGATGAAGGCGAGCGAGGGGATCGTGTAGAGGATCCCGGTGGTGCCCGTGAAGGCCGGGATCAACCAGCCTCTGCCATGCGAGATCAGCGCCATCGAGAAGGCGATGACGAACCCGATCACGACCGCCAGAACCACGATGAAGAGGTGGTTGAGCAGCGGCGTGGTGTAGCGGTGGAAGTTGTCCGCCGCCCATCCGAAGCAGAACGTCCCGTTGTCGGCCTGGCAGGTCCCACCGTGCTGGTGGATGACCACCGCCCGCGAGCGGCAGGTGTGCCCCGAGCCCGGTCATTCCCCCAGTGGCCGCTCCGCCGCGGCATGCTCCTCGACCTTCGCCTCGGGGGACACCAGGAACTCCGAGATGATCTCGACGGAGAGCACGCCGGCGATGTGTCCCTGCGCGTCCGTCACCGGCGCGTACTGCGTCTCGGTCTGAAGGAGGTCGGCGAGTGCATCTCGCATGATGTCGTCGGCATCCAGGACCGGCTCGGGACCCGTATCCGGCTTCTGGGGAACGGTGTCGCCTCGCAGGTCGGCGTCCGAGAGCCAGCCCAGCGGGCGGCGCTCGGAGTCGACGACCAGGGCATGCGGAACCTCGGCGCCGTTGAGCTTGGCCCGGACCTCGGCGGTCGGCTGGCCGACGTACGCGAGCGGCGCCTCCCAGAGGTTGATGTCCCTGACCCTCATCAGGGCGAGACGCTTGAGTGCCCGGTCGGCGCCGACGAAGTCCTCGACGAAGTCGTCGGCCGGTGCCATCAGCAGCTCGGCCGGAGTGGCGTACTGCACGAGGTGGCCGCCCTGCTTGAGGATCGCGACCCGGTCTCCCATCTTGATCGCCTCGTCGATGTCGTGTGTGACGAAGAGGACGGTCTTTCGGATCTCGGCCTGAAGGCGGAGGAACTCGTTCTGCAGCCGCTCGCGGTTGATCGGGTCGATCGCGCCGAAGGGCTCGTCCATCAGCATCACCGGCGGGTCGGCCGCGAGGGCGCGGGCGACGCCGATCCTCTGCTGCTGGCCGCCGGAGAGCTGGCTGGGGAAGCGGTCGCCGAGCTCGGCGTCCAGGCCGATCACGTCGAACAGCTCGCGCACCCTCGTCCGCGTCCTGTCCTTGTCCCAGCCGAGCAGATTGGGGACGGTGGCGATGTTCTCGGCGATCGTCCGATGGGGGAAGAGGCCCGTCTGCTGGATCACGTAGCCCATCTCGCGTCGCAGGTCCGTCGCGTCTCGGTCGTGCACGGACGTGTCGCCGATCAGGATGTCCCCCTCCGTGATCTCGACCGTCCGGTTGACCATCCGCATCGCGGTGGTCTTCCCGCAGCCGGATGGCCCGACCAGGACGCAGATGTCCCCGGCCGGGACGTCCAGGGAGAGCTGGTTGATCGCGGGCTCGGTCTGACCCGGATAGCGCTTGGTCACGTCCCGGTAGGAAACAGATGCTGCTTGGTGCCCATCCTCCACTGCGGCCGATCCTACCGGCGCTATCATCCGCCGGCCGCGGACGGTGCGCGGCTCTTTTTATGGCTACAGCGACTGCTCAGAAGACCTACCAGGCGAATGCCCAGGACCGCGAGCGGGACTGGTACGTCGTCGATGCCGAGGGCAAGACGCTCGGGCGGCTCGCGACCCAGATCGCGGACGTGCTGCGAGGAAAGCGCAAGCCGACCTACACGCCGCACGTCGACGTCGGTGACTTCGTCGTCGTCGTCAACGCCGAGAAGATCGCGGTGACCGGCAAGAAGCGCGAGGACAAGCGCTACTGGCGCCACAGCGGATACCCGGGAGGCATTCGCTCCCGGACCCTCGGCGAGCTGCTCGAGTCTCGCCCCGAGGAGGTCATCCGCAGGGCCGTCAAGGGCATGCTCCCCCGCAACCGGCTCGCCCGGCAGCAGCTCCGCAAGCTCAAGGTCTACGCCGGCGCCGAGCATCCCCACCAGGCCCAGCAGCCCGAGAAGCTCGATATACAGACGTGATGGCCGACGACGAGCAGCAGCAGCCCGACGCGCCTCAGGACGAGGGGCAGACTCCTTCGGAGGAGCAGCCTCCCGCCGAGGAGGCGCTCGCCGAGGACGCGGCCGCCGAGGACGACGCGCCGGCCGAGGAAGCGGCCGCCCAGGCGGACGAGGCTCCGGCGGAGCAGGCTCCCGCCCAGCCGGCGAAGGCCGAGGACCGCAAGAAGAAGGAAGAGGTCGTTCCGGGCGCCGAGCTCGATCCGATCGCGATCGACACCGAGCGCCCGCTGGACGCCGAGGAGCGCGCCCGCCGGGAGGCCGAGGATGAGGAGCGCGCCAAGCGCGAGCGGGAGCTGATCGGAGAGGAGGGCGAGAGCGCTCCGCTCGCGGCCAAGCCGGCCAAGCTCTCGGGAGACGCCACCTACTCCGCAACCGGCAAGAGGAAGTCCTCCATCGCCCGAGTGATCCTGCGCTCCGGTGACGGCAGCATTCAGGTCAACAAGCGGACCCTCGAGGAGTACTTCCCGCGCGCCTATCTGCAGACCGTCGCCAAGCAGGCGCTCGTTCAGAGCGGATACGAGGGCAACGTCGACGTTCGCGTCCGCGTTCACGGTGGCGGCATCTCCGGCCAGGCGTCCGCCGTCCGCCATGGCATCGCGCGGGCGCTCTGCGACATCGATCCCGAGCTTCGCCCGGAACTCAAGCGCCGGGGAATGCTGACCCGGGACTCGCGGGTCAAGGAGCGTCGCAAGGCCGGCCTGAAGAAGGCCCGCAAGAAGCCTCAGTTCTCGAAGCGCTAGCGTCCGCCCGCGTGGCGGAGAGGAGATTCTTCGGGACCGATGGGGTCCGGGGCCCGGTGGGCGAGTTGCTCACGCCCGACCTCGCCGTCAGGCTCGGACGCGCCGCGGCGCTCCAGGCTGAGGCCGAGCGCCCCCAGGTCCTGATCGTCCGCGATACCCGCGAGTCCGGCCCGATGCTGGAGGAGGCCCTCGCCGCGGGCGTGGCGGCCGGGGGAGGGGACGCGATGCTCGGCGGCGTCCTGCCGACGCCCGCCGCGTCGGTGCTGGCCCGCCGGTTGAGCTTCGATCTCGCCGCGGTGGTCTCCGCTTCCCACAACCCGTTCTCCGACAACGGGATCAAGTTCTTCAACTCCCGCGGCACCAAGCTCGACGACGACTCGGAGCTCGAGATCGAACGGCGCATGGACGAGCGGACCGCCGAGCGCGTCGGGGGTGTCCGCGCGCTGGAGGGCGCGTTCGACGACTACATCAGGGGACTGCGAACGGCCTTCGACCTGGATCTCTCGGGCATGCGCATCGCCCTCGACTGCGCCAACGGCGCCACGCACCGTGCCGCCCCGGTGGTCTTCGGTGCACTTGGCGCGGATCTCCTGCTGACGGCGGTGGAGCCCGATGGGCGAAACATCAATGCCGAGTGCGGCTCGACGCACCCCGGCACCCTGGTCGACCTGGTCAAGACATCCGGCGCCGACATCGGCTTCGCCTACGACGGCGATGGCGACCGGGTGCTGGCCGTGGACGGAGCGGGGCGGCTGCATGACGGCGACGACCTGATCGCGCTGATCGCCACCGACCTCCAGGACCGCGGCGAGCTGGAGGGCGGGGTGGCGGTGACGGTGATGACCAACTTCGGCTTTCACAAGACGATGGAGGCGGCCGGCATCGAGGTCGCCCAGACCCAGGTCGGCGACCGCTACGTGATCGAGGTGCTGTTGGAGCGCGATTGGCGCCTCGGCGGCGAGCAGTCAGGGCACATCGTCTGGACCGACTTCACGCCCACTGGCGACGGCATCGCCGCCTCCCTGCTCACGCTGCGCGCCCTTCGCGGCCGCCGGCTCGAGAAGGTCGAGCCCTTCGAGCGTCTGCCCCAGCGCCTCGAGAACCTCCGGATCGCCGACCGAGGGGCCGTGGAGGGCGCGGCGGTCCTGTGGGGCGCGGTCGAGGAGGAGAACGCGAAGCTCGAGGGACGCGGCCGCGTGCTCGTCCGGGCCTCGGGGACGGAGCCCCTGCTGCGGGTGATGGTCGAGGCCCCGGACGAGGAGGAGTGCGAGGCGATCTGCAATCGCCTCGTCGAGCTGGCCAAACGCGAGTTGGCGTAGCGGTTTCGCTCTACCCTGTAGCTCCCCTATGTGCGGCATCGTCGGATATGTAGGAGACCGACCGTGCCGGGACCTGCTGATCGCCGGGCTGGAGAAGCTCGAGTACCGGGGCTACGACTCCGCCGGCATTTCAGTGATCTCGGACGGCGAGGTCGACAGCGTGCGCGCTGTCGGCAATCTCGCGAACCTGCGGACCGCGCTCGAGGAACACGCCTCGAATGGCGCCGGCGGGGTCGCCGTCGCCGAGAGGCAGGCCACGATCGGCCTCGGCCACACTCGCTGGGCGACGCACGGCCGGGTCACCGAGGAGAACGCCCATCCTCACGGCGACTGCCACGAGAAGATTCACATCGTCCTCAACGGGATCGTCGAGAACCACGCCGAGCTGCGGCGCGAGCTGACCGCGGAGGGGCATGAGTTCACCTCCGAGACCGACGCCGAGATAGTCGCCCACCTGATCGAGCGCCACTACGAGGGCGATCTGACCGAGGCGGTCCGGAGCGCCTTCCGCGACATGCGCGGCCACTACGCCTTCGTCGCCATGCACAACGACCACGAGGACACGCTGGTCGCCGCCCGGAAGGAGTGCCCCCTGATCATCGGTCTCGGCGATCACGAGAACTTCATCGCTTCGGCGATCCCCGCCTTCCTGGCCGAGACCCGCCGGGCCCTCGGAATCAAGAACGACGAGCTCGTCACGATCCACCAGGGAGAGGTCACCTTGATGACCGCGGACGGAACCGTGGTCGAGGGCCGCGAGCCGATCGAGGTCACCTGGGACGAGGACGCGGCCGAGAAGGACGGCTATGCCACGTTCATGCTCAAGGAGATCCACCAGCAGCCCGACGCGGTGGCGGAGACGATCACCGACCGACTGCCGAGCCTGGACGGGGTCGACCTCTCCGACGTGGACCTCGACGACGACTTCCTGAAGGGGGTCGAGCGGATCGTGATCGTGGCCTGCGGGACCTCGTACCACTCCGGCCTCGTCGGCCGGTACGCGATCGAGCAGTGGGCGCGCGTCCCGGTCGAGATGGACATCGCCTCCGAGTACCGCTACCGCGAGCCGGTGCACCGGCCCAACGACCTGGTCATCGGGATCACCCAGTCCGGCGAGACGGCCGACACGCTCGCCGCGATGCGGCTCGCCAAGGAGGGCGGCTCGAAGGTGCTCGCGATCTGCAACGTGATGGGGAGCCAGGCGACGCGCGACGCGGACGCCGTCCTCTTCACCCGGTCGGGGATCGAGATCAGCGTCGCTGCGACCAAGACCTTCGTCAGCCAGGTGGCAGCCATGTACCTGCTCGGGCTCCGCCTGGCCGAGCTGCGGGGCACGATTGAGCCGGAGCGCCTGGCGGAGCTCGTCGCCGAGCTCAAGTCGCTCCCCCACAAGATCCAGGAGGCGATCGTCTCCTGCGACGAGCGGGTCAAGGCGATCGCCCGCTCCCAGTACGAGCAGCGCTTCTTCATGTACATCGGCCGCCACATCGGGCTGGCCGTCTGCCTGGAGGGCGCGCTGAAGCTGAAGGAGGTCTCCTACATCCCCGCCGATGCCTACGCCGCCGGGGAGATGAAGCACGGCCCGATCGCGCTGCTCGACGAGTCCACCCCGGTGATCGCGGTCGCGACCGACAGCCCCGTCGTGGAGAAGATCCTCTCCAACATGGAGGAGGTTCGCGCGCGCGGCGCCGACGTGATCGCCGTTGCTACGGAGGGCTCCGAGGGGGTCGAGGAGGCCGCCGACCAGACGATCTTCGTGCCGCGCACCGACTGGATCATGCAGCCGATCGTGGCGATCGTGCCGCTGCAGCTGCTGGCCTATTACATCGCGCGCGAGAACGGACTCAACGTCGATCAGCCCCGCAACCTCGCAAAAACCGTGACCGTCGAGTGACGTAGGATTCCCCGCTTCGTGAGCTCCCGCCGACTCCCCGCGCTGCTGGCTGCCTGCGTCGCCGTCCCCGCGGCGATCCTGGCGGGCTGCGGTGGCGGCGGTGGGAGCAGCGACGCAGATGTCGGCCCGGCCGCGGCGGTACCGGCCGACACGCCGATCTACCTGGACGCCACGGTCAAGCCGACGGGCTCGGCTCAGACGGACGCCGAGGCGGCCCTCGGCAAGATCCTCAACACCTCCGATCCCGGAGCCAAGGTCGTCTCCCTGATCGACAAGCAGAAGACCGCCACCGGGCAGCCGGTGAGCTACCAGACGGACATCGCCCCGTGGCTCGGCCAGAAGGCGGGCGTCTTCTTCACGACCCTCGGTCAGAGCTCGCAGGGAACGTCGGTCATCGAGACCACGAACCCGAGCGCAGCCCTCGCCTTCGCTCAGAAGGCAAATGGCACCAGCGGCCAGCCGAAGAACGTCGATGGGGTCTCGGTCCAAACCGCTAAGAGCGGGACCACGGCGTACGCGACCGAGGGCAACTTCCTGCTGGTCGGCGACGAGGCCGGCGTCGAGGCCGCGATCAAGGCGGACAAGGGCGATTCGCTTGGCGACGACAGCGACTTCAAGAGCTCGATCGGCGACCTCCCGAGCGACCGTCTCGGCACGCTCTACACGGTCCCGAAGAACTTCATCGACGCGCTCGGCAGCCAGTTCGGCGCCAGCAGCAGGGCGGCGATCGAGAAGAGCGCCGGCGACAACCTCAACAACCCGGTCGCGGGCGCCCTGACGGCCACGGCGAATTCGGTGCAGCTGGATGCGACCGGCGGCAGCAACGGCTTCGACACGCCGGAGAGCTCGCTGATCGGCAACGTGCCCGGAAACGCCTGGGTCGCGTTCGGTCTCGCCAACCTGGGCGACACGGTCAAGAACGAGCTCGACCAGCTCAAGGAGCAGATTCCGAACTTCGACTCGGTCGTCCAGCAGATCCAGTCCACGACCGGTTCGTCGCTCGAGCAGCTAACGGGTTCCCTCGGCGACGCCGTCATCTACGTGAAGGGCACGACCCAGCAGACCCTGACCGGGGCGCTCGTCGTGCAGTCCAAGAACACCGGCCTGACCACCCGGCTGCTGACCCAGCTCCAGGGGCTGCTCCAGCTCGGCAGCGGCGGGGTCAAGCCCCTGCACCTGTCCGGCGGCGGGACCGGATTCCAGATCAACGACGCGAGCGTCGCGCCGCGGCCCGTCGAGATCGCACAGCAGGGCGACAAGATCGTGATCGGCTACGGCGCCGGCTCGGCCGAGGCGAGCCTCGCCCCGGCTAAGACCCTCTCCGACTCGCCGACCTACTCGGCGGCTCATGGCCAGATCTCATCGCTCGGAACGGACCTCTTCGTCGACCTCAAGTCGGTCTTCGCCCTGGCCGAATCGTCCGGGGCCAAGTCCGATCCCGGATACGCGCAGGCGAAGCCCTACCTGGATGCCCTCAGCTACGTGGTCACCGGCTCGGGCTCGAGTGGCGACCAGGCCGAGTTCAAGGCCATCCTGGGCCTCAAATAGGACTGGACGACCGAGCGTCGTGGCGATCGCCGTCGGCATCGACCTGATCGAGATCGAGCGTCTGGAGCGCGCTCTGGAGCGCCGGCCGCGGCTGGCGGACCGGCTGTTCACCGAAGGCGAGCTGGCCTACGCGCGCGCCCGCGCGCGCCCCGGTCGTCATCTTGCGGCCCGCTTCGCCGCGAAGGAGGCGGTGATCAAGGCACTGGGCCGTGGTGTGCCGCCTCGCGAGATCGAGGTCGAGGCGGGCGCGCCGCCGCGTGTCCAGCTCCACGGGAGCGCCGCGAAGGCCGCGGGCGACGTCGAGATCGCGATCTCCCTCACCCACTCGCGCGAGAGCGCGGCGGCCGTCGCGATCGCCGGCTAGCCGGCGGAGACGCTCGCCTTACCTGCGCTTCGCCTTGCGCCTCGCGCGCTGCTTCAGGAAGGCCTTCGTCTCGGAGCCCACGTCGTCGACCAGGTTGCCGAGCGCGATATTCATGTCGGCGAGGTGGAGTCCCCAGCGCTTGTCGGGCGTCGGAAGAAGCTGGCGGGCACCGCCGACCGGGGAGATCAGCAGGACGTTCGCGCCGTTGCTCTGCACGCAGGCGCCGGTGAAATGATCGGGCGGCGTCACCCAGGGGGTGGGTGCCGTCGGAGGTGCGCCGTTGTAGAGCACCTTGACCCCGGCCCCGATGGTGCCGGGAAAAGGCGAGGTGGGGCTCAGCGTGTCAAGCGGCGCCGAGCCGCCGCGCAGCGCGGCCGGATTCGTGCAGAGCACCTGCAGATCGGGAGGCTCGGGCTGATTGAACGCCTGCGAGAGCACGCCCGGGCCCTTGCCGAAGATCGCGTCGTCCGGCGGAGTGTCGTTGAAAGTCGAGAAGGCGATCACGCACGCCGTGCGCCGCGGGGTGTGGCAGCCGGGGATGTGCTTGAAGATGCCGCCGATGCCGCGGCCCTGCTGAACGGTGACGTTGCCGCCGAGCAGGATCGCCGAGACGAGCCTGCGCCGGGCAGCGGGGTACGGGTCGATCTTCTGGTGGACGAGCTCCTCCAGCATCCCCGAGCCCTGCGAGTGCCCGATCAGGACGACCCCCCGGCCCTTGTTGTAGCGCCGCATGTACTCCTTCCAGGCGGCTCGCACGTCGCCGTAGGCGGTGAGGAGCGCCGAGGCGGGCGGCGTGCTGCCGAGCCCCTGCAGCGTCAGCTGGCGGTACATCGGCGCGAAAACGCGGCAGCGCTGCGAGAAGCGCGAGGCCTGATAGAGCGCGATCGCCTTCTCCTCGGGATCGATCGACAGGTCGGAGTTCTCGGTCTTGTCGTCGCTCACGGTCGGATAGACGTAGAAGCAGTCGATCTTCGGCTTCTTCGCGTTCCGCGGGTTCTCGACGTGGCTCTGGCCCGACGAGTCATAGACGGTCGTCTGCAGGCTGCCGACACAGGGATCCGGGCTCACCCCCGGCTTGCAGAGCCAGGTCGTGCTGGCGCCGGCGGGGGCCGCGAGCACGACGACGTACATCGCGGTCGCGGCCACCAGGGCAGCGAGCGCTCTCACGCGCGGCATGGTCAGTCGTCCCTCCGTGGACATCTCTCCGCCAGGGAGCATATGACCTCGCCATCACCGGGGGTAGGCTGGCGCCGATGGAGGACTGGCTCGATCCCTGCCTTGACGCCGAGGAGATGCGCGCCACCGACCGCTGGGCGATCGACGATCGGGGCGTTTCCTCGCTGGAGCTGATGGAGACCGCCGGCCGCGCGGTCGCCGAGGCGGCTGCGGAGGTCGCGACCTCGGGCAGGGCGGCGATCGTCTGTGGCAAGGGGAACAACGGGGGTGACGGGCTGGTCGCCGCCCGGGCGCTGCGGGAGACCGGCCTGGAGGTCGAGGCCCTCCTGCTCGCGCCGCCCGACGAGCTGTCGGACGACGCCAGGGCGAACGTGGATCGCGCGGGCGAGGTGCGGCAGGTGGATCCGGGGGAGCTTCCGGCTGCGCTGGAGGGTGCCGGCGTTGTCGTCGACGCAGTTTTCGGCACCGGCTTCGCCGGCACGCCGAGGGGTCCCGCGGGCTCCGCGATCGACGCCATAAATGAGGCGGATGCCCCCGTGGTGGCAACCGACATCGCGTCGGGCGTCAACGCCTCGAGCGGCGAGGTCGAGGGGATGGCCATCGCCGCCGACGTCACCGTGACCTTCCACGCGCCGAAGCTCGGCCACTGGATCGCTCCCGGCAAGGAGCACACCGGTGAGCTGCGCGTGGCTCCGATCGGCATCCCGGAGGGCGCGCCGATCGAGCCGAAGGCGGGCCTGATCGACCCGCGGGTGCTCCAGCTGGCGCCGAGCCGCGCGGCCGGCTCGACCAAGTTCAGCTCCGGGCAGGTGGTGATCGTCGGCGGCTCACGCGGGCTCACCGGCGCCGTCTGCCTGTCGGCGCGCGCGGCGATCCGCACGGGCGCCGGCTACGCGACCGTGGCGGTCCCCGCCGATCTGGAGCGGATCTTCGAGGTGAAGCTGACCGAGGTGATGTCGCTGGGCTGCGCGAGCCGCGACGGCAGGCTGCGTCCCGCCGCATCGGAGCAGATCCTCGCCGCGACCGAGCGCGCCGCCTGCGTCGTGCTCGGCTCCGGGATGGGTCGCGACCCGGCAACCCAGCGGCTTATCCGGGAGCTGACCGCCAGGATCGCGGCGCCTCTGGTGATCGATGCGGACGGCCTCAACGCCCACGCCGCCCAAGTCGAGGGGCTGGCCGAGCGCAATGCGCCGTTCGTGCTCACGCCGCACGCGGGGGAGATGGGCCGGCTGCTGGACCGGGACTCGGCGGCTATAGACGCTCATCGGGCGAAGAGCGCGCGCGAGGCCGCCGAGCGAAGCGGGGGAGTCGTGCTGCTCAAGGGAGACGACTCGATCGTCGCGGCCGGCGGCCGGCTGGCGGTCAACCAGGTGTCGAGCCCCCAGCTCGCGACCGCGGGAACGGGCGACGTCCTCTCGGGCATGATCGCCGCCATGATCGCCAGGGGTGTCGAGCCCTTCGCCGCCACCTGCGCCGCCGTGGTGGCCCACTCCCGAGCCGGCCGAGCGGCGGGAGAGCGGATCGGCCACGATTCGGTGATCGCCGGCGACGTGATCGAATCGATACCCGCGGGGCTGGCGCTCTGAGCGCGCCCGATCAGACTGGCCGTGCCCTGGCGACGGTTGACGTCGGGGCGGTTGAGAGGAATTGCCGGACGCTCAAGGACCACATCGGGGAGGGCACCGAGCTCTGCGCGGTGGTCAAGGCGAACGGGTACGGACATGGGGCGGCCGCCTGCGCCGCGGCGGCGATGCGGGGCGGGGCGATCCGCCTGGCGGTCGCTTCCGCGTCCGAGGCCGAAGAGCTCAGGCTGCACTTCCCGGACACGCCGATCCTGGTGATGGGGGCGCTCACCGAGGAGGAGCTGCGAATCGCCCTGGTCGCGCGGGCGGACGTCGCGGTCTGGCGGGATGGCTTCCGGGAGCTCTGCTCGCGAGTCGCCGCCGAGCTCGGGCGGATGGCGCAGGTGCACCTGAAGCTCGACAGCGGGATGGGACGGCTGGGGGAGCGCGATCCGGCGACGCTGATCGAGCTGGCCCGCGCCTGTCACGACGACCAGAGGCTGGAGCTGGCGGGAGTCTGGACCCATTTCGCGACAGCCGACGAGGAGGGGGACGCGTATCTCGGTGACCAGCTCGCCGCCTTCGCGCCAGTCGCCGACGCCGTGCGCGAGATCGCACCGGACTGCACCGTCCACGCCGCCAACAGCGCCGCGACCCTCCGCGACGCCGCCACCCACTTCGACATGGTGCGCTGCGGAATCGCGATCTACGGGCTCGATCCGTTCCAGCGAGACCCCGCCGAGCACGACCTCGAGCCCGCGCTCGAGCTGCACTCCTATGTCGCCGACGTGAAGCGCTTCGAGGCCGGGGCGAGTGCGGGCTACGGTCGCACCTGGAGCGCCCCCGAAGACACCTGGGTCGGCGTGCTCCCGATCGGCTATGGCGACGGGGTGAGGCGAGGGCTCTCGAACAACGGGGAGCTTCTGGTCGGCGGGAGGCGCCACCCGCTGGTGGGCACGGTCTCGATGGACAACATCACGATCGAGCTCGGCCCTGAAACGGATGTGGAGCCGGGGGCGCCCGCGGTGCTGATCGGCGCACAGGGCTCCGAACGGATCCTGGCCGAGGAGGTCGCATCCCGCCTCGGCACGATCAACTACGAGGTCACCTGCGGGATCTCCCAGCGGGTGGCGCGCGAGGTCCAGGAATGACGGCGCCCCTCGACGACGCGCTCGCGGCGGCTCCATCGATCGCCGCCGCCCGGACGGCGCTGGAGGAGGACCCGGGCTCGGCCTGGATAGTCGGAGGCGCGATCCGCGACGCCCTGCTCGGAAAGCCGGTTGCGGATGCCGACATCGCCGTGGAGCCGGGTCAGGAGGAGAGGGCGTCGCGCGCCATCGGCAAGGTCGCCGGCGGCTCCGCGTTCCAGCTCTCGGAGGAGCACCCCGCCTGGCGGGCTGTATCCGCGACGGAGGGCTGGCACGTTGACGTGGCCGCCCTGCGGGCGGACTCGATCGTGGGCGACCTCCGGGCCCGGGACTTCACCGTCAACGCGATCGCGGTTCCGCTGTCCGGCGGCGATCCGATAGATCCGGCCGGCGGGCTGGCGGACTCCGAGGCAAGGCTGCTCCGCGCCGTCTCGGACGCGACCTTCGAGGACGATCCTATCCGGCTGCTGCGAGCCTGCCGGCTCTCCGCGGGCCTCGGCCTGGCGATCGACCCCGGGACCGTCGAGCTTGCCCGGGCCCACTCGGCCCACGCCGCCGACCCCGCCGGCGAGCGCCAGTTCGCCGAGCTCCGGGGAATCGTCACCGGGCCGGATCCGCTCCTCGGCATCGAGCTGATGGACCAGCTCGCCGTGACCGCCGTCGTCCTCCCCGAGCTGGAGGCCCTTCGCGGGGTCGTCCAGAACCCGAACCATCACCTCGACGTCCTCGGCCATACGCTCGCGGTGCTCGAGGAATGGCTGGGCATCGAGGCGGACATACGGTCCTTCGCGGGAGATCTGGCTGGCGAGATCGAGGAGTTCCTGGCCGAGCCCCTGGCGGACGAGCTCACCCGCCTGGGCGCCCTCCGATTCGGGGCCCTCTTCCACGACCTGGGCAAGCCCGAGACCCGGTCGGAGGGCTCGGGATACGTGACGTTCATCGGCCATGACGACGTCGGCGCCCGGATCATCGGCGGGATCTGCCGACGCCTTCGCACCAGCCGCCGGCTCAGCGCCGAGCTGCAGGGACTCGCCCTCCATCACCTGCGACTCGGCTTCCTGATCCACCAGCGGCCGCTCTCCCGTCGCGCCGTCTACGACTATCTGGTGGCCACGGAGCCCGTGTCCGCCGACGTCACCCTGCTGAGCGTCGCCGACCGGTTGGCCGCTCGAGGCGAGGGCCCGCTGGCGAGCCCCGAGATGGTGGAGGCCCACCTCGATCTCGCCCGCGAGATGCTCCGCGACGCCCTCGCCTGGCACCGCGAAGGCGCTCCGCGCCCGCCGCTCACCGGAGACGAGCTCGCGGACGAGCTCGGCCTCTCGCCGGGCCCGGAGATGGGCAGGCTGCTCGAGGAGCTGCGCGCCGAGGCGTTCGCCGGCGAGATCAGCGGGCGCGCGCAGGCGCTCGAGCGCGCCAGGCAGCTCCGATAGCCTGGCGCCCCGATGGCGGATCCTGACTGCCTGTTCTGCGGCATCGTCGACGGCTCGATCCCGAGCCAGACGATCGACTCGGACGAGCGCACCGTCGCCTTCATGGACATCAACCCGGCGACGCCGGGGCACGCCCTGGTCGTGCCGCGGGCTCATTCCGCCGACCTGCTCGAGATAGCGCCCGATGACCTCTCTGCGGCGATGCTCGCCTCAGGGCGCCTCGCCAAGCGGATGAAGGAGGTCCTGGGAGCGGACGGCATCAACCTGATCAACGCCTGTGGGGCGGCCGCCTGGCAGACCGTGTTCCACTTCCACATCCACGTCGTGCCCCGATACGAGGATGATCCGCTGAAGCTTCCCTGGATCCCCGAGCCGGGGGACTCCGACGAGATCACCCAGATCGCCACAAGACTGCGAGGAGAAGATGGCTGAGACCGAGACTGAGACAAGGACCGCCCCGATCCGGCTCGAGCGCGACGGCAACGTCGCCTCGATCGTGCTCTCCAACCCGCCGCTGAACCTTTTCGGCGATGACGCCTGGGGAGCGTTCGTCTCCTGCATCGAGGAGGTCGAGGGATCCGACGCCCGCGCGCTCGTCTGGCGAGCGGACGGAGAAATCTTCACCGGCGGCGTCGACGTCAACAGCTTCAAGCGGGTGCAGGAGGAGGGGAGCGCCTCGGACTCGTTCGGCTCGCTGATCCCGGTCGTGCGCAGGATCGAGGAGCTGCCCATCCCCACTTTGGCCCTGGTTCACGGTTTGTGCCTGACCGCCGGGCTGGAGATCTCCCTGGGCTGCGACATGATCTGGGCGACGGAGTCGGCCCGCTTCGGCCTGGTCGAGGCGGTCGTCGGGTTGACCCCGGGGGCGGGCGGAACGCAGCGGATGGCCGAGCGCGCCGGGCCGGCACGGGCCAGCGAGTTCGTGATGAGCGGGGGCCTCTACGACGCCGCGACGCTCGAGCGCTGGAACGTGGTCAACCGGGTGGTCCCGGACGATCAGCTGATGGAGAAGGGGATGAAGTTCGCGCACCGGCTCGCGGATGGCCCCACGGTCGCCCACGGGGCAACGAAGAAGGTCATTCGCGCCTACCGGGCGGGCGGGGTGAACGAGGCGGACGAGGTGACGCCCGGCGTGTTCGCCGACCTGTTCGCCTCGGAGGACCTGAAGAACGCGGTCGCCAGCTTCCTGAAGGATGGACCCGGCAACGCGACGTTCGAGGGTCACTAGCCGCAGCCGCTACCCTGCCCGGTCGCATATGGCCAAAGAAGAGAAGATCGAGATGGAGGGCGAGATCACCGAGGCGTTGCCCAACACCATGTTTCGCGTCAAGTTGGACAACGACCACGAGGTCCTCGGCCACATCTCGGGCAAGATGCGCCGCCACTACATCCGCATCCTCCCGGGGGACAGGGTGAAGATCGAGCTGTCCCCGTACGACCTCGACCGCGGCCGCATCACCTACCGCTACAAGTAGATGAGGACCCTGGCAAAGGCACTCGCTCTTGTCGCCGCGGCCGCGCTCTAGACAGCCGCTCTCTACCTAATTATGATGATTCCCCTGTGCTGGGACTGAGGGGAACAAGCAGATTGGTCGCATTGCTGGTGCTCTTCGGGCTCGCTCTGATCCTGGTCCTCTGCGTGTTGCTCCTGTCGACTCAGCCGTCAGCGGCCTAGATGATTGATTCCACGGCGCCGGCCGTCCGAGCATCAGGACGCGGGCGAGTGGTGCCAAAGGCGACCCGTGGACGAAGAGATGCGAAGCGCCACGGACGTCGCCAATAGCTCACAGATAGGACCTCGATGCGGTCGGGTCCGGATCCGCCAGCTCCGCTATCAGCGAGGACCAGCCGAATTCCTTGGCGCCCAGGCCCTCGCCCGAATACGGTTCGTAGAACTCGCGAAGCCGTTCCTCTGCGACGGCGTCGCTCAGGCGCTTGGCCATCTCCATAGCCTCCGGCTCGTATCCGTGCCGGAGCAGCCCGACCCAGATGAGCCACGCCGAGTTGATCCAGGTCGGCCCGCGCCAGTACAGGCGGCGAAACGGGCCCTTCCACTTGCGGGGCTCGAAGCTGGGCTCCTCCGCCGAGACCGACGTGGGGGGAAAGGGAAGCCAGTACTTGCGCTGATCGAGCAGGTGCTCCTCGACCAGGCGCCTGCCGATCTCCTCCGGGAGGTCGGGGAGCGCCAGCGGCGCGAGTGCCGACCAGGTCGAGGTCCGGATGCGGCGGTCCCTCTCGACCGCGTCGGTCCTGCCGTCGTGCGCCAGGTCGCCGCGCGCGACGTCGAGGAAGAGCCCGCGGCGCTCGTCCCAGAGGCGCTCGACGATCCTCGGGGTGATCGACGGCTCCCCGGCCGCCATCCGGGCCAGGCACCAGAGGACGTTGGTGACGACCTCGCAGAGCAGCGGCCCGCCGGCGTCGAGCACGCGGCGGGCGTCCCAGCCGAGCCTCCTGTTCCTGGCGATCAGGAACGGGAAGAGGGGCCGGGCGTGCGCGCGCAGTCCCCAGACCGGGTCGAACTTGGGCGAGGAGTCGAGGCCCGACTCATCGGGCTGGACGATCCAGAGCAGCCCATCGCCGTCCAGGTCCCGGTTGTCCTCGAGCCAGCGATGATGGGCGGCGATCCGAGGCTCGGCCGCCGGGTCGCCCACGGCGATTCGCCAGGCCCAGGCGAGCAGCGGCGGCTGGATCGTGGACGTGTTGCGCGCCTTGCCCGAGGTGACGTTGTACGTCCAGCGGCGCTGCCAGTCGACGTGGCCGTGCCAGAAGATCGTGTGGCCGATGAACCCGTCCTCGGACCCGCCGGCGAGCAGGCTGCGGAGCTCGCTTTCGGCGTGTGTGCGGTCGAACCGGCGCCAGACGATCGCATGGAAGCAGGAGTCCCAATACCACTGCCATGGGTAATGGACGGGGCTGGGCCGCGAGTACCCGTAGTGGACGCCGTCGCGCTCACCGTCGATCCAGTTGCCGCGCAGCGTCTCCTCGGCGATTCCGAGGACCCGCTCGCGGACCGCGGGCGAGACGGACACCTCAGTCAATCGTCATCCGCCGCATGCCTCGGAGCGCTACGAGGCTGAGGATCGCGGCGAGCCCGAAGAGCGCCAGATACCCCGGCCAGGTGTCGCTCCAGGTGACCGACCCGACGAACCCCTGGCGGGCGGCCTCCACGACCTGGGTCACCGGGTTGATCCTGGCGACCGTCTGCAGCCACCCGGTGAGCAGGTCCAGCGGGGCGTACGCGGTCGTCAGCAGGACGGCGAGGAACATCCCCACCTGCATCACCGGGGCGGCCGACTGAGTGCGGAAGCGGAATGCGAGCGACGTGCCCCAGGTGGCGGCGACGACGGCCATGCCCATCACCAGGGTCAGGGCGATCAACAGGCCGAGCACTCCCGGCCAATGAGCTCCCACGGCGAACGCGACCACCAGCAGGCAGGTCGCCGGCAAGAGCGACCGCAGGCTTGCCGACAGGACCAGGCCCGCGAGGAGGACGGGGCGCGGCGCCGGCGAGGCGAGCAGGCGGTCGAACCATCCCTGCTCGATGTCGCGGGCCAGGTTGACGCCGGTGGCGGCGCCGGTGAAGGCGGCGCCCTGCAGGAGGCTGACCGGGATCAGGAAGCTCTGGTAGCTGGAGGTCGTGAAGCCGGGGAGCAGGGTCAGGCTGCCGAAGACGCTGGTCAGTCCGAGGAAGAAGATGGTGGGTGCCAGCACGCCAGGAATCGCGGCGCCGGGGACGCGAGTGATCTCGTTGAGCGCTCGCCGGACGAGGACCCGGATGGTCGCCGTGGAGCTCTGCCAGCTCACAGGCCCCTCCGCAACCTGCCACGCATGGCGAGGGCACAGAGCGCGAAGCCGAGCGCGCCGATCCCGATCACCGAGGCGATGGCCTTCAACTGGGTCGTGGCGGACCAGCCGGCGATGGTCGGCTCACGGATCCCGTTGACGATGAAGCTGAGCGGGTTGTACTGCGCCACCCAGGAGGCCGGCTCGAGCATCAGATTGGCCGGGAAGAAGGCGTCGGAGAGGAACAGGATCACGAACACCAGCGGGAAGATGCCCTGGACCACGGCGGCGCTGTTGGAGCGGAGGGCGATCGCGGCGCCGATGGAGCCGAAGGCGAGGGCGGACGCGGAGGTCAGCGCGATGATCCAGATCACCGCCGGCGCTCCCTCGTTGATGCTCGCGCCGAAGATCAGGCCGAGGATCGTGAAGTAGACGGCGATCATCGCCCCGAGCATCGCGGTGGCCGTCAACCTGCCCAGGACGACGGAGGAGCGCGAGATCGGCGCGGCGTACAGCCGGTCGGTGAACCCCATCTCCATGTCGATCGCGAAGGCGATTGCTCCGGAGTTGCCGGTCATCATCACCGACTGGACGATCGCTCCGGCCAGCATGAATGAGAGGAAGTTGGCGACCGGCGGGAACCCCGGTAGGTCGATCGCCCGTCCCGCACCGGCGGTCTGGATCGCGAGCAGCGCCGTGGGGAAGACGACGAGCGGCGCCGCCAGCTGTGGCCGCCGAATCGTCTGTTTGACGGAGCGGCGACCGAGAGCCAGGACCACTCGCGCGTTGGCCACCAGCCGCTGGATCATTCCGCGATCGCCTCTGTCTCTCCCGTGTCCTGCTCCGCGCCCTCGAGATGCTGCCCCGTCTTGTGGACGAAGACGTCGTCGAGTGTGGGTTGGACCAGATCGAGCGACTCGACGTCCAGTCCCTCCTGGTTGAGGGCGACGACGATCGGACCCACCTCCGACGTGCCGTGCTCCAGCTCGACCATCAGGGTTCCGTCCCGGGCCGGCAGCGGGCGGCCGAACCGAGCCAGCACCTCCTCGGCCCTTGATTCCTTCCCGGCCTGCTCGACGAGACACAACTCGAGGTGGGGTTTGCCGACCTCCGCCTTGAGCGCCCCCGGGGTGCCCTCCGCGACCAGGCGCCCCCCGGAGATGATCCCGACCCGGTCGGCGAGCTGGTCGGCCTCCTCGAGGTACTGGGTGGTGAGGAAGACCGTGGTGCCCTCGTCGTTCAGCTTGCGGACCTCCTCCCAGATGGCCTTGCGGCTGACCGGGTCGAGGCCCGTGGTGGGCTCGTCGAGGAAGAGGACCTGGGGCGTGTGCACCAGGGCGGCGGCCAGGTCGAGCCGCCTGCGCATGCCGCCCGAGTAGGTGCCCACCCGCCGATCCGCGGCGAGCGTCAGGCCGACCCTGTCGAGCAGCCATTGGCCGCGCTCGTGCCCGTCCTTCCGCGAGATGCCGTGCAGGGTCGCCTGGAGCTCGAGCAGCTCGCGCCCCGTCATCAGCGGATCCAGGGCAGCCTCCTGGAGCGCCACCCCGATCTGGCGGCGGACGGCGCCCGCGTCCTTCGCGACGTCGTATCCGGCCACGACGGCCCGGCCTCCGGTCGGCTGCAGCAGCGTCGTCAGCATGCGCACGGTGGTCGTCTTGCCGGCGCCGTTCGGGCCGAGGAACCCGTAGATCTCGCCCTCCGCGACTTCGAGATCGACGCCGTCGACGGCCTTGATCCCGCCCTCGAACTCGCGAGCCAGCTGCTGCGCCTCGATCGCGGCCACGTCAGGGGAAGATAACCGGCGGCCCCGGCCGACCCCGGATGGTCGTCACAGACCGTTCAGGCCACCGCGGCGGGCCTGAGCTCCACGAATTCGCGGTTCGTGGCCCGCTCCAGAGCCTCGGCGGCATCGAGCAGCAGGGCGTCGGAGCCCCAGCCGGCGAGCAACTGCAGCGCGGCCGGCATGCCGTCGTCGAGTCCCACCGGCACGCTCACGCCCGGGACGCCGGTGAGGTTCGCGATCACACCATGCCGGGCATTGCCCGAATCGGCGGATTCGACGCCGGAGGGGAGCTCGATCATCGGCTCGGTGAGGGAGGGGGCGACAGCCGGGACGGTCGGCCATGCGAGCAGGTCGATTCCCTCGAACAGCTCCATCAGGTCGCGCCTCACCTTGGCTCGCATCAGGAACGCCCGAGCGGTCAGGCTGAGGGGAAGCAGGGCGCGGAGCTTGAGGACCCCGCGGTTGATCACGCTGAGCTCCGGGCTGAGCGCGTTCAGGTTCTCGGGCGTGAGGTGCGCGGCCTCCTCGGCCTGCGCGACCAGAAGGGCGGCCGGCAGCACCAGGTCGAGCTCGGGGAGCTCGACCTCGGTCACCTGGCCGTCGACCTCGCCGCGCAGCGATTCGAGCGCCGCTTCGCAGGCCTCTCGCACGCCCGGAGCCGAGTTGGTCCAGAAGGGGTCCCGGATCACTCCGATCCGCAGGCCGCCGGCGGGCCTGCCCGCCGGGATCTCCTCCCCGAACAGAGCCGAGGCCAGCAGCCGGCAATCGGCGGCGTCCCGGCAGAGCGGGCCGGAGACGATCGTCTCCGTGTTGGCGATGTGGTGCCCGGTCATCGTCGAGCGCCCGAAGGTCGGCTTCAGCCCGGCGAGGCCGCAGTAGGCGGCGGGATAGCGAATGGATCCGAGGCCATCGGCGCCGACCGCACCGGCAACCAGCCCGCCGGCGACCGCGGCGGCAGGGCCGCTCGAGGAGCCGCCGGGGCAACGCTCGAGGTCCCACGGGTTATGGGCGGCCCCGTAGAGGGAGGTGTTGCCGGTGCTGCTCGAGCCCAGCTCGTGCATGTTGGCGACCCCCGCAATCACAGCGCCCGCGTCGCGCAGGGCCCGGTATGGCCCGGACTCGCCGGGCTCAAGCTTGACCCCGGGGACGCTGGCGGCGCCCACCGTCTCGGCGCGCCACGGCAGAGACCACTCGTCCTTGATCAGGACCGGGACGCCTCGAAGCGGGCCCTCGGGGGCCTGCTCGAGCATGCGGCGCGATTCGTCGGGGAAGGTCGCGATCACGGCGTTCAGGTCGGCGTTCCGCTCCTCGATCGTGGCCAGGCAGGCGTCGAGCAGATCGCCGGGGTCGAGATCGCCCGCCGCGATCTGCGCCGCCTGCTCGCGTAGCGGCAGGTGGAGGGCGTCGATGCCGCTCATCCTGCCGGCGGCCTGGAGAGGTCGGCGTTGGGCTCCGGCTCGATGCCGTCCAGGTCCGCGTCGCGAAGCAGGTCCATGCCCGGCTCGTAGATCGACCAGACGCCGGCCATCACCGCCCGCTCTGCCAGGTCGGCGTCGATTCCGAAGATCTCGAGAGCGCCCTGCAAATAGGTCTGGAATGCGGATTCTTCCTGCATTGCCAGAGAACCCTAGCCGCCGGGTTGCAAGGAAACCCCGCAACCCTCCTCGAATTGGGGTGTTCAATGAAGCTCATGGGCCAGGACGCTCAGCCATTCGCACGCTCGCGCAGGCTCGCCCTTGCGAGCGTGGTCGCCGTCCTCGCGACCATGCTCGTCGCCCTCCTCGGCACCGGCAGTGCCGGCGCGGTGCCCCGCGTGCTGGTGCTCGGTGCGGCGACACCGGCACTCCCGTCCTGCCCGACCAACTGCCAGGCGGTGGGCAAGACCACCGGCTTCCAGACCTCGATCACCGGGGCCGCGAATCCGTTCCTGGTCCACATCCGGGGGCGCCTCGTCGCCTGGTCGATCAAGACCGGAGCACCGAGCACGAAGCCGAATCCGAACAACAACAACCAGAGCGACTTCGACTTCTTCAACAAGACCTTCGGTGGCGCCCCCAAGGCGAGGGTGTCAGTTCTCAAGCCGATCATGAAGTCGATCAAGGTCGGCAAGCCGATCTACAAGCTCAAGTCCCAGTCGCCGGTGGAGGACCTCTCCTCGTACCTCGGACAGACGACCACCTTCACCCTCGACACCCCGCTGCGGGTGAAGCCGAACAACGTCGTGGCGCTGACCGTCCCGACCTGGGCCCCGGCGTTTGCGATCAACCAGAGCGCCAACACCAAGTGGGCCGCGAGCCGCAAGAAGGGCAAGTGCACCCAGACCCCTGACATCCTGGCCGGTAGGCCCCAGGACGGCCTCGGCACCCAGCGCGCCTACGGCTGCGTCTACAACACCGCTCGCCTGCTGTACTCGGCGACCGTCGTGGTGGACCCGAACCAGGCGCCTCCCAAGAAGAAGAAGAAGAAGAAGTAGAAGCGCCTGAGGTGGCTAGTCGCAGCTGCCGCGCTGCTGGCACTGCTTCTCGAACTGCGCCTGGGGGCTTCCCTTGGCCGGCGGGATGTCGTTGGTCGCGGAGTCGGGGGCGTTCGGGTTGAACGTCGTCTTCGTCGTGCTGCTCGTGCTCGTGGTGGGCGCCGTGACGGTGCTCGGCACGGTTGAGGTGACGCCGGGGGCGGTCACCGCCGGGATCGAGACCGCGGGCGCGGTCGTCTCCCCGGAGCTGTCGCTGCCACACCCGGTGACGATCAGCCCGATGGCGAGTGCGGCCAGCGGGATGCATCCCCGCCGCCGGATCACGAGCCGTCTAGGGCCGGCTGGCGCAGTCCGCAGTAGGGGCAGTCGCTGACGTCGAGCCCGATCAGCTGGTCACAGCGACGGCAGGCGCGCAGGTTCTCGGGGGCCCTCACCAGGGCGGACTCGGAGGGCGCGAGCGGCAGCGTCGCCGCCGCGACCCTCATCTCCTCGCCCGACTCGCGATCGATGTAGACGCCATCCGGCTTCACCTTGGCCAGGGCTTCGCGGCCCGACGCCGGGGCCCTCAGCCGGTAGGTCTGCTCGGGGTTCTGCACGGGCGGCACCTTACCGACTCAAACAACGACCAACCCTCGCAATACGGTTGACCCGTGCGCGTCCTGATCTTCCACGGGTACCTGCTGCGGGGAACGGGGTCCAACGTCTACAACGCCAGCCTCGCCCAGGCGCTGGCGCGCGAGGGCCATGACGTGCACCTGCTCTGCCAGGACCGGAACGCCGCCGAGCTCCCCTGGGTGGATGCGGTCGGAGGCTGGGAGCGCGGCAGCCTCGAGGTCGATCAGGTGCGCGACGCCGGCCAGCCCGGCAGGATCACCGTCTACCGGCCGGAGATCGGCGTCCTGCTCCCGGTCTACGTCTTCGACCGCTACGAGGGGTTCGAGGTGAAGACCTTCCCCGACCTCACCGACGCCGAGCTCGATCGCTACCTCGACACCAACGTCGCTGCCGTGCGCGACGTCGTGGCCGCGGCGGGCGAGCCGGAGGCGGCGCTCGCCAACCACCTGATCATGGGCCCGGCGGTCCTCGCGAGGGCGGGGCTGCGCTTCGCGATCAAGGTCCACGGCTCGGACATCTCCTACACGGTTCGCCCGCATCTGGACCGCTTCCTCCCCTACGCGCGCGAGGGAACCGATGCGGCGGCCGGGATCCTCGCCGGCTCGTCCCACACCGCGAGCGCGCTGTTCGAGGTCGTCCCCGATCCAAGCGTGCGTGAGCGCACCCGGCTGGGCCCGCCGGGGGTCGACGTCCACCGCTTCCGCCCCCACACCGTGGACGAGGCGCGTCGCGACCTGGAGGGGCTGGCGGCCAGGCTCGCGGAGGAAAGCGCCGACGACCCGGAGGAGAGCGAGGACTCCTTCGGGCGGAACGGTCCGGCCGTCGCCGAGGCGCTGCGGGCTTGGGGCGGGGGAGAGCCCCGGGTCCTGTTCGTGGGCAAGCTCCTGATCAGCAAGGGCGTCGACCTGCTCGCCGCCGGCTGGCCGCTCATCCACCGACGGAGGACCGCTGCCGGCGCGCCCTCTCCGCGGCTCCTGTTCATCGGGTTCGGGGCCTTCGAGGAGGGGCTGCGGGCCCTGGTCGACGCCCTGGGACGAGGCGACCTCGTGGCCGCCCGCGCGATTGCCGCCAGAGGCCGTGGCCTGGAAGGCCAGCATGAACGGCGGCCACAAACACCGCCGCCGGATCAACCCCTTTCGATCCTCTCCGGCTTCCTCGCGGATCCCCCCGAGGGCTACGCCGAGGCCGCCCGCGACGCCGCGGGCTCGATGCTGATCGGTGGCCGCCTGGAGCACGACGAGGTCGCCGACCTGATGCCGGCGGCCGACACGTTCGCGATGCCGAGCACGTGGCCGGAGGCGTTCGGGATGGTCCCGGCGGAGTCCGCGGCCTGCGCGGTCCCGCCGGTTGCGGCGGACCACTCGGGGATGCGGGAGGTCGCCCAGCTGCTCGCCCAGGCGGTGCCGCCCGATCTGGCCCGTCTGCTCAGCTTCCCGGTCGGCCCCGAAGCGGTCACGGAGCTCGCCGATCGCCTGGATGGCTGGCTCGCGCTGGCACCGGAGACCCGCGTGGAGGCGGGGCGGGCCCTGGCCCAGCGGGTTGACGAGCTCTGGAGCTGGGAGGGCGTCGCCCGGACGGTCCTAGCAGCTTCCGCGGGCGAGCTGAGGGGCCTGCCGAGGATTGCCTGAATAGAATGGCGCCCGATGCGGGGCCTCCCAATTGCAAAGCTGATCGCGGCAGTGATCGTCCTCACCGTCGTCACCTCGGTGATCATGCTGATCCCGAACTGGAACGGCGAGCAGGCATCCACCGCCGCGAGCAAGATCGACACCCTGCTCGACGTGATCATCGTGATCGCGTCGTTCGTCTTCTCGGTGGTCATGGTGATGCTCGGTTACGCCGTCTGGAAGTGGCGCGCGAAGCCGGGCGACGAATCGGACGGTTCCCCGATCCACGGCAACACGCGCATCGAGATCGCCTGGACCGCGATTCCGACCGTGATCGTGCTCGCCCTCGCGGTGTACTCATGGATCACCCTCTCCGACATCGAGGCTCACGACCCGAACCGGATGGTGGTCGACGTCTACTCGCAGCAGTACGAGTGGCACTTCGACTACCCGGAGACGGGCACGACCTCGCGCGAGCTGCACGTGCCGGTCAACCGCCAGATCGAGTTCAGGATGCACGCCCTCGACGTGATCCATTCCTTCTGGGTGCCGGAGTGGCGGATCAAGAAGGACAACGTCCCCGGCATCACCACCCGCGCCTACATCACCCCGACCAAGACCGGCGACTTCACGCTGATTTGCACCGAGCTCTGCGGCATCGGCCACTCGACCATGCGAGCTCCCGTCGTCGTCGAGAAATCTCAGGCGGACTTCGACCAGTGGGCGTCGAGCCAGCCTCCGATCAAGTCGGACGAGCAGCAGGGGGAGAAGCTGCCCTCGGGACCGACCACACCGAGCCAGGTGGCGCAGTGACCTTAGGAACGACTGAGATAATCCGGACGATGGAAGGATGGCGGGAGTGACTGCGGCCCTGTTCAAGACCCCGGGTTGGTGGAGGGCCCTGGCCTACACGATCATCGCCGGCGCGATCGGCTTCGGGCTGGTCGTGGCCCTGCGAAAGATCTCCGGGCTGCCGGCGTTCCAGACGCAGCAGACGGGCTATCCGCAGGTCATCGTCCCCGCGATCACGGCGCCGCTCGGCTTCCTGATCGGCATCGGCTGTTTCGACTACTGGTTCCGGTGGGCGATCGGCGCCCCGACGTTCCCGAAGGAGCGCGAGCACGAGAACCATGGCGCCTACAGCTGGCGGGACTACTTCAAGGTCAACACCGACCACAAGGTCATCGGGATCCAGTACCTGGTCACGACCTTCTTTTTCTTCTTCGTCGGCGGGCTGATCGCGATGGTCATGCGCGCCGAGCTGGCTCAGCCCGGCACGCAGATCGTCGACCCGAGCACCTTCAACAGCCTCTTCTCGACGCACGCGGCGCTGATGATCTTCGTCTTCGTGATCCCGGCCTTCGCCGGGATCGCCAACTACGTCCTGCCGCTGATGATCGGCGCGCCGGACATGGCGTTCCCCCGGCTGAATGCCCTGAGCTTCTGGATGCTGCCCCTGGCCGGGCTCCTGTTCCTCGGCAGCTACCTGGCGCCGGGCGGAGCCTTCGACGCCGGCTGGACCGGCTATGCGCCGCTTTCCACCGGTGCGCCGCTGGGCCAGTCCTTCTTCAACCTCGGGGTGCAGTTCGCCGGGGCCTCATCGATCGCCACGGCGCTCAACTTCCTGGTCACGATCGTGACCATGCGGGCGCCCGGGATGAACTTCTGGCGCCTGCCGCTGCTGGTCTGGGCCAACCTCTCGACCTCGCTGCTGGTGGTCGCCGCGACGCCGTTCATCGCGGGCGTGCAGTTCATGGTCCTCTTCGACCGCATCCTCCACACCAACTTCTTCCAGGCGGCGTTCGGGGGCGACGTGGTCAGCTACCAGCACATCTTCTGGTTCTACTCACACCCGGCCGTCTACATCATGATGCTGCCCGGGTTCGGGATCGTCAGCGAGGTGATCTCGACGAACTCGCGCAAGCCGATCTTCGGCTACCGGCTGATGGCCCTGGCTCTGATCGGGATCGTGGTGCTGAGCTACTCGGTCTGGGCGCACCACATGTTCGTCGCCGGCATGTTCAGCTGGCTGCGGGTGCCAATGATGATCACCACCCTGCTGATCGCGGTGCCGACCGGGATCAAGATCTTCTCCTGGCTCGGGACGCTTTTCGAGGGGGTGATCCACCTCAAATCGACGGCGATGCTGTTCGCCCTCGGTTTCATAGCCACCTTCACGATCGGCGGCATCTCGGGCGTGATGCTCGGGATGATCCCGATCGACATCCACGTCTCCGACACCTACTTCGTGGTGGCGCACATCCACTTCGTGCTCTTCGGCGGCTCGGTCTTCACGATCTTCGCCGGCGTCTACCACTGGTTCCCGAAGATGACCGGGCGGATGTACGACGAGAAGCTCGGCCGGATCCACTTCTGGCTGACGCTGGTCGGGATGCTCGGCACCTTCATCCCGATGCACTGGATCGGGATGGAGGGCATGCCCCGCCGCGTTGCCGACTACTCCGCGACCTTCGGGGACTGGAACCTGTTCATCTCCATCTGCGCCTTCATCCTCGGCGCTGCCCAGCTGATCTTCCTCTACAACATGATCGTCAGCTGGCGCTTCGGGCCGAAGGCGGGACCGAACCCGTGGCGCGCCAAGACGATCGAGTGGCAGGTCAGCTCGCCGCCGCCGGTCTTCAACTTCCCCGAGATTCCGCGCGTCGTCGGCGGGCCGTACGAGTACGGCGTCCCGGGCGCGAGGCACGTGATCATGCCGGGCGAGGAGGCCGAGATCAAACAACCCGAGAGGGCCGGGGTGGGGGCGCCATCGTGACCGCGAAGACCGCGGTTCCCGAGACCGGGCAGATCACGGATGTCGGCACGCCCTCCGAGCACGCATCGGAGGTGGTCGCCAAGCGCGAGGTCGCCACCTTCGGGGATCCCGACCCGCCGCCCTCGCGCGAGGGGGCCAAGCGGGTTCTCTGCTTCCTCAACGAGGTCGCCGGTGGCCGCAAGCTGCTCACCGCCAGTCGCGAGCTCTCCGACGCCGGCGCCGACTACTTCGCCGTGGTGGCCCCGCAGAACCTGCCGATCGTCGGCCAGCTGGTCGACGTCGAGGAGCGCCGCGCGGCCGCGCAGAGCCGGGTCGACGTCACGCAGTCCGTCCTGCGCGAGTTCGGGATCTCCTCAGAGGGCGCGGTGATGGATCCCGAGCCGGCCCTGGCGCTCGACGATGCCGTGCGGGCCACGAAGCCCGACCACATCCTGCTCTCCTGCCTCTATGAGACCCGCTTCGGTCTGACTCGCAAGGACCTGGTCGAGTGGGCGAAGGCTCGCTACGACGCCGGGGTCGAGCACATCGCGGTGCGCGTCGACGACGACGCCGTCCGCTGGGACCTGACCCACACGCTGGTGGTCGCGACGCAGACCGTGAACAGCAGGGACCTCGTCGCCCGGTTGGAGGAGCGGGCGAAGGAGGGGCCGCACCGGTACACGTTCATCTGCCCGCGCTCGGGCGCGATCAGCCGCGAGGAGGTCTGCTCCCGGCTGGCCGCCACGCTTGCCGAGATGTATCGCAACGAGATCGATGCGACGGGGCAGCCGATGAGCCCCGATCCGTTCAGCGCCATCCAGAACGCGATCGAGCACTACCGGATCGACGACATCCTGATCTCGACCCTGAAGGGCGAGCAGTCGAAGTGGCTCGAGGAGGGCCTGATCGAGAAGGTCCAGGCGCTCACCGACAAGCCGCTCGAGCACCTCGAGTCCGGGACGGAGCCGGCGGCATCGAGCGCTCCCACGCCGGTCGGGGCGGAGGCGGGCTGATGGAGTCGGCATCGGTTGCGGTCGGCCGTGGTGACGGCCACGCCGAGGAGCACCACGATCATCCGCCCGAGGCCAATCAGAGCTCGCGGATAGACAAGCAGACCCTCGGGATCCTGCTCTTCATCGTCTCCGAGGTGATGCTCTTCGGGGCGTTCTTCGCCTCGTACTTCTTCCTACGGGTGGTCGCCAACAACGGGCCCTGGCCGCCGGATCCGTTCGAGCTGCCGGTGACGGTCGCCCTGACGAACACCTTCATCCTGCTGTCATCGAGCTTCACGATGCACTGGGGCCTGGTGTCGATTCAAAAGGGCAACCGCCGCGGCCTTCAGATGGGTCTCGCGACGACCTTCCTGCTCGGCGCCACCTTCCTCTTCATCCAGATCAACGAGTATGTTCACATCGGCTTCAGCGCCCGCGACGACGCCTTCGGCTCGATCTTCTACGGCCTCACGGGCCTGCACGGCGCTCACGTCACCGTCGGCCTGATCCTGCTCGGGATCGCCAACATCCGCGCCTGGCGCGGCCACTACGGCCCCGAGGCGAAGGACCACCTCGGCGTCGAGGTGCCCGGGATCTACTGGCACTTCGTCGACGTCATGTGGATCATCGTCTTCACGACGGTCTACGTCCTCTAGCGACCGAATCGCCCGCTTCGGGTTACCGGGGCCGATGCGCGACCGGCTGGTCGGCGCCATCCGTCGCGGCGAGAAGACCGCGACGACGTCGCTCCTCGCCGAGCTCGAGGGGAATCGAGAGCCGCTGCCGGCCCCGGCGAGCGCTTGACCGTTGTCGATTCCGAGGAGCGAGCCGTTGCCTTCATTGAGTTGTTGGCGGTCCAGGTCATTCGCCTGGCCGACGCCGACCTGACGCTCGCGCGCGACGAGGGCGAGGGATTCGCAGGCGTCGCGGAGTGGCGCCGGGCTCACGAGCGATTCTGGGAGGACAACGTGGTGCCCGCCCTCCCGGCTGGGTTCGTCTTGACCGACGACACGGAGATCGTCGTCGAGCGCTTCCGCCTGGTCTCGTCGGCCTAGTAGGCGGTGAAGAAGGTCGGGGCGTTCTGCGAGAGCAGGGCCCAGGCCGCCGGGGCGGCGGCGGGCCAGACGTGGTACTCGACGCCGAAGGCCGCGTTGGTCAGCGCCTGATCGGCCTGCAATGGCCCGACCTTGGAGCCGGTGATCGCCTTCCACGATGCGATCCACGAGTCGAGTGTGCCGGTGCTCTGCCCGAGCGCCGCGGTGACCATTCTCAGCATCGGGGTCGCCTCGAACCAGAGCACGTTGGGTCCGACGTCGCCCTCGTAGGGCTTGTAGCCGGAGAACGGGCCGGCGGCCGCATAGGTGTTGTTGTAGGTCGCCGCCTTCGTCGATTTCACGATCGAGCGGCCCGTGACGGCGAAGTGGTTCTTCGCGTAGGTGAGGACGCGGCTCGCGGTTTTGCTGTTGCCGTTCGCCAGCTCGAAGAAGGCGCCGTAGGCCTGCGCATCGAGCGGCTCCACGGTGTCCCCGAGCCCCTGGATGAAGTGGGTGCTGGAGCCGTGCCCAGCCAACAGGTTGCTCTGGATGGCGCTGCCGATGGTCGCCGCCGCGGTGCCGTACCTCTGGTATCCGGCGGAGTCGCGGGCGTTGTTCAGCTCGAGCGCGAGGTGGCCGAGGAACTCGTAGGCGAGCAGGTTGTGCTGGGTCGAATACCAGTCAAGCCCGGGGCCGCCCTTGATCAGGCCGCTGGGGCCCTGCAGGGTGAGCAGGTAGTCGGCGGCCTTCTTGGCCATCGTCCGGTAAGTCGAGGTGTTGAACCTGCCGTCGTACTTGGTTGCGGCCAGTCCGATCCAGGCGATCGTCCCGGACCTATAGGTCGCGGCGCCCTTACCGGTGGAGATGTCGAAGGCGATATCGATGGAGCCGTCGGTGAACTGGAGGGCGGCAAGCTGATCGAGCACCTGTTTCGCCTGGGCCTGATTCCCCGTCGCGACGAACGAGGCGGCGGTGACCGCCGAGTCGTACGTCCAGGACCAGTTGAGGAGCCGGCTGTAGGACGGGTCGCCGGCCGGGATCTCGTAGGAGCGGGTGAGCGCCAGAGGGCTGGACAGGTTCGCGGTCGCGGCGATCCGGGCGACGGGGTCGGCGCCATACCGCCGGGGCGCACGGTCGAGGGCCGGAATGGCAGCCGCCTCGGAGGCCTTAGCTCCCCTTTGCTTCTTCCCGGCGCGCTTCTTCCCGCCGCGCAGCCTGGAGCAGTTCTTGTGGGACTTCTTCTTGCGATGCTTCGGACACGTCGGGCCGGCCTGCCGGGCCAGCCAGCGCCCGAGCGGATCGGCCGGGCGGCCCTTCTTGGCATACGGCCAGGCAAGATGGACCCGGCCCCCGCTGCGATGGCGCTTCTTGGCCTTGGCGGCCGATGCGGTCCCGGACGGGCTCGCCGGGGAGAGGGTGGGCACGATCACCGTGAACGCGAGTGCTGTGCCGACGATGGCCAAAGCGAGCCTGCGAAGGTTCATGTTCCTTCAATCGGCCTCTCGGCCAAGACCTTTATCCGGGAAAACCCGCGATCTTCGGCGGAAAATCGATGAGGCTGCAAAGATCGACCCCATGAGCGAGAGGCCCGCCCACACGCCGCGCAACCCGCTGCGCAACGAAACGGACATGTTCCGAGTGCTGATGATGTTCGCCGTCGGCGCTGCGATCGTCATCGTCGTGGCGCTCCTGATCGGTTCCCTGGCGGGTGCGATCGTCGGCGCGGTGCTGGTCGCCGTCGGCCTCTGGCGAACCTGGGGCTTGATCCAGTCCTGGCGCCGCTACGGGTCAGACCCCGCGGAGCGCTAGCTACTTCTTGGTGCCGCCGCCGGCGCTGCCGCCGCCCGTGGCCTGCTGCAGGTAGGCGACCAGCTGCTGTAGCTGTGGCGGGGTGAGCGTCTGCCCGAAGTTCGAAGGCATGACGCCCGAGGGGTAGCCGGGGGTGATCTTCGCGTTCGGATCGCTGATCGACTGGGAGATGTCGGCGGCGCTCATGCCCTTGAGGGCCTCGTCCAGGTTGGGCCCGGTGGTGCCCGTGGTCCCGGCCTGCGCCAGCGTGTGGCAGCCGCCGCAGTTGCTGGCGAAGAACTGGGGCGGGGCGAACACGGGCGCCTTGATGCCCGGCACTCCGGCGACGCTCGCCACGTACGCGGCGACGTTCTCGGCGTCGTCTCCGGTGACCAGATTCCGCGGCATGTAGACGTCGGTCTGCTGCGGGCTGGCCGGCCGTGCGTGCGCGATCTGGTAGGAGACCACGCCCTTGACCGTGTCCGAGTCGAAGCCGTTGGCGCGGGCCTCCTTGAAGGCGTAGTCGAGGTTCGGCCCGACGTCGCCGCTGGTGCCCGCGCCGGTGAGGGTGTGGCAGCTGCCGCACTTCTGGGTGAAGAGCTGCTGGCCCCTGTCCAGGTCGGGCTTGGGGCCGAGGTTGCAGCCGGTCATGCCGATGAGGGCCGTGGCCGCGGCGACGGTGACGATCAGCCAGATTGCCCGAGCGTTGGTCAGGCGGCGGTCTTTGTGGCCGTTGATCCGGCGGCGATTTTTGTGGCCGCCGTTTAGGAGGGGGTCCATGAGCGCGGGAATCCTATCTGTCGGGGCCGACCCGCCCACCCGTCGCCCAGGCGTGGGATAAGCTTGCGCCGAACGGCACGAGCGACCGCCAAGCCGCTCCATCTTGGAGCGAAGGGCGAAGCCCGAAGCGACTTGTGCGGGGCGGCTGCTGTGGTCGCGTCTTGTGGCGAAGCCGAGAAGAGGAGAACGGAGTGCAGGTTCGCGAGGGGATGTCGAGCGTGGTTCTCGCCGTGGGGCCCGGCCACACGTTGCGAGAGACCGCGACGAAGATGACGGAGAAGGGCACCGGCGCCGCCCTGGTGTTCGACGAGGAGTCGCCGGCGCCGAGAATCATCACCGAGCGCGACATCCTCAACGCCGTCGGCACGGGCAAGGATCCCGACGCCGAGAAGGTCGCCGATCACATGAGCGAGAGCGTCATCTCCGCGGAGCCCGCCTGGAGCCTCGAGCAGGCGGCCGAGGAGATGGTGGAGCGAGGCATTCGCCACCTGGTCGTCGTCGATCGCGGAGAGCTCGTCGGCGTGCTCTCGATGCGCGACATCGTGCGCTGCTGGACGCAGATCGGTGCGACCTCGTCCATGTCCCCTCCCTAGTCGGAGGGCGGAGAGACCGACAGAGGAATCGGGGCGGTGTCGGTGTGCTGCCGGTTCGGCATGCGGGCGATCTCGGCCCGATTCGCGCGCAGCCAGGCGATCAAGGAGGGGATGGCGATCGCGGCTCCGATGACCGAATAGGGCCACCAGGCGAACAGCCCGACGATCACCGCGGCAAAGCCGAGGGCGAACATGGCTGGAGCGACGCTGGGCGGGGGCAGGTAGATCGCTTCGGTCGGCTTCGGAGGCTGGCTCATCGCAGGTAGACGATCGAGACGTAGAAGGCCAGGGCGAAGACGAGCAGCGCCAGGCTGGCGGTGACCATGCCCGCGCGGAGGGTGGCTCTGGCGCGCTCGCGATCCACGGCAGGAAGCCTATCCGAGGGCGTCGGCTCGGGGAATCAGCTGAACGATGGGGATCACTCGTCCGGCCTCGGATGTCCATTGTCTGTAGTCGGCGAACGGGGGAAACACGCGATCCGCCAGCCCCCCAGAGTCGTTGCCGCTCGGCTTCGTCGGTCACGATCGCGGCGCGGAAGGTGAGGCCCCCGAATCTGACGGCAGGGTGCTTGCGAAGGTTGTAGTACCAGGCCGGATTCTCCGGTCGCCCCTGTTTGGAGGCGATCAGGGTCAGGCGATCGCCGTCGTGGAAGTAGAGCGTGGCGCTCCGGCGTGGCTCTTCGGTCCTGGCCCCGCGCGTCTCGAGCAGGCCGGGAGTGATCGGCCACCCGGTGCTGAGCCGGCCGCGCGTGAGCCTCAAGAGGTGCGGGTCGCGCCTCCACGCGATCTTCTCGGAGAGCCACGCGCCGGGCTTGGTCACGGAGAACCGGCACACGGCGAGATACAGACGACCTCGCCGCCGGTTCGCGTCGACGTGGCGCAGTCCCGAGGTTCGTGCCATCGCCGCCCGAAAAAAGCCGGCTAGAGCGCCCGGTCGAGCGCCATCGCGACGAAGAGCAGCGCCAGGTAGGCGAGTGAGCTCAGATAGAGGCGGCGTGCGGCCGAGCGCGACGGGTGCGCCAGCAGGAGGAGCGCCAACCCGACGAACCCGGCGCCCAGAGCCAGGGCGGCGATCAGGTACGCGGTTCCCAAGAGGCCGGTGACGACGGGGCCGATGGTCATCGCGACCAGCAGCAGCGCGTATCCCACGATCTGGTGCCTGGTCGTCGTCTCGCCCCGCACCACCGGCAGCATCGGCACCCCGGTCCGGGCGTAGTCGTCGGAGATCAGCAGCGAGAGCGCCCAGAAATGCGGCGGCGTCCAGAAGAAGACGATGGCGAACGGCCAGAGCGCCTCCAGCGTCAGCCCTCCGGTGGCGGCCGCCCAACCCACCAGCGGCGGCATCGCGCCGGCCGCGCCGCCGAGCACGATGTTCTGAGGAGTTCGGGGCTTGAGCCAGAGCGTGTAGACGAAGACGTAGCCGAGGAGGCCGGCCGCCGCGAGGGCCGCGGTCAACGCGTTGACGGTGATCCAGAGCTGGGCCACCGCGACGATCCCGAGCACCGAGCCGAAGAGCAGCCCGCGCCGCGGCTCGATGCGCCCGCTCGCCAGCGGGCGCCCCGCGGTGCGGTCCATGCGCGCATCGCGCTCGCGCTCGATGTAGTGGTTGATCGCCCCGGCCCCGCCGGCGGCCAGGTAGCCGCCCAGGCAGGTCCAGAGGATGGTGGAGAGGGCCGGGCCACCGGGGTCGGCGACGAACATCGTCGCGACGCAGGTGAGGAGGAGCAGGGAGATGATGCGCGGCTTGGTGAGCGTGACGTAGTCGTTCGCCACGCCGATCGCGGTGCGCATGGTCCTCGTCCGGGCATCGCCCGGGGTGACCGACACCTGCTCGCCACCGGGCCGCCTCGAGGGCCCGCCGACCCGCCCCGGCCCGGTGCCGAGGTGGACGCTCATGCCGCCGCCGCCGATGCCTCGGCGCGCGGAGCCCGCTTGCGCGAGGGCACGCCACTGGGGAGCCAGGCGAGCTTGAAGGCGATCGAGATCACGGTCGCCCAGAGCAACGTCCCGGTCGTCAGGTGGGCGACGATCAGCGGCCCGTGCTCCCCGAGCCAGACGTTGAGAGCGCCGAGCATGAACTGGCAGAAGAGGACCAGCGCGGCCAGGGCCAGCAGGCGGTCGCGCGAGCCGCGCACGAATGCGACCAGCAGCAGCGCGATGATCGCGAGCGTCGCCATGTAGACGAAGACCCGGTGGGTGAGGTGGATGTCGGTCAGCCGGTTGTTGCCGAAGGGCAGGAACTGGCCCGACCCGCACTCGGGGAACATCTTGCCGCAGGCCATGTGCGCGCCTGCCACATTCGGTCCCACCTCGCCGGTACCCCGCTCCTCGGTGCCGGCCATGTAGCCGCCGGCGACGATCGCGCAGAGGAGCAGCACCGCCGCGGTCGCGGCATAGGGCTTCAGCCCCCGGACGGGGGGCGCGGCCGTGCCGGCCTCAACGGCTGCCTCGGAGCGAGACTTGAAGCTGAGCCAGAGCAGCAGGCCGAGCAGCAACATCGCCGTGCCGAGGTGGGCGGCAACCAGCTCCTCGGCGAGGCTGTGCTCGACGGTCAGCCCGCCGAGCCCCGCCTGGGCCAGGACGAGAACGCCGGCGATCAGCGAGCCGCGGAACGCCCAGCCACTTCGGTTGCGTTTATCCGGCGGCGGTGTTTGTGGCCGCCGCATCTGGAAGGCCCGCCAGCAGAGCAGCGCGATCAGGATGACCACCACCGTCGCCAGGAAGCGGTGTGAGAACTCGATGATCCGGTTCTCGTTCCCGACCAGTGGGATCACCTGGCCGCCGCAGAGGGGCCACCCCTTGGTCCCGCTGCCGCCCGGGCCGCAGCCAAGCCCGGACTCGCTCACGCGGACGATTCCGCCGACGACTATCAGCAGGAAGGTGACAACAGCGGTGAGGTCTGCCAGGCGGCGAAACCGGCGGAGCGAGTCCCCGCCGCCCCCGGCAACGGGTCCGGCCATGGCGTCAGGCTACCGGCTCTTTGGTCTCCGCCTCCGCGGGACGGGACGCGTCGTGGCGCCTCACGGCCTCGCGGATGTCGCGCAGCGGCTCATCGCTGCGAACGTCGGGAACCACGTCGAAGTTGTGCGGGGGCGGGGGCGAGGTCGCGAACCACTCCAGGGTCTCGCCGCCCCATGGGTCGTGCCCCGCGGGCGTGCCTCCCTTGATGCCGAGATATGCGTTGACGATCGAGATCGCGATTCCGAGCGCCAGGACGAAGGCGCCGATGGTCGCGATCAGGTTGAGCGCATCGAGATGCTGGGCGTTGATCGCGTCGCTCGCTTTGAAGAACTTGAAGATGTCGACCTGCTGTCCCTCGAGGCCGGCGAGGAAGAGCGGGATGAAGGTGAGCTGTGCGCCGAGCACAACCAGCGCGACCGACGGCTTGGCGAGCCCCTCGCTCATCGTCCTGCCGGTCATCTTCGGGAACCAGTAGTAGAGGGCGGCGAGCCCGCCGAGGACCGGCCCGCCGACGAGCACGTAGCCGCTGGCCGCTGTCGAGGCGGTGGTGTCGGCGAGCAGCCAGTTGACCGGGATCACGCTCTGGATCAGCTCCCCGACCAGGCCGAAGCTCAGCGTCGAGATCGCCGCCAGCGCGAAGGCCATCGGCGCTCGCATGCTCAGGACCCCTCCGGCGATCGTGCCTATCCAGTTGACGAAGATCGCGCCGATCGGGATCGCGAGGAGCAGCGCCATCAGCATCGCGCCATAGAGCCAGCCGATCGGGATCGACGCGCCCATCATGTTCTGCATCCAGGCGAGCAGCCCGAGCGGCATGATCGCGGCCATCGAGCCCATCAGCGCGCTGCGGGAGAGCAACGGCTTGCCCGAGAAGACCGGCAGGATCTCCGAGATCGCGCCCATCGCCGGCAGCAGGAAGACCAGGTAGCAGCCGGTGAAGAAGATCCAGCTCAGGTGCTGGTAGTAGATCGGCGCCCCGCCCTCGCCGGGGTCGAAGAAGACGCCGCCGAAGTGGCGTTCCATCTCGAGCATGACGAGTGCCGCCAGCATCGCGGAGCCCGCGACGATCATCGTCCAGCTGGAGACGGCCCCCGAGAAGGCGAAGGCGGGCAGCCTGCGCCAGGCCATCCCCGGCGCCCGCAGCTTGGCGACCGTCACCGACAGGTTGATCGACTGGAGCACGAGGCCCAGGACGGTCAGGCCAACGCCGGCGATCCAGACGTCGACTCCGTTGTTCTCTATGAAGGCGGTGTCCGAGAGCGGAGGCCATGAGTTGAACCCCGCCTCGGGGGGCGTGTAGGCGAAGCTCGCGTAGAGGAGCGCCCCGCCGACCACGTAGAGCCAGACCGACAGCGAGGAGAGCCGGGGGAAGGCGAGCGTGCGCGCGCCGATCTGGAGGGGGACGACGTAGGTGTAGAGACCGAACGCGAGCGGCAGAGCGAAGAGGACGATCAGGGTGGCGCTTCCGACCGAGAGCAGCCGGTTGAAGGTGACCGGCTGGATCAGGTCGTTCTCGGGGACCGCCAGCTGCAGGCGGATCATGAGGAAGGCGACGATCCCGAGCACGAGGAAGGAGAGGGACGCCCCGATGTAGAGGCGGCCGACGTCCTTGTGGTCGGAGCTCATCACCATCTCCAGCCAGCGCGGGCGCGACGGCGCCGGGCCGTCGGTGACGAGCTCCGGGCGCTGCGGCGCGATGGTCCGCCCGTCGCTCATCAGCTCTCCCCGTTCGCCTTCTGCACAAAGGTCTGGGCCGCCTGGATGTCGGCGCCCTGCTGCTCGAGCCAGGCCTGGTAGGTCGGCACGTCGACGACGTGGACGCGGGTCCGCATCGCGGCGTACGAGGCGCCCGAGAACGCGTAGCTGGCGCCGTCGTAGTCACCCGTCTCATCGGCCTTGAACCAGGTCGTGTTGCTCTCGCCGGGGGTCGCATCGAACTTGCCGCTCAGGCCGGGAACCCACCAGCGGTGGACGACGTCGGTCGAGCAGAGGTGCAGGATCACGGTCGTATCGACCGGAACCACGAGCTCGTAGTAGGAGTAGGTGCCGTCCGGGTACTCGTAGCGCCAGATCCACTGCTGGCCGCAGGCCTTGATCTGGAGGGGCGCCGACGAGGCGGAGGTGGCGGGGAGCGTGAGCGAGCGCTGCGCGGTCAGCGATGCCGTCGCCTGCAGCCCGTCCGGCCCGGACGCCTCGACCTTCTTCGCGTCGTGCGTCTCGATCACGCCGAGGACGAAGGTGACGGCGACGATCGCGGCGAACACGGCGGCTGTTCCGATCTGGGCCGGCCGCCGGACCACGAGGCGCCGCGGCTGGCGGCCACGGGCGGAGCGGAAGCGCATGACGAGGCCGACCAGGGCGAGGTTGATCGCCACCAGCAGCACGAGGCCGATGGCGAGCATCACCCAGTACAGGGTGGTCATGTCATCCGCGTTGGGCGAGTGGGCGGTGTGCGGGCCGAGCAAGGCGGGCGTGAGTCTATTACGCATCGAAAACTGGCCAGGAGCTGGTCAGGCGACCCGTACTTCCCGCTGTCGCACTTCTTCGACGTCTGGCTCTTCCGGCCGCGCAAGCCCCGCGACTGGTGGCTGGATCAGCGGATCGGCTCGCCCATCCCGAGCATGTTGCCCTCGCTGTCTCTGAACCAGGCGGCGCGCTCACCCTTCCGCCCCTGCTCGGGTAGTTCCCCTCGATCTCGGCGATCCCGTCAACCGTCGTCAGCCCCGGGAAGTCGTACTCCTCGAAGACGACTCCGCGGCCGCGGAGCTCGGCGACGACGGACTCGATGTCCTCGACGTCCCAGCCCATCTGCGTGTGCGCCCCGGACGGCTCACCCGCCGACTGAAACAGGCCGAACTCCGTGCCGCCGCACCGGTAGAGGAGCCCGCCGGGCCTCTCCTCCGCCGGATCGAGCCCGAGCTTCTCCGAGTAGAAGGCCCTCGCCCTGTCGAGGTCCTGGGCCGGCAAGCGCGTCGCCACCTTGGCGTCTTCCAGCATCGCTCCCTCCTTCGTCGACTCAACGCATCGTCTCACCTTGATCTCCCCGCGGCCCGATGCGAACATACGTTCGTGTCAGACGGAGCGTCGATCCTGCACGCCGATGCCGATGCGTTCTTCGCCTCGGTCGAGCAGCGCGACGATCCGAGCCTGCGCGGCCGCCCGACCGTGGTCGGCGCCGGTGTCGTCATGGCCGCGAGCTACGAGGCCCGCGCCTACGGGATCCACGGCGCGATGGGAGGAAGGCGGGCGCGGCAGCTCTGTCCCCACCTCGTCGCGGTCCCCCCGCGCTTCGACGCGTATACCGAGGCGAGCAGAGCGCTGTTCGATCTCTTCGAGGAGACCGCGCCGCTGGTGGAGGGACTATCGCTGGAGGAGGCCTTCCTCGACGTGCGGGGGCTTGAGCGGATCTCGGGGACCCCGCGTCAGATCGCCGAGAGACTGAGGCTCCGGGCCAGGGAGCGAATCGGCCTGGCCGTCACGGTCGGGGTGGCCAGGACGAAGGTGCTGGCCAAGATGGCGAGCCGCGCCGGCAAGCCCGACGGCCTGCTCGTCATCGCGCCGGAACGAGAGGCCGGCTTCCTTCGCCCGCTTGCGGTCGAGGCCCTCTGGGGCGTCGGCGCCGCAACGGCGGAGAAGCTCCGCGCTCACGGCATCGCCACGATCGGCGAGCTCGGGCGCCGCGATCCGGCGGAGCTGGAGATGTTCCTCGGGAGACATGCCGCGCGTCACCTGCACGCGGTCGCTCACAACAGGGACCCGCGCCGGGTGCGCAGCGGCCGGTCGCGTCGCTCGATCGGGACGCAATCGGCGTTCGCAGGCGGCGGCAGGACGCGATCGGACCTCGATGCGCTGCTGGTCACTCTCGTTGACCGCGTGACGCGACGGGCGCGTGCCTCGAACTGGGCCGGCCGGACCGTCACCCTGCGCTTCCGGCTCGCGGACTTCTCCCGCGCCACGCGGTCGCGCACCCTCGCCCACCCGACCGCGGGCACCGGGACCATCCTGGCGGCGGCGAGGGCACTGCTCGCCTCGTCCCGGCCGATGATCGAGCGTCGCGGGATCACCCTCCTCGGGATCACGGTGGCCAACCTGAGCCACGAGGCGCAGCTCGAGCTGCCTCTGGATCCGCGGATCGATCCCGCGCTCGACCTCGCCATCGACGAGATCCGCAAGCGCTTCGGCAACGATGCGATCAGGCGCGGCTCGACGCGCCGGACGACGCCCCGGCACTTCACGCAGGTCTGAGAAACGGCCGCCGGTTAGTGTGCCCGCGATGGCGAGCGTGCGAGAGGTCAGCTTCGAGCTCTTCCGGGAGCACGGGATGACGACGATCTTCGGCAACCCCGGATCCACCGAGCTGCCGATGCTCGCCGAGTTCCCCGATGACTTCCGCTACGTCCTCGGCCTGCAGGAGGCCGTGGCTGTCGGGATGGCCGATGGATACGCGCAGGCCTCCGGCGGCCCCGCCCACGTCAACCTCCACACGGCGCCGGGCGTCGGCAACGGGATGGGGGCGATCTTCAACGCCCAGGCGAACCACTCGCCGCTCGTGGTCACCGCCGGCCAGCAGGTCCGAGCCCACATCACGATGCAGGCCAACCTGACGAACCGGGACGCCACCCGGGTGGTGCACCCCTTCGTCAAGTGGAGCTTCGAGCCGCCGCGCGCGCAGGACGTCCCGCACGCCCTCGCCCGCGCGATCCACACCGCGTCGCTGGCCCCGCGGGGCCCCGCGTTCGTCTCCCTTCCCATGGACGACTGGAACGCGGAGGCCGAGGAGGCCTCCGGCGCGGTGGTCGAGCGGACCTCCGAGCCGCGGTCCGGCCCGGACCCTGACGCGATCAAGGCCCTTGCGAAGCGACTCGAGCAGGCGAGCAACCCCGTGCTGGTCGCCGGTCCCGACATCGACGCCGGCGGCGGCTGGGACGGCGCCGTCGCCCTCGCCGAGCGCCAGAAGCTGCCGGTGTTCGCCTCGCCGGCGACGGGAGGCGGCCGCCTGGGCTTCCCGGAGGGCCACCCGCTCTTCCAGGGCGTCCTTCCACCCGCGATCGGCCCGATCGGCGAGACGCTCAAGGGCCGCGACCTGATCCTGGTGATCGGCTCCTCCGTCTTCCCCTATTACCCCTACATCCCGGGACCGCTGCTGCCGGAGGGCGCCTCGCTCGTTGCGATCACCAGCGATCCCGACGAGGCCGCCCGCGCCCCGATGGGCGACGTGATCCTGGCCGATCCGGCCCTTGCGATCCACGCGCTGCTCGGCGAGGTCGGCGAGGCGAACAGGGCCGAGCCCGATCCGCTGCCCGAGCCGGGCGCCGGCGAGGAGTCGGACCCGATGACGCCGACGATGGTCCACAACACCCTGGCCCAGGTCTTTCCCGACGACGGGATCGTCGTCCTCGAGTCACCGTCGAGCACGCTGGCTCTTCGCAACCAGCTCCGCATCTCAAGGCCGGGCAGCTACTACTTCGGCGCGGGGGGCGGGCTCGGCTTCGGCCTCGCGGCCGCGATCGGCGTCCAGCTCGCCCAGCCCGACCGGCCGGTCGTCTGCGTGCTCGGCGAGGGCTCGGCGCAGTACGCGATCACCGGCTTCTGGACCGCGGCGGCGTACGACGTTCCCGTCACCTTCCTGGTCCTCCGCAACGAGGAGTACTCGATCCTCAAGTGGTTCGCGGACGTCGAGGAGGTCAAGGGAGCACCCGGCCTGGACCTGCCGGCGCTCGAGGTCGCCAAGGTTGCCGAGGCCTACGGGGTCGCGAGCACTGCGGTGTCCGGGCGGGAGGAGCTGCACGAGGCAATGAAGAAGGCGATCGGCTCAGGGAAGCCGGAGCTGGTCGAGGTGCCGGTCACGCCTGGAATGGCCCTCTTCTGAGCCGGTTGTCCGGAGTTTTGGTTCATATGGACCCAAAAGTCCGGACAGCTCAAGCGGAATAGGCTGCGGACATGGATCTGCTGGCGCCGGATGTGACCCGGATCGCACCGGAGGGAAGCGAGGCGTCCAGCGACCGCGCGCCGGACGAGCTTGCCTCAGGGACCCCTGAGCCGCTGCGCGGTGAGCTGATCGGCCTCCTCGGCGAGGATCGCGTGCTCACTCGGGTGATCGATCTCGTCCGCTATGCCTCCGACGCGAGCCCATACCGGCTCCTGCCCCAGGCGGTCGTCATGGCTCGCGACGCGAATGACGTTGCGAAGGTCCTCGACTACTCGCGCGCGTCGAAGGTCCCGGTCACGTTCCGGGCGGGAGGGACGAGCCTCAACGGCCAGGCACAGAGCGACGGGATCCTCGTCGACGTGCGGCGGCACTGGACCGGGGTGGAGGTTCTGGACGACGGCGCTCGCGCCCGGGTGAAGCCCGGCACGGTCCTCGGACACGCCAACGGGGTGCTCTGGCCGCACGGCCGGAAGCTCGGCCCCGATCCCGCCAGCACCGACATCGCCTGCATCGGCGGCGTGCTCGCCAACAACTCGGGCGGGATGCGCTGCGGGGTGGTCGCGGACTCCTACAGCACCGTCCGCTCCCTGACCTTCGTCCTGCCGTCCGGCACCGTGATCGACACGGCGTCCCCGAACGCGGCAGAGCGCTTCGCCGAGGCGGAGCCGGAGCTCGCCGAGGGCCTCGCCGAGATCCGCGACGAGATCCGCGCGGACGCCGAGCTCAGCGAGCGGATCCGCGAGAAGTTCCGGATCAAGAACACCACCGGCTACCGCCTCTGCGCCTTTCTCGACGCCGACGAGCCCGTCGAGATCTTCCGCCGTCTGCTGATCGGCTCGGAGGGGACGCTCGGCTTCATCGCTGAGGCGGTGATGGAGACCGTGCCGAAGCCGCCCAGGACTACCGTTTCGTGGCTGCACTTCGACGGCATCGAGTCGGCGACGGACCCCGTCCCGGCGCTGGTCGAGTCCGGGGCGACCGCGGTCGAGCTGATGGTCGCACCCGCCTTGATGGTCGCCGCCCAGAACATCGCCGGCGCCCCGCAGGACTGGCTGGAGCTGCCGCCGACCTCCGCGGCCCTGCTGGTCGAGTTCGGCGGCGAGATCGACGGCGAGCTCGACAAGCTCGTCGCGGGCGCCGAGGAGATCCTGCGCGAGCACGAGCTGATCAGGCCTCCGGACTTCACCCGCGACCCCGAGCGAGTGGAGGTCTCCTGGAACGTCCGCGAGGGCCTGCACGGGCTGATCGGGCGCTTCAAGGCCCCGGGGGCCTCCCTGATCATCGAGGACGTCTGCGTGCCGCCCGAGCGCATCGCCGAGTCGGCCCGCGATATCCAGGGCCTGCTCGGCGAGCACGGCTTCCTCCCCGGCGTGGCGGGCCATGCCTCCGCCGGGAACCTCCACTTCATGCTCACGCCGGATTTCTCGAAGCAGGAGGATCTGGACCGCTACGAGGCGTTCATGGAGAAGCTCGTCGAGCTGATCCTGGACAAGTACGACGGTTCGCTCAAGGCCGAGCACGGCACCGGGCTCAACATGGCTCCCTATGTGGAGCGGGAGTGGGGGGCGAAGGCGACCGAGCTGATGTGGCGCACGAAGGCGCTCGCGGACCCGGACGGCGTGCTCGCCCCGAAGGTCCTGCTCAACCGCGACAGCGGCGCGCATCTCCGCAATCTGAAGACGACCCCGGAGATCGAGGAGGTCGCGAACACGTGCGTCGAGTGCGGCTTCTGCGAGCCCGTCTGCCCGAGCCGCCACCTGACCACCACCCCGAGGCAGCGGATCGTCATCCGCCGCGAAATCGCGCGCCAGCCGGGTGGGTCCCCGGTGCAGCGGGCGCTCCTCGAGCAGTACGAGTACGACGGCATCCAGACCTGCGCCGCGGACGGCACCTGCCAGATCGCCTGCCCGCTGGGGATCGACACGGGCAAGCTGATCAAGGGCTTTCGCGCCAAGGAGCACACCGACCGGGCCCAGAGGCAGGCGGTCAAGGTCGCGGAGCGCTGGGCGTCGATGGAGCGCACGGCGCGCGCGGGCCTTCGCGCGGGCGCCGTCGCCGGCCCACTGATGCGCGCCGGGGCGAGCGTGGCGCGGTCGGTGTTCAGCGATGAGCTGATCCCGTCGTGGCCGCGCAACATGCCGCCCCCCGCGCCGGCGAAGCTGCCGCCGACGTCCCGCGACGTCGCGGCCGCCGTTTACATGCCCGCCTGCGTCAACCGGATCTTCGGGCCATCCGCATCAGACGGGTCGCGCCTGCTGGCGGCGCGCCCTCGCACTAATGGCGACGGGTTGCCCCTGCCGGAGGCGATGCTGGCGGTGTCGGCTCGCGCCGGCCTGCCGGTCTGGATTCCCGAGGACGTCGTCGGTAACTGCTGCTCGGTCCCGTGGGCCTCCAAGGGCTACACGGACGGCGCGGAGCTGATGGCCGAGCGCACCACGGAAGCTCTCTGGCGCTGGAGCGGCGAGGGGGAGCTCCCGGTCGTGATCGACGCCAGCTCCTGCGCCCAGGGTCTGGCCGATGAGGCACGCGCGCGGCACGACGAGCTGGAGGTCCTCGACTCGGTCGCGTGGGCGGCCCGGCTGCTCCCCAATCTCGAGATCGGCGAGAAGCTCGGCTCGGTGGCGGTCCATCCGACCTGCTCCACTCGGCACATGGGGCTCGAGCGCGAGCTCCGACGGATCGCGAACGCGATGGCCGAGCAGGTGACCCAGCCGATTCGCGCCACCTGCTGCGGGATGGCGGGCGACCGGGGCATGCTCCATCCGGAGCTCACGGCGTCAGCGACCGCCGAGGAGGCCGCCGAGCTGGCGGGTGCGGAGCACGACGCGTACCTGTGCAGCAACCGCACCTGTGAGATCGGCCTGCAGTCGGCGACCGGTGCGCCCTACGAGTCCTTCCTGATCCCGCTCGAGCGGGTCAGCCGGCCCTGAGGGCGGAGACCGGCTCGGGCTTGCCGAGGTGGTAGCCCTGGGCGAAGTCGACGCCCAGCTCTCGGACCATGTCCATCGTCGCCTGGTCCGTGACGAACTCGGCGATCGTCTTGATGCCGAGGCCTTCGCAGACCTCGACGAGCGCCCTGACAATGAGCTGGTCGGTGGGGCTCCCGGGCAGCTCGCGGATGAACTCGCCGTCGATCTTCAGATAGCTGATCGGGAGATGCTTGAGGTAGTAGAAGGACGCGTAGCCGGAGCCGAAGTCGTCGAGCGCGAAGCGGCAGCCCACGTCCGAGAGGCTCTGCGCGAAGCGCCTCGCCTGCTCGATGTCGGCCACCGCGGCCGTCTCGGTGACCTCGAAGATCAGGCTGGCCGGATCGATCCCGCTCGAGGTCAGCTGTCGCCTCACCTCTTCGGGGAACCGCGTATCGCCCATCGTCATCCCGGAGAGGTTCACCTCCAGCGTGAGCTCGCGGCCCTCCCTGTTGTGGGCGGCGATCAGCCGGACGGCCTGCTGAGTTACCCAGCGGTCGATGCCCCCGACCAGCCCGAAGCGCTCGGCGGTGGCCAGGAAAGCCGCCGGCTGAACCAGGCCGCCGCCATCATCGCGCATGCGGACCAGGACTTCGTGTTGGGTCGTATCGCCGCTCTTCAGGCTCACGATCGGCTGGCTGACCAGGACGAACAGGCCCCTCTCGGTTGCCTGTCGCACCCGCTCGGACCAGGCGTGCCTGGAGTCGCCGTCGGCCCGGCTCTCGGGCTCGTATCCGATGACGCGGTCGCGCCCGGACTCCTTGGCCGCGTGCATCGAGGCCTCGGCCTCGGCCAGCAGCTCGGCACCAATCACCGAACGCTCTTCGAGGGCCGTCACTCCGGCGCTCAGCGTGATCCGTATGGCCTCACCCTTGAGGACGAATCCGTGTTTCCGGGTGGTCTCGAGCAGCTCCTCAGTGAGGGCCAATGCCTCGGTCATGTCGGCGCCGTGGACCAGCACTCCGAAGACGTCGCCCCCGACTCGCGCGACGATGTCGGTCTTGCGGAGGCGGCGCTCGATCAGCTCGGAGAGGCCAACGAGCAGCTCATCGCCCGCTTCCACGCCAAGCGACTCGTTGACGTACTTGAAGTTGTCGATGCCGAGCGCGATCACCGAGCCACCGCTGCCGTATCGAGCCGCGTGGATGACGTGCTCGGTGAGTGCCCGCTCGAATCCGATCCGGTTGACGAGCTCGGTGAGGCTGTCCTGATCGGCCATCAAGCGCAGCCGGTCCTCGGCGAGCTTTCGCTCGCGGATGTCGTGTGCGACCGCGGCCACCGAGCTGGCCTGTCCGACCCGCACCTCGCTCAGGATGAGCTCGATTGTCATGGTCGAGCCATCCGGGTGGCGGCCCACGACCTCGCGCCGCCCGCCGAGGATCGAGACCGTCTCACCGGTGCCGAAGCGGCCGAGGGCCTCTGCGTACTCGGCGGTGAACGGCTGGATCAGCAGCTCCGGGAACATCCGGCCCGCGAGCTCCGACCTCGGCAGTCCGTAGAGCCGCTCCGCGGCCTCGTTCGCGTAGGCGATCGCGCCCCCCCTGTCGAGCAGGAGGATGGCGTCGGGAAGGTCATCGAGCAGGGCAAGCGTCGGCGTTTCGCCGCTCTGCGCAGCTGTCGCCAAGCCCCTCGAGGTCACATGGGAGTATCGGCATCATGCGCAACGGGGCTTTAGACTCGCGCACCCTTGCCCGGCAACGGCAGCGCACCGAGACGATCATCGCCCTGGGGCCCGCTGGTGAAGGGGGCAGCCGCGGCCGCCCTGGCTGCCGCCTTCGTGGTCCCGCTGGTGCGCAAGAAGCGGCGCATCCCGGCCGCGGTGACCACCGCCGCGCTGGCCTCGGGGCCACCGGCGCTCGCGGTGCTCCGGCCCCGGACAAAGCTGCGAGACGCGGGGATGTACGCGCTGCAGATGTGGATGTTCGTGCTGGGCCACGAGCTTCCCTATGACGACCCCGAACGGGCTGAGAGCCGGCTGCGCGTGGGCTATCCGATCAGGGTCGATCGAGTGCTCGGCGGCGGCGAGCTACCCAACGTCCGGCTCCAGCGGGCGCTGGGCCGGCTCAGCAACAGGAACGTGATCAACCGCGCCCTCTGCTGGGTCCACTGGTCCTGGTTCTTCGAGCCGCACGCAGCGCTGGCCTACATCCTCGCCCGCGACCAGGAGCAATTCGCCCGCTCGGCGAGGCAGATGTCCGCCGTCTACGACCTCGGCTGCATCGTCTACGCGGCGGTCCCGACCGCACCGCCATGGTGGGCCTCCGAGGAGGGCCACACCGACGCGAAGGTCCGGCGGATCATGGTCGAGGTCGGGGAGGAGGAATGGGGCAAGGCGTGGCCCGTCCTCTACGACGTCCTCGGCGGCAATCCCTGGGCGGCGATGCCCTCGCTTCACTTCGCCACATCGCTGATGGCAGCGCTCCTGCTCTCCGAGATGGGAATCCGCGAGGGCATCGCGGGCTGGGCGTATGCCGGGACCCTCGGCTTCGCGCTGGTCTACCTCGGCGAGCACTACGTGGTCGACCTGCTTGCCGGGGCGGCGCTCGTGATCGCCATCCGGCGCGGCGAGCGCTACGCCGAGCCGGTGGCGATGGCCTTGAGTAGGGCCTTGCAGCGCCTCGAGCGCGTCGCGACCGAGTAGCGACGTTTGCGAACATCCCTGGCGTGAGGGAGGAGCGCCCGAAAAGCGCTTCAGAGCACGAGGAAACCGCCCGCGAGATGCTCGCGGAGGCTGAGCCGAGCTTCTTTGCCGATCCAAAGCGGCTGATCCAGACGGCGGTCGCCGTCGTCCTGCTGCTGGTCGCGATCTACGTGCTGGTCCCGAAGCTCTTCGACCTCCAGGATGCAGTCGGGAAGATCGGGGACGGCGACCCGGTCTGGATCGCGCTCGGCGTGGTGTTCTGCATCGGCATGTTCGCGGCCTACGTCGCCCTCTTCCGCGGCGTCGTCGGCGAGCGGGTGATCCACCTGGAGTGGGGGGAGAGCTACCAGATCACCATGGCCGGCCTGGCGGCCACCAGGCTCTTCTCTGCGGGCGGAGCCGGCGGCATCCTGCTCACCTACTGGGCGCTGCGCAAGGCGGGGATGGAGCGCCGCCAGTCGGTCTGCCGCATGGTCGCGTTCCTGGTGGTCCTCTACTCCGTGTACCTGCTGGCGATCGTCGTCTTCGGAGTGATGCTCTGGACCGGGGTGCTCTCGGGCGACGCACCTCTAGCGGGGACCCTGATCCCCGCCGGCCTGGCAGCCCTCGCGATCGTCATCGGCCTGCTGATCGCCCTGCTGCCCGACGACTTCGAGCGGCGAATCGAGCGCCACACCTCCGGTCGCTTCGGCAAGATCGCCCGGCGGCTGGCGACTGCGCCGGCGACATTTGCGCAGGGGACCCGCACCGCGATCACCTTCGTGCGTCAACCGAGCGCCGGCGCGATGGCGTTCGGCGGCGCGATCGGCTTCTGGGGAGCGAACATCGCGATCCTCTGGGCCAGCTTCCACGCCTTCGATGTCTCCGTCCCGCTCGGGGTCGTGATCCAGGGGTTCTTCCTCGGCATGGTCGCCAACCTCATCCCCTTCGCGCCGGGCGGGGTGGGGGCCGTGGACGCCGGGATGATCGGCGCCTTCGTCCTCTTCGGCCTCCCCAGCGCCGAGGTCTTCGCCGCCGTGCTCACCTACCGCGTGATCGCCTTCTGGCTGCCGATCCCGCCGGGGATCGTCGCCTTCTTCCAGCTCCGCAAGACCGTCAACCGCTGGGAGAGCGAGGGCCGCGAGCGCCCGGAGCCGATCGGGGTGGGGGAGCCGGAAACCGCCGCCGCGGCGGGCTCGTAACAACGAGTAACAAAGTCGCTCCTGGCGCTACTATAAAAAGTGAAGTAAGAGAGTCCACCGGGTCTCTGAGTAGGCTCCGAAAGGACCGAGATGGCCGACAGCACGACTGACAACGAGCGGATCGAGAACCTGATCATCCTCGGCGGCGGCCCCGCCGGCTATACGGCGGCGCTCTACGCCGCGCGCGCCGAGCTCGAGCCCCTCGTCATCGAGGGCTTCCAGTGGGGCGGGCAGCTTCAGAACACCACCGACGTGGAGAACTACCCCGGCTATCCGGAGGGCGTGATGGGCCCGGAGATGATGAATGAGTTCCGCACCCAGGCCGAGCGCTTCGGCACCCGCTTCATCACCGACGACGCGACCGAGGTCGAGCTCACCGACGGCGGCATCCACACGGTCCGGGTGGGCAAGGACGAGTACAGGGCGAAGGCCGTGATCCTCTCGATGGGGGCGGAGCCCAAGCGGCTCGGCATTCCCGGGGAGATCGAGCTCGGCGGCCGCGGCGTCTCCACCTGCGGCGTCTGCGACGGCGCCTTCTTCAAGGGTGAGGACGTCGCCGTGATCGGCGGCGGCGACTCCGCGATGGAGGACTCGATCTTCGTCTCCAAGTTCGCGAAGAAGCTCAGCATCGTTCACCGGCGCGACGAGTTCCGGGCTTCCAAGATCATGCAGGAGCGCGCCAGGGGCAAGGAGAACATCGACTTCGTGACGCCGTACGCGCCGGTCGAGTTCGTCGCCGGCGAAGACGGCAAGATCGCCAAGATCCGCCTCGAGCACGCCGAGACCGGCGACCAGAAGGAGATCGACGTCGGCGGAGCCTTCGTCGCGATCGGTCACCGGCCGAGATCGGAGCTGGTCAAGGGCCAGGTGGACCTGGACGGCGAGGGCTACGTCGTGGTCGAGGAGCCTTCCACCAAGACCAAGCTCGGCGGCGTCTTCGCCGTCGGCGACCTCGTCGACCACACCTATCGCCAGGCCGTGACCGCGGCCGGCAGCGGCACCAAGGGCGCCCTCGACGCCGAGTGGTACCTGCGCGACATGCCGCCCGACCCCGAGGAGCACTGGGGCAAGAACACGGGCGCCATCGTCGAGGCTGTCGAAGCTTCCTAGAACCGACCGGGTCCCACTTGACATACCGGTCGGTATCTGATCAGATACCGCCGAGTATGTGAATGGAGCTCGCCACCGCCGACATCTCGAGGGCCCCGGCCACGTCGACGCCGGAGCTTCCACCCGGACCGGACTGGTCCCTCCTGAAGTCCACCCAGCGCTGGTGGCGCCGACCGCTCCAGACGCTCGATCAGTGCCACGTCCGCTACGGCGACATGTTCACCTACCGGATGGCGCACGAGGGAACCTGGGTCTTCCTCTCTGATCCCGAGGCGATCAAGCAGGTCTTCACCGGCGATCCCAGGCTGCTGCACGCGGGGGAGGCCAACATCGCGCTGTTGCCGGTCCTGGGCGAGCATTCGGTTCTCCTCCTCGACGAGCCGGCTCATATGAAGGAGCGCAAGCTGATGCTGCCGTCCTTCCACGGCAAGCGCATGCAGGCATATCGGGAGGTGATGGCGCAGGTGGCGGCCGATGAGATCGATCGCTGGCCGACCGACCGGCCCGTGCGGATGCGTCCCCGGATGCAGGCAATGACGCTCGAGATCATCCTGCGGGCCGTGTTCGGCGTCGATGAGCGAGAGCGGCTGAGCCGGCTGCGCGACGAGCTCCGGCGCACGCTCAACCTCCTCGCCAATCCCAAGCGCGCGATCTTCATGGTGCTGCTCGGACCCGAGCGGTTGCGGCGCTTCGGGCCGTTCCGGCGCAACCTCGAGCGCGTCGACAGGGTGCTCTTCGAGGAGATCGCGGCCCGCCGTGGCGCCGCCGACCTCGCAGAGCGGGACGACATCCTCTCGCTGCTGCTCCAGGCCCGTCACGAGGACGGCGCTCCGATGAGCGACGAGGAGCTGCGGGACGAGCTGATGACCCTGCTCGTCGCGGGACACGAGACGACCGCGACCGCACTGTCGTGGGCCGTCGAGTTGCTTGCCCGCCATCCCGTGGAGCTCGACCGGCTCGAGACGGAGGTCGCGGCCGGCGAGGACGCCTATCTCGATGCCGTGATCAAGGAGACGCTGCGGCTTCGCCCCGTGATCGCGCTGGTGCTGCGCAAGCTGGTGGAGCCGATGGAGATAGGCGGCCGGCTGCTGCCCGCCGGCGTCAGGGTGGCGCCCTCCATCTACCTGGTCCATCGCAACCCCGAGATCTATCCGGAGCCCGAGCGCTTTCGGCCGGAGCGCTTCATCGAGCAGCCGGCCGGCACCTACACGTGGATTCCGTTCGGCGGCGGAGTCAGGCGATGCCTGGGCGCGTCCTTTGCGGAGTTCGAGATGGCCGTGGTGCTCAGGGAGCTCGTCACGCGACGCCGCCTGAGGCAAGTCGGCGAGCCCGAGCATTCGGTCAGGAGCACGATCACCAACGTCCCGAACCGGGGGGCGGAGGTCCTCGCCTCGCCCCGATGAGCTCCGGGACGCTGACGCGCGCCGAGCGCAAGGCGGAGACAAGGGCGGCGCTGCTCGGCTCGGCCGCACAGCTCTTCAGCGGAAGGGGGCTCGAGGGAACGTCCGTCGATCAGATCGCCGCGGACGCCGGCTACACGAAGGGTGCGTTCTACGCGAACTTCCGCAGCAAGGAGGAGCTCTTCCTGGTGATGCTCGATGAAAAGTACGCCGCGGAGCTCGAGCGCTTCGAGGCTGGGCTGCCGGGAGAGGGGGTGCCCGCGGAGGAGGTGCGCGCCGCCGCGGAGGACTTCATCAGGTTCGTCTGGTCGGATCCGCAGTGGCCGAAGCTCTACTTCGAGTTCGTCGCCTACGCGGTCCGGCACCCCCGCTTCCGGGAAGAGCTCGCCGCTCGCGACCGGGCGCTGCGCGAGCGAATGACGATCGTGATTGAGGCCGCGTCCGAGGGTTTTCCTGGCGACCCGCCATTCCCGGCGGAGGACCTGGCGGCGATGATCTTCTGCATGGCGAACGGGTTCGTGATGGGCCAGCTCGTCGAGCCGGGGCTCAGCGGAAAGCTCTATGGCGCGATGCAGGCGACCTTCTTCCGCGGTATCGCCGTGAGCGCACTCGGCATCGACCTCGATGCGATCGCCCGCGGTCAGGACGCGAAGTCGCGCAAAGCCGGCGCCGGCCGGTAGACCTCTCCCTGGAGCTCGCGCAGCTCAGCGAGCACACCCAGGGCCGTGCTCCAGCCCAGCCGCTCTCCCCACTCGAGCGGTCCGATCGGCCAGTTGTAGCCGAGCCCCATCGCAGTGTTGATGTCGTCCGCCGAGGCGACCCGCTCGCCGAGCGCGAAGCAGGCCTCGTTGGCGATCGTCGCCCCGAGGCGGGTGAGGACCTGCGGGGCGTTCTCCCCGGCCACCTGCTCGAGCCCTTCCTCGTCGAAGATCGGGCGCTCCCCGGAGACGTCCGGGTCCCGCGGGCGATGTGGCGTGTCCTTCTCGTAGCGGTAGAAGCCCCGCCCGGTCTTTCGGCCGAGGCGGCCCGAGGCGACCATTCGCTCGTGGATCATCGTCGGCCGCCAGCGCGGCTCGCCGAATGACTGCTCCCAGAAAGACTTCGCCACGGCGAAGTTGACGTCGATGCCGATCAGGTCCATCAGCTCGAAGGGACCCATCCGCAGCCCGGCGCCGAGCCTGACGATCCGGTCGATCTCGTCGTGTGGCGCGATTCCCTCCTGAAGCATCCGCAGGGACTCCAGGAAGAACGGCCGGACGCAGCGGTTGGCGACGAAGCCGACCGAGTCCCGCGCGCGGATCGGGGTCCGGCCCATCCCGCGGGCGACCTCGGTGGTCAGCTCGAGGGCCGGCTCGCCGCTCTCATCGCCGGCGACCACCTCGACGAGCTGCATCAGCGCGGGCGGGTTGAAGAAGTGCATGCCGACGATCCGCTCCGGCTCCGGGACGGCTGCCGCGATCGCCGTCACCGACAGCGACGAGGTGTTGGTGGCGAGCACCGTCTCGCGGTCGCAGACCGAGGCGAGCCGCTCGAACAGGTTTCGCTTCAGGTCGAGGTCCTCGGGGGCGGCCTCGATCACCAGATCGCAGTCCTTGAGCCCCTCGATGATCGTGTCGGTCTCGATCCGCTCCAGGGCATCGATGGCCTCCTGTTCGCTCCACCGGCCGCGCTCGGCGCCGCGCCGGAGCGCCGCGCGGAGTTGCTCCATCCCCTGGGAGAGCGCCTTGCTGTCGAGCTCGTAGATCGTGGTCGGGAAGCCGCCGAGCGCCGCGATCTGCGCGATGCCGGCGCCCATCGTCCCGGCGCCGACGACTCCGACCCGCTCGACCTTGCCTGGGCTCACGAACCGTCGGCGGTGGGCGGGACCATCGCGTTGATCCCGGTCGCGTCGCGCCCGATGATCAGCTTGTGGATCTGGGAGGTGCCCTCGTAGAGGGTTGTGACGCGAGCGTCGCGGAGGTAGCGCTCGACCGGGTAATCGTCGACGTAGCCGGACCCGCCGTGCACCTGGATCGCGGCGTTGGCGCACTCCACCGCGGCCTCGGTCGCGTAGTACTTCGCGATCGAGGTCTCGACGGTGTTGCGCTCCCCGCGGTCCTTGAGCCCGCCCGCCCGGTAGACCAGCAGCCGGGCGGCGTCTCGCTTCACGATCATGTCAGCGATCAGCTCCTGGACGAGCTGGAAGCTCGCGATCGGGACGCCGAACTGCTTGCGCTCCTTCGCGTATGCCACCGAGGCGTCGACGCAGCCGTCGCAGATCCCGACGCAGCCGGCGGCGACGCTGTAGCGGCCGTTGTCGAGCGAGCTCATCGCGACCTTGAAGCCGTCGCCGACCTCGCCGAGCAGGGCGTCATCGGGGACCTGCACCTCGTCGAGCGAGATCTCCGCCGTGTCGGACGAGCGCAGGCCGAGCTTGCCGTGGATCTCCTGGGCGCTGTAGCCGTCGCTCGCCGTCGGCACCAGGAAGCAGGCGAGCCCCTTGTGCTTCTTCGCGGGATCCGTCTGGGCGAAGACCAGCGCGAGATCGGAGACGTTGCCCATCGAGATCCACATCTTGTTGCCGGTGATCGTCCAGCCGGACTCCGTCTTGGTGGCGCGCGAGCGCATGCCGGAGGGATCGGAGCCCGCGTCGGGCTCGGTCAGGGCGAAGCAGCCGAGGGCCTCGCCGGAGCAGAGGCGGGGGAGCCACTCCCTCTTCTGGTCCTCGGTCCCCCAGCGCTCGATCGAGCCGGCGACGAGCGAGGTCTGCACGGAGACGACGGTGCGCGCCGAGGAGTCGACGCGCCCGACCTGCTCCACGATCAGCGCATAGCTCAGATAGTCGAGGCCGCGGCCGCCGTACTCCTCGGAGACCGGCGCGCCGAGGTAGCCCATCTCGCCCAGCATCGAGGCGAGCTCCCGGTCGAAGCGGCCGGCGCGATCGTTGTCGCGCACCCGAGGGGCGATCTCCCTGTCGGAGAACTCGCGCGCGGTCTCGGCGATCAGGCGCTGCTCGTCTGTCAGCTGGAAGTCCAAAGCTCGAATCGGCCTCGGCTCAGGAGGACCTCAGGTAGAGACCTGCATCTCTCGTGCCAGCACCGAGCCGAATGACTCGGCCGCCTCGCGAGTCCGCTCGCCGGGCACTTGGGGCAGCTCGCGGCCATCGATCGCCGAAACCGGCTGCACCTCGCGGACGGTGGACGCCAGGAACGCCTCATGGGTCCCGCGGAGGTCCTCGACCTGGAAGGCCCCTTCCTCGACGTGCAGCTCTCGGACGATTCGGTCTCTCGTGATCGACTCGAGGATTCCCACGTCGATGGCCGGGGTCAGCAGGACTCCGTCGTACGAGACCCAGAAGACCGTGGAGGTCGGGGCCTCGAGCACGACGCCATCGGGGCGCACGAGAACCGCCTCGTCCGCCCCCTGACCCTGGGCCAACCGGGTGGACTCCATGTTGGCCGCGTAGGAGAGCGACTTGACGCCGTTCAGAATCACGCTCGGCGAGTAGGTGACGGTCGCCAGCCGGACGGTCTCACCTCGCGCAGGGAGATTCTCGGTGAAGGCGAGGCGCCGGCCGCCGCGCGTTACGACCAGCCTGAGCTGACCCTCGTGTTCGCCGAACTCGGCGAGCAGGGCCGAGATCTCCGCCTCAAGGGGGTCACGCTCGACCGGGAGCTCGATGGCTGCGGCGGAACGCTCCAGGCGGTCGAGATGCTCGGGCAGGGCAAACGGCCTGCCGGCGTAGAGGCGGATCACCTCGAAGACCCCGTCGCCGCGCAGCAGGCCGTCGTCGGAGGCGGATACGCGCGCCTCCGGGGTGGGCACGATCCGGCCGTCGACGCTGGTCAGCTCCGGCGAGGGCATCGAACGCGAGGCTACAACGCCTCGACCACCGTCGCCACGCCCTGGCCGACGCCGACGCAGAGCGTGGCGATGCCGTAGCGACCGCCGCGACGGCGGAGCTCCCAGACCAGGCTGGTCATCAACCGCGCGCCTGAGCAGCCGAGCGGGTGGCCGAGGGCGATCGCGCCGCCGTTGACGTTGAGGCGATCCTCGTCGATGCCGAGTCCCTCCGCGCAGGCCAGCACCTGGGATGCGAACGCCTCATTCAGCTCGATCAGGTCGATCTGATCGAGCTCCAGTCCCGCGCGCTCGAGGGCCTTGGGGATCGCGATCATCGGCCCGATCCCCATGTAGGCGGGGTCGACGCCCGCGACGCCGATCGAGACGATGCGCGCCATCGGTTCGCGGCCCAGCTCCTTGGCCGTCTCCTCGTTGGCGAGGACCAGGCAGGCGGCGCCGTCGTTGAGCGTCGAGGAGTTGCCCGCGGTGACGGTGCCGCCCTCGCGGAAGGCCGGCTTCAGCTTCGCGAGCTTCTCCATCGAGGTGTCCTCCCGCGGCCCCTCGTCGGTGGACATCGTCGTGGGCTCGTCGCGGCGGCTCTTGGGCGGCACCTCGATCGGCACGATCTGCTCGTCGAAGCGGCCCTCGTCGCGGGCGGCGACCGCGCGCTGATGGCTCTGCAAGGCGAAGCGGTCCTGCTCGTCGCGAGAGATCTCGTATCGCTCGGCCACGTTCTCGCCGGTCTCGCCCATCGACTCGGTCGAATAGCGCTCCGTCATCCTCGGGTTGATCATGCGCCAGCCGAGGGTCGTGTCGTAGAGGGTCTGCTCGCCCCGGGCCAGCCCGGACTCCGGCTTCGGCATCACCCAGGGCGCGCGGCTCATCGACTCGACGCCGCCGGCGAGGTAGAGCTGTCCCTCGCCGAGGCGGAGCGCCCGTGAGGCCCCGTTGACGGCCTCGAGGCCGGAGGCGCACAGCCGGTTGACGGTCACACCGGGCACCTCGACCGGCAGCCCGGCCAGCAGCGCCCCCATCCGCGCGACGTCGCGGTTGTCCTCGCCCGATTGATTGGCGGCGCCCATGTAGACGTCGTCGATCCGCTCGGGATCGAGACCGGTGCGCTCGACGGCCGCCGAGATCACGTGGGCGGCGAGGTCGTCGGGACGGATCCGCGAGAGCCCGCCGCGATAGGCGCCCATCGGGGTTCGAAGCGCGTCGATGATCAGTGCCTCTGACACGGCAGAGGACTCTAGAGGTAGCCTCAGGTCTGGGAGATGGTCTTCATTGCCCTAACGCTTGGGCTTCTCGTCCTGCTCTTCGTGATCATGGTCGTGCTCGCCCGCACCTTCCAGGGCCACAGCGTGGCCGATCTGCTCGACTGGAAGCCAACGCGCTCGCCCGAGGTGGAGGCCCAGAACGAGGTGGACGACATCCGGCAGATGATCGACGCCCAGAACGCCCTGCGGAGAAAGCGCGGCGCGAAGGAGATCACCGAGGCGGATGTGGAGCGGCAGGCGCGGGAGGATCAGGCGATCCGGGCGCGCGGGCGCGGCCCATTCGCCCAGCGCGATGAGTAGTTGGCTCGCGCGCTGATCGTCGGCTGCGGTTGCCGCGGCCGTGAGCTCGGCGCGCGGCTGGCGGCGCTCGGCTGGCAGGTCCGCGGGACGAGCAGGAACGACCTGGGCCTGCAGGAGATCTGCGCGGCGGGCTTTGAGCCGGCGAACGCCGACCCGGGTCGCCCCGGCACGGTGCTCGAGCTCTGCGGCGACGTCGCCGTGGTCATCTGGCTGCTTGGGTCGGCCGCGGGCGAGGCCGACCCCCTCGCGGCGATCCACGGCCCCCGTCTGGAGAGCCTCCTGGAGAAACTGGTGGACAGCCCGGTGCGGGGCTTCGCGTATGAGGCGGCCGGATCCGTCGACGAACGGCACCTGGCGGGGGGCCGGGAGATAGTCGAGCGGGCGGGGGAGAGATGGCGCATCCCGGTCACCGTGCTCACCGGCGGCCGGGATGAGCCGGGGTGGGCCGGGCGAAGCGCGGAGATGGTTGCCGGGCTACTGGCCGTTTGAGCTGCCCTGGAAGGCGTTTGCCTTCGAGGGCGGGGCGCACGGGCTCTGCTCCGGAACCGGATACTGGTTCCCGGGTTCGCCGCAGGGGGTCAAGGGCGACACCGGCTTTGCGCTCTGCTCGGCCGCGAGCGCAGCGCCCGCCGGCGTGGCGGACCAGGGTGCGCTGTCGGTGAAGTGGGTGGGGGGCTTGTCGAAGAGGCCGACCAGCACCAGCCAGCCGCCGACGATCACGACGAGCACCGTCGCGACGGCGACGAAGAACATGACCTGGCTGCTGCGGGAGGGACCGTAGGAATGGCCGACCACCTGACGGCGCTTGTCCTGCCCCATCGCATCGAGCGTCGACGGCGTGTAGCGCTCTGCCTCCATACCCAATAACAACGATACCGCTGGGGGGAGCGGGCAGCGCCGCCCTTCGCTCGTCCAGGGCGGCAGAAGTCAATTGGCTAAAATCTGATCAGGATTATCTAGTTAGGCGAACAAGGAACGGAGGGCCGAGGGATGGCCGACTACGCAAACGATGTGCTGGTCGAGACCGATTGGGTCGCCGACCATCTGGACGACGATGACATCCGCATCGTCGAGGTCGATGAGAACCCGGCGCTCTACGCCGAGGCCCATATCCCGGGCGCGATCGGATTCGACTGGAAGAAGGATCTTCAGGACCAGGTCAAGCGCGACTTCCTCGGCCCCGAGGACTTCGGGGAGCTGATGGGAGGCCGCGGCATCTCGAACGACCACACGGTGCTGCTCTACGGCGATCGGAACAACTGGTTCGCCGCCTACACCTACTGGTACTTCCGCTACTACGGCCACGACAAGGTCAAGCTGATCAACGGCCCACGTGAGAAGTGGATCGCCGAGGATCGCCCGACCGGCACCGACGTGCCGTCTCATCCGGCGGCGGCGTTTGAGGCGAAGGCCGGCGACGACGCGATCCGGGCGAAGCGCGACGAGGTCCTGTCGGCGCTCGGCTCGAGCACGAGCCTGGTCGACGTTCGCAGCCCGCAGGAGTACTCGGGCGAGCTGATCGCGATGGCGGGCTACGAGCAGGAGGGCGCGCAGCGCGGAGGGCACATCCCCGGCGCGGCGTCGGTCCCCTGGGCGCAGGCCGTCAACGAGGATGGGACGTTCAAGCCCGCCGAGGAGCTCCGGGAGCTCTACGAGGGCAAGGGCGTGATCGAGAACGGCAACCCGATCATCGCCTACTGCCGGATCGGCGAGCGGTCGGCCCACACCTGGTTCGTCCTGCACGAGCTGCTCGGGCAGGGGGACGTCAAGAACTACGACGGCTCCTGGACCGAGTGGGGGAACCTCGTAGACGTGCCGATCGAGAAGGGCGCGTAACAATGACCGAACCAGGCCGCCCCACGAAGGTGGAGCGGCCTGGCGGTCATTTCACGACGCGGTAGGAGAGGTGCGCTACCCCGGGAGCCTCGACCGCGCGGAGCTGTTCAAGCTTCAAGTCAGGGCCGACGCCCTCGAAGAGACGGGCGCCGCCACCGAGGATGAGCGGCGAGACGTGGATCTCGATCTCGTCGACGAGGCCGGCCGCCAGGTACTGGTTGATGATGCTGGCTCCGCCGCCGATGTACACATCCTGGTCGCCGGCGGCCTCCTTGGCCTGCTCGAGAGCCGACTCGATGCCGTCGGTCACGAAGGTGAAGGTCGTGTCGGAGAGCGTCAAGGGCTCGCGCTCGTGGTGGGTGATGACGAAGACCGGTTTGTGGAACGGCGGGTCCTCGCCCCACCATCCGTCCCAGGCGTCGTCGGGCCACGACCCGCCGTCGGGAGGGCCGAACTTGCCGCGGCCCATGATCTCGGCGCCGAGATTGTCGTTCGCCTCCTCGAGGATGTCGCTGCTGGTGTTGACCTCGCCGCCCTCTCTGCCGTGGGGCTCACGCCACGCCTTGAGGGCGAGCATCCAGTCGTGGATCTGCTCGCCGCCCTCGCCGAGCGGGTTCTCCTCGCTCTGGTTCGGCCCGGCTACGTAGCCGTCTGCCGAAACCGCAATGTGCACTCTCACCTTGCTCATGCCTCTATAGACACCTCCTCGCGCCGAAACTCATCGGTACGGACGGGATTATCCTGCTGAGGGCGGAGCGGAGTCGCAGCCTCGGTGCGGAGGCGGGCCTCGGGCAGGCGCAGCACGACCAGCAGGGCCAGCGCGGCCAGTGGCGCCGCGACCACGAACACGGTCTGGACTCCGTCGATCACGTCCCCGCGGATCACGCTGGCGATCCCGGGGCCGGCCGTGTCGGAGACCGACGATCCGGCCTGTGAGGCGAAGACGGCTCCAAGGACCGCGGCGCCCACGGCACCGCCGAGTCCACGGAAGAAGCCGGCCACCGCCATGGCGATCCCGAGCTCGCGGCGCTCGACTGTGTTCTGGACCGCTGTGATCAGCACCTGGGTCACCATCCCGAAGCCGAGCCCGAAGACCACCAGCCCGGCGCCGATCGTGAGCGCGTCGGGCTCGGCCGCGAATCCGGCGAGCAGCGCCAGGGCCACGGTCATCAGGGACAGTCCCGTGACCGGGAACCGCTTGTAGCGCCCGGTCCGGGAGATGCTGCGGCCCGAGAGCGTCGTCGAGATGGTGATCCCCAGCATCGCGGGGGCGAGCAGCAGGCCGGCCTGGGTCGGGGTTGCTCCGGTCGCGGTCTGGAGCAGCAACGGGACGAACACCGTCACCGAGAAGAGTGCAGCCGTCACGAGGAAGAGGACGACGCTGGCGACACCGACGGCTCGGGTGCGCAGCAGGTGGAACGGGACGATCGGATCGGCGATGCGGCGCTCACGAAGGAGCAGGGCGCCCGCGAGGACGATGGTCATGCCGATCAGGCCGAAGATCGCAGCCGAATTCCACGGGTAGCGGTCCCCGCCCCAGATGCAGGCCAGCATGAACGCGCCGGTCGCACCCGCCAGCAGGGCGGCTCCGATCGCGTCCAGCGGCGAGTCGGGCCGCTCGACCGGTGGGGCGGGTAGGCGCAGGCTCAAGCCGGCGAGGGCTGCGATTCCGACGGGCAGGTTGACGACGAAGACCCAGCGCCAGCTGGCGCTCTCGACCAGAACGCCGCCGATCAGCGGCCCGACCACCGTTGCCACCGCGAAGACGGCGGCGATGTAGCCCTGGTAGCGGCCACGCTCGCGAGGGGCGACGAGGTCGCCGACGACCGCCATCGCCAGCGTCATCAGGCCTCCAGCGGCCGCGCCCTGGATCATGCGCAGCGCGACCAGCTGGGTGATGTCCTGAGCCGCGGCGCAGAGCGCCGAGGCGACGACGAAGACGGCGAGTGAGACCTCCAGCAGCAGCTTGCGACCGTGGCGGTCGCCGAGCTTGCCCCAGAGGGGCATCGACGCCGCCGCGGCGACGACGTAGGCGGTGACGACCCAGCTGACGTCGCTCAGGCTGCCCAGGTCGCCGGCGATCGTCGGCAGGGCGGTCGCCAGGATCGTCTGATCGAGGACCGCGGGCAGCATGGCGAGCACGATCGCGGTGAAGGGCACGGCGACGCGAATACCGTCGGCTCCGTCGGGAACAGTGCTGTTCGGGGCGCTGGGATTCAAGATGTTTCCTTCCGTTTGCTGAGAACTTATAGTCACTATAACGATACCGTCGCAGTACACTTCCAAACATGCCGAGATCGGCAACCACCGCACCGACGAGCACAGAGCCGGGCCTGCGCGAGCGAAAGAAGACGCAGACCCGGCAGCGGATCGCCGACACCGCCCGGCGCCTCTTCCTCGAGCGCGGGTTCGAAGCGGTCACCGTCGCCGAGGTCGCGAGGGAGGCGGAGGTCGCCGAGAAGACCGTCTTCAACTACTTCCCCGCGAAGGAGGACCTCTTCTACGGGCGGCTCGAGGCCTTCGAGGAGGAGTTGCTCGCCGCGATTCGTGAGCGCAAGCCGGGCGAGAGCCTGATCGCTGCCTTCCGCGAGTTCGTGCTGAAGCGACGCGGCATTCTGCAGCTCGAGGACGACGAGCAGGCGACTGAGCAGCTGCGGGCGCTCAACCGCGTGATCACCGGCAGCCCCGCGCTCCTCGCCCGCGAGCGCGAGGTGTTCGACCGCTACACGGATTCGCTCGCGGAGCTGATCGCCAAGGAGACCCGCTCACGCGAAGGTTCGATCGAGCCTCGTGTCGTCGCCAGCGCCCTGATCGACGTTCATCGCCTCCTGATCGGTTACGTGCGGGAGCGGACCCTGGCCGGCGACGCCGCACGGGACATCGCGCGCGGCGTGCGCGCCCAGGGCAAGCGAGCCTTCGCGCTGGTCGAGCGCGGTCTCGCCGATTACGGCGTCAAGGCCTGATCCGCTCCAGGAGGAGGCCGAGGATCCTGGCGGTCGCTCCCCAGATCAGCTTGTCCGCGATCAGGTAGGTGTCGGTCTTGATCGGGACGCCGCGGCGGACCAGGCGTCGCTTCTCGTACGCGGCCTCCAGGTCGTCCAACGACGCGACCAGGACGCTCTCCACCTCGGACGGGTTCGGCTCGAAGCGCATTCCCTCCTCGATCAGCCCGACGAAGGGGTGGACCTTGTAGTTGGTGACGAACGTGCCGATCGGAGGCAGGGCGCCTACGACCTCGACGCGCTCGCGCGAAAGACCGATCTCCTCCTGGGCCTCTCGCAGGGCGGTGTCGAGCAGCTCCTCGTCCTCGTCGCGACGCCCACCTGGGAACGAGATCTCTCCCGCGTGGCGATTCAGGTCAGAGCGGCGCTCGGTGAAGACGAGACCCGGGTTGTCCGGCCACCCTTGCATCGGGACGAGGACGGCCGCCTCGGTCCGGCCATGGGCGTCGAGCCCCTCGGCCTCCGCCGGAGAGAGCAGAAGCTCGCGCAAATCAGATGATGATCTGGACGACTCCGCCATCAACGCTCCACGCCGCCCCGGAGACATATGACGCATGTTCGGAGCACAGGAAGACGATCGCACCGGCGACCTCGTCGACCTCCGCCAGGCGGCCGATCGGACGACCTGCCGCGGCCGATTGCATCGCCTCCTCCCGGCTGGAGTGCCCCTCCATCTCCATGATCTGGTCCGCGAGGCCCCCCTCGTCGGTCCAGAGCTCGGACTTGGCCGCCCCGGGGCAGATCGCGTTGATCAGGACGCCGTGTTGGGCATAGCGGTCGGCGAACAGCCGCGATAGGGAGAGCTCCGCCGCCTTGGCGACCGAGTACTCGGGCGTTGAGGCGGAGGGGCGCTTCCCCGACGAGCTGGAGACGTTGACGATACGGCCCCAGCCACGCTCGCTCATTCCCGGCGCGGCTGCACGCATCAGTCGCATCGGCGCCATCACGTTGAGCTCCCACGCCGCGTACCAATCTTCGTCCGGCACCTCATCGAGGTCTCGCCGTCGAGCGGTGCCGGCGTTGTTGACCAGGACGTCGACCTGGCCGAGGCGGTCGCCGGCCTCCCGAACGATCCGCTGGGCGGCCTCCGGGTCGGTCACGTCGGCCACCAGCGATTCCGCCCGCCCGCCCGCCTCCTGGCCCGCGGCCGCGCATTCGTCGGCGGCCTCCAGTAGCGCCTCCTCGGATCGCGCGATCAGGAGAACGTCCGCGCCCTCCGCGCACAGCATCAGGGCCGTGGCGCGGCCGATGCCGCGGCTGGCGCCGGTCACCACACACGCCCGACCGCTGAGGCCCAGGTCCACCGGCTACTCCGCGATCAACTCGAGCGAGTCGTCGATCTCGACGTCATCCGCCGTCAGGGCCTTGTGCACCGGGCACTTGTGCGCGATCACCAGGATCCGCTCGCGCTGGTCGTCGCTGAGCTTGGCGGGCGTCCTGATCTCGACCGTGAACTTCGCAGGGCTGTCGACCGTCCCCTCGGTGAAGTTCACAGCCACCTCGACCCTGCCGAGATCCCACTCCTTGCGATTGGCGTACATCTCGATCGTGATCGCGGTGCAGCTGGCGAGCGAAGCGGCCAGCAGCTCGGTCGGCTTCGGACCCTGGTCGCCGCCGCCGCTGTCCTCGGGCTCGTCGGCGATCAGCCGGTGCTCGCGGATCTCGATCTCGTGCTCATATCCCTGGCGGCGCCGGGCGACCGCGCTGCTCGACATCAGCCCTTCCCCCGTCCCTCGAACATCTGCGGGTTCGGCTCGTCGGCGAAGCGCGCGAGGGCGAAGGCGAGGTCCGAGGCTCGGTTCAGGTAGCGCAGCACGGCGTCCGAGGCGAGGTCCTCCGATTCGCGGAGCTCAACGGTGCGTCGCTCGGCGCGCCGGATCGCCGAGCGGGCGACGTCGAGCGCCGCCGAGAGCTCGGTGCCGCCGGGGATGACGAAATGCGGCGGCAGGTCGACCTGGTTCATGTAGCGGTCGATGTCCACCTCGAGGGCTTCGACCATCCCGTCGGTGATCCGGCTGATGCCGTCCTGCAGCCGGTCGGCGGCCTCGGGCGAGGTGGCGAGCTCGGCGCCCGCGACGAAGAGGTCCTGCTGTAGGGAGAGGATGGTCGCGTGGAGGTCGGCCTGGCTTTCGGCCTTGGAGAGCGCGCGGGCGACGCCGAGCGCGGAGTTGGCCTCGTCGATCGAGCCATAGGCCTCCGTGCGGGCGTTGGTCTTCGGCACCCGTCCGCCGTACCAGAGGGTGGTCGTGCCGTCGTCGCCCTTCTTCGTGTAGATCTTGACCACGTAAACGACGATATCGGGCAAGGGAGCCTCGCTTGGCCATCAACGTGTTGTTCGCGGGAATCCCGGTCGCCGACCTCGAGGCGGCAATCGAGTGGTATGAGCGCCTGTTCGGCTGTCCGCCCGACATGAAGCCGAACGAGATCGAGCGGACCTGGAAGCTGACGGACGAGAGCTGGATCTACGTCGTCGCCGACCCCGAACGTGCCGGCAAGGGACTGGTCACGGTGATGGTCGACGACCTGGACGAGCGTCTCGCCGCGATCGAGGAGCGAGGCATCGAGGTCGGCGAGGTTGAGGAGATCACCGAGGGCGTCCGCAAGGTCGAGATCGCCGATCCGGAGGGGAACCGGATCGGCTTCGGCCAGGCGGGTTAGCCGAGCGGGTTGAAGGCGATCCCGGTGAGGAGCTTGGGGAAGAAGTAGGTCGACTTCGGGGGCATCGTCTCGCCGGCGGCGGCGACGGCACGGACCTGGTCGACGGGCGTGGCCCGCAGAACAAACCCGGCCTGGTAGTCGCCCGCGGTCAGCTTCTTGAGGACCTCCCCGATGTGCGGCGTGTAGCCGATCCGGCGCTTGGCGGCGATGTCATCGGTGGTCATCCCGGCGATCCCCTTGAGGATGAGCTCCTCGAGAATCGCCGCGTCCAGGGTCCGGTAGGCGTCGGAATAGCCGGCCAGTGCCTCGTCGAGGCGGCCCGGGTCCTTGAGCCGAATCCTGAAGCAGCGCTCATACCGGGACTCCATGAAGCCGAAGACGCCGACTTCTTCGGTGCCCGCCGGGTCGAGATCGGAAACGGGGACCTGCTCGACGTCGAAGATCTTCGTCACGGCATCCCTCAGCGATTCCTCCCTGGCGTCCCGATCGCCCGGCCGGGCCTGGAGCACCCGGTGGGTGGGGAAGACGGTGAGCCCCGGATCCTCCAGCGAGACCAGAGCCATCAGCACGTAGTCGGCGTCGCCGCCCGCGCCGACCTCCCGCTGGTAGGCGAGCGAGGTCTCGTAGCGGTGGTGTCCGTCGGCGATCAACAGCTCGGCGGGCTCGAGCTCGGACGCGATCGCCTCGTGGACGGCCGGGTCGCCGATGCGCCAGACGCGATGGGTCGTGCCGTCGGCGTCGGTGACCTCTCCCCAGGGATCGCTTTCGACAGCCGCCGCGAGGTGCTGCCAGGCGTCGCCGGGGTGGAGCGCGAAGATCGGGGAGAGGTTGTGGCGCGTCGCGCGCGTCAGCCGGAGGCGGTCCTCCTTGGGCCCGGGCTGGGTCCGCTCATGGGGACGGATCCCCTCGCCGTAGGGCGCCAGCTTCACCCGCGCGAGGAACCCGCGGCGGGTGAGCCGCGAGCCGCCGGGCGCGTCGTAGTCCTGCTCCAGCGCCCAGATCTGCGGGTCGGCGTCGCGGATGAGGATTCCCTCCTCGCTCCATTTGGCGAGCAGCGCCGCGGAGTGCTCGTAGGGATCGCCGCCGCCGGGGTCGCGAGGTAGATCGAGCTCGACGACGTTGTGCTCGGAGCGGCCGACGAGCTCGGCGCGCTGCGCGTCGTCGATCACGTCGTAGGGAGGAGCGACGACGTCGGCGAGCGATCCGACCTTGGCGAGGTCGTAGTGGAGCGCCTGAATTGGACCGACCTCTGCCACGAGCGCGGAACCCTAGCCAGCCACGAGGCGACACACTCTCGTCACATTCTGCGCGCCACCCGTGAGCGAACGGCTGGTCGACTGGGGTCATGGCTTACCCGACCTACGTACGCGAGAAGGCGCGCCAGCTGCGGCGCGAGAAGCACCTCTCGATCGACGAGATCGCCGAGCGTCTGGCGATCTCACGAACGACCATTTACTACTGGGTCCGGGGCATGCCGCTTGGCAGACGGCGCCGAGATAACCCGCATCCGGGCGCGCGCAAGATGCTTGCGAAGCACCGTCGAGCTCGAGAGGAGGCATACGAGCTGGGTCACTGGGAATTCCCGCGGCTGACGGTTCATCCAACCTTTCGCGACTTCGTTGCTCTCTACGTCGCCGAGGGCTACAAGCGGAATCGAAATAAGGTCACGATCTGCAATTCCGACGCCGCCGTAATGAAGGTCGGGGTCCTCTGGATGCGCCGGTTCTCGCGACGGAAGCTCAGCTTTTCAGTGCAGTTCCATGCCGATCAAGATCTTGCCGAGCTGACCCGCTATTGGGCGGCCGAACTCGACTTCTCGCCAGAGGAACTGTCGCTGCAACGTAAGACCAATAGCGGCCGTCTCGGCACCCGGGCCTGGAGGAGCCGGTACGGCGTGATCGCGGTGGGAACCAGTGACACCTTGTTCCGGGCCAGGCTTCAGGGGTGGATCGATCGGCTGGAGGAGGAGTGGATCTTTGAGGCTAGACTCGCCTCGATCGGGGCGTAGCTCAGCCTGGTCAGAGCGCCCGCCCTGGGAGCGGGAGGTTCGCTGGTTCGAATCCAGTCGCCCCGACTAGCCGCTGTGCTCCACCCGGTCGATCGCGGCGTGGGTGCTCTTCGCGGCATCCGGATCGGCCAGGTCGATTCCGGGCGGCAGCTCCACGTGCAGGTCGCCCGAAGGGTCGAGGCCGACGTGCGCCGTCTCGGCCCGGCAGTCGAGCACGTGGCCGCCGCGTTCCCGGTCCTCGCTGATGAAATGGAGGTGCCAGCCGGCCACCTCGATGCCCTCGGCGTACTCGGGGAAGCGGAAGCCGAGCATCGTGCCGTCCAGGTCCGCCAGCTCGAAGACGTGCTGCTCGGCGACCACCTCGGTCAGCGGCCGGTAGGGCGGCTCCTGCCTCGGCACCGATCGCGCCCTGACGGACTCGAAGCGGCCGTCGATCCGGACCGCGCACGAGGCGGTGTCGGCGGGGATGCGCCTGTCGATCTCGGCCAGCAGCCGATCGTGGTCGAGCGATCCCTCTAGGTCGAACTCGATCGCCGGCTCGAAGGGGACGATGACCGCGAACGGAGTCCGCTCCGTCTCCGCGACCTCCGAGACGTTTCCCTCGATATCGGCCCGATAGAAGCGGCCGTCGATCGCGATCATCTCGCCGTCCAGATGGTTGAGGGTCCCGAGCCCGAGGTCGCCGTGTCCGGCGAGCTCGGCGAAGCTGACGTCGCCCTCGAAGGAGCCCTCGATCAGCGCCCCGATCGTCGAGGCCTGGAAGAGCACGTGCGGGTCGTGCTCGGCGTGCAGGTCGGCGTGCCGCATCGCCTCGACGTGCAGCGAGCGGATCCAGCGCTCGTCGAGGCTCAACGCGCCGGGTCCAGCGTTCGCGCGCTATCGGACTTCGGCACGTCGCGCTGGTCGGGGTTGGTGCCGAGGACCCGATCGCTGAGGTTGTTCGTGATTCCGTGCCAGAAGTGCTCGTTCTTGAAGTGGTGGAGCCGGTGATTCCGCCAGATCGTCATATACGCGCGGGAGCGTGGCCGGTAGGCGGTGTGGATCAGGAAATGGGTCCACTCGTAGACGAAGACCATGCAGTAGCCCGCGATCGCGGCGCTGACCATCGCGCCCAGCGGGACGGGCCCGGCGATCAGGGTGACGATCGCCACCCCGGCCGCGATGGTGAGCGGCACGGCCACCAGCATCAGGAACGCCGCTTGCCACCAGTAGAGGAGGACCATGTCCAGGTCATTCGGGTCGCGATGATGCGCGCGGTGAGCGCGCGCCGCGACGGTCTCGAGCTCGCGGCCGCGGATCCTGACCGGCTTCGCGTGCAGCAGGTAGACGTGGATCGCCCACTCGCCGAAGGGATAGATCGCCAGCATCGCCGCCACGGCGACTCCGTCACGCCAGCCCAGATCGCCGATCGCCGCCCGCAGCACCAGCAGCGCCAGGATGCCGGCGCCGAGCGCCCAGGGCGACTCCTTGCGCAGGAACTCCCGCCGTGCCTGCCCGAGCGAGCTGACCTCTCGTGAATGCATGGCCACAGGGAGCCTAGTCCGCGCCGTCGCCCGACAGGCGCACAAGGGCCGGAGTGCGACACGCCCGCGCGAGCCTGTCTAGACTCACGCGCCTACATAATTCTAGGTAGGTGGGCAGGGTGACGATGAAGGGGCAAATGAACCTGACTGACGGGGGCGGCAAGTCGATCGGAAGGCGGCGCCTGACGGCGATCGCGCTCGCCATGGGGTTGTTGATCGCTCTGCCCACGATGGCTCTGGCGCACGTCGAGCGGGCCTCTTACTGGCCCGACCCGGCGCCCGACACATCGGTCAACCCGCCGGCCGGAGGATCGGTCCCCGCCGTCCGCGGCCTCTTCAGCGCGCTGAAGAAGAAGGAGCCCGGCACGACGCGGGTCGTCTGTCAGAAGGTGCCGAAGAAGAAGCTGCGCAAGCACGGCAGCGTCAAGAAGCTGTCGCGGAACAAGTCGATCCGGGCCCTGAACGCGGGACTGAAGTCAGCGCGAGCCAACGGCTTCCAGCTGCGGCCGTCCCAGCCTGCCATCCGGGTCGGCAAGAAGCAGGCCAAGAAGCTGCGCCGCTTCAACATCAAGCTGCTGAGGCGCTGCCACTACGACTCGATCCAGGCCGCCGTCACCGCCTCACATAACAACGACCGCGTCGAGGTCATGCCCGGCACCTACACGGAGCCGGCCTCGAGGGCCAAGCCAACCTTCGACCCGGCCTGCGCCGATCTCAAGGAGACCAACGACAAGGGCGAAACCGGCGCCGTGTCGTACCGCTACCAGGCGCAATGCCCGAACGACCAGAACCTGATCGCTGTGATCGGACGCGAGCCCGGCCCGAGCCCGCCGCCACAGCCTCCGTCGGTGGACCGCCACGGCATCCGGGATCTCGGCCCCTGCATTCGGTGCAACCTGCAGATCCAGGGCACCGGGGTCAGCCCCGATGACGTCACGATCGACGGCGGGGATCCCTCGCTTGGCGATCACTCGGCCCCCGGGCCCAACCCGCCGCTCTACGCCAAGGACGTCGGCATCCGGGCGGACCGCGCCGACGGCTTCGTGCTCGACAACGTCAAGATCAGACACGTCAACGAGCACGACGTCTACATCACCGAGGCGGACGGGTCCCACGTCGACCGGGTGAAGATGTCCTACGCGGGCGAGTACGGACTGCTCACCTTCGTCGCCGACCACTCGCTGATCGAGAACTGCGCCGCCTGGGGCAGTGGCGACTCAGGTCTCTACCCGGGTGCGGCGGCCGACCTGGGCGATGCCGTCCCGCCGGATCAGCGCCGCTACGGCACCGAGCTTCGCGACTGCGACAGCTTCCACAACTCGCTCGGCTATTCCGGAACCGACGGCAACGCCGTCTGGATCCACGACAACGAGTTCTACGGCAACACCCAGGGCTTCTCGACGGACGTCTTCACCGCGCCCGGCCATCCCGGCTTCCCGCAGGACTCGGACCTGATCGAGAACAACGACTTCTACTCCAACAACTTCAACGACTACCTGCCTCGCTGCACGGCCGGACAGGCGCCGGGGCCGATGGGCCCGAATCAGGGTTGCTCGGACTTCAGCCCGAGCGTCCCCGTCCCGGTCGGCACCGGGCTCTGGATCGCCGGCGGCAACCACAACGTCGTCCGCAACAACCACTTCTGGGACAACTGGCGCCGCGGCGTGATGCTCTTCGGCGTCCCGGACCAGCTCGTCTGTGGCCCGGGGGTCGGCAGCGTCGACGCGAGCCAGCTGGCGGGCTGCGACCCGACCAAGGTCCCGCCGTCGACCTCGTACAACAACCAGTTCTACGGGAACGTCATGGGCGTCGCCCCCGATGGCAGCAAGCAGCCGAACGGCACGGATTTCTGGTGGGACGACTTCGCGGGCAACACCGGCAACTGCTGGCACGGCAACACCGGGGTGAACGGCAATCGATCCAGCGTGACCAGCACGCCGCCGCAGGCCCCGCTGGCCGGGCAGTCCCTGCCCGGATTCCTGCCGGAGAAGTGCTCGACCAGCACCGGCACGGGCGGACCCGCGCAGGAGGCGGAGCTGCTCAATTGCTTCGCCGACATCACCGCGGACACGCACACCTGCGACTGGTTCCCCACGCCCGCCAAGCCATAGCCTGCCCCATGTGAGAGGGGAGTTCAGGCGGTCCGCCGTCTTCGGGCTGGTCGGCGTCTTCGTCGTCGCCGGCATCGCGATCGCCATCGCGCTGTCAGCCGACAGCAACAACCCCAACCCGAAGCTCCAGATGGGCCTGATCTTCGGCGTGATCGCGATCTTCTTCGTCGGCCTGTTCATCTTCCAGCGCCGCGACCTGAACCGGGCGGCCACGGGCGACCTGCGCGGCTTCTCCAAGCGGCCCGCAGGAGATCGACGACCCGACCAAGCTGGGGGACGGCGAGCTCTGGGCGGCCCTCGCCGTGCACCCGATCGGCAATGAAGCGATCAAGGCGCGCAAGGAGCTCTGGGGTGCCGGCCGCCGGAGCATGAACCTCGGCGTCGTGATCACGATTCTGATCTTCCTCAGCGTCCCGCCGGTCTATCTACTTCGACACGTTCATCCCGCTGTTCATCGGCGGAGCCCTGATCGCGCTGCTCGCGATCTACGGCGCTGGCGGGCGATCGGCCCGGGCGGCGAGGTGAAGAGCGGCTTCGACCGGATGGGAGAGGCGATGAAGCCGCTCGGCCTCGAGCTCACCGATCGGCCCAGCCTGCGCATGGTCCCGCGAGCTCCGACCATGCCCGGCTATTCGGCGACTCTCGTCGGTCCGACAGCGATGTCGGGCGAGCGCCACGGCCACAAGGTCGAGGTCCACCAGGAGGCCGGCATGAGCGAGGTGACCGTCCACGTAAACAGCCCGAAGTTCGAGGCGAAGGCAAAGCGAGGTCGGTTCTCCGCCGACGAACGCCGCCTCGGACGCGGCCGGCTTCCTCTCCGACCTGCCCGCATCGGATCGCTGGAACGGCGTCAGGATCGAGTCAGGCCCCACCGGCGTGATGGTCGTTCGCAAGGGCGATCCGAGCGCCTGGCTCTGCGATCTCTGGCTGGCGGAGCGGATCGCCGCGCAGAGCTAGGGCGTGCGGGAGGGGGCCGACCCGAGGAGCCCTTCCCGTTTGGCTCTGCGCGCCGGTCCCTTTCCTACTATCCCGCGATGTACCCCTGAGCAAGACTCGAAGACCGGCGGCCATCATACCTAATTTTGCCCTAGTCGAAATTGATTAGGCCAATTGTCCACTTTGGGCGCACGCGACAGCGCGATTGGCCGCGAGGGGCGGCGGTACGCTCCTCCTGCCGGCCCCCGTAGCTCAGCTGGATAGAGCGCCGGCCTTCTAAGCCGGATGTCGCAGGTTCGAGTCCTGCCGGGGGTATTCAGAGCCTGAGGTCTTCTCTCCGAAACTCTCGCCCGTGGCGTGGGTTAGATTGCCGGAGCTTCATGGGGACAGAATCCCGAGGAGGGGACTCGGGTTGAGAGAGGAGAGCAACTTGCCCGCCCACGCCATTTCGGTCCGAGTCTGGAAGAACTTCGCCATCGTCGCCGTCGCCGTGGCGGGCCTGGTGTTGTCCGCCGCCCTCGCGCAGCGAGCCGACGCCAAGGCCAAGGGGAAGGGCCATGCCAAGGTCGCCAAACCCGCCAAGGGCCCGAAGGGCTTGAAGTTCTACAAGCCGCCGAAGAAGAAGAAGCTGCCGAAGCAGCACGGGACGCTGATCTGGACCCGCAAGGCGACCGGCCTCGTCCCGCTCGCCAACGCCAGGTACACGAAGCTCGTCCTCTACACCTCACGGACGCCCCAGGGTGCCAAGACCGCCGTCTCGGGCTCGGTCAGCGTCCCGAGGGGCAAGCCGCCGAAGAAGGGCTGGCCCGTGATCACCTGGGCGCACGGGACGACCGGCGTCGCGGACGTCTGCGCCCCGTCCCGCAACAGCGTCACCTCGCCCGCGGAGCCCTACATCTCCTACATCTATCCCGACCTGAACGCCTGGCTCCAGGCAGGCTACGCCGTGATGCAGACCGACTACCAGGGTCTCGGGACGCCGGGCAAGCACGGCTATCTGGTGGGCGAGGCGGAGGGCCGCAGCGTCCTCGACATCGTCAGCGCCGCGCGCCAGCTCGACCCCAAGATCAGCAAGCGGTTCCTGATCGCCGGGCACTCCCAGGGCGGTCAGTCTGCTCTTTTCGCCGCAAGCGAGGCCGCGAGCTGGACCCCGAAGCTGAAGCTCCGCGGCACCGTCGCGTTCGCGCCGGCATCGCACGTCCTCGAGCAGTCGGCCCTGCTGCCGTCGCTGACCAGCCCGAGCTCGCTGACGGCGCTGGCCACGATGATCATCGACGGCGCCTCCACGCAGTCGACCGCGATCAACGTCAACGCGATCCTCACGGATCAGGTGCTCGGCCTCTACCCGCTGCTCCAGAGCCAGTGCCTGGCGCAACTCGGCGGCTCCAGTGAGCTCGGCGGCATCCCGCCGTCCCAGCTCGAGCGCCCCGGTGCCGACCTCAGCGCCCTCAACCCGGTGCTGGCGGCGATGAACCCGGCGGTCCGGACGGCGCCGCCGGTCCAGCTCGAGCAGGGGACGGCCGACACGACCGTGTTCCCGTTCCTGACAAACCAGCTCAACGGCGAGCTGGTCGGCCTCGGCGATCAGGTCACCTACCTGACGTACCCGGGCATCACTCACTCGGGCGTCGTGACGGCCGGGCAGGCCGACGCGCTCGCCTTCTTCCAGGCGCACCTGCCCGGACGCTGAGCCTTGCACCCGGGGCCGCAGCCGGCGGCCCCGGGTCCCGCTAGATTGAACGCACGCGGTGGGCGTAGCTCAGTTGGTAGAGCTCCTGGTTGTGGTCCAGGTGGTCGCCGGTTCGAGTCCGGTCGCTCACCCCTCGTAGAAGCTCCCTGCAAGTCCAACGTTGGCAAGGCTGATCACGCTCTTGCTTTGCGCGATCAGGGGCACTGCCACTGCTCAGTGCTCGGGCTCGCGCCGGAGTGGGAGCTCCGTGCCGGTGTGAGCGCCCCTACCGCGAAGCGCGGTACTCCCCGCGCGTGTCAGTGAAAGGAGAACGTGAAGATGCTCGTCAACCCACCGAGGGAGTTTTCGCAGGGTCCGCGAACGGAGTGCGCCGAGCGCTACACGGTTCACCGAGATCATCGGGGAGAGCCCAGCGAAGAAGAGGACCGCGGCGAAGAAAAATGGTCGCCAGGACGTAGTCGTCGGAGGTCTGGTTGGCCTTGCGGCCGTCCTCTACCTCAGCCGAGGCCTGCGCGGTCAGCCCGTTCGCCTGCCGGAGCTTCCGGGGCCGCTAGGAGGGGAGTTGGAAGGGCGTTGCGTCCGCCTTCGGGTTGGTCAAGGGATGCTCCGCGGCCCACTCCCGAAACGCCGGCATGAACTCGTTGCGGAAGAAGCGACGCTCGAGGATCCTCATCAAGTGGTGGTTCCCCTCGGTGAAGGCGACCGCTGTACTGCGTGAACAGATCGGCGTCGATCGTAACCAGGGCGAATACCTCGGACGTCGCCGGCGACTCGGTGCTGTCGGCGCCTGCCTGCGTGAAGCTGGTGGCCTGCACACCGCCCCAGCGGGTCGCCTGATAGGCGCTGAACGCGGTGGCCAAGGTCGCCGCGGCGAGCAGCAACGCGGACCACAGCTCAACCCACTCGCGGGCCTTTCCCGGTGCTGCCTCGGCGCTTTCCAGGTTCCCTCCGCTCAAGCGGGGCAAGCATATGCGTAGCGATCCGGGAACCCATGGGCTCACGGGTCCCATCACGGGATGCAGGGCTGGCCTGTCTAGCGGCGCCGACTGGATCGGCCGAAGCCTCGGTTTCGCCCTGTACCTGGACCGCGAAACGAGGCGCTACTCCGGTTCGCGCACCAGGGCGAGCGCGCGGCGGCGCACCGGACGGGCTGCGAGGAGCGCCACCATCACGGCGGTGCCGGCGGCGAGGGCAGCTCCCGCACCAGCGCCGAGCGCGAGCAGGGCGCCTGCGACGCCCGCCAATGCCGGTCCTGCGAGACAGCAGAGAATGAACAGGACACCGAGCGCCGAAATGCCCGCGCGCAACCGGCGCTCCTTCTGCGGGGCGGCGTTCATGGCGCCCGCCATCCGGCCGAGGACCCGGCAACCAGGTCGCCGATCGCCTGTTCGGCGCCCTCAGGGGCACCGATCTCGAGGACGAAGCCTTCATCGCCGGCGGGCTCGCGAAACTCGAAGAACGGGCAGCACTCCCGTTCCGCCTCGATCAGAGCACGGACCTGCGCGACCGTATCCGGATCGCCGCGAAAGCGCAGCGTTGCGCGATGCGGGTCGGCGCTGATCCCGGTCATCCCGCGGCTCGCGATCTCGGCGATCAGCGTCGCGCGGTCGGTCTGGTCGCCCTTCGGCAGTGAGCAGGCGATTGGCTGTGCGTTGTTCATCCGGTCTCCATAGGTTGGTGGCGGCCTAGGTTCGATCCTCGAGTCGACTCGAAGTCAAGCGCTCGGCTCCCAGCGCCCCGCGACCGGCTGGTAGCCGGTGCAGACCTCCACCATGACCCCGTTGGCAACAGCCGGAGCGATGAAGGTGAAGTGCTGCCACGGAAGTGCCGGGTCGGCGAGCGGGGCCTCGGAGGTCAGGTGCGTACCGGCCTGCCGCAGATCGGAGGCCGCCTGCTCAACATCCTCCGCGACGAAGGCGATGTGGTGTACGCCCTCGCCATGGGAGGCGAGGCGCCTCGCGGCTGGACCGTCGCCGACGGGTTGCAGCAGCTGGATCTCACACCCGGTCGAGGAGGCGAAGGTGGCCAGTGTGAGCGTGTCGCCCCCTGCTTCGAATGGGCCCATGCGGACGACGGGGTCCTCGAGCTGGCCGGGGTCGAGGACGCCGAGCAGACCCCGCCAGCGCTCCATCGCCAGATCGAGGTCACGGACCAGAAGGCAGATGTGCGCGAGACGGCCGGCGGGCATTCAGGACGAGAGTCTGCCCGTTCAAGTCGGGTTGAGGTCAAGCGGACCGAGGAGCTTCGACCACTCGGGGTGGTGGCCAGCGGGGAGCGCTTCCTCCGTGAACAGCGCGCAGGCGTCGAGTGGTACGCAATCGCATCGCCTGGCGAGCTCCAGCCACGCGCGCACCGACTCCACCTGCTCCAGCAGCGCCTCGAGCGCCGTCAACTTGCCCTCGGCGATCTCGTGCATGAGCCCTGACGCGTGCCCGCCGGCACCCCGGTGCCCAACCTGCAGCAGCCGCCGCACCTCGGCCAGCGAGAAGCCGGCACGCTGCGCGACGCGGATCATCCGCACGCGCTGCAGGTCCTCCGGCCGGTAGTGGCGCTTCCCACCGATGCGCTCGACCTCGGCCAGCAACCCCACCGACTCGTAGTACCGCAACGTGGATGGGCGCACCCCGGTCCGCTTGGCGGCTTCGCTGATCGTCAGCACGTCATCCACCACAGCAGACCTTACGCCAGCGCGCTCGCCGTCCTGACCGCCCGCTGATCAGCTGGTCACGCCTCTCTCCGACCTGTTCATCGAGAAGAGCGTCTCGGACAGCTCGATCCGAGCGGGCCACGACCTCACTGTCCGGCCTCCCGTATTTCGGTCCAACTCTGGCGGCGGCAACGCCCCAGCACCGCATGAGAAACCCCGCTCAGCGCGGCGCGATCACGAGGCTGGCACAGACGCTGCCGTCGGCGTGGACGTTGGTGATCTCCTGGGCGCTCAGCCGGGTCAGCAGGCCGCCGAACTCGCCCCGGTACATGAACGGGTCCGTGTCCTCGTACAGGGTGCGCATGGGGATGCCCGCCTCCATCGCCGGATACTTCTCGCGCTGGAGCTCGACCCGGCGCTGGACGACGAAGTCGGCGTCCAGCGCGGCCTCGATCGCGCGCTCCCAGGCTGAGTCGTCCACGCGCCAGCCGAGCACCACGTCGTGGCCCCCGAAGCTGTGGGAGGGTTTCAGGACCAGCCTGGCGCGCTCGCCGCGCAGGTGATCTACCAGGTCCACCTGGTCGCCGCCGGCGTCGGTGGTCCGCCCGTCGACGACTGGGCGTGTCCAGGGCAGCTGGTGGCGGACCGCCTCCCGCTCGGCCCTGCTCAGCCCGAAGTCGGCTTCCGGGTCGCTGAGCAGGGCGAGGATGCTCTTGTGGCCGAGCAGCTCGCTGCGGAACGGGTTGATCAGGCAGACCGCATCGGCTCGGAGGCCTCCAGCAGCGGCTCCAAGTTGGGTTTGGCCAGGCACTCGCCGGTCAGCATCACCCGCTGTACGAGGTCGATCTCCGTTTCGGCGGCGCGTAGACGGCCGCCCTCGAAGCTGAGCTCGGCGGGGTCCGCCACCACCGTCTGCAGGCCGTGGGAGGCGTAGAAGGCGCGATCGAGTCGACTGTGACCTCCGGACGGGGTCGCCGGTGAGAGTGACGATCCCGATCGCCGGCCTGCCGGTTTCGCCCCATTCCGACCAGGTGTCGAGCAGCGCCTGGAGCTGATGGCCATGGATCCGCAGCGGCTCGATCGCGAACTCCTCGGGAATCCGCCGGGTCACCTCCATGCCCTCGAAGAAGTCGAGGATCGCGTCATTGTGACCGGCGCCCTGGGGCGTGTCGGCGTTCGCCTCGATGAAGTGGAGTCGCGTCCGCGCCAGGGAAGGTCGAGCCTGACCTTCGCTCCCGCGCCGACCGGCCGGGGCTCCGCCTCGAGCAGATGCCCGATCCACTCGTGCAGTCCGCCGAAGTGGGCCCGGTAGAGGCGGTCGTCCTCGACCTGCGCCGCGCACACCCTGCCGATCGCGGACAGCAGGAGCCCGGCGACCTTCGCCTCCCGAGCGAGCCGCTCCTTGGCGACGAGGTGGGGGCGGAGGACGGCGCAAAGCGGGCGCCCATCGAGCTCCAGGCCGCGCTCGCAGAATTGCTCTCTCCTTCGCTCGACCGTGCCGTCCAGGTGGGCTGCGCTACGAGCAGCTGTTCCAGCGCGAGATCGCGTCGCCAGTCCAGGACGCGCTCATCGCCCCTGCCGGCGCCTACCGCCCGGCGACCGGGACCGGTGGCGTCGCCCCGTCCTCCGGCGTGACGAGGATCGCACCCTCACCCGAGGCGTACGCCTCCTCGCCGTGATGGATCAGGTCCATGCCGAGGGCCTCGTCTCGCTCCTCGCCGCGCAATGAGGTGACGAAGCCGATCCCCGGAGCAGGACGTAGGTCATCACGAACGCGTAGGCCGGTCCGGCCAGATCGGCGAAGACCTGATCGGCGAGCTGGCTCGGGTTGCCATAGAGGATCCCGTCGGAGACCCCGTTCCAGGATGCCTGGGCGATGAAGCCGATCGCCAGGATCCCAGTGAAGCCGGCGACGCCGTGGGCGGCGAGCACGTCGAGGGTCTCATCGACCCGGGTGCGAGGCCGGTAGACGATGACGAAGTAGCAGGGCAGGGCGCCGACCGCGCCGAGCGCCAGCGCCCAGCCGGGGCTGATGAACCCGCCCGCCGGCGTGATCAGCACGCAGCCCACGATGATCGCGGTCGCCGCGCCGATCGCGGTCACCCGCCGCCCGCGGATCAGGTCGAGCGTGAACCAGGCGACGAGCGTCGCCGCCGGGCAGAGCAGCGTGTTGGTGAAGGCGAGGACGCTCGGGTTCCCGGTGCTGAAGCCGCTGCCGCCGTTGAAACCGAACCAGCCGAACCAGAGCAGTCCGGCACCGAGCAGCACGTAGACCGCGTTGTGCGGCAGCAGCGCCTGGCGCCCGTAGTCCTTGCGCGCGCCGACGACCAGAGCCGCGGCCAGCGCCGAGAAACCCGAGCCCATCTCCACCGGGACGCCGCCCGCGAAGTCGAGCGTGCCGCCCTAGATCAGCCAGCCGCCGCCGAAGACCCAGTGGGCGAGCACCGAGTAGACCAGGATCGACCAGAGGGCGGCGAAGACCAGGAATGCGCCGAACTTCATCCGCTCCACCACCGCTCCGGAGACGAGGGCGGTCGTGATGATGCAGAAGGTCGCCTGGAAGGCGAAGAAGACCAGGTGAGGGATCGTCGTGCCCGTCGCGAGGCACGAAGGTGACGTCGTGCATCCCGACATAGTTAAGGCCGCCGATCAGGTCACCGGTCCCGTCGAACGCCAGCGAGTAGCCGATCACCGCCCAGGTGACGGTGGCGACCGCGATCGCGGCGACGCACATCATGAAGGTGTTGAGGGTGTTCTTGGCCCGGACCAGCCCCGCGTAGAAGAGGCCGAGCGCCGGGGTCATCATCAGGACGAGGGCTGTCGCGACCAGCATCCAGGCGGTGTCGCCCGTGTCGACCTGGGCCGCCGCGATCGGGACGCTCATGAGTCGCGGACCGGGGTTACCGCCGCGTCGTCGGACTCGTCCGTGCGGATCCGGATCGCCCGCTCGAGAGGGACGACGAAGATCTTGCCGTCGCCGACCTCGCCGGTCCGCGCTCCCTCGCTGAGGGCCCGGACGGTCGAATCGACGAACGGATCGGTGACCGCGATCTCGAAGCGGACCTTGTCCGAGAGCTCCACCTTCACGGTCGTCCCGCGATAGGTCTCGACGTGGTCGAGCTCGCCGCCGTGTCCCTGTACGCGGCTCATCGACACCCCCTTGACCTCCGCCCGG
>CAWFHN010000012.1:0-20084 GCA_963815665.1 uncultured Solirubrobacterales bacterium | reverse complement strand
CTCCCTCCTAAGGAGTAGGCCCCAGGTTCGAATCCTGGTCGGGGCGTTCGTCACTTCCAGGCATTTCTCGATCCGCCTGCGGCACCAACAGCCGAGATGGGTACAAAATGGGTACATCCCGATCCAGCTGGTCGTTCGGCGCGCCCCCTTTCACGCGGAAGCAGGACTCTGCTTCGCAGGGAAAGTGCGAGTCAGACGAACAGGATGAGGGCCTGGGCGTCCGCAATGACCGCCCGGGCGCCCCGCTTTGCTTCCTGTGTTACGTAGGGCGCCCAAGGTTCGCTGGGTTGGATCAGAAGGTGCTCCCAAGTTGGAAGGCCAGCCTTCATCACCACTGCTATTGCCTTCAGGCGCACGGGATCGCCGCCGCCCGCCTTGTAGCGCGCCACTCCCGCAACGAACGCACTGATGAGCCTCCTCTCCGCGTGTAACTCTCGGAATCGATGATGCGAGCGCTCATCAAACGGCAGACCGGCAGCGCGGATCTGATCGCGGCGCTCTTCAAGCGCGTACCACAGCGCGTTCTCCGCAGCGCGACGAGGATTGGACGGGTTGATGCTCACGAGGTACCCCCGTCGATGAGACTTGCGCCTTTCCGGAGGTTGCAGCGCCGGCAAAGAAGCTGCATGTTCTCCGCCGTGCTCGACCCTCCCCAGGAGCGGGGAATCACGTGGTCGAAGTGGAGGTCGCTGCGGGAGCCGCAGTTGCGGCACCTGCCGCCGTCACGCTGCCAGACGAACAGGCGCGTGTCGACGCTGACCGGCGCCGTGTCGCTGCTCTCAGCCGCCCTGAGTTGCGGCCTCCGCCCGGACCGACGCGGCCTGAGGCGGACCGGCCGCCTCGGGCCGCTGAACGGCGCGCTCATAGCGTCACATCCGCCTGGGTCGCCAGGTCCTCGACAGCCCGGTGCAGGTTGCGCAGCATGAGCAGCTTCTGCTTGTTGCTGGTGAGGTCGCCGATCTCGTCGAAGGGAGCCTTCTGCAGCTTCTCCGTGGCGCGCTTGACGGCGTCATAGAGGTCGCTGCCGAGCGCCGGGTCCTCGCGGATCAACACCGAGGCCGCGTCGCTCCAGCCGTCCTCATCCAGCACTTTGGTCGCCTGATCGTGCTCGAGGACCGTCGGCAGCTGGCGGACCTGCTTCGAATCGTTCAGCTTTCCGTCGGTCAGCCACCGCTTGAACTGCTGCTGGAAGGCGAGATCCTCGGTGTATCGAGTGGCCAGGTCCTTCTTTCGCGCGAGCTCAGAGAAGAACGAGAACTTCTCGATGTTCCGCGGATCCCCGTTCTCGCTGAGGTAGTCGGTGGTCCACTGGTAGGCCTTGAGCTGCTGAGTGATCTTCGACTTGCTCAGGCGCAGGTGCGTAGCGAGCCAGTCGTAGGTCTTCCCGTGGACGTTGTAGAGCGTCGCCACGTGCTTGGCCTGCTCGTAGGCATCCCAGTGGATCTTGCCGGTGACGTGCATGTCCGCGAGCAGCACGGCGAGATCGTCCTCGGTGAGCGTCTCATCGAACACCATCGCCGGCACCGTGGTGTACCGGGTGTCACCGGAGTGCTGGTCCGCGACGTGCCTGACCGCCACGGTGCGGCTGTTGCCCTCGCGGACGAGATAGCGGCCGTCGATCTTCTGCACGATGATCGGGTCGTAGACGCCGCCGTTCTGCTTGATCGACTGCGCGAGTCCCTTGACCTGATCCTTCGCCCACAGGAGGCCGTCGAGCTCATCCTGCGAAACCGGCTCAGGGCGCCGACCGATCAGATACTGGATCCGCGGGTTCTCCGGATCCAGTGTGAGCTGATCGATAGGAAGCCTCGCCCGTTCGAAGGGGACGTCGCGGTCTTGCAAACGGATGTGGTCCTGCTGTGCCATTTCTTCTCCTCGTGGTTGGGTGCTGAGGTGAGGAATAATACCATGTGGTACCGAGCGGTACTACACGGATCTATGCGGTACGGCTACGTACCGCACGGTCCCGCGCGGCCGCACTGGGCGTCATTTCTCCGCATCAGGCAGGCCAGCCGGTCCCGCCTCGCCGATGGCGTCCTCGGCCGGCAGCTGCGGCCGGTACTCAGCTAACCGCCGAAGACGCGATCGCCGACGCCCGGGCAGGACTTGGGACGCCGTCAATGACCGGCTAACCCGGCGGCGGACACGGACATGCTGAGACGGGAGAGTCGCCAGGCAGCAGCGTCGATGGCGCGGCCCACACGGACGCGCGGGCGCTTGGCGGTGCGCGCACGCCTGGCGCGCTCGTCCTCAGCGGCTTGATGCCGGCCGGCGACGACGATCGAGGTGTGGTCGAATCGAAGATGACGTCGTCGTAGGGTGTGAGCCATGGCCAGCAGCCAGGTCACCGACCTTCGACAGTTGCTCGAACGCGCTGGGGAGATCGTGGACACCCTGGACGACCGATCCGGTGCAACGGTTCCGGTCGACGAGCGTCCTGGCTACTTTGACCCCGAGCCGGGCAACGACCTTTCGGAGGCCGTGGCTCGAATGGCCAGCGCGGCCGGGCCAATCACGTTTGTTGTCGGTGCAGGGGCTTCGATGGAAGCTGGGCTGCCGTCGTGGATCTCGCTTGTCCGCGGAATCGTCGACGACGTTGCCCCGGCACTCGGCCCGAAAGAACGCGCTGCATGGCACGAGTCGATCGCCTCCAGCGGACCGCTTGCGGCCGCGGCTATCGGACGCGCCCTTTGCTCGGACGAAGGCAAGTTCCGGGAGCTGATCTGGAAGCGTCTTTACAAGGGCGGTCCGCCGAGCGACTACTTCCCTGGCCCGATCAGCAAAGAGATTGCGAACTTCGCAAATCGGTTTTCGGACGAGGTCCGTCTTGTGACATTCAACTACGACGATCTTCTTGAGCGATCTCTAAGTTCGCTTGGCCTCAAGGTGCAGTCGCGCGTAGACGACCGCAGGCCACCGTCCGGAACAATTGCCGTGCGCCACCTCCATGGTCGCTTGGATAGGCCTGGGCGAACCGATCCCCTCGTGTTAACCGAAGTCGACTACGCACGTTTCGAGAGCAGCTGGCAGGACAACGTAATGAAGGAAGCGCTGGACGGTTTGTGCGTGTTCGTGGGTCTGTCGTTCAGCGACCCGAATCTGTTGCGTTGGATGTATCGCGGCGGAACTGAGAAGCACCTTGCTTTCCTTACTCGCCAGGGGGATCCGCGGCTGGGTCCGGCCGTTCGCGGCGAGCTGGAGACAGCTACGCGCGCTCGGCTCTCTCAAGCGGGTATTGACGTCTATTGGGCCGACTTCTACGGCGAGCATGCTCAGGTAATCCACGAGGCGTGTCGACGTCGAGGTCCTGGCCGGCCGCCGGATGCATTTGCGACACGGGCAGCCCGCGTCGCGGAGCGAGGCCGGCGCCGTTGCGTTCCGCGCTCCACGAGGTTCAAGGGGCGTCAGATCGCGGTGCGATCGATTCTTGTAGCGCTATTGGACATCGTCGGGTCCCTGGCGGACGCTGGTGGCGTCGACGTTCGGGATGAAGATCTTGGCCTGGGCCTTTGGGGTGTCGATCACCCGCAACGCGAAATGAGTCTTTGGGCGTCATCGGATCGGCTCTATGCGGACCCGCAAAGCATCGTCCCGGTCCCGTTCGAGTATGCGAGCCGCTGGGCCGCGATCGAGGCCGCAACGCGATGCAACGTGGTTGAGCGTGACCCGGAGGTCTACGCAAGCCGGTGGAGGTTCGTTCGCGGAAGCCCCTTGATCTGGCGCGGAGGTACGCACGATCGCATTGTGGTGGGGGCGACTACGTTGACATCCCAAACCCCGAAGAATGACTCGGCGCTCGCGGCGCTAACTGAGCCGTATAAACGTCAGATCGACGAAGAATTGGCGACTCGGCTACTGAAGCTTTGGACGTAGCGTTCGGGCCGTCTTGGAAGGGGAATAGACTTGCACCATGTTTGATGCTTGGAGTGAAGACGAGCACCCGCACGGGATAAGGGTCGCCACCGGTAGTGGCACGCCCGCGGGAGACATTGGATCGGCTGCGGATGCCGCAGGCGAAAAGGCAGACCGGCTGATCGACGAACTCGCTGGCACCAAGTCGGCCCGCAAGTCGCATCACGGCCCAAGCAAGCGCCAGAAGGCGCGCTCCTCAAAACCTCCCAGCCGTAAGTCGTAGCTCGCGGGCTGCGATAAACCGCAGCGACGCAGATGTCCATGGACCTCTGCGTCGGAGGTGGGTACGAATCGGGTACTTCCGCGCCGGCGCCAGCCGGGTACGAAATGCGTACAGGCGTCCGCTCAGTGCTCCCTTCACGCGGGAGCGGAAGCCGACACCTGTTGATACGCGGCAGCGGTAGCCAGTAGTTCGCCTCATGCCAGTGCTCCTGGCTACCGAGCATCAGCGGAAGGATCGTCGAGCTTGTGGTCCTGCGACGCGGCGAGGGACCACTTGCGAGGCTTAAGGAATGTCGCCGAAGGCTGACCAGCTTGCCCGTCGCGTTGAACCGGTATACGGACCGCCTCTGGAAGGAGGGGAAATCCTCCTGTACGCAGGCGACCTCGAGGTGCGCAGCGGCGAGCACACCGGAACGCTTCACGGCCAAGTCGAGCTGCGTCTCTTTCCGACTTCCGATCTCAAGGCACACGTCGCCGGCTCCGGCACCGATCTCTTCCGGCTGACGATAGGCGCGAGCGACGCGCAGGCCACCGCAGTGCCAGCCGATGCTGCCCTCGATCCGCCTCAGGCATCCACACTCCCCTACCAGCAGCCCGAGGACACCCAGTGGGCCGAGTCCTGGATCGACGCCCAGGGGCTGACCGGCGGTGACCTCGATTCCGCCGAGCGCCTGCTCGTCCACTACACCGGCGCGCTGGACCCACTCATTCGCCGCCTCACAGACGTGGAGGGAGGCGGTTCGCAGGGACAGATCGAGTTCGAGCTCCCGGGCTGGAACCTGGTCCTAGCGCCGATCTCTAGGGACGATCGTCTCGAGGGCGGTTTCGCGGGAGCAATTGAAGCGACGCCCACAGACGGTCGTCTCGATCCCACGGAGGTGCGCCGCGTTGGCTACCGCCTCTTCGCGCTCCTGAGCTTGATCGCGACTCGCGAGGTCGCCATCGGGCCCGTGTGCGGACTGGACTCCAGCGACCGTGTCGTTTGGGCCCACTGGGATGCGCCACGCATGCGGCTCGGTCGCGGCATCGGCTGGTGCCCTCGCGCTCAAATTCCGATGGCTCTCCCGGCCTTGGCGAAGGGATACGCGCCCCTGATCGCAGACCGGGCCCTCGTAGACGTCTTCGAGCGAGCGGTTGAGGCACTGCTCTTTGCCGACAGCGGAGAGGTGCTCGACGTACGCATTCCGATCGCGTGCATCGGCATCGAGCTCCTCGCGTGGGCGGTTCTTCCGCGCTGGGCCGGCGTCGATGAGACGGAGGCCGACGAGCTGCAGGCCGGCCCGGCGGCCCGTCTCTTGCTCGAATGGGCCGGCATTCCGACGGAGATCCCAGATGAGCTTCCCGCGCTCGCAGCACGACGTGATGCGCTTCGCCAGCGTGGGTGGGGTGGACCCGAAATCCTCTTCAACGTGCGTAACCGACTGGTCCACCCGCCGAAGAGCCGCGACGATCCAGAGTGGCCAGACCACGATGTGATGGTTGAGGCTTGGCAGCTTGCTACCTGGTACCTCCAGCTCGCGATCCTTCGCCTCCTCGATTACCACGGCCAGTACCGCACTGTCCTCGTCTTCGGAGGCTCGGAGGCGCGCTCAGAGCCTGTGCCGTGGGCCAAGGCCAGCGCTGGTGAGGTGGCCGGATTCGGGGGATAGCCTTTCCGTGTGACAAGACCACCGCTGGACCCGGCGCGAGGTGCGGAAGTGGCCAAGGAACTCAGACGCTTGGGCGTCAAGGGCATCCTCATCACGGCTGCGGAGCGTGGCTACATCACAGAGGTGAAGTGCGGGATGCCCAAGTGCTTCTGTCCCGAAGAGCTGGGTGGTGCTGGCTATTTCGAACCGGTCACCGACATACAGCGACTGGAATCCGACCCACGAGCATTTCCCAATCCCGAAGCGAGACGGGGGCCAAAGAACCGTCGATAACTCAGTCCTTGCGCACCGGCTCTGCAACAGGATCGACTATTCGAAACCTCGTTGGGCGGTCACACGCGAGAGATCTCGAGAGAATCAGAAAAGCTCGCGAGGCGGCCGCCGAGAGCTAATGCGTCGAGGACACCATCTCCCCACCTCACCCTGCGTATGGGCTCTCGCTTAGCGCGAAAGGGAGGCGCAACCCAGCGACCGTTGGGTCATTCCTGTGTCCTGGGGCGGACAGCCAGCCTCGCCTCTCGAATCGCGTCCTCGGCCGGCAGCTGCGGCCGGTCCTCGAGCTCCTCGATCACGTGGCCGTAGACGCGCATCGTCAGCTCGGCTCCGTGGCCGAGCTGACGGGCCACGTAGATCACGCTGCGGCCCTCGTGGAGCAGCAGCGAGGCGAAGGAGTGGCGCAGGTCGTAGGGCCGAGCGCCCTCGATCCCGACCTTCCGAAGCGCCGGGTTGAACACTCGGTTCCGCCACTTCTCGAACGCGTTGGCCGACCACTGCGTGCCGTCGGCCGCGGGGAACATCCAGGCGTCGGCTTCCGGATCCTCGGACGCGGCTCGCCAGTCGTCGAGGTCGGACCGGAGCGGCGACAGCAGGCGCACGTTCCGTCGCGCGCCGGTCTTCTCGGCGTCGACCAGGAGCGTCCGCTCGCCGACATGCCGCCACCGCAGCCCGCGGAGCTCGCCGGGTCGCAGGCCGGCGTAGGCGAGGACCGAGACGATCGTCGCGTCCCGCTGCGGGAGAACCGCTCGGATCGCCTCCACCTGCGTCGGCGGGAGCGGGCGGACCTCCTCGCTCCGCGGCAGGCGGGCCTTGCGAACCACTCGCTGCGGGTTGAACGGGATCCGGTTCGACTCGGCGGCGCGCTGGAGGATGCCGCCGAGCAGCATCATCGCCTTGCGGATCGCGTGCGGGCCGACGCCCGCCCTGATCAGGTCTCCCTGGAAGGCGGCGATCGCCTCCGGCGTCGATCTCGTTCAGCCGCAGCCCGCCGAGCCGCGGCGAGATGTGGCGGTCGTAGCTCGAGGCGTAGTTCTGGCGCGTCCGAGGCCGGAGGTGGGCGGCGTGGGCCCGCGACCAGGCGCCGGCCACGTAGTCGTCGAGCGTCTCGCGGCCTCCCTCCATCGCCGCCAGCTCGCCGGTCCGCTTGCGGCGGACGATCTCGGCCTCGAAGGCCTCGGCGTCGCTCTTGCGGCCCGAGCACGCGCGAGCGATTGCGGCCTCGCGAGTCCCGCCAGCGCACGCGCCAGACGGTGCCGCCCTTCCGCTGCTCGCGCTTGATGCTCATGGCGCCTGACTGGTTAAGGCGACAGGGCGCCCGATCTCACCCCGCCCTAATCGGTGTCCCCCTCGGAATCGATCCGGGAGAGCGCCTCGGCCAGCGGGCGGCGGCGCCGAGATGAGCGACGAGCGGCCGAGCGCTCCGCGGGCACCACCGAGTTGGCGAGCAGCCAGTTCTCCGCCGCCTCGGCCGGGATCAGCAGGCGCGATCCGTTCGCGATCTTCGCCGCCCGCAGCTCGCCGCGCTCGATCGCCCGGTAGATCGCCTTCGCCGAGAGGCCGACCATCGCCGCCAGCTCGGCGGGGCGATAGGCCAGTCGCTCAGCCGGCGATCGACTGGCCGCCGGGTCTCGCGCGCTTTCCATCTCACCGCACCTCCTTCGGCGGCCAGATCCGGACGATCTCGGCCGGCGTCTTGGCCATCGGGTTGATGACGACCGCCTCGCCGACCCGAAGGCGCTTGAACTCGTCGGGGTTAACGAGGAACTCGCGCCCGGGGGTGCGGGTTCCCTCCCCCAGCCCGGAGAGCGCCCCGACCCCGCCGACCCGGCGGGTGGTCGAGTAAGCGGGCTTCGTGCCCGCCATCTGCGCGAGGCGCTCGGCGGAGGCGGGGTCGTTCTGGCGATGGACGATCGCGAACTCGATGTTGTCCGAGAGCTGCTCGGTCAGCGTGTCCGAGGGGTCATCCGGGCGGGCGCTTCGGATGTCCGCCAGGCTCTGAGTGCCGAGCAGGACGCTCAGGCCGGCGCCGCGGGCGCGGCCGAAGAGGCGAGAGACCTGCTCGGCGAGCACGGCGGAGAACTCATCCACGAGCAGCAGTCCGCGAAGCTCCCCGTCCTGCAGATCGGCGGTCAGGGTGACGAGATCGATCACGACCGCGGCGCCGAGCAGCTTCGAGGCCGCCGGATATCGATCGGCGTCGGTGGTCATGTAGAGGACGTCGCCGCGCCCGAGGGTCTCCTCGAAGCTCAGCAGCGGTCCATCGCCAAGGGCCGGATCGAGTCTCGGCCCGAGCTCTGACTCGGCCAGGACCGCGAGCCGGTCGCGACCGCCCCCGAGCTCGGCCTTCGCCCTGGGGGAGAGGGAGTCGACGTATGCCGAGACCCGCTCGGCGACGTCGCCGCCGACCTGCGAGGCGAGGGCGTCGAGGCGCTCGGGGTCCATGTAGCGGACGACCTTGGACAGGGTCGGGGGCCACTCGCCGGCGGCCCGCATCGTGGTCATCACCTGGCCGAGCAAGCGCTGGGTGATGAGCTTGTAGTGAGGCTCGGACCAGTCGTGGCCGGCGAGCGCCTTGTCGGCGATCTCGGTTGGCCCGCCGCGGCCGAACGGGTTGTAGACGTGGTTTCCGGTCGGGCTCCACTCGAGGAAGCGGGCGCCGGCTCGCGCGGCGGCGTCGCGAAGGACCGCGCGCAGGTAGCGATCGCCCTTCGGGTCGAGGACGATCACCGGCAGCCCCGCGAGGATGTAGGCCGACCGCGATCGCTGCCTGGGTGACCGTCTTGCCCGACCCGGTGGCGCCGAGGACGAGCCCGTGGACGCCGCGGTCGCGGCCGAACGGGACCCAGCAGCGCTCGCCCCGCCGGTTCGTGCCGATCGCGAGCTTGTCTCCGACGACGCGCTCGTCGCTCTGCCTGGCGCGCGAGATGCGCGAGCGCGCCCAGCGCAGCGGCCCGAGCCTCTCGTCCTCCTCGCGGGCCTCCGGGCCGCCGCGCTCCTTCTCCTGCTTGTGCAGCCAGTAGCCGAACCCCGAGGCCCACAGGACCGCGTTGGCGTAGCCGACCCCGAGCCGCCAGTCGATCTGGCAGACGACCGGGACCAGGAGCGCTCCCGGAAGGGTCCAGCGTCCAGCGGAGCTTCGTCTCGCGCAGGAGGAGCGCCACAGCGAGGCCGATGCCAATGCCGAGAGCCATCGAGATCGCAAAGGCCTTCACGTGGTCGATCCCGGCGTAGGGATCCGTGTGGACGGGCTTACGTGAGCGTGGGCGTGGTAGCAGTGCCCATAGATGTAGTGGCAGTGCCTCACCGTGACACCGCCTGAAGGATTCGAACCCGCTCCTCGGCGCGAGCGCTCCTGACCGCCCGCTCGACCGCCCGCCGTGCCGGACCCGGAGCGCAGTAGTAGCGGACCTCCTCGACCCAGCTGGCGCGGCGCCAGGCTCGGATCAGCCGCAGGAGGCGCTGCGGCGCCTTCGGCGTGAGCTCGACCTCGACCGCGATCGGGAGCTCCTCGCCGATGATCGCCAGGTCGGGGCGGTGAAGGGCCGGCGATCCGTCGGGGTGCTCGCCCACCTTCGCGCTGGCGAGCGGCTTGCCCTCGATCCGCTCGAAGAGCCGCAGCTCGCGGTCGGAGACGACCTGATCGAGGCCGGCCTCCGTCCGCCAGCTGGAGCGCCGTCGAGGCGCAGGCGAGCCAGTGATGGATCGAGCCCGGCGAGACGATCGCCGGCTCCAGCCCGAGCCCGGCGTACCGGAGCCCGGACCGAGTCGCTCGGAGCAGGGTCGGCTCGGCGCGCACCAGGTCGAGCCGCTCGAGGAGCCCGCGATCGACGCAGGCCGCGACGCGCCGGTAGGCCATCGATCGACGGACGCCGAGCACTTCCATGACGTGGTTGATGGAGACCGCCCCGTAGCGGCCGACGAAGCGAACAAGCTCGCAGTCAGGAGCCATCCGGCCAGCCGCACCAGATGCCTCTCCGCCCAGCTCGCTGAGAAGTTCCTCGACCGCCCCACGACGCCGGTCCGCTCCAACAGGCGCCACCTCTCTTCTTCTTCCGTTCGTCGTCTCCATCGCCCCGTATGACGACTTTGGGGCCCGTTTGTCCCAGCGAATCTCCCCATGCAACTGCCCTTCCGCCGCGCCGCGCCCGCTGACTCCTCGCTAACTCAGCCGCCGACCCCGGTCGCACACTCCATGGTGTGCGGGCGGGGTCGGCGGCGGTGAGGCACCCCAAACCGCATCAGGGCGCGGCGCGGCGGTGGACCGGCGATCCACGGTTCAGTCCACTCCTTTGAAGCGACTCAGGAGGGCCCCGCCCGACCTACTCGAACTTCTAGCGCCGCCTTGCCGGCGGCCGTCAACCCCTACGGGGTCGGGCGCCTACGGCGCCCTTGACTGCCGCCGCGGCGGCGCTTAAGTCGCTCGCAGGTCGGCGCCATCGGGCCTGGTATCGCGGCGAAGTAGAGGGGATGGGAGTGCAACGCGGTTGCTTTGTCGCAGGGACTCTTTCGCTGTAACCATCACCCTGTGCCGCCCGCACCAGTCCGATCGACAGAGCGCATTACGAAGCGGGATCTCGCCCGGTTAGCCCAGATTGCACGGACAGATCGGGAAGGAATGTTCGATAACAACCCGCGCTGGGCGCGCTACCGCGATTACCTGCTCTGCGTAGCTCTGTGCCAAGGCGCCGCGGAGCATTTCGCTGGTGGTCCCTCCGGAATCAAAGATTTCGACGTATGGACCTTCTTCGCACGGAACCGTGAGAGACCATTTCCCGACCCGGCGATCTATCGCCGGAACGGCACCGCGGACTTTGGAGCGTCACGCTTTGGTCGAACGCCAGCGGCTCCGCGGCGCATCGAGGGACGCCGCGTCGATCTGCTGAGCCGCTCACTCGATGTCAAGCGAGATGCTGACCCCACCGACAGCGTCAGAGCGTGGCTGCGCACCGGACGGGAGGAGTCCGCCCGAGCTCTGGCGGAGAAGGCCGTAGTTCTGCTCGAGCCCTCTCCCGGTGTTGTGATCTGGCCGGAGCGCTAGACAGCTCGCGACTCGTATAGCGGGGGTCCCTGCCTCGGCCTATGGTGCCGACGTGGGACTCATTGCGAAGTACGTCATTGATCTCCTTGACGAGATCCTTGACGAGGAGGCGGAGCGAGAGAAACGATTCCCATGGGCCTTAGGGGACGTCAGCCAGAAGACTGGTCGCCGAGTCGAATTGCCGTTCGATGCAGTTTGGCTGGCCCGTCGTCTAATCGTTGAGGTTGACGAGGATCAACATCGCCGACCTGTCGCCTTCTGGGATAAGCCCGATGTGCCCACAGTTAGCGGTGTTTCAAGAGGAGAGCAGCGTGCGATCTACGATCGCCGCAAGCGGAGCGCGGCTCGCAATCATGGCTTTACGGTGATCGAGATTCCGTGGGAGAGGCGCCCGGAACCCGCACGACGAGATCGCGAGGAGGATCGCCGCCGCCTCGTGCGGATGCTCGAGCAATCCGGCGTGACTCCCTGATGTCGATTGCACGAGACCGCTGTTGTATGAGGAGTGGCAAGAGCGGTCGGCTGAACAACAACGGCCCTGGCGCCTACCTAACATGGCGCCAGGGCCGTTTGGCCTGATCGGTTGGGGCTTAGGAGGTCGCGGCTGCCTTTATCCAGGCTGCAACCTCCGGCCTCATCCGATACTGCCCTTCGCCGCGGTCCTGGTCCCACTCGAAGTCCCAGGGCTTGACACCGCCGTAGCGATGCTTGGCGCGACGTCCGAAGGCGCCGAACATTCCCGCGACGCTCTTCGATCCGCTGGTCAGCTGGAGGGGGTCCACCAGCTCGTGCGAGTAGACCCACTCGCCGGCACGTGAGGCCAGCAGCTCCATAGCTGCTTGTGCCGGTCGTAGCTCTCGTCATACATCCGCTTGACGAGGACTTCGTCGAGTTCGGGCACGGGCGCTAGCTCGACGTCGCTCACCTGCGCCTGATCCTCACTCTGGGTCGCGTCCCCTCGATCAAGCCGAGCGAGCAGCTCGTACACCTTGGGGACGTGTTGCTCTGGGACGGGAACCTGAACATATGCACTCATCTCTGTCTCCTTTGTCTGGGCTGTCCTGACTTACAGGAGGCATAATGACACACTGTTCCGTATATGTCAAGTGCCACAGGCTGACCTGTTCTGCCTTTCGGCACGGTACACAGTGTTCCAGGGCATATGGCCTAGGCCCACAAGCGCTGCGAGGGGAAAATCGGCAGGGTAGCCGTGACCGTCGCTATTCGACGCATAGCGGAATTACCTAATACATAGCTATACATCCACATGTGACGAGCTATACTAACGATCCATGAACGAGCATCAGGTCATCGTCAATCTCAGCGGCAACGCCCTTCGTCGAGCTCTGGATCGAGCGGATGAGCAGGACGTGAGCCTCAGCGAGCTGTTCGAGATCTTGATCCTCGACGGCGAAGCCGCCGACCTCCGGACGGCGCCGACGCGGCAGATCACTGCGGCCCCTGATGCATCGTCGGCGCCCGACCGACCAAGCACTCCGAGCAAGACCCGCGGTCAGCTCTCCTTCCTGACCAACCGTCTCAGCCCCGTCAAGGTGGCGACGGGAGTCCTGGCGGCCCTCTCGAGCGAGGGTTCCTGGCCGGCCCTTGGCGACCTCCAGGTCCAGGCCGCTGACGCAGCAAGGACGCTCGGCCTCCGGCTCCGCAAAGAAGACCAGCGGGCCGGTCGTCGCGGTGCGGCCCGCCGCTGGACCGGTTACCCGGTCGGCGAGGACGCTGACGCAGCCCGCGGCCGCTACATCGCGTCCTTCACCGCCGTCGCCAAAGACGACGCGCTTCACGGCCCACTCATCGTCCTTGGACTCGCGGAGTCCACAGATCGCGGGCGGATCGCCCTGACAGAGGCCGGCTACGAGTTGGCCCAGGCGTCAAGCCCACTGGACGAAGCCGGGGAGCACACCCTGTCCGAGCCGGAGGTCGAGATCTTCAGGCGCCAACTCCAAGCCGCCCCTGATGAGATGGAGGCAATCGAGGAGTTCCTGGGCGCTGTCCGACACGTCGCCGGCATCCAGACGGAGCTCGATGCCTTACTCGCAACCCGGCATGCGGACTGGAGCGCAAACAGAGCATCGGCAGAGCGCGCGGCAATGCTGGGGCGCCTCGGCGAGCTAGGAATGCTCCGTGTTGAAGGTCGGGGATCGAGCGCACGTATCGAGCTGGTGGAGACGAGGGGGTTCGAGAAGGGAGATGCAGATGAGCGCGAAGCTGCCTAAGAAGCTGTCCGAGATGGTCTTCGAGGTCACGGACTCTGACCAAGTCGACGATCTGCTCGCCGACATCGCCAAGGCGGTAGGGGGCGTCAGGTGGAAGCCGGTCGGTGGAATCCCCAACAACGTGCACACGGTGGAGGTCGCCAGCGACCCCGCGCTGGCGCTGGTCGAGCGCCCGATCAACGGCATCGATGCGATTCTCGATCTCGCGGCCCGCGAGCGGGGAACTACCGCCCCCACTCCTCACGCCGCTGCTCAAAGCTGGTACGGAGTGTCGAAGTCGGGTCTGAGCGGCACGTCCGAGGAAGCGCGGCGCAAGCTCGCAGAGATGCTGCAGGTGACCATGGAGGAGTCGGGCGACGCCCAGCGGCCGACGATCGTTATCCAGGATCGTGGCACCGGGCAGCATCCCGACGACTTCCCGAAGACTCTTCTCAGCCTGCTGGAGTCGAACAAGAAGGAGCTGCCTCACGTCATGGGCGTGTACAACGCGGGTGGGGCGGCTTCCTACAGGTTCGCGAGCTACACGATCATCGTCTCGCGGCTCGCGCCTAGCCTCCTGAACGGCCACAGCGACGAGGTCGGCTTCAGCATCGTCCGGTACAACCCCCTCGACCCTGACCGATACAAGTCGGGCACGTACGAGTATCTGGCGGCCAAGGACGGCTCGATCCTCCGCCTCGATCTGGCCGAGCTGCCGGACCTGCCCTACGGGACGTATGTCAAGCTCATCGAGTACGAGCTCTCCCGCTACGCCCGAGGGGCACACGAGCCGAAGCAGAGCTTGTGGCATCTCTTCCATGCTGCGCTACCGGACCCCGCCCTGCCACTGCGGATCATTGAGCGACGCAATGAGCGGTTCAAGAGTGTGCGAGGGGTCGAGCGACGCACCGTCTCCGGGCTTCTCTACCTCCTTGACCGGAAGGGGACCGCGGACTACTCGGACGTGCGCGAGATCGACCTGGGCCCGGAGCTCGGGCACGTAACCCTGCGTTACTACGTCCTGAATGAGGGCCGCGACCCTGACGCTTACACGACCGCCAAACAGGGGCTGACCATCACCCTCAACGGTCAGCGCCAGATCACCCGCGACCGGGCCTGGGTGAAGCGCGTCCTGGACCTGCCATTCCTCTACAAGCGGATGGTCATCGTGGTTGATGGAACCGGCCTCACCAACGCCGCAAAGCGCTCGGTCTTCTCCTCCACGCGCGAGACGGGCGTTGACTCGCCGGAGGCCCAAGAGATCATCGAACGCGTCATCGATGAGCTCGACCAGGATGAGAACCTGAGCGAGCTTGACGAGCAGGCGAAGCAGCGCGTGCTGGAGGATGCCCAGAAGACGACTACGGCAAAGGTGAAGAAGCAGCTGGCCGAGCAGATAGGGGCGTTCCTGCGGGGCGAGCTCATCGGCGCCAAGGGCGGCAAGCGGCGGAAGCGCCGGCGGCGTCGGCGCGGCCGAAGGGGCCCGGGCCCGACGATCGACGACTCGGCGATGCTGGAGATCCCGGACACGCTGCGGATCCTCAACGACCCTGTCCGGATCGAGGTCGGCGCGACCGGCTCCCTCCGCCTCGAGATCAACGCGAAGAACGGGTTCCTGCCGGACCACGCCGAGGCGCTTTCGATCGTCTTCGGCTCCGGGGTGGCCGGGCACGTCTCGGTCGTCTCCAAGGGGCGCCTGCTCGGCGGCAAGGTCCGGGTAACGCTGGAGGCAGACGCGGAGACCCCTATTACCTCATCGACCATGCGCGTCGCGCTCGTCGTGCCTGAACTCGGCGTCCTCATGACCGCGGACGGCACGATCGAGGTCGTCAAGGTGGACAGCGAGGGCGAGGACGATTCAAAGAGCGGCGGCGAGCCAAACATCGATGTCAGCTGGGTGGAGAAGGACAAGTGGACCGGATTCACGCCGGAGTGGGATGAGCAGACAGTGGGCATCTGCGACATCCGCCGCGAGGATCCCTCAGACACCACGGCGATCACCAAGGTGGAGTGGGTGATGAACGCCGACTTCGGGTCGTACCGTCAGATCATCGAGGAGAAGCATCTCGGCGAGGACGCCCTGACCCGGTTCCGCGAGTCCTATGAGTACCCCGTTCTTCTCGGACTGTTCCGACAGCGCCTGGCCGAGGAGGCTAAGGAGCGGGAAGCGGACGATGCCGGTCGGCCGATTGAGATCCCCGACGATTACGTCCGTGGTGAGCAGGCCCGGATGGCGCGCGCGGTCCTAATGGCTATGGAGCCGGACATCCAGATTGCCGAAGCGGTCGAGGCGGAACCGGTAGCCGCCGGCGTTTAGGCACCAAGCACCGTTGAGGTAAGGCGACACTGTCAAAGCCCCGGGGTTCCAGGCACGGGTTGAATCAGCTCATGTCGTGGTTGCCCGGTCGTAGTGATGCCCGACCCTCACTGATGCAGCGATTCACCTTCGTGTAAGTCCAACCAGTCGCCTCGCAGATCTCGGCGTAGCTGAAACCAAAGCCTAGGAGCCAGAGCGCCCGTCGCTCGTCCCTCTTCAATCCGGCGAGGGCCTCACGTCGTTCGCCAAGGGTTTCCCGACGTTCGCTCAGGTCAGCAGGTCCCGGATCGCCGCTCGGCAATGCCTCCACAAGATCGAACTCGCTGATCGTCTCGCCGGATTGCACCTCGACGGCGTATCCCCGGAGTCTCGCGCGCCGGCTTCGGATTGCCCATGCTTCCCGCTTGACTGTGGTGTAGAGCCACGCAAGGGGCTCACCAACCCCGTTGTACCGCTCGATGAAGCGTAGGTAGGCGGTCTGCAACGCATCGTCAACGTCGTCGGGCAGTTGCGCATGCCGCAGGGCTTGTCGTCGGAGCTTGTACTCGTGTCGCCCCAGGACCTCGGTCAGTAGCTCGGCGTTTCGCTCACGCTGATCGGCGCCTTGGCGGGGGTTCGGCTGGGTGGCCATGAGGGCGGCCAACAGCACGGCTCTGCCGTGCCAAACTCGGCCGCCCGCCGCCCAGCCGGACTCCCGTCATCGGACGACCGGGGGCGAATCCCGGCTCTCGACCCCTCAAAGCAGGTGGACGCCTTGTCCGACCCTTGCGGGACCATCAAAGTCTGTGGCCGATCGCACCGCCATATCGCTGTTCTCCGGAGCCGGAGGCCTTGACCTCGGCGTAGAGCAGGCCGGCTTCAAGGTGCTCTGCGCCGTCGAGAACGAGCCAGACGCGTGTCGATCTCTTCGGGCGAACTTCCCGCACGTGTCCGTCTTCGAGGGAGACATCCGCCGCGTGGAGACCGGTGAGCTCCTAAGCGCGGCCAGGGTTCGGTCGGGCGAAATCGACCTTCTCGTCGGTGGACCCCCCTGCACCCCCTTCTCGAAGTCCGGCTATTGGATAGAGCAGAAGCGCCATGGCCTCGATCCCGAGGCGAGCCTCCTCGAGCACTACATCCGCGTCCTCGACGAGGCCCGTCCACGGATGTTCCTTCTCGAGAACGTCTTCGCCCTCGCGTACTCGAACCACAATCGAGAGTGGCTCGACTTCCTTCTCGAGTCCTTCGATCGGCTGGGATACGAGGTCAACCAGGAAGTCATGCTCGCCGCAGACTTCGGGGTCCCGCAGCGCCGGCAGCGTCTGATCATCGTCGGCTCCTTGGAGGGGAAACCCGCTTTGCCGTCTCCCACTCACACGGGCCCGCACGAGCGCCGAGTCTGGGAGCAGGGCGACTTGAAGATGCACGTCACCGCTCGCGACGCGATCGGGGATCTAGAGAACCACGACGACCTTGCCGAGCCGGAAGAGATTGTCGGAGGGAAGTACGGCCACCTCCTTCCAGGCATCCCGCCGGGCGACAACTACCTCTTCTACACCGCAAAGCGCGGGCACCCTGAGCCCAAGTTCGAGTGGCGGAAGCGCTACTGGAGCTTCCTGCTGAAGCTTGATCCCGACCAGCCTGCCCCGACTATCCAGGCCCAGCCGGGCCCCTATGTCGGGCCGTTCCACTGGGCGAACCGCCGACTGCGCCTTCCAGAGATCAAGCGGCTCCAATCGTTCCCCGACGACTTCGTGGTTCATGGAACCCGACGCTCAGCTCAGAAGCAGATCGGAAACGCGGTCCCGCCATTGCTTGCTCGACGAATCGCCGAGTTGCTGATCGCTGGGGAGCTCGCAGCGGATCAGGACCAGGTGGCACTCGCGGCATAATCAGCCGCTGTGCCAGCCCACCCCTCCGGGCGTGACTACTTCCGCGTGTACGGCGCCCGCAGGGCGGAGGAACTCGACTTCGTCCTAGGTGCCATCGGGGATTCGGGGGGGCGGTGTCTGACGCACACCGACCCCAACCTTGCCCCGGTTCATCTGGCCGTCGACGAGGGCGATGGCGCCTTGGTCGGCGTGCTCGCCTATCTCTTCTCGGCCGGCCATCAGGAGATCCTTCATCGCCCAGCTGACGAGCACCGACTGCAGATCAAGTACGGCGACATCACCGAGCGCTGGCGGCGTCAGAAGCACGCGCTTGGCTTCGATCCGGCTGGCCTCGACGTCACGGTCGTGCTCGCTGTCCACGTCCAGGCGAACCTCCTGATCGGCCTCGACCCGCTCCTCTACGACCCCTTGCCCATGGGGATCCAGGTTGGCTTCAAGGACTCCGAGGTCCAAGCCGCGATCAAGAGCGGCTGGCATGTCTGGGAGCGCGAGACACGTCCCGGGAGGAGGCGGGATCCGCGGGCCACCGGCGGCCTCGAGACGATCGTTGCCTTCGCCCCGGATCGGCTGATCGACTACATCGCCCTCGAGCGGCAGGCGCAGACGATGCAGCTCGACCCGGCATTGCGATTCCGGGCAGCCGAGTCGGCGGCGAAGGGACGGGCGAGCGTGAAGGTCCATGACCTGGAGCGCGCCTACGATCTTTCCGCCGCCGAGATCCTCTCGATTGTCTCCGAGCGCTCCCGCCTGGCGATGGCGCTGAGGGGCGGGGTTGCCGAGCATCACCTCGGCCGGCTGTTAGATGGCGACCATCTCGTGCAGTCGGCCGAGATCGGTCAGCAGGAGGGCCCACCGGACTTCTGGGTCACGCTGACCAATGGCCGCAAGCTGAGCATCGAGTGCAAGAACGCATCGCCGAAGACGTACGCGGATGGGACACCGAAGGTCGAGATCCAGAAGACGAGAGCGTCACGGGGCGACCCGCTCAGCCGGCTCTACACATTCGATGCGTTCGACGTGATCGCGGTCTGCATGTACGGGCCAACGGGGAAATGGGAGTTCAAGTTCAAACGGACCCCCGACCTGGTGGCTCACCCCGATCATCCAAGTCGGATCACACCACTGCAGCGGGTCGACGAGAGCTGGTCCGACGCTCTCGCCGAAATGCTTTAGAGCTCGGTCCTACGAATGGTGAGGGCTGTCTCGACGCGATCCGCGATCGCGTCGTGGTCCTCATGCTCCCAGGCCCTCACGACAAGCCAACCCAGCTTCCGGAGCTGCTTCTCTGTGTCGCGATCACGCGCCACGTTGCGATCAAGCTTCGGACGCCAGTAGGTGGAGTTCGAGCGAGGCTCAGTCCCGTGCTCCGGGCAGCGATGCCAGAAGCAGCCGTCGATGTACAGGGCAACTTGTTCGCGAGGGAAGGTCGCATCTGGCCTGGTCCACCGACCGCTACCCAGCCGGATCGTCTTGCGCTTCCGGAAGCGCATGCCCCGGCGGTGGAGAGTGGAGCGGACTCGCTGTTCGGGGGCAGTCGTCCCAGTATTGCCGTGCATCACCGCGGACACCGCGGAAGTCTGTGGCTTTGGCCAATCCGGGTGATCCCGCCTCATGAAGACGCATCCTCTCCGATCGGCGGGCCATCGAACAGCCTGAGCCAGTCCTGGAGTTGCTGGTTAGAAGGCGGCGCGTGGCCTCGTGCATGGCGGACCCAGTCATGCTCATCGATGAGCTTGGGTGGCGGCGAGGCCGGCCGACCGACGATCTCAGGCAACCGCTCGGCCGGTACACCTGCGTCGGCAACCGCCTCGCTGAGCTCTCGGCGAGCACGGACGATGGCGTCTCGGTAAGAGCGAGGATGGCCGTCGTAGCCCAGGACTCGACGAATCGCTTCGTCCCAGGGCAGCAGGGCTTTGGGGCGGATCGCGAACAGGGTCTTGGCGGCCGCCGTTGGACCAAAATTCACATCGGCCAGCCGCCCACTCAGTTGACGATGCGCAGCATGAGTTGACGCGAGGTCACCATAGGCGCGCGCGGCGATGTCGAGATCGTGGTCGGTTAATTCGTCGAGCGTGGCATCAACGGCGTGGAGCTCGTGGAGCCATCGGCGCCACCATGCCTCGAGGGCATGCAGCGTCAGTTCATTGTCTTCGCGGCGCAAGGTCCTACAGCCCCACGCCCGGAGCCACTCGACGGTCAGCTCGCGATGTCGGGGCTGCGATAAGTCGACTTGGCTATCCGTCGCGTCCCAGAGTCGGGTCAACGCGGCGTCAAAGTCAGTGGCCTCGGCGTACAGCCGACAGCAGTAGACAAGATCGAAAAGGCGCACGTCGGGGTCAACATACGATGCCTCTCGGGTCCAAGCCATGGCTATTCCCGATTTGGCTGGTGGCATCGGGCTCCGGAGCAGATCCCCGGCCCGCAGAGCATTGGTTTTTTGGCGCGCGCCGACCTAGTCAAGGTTGGGTACAAAATGGGTACATCAGGTCGGGATCGGGCGGGTTCTTGCGGGTAGGAGAATCCGCCGGAAACCTGCGACATGCAGGACTTTCGTGCCCGCGCTTACCCGGCCGTTTTCGCCCCAGGGGC
>CAWFHN010000011.1:0-527745 GCA_963815665.1 uncultured Solirubrobacterales bacterium | reverse complement strand
CTCTATGAGAAACGGCTCCCCGAAGCGGAGGTGCACCCGCTGGACGGCAACGGACATCTCTACGACCACGGCGACCTCTCCGAGATCATCGCCGCGGTGAGGTCGCTCTAGCGCCCGCGGCGCCCGAAGCTGTGCGGGGCCGGCAGCGAGGCGGACAGCTCCGCCATTGCCGCCTCGCGCACGCCGTCGAAGCCGCGTTTGGAGAGGCCGACCGCTGAGGTGCCGGCCATCGCCGGTTCGTGGTCTGGATCTCTGCCGGTCTCCTTATGGACCGGCGGCTCCAGCTCTCTGATCCGTGGGGGCGGTAGCTCGTCGGTGCTGAGGCGATCGATCCGGGCGACCAAAACGTTGGTCGTCCCTTCGCGATGCTCGAGCTTGCCGGCGGCGTGGACGAAGCCCGAGGTCCTCACCGCCAGGCGGTGGCGCTCAACGACCGGGGGAGGGACGATCAGGTTGATCGTGCCCCGCTCGTCCTCGAGCAGCATGAAGACGACGCCGTTGGCCGTCGACGGCCGCTGGCGGGCGACCACCATCCCCGCCACCTCGACCCGGGCGCCGTCGCGCGTGCGGTCCAGGTCCTCGCTCGAAAGGACCTCGGACGGGAGGCTCACGCGCAGGAGCTCCATCGGATGCTTGCCGAGGGTCATGCCGGTGGTCCGGTAGTCGGCCACGATCCGCTCCCAGGGGCCGAGCTGGGGCAGCGGCGGCGTGGGGGAGCCGTCGAGGGGCAGCGCCAGCTGCGCACCATCGTCGGTGCGGGCGGCGTGCGCCGAGCCGCCGGCCTGCCAGAGGGCGGGACGCCTGAGCTCTTCGTCGGGGTCGGCCGGGGACGAGGCGCGGCCCGCGCCCACCTGGACGAGACCGTCACACGCGCCGGCCCAGGCGAACCGCTGCAACGCCGCCGCGCCGGCGCCCGAGCGTCCGGCGAGGTCCGAGATGCTCCGGTAGGAGCCGCCGCGGCGGCGCTCGTCGATCACGGCCTGCGCGTCGACTTCCGCCGCCTCGGCGACGTAACCGAGGCCGATCCGAACCGGCGGGTTTCCCGCCGAGCCGGCGGCCGCTCCGGTCGTCTCCACCCGGCAATCCAGCTCGCTGACATTGACGTCCGGAGAGAGGATCTCGATGCCGCGCCTCTGCGCCTCGTGGACCAGCGCGTCCGGCGGGTAGAAGCCCATCGGCTGCTCGTTGAGCAGCGCGCAGAGCAGCTCCGGCCCGTAGTGCACCCGCAGCCACATCGACTGGTAGGCGAGCAGGCCGAAGGCCGCGGAGTGAGACTTGGGGAAGCCGAAGCCCGAGAAGCCCTCGATCTGGCCGAAGACCCGCTCCGCCACCTCGCATGAGACCCCGCGGCCGATTGCACCCTCGATGAACCGTTCGCGGTAGCGCTCCATCGCTGCCTCGGAGCGCTTGCGGCTCATGGCTCGCCGCAGCCCCTCGGCCTCGCCGACCGAGAAGCCGGCGAGAGCCATCGACACCTCGAGGACCTGGTCCTGGAAGACGATCGCACCGAGGGTGTCCTTCAGGACCGGCGCCAATGACGGGTGCTCGTATGGAACCTCATAGGAGGGATCGGCCCGCAGCCGCTTGCGCCGCTCGATGTAGGGGTGGACGGCGCCGCCCTGGATCGGGCCCGGCCGCACCAGGGCGACCTGCACGGTCAGGTCGTCCAGGTCCTGGGGAAGGGTGCGGGGGAGCATCTGCATCTGCGCCCTGCTCTCGATCTGGAAGACGCCGGTCGTCTCCGCCTTCTGGATCGCGCTCCAGACCTTGCCGTCGTCGAGTGGGACGTGGGAGAGGTCGATCCGCTCGTCGCGCGTACGCGCGATCTCGTCGACGCAGCGCTCGACCGCCGACAGCATCCCCAGGCCGAGCAGGTCGATCTTCAGAAAGCCCGCATCCGCGCATGAATCCTTGTCCCACTGGACGATCTGCCGCCCCTCCATCGCCGCCGGCTGCACGGGGCAGAGCTCGATCAGCGGAGTGGTCGAGATCACCATGCCGCCGGGGTGCTGGGAGATGTGGCGGGGGAGACCCGCGATCTCCGGCAGCAGATCGGCGAGCGCCCGCCAGCGGGGGGAGCGCGCCCGCAGCCTGCCCAGCGTCTCCTCAATCCGGGCCCAGGTGTCGCGGCTCGCCTCGTAGACGTCGACGGCGCGGGCGAATCGCTCGACCTCGCCGAGCGGCAGCCCCAGCGCCTTGCCGAGGTCGCGGATCGCGCCGCGGGCCCGATAGGTGGCGAAGGAGGCGACCAGCGCCGAGCGCTCAGAGCCATAGCGCTCGTGCACCCGCGGGATCAGCTTCTCGCGGATGTCGCGAGGGAAGTCGAGGTCGATGTCCGGGACCTCGGTGAGCTCCTCGTTCAGGAAGCGGCCCAGGAAGAGGTCGTTCTTCACCGGGTCGATGTGCGAGAGACCGGTCAGGTAGCAGACGAGCGAGCTGACGCTGGAGCCGCGGCCGCGGCCGGGCGGCAGCAGACGCCGCGCGGAGTCCGGGCCGCGCACCTCTACCGCCACCTCGCGAGCCAGCTCGAGCATGTCCTGGTGAAGGAGGAAGAAGCCGGAGAGCCGCAGCTTCCTGATCAGCGCCAGCTCCTCATCGAGTCGCCGCTTGGCCTCGGCGCGGTGCGGCGTCCCCTCGTAGCGGTGGGTCAGGCGCACCCGGCAGAGCTCGGCGAGCCGCCGGTCGGCGCCCCGGTCCTCCGCTCCCGGGTAGCTGTAGCCGATCTCCCGGGTGAGATCGAAGCGCAGGCGCTCCGCGAGCCGGGCCGTCTCGGCGACGGCCTCGGGGTGGTCGCGGAAACGCGCCTTCGCCCGCTCCTCCGAGAGCAGGGAGGAGGTGGAGTTTCCGCGGCGCATCGCCTCGGTCTCGTCCAGCGTCGCCCCCAGCCGCACCGCCACCATCGCGTCCTGAAGCGCGAGGCGCGAGCGGTCATGGGCGTGGGCATCGCCGGTCGCCACCGCCGGGACGCCGAGCCGCTCCGCCAGCGAGGCAAGCCAGCGGTTGCGCGAGCGGTCGTGGCGCCAGAGCGGCCGCTGCAGCTCGATCCGGAAATGGTCCGGGCCGAAGGCCCGCAGCAACCGCTGGGCGAGGTAGGTGGCGCCGGCCGGATCGCCCCGCTCCCAGCTGCCCGCGACGGCGCCGTCGCGGGCGCAGCCCGAGAGGCAGACCAGCCCCTCGGTGTGACGCTCGAGCTCGTCGATCTCGATCGAGGGCGGGAGGGGATCGCGGAGGCTCTCGCGGGTTCCGCGATGCGCCTCGGTGATCAGCCGGCAGAGGCTGGCCCAGCCCCTCGCACTCTCGACCAGGAGGGTGACGTGTACCGGGCGCGGCATCCGCCGCGGCACCTTCACGGTCAGCTCGCAGCCGGTGATGGGGCGGACGCCGACCCCCTTGCACGCATGGGCGAACTCCATCGCCCCGCTGACGTTGTCGTGGTCGGTCAGCGCCAGGGCCTCGTGGCCGAGGCCGGCCGCCGTGGCCGCCAGCTCGGCGGGGTCGGAGGCGCCGTCCAGGAAGGAGTAGGCCGAGTGGCAGTGCAGCTCCGCGTACATCAATCCCGCTGACGGAACCATTGACCCGAGGTGGGCTCGCAGAAGACGACCACATCGCTGCCGTCCTCCAGCACCAGCTCGAAATACCGTCTTTGCAGCGGTTTCTGCGTCCACCAACCATCCTCGACGAGCCACTCCTCGCGCACCGATTCAACGGCCAGTCGCCCGACGGCCTTCGGCGTCCCATCGGAGTCGACCTGGACCGGGACCGGCCAGGGCTTGTTGACCCGGCCCGGCCTCACGACGGTTCTTCAGGAAACGGCATGAGCACCTCGCGACGTTCGGGCACCCGTGACTCCGGGTCCACCTCCAGCACGCGCAGCAGCGAATCGGCGCCCGCGGCCGAGCGGGTCTGGCGAACCGCCTCGGAGATGCGCCTGCGCCGCTCCTCGTCGGGGCTCGAGAGGGAGAGCTGGTCACCGGTTTCGGGGCCGAGCGCCACCGCCTCCAGCCGCAGCGTCGCCGCGGGGGCGGGCAGCAGGGCGAGGTGGGGGAGGAGGGCGTCGGCGAGCCGGGACCGGTCGGCGCTGGCGCGCCGCAGCGCGACCTGGCGCCGCCAGCCCCCGCCGGCCGCGAGCCGGGCGGAGAGGCGCAGCGTTCTCAGGGTCCTGCCGCGACGCGTGCCATGGGCGAGCAGGCGGGAGATCAGCAGCTCGAGCGCTCTCTCCAGCTGCTGGCCGGAGACGGCCTCGGGCAGCTCGACCTCCACCGCGATCGCCTCGCGAACTGGCCTCGGACGCAGCGGATCGTCTTCGCCCCGAGCCAGCCGCCGCGCGCGCAGGCCCAGTCGCCCGAAGCGGTCGGCGACGGCGTCGCGCGGAAGGCCCGCGAGGCGGCCAAGGGTGGAGACGCCGAGCCGCTCGAGCTCGTTGGGGAGATCATCCCCCTCATCGAGTCGCCCGCAGAGCAGCGACACCGGAAGGGGGTCGAGGAACTCGGCGGCGGCCCGATCCGGGACGACCCCACGGCGGGTCGTGGCGGCCACGTAGGCGCAGAAGCGGCCCGGACCGGCGCCGATCCGCACCGACTCGAGCTGCCGGCGAACCTGCCTCAGCACGCCCTCGATCCCGCCCCAGAGACGGCTCAGGCTACCGGCCTCGAAGAACGCCTCGCCGGCGCGGCCGGCCTCGACCTGCGCGCCGATCCCCTCCAGCCGCCGCAGCGCCTCCTCCCAGGAATGCTCGGCCCGCTCGGGATCCGGCGGGATCAGGGCGAGCTCGGGGCAGCGCGAGAGCGCCTCGCCCATCCTCATCCCCGCCCGCAGCCCGAAGCGCTCCGCCGATTCTGTGACCTCACCGATCAGCTGCGCGGCGCCGGGCTCGGGGGCGAGGACCGCCGGACGCCTCAGGATCCTCCGGTCGCTGACCGCTGCGATCAGCCGAAACCGGGGGATCAGGGCGCATGTGACGGACATCGAACGTATGTTCGTATACCCGGGCCGAAAGGTCAAGGAAGCGCGCTGCGATGATTGGCGGTGATGGCGCGAGCGATTACCGCCCTGGTCACCCTGAGCATCGTGGCGCTCTCGGGCTGCGGGTCCTCATCGGATCGGAGCAGCACCATCCCGGGCGGAGCGGATGCCGATGCGATTCAGGTGATCAAGGGATGGGCGGACGAGCTCCGCTCCGGCGACATCTCGGCGGCCAGCGACCGGTTCGCGCTCCCCAGCGTCATCCAGAACGGGGCACCCGCGCTGCGCCTCACCACCCGCCCGCAGGTGGAGGTCTTCAATCAGTCCCTGCCGTGCGGGGCGAAGCTCACCGCGGCGACCTCGTCGGGGAAGTACACGATCGCCAGCTTCGTGCTGACCGAGCGACCGGGCCCGGGACAGTGTGGCAACGGCATCGGCGAAACGGCCAAGACGGCCTTCGTGATCCACGACGGCCACATCACCGAATGGCGCCGCGTCGTCGACACCGAGCCGACCGGGCCGACCAGCACGGCGCCGATCATCTGAGCCGCTCGATCACCGCGTCCGTGAACTCGGTGGTGCTCGCATGGCCCATCAGATCGGGGGTTCGGATGCCGGCCGCGGCAGTCGCGAACACGGCCTCGTAGATGGCCCGCGAGGCGCGAGGCGCCTCCTCGACTCCGGCGACGCCGGCGTAATGGAGCACCGCGGCCGCCGCCAGGATCATCCCCATCGGGTTGGCGATGTCCTTTCCCTCCAGGGCGGGGGCGGTCCCGTGCGGGGCCTCACTCATCGCCACGCGCACCCGCAGCTCGTCGTCGAGCGCGAGGAGGACCGACTCCGCCCCGGCGATCGACCCGTAGAGCGGCAGGACGAGGTCGGAGAGCAGATCGCCGTCGCGGTTGAGGCTCGGGATCACGAGCGGTGCATCCGCGCGGCCGGTGAGCAGCCCGGCGTAGGTGGCGTCGATCAGCAGGGGCTCATAGGCGACCTCGGGGTGGCGCTCGGCCGCCGCGTCCATCTCCTCCTTCAGCATCCCCTCGTAGACGGGGCTGACGGTCCACTTCGGCCCGCCGTAGACGCGGCCGCCGATCTCCTTCGCCGTCCGGAACGCGTACTCGGCCACCGCGCGGCAGTTCGAGCGATGGATCAGCTCGGTGCGCTGCGCGACCTCGTCGCCGTTCTCGGGGCGGCGCGACTCCTCGGCGCCATAGGCATCCTCGATCGCCATGCGAACCACCGAGATCGGATGATGAATCCCCGCCACGGGGCTGACGCCGGGGATGCGGCGGCCGGTCCGCACGATCACCTTCCCGTCGACCGCCTCCCGGATCAGGCGATTGGGGCTGCCGACGTCATCGGCGCCCTCCGGCGTGATCGTCGCCGCCTTGATGCCGAAGCCCGCCTCCGCCATCGCCTCCGCCGCCTCGGTGCAGACCCCGTTCTCGGTGCGCCGCCGGTTCTCCAGCGAGAGGTCGAAGCGCTGGAGCTCGACGTCCAGCCCGATCACGTCCGGGGCGACGAGCCGCAGCGCCTGCTCGAGCAGCTCCTGCCCGGTCTGATCCCCCTCGAGCACCACGATGCGAAGATCGGCCATCGGGCTGCGAGGCTACTCACATGAACGAGAGCTGTACCTGGTGCGGGGCCGAGGTCGAGCCGGGGGACGGCTTCCGCGCCTATGAACCCGCGGGGGAGCGCCGAGCGGTCTTCTGCCGGCTCGAGCACCTAGTCCCCTGGTCGATCAAGGGGGCGCACTGGGACCCGGGGGAGATGAGCGAGCCACCGTCGCTGGACGAGGGAGCGACCAACTGCTCTCACTGCGACGCGGAGCTCACCGACACCCACCTCCTGCTCGTCCGACACCGAGGTGAGCACCGTGTCGCGGACGCCTTCTGCTCCGTCGACCACATGGTCGAATGGGCGAAGGCCGGCGGCCGCTGGCGGTGACCAGCCGCCACGGCGGCTGTCCATTTCGGTCCGCCTCGTTCGTCTCAGCGACATGAGCCCTTACGAACAGCCAACGCCGCGTCCGCGCGCGAAGCGCAAGGCCGATGTCCTGGCGATGCTGGAGGCCGAGATCGACCTCTGGGTGGCGTCAGCCGACGCGAACGGGCGCGCTCATCTCATTCCGCTCTCTTTCGGCTGGGTCGGTGCGACGGTGACGGTTGCGACCCCGCCCACGAGTCGCACCGCAATGAACCTGATCCGAGCCGGGTGGGCGCGCCTCGCGCTGGGCTCGACTCGCGACGTGGTGATCATCGAGGGCCCGGTGGAGGCCATCCCAATGGGGACGAACCGCGAGCTGGAGGACGAACACGCCCGGTCGAGCGATTTCGATCCGCGAGAGATGGCCGAGGAGTACATCTACCTCCGGGTCACTCCCCACAACATCCAGGCCTGGCGCGAGTCGGCCGAGATCGAGCACCGCCAGCTGATGCGCCGAGGCGAGTGGCTCGTCTGATCGCCGATTTTGCGGGGATTCGGACCGAGCCGAAAATCGCCGATCGCCGCAAACAGCGAGATCTCGCCTTTGCACCCCATTGACCTCGCTGTTGCACGCGCTAGGGTGCTCGCACTTGAGCAAGACGGGTTGATCGAAAGGTCAATCAGGTCAGCTCAAACAGAGACGGCCCGGGAAACCGGGCCGTTTCGCTTTGTCGGGGCGGCTGGCGGAGCCATGGACAAAGCACCGCTCCTGAGTATCCGGTTCCGTCAGGTGCCGTGCCTACGGTCGTCGCATGGGCCGGCCAGACTTCCCGCGCACGATCGTGGACTTCCAGGATCGCTTCTCGGATGAGGCGGCCTGCCTCGAGTACCTAGCGGCCTCGCGCTGGCCGGAGGGCTACCGCTGCCCGGCCTGCGGCGGGGAGCACGCCTGGGTGCTGGAGCGTCGCCACCTCTGGGAGTGGCTCGCTGCCACCATCAGGCCTCGGTCACGGCGGGGAGGGTGATGCACCGAACCCGCACCCCGCTGCGACTTTGGTTCTGGTCGGCCTACCTGGTCGCCACCCACACCCCGGGGATCTCCGCCAAGCAGCTGCAGCGCCAGCTCGGCATCGGGCGCTACGAGACCGCCTGGCTGATCCTGCAGAAGCTGCGCCGGGCGATGGTGAACCCCGAGCGGGAGCCGCTGCGGGGCGAGGTCGAGATCGATGAGACCTACGTCGGCGGGCGCCATTCCTCGCGTCGTGGCGGCCGCGAGCGCGATGGGAAGACGCTCGTCGGCGTCGCGGTCGAGGTCCGCGGCGCCCGCTCCGGTCGCCTGCGCATGAGCGTGCTCGACGGCCTCGACCGGGAGACGCTCTCGGGCTGGGTGAACGAGATCGTCGAGCCCGGCACGATCGTCCACACCGACGGCTGGAGCGGCTACGGCGGACTCCCTAAGTCCGGCTTCGACCACCGCCCGCGGCTGCAGCACCTGCGCGGGCCCGACCGCCAGTTCTTCCTGCCGCGCGCCGACCGGGCGATCGCCAATCTCAAGATCTGGCTGCAGGGCACCCACCGCAGCGCCTCCGCCAAGCACCTGCGGGTCTATCTCGACGAGTTCGTCTTCCGCCACAACCGCCGGCGCACCCCGATGGCGGCCTTCCAGACGCTACTCGGGCTCGGCTCGCTGCACGAGCCGACGACCTACCGCGAGATCACCGGCCGAGCCGCAGCCTGAGCCAACCGGATACTCAAGAGCGGCGCTTTGCATGGATAGCCCCCTGCGGCCCTTATCGGATGGTTGATTGCTCGCTGGTACAACTCCTCCGCGCGCAAGGAAGGCGTGAGCCCATGGCGTCTTCCGAAAGGACCGGTGAAAACTACGGTCTACTGGTCCCGTCTGCGCGTCGATTCCACCTCGGTGAGACCAGCGATCACCAGCACCCGGGACGCCTGTGTGGCGGCGCGGCCGCGGTGGAAGACGGTCGGGCGCGTGAGAGCTCCGCAGACTTGCGAGGCTGAGTGGGCACTGCCTTGAAAGGCTCTCGAGCTCATCCGGACTCGGATCAAGCCTCGCGCGAGGAGCTCGCTCACCTGTGCATGCGAAACCTGCTCGCGTATCCCGACGAGCGCGTCTTCTTCAAGGATCTTGACAGCCGCTTCTTGCTCGTCAGCGCCGGATTCCTGTCGGGGATAGCGCAGGGACTCTCGCTCGAGGAGGTGATCGGCAAGACGGACTTCGACCTCTTCAGTCGCCCGCACGCAGTCGCCGCGTTCGAGGACGAGCAGCGCGTGCTGCGAACGGGTCAGCCGATGCCAGCCAAACTCGAGCGAGAGACATACCACGACCGCTCCGATGTCTGGGTCTCGACAACCAAGCTGCCGCTGCGCGACGGGGACGGGAGGATCATCGGCACCTGGGGGATCTCCCGCGATGTGACCGCGCAGGTTGAGGCCGAAGAAGAACTCGTCCATCAGGCGCTGCACGACGGATTGACCGGCGTGGCCAACCGCGCCGCGCTGATGGACCATCTCGCGCAGGCGCTCCTAGCCCTCGAGCGCCAGCCTGGGAGCGTGGGACTCCTGTTCGTCGACCTCGACGACTTCAAGCAGGTCAACGACTCTCTCGGTCACGACGCGGGTGACATCGTGCTGAGCGAGGTCGCTCGACGGCTGAGGTCGATCGCCCGCCGCGGGGACACCGTCGCCCGTTTCGGCGGCGATGAGTTCGTGCTGCTGTGCCCGCTCGGCAACCACGACGACCTGCGTGTGGTCGGCGACCGGATGGTGCACGCGATTCGCGCGCCGATGAAGGTCGCGGAAACCGAGCTGGCCGTGACCGGAAGCCTCGGCATCGCTCTCACCACTGATTCGTGCGTCGATCCGGGAGAGCTGCTGCGTCAGGCCGACATCGCGCTGTATGAGGCCAAGAGCGCCGGGCGCAACCGTTTTGAGGTCTTCGACGCGGAGACCCACCTCGGCGTCGAGTCGACGGTTGGTCTCGCTGGCGAGTTGGCCCAGGCGCTCGAGCACTCGGAGCTGTTCGTTCTCTATCAGCCGCTGTTCCGCCTGGATAACGGTGCACTCGTCGGCGCCGAGGCACTCGTACGCTGGCGCCACCCGCAGCGCGGTGTCCTCCTCCCGGGCGAGTTCCTCGCGCAAGCCGAGCGACGCGGCCTGATCGAGCAAGTCGATACGTTCGTGCTCGACGAGGCATGCCGGCAATTGGCGGAGTGGGGAGCCGACGATGAATCGTGGGAGGACTTCACCCTCTCGGTGAACGTCTCCGGCTACCAGCTGCGCGACCGGGGATTGGTCGAGCGGGTCGCAAGCGCGCTCGAGCGCCATCGGATCGCGGCCTCTCGCCTCTGCCTAGAGGTCACCGAGACCGCGTTGATCGGTGAGCTTGGCGCCGCCAATCAGGTGCTCGAGTCCCTCGCCGAACTTGGCGTGCGCATCGCGCTCGATGACTTCGGGACCGGCTACTCGACCCTCGCGCATCTGCAGCAGCTGCACACCGACACGCTGAAGATCGACCGTAGCTTCATCGCGCAGCTGGAGGGAGGATCCCGCGACCACGACATCGTCGCCGCGGTGATCGCCATGGCGCACGCCCTCGGCATGACCGTCGTCGGAGAGGGCGTCGAGACGCGCGGCCAACGTGATGGGCTGCTCGCGCTCGACTGCGACGCGGTTCAGGGCTACATGTTCGCGCCTGCGATTCCCCCGGGCGATCTCGCCGCCCTACGAGCCGCCGCCCGGACCACGCAGAAGCAACCAATGGCGACCGCCGAGGCCCGTTCAGCGCAACGACGCGGCCGAGCCCGCGTGGCGCCCGCCCACGCCCAGGATGGCCCACTTGCACGCGGTCACTAACCCATCGGCCCGCCGAACGCCGCGAGAGGAACCTGACGGAACCGGATGGTCGAGAGCACCGCTTTGCATGGGAAGCGGGGGTTTTGCCTTTTGATTCGTGCCTAGCCGGGACGGGCGTCCGGACGTTCATTTTCCGCAGATTGCGAGAACGTCCGTTGACAGGGTCTTGACTTCGCTTTCACGAGGCGTAGGGTGCTCCTCAATGGAACAAGGGCAACCTTGTTCTTAGAGAAGGCCCGGGAAACCGGGCCTTCTCGCTATTTGCGGGCCCGTTTCTTCTTCGGCGAGGCCTTCGCGGGCGGCGCCTTCTTCGCGGCGGGGGACTTCGGCGGGGTCGCGAACGCCAGGATCAGCGGCGCGACGAGATTCGGCTTCTCGACGTTCGGCGAGTGCCCGGCCCCCGGGATCAGGTGCGTCTGTGCTCCCGGCACCTGCCCGTAGCGGGCGATCGCGGCCTGCGGATCGTAGATCTGGTCCTCGGCGCCGAAGATGACCAGCAGAGGGAGGTGCAGCGCCTCCAGGCGCTTGTCGAGGGGGCTCTCGTCGACATAGTCCTGCTCGGCGTCGATGGTCTCCTTGAGGGAGGTGTAGGTCATCGTGCGCAGATCGTCCACGGGCTGGTCGGGATTGTCGAAGCCGCTCGCGATGTTGTACCCCGGCGCGAACGCCTGGTCGTACTCGCCGCGAACCATGGATGCCGGCGCGACCTGCACGAGGCGCGCCACCGCCTGCCCGATCACGGGCCACATGCTGAGGTGCTCGCCCAGCGATTCGTGCTCGAAGCCGTCATCGGGCGACTGGTCGACGATCACGATCCTGGAGGCAAGCTGGGGGCTCTGCTCGGCGACCGCGACCGCGACGCTGCCGCCGAGCGAGTGGCCGACCACCGTCGCGCCGACCACGTGCAGCTTCGCGAGCGCCTCGGCGACAGCGCTCGCCTGATCGTCCATCGAGTACCCGGATCCCGGCTTGTCCGACCCGCCCATCCCGAGAAGGTCGATGCGGATGACTCGATGGTCCTGCTCCAGCAGCGGTGCGAGGTTGTCCCACCAGTCCATCGAGCAGGTCGCGCAGTGGAGCAGGACGATCGGGCTTCCCTGGGGGTCGCCCTGGTCGAGCACCTGGAGCGTGCCGCTCGAGGTGTCAACGAGCCGCGCTCCCTCGTCCCGGACGTACGCGGCCTTGGTCTCGTTGGAGACGACCAGCGCGTTGAGCAGCAGGAGGACGATGAGCCCGCCGATGATGCCGAGGGTGATCTTGAGCCAGCGGCTCACAGTCCGAGTTCAGCGGAGCGCTCGGACAGCGCTTCGATGATCAGGGCGATGTGCTCGTCGGCGTCGACGCCCAGCTCGTCGATTCCCCGCTGGACCTCCTCGCGGTTGACGGCGGCGGCGAACGACGGCTGCTTCAGCTTCTTCTTGACGGACTTCGGCTTCATCCCCTCGATGCCCGTGGGGCGCACCAGGGCGCATGCGGCGACGAAGCCGGAGAGCTCGTCGACCGCGTAGAGCGTCTTCGCCATCCGGGTCTCGCGCGGCACGCCCATGAAGTCGGCGTGGCCGGCGACGGCGTCGATCACGTCCTGCGGATAGGCGCGCTCCTCCAGCTCCTTGATCGCGTGGCGGGGATGGGCCGTGTCGAGGTCCGGATAGCGCTCGTAGTCGAGGTCGTGGACCAGGCCCGTGACCGCGTAGAGCTCCTCGTCCTCATCCCACTTGCGGGCGTAGGCGCGCATCGCCGCCTCGACTCCGAGCAGGTGCTTTCTCAGCGAGTCGGAGTCGATCCACTCGCAAACGAGCTGCCATGCATCCTCTCTTGATGCCTCCGCCATACGGCTGGCTACTCTAGGCGCAGTGGAGAAGTTCATCATCCAGGGCGGCGTTCCGCTCTCGGGAGAGATAGTGCCGGCGGGCAACAAGAACGCCGCGCTCCCGATCCTGGCGGCCTGCCTGCTCACCGACGAGGAGCTCGTCATCGGCAACGTGCCGAAGATCCGCGACGTCGAGTCGATGCTCGGCCTGCTCGAGCGGCTGGGAGTCAAGGTCGTCTGGACGGGCGACAACGAGGTCACGCTGCAGGCGGACACCATCGCCGGCACCGAGGTCGACGAGGAGCTCGCCAACCGGATCCGGGCCTCGTTCCTGGTCGCGGGGCCGCTGCTCGCCCGCTTCGGCCAGGTCAAGATGCCGCCCCCCGGCGGCGACACGATCGGGCGCCGTCGCCTCGACGCCCACCTCGACGCCTTCCGTGACATGGGGGCGAGGGCCGACGGCGATGTCTGGCTCGAGCTCTCGGCGCCTCCCGGAGGCCTGAAGCCGAAGCGAATCTTCATGGACGAGCCTTCGGTGATGGGGACGGAGAACGCCCTGCTTGCCGCCGCGCTCACTGAGGGACCGACCACGATCGAGAACGCCGCTTGCGAGCCCCACGTCCAGGACCTGGCCCGCCTGCTCTGCAAGATGGGGGCGCAGGTCGATCAGATCGGCTCCAACGTGATGACCGTTCGCGGCCAGAAGAGGCTCGGCGGAGCCGAGCACGACGTCCGTCCCGACCACATCGAGATCGCGAGCTTCATGGCCCTGGCCGCGGCCACCGGGGGCGAGCTGCGCATCCGCGACGTGGTCGCCGACGACCTCGTTGGGATCCGCCGTCACTTCCGCCGGATCGGGCTGCAGACGATGGTGGAGGGCGAGGACCTGCTGGTCCCCCCGAACCAGAAGCTGACCGTCCGCGACGACCAGGGCGATGCCATCCCCAAGATCGACGACGGCCCGTGGCCCGCCTTCCCGGCGGACCTCACGTCGATCGCGCTGGCGCTCGCCACGCAGGCCGCCGGGACGATCCTGATCTTCGAGAAGATGTTCGAGAACCGGCTGTTCTTCGTCGACAAGCTCGTCGCGATGGGCGCTCGGATCACGCTGTGCGATCCCCACAGGGCGATCGTCAGCGGTCCGAGCCGGCTTCATGGCGCCCGGCTGGAGAGCCCCGACATCCGCGCCGGCATGGCGATGCTCATCGCCGCGCTGGCCGCGCAGGGCACCTCGGAGATCGGCAACGTCGCCCAGATCGACCGGGGCTACGAGCGGATCGACGTGCGGCTACGCGATCTGGGCGCCCGCATCGAGCGGGTCGCCGCAGAGCGCGTCACCGCCTAGCCGGCTGTCAAACCGAATAGGCGTTGTGCAGCTCTGTGAACTTCGGATCGGGGACAGCCGGGGCATCGTCGCCCAGTGTCTCTGCCATCGTCGGGCCGATGCGCGACTCGGCGAACGCTCCGAATGCCTCAGGCGACTCCCAGATGTCGAGGATGCGCAGGGTGTCCCCGTCCAGTCGCGCACTGTGGGCGATCAGCCCGTCGGGTGGATTCCCCTTCGGGTCAAGCGCGTTGTCTATCGCGTCGTACTGATCAGTCGTGAAACCCTCGAAATCCAACTCCACGAATACCGCCATCTTTCCTCCTCGCGTCATGCCCCCTGGTTGTCTGACCGGCCGACCCTACCTGGGATCAGGTCGCTGAGAAGCTTGCAACGTGTGAACTCCGCCGACGCCATCATGGTCGGCCCATGATCCACCCGATACCCCCGGGCACCCGGGACATCCTGCCTGACGAGATGCGCGAGCTCCGCGCTCTCCAGGCGACCCTGATCGAGGTCTTCGAGCGCTTCGGCTACGGCCAGGTGGCGACACCGACGCTGGAGTACGACGAGGTGCTGCAACGCGGAGAGGGGCGGAGCGGCGTGGGCGCGTACCGCTTCTTCGACGAGCGCGGCGAGCTGCTCGCCCTGCGCTCGGACATGACCATCCCGATCGCCCGGCTGGTGGCGGGCCGCTTCGCGGACGCACAGCCGCCGCACCGCTTCTCCTACGTCGGCAACGCGTACCGGATCGTCCGGCCGCAGCGCGGCCAGGTCAGGCAGTTCCTGCACGCCGGGATCGAGCTGCTCGGCTCGCCGGCGCCCGAGGGAACCGTCGACGTGCTCGAGGTGCTGAGCGCCTCCCTCGACGCCGTCGGGCTGAACCGCGCCGTGCTCGGGCTCGGCGACGCCGACCTCTACCGCCAGCTGCTCACCGAGCTGGGTGTCGAGGGAGATCACCGCGCCCGCATCCTTGACCGTCTGGCGGAGCACAACCTCGTCGGGCTGGAGATGGCTGTTGACGACGTCGAGGGCCTCGACGCGCACGGGCGGGAGACGCTGCTGCGGCTTCCTGGCCTGCGAGGCGGGGCGGAGGTCCTGGACCAGGCCCGCGAGCTCGGCGGGGTCGCCGTCGAGCGGGCGACTCAGCGCCTGCAGCAGACCTATGACCTGCTCGTCGAGCGAGGCGTCGCGGGCCGCGTGCAGCTCGATCTCAGCCTGCTGCGCGACCTCGGCTACTACACGGGCGCGATCGTCGAGATCTACGACCCGGCCCTCGGGCACATCCTCGGCGGCGGAGGCCGCTACGACGACCTGGTCGGCCGCTTCGGCAGCGCGATGCCGGCCGCCGGGTTCGGCCTCTATCTGGAGCGGGTGCATCTCGCCCAGATGGAGGAGGAGCGGCTGACGCGGGAGGGCAAGGAATGAGCCCGACGGTGGAAGCACCCCGCCGGCGCCTCGGCGGGCCCCTGAAGCTCGCGATCCCCCGGGGAGCGCTCTGGGGCGAGACCCTGGACGCGCTCGACCGGATAGGCGTGGACACCTCTGAGATGCGAGGCGACTCGCGCTCGCTCGTCTTCGACGCCGGCGGGATGAGTCTCGTGACGATGCGGCCCTCCGACGTCCCGACCTATGTCGAGTCGGGCGCCGCAGACCTTGGGATCACCGGCAAGGACGTGCTCCTCGAGCACACCGACCGGATCGTCTACGAGATCCTCGACCTCGGCTACGGAGCCTGCCGGATGGTCCTGGCGGGGCGCGAGGGCGACGAGAGCCTCGGCGAGACCGAGAGGCGGCTTGGCGGCATGCGAATCGCCACCAAGTACCCGCGGATCGCCGAGCGCTACTTCGAGGAGACCGGCCACCAGGCCGAGGTGATCGAGGTGAAGGGCTCGGTCGAGCTGGCCCCGCTGGTCGGATTGGCCGACGGAATCGTCGACCTGGTCGCCACCGGCCGCACCCTGAAGGAGAACGGCCTGGAGATCCGCGAGGAGATCGCCTCGTCCACGGCGCGCCTCGTCGCCAACCGCATCTCCCACAAGCTGCGCGCGGCCGAGGTCGACGACCTGGTCGAGCGGCTGCGCCCGGAGAAGAGCTGATGCGGATAGAGCGGTTCGACTGGAACGGGCGCGACGCCCGCGCCCTCGCCACCAGGATTCGCGAGCTCCAGCCGGCGCTCGGTGAGGTGACCGACCCGGTCCGCGTGATCGTCGCCGCAATCCGCGCGGAGGGCCATTCCGCCCTGGTCGAGATCGAGGGACGTTTCGCCGAGGGGGAAGCAGAGCCGGACGCGATCAGGCAGTCGGACGAAGCGATCGCCTCGGCAAGGTCCGGTCTTGACCGGGGGCTGATCGAGGCCATGGAGCTCGCGGCGGCGAACATCCGGGCGGTCGCCGAGGCTCAGCTGGCCGATGCGCGCCGGGTCGAGCTGGACCAGGGGCAGACGGTCGACCTGCGCGAGGTCGCCGTCTCGTCCGCCGGCGTCTACGCGCCGGGCGGAGCGGCGGCCTATCCCTCGACGGTGCTGATGGGCTGCATCCCGGCGAAGGTCGCGGGGGTAGATCGCGTCGTCGTCGCCACGCCGCCGCCGGTCTCGGACGTGACGCTCGCAGCGGCGTCGATCGCGGAAGCGGACGAGGTCTACGCGATGGGTGGCGCGCAGGCGGTGGCCGCGCTCGCGCTGGGCACGGAGCAAATCCCGCCGGTCGACGTCGTCGCCGGCCCCGGCAACCGCTACGTCCAGGAAGCGAAGCGGCAGCTGGCGGGGGAGGTGGGGATCGACGGCATCGCCGGTCCCTCGGAGCTGATGGTGATCGCCGGCGACACGGCCAATGCCGATTGGATGGGACTCGATCTCTGCGCCCAGGCCGAGCACGGATCCGATGGCCTGCTCGTCGCCGCCGCCGTCGAGAGCGTGATCCTCGACGCGATCCAGGCGAGCGTGGAGGACACCGCCGCCAAGAGGGGAGTCGCGGACGAGGCGGTGCTGGCGCTCGTCGCCGTCCCCGAGACCGAAGCGGGCGTCACACTCGCGAACGCGATCGCCCCCGAGCACCTCGAGATCCTCACCGAGGACGCCGAGCTGCTCGCCGGCAGGGTCACCACCGCCGGCTGCGTCTTCGTCGGCGAGCGGAGCGCCACTGCCTTCGGCGACTATGCCGCCGGGTCCAACCACGTGCTTCCCACCGGGGGCGCCGGCCGCTTCCAGGGGCCGCTCGGGCCGGGCGCCTTCCGGCGGCGGATCGCCACCGTCGAGATCACGCAGGGCGCGGCCCGGGAGCTCGCCCCGGCGGTCGCTACATTGGCCCGCGCCGAGGGCTTTTCGCTGCACGCGGAGTCCGCAGAGGCACGAACAGAGGACTAGGGGACATGGCCCGGACCACAGAGATCAACCGCGAGACCAAGGAGACGAAGGTCGCGCTGCGCCTCGACCTGGACGGCGGCGATGCCAAGGTCTCGACCGGCGTCGGCTTCCTCGATCACATGCTGGAGCTGCTCGCGCGCCACGGGCGACTCGGCCTCGAGGTCGAGGCATCCGGTGACCTCCAGACCGGCGCGCACCACACGACCGAGGACGTCGGGATCTGCCTCGGCCAGGCGATCGATGAGGCGCTGGGCGACCGCGCCGGGATCCGCCGCTACGGCTCGGCCCTGGTGCCGATGGACGAGGCGCTCGGGGAATGCGCCATCGACATCTCCGGGCGGCCGTTCTGCGCCTTCGACGCCGAGCTCCCGGACGTGACGATCGCGGGCTTCGACTCCGAGCTGACGGAGGAGTTCTTCCGCGCCGTCTCCAACAACTCCAAGATGACGCTCCACCTCTGGGTGCGCTCGGGATCGAACGCCCACCACATGATCGAGGCCGCCTTCAAGGCCTTTGCCCGCGCGCTGCGCGTGGCGGTCTCGATCGACCCCGAGGAGAGCGGTGTGCCGTCCACCAAGGGCACCCTGACCGAATGACCAGGATCGCGATCCTGGACTACGGCATGGGCAACCTCCGCTCGGTCGAGAAGGCCCTGGAGCGGGTCGGGGCCGAGGCCGAGATCACCTCGGAGCGCGAGCGCGTCGAGTCGGCCGACGGGGTGATCCTGCCCGGCGTCGGAGCCTTCCCGAGGGCGATGGACCGGGTGCACGAGATCGGGCTGGACGGGCTGGTCTCCGGCCGGATCCAGGCGGGCACCCCGGTGCTGGGCATCTGCCTTGGCCTCCAGCTGCTCTTCGAGTCCTCTGTGGAGAACGAGGGGGCGAGCGGGCTGTCGCTGCTCGATGGAATAGTCGCCCCCCTCGAGGCGAACGGCTACAAGGTCCCACACATCGGCTGGTCGCCGGTGCGGTGGGAGCGACCCTCGCGACTCACCGAGGGGCTCGGCGAGGAAACTCCGTTCTACTTCGTCCACTCATTCGCTCCGCGCCCCGCGGCCGAGGGCGATCTGCTCGGCACCGCCGTGTACGGCGAGCGCTTCGCCTGCGCCGTGGAGCGTCCGCCCCTCTACGGCGTGCAATTCCATCCCGAGAAGTCGAGCTCGGCCGGGCTCGGGTTGCTTGCCAACTTCGTTCGCATCTGCAGTTGATCCTCTACCCGGCGATCGACATCCGCGACGGCAAGGCCGTCAGGCTGATCCAGGGCGACTACGACCAGGAGACGGCCTACGACGACGATCCCGTCGTCGCGGCTCGCCGCTGGGTGAATGGTGGGGCCCGCTGGCTGCACGTGGTGGACCTCGACGGCGCCCGCGGCGGCGCGCCCGTGAACCTCGAGCACGTGCGCCGCATCGTCGCCGCGGTCGGGGCACCGGTGCAGCTCGGCGGCGGCCTGCGCGATTCCAAGAAGGTGGAGGAGGCGATCTCGTCGGGCGCGGAGCGGGTCGTGCTCGGGACCGCCGCCGTCCGCGATCCCGATCTCGCCGAGGCAATCGCCGACGCCCACGGTGACCGCGTCGTCGTCTCGGTCGACTCCCGCTCGGGAAGGGTCGCCGCAGCGGGCTGGACCGAGGCATCGGACCTCCGGACCGCCGAGGTGATCTCCGAGCTGTCGGACCGGGGAGTCAAGAGATTCGTGTACACCCCCGTGGAGGTCGACGGGTTGATGGAGGGCCCGGATCTCGACTCGCTCCGCGACGCGGCAGAGGCGACCGGCGGCGAGCTGATCTACTCGGGCGGCATCGGGTCGCTCGACGATCTTCGTGCCGTGGCCGAGCTGGGCCTGGAGAATCTCGGGGGCGTGATCGTCGGGCGGGCGCTCTACGAGGGCCGGTTCACCGTCGCCGAGGCTCAGGCGATCCTCGATCCGTAGGATCAGCCGCATGGGGAAGCTCTTCGGCCCGTTCTTCGTCTTTGCGGGAGTCATGCACTTCGTCAAGACCCGCTGGTACGAGCGGATCATGCCGCCGTACGTCCCGCGCCACCGCGAGCTCGTCTACGCGAGCGGCGTGGCGGAGGTCGCCGGCGGCCTGGCGACGATGCACCCGGCGACGCGCCGGGCGGGGAGCCTCTGGTCGATCGCCACCCTGCTCGCTGTCTTCCCGGCGAACCTCCACATGGCGATCGAGGCCGAGAGGTACGAGAAGGGCGTCCCCGGAGGCCGCAACGCCCTCTACGCGCGCCTCCCCGTCCAGCTGCTCTTCATCGCCTGGGCGTACGCCGCGGGCGACTGGGATCGATAGCCCGACCCCTAGCCTTGGGGAATGGTCCTGAAGCGGGTCATCCCCTGCCTCGACGTCGACGACGGTCGCGTCGTCAAGGGCACCAACTTCGTCGACATCCGCGACGCCGGCGACCCGGTCGAGCTCGCGGAGCGCTACGACGCCGAGGGCGCCGACGAGCTCGTCTTCCTGGACATCACTGCCTCGCACGAGAGCAGGGACACGATCGTCGAGCTGGCCCGGCGCACGGCCGACAACGTCTTCATCCCGTTCACGATCGGCGGCGGGATCCGCTCGGTCGAGGACGCGCAGGCGGTGCTCGACGCCGGCGCCGACAAGGTGTCGGTGAACTCCTCCGCCCTGGAGCGACCCGAGCTGATCTCGGAGATGGCGGCCGTCTTCGGCTCGCAATGCGTCGTGATCGCGATCGACGCGAAGCGCCGGGGCGCCCCTCACGAGTCGTCGGTCTGCCAGGCGCCGCCGGGCTTCTTAGGCGATGTGGAATGGGACGTCTATGTGCACGGGGGGCGCACCCGGGTAGTTGACTGCGAGGCGGTGGAGTGGGCGCGTGAGGCGACCGAGCTGGGTGCGGGAGAGGTGCTGCTGACCAGCATGGACCGAGACGGCACGAGCGATGGCTATGACCTCGAGCTGACCCGCGCGGTCGCCGAGGCTGTGAGCGTCCCGGTGATCGCCTCAGGTGGAGCCGGCGAGCTCGATCACCTGGTCGAGGCGATCGAGGAGGGGCACGCGGACGCCGTCCTCTGCGCCTCGATCTTCCACTACGGAGCCCACACGGTCGCCGAGGCGAAGGAGCGGATGGAGAGGGCCGGGATCCCGGTCAGGACTTCTTAGGCTGCGCCTTCTTCTTGGCGGACTTCTTCTTGGCGGACTTCTTCTTGTCGGACTTCTTCTTAGCCTTCTTCTTCGCGGCCTTCTTCGACTTCTTCGATTTCTTCGCCTTCTTCGGCGCCTGGATGATGCCGTCGACCGCGTTGCCCTGGCCCGGCGTCAGCGCGTAGATCGTCTTGTAGCCGGTCAGGAAGAGGTCCTTGCCGTTGGAGATCACCGGGTTGTAGGCGCCGTCGGAATACTGGAAGACCCTGTGGCCGTTGGCGGCGTTGAAGCCGTAGGTCGAGGTGTGCTGGAGATCCGCGACGTAGACCGTGTTGCCGATCAGGCTGGCCGCCCCGGAGATCGACCCGAGGTTGTGCTGGCTCCAGCGCTCGTTGCCGGTCCGTGCATCGAGCGCGTAGAAGTTGCCGTCGTAGGAGCCGAAGTAGACGGTGGGCTCCGTGTCGGGGGTCCGAGCCGCCACCGCCGCGGCGTAGACGTAGTTGCTGGTCGAGTGGCTCCAGGCGAGGCGGCCGGTCTGCTGATCGAAGCTGTACATGCGGCCGTCGGTGTTGCCCGCGTAGATGCGGCCGAACGCGATCGCTGCAGTGGCGTAGAACTGACCGGTCCGGCCGAAGCTCGTGCCCTGGGAGCCGGTCTGCCACTTGATCGACCCGTCCTTGACGTGGATGGCCGTCATCTCTCCGCTGTAGTCGCCGGCGTAGAGGATCCCGTTGCTGAAGGCGGGCGAAGCCTTGACCGCGCCGTTCACGTGCCTCTCCCAGATCGTCTTGCCGGTCGTCTTGTTGAGCGCGTAGATCGTGTTGCACTCGCAGCCGACGATCACCTTGTTGCCGACGACCAGCGGGGATGACTCGGTGCGACCCGGCAGGGGGTGCTTCCAGATCACGTGGCCGTCCCAGGCCGCCAGGTCGACCACCTGCCCCGGCTGCAGGTTTGAGATGTACACGTTGCGGTCGCTGTATGCGGGCGTGGACGCGTTCAGGCTCGCCACCTGCCGCTTCCAGCGGGCCTTGCCTGTGCGCGTCTTGATCGCGAACGCGAGGCCGTTGTTGTTGATTCCGAAGAGGGATCCGCCCACGAGGATGGGCGAGTACTCGAGCAGGTTGCCGCCCTTGAACCGCCAGCGGATCGAGTAGGGCGGCTTGACGCCCTGGGCGTCGAGGTACCGGGTGCGCTCCGCATTCAGCCCGTAGGTCGGCCAGTTCGTGACGCCCGTGACGGGTTGAGGGGCTTCACTGGTGATCGTGCACGGGGCCGGGCATGACTTGTCCCCGGGTCGCTTCAGGACCAGGTAGCCGACCAGAGCGACCAGGACGACTCCGATCCCCGCGGCCGCGCCGATAGTCGCCCAGCGGTGGTCGCTCCAGAGCTTTGTCAAGGTCGCGCGCATACGGTCCCCCCACGGGCGAAGGCGCACATGGTAGGAAAGCCACCTAATGACCGGCTCATCGCAGATCGATCCCGCCCATTTGCCCGACCTGATCGACGCCCTTCCGGGTATCGAGGCGCTGCGCGGCATCGCCGAGATCGTGCCCGCGTATCTGGTCGGGGGGGCGGTCCGCGACCTCCTCCTGGGGATCGACGGCGTGGACCTGGACCTGGCGATCGAGGGCGATCTCGAGGCGCTCGCCGATGCGCCCGGCTTCGAGATCGAGCGGGAGGGCCTTTTCCTGACCGGCAGGCTGGAGCTGGGGGAGCTCAAGATCGACGTCGCCCAGACGCGCGCGGAGAGCTACCCGCAACCGGGCGCGCTGCCGGAGGTCCGGCCGGCCCCGATCGCGGACGACCTCGCCCGCCGGGACTTCACCGTCAACGCCATCGCCTTTCCGCTCGCAGGCGATGTGGAGCTGCTCGATCCCCACAGCGGGGTCGATGACCTCCGGGCCGGGGTGCTCAGGGTGCTGCACGATCGGTCCTTCATCGACGACCCGACCCGGGCCCTGCGCGCCGCCCGCTATGCGGCTCGATTCGGCTTCGACCTGGAGGCGGCCACGGCGCGCCTGCTGGCGGAGGCCGATCTCTCCACGGTCTCCGACGACCGCGTCCAGAACGAGCTTCGCCGGATCGCGGCCGAGGACGATCCCGCGAAGGCCCTGCGGCTGATCATCGACTGGGGCGTGCTGCCGGCGCTCGACCCCGCGGCGCCCGACCGGGTCGCCGAGGTAATCACCGTCGCCTCGATGCCGCCCTGGGCGACCTGGGCGAACCGCGAGCTCGCGGTGGAGCTGGCGATCGTCCGGCCGCTCCCGCAGATCCGCGAGCTGGCTGCCGCGGTCGTGGAGCGGCCCTCGGAGGGTGTCCGCCTGGCCGAGTCGTGGGATCCCGCCCAGCTCCTGGTCGCCCGGGCGCTCGGCGCCGAGTGGCTGGATCGCTACGCCGCCGAGTGGAGGGAGGTCGGGCTGGAGATCACCGGCGAGGACCTGAAGGCCGAGGGAATCCCCGAGGGCCCGGCGATCGGCCACGGCCTCGACGCGGCGCTCTCGGGCAAGCTCGACGGCGAGCTCTCCGGGCGGGACGAGGAGCTCAGGATCGCGCTGGCGGCCGCCCGCGGCGAGATCCCGGAGGACTGACGGGCGCCTCGCTAAGGTGGCTTCGTGGTGGAGACGAGCGGACCGACGGAGACGCTCTATGAGCACGCCGGCGGCGACGCCGGCCTCCACAGCCTGGAGGAGGTCTTCTACGCCAAGGTGCTGGCCGATCCGCTGCTCCAGCCCCTGTTCGGCAAGGGCCAGCCGCATCACGTCGAGCATCTGACCTGGTTCACGGCGGAGACCTTCGGCGGCCCGGATCGCTTCACCAGGGAGCTCGGGTTCGACCACCTGATCGACGTCCACCGCGGCCTTGAGATCACCGATGAGCAGCGCCAGCGATTCGTCGACCTCTACCTGGAGGCGGCCTCCGAGGCGGGGCTCCCCGGCGACCGGCCGTTTCGCAGCGCCCTGCGCGAGCACGTCGAGTTCGGGGCGAAGGTGGCCCAGCAGAACTCGAGGGCGAAGACGGACGACGATCTCTATCCACTCCACGAGGTGCCGCGCTGGGACTGGGACCCGGACGGCGAAGCCAAGCGGTAGCCCGGCCGGACGGCGAGGATGGAATGGCGTGAGCGAGACGGCGTGCGCTGGCTTGAGGCTGAGTTGCCCGGGGCAACGGCGGCGTTCTCGACGCGGGTCGGAGGGGTCTCCGAGGAGCCGTACGACGCGCTCAACGTGGCGATCCTGACCGGCGATGAGCGCGACCGCGTTCGCGAGAATCGCCTCCGGCTGGCGACGGCGCTGGGGCGCGAACCCGACGGCGTCGTGATGGGCCGCCAGGTCCACGGCGCGGAGACCCGCCGGCATGAGCGGGCGCAGGAGCCCCGTGTCTTCGCGGACGTGGTCAAGAGCCCGGACGAGGTCGATGCTCATTCGACCTCGAACGCGCACCTGACTCCGCTGGTGATGGTGGCGGACTGCCTGCCCGTCGCCATGTCCGGCCCGGGCGGCGTGGCTATGGCCCATTGCGGCTGGCGGGGCCTCGCCGGGGGGATCGTCGCCAGGGTGGCCGAGGCGGTCGAGGCGGAGGCCGCCGCGGTCGGTCCCGGGATCGGACCGTGCTGCTACGAGGTGGGGGAGGAGGTGCTCTCCGAGTTCGCCGGCCTCGAGGGTGTCGCACGGGGCCGGATGCTCGACCTGCCGGCGGTCGCCACGACGCTGCTGGAGCAATCCGGGGTCACATCCGTCGTGTCCTGCGGCCTCTGCACGAGCTGCAATCCGGAGCTCTTCTACTCCCACCGCCGCGACGGCGAGCGCACCGGGCGCCAGGCCGGCCTGGCCTGGTTGGCCTAGCCATGGTGGAGCCCGTCACGAACCTGGACTCCGGGCGCGTGCGCGCGAACCTGGAGCGCATCCGCGAGCGGACCGGCCCTGACGTCGAGATCCTCGCCGCCACCAAGTACGTCCGCGCGGGGGACATGGGCGCCCTCGCCGAGGCCGGCATCGAGCTCGTCGGCGAGAACCGGCTTCAGGACCTCGAGGAGAAGCGGGGGCGCTGGGGCGAGCGCTTCGCCTGGGACTTCATCGGCAACCTGCAGAGCCGCAAGGTGAGGAGCATCCTGCCGCTGGTGCGGCTGATCCACTCGGTCGCTTCGGACTCGGCACTGGAGCAGCTCGGTCGACATGGCGGCCCGGAGACCGAGGTGCTGATCGAGGTGAACCTCTCGGGCGAGGAGGAGAAGGGGGGCATCGAGCCAGAGGTCCTCGACGACTTCATCGAGCGCTGCCCGGTGAGGGTCTCGGGGTTGATGACGATGCCCCCGTTCACCGAGGACCCCGAGGCCTCGCGTCCCTATTTCGCCCGCCTGGCGAAGCTCGCCTCCGAGCGCGGCCTGCAGCGGCTGTCGATGGGCACGAGTCAGGATTGGCGGGTGGCGGTGGAGGAAGGGGCCACAATCGTGCGGCTGGGCTCCGTTCTTTGGGCATAATTGGTCAACACGGACTGGAGGAATAACGTCCGTGAAGCCGAATCTGAGCCGAGATGGCCATCAGAGACACATGGAGACGCTCACTTGAGTACTTCGGCCTCGTTGAGGGCGACTACATCGAGGAGGGCGAGTACGACGAGGGCGACACCGGCAGCGAGATGGCGCTCGACCAGACCGCCGTCGCGCCGCGCGAGGCGGTCGGCGGCTCCAGGCGCGGCCGCGGACGCGAGGAGGACATCGACGACATCTTCGGCGACGACGAGCCCGCGCCTCGCCGGAGCCGCATTCGCGCCGTGGACGACACGGCCGAGGAGTCCCGGCCGCGCAGGGGCCGCCGTCGCGCGCCGGCCGGAAATGGCGGTGGCGTCGCCTCCATGCACGTCGTCACCCCGAGAAGCTTCAACGACGCCCAGCAGGTCGCCGACGAGTTCAAGCGCTCCAAGCCGGTGATCATCAACCTTCAGTCGACCGACCGTGAGCTCTCCAAGCGCCTGATCGACTTCTCCTCCGGCATGACCTACGCCCTCGGCGGGGGCATGCAGCGGATCTCCCAGGGCATCTTCCTGCTGACGCCCGAGAACGTCGAGGTCTCAGCCGAGGAGAAGGCCCGCCTGCTCGAGGGCGGCTTCTTCAACCAGTCCTAGCGGCCACAGGTGGCAGCGATCTGATGGCGAAGCCGCCCCGCCGCCGGCCTTGACAGGGGACCGTCGCGAGGGCGTCCCACGGTCGGCAGGGCCGGGGTGTCAGACCGGCTCTCCGGCGTCCTCCTGATCGCAGGAGGCGCCAAGCACAGCCTCAGCCAGCGCCGAATCGCGCGGATCGGGGCGCTGACGACAGCCGGGCCGGTGACCCGACTCCGGACGATCCGCACGCGTTCGGCGGGCAGCGCCGGCGGGGGTGGAGGTCCGGCCGTGGCCACGGTGCCGGCCAATGCGACCGTGGCTATGGCGACCAGCACCTGGCCGTTTCGGCGTCGCACCGAAACGAGGGACGTGGCAGTCCGCGGGCTGTGCTCTGCCATGCCCTCAGGACATCACGCGATTCTCAGCGCAGGCTGTGGCGCCGGTAAGAGTGCTGTGAGAAATAGAGTTCCGGACATGAGGGTCGGATTCGTGGGCTCGGGAAACATGGCTGGCGGTCTCGCCAGGGGCTGGTCCGCTGCGCGCAACGAGCCCGGCGCCCCGCAGCGGATGCTGTTCGCCGACGCCGATCCGGGGCGGGCGCGGGAGCTCGCCGAGGAGGTGGGCGGCGACGCGATCGAGGGAAACGTTGCTCTGGCCGACGCGTCCGATCTCGTGGTCCTGGCGGTGAAGCCCAGCGTCCTGGATGAGGTGGCGCCCGACCTCGTTCAGTCGGGCACCCCGGTGCTCTCGATCCTCGCGGGTACGACGCTTCACACCCTGCACGAGGCGCTCCCCGGGATCGATCTGACCCGCGTCATGCCCAACCTCGGCGCTCAACTGCGGCAGGCCGTGCTCTGCGTCGCCTACGGCAAGAGCACCGGTGAGAAGGAGAGAGGGAAGGTGGCTGAGCTGCTCGGGCTTGTGGGCGACGTGGTCGAGCTCGACGAGGGCCTGATCGACGCCGCCACAGCGATCATGGGCTGCTCGCCCGGCTATCTCGCTCTGATGGCCGAGGTGCTGGTCGAGGCCGGAGTCAGGGAGGGCCTCACAGAGGACCAGGCTCTCCGAATGGTCTCGGGGGCGATGAGCGCGACTGGCGGCCTGCTCGAGCTACACGAGCCCGCCGCTCTGAAGCGGGCCGTCGCCTCGCCGGGCGGGATGACCGAGGCCGGGTTGAACGCGCTCGAGGAGCGAAAGATGCACGAGACGCTGCTGGCGGCCGTCGATGCCTCGCTGGAGAAGGTCCGGAGGTGAGCCTCCTGCTGGCGATCACGCGCATCGACGTCGCGAACTACGTCGGCGCCCTCTTCATCGTCTACTTCATCCTGATCTTCATCCGGATCCTGCTCTCCTGGATCCCCCGCATGCCGTACTACCCGTGGCTGCGCGCGACCGTCGACTTCGTCCATCAGGTGGTCGACCCCTATCTGAACATCTTCCGGCGGGTGATTCCGCCGCTTGGTGCCGGCGGCATGGGCATCGACATCAGCCCGATCCTCGCGATCATCATCCTCACCATCGTCGGGCGCGTGGTCGTATCGCTGATCCACGGTTGAGGAGGCCTCTTGATGCGAGGGCGCTCCGCAGGCGAAGCCGAGGAGCGATCCGTCTCATGCTGGTCCCCGCGCTCGCGGCCTGCGGCGTGGTCGTCGCGCTGGACCAGGGGACCAAGGCGCTCGCCACCTCCCTGGTCTCGCGGGGCGACCGGATCGAGGTGCTGCCGTTCCTGCACCTCGAGAACGTCCGGAATCAGGGTGTCGCCTTCGGCCTGGGTGGGGACATCTCGGCCGTCTTCATCGCCGCCACGGTCGTCCTGCTCGTGGGGTTTCTCGGCTTCCTCGCCACCAGGGGCCGAACCGGCTGGCTGGTCTGGCTGCCGGCGGCGCTGCTGCTCGGCGGGGCGCTTGGGAACCTGGCGGACCGGGTGCGCGAGGGCGCGGTCACCGACTTCATCGACCTCCCGCTCTGGCCCACCTTCAACCTGGCGGACGTCGCGATAGTCGTCGGGGTCCTGCTGCTGCTGTTCGACGTCGAGCGCTCAAACCGCTGATGTCGTAATGCAAGACGTGACCCCGATTTACCTGGATGAGGACCTGGCCGTGATCGAGAAGCCCGCTGGCCTGGTCGTCCACTCGGCTCCGTCGCACAAGGGCGAGACGCTGGTCGACCTGCTCGAGGGCATCGCGGGCGGGGGAGAAGGCGGCAGGCCGGGAATCGTCCACCGGCTCGACAAGGACACCTCGGGCCTGATGGTGGTGGCCCGGAACGAGAAGTCGCACCGGGAGCTGGCGCGGATGGTGAAGGCCCGCGAGGTGGTCCGCGAGTACACGGCGCTGGTCGAGGACCACCTGGAGAGCCGGAGCGGGACGATCGACGCCCCGCTCGGCAGACACAGGCGCCAGCGCACAAAGCGAGCAGTCAAGGGGGCCGGATCGAGGGAGGCGCGCACCCACTTCGAGGTGATCGAGTCGCTGCCTGCGGACACGCTCGTTCACGCCCGCCTCGAGACCGGTCGCACGCATCAGATCCGGGTCCATTTCGCCGCGATCGGGCATCCGGTCGCCGGGGATCCCGAATACGGCTCGCGGGGGCGACATGGCCTGGAGCGCCAGTTCCTGCACGCGTCGCGGCTGGAATTTGCGCATCCCCGCACGGGGGTGCGGCTCGCTTTCACCTCGGAGCTGCCGAGTGACCTGCGTGCGGCCCTCGATCGCGCGAAGAGCAACACCGGCTGAGGAAGAGGGTCAGGAGCCCAACACCCGGCCGCTCGCGCCTCCTTCATTGCCGGTTTTCCGGCTCACCCGGCCGCCTCACCCGGCCGTTCGCCGCTCAGCGCCTACAATCCCGCGGACTTTGCACCCAACCCCTGCTGAGAGGCACGGGACGCTGCTCGGGCACGCCCGAGTTCCCGCGGCCGCGACGGGGCCCACGAACACAAACAAGCGATAGGAAGATCAGATGGCCGACGTAGGCATCAAGGAGCTGCTGGAGGCCGGGGTTCACTTCGGTCACCAGACACGGCGCTGGAACCCGCGAATGCGCCGCTTCATCTTTGGAGAGCGGGAAGGGATTCACATCATCGATCTCCTCCAGACGGAGGAGCTCCTCAAACAGGCGACCGAATTCGTCACCGAGGTCGCGGCGAAGGGCGGAGTGATCCTCTTCGTCGGGACCAAGAAGCAGGCCCGGGACTCCGTGCAGGAATGGGCCGAGCGCTGCGAGATGCCGTATGTCAACCGGCGCTGGCTCGGAGGGCTGCTCACCAACTTCCACACGATCCGCAAGCGGATCCAGCGGCTTCACGAGCTGCGTGAGCTCAAGGAGGGCGGCCGGCTCGACCTGCTGCCCACCAAGGAGCGCATGTCGATGGAGGCGGAGCTGCGCAAGCTCGAGTTCAACCTCGGCGGCGTCGCTGACATGCAGCGCATTCCCGACGCGGTGGTGATCATCGACCTGAAGACCGAGGAGATCGCGTTGCGCGAGGCCGAGCGCCTCGAGATCCCGATCATCGGCCTGGTCGACTCCAACTGCGACCCCGGACCGGTCAAGTACGTGATCCCCGGCAACGACGACGCGATCCGCTCCTGCGAGCTCGTGATCGGCGGGCTGGGCTCGTCGATCGAGGGCGCCGCCGCCGCTTGGCGAGCAGCGGAGGAGAAGCGCCGCGCCGAGGAGGAGGAGCGCAAGCGCCGCGAGGAGGAGGAGCGCAAGAGGCGCGAGGCCGAGGAGAAGGCCAGGCAGGAGGCCGAGGAGAAGGCGAAGGCCGAAGCGGCGGCGAAGGCCAAGGCCGAGGCGGACGCCAAGGCTCAGGCGGCAGCCAAGCAGGGCGAGGCCGACAAGGAGGCCGCGGAGGAGATCCCGCAGCCCCAGCCGGAAGGCGGCGCCCCGGCCCACAACCGCCAGGGCGACCAGGCGGAGGCAAATCGCGAGGCCGCCATCGAGCAGCCTCAGCCGCCTCCGGTCGAGGAGCCCGAGGCCGCGCCGACCCAGGGCGGGGGGAAGTCATCCTGATGGCGCCATACAAGGCGTCAGCAGCCGAGGTGAAAGCCCTTCGCGAGCGCACCGGCGCTCCGATCGTGGACGTCAAGAAAGCGCTCGAGGAGGCGGAGGGCGACGAGCAGAAGTCGATCGAGATCCTCCGCAAGAGGGGAGCAGCCTCAGCCGCCAAGCGCAGTGGCCGGGGAACGGCAGAGGGCGTGGTCGCCTCGTATACGCACTCGAGCGGAACGGGGGAGCGCAAGCAGCAGCGGATCGGCGTCCTGGTCGAGGTGCTGTGCGAGACCGACTTCGTCGCGCTCAACGACGACTTCAAGGAATTTGCGCACGAGGTCGCCGTCCACATCGCCGCGATGAACCCGCGGCACGTCTCGATCGAGGAGATCCCGGAGGACGAGGTGGCCGACGAGCGCAGGATCCTCGAGGAGAAGGCCCGGGCGGACGGCAAGCCCGACAATGTCGTCGAGAAGATCGTCGAGGGCCAGATCAAGAAGTGGGCCTCGGAGCTCGTCCTGCTGGACCAGAAGCACTTCAACGAGGATCGCTACGAGGGCAAGACGATCGAGGACCTGCGGGCCGAGTTGGCCGCCAAGACCGGCGAGAACGTGCGGATCGCCCGCTTCGCGCGCTTCGAGGTGGGGCAGGAGTAGGGCCGGCGTGGCCTCGGCTCGCTTCAATCGAATCCTGCTGAAGCTCTCCGGGGAGGCCCTGATGGGCAACCTGGACTACGGCACCGATCCCGCCCAGATCGAGCGGATCGCCGCTCAGGTCCGCGAGGTGCGCGCGCATGACGTCGACATCGCGGTCGTGGTCGGAGCCGGCAACATCTACCGCGGTCTCGAGGGCGCCGCGGAGGGCATGGACCGCGCCACCGCGGACTACATGGGGATGCTGGCGACCGTGCTCAACGCCCTGACGCTGCAGGACGCCTTCGAGAAGGAGGGCGTGGACACCCGGGTCCTGTCGGCGATGGCCGTCACCGAGGTCGCGGAGCCCTACATCCGCCGCCGGGCGATCCGCCACCTCGAGAAGGGCCGAGCGGTGATCTTCGCCGCCGGCACCGGGAACCCGTTCTTCACCACCGACACGGCGGCCGCCCTCAGGGCTCTGGAGATCCATGCCGAGGCGATCCTGATGGCCAAGAACGGGGTGGAGGGCGTGTACACCGCCGACCCCTCGGTCGACCCGGCTGCGGAGTTCCTGCCCGAGATCAGCCACCGCGAGGCGATCGAACGGGGGCTCCGCGTCATGGACTCGACCGCCCTCTCGCTCTGCATGGACAACGACCTGCCCATCTACGTCTTCAACATGGCGGACGAGCGCAACATAGATAGGATCGTCAGCGGAGAGAGGGTCGGCACTTTGGTGTCCTCGAAGCCCGCTACGGAGCCAACTCCGGGGGTCCGCACATGACGCTCGAGATGATCGATGAGTTCCTCGCCGACGCCAAGGAGCGCATGCAGAAGTCGGTGGAGTCGACGCGCAACGAGTTCTCCACCATCCGAACCGGACGCGCCTCGCCGCACCTCCTCGATCGCCTTGACGTCGACTACTACGGCGCGCAGACCCCCCTCAAGCAGCTTGCCCAGGTGGCGGCGACAGACGCGCGCATGCTCACCGTGACGCCCTACGACAAGTCGTCGATCAACACGATCGAGAAGGCCGTCATGGAGTCCGACCTCGGGCTGACGCCCTCGAACGACGGAAACGTGATCCGCCTGCAGATCCCCGAGCTCACCGAGGAACGGCGCAAGGAGCTGGTCAAGGTGGTCCACAAGGTCGCCGAGGACGGCCGCGTCGCCGTTCGCAACATCCGCCGCGACGTCATGCACGACCTCCGCGAGCTGAAGAAGGAGGGCGAGGCGGGCTCGGACGAGGAGCACCACGGCGAGACCGAGCTGCAGAAGGGGACCGACGCCGCGATCAGCGAGATCGACTCGCTCCTCAAAGGCAAAGAGGAGGAGATCCTCGAGGTCTAGGCTGAGGCCGGACCGCGAGACTCCCCTCAAGATGCCAGCCGAGTACGTCGCGATCATCACCGACGGCAATGGGCGCTGGGCTCAACAGCGGGGCCTGCCCGTGATCGAGGGACACCAGGCGGGCGCGGACGTCGTCAAGGAGCGCTTGCGCGACGCCGCCGAGTTCGGCGTCAAGGAGCTCACGGTCTATTCCTTCTCGACGGAGAACTGGACCCGGCCCAGGGAGGAGGTCGACGGCCTGATGGCGATGTTCGCCGAGCGCATCGATCGCGAGACCCCGGAGCTGGACGAGGAGGGAGTCCGCATGCGCTTCATCGGTCGGCGCGAGGGGATCTCGGACGAGCTCACCGGCCGGATGGACTGGGCCGAGGCCGAGACGGACGGGAATGACCGGATCACGCTTTTCGTCGCCTTCAACTACGGCGGCCGCTCGGAGATCCTCGACGCCGCGGCGGCCTACGGCGGGGGCGGGGAGGAGGAGTTCAAGAGCCACCTCTACGCCCCCGAGATGCACGACCCGGACCTGCTGATCCGCACCAGCGGCGAGCAGCGCCTCTCGAACTACCTGCTCTGGCAGTGCGCCTACTCGGAGTTCGTCTTCCGTGAGGAGCTCTGGCCCGACTTCACCCGCGAGGCATTCGAGGCGTCGCTGAACATCTACGAGGAGCGCCGGCGGCGCTTCGGGGCGAGGTAGCCATGGTCGAGGATCTGGACCCGTTCGAGGACGAGCCGCGCGAGCCCGAGATCATCGTCAGGCGCGCCTCGGAGGAGGAAGAAACCGGCGGCAGGCACGGTCTGAAACGCCTGGTCCCGGAGATGTCCGAGACGACGGCGCGGGTTGTGGTCGCGATCCCCTGGGTCATCTTCGCGATCGCCATCGTCGGGGCGGGCGGCGCGGTCTTCGCCGCGGCGATGATCGTTCTCGGCGTCCTCGGGCTGCGGGAGTTCTTCCGCATGGCAGAGCCGGAGCAGCCGATCATGCTGCCCGCCTATGCGGTCGTGGGGGGCATGGTGGTCGCGGCCCACTACGGCGACGCGTTCCAGATCCTGCTGGTCTTCGCGGCGCTCTTCCCGCTCGCCTTCGCGTTCGCCGCCGCGAGACGCTCTCACGAGGCGATCACCACCTCGATCGCCTTCACCGTGCTCGGCGTCGCCTGGATGGGGATCGGCTTCTCCCACGCCGTCCTCCTCCGCGACCTGCCAATGCACGGCGGGGCGCTGCTGATCGACGTGCTGGTGGCGACGTTCCTGGGCGACACGGCCGCCTACGCGGCGGGCAGGCTGTTCGGCTCCCGCAAGATCACGCCGCGGATCTCACCCAACAAGACGCTGGAGGGGGGGATCGGCGGCTTCCTCGGGGCGACCATGGGCTTCTGGTTCGCGGGTCTCTACCAGGACTGGCTACCGGGCACCGACGCGCTGCTGATGGGTATGGCCATCGGCGTGATCGCGCCGATCGGGGACCTGTTCGCGTCCCTGATCAAGCGCGACCTCGGCGTCAAGGACACCGGCCGCCTCTTCGGCCCCCACGGAGGCCTGATCGACCGCCTCGACGCCGTGCTCTTCACCGTGGTCGTCGGCTACTACCTCTCGGTCGCCCTCGTCTACTGACCCGTCCGGATAGAGCAGGTCCGCGAGGATCTCCTGACCGCTGATCACGATCTCCGGGATGTCCAGCTCGGGGAACCTCACAGCTCCAGCGAGACCCCCAGCTTCCGCTCGAACGCGGCGCGGTCGAAGAAGATCCTGTTCTCGACGACCTGACCGTCAACGACCTTGACCCGGTCGATGCCGGTGTGCTCGATGGGGCCGCCGGCGCCCGTCGCGTGCGCGACCCAGCGGATGAACAGGTACTCGCCGTTGTCGGCGGACTCGACGACCTCCAGTGTCAGGTCCGGGACGCGGGCGAGCAGCTCGCCCAACGCTCCGACGTACTCCTCGCGGCCGCGCACCGGCTCGTCACTGCCCGGCCAGTAGCCGATCACGTCTTCGCGGAGGTCATCCGATGGGGTGGAGAGGTCGGGCTTCGCCCAAAAGCGCGCGAAGGTATCGACGGTGAATCCCTCCCGCTCGATGGCTGCCGTCTGCTCGGTCATCTGTGTCTCCTTTTCGGTCCGGACGCGCCCGCTGCGCGTCTTCCCGACCAAGGTGCCATCGGCTGGCCCGCCGCTCAATTACCCCGGAGGTAGTCCTTCGTCGCCTCGTCGGCGGGGAAGAAGGACTCGATGGAGAGCTCCTCCAGGGTGATGTCGAGCGCCGTGCCGAAGGTGGCGACCGTGCTGAACAGCGAGAGCACGGTGCCGCCCGGCAGCCGCAACCTCAAGGGGACGAAGAGCATCTCCTCAGGCTCGGCGAGACCGCTCGACTGCTCGACGCCCGGATAGCCGAGCAGCTCGCGCTCGAGCCCCGCCAGCGCCGGGTCCTGGGAGAGGAGCGCCTGGCGCCGCAGCCGGGTCAGCAGATGGCCGCTCCACTCCTCGAAGTTGAGGATGCGAGGAGCCATGCCGCCGGGATGGAGAGTGATCCGCAGGGCGTTGGCGGGGGGAGCCAGGAGCTCGTCGGAGACGCCCTCGAGGAGGATCCCCGCGGGCGAGTTGGAGGCGACGATCTCCCACTGGCGGTCGACGATCACCGCCGGGTAGGGCTCGTGGCCGGCGAGGATCGCGTCGAGCGCGTGGCGCACCGGGTCCATCTGGTCGTCGGCGAGCGGCGTCTCCGTGAAGCCGGGCGCGTATCCGGCGGCCAGCAGCAGCGCGTTCTGCTCGCGCAGGGGAACCTCCAGGTGCTCCGCCAGCGTCAGCACCATCTCTCGGCTCGGATGAGAACGGCCCGTCTCGACGAAGCTGAGGTGCCGCGCCGAGACGTTCGCCTCGAGCGCCAGGTCCAGCTGGCTCATCCGGCGCCGCTTGCGCCATTCGCGAAGCAACTCGCCGGCGCCACCACCGGTCGCGACGGGGCTCATGGCGCGGACCTTAGCCCGGCCGCTGTGCCCGATCCATTACCCGCCTGGTAATCGCTCAGCGGCGGCGCTTCGACTTCACTGAGCACACGGTCAGATCCGCGGGGGCGCCCGCCGCGGAGAGCTCGCGCGTCGCGCCGAACTTGTAGCGGCGCCCATCGAGCTCCTCGCGGACGGATTCCGAGATCAGGACCTCGCCGCCCTGTGCGGCGTCCCCGACCCTGGCCGCGATGTTGACGTCGACGCCGAGGAAGTCCCCCTTGACCTTGCGGGGCGTGCCGCTGTGCACCCCAGCACGCTGCGTCGGCCGGTACCCCTCCACCTCGATCTCCGAGATCCCGTCCTGGGCCGCGAGCGCCGCGGAGACGGCCTGCGCGGCGTTGCCGAAGACGGCCATGGCGCCGTCTCCCAGGCGCTTGACCACCGCCCCCTTGTTGGCGGAGATCGCCTTCTGCTCGGCGTCGCCGACCTGGCGCAGGACCTCCAGGGCGGCTTCGTCACCGACCTCGAGGGCCCAGTCCGAGAAACCCACCAAATCGGTGAAGACGATCGCCACATCCGCGGTCCCCTGCCTGCGCCTCTGCGCCTCCGAGAGCGCCTGCCAGGCCTGCAGCGCCCCCTTGCCTATCTCGCGGAGTGTGCTCGGCCCCTGCGGCTGCACCTCGTCCACGAGGCGCTGCATCGGCTCGGGCATCTCAGACGTCTCCGGCTCGCCGCCGCCGGGGATCAGCCCACGCAGGAAGCGGGCCGTTGCGACGAGCTGGGGATTCGCGTCCGTGCGCCGCACGACGTCCCGGATGCCCTCCGAATCGATCGCCGGGTCGGGCTTCTTGCGGCTTCGTCGCCTGAGGGCCATGAATGCATCCTCGCAAGGGCGCAACTTCTCGGCCTCATGCTGTTTCGGCAGCGAACGCTCACAACGCCCGGAAAACGTGAAAGGGAGTGGTTCTGGATGAAGAAGCTGTTCAACCGCCGGCCATCGGCGGGCCTCGTAGTGGGATTCATCGCACTCTGTGTGGCACTTGGAGGAGGCGCGTACGCGGCCACCAGCAAGAAGATCGAGTACAAGGGCCTGAGCAAGGACGCACGCCTCAAGGTCCTGGGTGTCGCCTCCACGAACGCCCAGACCGGCACGACGCCGTGTGACCCGAGCAGCTCGACGACGTTCACGAAGTGCACCCAGGTGAACGTGAACGGCTCGACGGGCTTCCCGCGGAAGTACCTGCTCACCTTCGACGGCACCTTTGACGGTGGGGGGAACCCCGCTGCCGGCGTGTGCCACCTCGAGTCCGATGGCGCCGAGATCACCGGCACGAAGACCAACGTGCACACCCCCGGCGGAATCGAGGGGTTCGGCATCAACATCGGCACGACCGCGCAGGGCGGCGTGCACACGTTCTCCATCGCCTGCAACCAGACGACCGGCAACCTGAAGGTGCCGCAGTTCGAGCTCACGGCCGTCCAGACCCGCTAGAGCCGGAACTCAAACGACGTGCGAACGACGGGAGGCCCTCGGGCCTCCCGTCTTCGTTTCAGGTGCACGATCCGTTTACGGGGGGTTTGGGTTGACACCTACACTCAGCCCGTGAAGCGAGTGCTGATACTCGGGTCGACGGGATCGATCGGCACCCAGGCGCTCGAGGTGATCGGCGCCGCCGATGGCCTCCAGGTTGCCGGGCTATCCGCCGACACGAGCTGGGAGCGGGTGCTGGCGCAGGCGCGCGACCACGGCGTGCCCGCCGTCGCGCTCGCCGATATCGACTCCGCCGCGCGGGCCGGTGAGGCCTGGGGAGGACAGGTGCTGGCCGGCGAGGCCGGCGTCCGCGAGCTGATCGGGGCCTCCAGGCCGGACCTGGTCCTGAACGCGGTCGTCGGGGCTGCCGGGCTCGGTCCCACGGTCGTCGCCCTCACCGAGGGAATCGACCTGGCGCTCGCCAACAAGGAGAGCCTGGTGATCGGCGGCGAGCTGGTCACCGCGCTCGCCGAGGCCACCGACGCCCGGATCCTCCCCGTGGACTCGGAGCATTCGGCCCTGTTCCAGCTGATCGGAGCCGAGCCCCCCGGGACGGTCGAGCGCCTCGTTCTGACCGCGTCCGGCGGGCCCTTCCGCGGCCGTACCGACCTCTCCGGGATCACGCCCGACGAGGCACTCGCGCACCCCACCTGGGAGATGGGCGGCAGGATCACGATCGACTCGGCGACCCTGATGAACAAGGGCTTCGAGATGATCGAGGCGCACCACCTCTTCGGCGTCCCCTACGCGGCGATCGACGTCGTCGTCCACCCGCAGTCGATCGTCCACTCGCTCGTCCACCTCAACGACGGCGCCTCGCTCGCCCATCTCGGCTACCCGGACATGAAGGTGCCGATCTCCTACGCGCTTCAGTTCCCGGAGCGAGCCGACGTGGACGTTCCCACCCTCGACCTGGCGAGCGTCGGGCAACTCAGCTTCGAGCGGCCGGACCCCGACACCTTCGCCTGCCTGCGCCTCGCACGAGAGGCCGGCGAGGTGGGGGGGACCGCGCCCTGTGTGCTGAACGCGGCCGATGAGGTGGCCGTCGAGGCATTCCTGGCCGCGCGCATCCCGTTCACCGGCATCCCGGAGGTGATCGACCGGACCCTCGAGGCGATCCCCGGTGGTCCGGTCCGCCACTTCGAGGACCTCTTCGACGTCGACGCCGCGGCACGCGAGCACGCCCGCGGGTTGATCGAGGGCCTGGCCGTCGCTTGAGCTGGCTCCTCGTCTTCGCCGGGTTCTGCGCGCTGATCATCCTGCACGAATTCGGCCACTTCCTCGTCGCCAAGGCGACCGGCATGCGGGTCGAGCGCTTCTTCCTCTTCTTCCCGCCCAAGCTGGTCAGCTTCAGGCGGGGGGAGACCGAATACGGGATCGGGATGATCCCGCTCGGCGGCTTCGTGAAGATCACCGGGATGAATCCGGAGGAGCTGGAAGCCGCTGAGGTTCCGGCCGGATCTCGCGCCGGCCGCCCGGAGCTTGAGATCGCCACCAGTGCAGGTCGCGATACCCCGGAGGGCCTACTGGAGAGGGTGGAATCCGCCGGGCAGGACCGGAACGAGCTGGAGGGCCTTCCGCCCGACGTCCTCAAGCGTGCGTATTACAACCAGCCGGTCTGGAAGCGGATCGTCGTGATCGCCGCGGGCCCGGCGATGAACGTCCTGATCGCCTTCCTCGTCCTCTTCTTCCTCGCCCTGGGCCTGCAGCGACCAACGACGCTGGAGGTTGGGTCGATCGAGAAGGACAAGCCCGCCCAGGGAGTCTTCAAGCAGGGCGATCAGCTCATCTCCGTCGACGGGGTACGCCCCTCAGCGGGCGGTTCACGGCCGAGCGAGAACGATCTCGCCGATCGCGCGGACGCGATCGCCAGGCAGGTCAACTCCCACACCTGCGCCGGCACACCCGTCGACGGCTGCCAGGCAACCACGTTCGCGGTCTTCGTGGTGAAGCGGGACGGGAAGCTGGTCACGGTCAAGCTGACGCCCTTCTATGACGCCAATGCCCCGGCGATCAAGGATGGAGACCCGAACGGGCGTTACCGGGTGGGCTTCGGCTTCGGGGAGGGAGGCACGGTGCCGGAGAACCTCTCGGTCCCGGCCGCGGCCGGACGCTCGGTGAGCTTCATGTGGGACGTCACCACGAAGACCGTCTCGACCTTCGCACGGATCTTCGAGCCCGAGCAGCGCAAGCAGCTCTCCGGCGTCGTCGGCGTGAGCGACGTGGCGCATCAGACGATCCAGTTCGGCGCCCGAGAGGCCCTCACGCTGCTCGCCGTGATCAGCCTCTCGCTCGCGATCATCAACCTGTTCCCCTTCCTGCCGTTGGACGGCGGCCACATCTTCTGGAGCCTCGTCGAGAAGGTCAGGGGCAGGCGCGTCCCGTTCAGCGTGATCGAGCGCGCCAGCGCGGTCGGGTTCCTACTAATCCTGATGCTCTTCGTCATCGGCTTGACCAACGACATCGGGCGCTTGTCCGGGTCAGGCTTCCACGTTCGCTAGGCGCACCCGCACCAGGCGAGCGTGTAGCGTTTCCCAGCGGTTCTACCGAGGAGAGGAGAGCGGCGGTGGAGGTAACGACTTCTGAGCGCTACGCCAGCGGGGGAGAGGCGCCCGAGCTGCAGGCCAGGAACCTGGTCGAGGCCTTCTACGCGCAGGCGGACCGCCTGGGCGACGATCTCGCGATCCGGGACGAGGGGCGCGGGAAGGAGCTGAGCTGGAACGAGGTGCGCGACCACGTCCACCGGATCGCCGGCGGCCTCGCCAGGCTCGGCGTGAAGAAGGGGGACACCGTCGCGATCATGCTCAACAACCGCTGGGAGTTCATCCCGAGCGACCTGGCGGCCGTGTCGCTCGGAGCGGTCCCGTTCTCGATCTACCAGACCCTCGCACCGGAGCAGATCAGCTACGTCGTCTCCGACGCCGGCAGTCGGATCGCCATCATCGAGAGCGCCTTTCTGGAGCGCTTCAACGAGGCACGGAAGGATCTACCCGACCTCGAGCACGTGATCGTCGTGGACGGCGATGGCGGCGACCACACGCTGGACGAGCTGATGGCGATGGACCCCGACTTCGATCCGGCGGAATCGGTCGAGGACCTCGGGCCCGACGACCTGCTGACGCTGATCTACACGTCGGGCACGACGGGGCCGCCGAAGGGGGTGCAGCTCACCCATCGCAACCTGCTCTTCGCGGTCGCGACGGCGGACGAGCTGATCCAGCTCCCCGAGCGCGGGGGCAGGGTGATCTCGTGGCTGCCCGCGGCTCATGTCGCGGAGCGGAACGCCCACTACTACCTGCCCGTGACGAAGGGGCTGGAGGTGCACGTCTGCGAGGACCCGCGCCGAATCGCCGAGTTCCTGCCGAAGGTGAAGCCGTCCTGGTTCTTCGCCGTCCCTCGGATCTTCGAGAAGCTCAAGGCCGGCCTCGAGGCGATGCTGGCGAGCCTCCCCGAGGAGCAGCGGGCGCCCGCGGAGAAGGGGCTCCAGGCCTCGCTCGCCAAGGTTCGCGCCGAGCAGGCGGGCGAGGAGGTCCCCGCGGAGATCGCGGAGGCCGCGGCCCAGGCGGACGAGCTCCTGTTCTCTGGTCTGCGCTCGCAGCTCGGCCTCGACGAGGCTCTGGCGGTGAACGTCGGGGCGGCGCCGACGCCGGTGGAGGTGCTCGAGTTCTTCCACGCGATCGGCATCCCGATCGGTGAGCTCTGGGGAATGTCGGAGACCTGTGGACTCGGCACCATCAACCCGCCCGACCGGATCAAGATCGGGACGGTGGGCCCGCCGACGCCCGGTGTTGAGATCAAGCTCGACGACGACGGCGAGGTGCTGGTCAAGGCGGACTGCGTGATGCCCGGGTACCGGAACATGCCGGAGAAGAACGAGGAGGCCTTTGGCGACGAGGGCTGGCTGCGCACCGGGGACATCGGGGAGATCGACGAGGACGGCTACCTGCAGATCGTCGACCGCAAGAAGGAGCTGATCATCAGCGCCGCGGGCAAGAACATGTCCCCGGCCAACATCGAGTCCAACCTGAAGGTCGCGAGCCCGTTGGTGGGTCAGGCCTGCGCGATCGGCAACGGGCGGCCATACAACACGGCGTTGATCGTCCTCGACCCGGACTTTGCCCCCGTCTGGGCCTCCCAGAACGGGCTCGATGGCAAGTCGGTGGCGGACCTTGCCGGCGAGGAGGCGGTGGGGGACGCGATCCAGGCCGCCGTCGACCAGGCCAACGAGAAGATGGCCCGCGTGGAGCAGATCAAGAGGTTCAAGATCCTGCCCGAGCAATGGGAGCCGGGGGGCGACGAGCTGACGCCGACCATGAAGCTGAAGCGCAAGCCGATCGACGAGAAGTACGCCGAGGAGATCGAGGCGCTCTACTCGCGCTAGGCCGGCTTGGAGGGACAGAGGAACAGCCGCGACGCCCGTCGAGAGGCGGAGCGGCGGAGGAGGGCGGGGAGGCGCCGCCGAAACGTCCTGGCGGTCGCGGCCGTGCTCGCTCTGGCGGCCGGGGTGGCCGTGGGCGCGTCCCACGGCGGCTCGGGCGGCGGTGGAAGCTCGACCGCGAAAGCGGGCGGGAAGAAGAAGGGTGCCGGGAGCGGCACGAAGCTCAGCCCCGGAGGCATGGGCCCACCGCCGGACACGGGCAACCTCGTCAGCACCCACGCTCCCGTCCCGGTGCTGATGTACCACGTGATCGCCGACGCCCCGGCGAGCGCGCAGTTACCGGAGCTCTACGTCGACCCGAAGACCTTCGATCAGCAGATGGAGGCGCTCGAGAAGCAGGGCTACGCGGGCGTGAGCCTGAACCAGGTCTACGATGCCTGGTTCAAGGGGGGCAAGCTCCCGAAGAAGCCCGTGGTCGTCTCCTTCGACGATGGCTACCGCAGTCAGTACGTGTACGCGCGGCCCGAGTTGCGCAAGCTCGGCTGGCCGGGGGTCCTGAGCGCGATTGCGGGCCGCATCGGCCAGCCCGATGCCGAGCTCAGCAACCAGATGGTCCAGACGATGGTCAACGACGGCTGGGAGCTCGACTCGCACACGATCAACCACGTCGACGTCTCCCAGGCGAGCGGCGCACAGCTCCAGGACGAGGTCGCCGGATCCCGGAAGATGCTGCAGCAGCGATTCCATCAACCGGTCAACTTCTTCTGCTACCCGTCGGGCCGCTACGACGACCAGGCGATCCAGGCCGTGCGCGACGCCGGCTACCTCGGAGCGACCACCACCGACGAGGGCCTCGCCGCGAAGAGCGAGATGTACACGCTGAAGCGGATCCGGGTGGACGGCTCGGACGGCGTCAGCGGGCTGGAGCGGAAGCTGCAGCAGGCAGGCGCGTAGCCACTTGCGGTGCCGCACGATTCACCTCTGCTAAACGCCCGTACCAGCCCCACGGCTACCCTGTGCCCGTGTCCTCGAAGCGCCAGATCTTCGTGCGCGACGTCCCGATCGGGGGCGGCGCGCCGGTCGCCGTGCAGACGATGTGCAAGACCGAGACGGCCAACCTCGAGGCGACCATGGAGCAGATCCGCACAGTCGCTGAGGCCGGCGCCGATCTCGTGCGCGTGGCGGTGCCGCGCGACAAGGACGTGGAGGCGCTGAAGACGATCGTCAAGCAGTCGCCGATCCCGGTGATCGCCGACATCCACTTCAACCACACCCTCGCGCTGAAGGCGATTGACGCGGGAGCGGACTGCATTCGCCTCAACCCGGGCAACATCGGCGGGCGGGAGAAGGTCGCCGAGGTGGCGAAGAAGGCGACCGCGGCCAACGTCCCAATGCGGATCGGGGTCAACTCGGGGTCCCTTCCCAAGCACCTGCATGAGCTCGAGCGCCAGGACTCGGTTGAGGCACTGGTCCAGGCAGCGGTCGAGTTCGTCGAGATGATGGAGTCGCTCGACTTCGAGAACTTCAAGGTCTCGATCAAGTCGACCAGCGTCCCGAACACGATCGCCTCCAACCGCCTGCTGGCCGAGCGCATCCCCTACCCGATCCACCTGGGGATCACCGAGGCCGGGACCAAGTGGTCGGGTTCGCTGAAGTCATCGGTGGGCCTCGGCACATTGCTCGCCGACGGAGTGGGAGACACCATCCGGATCTCGCTCTCGACCTTCCATGCCGAGGAGGAGGTCAAGGTCGGCTGGGAGATCCTCAAGGCCCTGAAGCTGCGCGAGCGAGGTCCCGTGCTGATCGCCTGCCCGACCTGCGGCCGCCTCCAATTCGACATGGACACGGTGGTCGCCGAGATCGAGCAGCGCCTCGAGGGATACGAGGAGCCGATCGAGGTCGCCGTGCTCGGCTGCGCCGTCAACGGCATCGGCGAGGCATCCCATGCGGATTTCGGGATCACGGGCGCCAAGGACGAGGGCCTGATCTTCTCCCATGGCAAGCCCCTGCGGAAGGTCCCGCAGTCGGAGCTCGTCGACACCCTCTTCGCCGAGATCGACAAGTCACTCGACCGCGGCTCGGTCGAGGTGGAGGAAACCAAGGCCCGGGAGGGAGCGGACTGGCTCGCCAGGATCGAGGAGGAGAACGCGGGCGAGCTCACCCCCGAGCGCATCGCAAAGCTCGAGGCCGAGGCCGCCCGCGCCGACGCCGCCGACGTCACCGGCCCCGACCTGGCCGAGGGCGAGCCCTACCTGAAGCCCGTCAAGCGCCCCGCCCTGGACGAGGATGCCTCGCCGGTTGCCGGCCGCCGCTTCACCCGCACCTGATCGCGGCGCCATGGACGTTCGTACGACTCGCCGATCCGTATTTCTCCCGCGCCAGCTGGCGTAGTTCGCACGCCAATCGAAGGTAGTTCGCACGCTTTTCACGGCGCTTCTCGGAGGCGATGATCTCCGCCTCATGTGTGGACACAGCAATCCATTGAGTCTTCGCCTGATGACCTACACGCGTTACGGCGCGATGGTCGGGTGCCTCTCGTGCGGGACGTCTTTCTTCGTCGACCTGCGCAGGAACACCGACACACCGGCGCCGCCCGCGAGCCGACAGGGCGCTCAGTAGGCCTCTCGCGAAGATCGGCTCGCGCGGGGGATGCTCAGCTATTGCCCTCGACTCGCCTGTAGTGGTCACGCCAGATCAGGCGGTGGACGCCGAGGTGGCGCGGCAGGCTGCGCAGGCCGGGGATCACCGGGATGCAGATGAAGGCGAGGGAGAGCAGCATCATCAGCGCCCAGACTTGCGCGTCAGCGTTCTCCGAGGTGTCGAACGGGGCGACCTGGTACCAGAAGGTGTAGAGCCAGAGCCAGACCTGGCCCGGGTAGCTGCCCGTCTCGTTCATCATGCCCCACTGCTCGCCGAGCAGATGCTGCTCCTCGGCACGTGACTCGAAGTAGTCGCCTCCGGAGAGGAAGAGCAGCGGCTTGGTGTAGTTGGTTTGGTAGAACTGATTCGCGTTGAGCAGGGCGCCGTCGAGGCCTCCCGTCTGAGCCATGCCCGCAAGCGAGGCCATCATCGGCGCCACAGGGCCGTAGTCGCCGGGCGGCAGCTGGGGGACCCCCCCGGTGAATTTGGCGCTGTCCAGGCCCTTGGTATAGGCGTCGGTCCATGACTTCTGCTGGGCTGCCGGGGCCGCCTGGTAGGTCTTGAGGGCTCCGGCGAGAGGAGCGTTGCCGGGAATGCTGCCCAACGGGTTGAGGACGAAGTCCCGCGCCGTGTCAATCGGGAAGTGCACGCCGGCGGCGCTCTGCAGGTTGAGCGGGCCGATCTTCTGTCCCGTCCCAGGTGTGTGGTTGTAGGGCGGCCCGTAGGTCGCGACCTCGCTGGAGCCGTCGAGTTCGGTGACGGCGGTGGACACGAACCCGGCCGGATCGGTGCGCGACCACTGCTGGATCGTCACGGGCCTGTCATCGGGGGAGGAGAAGAGGACCGTGAACAAGACGATCAGCACGGTGACCACCAAAAGTGCGACGACGAACTCCTTGACGAGGTCGTAGCGGATGTACGGGCCGTCCCAATCCGCCGACTCGAGCGGTGCGGGGTTGGGCTGCCGCGGGCTCACGCCGGTTCCTTGGCCGAAGCGGCACGGGCAACCTTCGCGGCGTATGGCGGCACCACGCCGTGCTTCCTCACCAGGAGGACGTGCCCGACGACCAGCGCAACCACCGCGACGGGAAGCAGGATCACGTGCCAGGTGTACATCTGGCCGAAGTCGGCGACGTTGAAGAAGGCGCCGATCCCGACCGAGTTGAGCCCGTCCTTGCCCTCGCTCGCGATCCACTGCGAGTCGAAGTTCTGCTGGGAGAGGTAACCGGTGAAGGCGGTGCCGATCGAGACGAGGAAGACGATCGCCCCTGTCACCCAGATCCAAGCCCTGCCTCCGCGCCAGGCCCCCATGAAGAACTTACCCCAGAGATGCACGACCATGGCGAAGAAGAAGACCTCCACCGCCCACAGGTGGATGCTGTTGAAGAACTTGCCCACGCCTGATTCGTGCCACCAGGCCGGCCCCTTGAGGCCGAGGATCACGCCCGAACCGACAACGACGAGCAGTGCCGCGATCGTGGCGACGCCGAAGACGTAGATCCACGACGAGACATAGGCGGGCTGGCGGTCCGGCAGGAGCTTCTCGGGCGGAAGGGCGCCGATGGCGCGCGAGCGGATCCGCTCGGTCCACATGCGCTTCTCGGTTTCGGGGCTCACTTCTCGACCTCGCGCTTGGGGAAGGGGATGACGAGCGCGAGGATGAAGACGGCGATCATCAGCCCGATCACGATCACGTTCGCCACCGACATCTGGAAGAAGTGCCAGTGGACGTAGTGGGCCGGCGAGTTCAGGTTGAACACGGCGGGGGCTGCCAAGCCGCCCCTCAGAGGCCCAAGCCGACCAGCCATTTCTCTCATTCGGACCTCCTCGCGGCGCGCGGGCCCGAATCGCCCTCGCTCCGCAGCTGAGTTCCTTCCCTTGGCGCGACCCTAGCGTGCCCGAGGTTCGGTGATGGTGAGAGTTCCCTTAGGAAACGGTAAGGCTCAGTAGGCCTTCGCGAAGATCGCGACGACCTTCGCCGGTTCGCCGGTGATCACACAGCGGGCGCCGGCCGGAAGCTCCTCGTCGAACGGGATGCACCGCACCGTTACCCCCAGTTCGCCCATCGTCCTCTCGGTCTCCGGGTCCTCGCTCCACGGCGCCTTGACGAAGCCACCCGAGTCCGTGTCATCGCCCGAGAAGAACTCCCGGAACTCATCGAGGGTCGTGATGTCCTCCCGGGTCCGCTCGCGCAGGCGCTTGGCGGCCGCCTCGAAGTAGCCGAGCTGGATGTCGCCGAGGATGCCCACCGCGGCCTCCGCGGCGCCCTCGCGCGGCACCGCGTCGCGAGAGAGGCCGGGGTCGTCCCGCCTGGTCATCGTCACCACTCCCTGCTCGATGTCCCGCTCGCCGAGCTCGATCACGATCGGCACGCCCTTGCGGATCCACTCCCAGCGCTTCTCGGCCGGCTTGCGGTCGCGGGCATCGACGTCGGCGCGAACCGGCATGTCCATCCATGACATGCCCTCGAGCTCGGCCTGGAGCCCGCGAGCCGCCTCGAGGACCGCCGTCGGGTCATCGCGGGTGATCGGGACGATCTGGACCTGCTTGGCCGCGACCCGGGGGGGAACCCGGAGGCCGTTGTCGTCCGCGTGAGTCATCACCACCGCGCCGAGCATCCGGGTGGAGAGGCCCCAGGAGGTCGTGTAACAGAGCTTCCGCTCCCCGTCCTCGTCCGTGAACTCCATCTCCATCGATCCCGAGAAGTTCTGGCCGAGGTAGTGGGAGGTGCCTGACTGGAGCGCCTTGCCGTCCTGCATCATCGCCTCGATCGAGAGCGTGATCTCGGCGCCTGGGAAACGCTCGGACTCAGGCTTCTCGCCCGGGATCACGGGGATCGCGAGCAGAGACTCGGCGAACTCGCGATAGACGCCCAGCATCCGGCGGGTCTCCTCCAGCGCCTCCTCCTCCGATGCGTGGGCCGTGTGGCCCTCCTGCCAGAGGAACTCCGTGGTGCGGAGCAGAACCCGGGGGCGCAGCTCCCAGCGGACGATGTTGCACCACTGGTTGATCATCAGCGGCAGGTCGCGGTAGGAGTTGATCCACTTCGCGAACGAGCGGCCGATCACAGTCTCCGAGGTGGGGCGGACGATCAGAGGCTCCGGCAGCTCCGCGGCGGGATGCAGGGAGCCATCCTCGCCCTGTTCGAGCCGGTGGTGCGTCACGACCGCCATCTCCTTGGCGAAGCCCTCCACGTGCTTCGCCTCCTCCTCCAAGTAGCTCAGCGGGATGAACAGCGGGAAGTACGCGTTCACCGCGCCCGTCTCCTTGATCCCGTCGTCGAGGCCGCGCTGCATCAGCTCCCAGATCCCGTATCCCCAGGGGCGAATCACCATGGCGCCGCGGACGTGGTCCAGCTCCGCGACCTCCGCGTCGCGGACCACGCTCTGGAACCACTGAGGGAAATCCTCAGCGCGCGTGGGGGAGATGCCGGTTTTCGCCTTTCCTTCCATATGCTCGCCTGATGGGCCGGAGCCGCGGACAATCCTTTCGCAAGGGGCGGCGAAAGGGGTTCCGGCGCCAGTTCGGCCTCGATCGCTCGGGCCCGCCGCCGCGCCAGACGAGGCCGGGGCAGCCGCTGCGCCCGTGGACGATCCCGAACGCCGTCGGCTACATCCGCCTCGCCGGCCTCCCGGTCTTTCTCTACCTGGCGTTCTCGTCCGGCGATGGCCGCGACCCCTGGGCGGCCGCGATCTTCTGGCTGATCGCGGTGGGCGACTACGTGGACGGCTTCCTGGCCCGGGCGACGGGCCAGTACAGCCGCATGGGGGCGATCCTGGACCCGATCGTCGACCGCCTGACGATCCTCTGCGGCGTGGCGGTCTGCTGGCACTTCGAGCTGCTGCCGCGCTGGGCCCTCGCGGTGCTCGTGGCCCGAGAGGCGATAACCGCACTGCTCGCCGAGGTCGCGCTGAGGCGAATCGGGGAGCTGCAGATCAACTGGCTTGGCCGGATAGCCGTCGCGCCGGTGATGGCGTCGCTCTTCTTCGCGATGGTCTCCGACAGCTGGGTCTGGAGCGCGATGCTGATCGTCGGCCTGGTCTTCGGGGTCCTCGGGACGATCGCCTACGTCAGGACCGGGCTGCGTGAGCTTGCAACTGCGTAGCCAAAACACTCAAGTCCCGGTTGAGGCTGTGCGTTCGTACCTATAATCCTCGCCCCAAGACCGAAAGTTGAGGAGTCCGTGGAGGACGAGACCTTTCCCGATATCGGCTCAATGAGCGACGAAGAGCTCAAGGAGCTGATCGACAATCTGACCGCTGAGGAGCAGGAGGTGTCCTACCGCCGCCGGATCCTGCACGGGCAGATCGACATTCTGAGGGCGGAGCTGGTCAACCGCCTGCGTGAGAATCGCCCCGACGGCGGCACGCTGATCAAGGGCGACGACGTGCAGCGGCTGAGCGAGATCCTCGCCGGTCGCTCAGAGCCCCCGACCAAGCCTCCCACCTAGACAGGGGTCGATCGTGGCGATCCACTGCCCCGAGTGCGGGTTCGTCAACGCCGAGGGGGCCAACTACTGCCAGAAGTGCGGCGCCTACCTCTCCCGTCCCGAGGGGAAGGACGAGCCGACGACGATGACCTACACGGTCGACGAGTCGGGCGAGATGCATCAGGTCGACATCGACGAGGTCGTCGAGCGGCACGGCGCGGCCATGGTGATTCGCTCGGGCGGCGGCCGGGCGGGGGAGAGCTTCACCCTCGACGACGAGCGGATCTCGATCGGCCGCACCCCCGATGCCGGGGTCTTCCTCGACGACGTCACGGTCTCGCGCAATCACGCCCTGCTGGTGCGACGCAAGGACGGCCTCTACATCGACGACCTGGGCTCGCTCAACGGCACCTACGTCAACCGGCGCCGGATCGAGTCCCACCAGCTCGCGGACGGCGACGAGATTCAGATCGGCAAGTACAAGCTGAGCTACCTGGAGAAGTGACCATGGAAGCCTCGTCGAGACCCTTCGAACGCACCGGCGCCGAATCAACGGACGGCGCGCCGTCCAACCGCAAGGCGCTCACCATCGGCGCGGTCGCCAAGATCCTCGGCCGCGAGTTCGAGGAGATCTCGATCTCGAAGATCCGGTACCTCGAGGACCAGAAGCTGCTCTCTCCGCGCCGGACCCCGGGCGGCTACCGGCTCTACAGCCAGGCGGACGTGGAGCGTCTGCGGACGATCCTCCGAATGCAGCGCGATGAGTTCCTGCCGCTCCGGGTCATCCGGCAGGAGCTCGCTGCCGGCGCCCGCGAGGAGCGCGGGGGGTCGGCATCCCTCCGTCGGGCCACGGCCGTCGAGGCCGGCAAGGGCTCGCGGATGACCGTCGAGGAGCTGGTCGATCAAACCGGCGTCGGAGGCGAGCTGCTCAAGGAGCTCGAGGACTGGCGCCTCGTGCAACCCGACAACGTCGAGGGCACCAAGCTCTATGACGACACGAATCGCGAGATCGTCAAGGCCTGTTCGGAGCTCGCCAGGTTCGGCGTCGGCGGGCGCAACCTGAAGGTGCTGCGGACGGCCGCGGACCGCGAGTCGGCCCTGCTCGAGGCCGTGCTGGGGCCGGGCCTGCGCTCCTCGAACCACAATCGGCGCCGCGAGGCGATCGAGAACCTGGAGAGCCTTGCCGCCGCCTGCAACAACCTCACCCACATGCTGCTCGTCCGCGATCTGCGGAAGCTGACCGGCGAGGAGTAGGGCTTCGCCCTTGGCACGCGTCGTGCGCAGGCGCCGCATCGCCGCGCCCACGAGCGCGCTCTGGTCGGTGATCACCGACCCTTATCACCTGCCGCGCTGGTGGCCGAACACCCAGCGGGTTGAAAACGTCAGCGAGGGCGAGCCGGCCGAGCGCAGCTGGACCCAGGTCCTGGAGACGCGCGACGGCCGCGGAGTGCGCGCCGACTACCGCTGCGTCGACGCGACCGACGGCGAGCGCTACGTGTTCGAGCAGACGCTCGAGGGGACACCATTCGAGCGCTTCGTCAGGCGGGCAAGAACCGAGATACGGCTGAAGCCGCAGGATGGCGAGACCGACGTGACGATGTCGCTCGACCGGCGTCTGCGGGGGCTCTCGCGGCTGGGCTCGCCGATGATGCGCCGCGCCATCGGGCGGACTCTGAACGAGGCGCTGGCGGGACTGGAGACGGCGGCCACAGGGGGATCGGGCTGACCGCAGAGATGAAGTGGTGGGGCTGGGGCGACGCTGATCGCAGGCTCGACCTGCCGCCGGCCGCGGTGACCGCGCTGCGCGAGGAGCTCGGCGTGGAACCGCAGGATGCAGGTGAGCCGGCCGCGCTGGAGCAGGTGTCGCTGCCGGAGTCGCGCCCCATCTCCGACGCCGTTCGCTCGGCCGCGAGCGAGGTCCTCGACGGCCGGGAGGACCGGCTGCGCCGCGCCGCCGGCCGGAGCTATCCGGACCTGGTCAGGCTGCGCTCGGGGCGCCTCGAATCCGCCCCGGACGCGATCCTTCGGCCCCCTGATGCCTCTGGGGTCGAAGCCGTGCTGGGCGCCTGCGCGGAGCATGGGGTGGCCGTGGTGCCCTATGGGGGGGGAACGAGCGTGGTCGGCGGGCTCGACGCGGTCGGCGACGGCCACGACGCAGTCGTCTCGCTGGACCTGGCCCATCTACGTTCGGTCGATCTCGACGTCCGGTCGCTCACCGCGACCCTGGGGCCCGGGCTGTCCGGGCCCGATGCCGAGAGGGCGCTGAACGCCCTCGGGGCCACAATCGGACACTTCCCGCAGTCATTCGAGGAGGCGACGATCGGCGGCTTCGCGGCGACCCGCTCGGCGGGCCAGGCCTCGAGCGGCTACGGGCGCTTCGACGAGGTGGTCACCGCCATCGAGCTCACCGCGCCGGTGGGGCGCCTCCGCACCCGCCGGATCCCGCACACCGCCGCCGGGCCGGCTCTGCGCGAGCTGGTCCTCGGCTCGGAGGGAACGCTCGGCGCGATCACCGAGGTGAGCTGCCGGGTACGGCCCGCGCCGGCGGTCCGCCATTACGAGGGCTGGATGGCGGAGGACTTCGAGGCCGGCCGGGAGATCGTCCGAAGCCTCGCCCAGCATCATGAGGCGCCGGACGTGCTGCGGCTCTCCGACGAGGAGGAGACCCGGGTCTCCCTGGGGCTGGCGGGGACCGATGGCCTGCAGAAGCGCGCGCTCGACGCCTACCTGTCATTGCGCCGCCGCCAGGGCGGCTGCCTGATGATCTGCGGCTGGGAGGGCGAGGCCGAGTCCGTGCAGCGCCGCCGCTCGCTCGGCCAAACGCGACTGCGACTGGGCGGGGCCGTGCCCCTCGGCGGATCGGTCGGTCGATCCTGGGAGCGCAACCGCTACGGCGGCCCCTACCTGCGCGACGAGCTGATGAACCTCGGCGTCATGGTCGAGACGCTGGAGACCGCTCACACCTGGAGCAGGCTCGACGAGCTCTACCGAGCCGTGAGCGCGGCCCTGCGGGGCGCCCTGGGGGGACGCTCGATCGTCATGTGCCACGTCTCGCACGCCTATCCGGATGGGGCATCGATCTACTTCACCTTCTTCGCGCGCGCCCGGCGCGGCGAGGAGCTCGAGCAGTGGCGCACCGCCAAGACCGCCGCCTGCGAGGCGATAGTCGCGACCGAGGGCACCATCACCCACCACCACGCGGTCGGGCGGGACCACGCTCCCTACATGCGGGCCGAGGTCGGCGAGCTCGGGCTGGATGCGCTCCGGGCCGTCAAGGAGCGCCTCGATCCCGCCGGGATCATGAACCCGGGCAAGCTGCTGCCTGACTAGCGCAGTGACCCGCGCATGACGGTCGTGCCCACCACCGGGGGCAGCGTCGCGTTCTGCGCCGCCTGCCTCACCGCCGCGGCCGCCTCGCGCTGGCGGGTCAAGGTCAGCTCGGCGGTCTGGAAGCTGGGCAGGAGGCCCTCCGCGGCGGTCGGGATCGGCGTCCTGCCCGTCAGCTTGCCGTCGCGGCCGACGGCCTGAAACGCGACGGGCAGGCTGCGCCCGCCCGACCCAACGAACCAGAGCACGTAGCTCTGACCGGACCCGCTCGGCGTCAGGCCCTCGATGGCGAGATCGACCGCCGGCCGGTCCGCAACGCGGACGACGGAGACCATCCCTCTCGCATTCGATCCGCCCACCGGGATGAGCTTGATCGGCACTACGTCCTCCTGGGCTCCGCTAGTGCTCGTGGTGGTGCCGCCGCCTCCGCCGCCGCCGCCCCCGATCACCAGGACGACGATCAGCACGACGAGCACGCCCGCCCCGCCCACCAGCCAGAGCAGCCAGCCCCTACCGCCTCTGGCGCCCGGTGGCGCCGCCGCGGGCGCTGCCGGCGACGGTTTGCCCGCCCGGGGGCCATCCAGAGCGTCCAGGCGCTCCCTGACGGCCCGCGGCGAGAGATCCGGCTCAGGTGCGCCTTCGAGGGCGTTCGCGGCCGCCTGGGCCCTGCCCCGCACCTCGTCGGCGCTCTCACCGAGCAGCTCCGCCATCTGCTGGTAGGTGTCTCCGGCGAGCAGCAGCTGGAGCAGGGCGCGCTGATCCTCACTCAACGCCATCGGCTGGCGCTTTCGGTCAGCCCTTCGAGCCCTTAGTGGCGCCGGCGCCGGACTGGCTCCCGCCCTGCGACTGGCCGCTCGAGGTCCCTGACTGCTGTTGCACCTGCTGGAGCACCTGTTGGAATTGCTGAAGCAGGGTCGCGCCGCTTCCCTGCAGGACGAGTGTGCCGACGAAGGAGACGAGCCCTGTTGCCTTCTTGCCCTGAGACTGAAGCTCCCGCTGGATCTGCTGCGTCTGGGCCTGCGTGACCAGGGACACCTTGAATGACCCCGACTGGAGCAGCGTCAGTTCGGTGCCGGCGAGCGGGGCGGCGCCCGTCAGGCTGCCATCCTCGCCGACGGTATCGCGACCGAGCGCACGTGCCTGCCCGCCTCCGCCGTCGATCCAGAGCACGTACACGTTGCCATTAGCGGTTGGCTTCAAGTGGGCGGCCTTCGTCTGGAACGCGAACCCGGCCAGCTGTGACTTCCCGTTCTTTTGCTGGCCTAGCGGAACCAGGGACACAACTCCGCTCGGCTTGCAGTCTTCACCGGAAGCTGCACCGACCGCAGCAAGGGGCGAGTTCGCAATGCTCGTCTGAGCGGCGGAGTCGCCGACCGGGGCGCAGTCGCTGCTCCCGCCACCACCGCCGCTGGTGGCGACGACGATGATCACGATCACCAGCGCGAGCGCCGCGGCTCCGCCGACGATCGCCTGGGTGCGGCGCCTTCCCGTCAATGATCCGAGACCGCTGAAGAATCCCGCCGCGCGAGATGCGAAGCCGGGGCCGCTGGGACCCTGTGCCGGTTGGGCCGCCGGCGGAGCGGTGGGGGGAGGCGGGGTCGCGGGTGTGGGAGGCGGCGGCCCGGCCCGGCGCCCGCCCCGAGGCTCTGGGATTTCCGGCAGCTGCGCCTTTGGCGCCAGCAGCCTCAGGTTCTGCTCGAGTCGCTGGGCGAGCGCGTTGGCCTCAGGATCGCTCTGCAGGTGCCTGACGGCGTCGGCGCGGCCGATCGGATCGGCCTGGCCGAGCACGTAGTCGCTCAGGCCGACCTGCGCGTCGGGATCGGCGCCGCCGATCTCGCCGAGCGCGGAGCGAGCCCGAGAGCGCACCTCGTCGGGCGTTATCCCGAGCAGGGAGCCGATGTCGTCGTAGCCCTGCCCCCCTTCGAGCAGCAGCTGAAGCATCGCGCGCTGTTCATCCGTGAGCGCCAAGAGCGAGACAGCCTAGGGCAGCGACGGCGGGCGTGACGCAGCTCTTATCTGCCGTTTATGCCGGCTCGTCGACGCGGGCGCGGGGCTCGACCCGGCGTGCCAGGCGCGGGTAGAAGACGAGCAGCCCATCCCGGTCGAGCTCGAGATCAGCCGTGAAATCCCCATCCCGGCTGATGTAGCGGACCACCGAGCCCCCATCGGAGATGCGCAGGTGCTCGTAGCGCTGCGGCGAGGCCTCGACGCGGAGGCTGGGCGTCCTGATGAAGGCCATCACGAGATCGCCGCTGCCCTCGCGATGGAAGCCGTGGCGCAGGATCGGCATCGTGTTGGTCAGCGGCGAGTTCTGGATGTCGATGTCGAGCGCCTCGGACAGATCCGGCAGCGAGCCGTCCCACGCGCCGCCGGGGACGTCGCCCTCGTCGTCCAGAAGATCAACCTCCCAGCCTCCCGAGCCGTCGTGGACGAGCTCCAGGCGCCGGCTCCATCCCTCTCCGTTCGACGCCAGGTCGATCGTCCGAGTGACGAAACCGTCGCTTGCGTTCAGCTGGTAGCCGACGCGGTAAGGGAGCGGATCGGCGCCGATCTGGATTCCGTTGCCGGCCAACCCGCCATCGGTGACCACCACGGCGGCGACCTCCGTCATCCACTCCTCGACACCGCTCCAGACGATGAACGCCATCGGCGCCAGTATCCCGCCTGCGGACGGCCGACTATGGTCCCCGGCGTGACCGAAAGCGACATCCTTCAGCGCGGTTTCGCAAGCCATATCGGGGTCGAGTGGGGGGAGATGGACCCCGATGGCGCTCGCGCCCGGATCAAGGTCGACGATCACCACCTGCAGCCATTCGGCGTGGTGCACGGCGGGGTCTACGCCGCCCTCGGTGAGGCTGTCTGCTCCGCCGCGACCTGGGCCGCGCTGCGGGAGGACGACATCGTCCCGCTCGGGCAGAACAACAACACGACCTTCGTCCGGCCGATCTCGGACGGGCATGTCAACGCCCTTGCCGTCGCCCGCCAGCGAGGCAGGTCAATCTGGATCTGGGACGTGGAGATGAGCGATGACGATGGCGAGCTCTGCGCGCTTTGCCGGATGACGATCGCGGTGAGACCCCGCCGGTAGGCGGCTTCGCCATCAGATAGCGGCCACAAGCGGCCGCTATCGCGGCAGCGGGCGCATCGAGCCGAAGCGGTTGGTGATCGGCAGGCGCCGGTCTCGGCCGAACGCCTTGGTCGACACCCGGACCCCGGGAGGGGCCTGGCGGCGCTTGTACTCGGCGCGGTCCACCAATCGGATCACCTCGAGCACGGTCTCCTCGGGCAGCCCCTGGGCCACCAGCGCCTCGACGCCCTCGTCCCGCTCCACGTAGGCCTCCAGGATCCGGTCGAGGGTCTCGTAGGGCGGGAGGGAGTCCTCGTCCAGCTGATCGGGGCGCAGCTCGGCCGAGGGCGGGCGCTCCAGCACGGACGCCGGGATCAGCTCGCGGCCCTCCTTCTCATTCCGCCAGGCCACCAGGCGATAGACCAGGAGCTTGAAGATGTCCTTGATCACGGCGAAGCCACCGGCCATGTCGCCGTAGAGCGTCGCGTAGCCGACCGACATCTCGCTCTTGTTGCCGGTCGTCAGCACCAGCCAGCCGAACTTGTTCGAGAGCGCCATCACGAGGTTGCCGCGGATCCGCGCCTGCAGGTTCTCCTCGGCCAGGCCGGGCTCGGCTCCCTCGAAGCTCGGCGCGAGGGCCCCCTCGTAGGAGTCCATCGCCTCGGCGATCGAGATCTCGATCAGCTCCACACCCAGGTTCGCCGCGATCGCGCGGGCGTCCGCCTGCGTTGCGTCGGCCGAGTGGGGGGACGGCATGACGACCACGCTGACTCGGTCTGGGCCAAGCGCATCGACCGCGATCAGGGCGACGAGGGCGGAGTCGATCCCGCCGGAGAGGGCGATGACGACGTGCTCGAAGCCGTTCTTCTCCACGTAGTCGCGCAGCCCGAGCGTGAGCGCCCCGTAGACCTCAGCCTCCTCGCTCGCGATCGGCTCCGCGATCCGCGCGGACGCATGGCCGTCGCGGGGCGCCCCCAGGTCGCAGAGAAGCAGCTCGGGCTCGAATTGCGCTGCCCGAGCCAGCGTCTCCCCATCCGGGCCGATGACGACGCTGGCGCCGTCGAAGACCAGCTCGTCCTGACCGCCGACGGTGTTGCAGAGCGCGAACGCCGCTCCGTTCGAGCGGGCCCGCTCGGCGATCATCGCCTCGCGCGCCCTGCCCTTGCCGCGGTGATACGGGGATGCCGAGGCGTTGACCACCAGGTTGGCTCCGGCGGCAACCTCATCGCTCTCCGGGAAGCCGGGGTGCCAGATGTCCTCGCAGACGGTCAGGCCGACCGATGCGCCGTCGACGGAGATCACCGCCGGTTCGCTTCCGGGCTGGAAGTAGCGGCGCTCGTCGAAGACGCCGTAGTTGGGGAGTTGGCACTTCCGGTAGACCTGGCGGACCTCACCGCCGGCGAGGACGGCGAGCGAGTTGTAGGCCGGGGGTGGGGGTGCGTCGATCAGCGGGTCGAAGTGCTCGAGCTCGTCCGCCGGTCGCTCGAGATGCTCGGGGAAGCCGACGAGGGCGACGATTCCGTCGACCTCGGCAGCGATCGCGTCGAGGCCCTGTCGCACGGCGTCGAGGAAGTCGCGCCGGAGCACCAGGTCCTCCGGCGGGTACCCCGACAGGCAGAGCTCGGGGAGGACGACAAGCTGGGCGCCGCCGTCGCGAGCTCGCTCGATCGACTCCGAGATCAGCAGCACGTTGCCCTCGACGTCGCCCACCGTCGGGTCGATCTGGGCGAGCGCCAGGCGCAGGTGCGTTTCCTCGGCCATGGCTCAAGTATGGCTTCATCCGCACCGCGGGCTACCCTGCCGCCCGTGTTCAGGCAGGACAGGACCCCTCGCACCCGGAAGGGCGTCGAGTTGATGGAGGCCCACATCGAGGACCTCTGCCGCGAGTACGGAATCGACCTGGTCGGCTCCTCCGCCCGCGGACGTGCGATCCGCTGGCGCGGTGGCCGCCTCGAGATCTCGATCCCGCCGATCCGCGGACAGGTCTCCTACTTCATCGCCCTTCATGAGATCGGCCACCTCGTCGGCAAGGGGCGCTCGGCGCCCCGCCTCGAGTCCGAGGCGAACGCCTGGCTGTTCGCCCTGCAACACAGCGTCGTCGAACCGACCCAGGCGACCAAGCGCTCGATCTCGCGGCGCCTGCAGGGGTACCTGGCTTGGGCCCGCAACCGCCAGCACCGGCGGGTGCCGCCGCGGATCCCGCCACGCGACCACCCCTTCTGGGCGCTTCTCCGGCTGGGCTAGACGGTCCTGTCGCGACGGGGCTGTCGCGGCCGCGCGGGCCGCATGTTGCTGACGATCACCGCGACCACGGTGACCAGGTAGATCTGGCCGATCAGGGCCTCGGTGATGGCCAGCGAGCGGCCGAAGTTCGATGCCGCGGTCAGGTCCCCGTAGCCGACGGTCGTGAGGGTGGTGAAGCTGAAATACAGGAAGTCGTTGGTCTCCGACTGTTCCGTGGTCAACTGATGGAAGAAAGCGTGACCGCCGATCTCCTCGATCGCCGCGAACGCGGAGCCGAAGAAGAGGCCGACGATGAGATACAGGCAGAGGCCACCGAACATCGTCTCGATGGTGACGGCGCCCTCTTCGCGGAACAACCTGATCAGCCCGGTGATGATCGCGGGGGGGACGAGGGCGACGAGCAACAGCGTGACGGCCCTCCCGGAGTCGTTCCCGAAGGTATTGGTGCCGAGGATCGCGAGCGACGCGCCGAGGATCGACAGCACCGCGGCGATCACCGCCAGCCTGACCACCATCGGATGGGAACGCGAGGCGACGACGGCGGCGATCAGTGTGATCGCCTGGAGGATCACCGTGGCGAGCCGGGCGAAGTCGCTCTCTCCGGCGGCCAGCTGAAACCCGATCGAGAGCAGGATCAGGCCGAGGACCACCCCGAAGTGGTAGTGGATCCTGTGCACGGGGCCATGATCCCCCGCGGGTAGGACGAAACCTCGCTGGGCGCGCGGCCTAGAGCAGCTTCTCGACCACGAGCACGTCCTTCCACTCGCCGTCCAGCGTGCCGTGGCGCTCGTGGACGCCCACCTGCCGCCAGCCGAGCCCGGCCACCAGCGCGATGCTCGGCTCGTTCGAGGTGAAGATCTTCGCGATCAGCTTGTAGGCGCCGTCGGCCTCGGCCGCTTCTGCGAGGGCCTGGGTCAGCTCGGCGCCGACGCCGGTGCGCCGGTGCGGGCGCGAGACGAAGATCGTCGCCTCCCGGACCCCGTCGTAGTAGTGGTGGCGGTCCGAGTACGGGCCCGCCTTCGTCCAGCCGGCCAGCTCCCCGTCACGCTCGGCGACCAGGACGATGTCGCGCTCGATCCAGCCGGCCGCATCCTCTGCGCTCGCAGGGTTGGTCTCGAACGTCGCTACGCGGTCCTCGACTCCCTCGTTGTAGATCTCGGCGATCCTCGCCGCGTCAGCGGGCTCCGCCCTGCGCATGCGCAGGAGGCTTCTTTCCGAACCGTTCACGTGAGCTTCATAGCATTGGGGCGTGCTCTCCGAGCGGAACTTGCGAATCGCCACCGGCGTGCTCGCGCTTGCCGGCATCGGCGTGGCCATCTACATCGTGATCGCGGACAGCGGCGGGGGTGCCCCCAAGTGCCTCGCGGGCGGGACCGGTTGCGAGACCGTCGCCGACAGCCACTACTCGCACATAGCCGGGGTCAACGTGGCCGTGTTCGGCGTCTTCGGCTACGTCCTGCTCCTGATCGCCGCCCTGGTGCCTGGTGACGCGGGGCGCTTTGGGGGGTTCCTCACCGCGCTGGTCGGCTTCGGATTCAGCCTCTACCTGACCTACCTCGAGCTGTTCGTGATCGACGCCATCTGCCAGTGGTGCGTCGGCAGCGCGGTGCTGATGTCCCTGTCCCTCGCGGTCGCCGCGGCCCGCGCCTTCGTCTACACGGGGCGGGAGCTCGGCGCCCCGCAGGTAGAGTCCTCGCATGGAAGGTAGGGGCCAGAAGAGAGAGCGCCTGCGTGCCGAGCGGCAGGCAGCCGAGTCCCAGGACGCCGCCCAGCTGGCTCGCAAGCGCCGGGTCCAGTATCTGAGCATCGCCGCGTTCGCGGCGGTCGCCGTGATCGTCGCCCTGATCGTGATCAGTCAGTCCGGCGGCAGCGACAACAGCAGCCCGACACCGACCTCGGTTGCGAACGTCGAGGGGGTCGCACGGGTCAACTCCGAGCTCCAGGGCATCTCGCAGAGCGGCCAGACGCTCGGAGACGCAAGTGCGCCGGTGACGGTGACCGAGTTCGGAGACCCGCAGTGCCCCGTCTGCAAGGAGTTCTCGCAGCAGGTTGCGCCCGACCTGATCTCCAACAAGGTCAAGACCGGCGACGTCAAGTACGTCTACCAGCCGTTCCTGATCATCGGCCCCGACTCGAAGCCGGCGATGAAGGCCGTTCTCGCCGCCGGCGAGCAGAACCGCTTCTGGAACTACCTGCAGCTCTTCTACGAGAACCAGGGCGAGGAGAACTCCGGCTACGTCACCGACGACTTCCTAACCAACATCGCAAAGGCCGCCGGGGTCTCCGACATCGGCGCCTGGAACGAGTCCCGGAACTCCTCGAAGTGGGACGCCGTGATCGCGAAGGGAACGACCGATGCCGAGGGCTTCGGCTTCAACGGCACCCCGTCGCTCGTCGCGCAGGGCCCCAATGGCACCAAGCCGATCAACGGCTTCAGCCTCTCCGATATCCAGGCGGCGATCCAGCAGGTCAGCTAGGTCGTCTGCACCTAAGCTGACCGGGTGGCCACGAGCCAAGGAGACAACCGCCGTCTGCTGGTGATCACCGCCGACGACTACGGCTACTGGCCGTCGTACAACGAGGGCATTCTCGAGGCGATCGAGATGGGCGCCCTGGACTGCGTCAGCGCGATGGTGGAGCGGGAGCACTGCGAGGCGGCGCCGCTGCTCGAGAGCGGGGTGGAGATCGGCCTGCACATCGAGTTCGAGGGACGCTGGGGGCCGCGCAGCGGGGCGCCCGCCCGCACCTCGCTGCGGGTCCAGCTGGAGCGCTTCGGCGATCTCTTCGGGCGCTGGCCCGCATTCCTCAACGGGCACAAGCACTGCCATGCGCGCCCGGAGCTCGCCACGCCCGTGTTCCAGATGGCGCAGCAGATCGATGCCCCGGTCCGCTCGGTCAACCCGGACCACCGCCAGTGGCTGCGCGAGCGGGGCATCGACACGCCGGACATGCTGATCGGCCGGACCCGCAGCAACGAACCGGACGAGCCGAGCGGGCTCCGGGACCTCGGCCGGGGAGTCACCGAATGGGTCACGCACCCCGGGCATCCGGACTCGGACTCGGGATCGAGCTACGACGTCGCCCGCCAGGAGGACCTGGCGCTGCTTCAGATGGTCATGGTCCGCGCCCGCTTCGACGAGCCGGTCTGGGGTGACGCCATGCGAGCCTCGATGACCGAGGCGTTCGCCCAGGAGCCCGCCAACGACTAGCTCGTGGCGGATTCCTCGCGCTCGCCGTGCCCGTTCTGCTCGGCATCGGTGACCTCGGCGCGGGGGACGAAGCGGCGGAATATCCCCGGGCGCCCACCGGCCGCCTCGATCAGCTCGCCGATCGAGTCCTCCAGCTCGCGCGCGATGTCCTCGAGATCGGGCATCCCGTCGTAGTCGCCGATCAGGCCGAAGTTGACCTGCCCGTCGTAGCTCATCACGCCCACGCAGAGCCCCTGGTTCTTGGCGAGGGGGACCATCGGGAAGACGCGCTCCATGCGGCGCCCCATCAGATAGAGCGGGAACTGGGGGCCCGGGATGTTGGTGACGACCAGGTTGAAGAATCGCTGCCGTGACTGCAGGCGGGCGGCCTGGCCCGCGACGGTGGGCGGCGCGAAGTCGGCGAGCTGCGTCAGCAGCGTGGCGCCCATCGCCTGCTTGGACCTCTTCAGGTCACCCATCGACTGATGCACGAGCTGAAGCCGCCGCACCGGGTCCTCGCACCAGACGGGCAGGGGGGCCATCATCGTCGTCACCTGGTTGCCGAGCGCGCCGTGCTGATCCTGGGTCCGGACGCTGACCGGCACCATGGCGCGCAGCTCGAGGTTGACCGTGGGGTGGCCGCGGGCGCGCATGTAGCGGCCGAGGGCGCCCGCAACGGCGGTCAGGATCACGTCGTTGACGGTGCCGCCGAGCTCGTTCTTGACGTGCTTCATGTCAGCGAGCGAGGCACGGACCCACGCGAAGCGGCGGTGTGGGCCGACGTCGAAGTTGAACGGGCTCGCGGGTGCGGCAATCCCCGCCCAGGCGAAGGTCCCGGCCGCGACCACCGCGTCGGTCGCCTTTCGGAGGGCCCGGCGCGGCCCGCGCATCACCCTGCGGATGCCGCGGGTGATCTCGCGCGGGTCGATCGCGCGGCGGAAGAGCGCCTCGGAGAGCAGCTGCGCGCCGCTCGGCTCGGGCTCGGGGACCCACCGGTCGAGGGGCTCGGCCGAGTCGGCCGGCTCCTTCTGGGCATCGAAGAGGACCGTGGTTATGTCAACCCCGGAGACGCCGTCGACCATGCAGTGATGCGTCTTGCCGACGATCGCGAACCGCCCGCCCTTCAATCCCTCGATCAGCCAGAGCTCCCAGAGCGGCTTCGAGCGGTCGAGCTGCTGGGAGAAGATCCTGGCGGCGAGGTTCCGGAGCTGCTGCTCGGAGCCCGGGTCCGGGAGCGCCGTGTGGCGCACGTGGTAGGCGAGGTTCAGGTGCGGATCGTCGACCCACACGGGGCGGCCCTGGCCGAATGGGACAAACCGAAGCTTCTGGCGAAAGCGCGGCACCAGGTGCAATCGGGACTCGATGTGGGCTCGAAATTCGAGGTAGGGGGGAGCTGGACCCTCGAACAGAGTGGTGGAGGCGACGTGCATATGCGTGCCATCCCGCTCCAGATGAAGGAACGAGGAGTCGAGGCCACTGAGGCGGTCCGTCATCTCCATGATCGTCGCATACCACCTGTGTGCCTCGTCACACAAGTACGCAAATAGCGAACCTACCCTGCCTCGTTCGATAGTCGCCAAACAACACGCCTAATCACCTCGACGGACATCAGGTGAGCGGGGGAACCAAGCATCTGGGGCGAATGCGGCGGTAATCCGCCGCTAGCGGCAGCGGCCGAAATAGGGCCGGCTGCGAGCCCGTCAGCTAACCCCGTAGGCGGCAGAGAGAGGCAGGTGGATTCACTTGCGTCGCTTCCGTTGGAAGCGGAGGCGGGCTGCGCTAGCGCTGCTGCCCGCCACGGCAATGATGGTTACCGCAGGCATCGCGGCCGCTTCGGCGGCGGTCCCGGCAATCTCGGGGACCGCTCCTGAGGCAACGGCGGCGGGAGGTCCCGCAACCGCGATCAGCCTGAACGGCCATCGCAACGTGATGGCGGGTCACGCCGTCAAGTTGCGCGGCCGCGTCGCCCCGGCCGGTGGCCGGGCGGTCGTCGTCCGGGTCGGGGGGCGCGAGCTTCACACGCGCACCCGAGCCGACGGCACCTACAAGGTCCGCTGGCATGCGGGACGCTCCGGCGTCTACCGGGCTCGCGCGAAGGTGGTCGGCTCGACGGTCCGCTCGCACAGGCTCACGGTGAACGCCTTCCGTCCGGCCGAGGCCTCGTACTACGGCCCCGGCCTGTACGGGGGCGGGCTGGCCTGCGGCGGGACGCTGAGCGCGGGAAAGCTGGGCGTCGCCAACAAGACGCTCCCCTGTGGCTCCATGGTCACCCTCCGCTATCACGGGAAGACGGTCACCGTCCCCGTGATCGACCGGGGGCCCTACGCGGGCAACCGGGAGTACGACCTGACCGCAGCCACCAAGGGGAAGCTCGGGTTCCCCTCCACGGGAACCGTGCTGACCACTCGCTAGTAGATGCGAGGGTGCTCTGAGGCGTCAGCCGAAGAGCAACCCGTCTAATGCGGATTCAGGCTGGCCGGGCTGGTGGGGCGATTCGTCCTCCGCCAGCCCGGCCATGCCGACCCCGACGAGCCTCACGGGCGACTGAGGGTCGAAGCGATCGAGCAGCTCCCTGGCGGTGGAGACGACCGCCTCCGGATCGCAGGTGTGGGAGGAGAGCGTGCGCGAGCGCGTGTACGTCTTGAACGGCTGCAGGCGGATCTTCAACGTGACGGTCCTTCCGCGGCGCTTGTTCTGCGCAAGGCTCTCGCAGACCGACCGGGCCAGGCGCTCGACGGTGTCGTGCAGGACCTGGCGGTCTGTGATGTCTTCGGGGAAGGTGGTCTCCCGGCTCTCCGATTTCCGGACCCGGTCCTCGTTCAGCTTGGTGCTCCCGACGCCGTTCGCCCGGGCGCGCAGGCCCCCTCCGTGATTGGGGCCAAAGGCCCGTCCGAGGCTCAGGTCATCGGTATCGGCCAGCTGCGCCACGGTCTCGACTCCAAGCCCCCGCAACCGCTCGAAGGTCTTCGGACCCACGCCCGGGAGCAGCGACGCCGGCTTCTCACCGACCGTCTCGAGCCAGTTGTCCTGGTCGAGGACGAAGAAGCCGTCCGGCTTGTCGAGGTCCGAGGCGATCTTCGCCATCAGCTTGTTGGGGGCGAGCCCGATCGAGCAGATCAGGTGGGTGGTCTCCTTGATCCGCCGCTTGATCTCCTGCGCGCGCGACTGCGGCACCGGCGATCCGGAGAGGTCGACGTACGCCTCGTCCATGCCGACGACCTCGATCTCGTCGCTGAACTCGCGCAGCGTCTCCATCACCTTCACCGAACCCCGCTTGTAGAGCTGCATGTCGACGGGGAGCACGGTGAGCTGGGCGCAGCGGCGGCGCGCCGTCACCAGCGGCAGCGCGGAGTGAACCCCGTACTTCCGAGCCGCGTAGGAGGCGGTCGTGACGACGCCGCGGGGACCGTCGTAGGCGACCACCACGGGCTTGCCTCGCAGCTCGGGATGGCGCAGCATCTCGATCGACACATAGAACGCGTCCATGTCCACGTGGGCGATCACCTGCGACCGATGGAGATTAGGCCCGGACCCCGACGGAGAGCGCTATTTTGGGCGGCTGTGGCAAACGCGGAGGCAAAGAACCTCGAGGCGATCTCCCGGGCGATCGATCAGCACAACTCGAGCTGCCCATTTCCCGCGAGCGAGGTGCGCATGAACCCGTTCGAGTGCGAGCGCCTCGGCTGGGAGGAGATCCGCGGCCTGCCGATCGTCGCCGACCCCGAGCTCGGAACCGGCGCGTTCCGGATCATCTGCTCCCGCGACCAGGAGGGGGAGGGCATCGAGGAGGCCGAGGCTCTGGGGATCCCGATCGAGGTCGCCGTGCCGAGCGGCCCGCCGGCGGAGCCGCCCGCTTAGTTCAGAGCCGCCGCCAGGCGGCGGCGGTGCTCGCGGGCCAGCGGGTGGTCCGCGCCGAGCTCGGTGAAGATCGCGACCATCACGCGGCGTAGCTGGTCCTTGCGCTCCGGATCCTGCTCGGCGGCGAGGACACCCTGCAGTTGCTCCAGCGCCTCACCGGGCTCGCCGTCATCCCACGCCGCGAACGCCTTCTGAAGCTCGTCCGCGCCGGTCCCGTTCGCCGACATCGACAGCTGGGCGCGTGCCGCGAGACCGTCGGCCGTGAAGTCGTGGGGGAACGGCTTGAGCGTCTCGAGCGCCTGCTCGGTCTCCCCGCGGCCGAGGAGAATGCGGCTCAGCCCGATGGCCGCCTGGGGGTGATTCGGGTCAAGCTCGAGTGCCTTGCGCAGCGACTCCTCGTCGCCGGAATCGGCCAGCCGGTCGGCCTCGGACGGGACTATCTCGTTCAGGAACGCCTCGATCCGCGCGGGCGGAATCGCACCGATGAACTCGGCGACCACCTTGCCGTCCTTGAACGCCTTCACCGCCGGGATGCTCGAGATCTCATACTCCTGCGCGATTCCCGGATTGCGGTCGGTGTCGACCTTGGCGAGCTCGATCTCGCCGTTCCGCTTGCGCACCGCGTCCTCGATCGCCGGGCCGAGTGTCCGGCAGGGGCCGCACCACTCGGCCCAGAAGTCGACCACTACGGGCACCTGCTTGGAGCGCTCGATGACCTTGGCCCGGAACTCCTGCTCGCTGACGTCGCTGATCACGTCTGTGAGGTTAGAGCGGCCGGGACGCGGGCCTCGGACGCGCCGAGACGGCGCCGCAGGAAGTGGAGCTGGTCGGCGATCGAGCGATCGCGCCATTCGCCGAGGTAGATGTCGAAGTGCTCGCAGGGGTACTCGCGCACCTCGACCTTGCCCTTCGCGCGCCAGGCCGCTGCCCGGGCACCGGGCGGGGGAGCCACCGTGTCGCGGTCCGCGATCTGCACCAGGATCGGGCAGCGGACACCTTCGATCCGGGTGATCGGCCGGTTCAGGTTCTCCGCCAGCACGGCACGTGCCGAGATCTCGTTGCGCCAGGCGGGCCCGGCGATCGAGTGGTAACCGGGGTCCGCGTCCTCGCTCGCCAGGGCTCCAATCTCGCGGTGTGGGGCGACGATTGGGATGTTCCGAGGAGGCTGCCCGCGGACGGCGCCGATCACGTCCTTGATGCCCTCCCAGGTGACCCGGGTGAGCTGTCGCTTGTCGGCATAGCGGGAGATCTCCCAGACCGTCCGTGGCCCGTCCAGGTCGGGTGTCTGGCTGATCACAGCGGCGATCCGGGGGTCGTCCGAGGCCACGTAGACCACATGCCCGCCGGACCACGAGGTTCCCCAGAGCACGATCCGATCGGGGTCGACGCCGGCGAGGGTCCGGGCGAACTCGACCGCCGCGCGGTAGTCCTCTCGATGCCGCGACGGATAGCCCAGCTGACGTGGCTCACCCGTCGAGTCGCCGAAGCAGCGGTAGTCGAACAGCAGCACGTCGAGGCCCGCCGAGGCGAACGCCTCGGCGAACGGCAGCAGTCCCGAGTCCCGCGTGCCGCCGATTCCGTGGGCCATGACGACGCAGGGGCGGCCGCGCTCCCCGGCGAACGCGTCGCCCTCGCCGGCCAGGTGCCAGGCGGCGCAGGTCTCCCCATGTGAGGGGAAGGAGACGTCGCGGCGCTCAGACCCTCCCATTAAACGGGTTGCTCCTCGGCTTTGCCTCGGAGCACCCTCGCACTATCCGCCGTCAGCACGCGCCCGGCGAGCTTCGGCCCCATTCCCTGCTCCGCACGCTCTCGCCCGGCGGGGATCTCGCGCGTCCAGATGTCGTGCTCGTACGTGTACCACTCGATCTGCATCGTGTGGCGGGGCCGGTCCGTGTAGTTGCCGGAGTGGATCTGCTGATCCCGGCCGATCGTCTCCTCCATCTCGGAGATCGGCGGCAGCGCGTAGTCGCCGCCGGCGTAACGGGCGACGAGCTTGGCCTGAAGCTCACAGAAGGGGAAGAGGGTCGGGATGGTCTGGGCGAAGCCGACGAATGCGAGGTCGTCGATCCCGGGCTTGAAGACGCGCTTGTAGAGCGGAAACCGGTTCTCCGGCGCGGAGAGGAACTCGGGGTCGAAGAAGGGGAAGGTGATCTTGTAGCCGGTGGCGTAGACGATCACGTCGATCTGCTCGGTGGTCCCGTCCTCGAAGCGAACGCTGTCGCCCTCGAGCTCCTGGACGTTGGGCTTGGCGACCGCATCCCCGGACCCGAGCCGCAGGAGCAGTTCGCTGGAGACCGTCGGATGCGCCTCCAGGAAGTTGTGGTTGGGGTGGGGGAGGCCGAAGTCCTCCATCCGCCCCGAGGCGAGGCGAGGCAGGATGCGCGCCATCCGGCGCTGCAGCTTCAGCGGGAGGCGCGGGTTGAGCTTCACCAGGGTGTCCATCGGGCGCCCCAGGAAGTACTTGGGCATCACCCAGGCGCCGCTGCGAGTGGAGAGGAAGACCTTCTCCGCGACGCCCTTGCGTGAGAGCTCCGAGACGATGTCCACGGCGCTGTTGCCGATCCCGACGACGAGCACGCGCTTGCCGTAGAGGTCGAGCGGGTCGTCCGGGCCGATGTAGTGGTGAGAGTGAATCGTCTCGCCGTCGAATTCGCCGGGGAAGTCGGGGAACCGCGGGTCCCAGTGATGGCCGTTGCCGACCACCAGGAAGTCGAACTCCTCCGTGGAGCCGTCGCCCAGCCGGATCGACCAGCCGCCCGCGGGCTTGCGCTCGGCGTGCTCCACCGGGTTCTGAAATCGGATCCGGTCGCGCAGCGAGAACGCCTCGGCATAGCGTTCCAGGTAGCCGCGGATCTGGGTGTGGTGCGGGTAGTCGGGGTACTCGTGGGGGCCCATCGGCATGTCCCGGAACGAGACGCCGTCACGAGAGGTGTCGATGTGGAGCGACTGGTACGCCGATGAGCGGCCATTCGGGTTGCCGAAGTACCAGTTGCCGCCGATGTCGTCGCTGGCCTCGAAGCAGGTGTAGGGGAGCCCCCAATCGGAGAGGGCCTTGCCGGTGGTCAGGCCGCTGATTCCGGCGCCGATCACGCATGTCGTTGGCTTGGCGGACACGAGCCGGACGGAGTCTAGTGACGCGACTGGCCAGTCAGCCAGTCCGGTCAGAAGTTGGCGGAGAAGTTGATCCCGAGGCTGTCGAGCAGGTCCTGAGCCCAGCGGTTGAAGGTGTCGAACCAGCCGGTCAGGATCGCGACCCCGAACGCGATCAGGATGACACCGCCGATCGCCATGATCAGGGGGTAGTGGCGCTTGACGACGGCGAAGGCGGTCGTCATCCGGCTGAAGGCGACCGACGTCAACAGGAACGGGATCGCCAATCCGGCGGAGTAGACGGCGAGGAGAAACGCTCCGTGCGCGGCTGAGCCTGAGACGGCGGCCGCGCCGAGGATGGCGGCGAGCGTCGGCCCGATGCAGGGCGTCCAGGCGAGCCCAAAGGCGGCGCCGGCGATCAACGGGCCGCCCGTCCCTGCCCGCTCCAGAAGCCCCTCGACGTGCCACTCCCGATTGAGCTGCGGGATGAACAGCGCGCTGACGAAGAACAGCCCCATCGCGATGATCAGCCAGGCCGCGACCTTGTCGAGCAGCAGCTGGTGTTGCTGCAGGGCGCTGCCGATGCCGGTCGCTCCGAGACCCAGCAGGATGAAGATCAGCGAAAAGCTCGAGACGAACAGCAGGCTGGGGACGATCACCCGCCGCCAGTTGGCCCGCTCCAGGTCCGCGGCGGCGACGCCGGTCACCGCCGAGAGATACGCCGGCACCAGGGGCAGAACGCAAGGGGATAGGAACGAGATGATCCCGGCGGCGAACGCCGTCAGGATCCCAACTCCCGCCGCAGGATCGCTGCTCATGACTCGGATTCTGGCGGACGCCACGCCCCATGCACGCGCCCGGGGGCGCCAGCCGCAATCCGCGGGGTTATTACGGAGTGGATCTGCGGCTCGTCCCTGATGTCCGCCTATACGGCTGTGCGTAGGGTTGGGCCTGCATCCGGATCCCCCGGCCAACGGCACCCGTTTTCTAGGCGTCCAGCACGTTGGCCAACCCGGCGAGGCGGCCTTCATCCCCCTGGGGTCGCCTCGCCGGTCCTTTTTCCGGCTTGGTGGCTGCACGTGCCGGTAGGTTCTCCCAGTGGACCGACGCCTCGGCGCGCTCGGCTGGATCGGTTTGGCCTCGCTGTTGGGCGGATGCGGCAGCGGCGTAAATAGCAGCCTCCTCAGTGAGACAGGCGTGCGGGAATGCCTCGCAAACGCGAATATCCGGGAGCAGCCGTCCTCGGCTACGCAGGCTGGTTGGAAGGGATACGCGCCTCTCTTCGCCGCCGATTTCACGGCCTACACAGCGGACGGCGCCTCCGTCAACGTGGTCGTCGAGGGAAGCGTCCGCCGAGCCGGCGCGACCGCGGCGGACGTCCGGAGCGCCCTGCGGAGCTTCGGGCGTTCCGCGACTGAGGCGGCCGACCGGGTCATCTCCGCGCAGAACGTCGTCGCCGTCTTCGGCCGGCCTGGATCCGCGGAGGATCGAAAGGCGGTGCGTCGCTGCCTTGACCGCTAGGAGGCTCGGATCTTGGCCCGGGTCCGTGCTGAATGGGAATGCACGGGAACGGAGGTTATGGAAACTCAGGCAGAACGCCAGGAATCGATCACCCCTTGGCTGGAGTTGGCTGAAGGACGATGGAGTGACCTCCCCGGCGGCAAACCACACGGCCCTTGTGTCGGACACAGTCGACACCCTGATCCTTGACCTCCTCGAGTGGATCGGACCCGATCGGCGTCCCTACGCCGAGGTCCTCGATGCGTGGCAGACGTCGTGTCCGCGCTTCCCTGTCTGGGAAGACGCCAACGACCGAGGTTTCATCGCGCGCCACCATGCGCCGGGACGCGCCTCGCTCGTTTCGGTATCTGCCACTGGGGCCGCACACCTTCGGAAGCATCGCCAACCGTCGTCCAAGTTGACATAACGACGCGGCGATATTCCGGCCCAGGAGGTTAGGCCGATGCCGCGATCAGGCCGACGGTTGCGAGGCAGAGCGTGACCCCCGCCGCCATCAGCCAGCGGGATTCGACGCGTGAGCTTTGGATCATCTCTCCGCGATCCACCGCGGCCTCCACCCTCCGCGACCTGATGGAGCCGTATCCGAACAGGGACACCGAATAGAGCGCCCAGCCGATCCCGACGACGACGTACGGCCATTCGGTCGTCGTGCCGCTCAGCTCCGGTACGACGCGGCCCACCCCGACGGCGACGGCGATCGAGGTGAGGGCGGTCCGCCACCAGGCCAGCTCCGTTCGCTCGGCGGCGAGCCTGGTTCGCCGGATCGCGTCCCATCCTTCGTGCGGCGGTTCCGGTGACATTTCGAGGGTTTTACCGATTTCCGTCGATACGCACTTACGATTAATGCATGCCTCTCAGGGACCGGGAGCTGATCACGCCGCCACCCACCCTGGGGAGCCTGCAGGAACTCTCGGGGCCGGTGCTGATCGCGATGCTCGTGGCGAGCGCAATCGCGGTGCTCGATGGCCTCATGGGCCCCCAGGCGGTCCTGATCGGCCTCCTGGCGATTCCCCCGGTGATCGCGGCCATGAGCGCTTCGCTGCCCGAGACCGCGGTCGTCGGCGCCTTCTGCCTGGTGCTGTCCGTGCTCTCGATCCTCTGGCACGGAGACGTCGAGGTCGCCCAGTACATGATCGCCGTGGTGACGGTGATCGCCGGGGACCTGGCCGGCCTCTGGGTCGCCAGCCTGCGCGTCAACCTGAATCGCGAGCAGGCCGCCTCGGAGCTGCTCGCCGAGGCCGGGGCCCTGATGGAGGACGCGCTCGACCGCAGGCAGCGCGCCCAGCATCTGGCAAATCTCGCCGTGCCGACCCTCTGCGACGTCGCGATGGTCGACATGCTCGCTCCGAACGGGTCGATCGAGCGGGTCGCCACCGGCGGCCGCGGTACCGAGGTCGCCGATCTCTTCCGGAACCTCCGCGCCGGCACCCCCATCGATCCCCACGGGCCGCATCCCGTCGCCGAGGTGATCCGCACAGGCCGCACCGCCAACCTCGATCAGCTCACCGATGAGGAGATCGACGGGATCACCACCCGCGAGAACGAGCGAGAGTTGCTTCGCCGGCACCGCTTCAAGTCGTGCATCGTGCTCCCGCTGGGGGCCCGCGGCTCCGTGCTGGGCGCCCTGACCCTGTGGATCATGCGTCCGGCGAAGGCCTTCGACGAGATCGCGCGGCGCACGGCGAAGCGGCTCGCCGACCGAGCCGCTCTGGCCCTCGATAACGCCCGGCTGCACGAGCAGCAGTCCCACATCGCCTCGGTCCTCCAGCACAGCCTCCTGCCGCGGTCGCTGCCGGAGATCAACGGCTTCGAGACCTCCTCGCGGTTCCTCGCGGCCGGCGAGGCCTACGAGGTCGGCGGTGACTTCTACGACGTCTTCCGCAGCGGCTCCGGTAGCTGGACCGCCGTGATCGGCGACGTCTGCGGGAAGGGCCCCGAGGCGGCCTCGCTGACGGCCCTCGCCCGCTACACCGTCAGGACCGCATCCTCGCCCGACAGCACGCCCAGCGAGGTCCTGCGGACGCTGCACGACTCGATCAGCTCAGAGCGCGCCGACCTGCGCTTCTGCACCGCGGCCCTGGCCCGTTTCCAGGCCCCGTCCAACGGGCGCGGCCTCGCCCACCTCACCGTCTCCCTCGGCGGCCATCCGCTCCCTCTGATCCTCCGCAAGGGAGGCCGCGTCGACTCGGTCGGCCAACCGGGGACGCTGCTGGGCGCCCTGCCGTCCCCCATCCTGGCCGACACCGATGCCACGCTCGCTGTGGGCGACTCGTTGATCCTGTACACGGATGGGGTGTTGGACGCCCGCGATCGCAGAAACGGCGACGACCCGGAATGGCTCCCGAAGGAAGTCGGCAAGTCCGCAGGCAAGAGCGCCGACGAGATCGCGGAGCGGCTCGCCCAGGCCGCCATCAAGCGCCACGGCGGCGAGCCGCGCGACGACATCGCCGTCCTGGTGCTGCACCGCAGTGGCGCCGGCTAGACGGCCCGTTCACGTCGGCTGCTCGGGCTGGGCGTATCCCCACTGGCGGGAGCGCCTCTACCCGAAGGGGCTGCCGCAGCGGCGCTGGCTTGCGCATTACGCCGAGCGCTACGACACCGTCGAGGTGAACAGCACCTTCTACCGGCTGGCCTCGCCCGCCGGCGTCGAGGCCTGGGTCGAGCAGAGCCCTCCGGGTTTCGTCTTCGCGGTCAAGGCGAGCCGGTACCTGACCCACGTGAAGCGCCTGAACATGGCCGGCCGCTACGTCAAGCGCTTCTACGAGCCGCTCGAGGCCCTGGCCGAGGCCGACAAGCTCGGGCCCACCCTCTGGCAGCTGCCCGAGAGCTTCCAGCGCAACGACGAGCGGCTCTCCGGCACCCTCGCCGCGCTGCCCGAGGGCCGCCACGCCTTCGAGTTCCGTCACCCCAGCTGGTTCGCGAGCGAGGTCTACGGCCTTCTCCGCGACCACGGAGTTGCGCTGGTGATCGGCGACGACCCGAGCCGCCCGTTCCAGACGCTCGAGCGAACCGCCGACTGGACCTACATCCGCTTCCACCGAGGCAACCGCGGGCGAGGAGGCAACTACTCGGGCGCCGAGATCGACACCTGGGCGCGCCGCATCGCCCAGTGGCGCCGCAAGACCGAGGTCTACGCGTACTTCAACAACGACTGGCAGGGCTACGCCCTCCGCAACGCGGACCGCCTCAAGGAGAGGCTCGGGATCTAGCGCCGGCGCCAGTTGCCGCCGAGCAGCTTGCCGAGGCGGCCGCTGCGGCGCGGGGTGAACTCGGGAGCGCCCTTGTCGGGTGGAGGCAACTGGGCGCAGGCCGCGGAGTCGATCGTCAGGCGGACAGCCCGCTCGGCGGTGCGGGCAACCTCCGGCGCGTCGACGAAGCGAAGCTCGCCGGAGGTGGTCTCGATCACGAAGCCGTCGAGGATCCGTTCCCGGTAGTTGTCGACCATCTCGTCGACGACCCCCACCTGCCGTCCGTCGGACGCGTACACGGGCGTGCCGCGCGTCACGGCCGCGTAGTGGATCGGATAGCCGTCGTCCTCTCCCACCCCTCAAATATACGAGGAGCGCCAACTGCCCGGGCTGAAGGACCGCGCTTAGCCGAGCCGCTCCCGTACCCGCGGCTCGTCCAGGAAGTCGCCGATCACACGTGACAGCCGTCCTCCCTGCCACGCGAGCGGTGACTTGCCCGGCTCCTCGCTGATGAGCCGTCCCGCCGGCAGGCGCTCGGCCCATGCCTCGGCGATCGCGTAGGGGTGGCCGGGGTCGGCCTCGTCGTAGCTGGCCACCACCAGCGACGGGATGTCCAGCGTCTCGAGCTCGTCGAGGCCCTCAAACGGGAGCGACCGCGGAACCTCGCGAAGTGCCCGCACCACGCCCTCGGGGTGGCGATGCAGCTTCATCCGCTCGCGTGTGATCCGCAGAGCGGTCTCCTCCCAATCCGGGTCCGCCTCGAGGGACGCCTCGTAGGCCTCCATGAAGCCATCGACGCCGCCCTGCTCCAGGCCGTCGGCGAGCCGATCCCAGTAGGTGAGGCTCTCGTCCGACGTGGGAATGCCCAGCGTCACGGGGCCGGCCAGGACGAGAGCGGCCACCTCATCGGCGTGCACGAGGGCGTGGGCGACCGCCGTATGACATCCCATGGAGTGCCCGGCGAGGACCGGCCGCGCCTCGCCGGAGCGCTCCCCCACCACTGCCCTGAGATCGCCACTGAGAGACTCGTAGCCGTAGCCGCCCGCCTCGGGTGCCGGGGACGACTCTCCATGGCCCCGAGCGTCGTAGGAGACCAGCCGGTACCCGCGGCGCGCGAGCGCAACGGAACCGTGGAGAACGTATCGCCGGGTCGCCGTCAGCCCGTGCAGGAGGACGACCGGGGCCCCCTCCCCCACCTCCTCGCCGGATAGCTCGACGCCCGCGGATCCAACCTCGAACCGGCTCGGCTCAAGACGCTCGGCGGCCAACGTCAGGCGAGCCTGGAGACGGCCCGTTCCAGGTCCCCGACGTCCTGGTAGCGCAGGCCGAAGAGGGCCACGTGCCGGTACCGCAGCACCCCATCGCCGTCCAGCAGGAACACGGCGCGGCGGATGAAGCCGGCCGGCCCCAGGACGCCGTAAGAGCGAGCGACTCGCTTGCCCGGGTCCGACAGCAGCGGCACCGTCAGGCCATGGCGATCCGCGAAACGCTCATGGGACTCGACGGACTGGGGAGAGACGCCCACCATCGGTACGCCGAGCGCCTCGAGTCGATCGCCGTCGTCCCGGTAGGAGCAGAATTGCCTGGTGCAGACCGGCGTGAAGTCACCCGGATAGAAGGCGAGGATGACGCCGGTGCCGCGGAAGTCCAGCAGGCGATACGTCCGCGAGCCGTTGGAGCTGGTTCCCTCGAGCTCGAACTCCGGTGCCTGATCGCCGACGCGAAGCTTCGCCATCAGCCGCCCCGGATCGTCACGTGTCTGATCAGCACGGGAGCCTTCGGCTTGCCGCTCGGCGAGCCGATCTGCTCGATCCGCTGGACGACGTCGACGCCGCCGGTCACATGGCCGAGCAGCGCGTAGTCCGGTGTCAGGCCCGCGTCGGCTTCGGTCACCACGAAGAACTGGCTCCCGGAGCGCCCCGGCGGCTCGGCCGAGCTCTTGGCCATCGCGACGATGCCTCGGGTGTACGAGAGATCCTCCGGCGGCGGCTCATCGACGGAGTATCCGGGACCGCCTGTGCCCGTCCCCGTCGGGTCACCGCCCTGGATCACGAACCCCGGCACGATTCGGTGGAAGAGCGTGTTGTCGTAGACACCCTGGCGAGCAAGATAGGCAAAGGAGGACGCCGTCTTCGGCGCTCGTGCGACATCGAGCGCGATCTCGAAGCTGCCGCAGCTCGTCTGAACGGTCGCCGTCGCCGGGCCGTGAAGCGTCTCCGTCGGCCGCGCGAGATGAACCTGCTTCGGCGCCGGCGCGGAGACCTCGCTGCAGCCGGCGGGCCGGGCCACGCTGGAGCTCTGCTCTCCTCCGCCGCCGCATCCCGCCATCAGGACGAGCAACAGCGAGGCCGCGATCGCTGTCCGCCCCACGCTCAAGGGGCCCAAGCCTACTCTCGGCGCCTGCGATGATCGGCGCATGCAGGCTCGATTCGTCATCGGGCGCGCCCTGAACACCCTCGTGGCCAGGTTCCCGGCGAGCTGGCCGCTGATCCGTGCACCGATGCGGAGCTTCTTCGACCGCCACGCCGAGGGCTGGGACGAGCGTACGACCGCCGGTTCCCCCGACCACCTTGCGCCGCTGGCGGCGGCCCTGCTCCAGGTGCACCCGGAGCCGGAACGCGCGCTGGACATCGGCACCGGCCTCGGCGATGGCGCCCTTCTGATCGCCCGTGAGTTCCCCCACGCCAGGGTCCGCGGCATCGACCTCTCCAGCGAGATGATCCGCAGGGCCCAGGCTCGAATCGGCTTGGATCCGGAGGGCCGGGTCGCGTTCAAGGTCGCGGACGCCGCTCACCTGCCATTCGAGGATGATTCCTTCGACCTCGTCGCCCAGCTCAACATGCCGCCGTTCTTCGGCGAGATTGCGCGCGTCCTGCGGCCGGGCGGATTCGTGGTGGTGGCCGCCAGCTGGGGGCCCCAGACGCCCTTCTACACGATGGACTCAGTGCTGCGGCGCGGCTTTCGCAGGTCCGGGATCGAGCAGGTCGAGGTCGGAGGGGCCGCGAGCGGCACCTACTTCGTGGGCCGCCGCGCCCCTGAGCCCGGCCGCAACTAGATTCACCGGATCAGCGCGGACCGTCGCCACCTGTTGCTCGTCAACCCGCACTCCGCGGGAGGCAGGACCCTGAGGCTCCTGCCGGAGGTCGAGGGCGAGCTCAGGCGCCGCCAGGTGCCCTACCGCGTGGTGCGCACGAAGAGCCTCGAGCACGGGGTCAGCGAGGCTCGGAGCGCCGCCGAAGCGGGCGAGGTCCCTCTGGTGATGAGCGGCGACGGCCTGGTCGGGCAGGTCGGGGGCGCGCTCGCCGGCAGCGGGACCGCGATGGGGATCCTCCCCGGCGGCCGCGGCAACGATCTCGGCCGGGTGCTGCACATTCCCTCCGAGCCGGCCGGCGCGGTCGCGGTCCTGGCCGACGGGCACGAGCGCGAGATCGACGTTGGTGAGGTCAACGACCGCCGCTTCCTCTGCATCGCCTCGCTCGGCTTCGACTCGGAGGCGAATCGCATCGCCAACGAGGCTCGCTTCATCAGGGGCAACCTCGTCTACGCGTACGCGGCCCTCCGAACCCTCGCCGCCTGGAAGCCGCACAGGTTCGTCGTCACCGTGGACGGCGAGCGCACCGAGTGCTTCGGCTACTCCGTGGCCGTGGCCAACAGCCGCGCCTACGGAGGCGGCATGTTCGTGGCGCCGAACGCCGAGCTCGACGACGGCCTGCTCGACGTCGTCCTCACCGCGCATACCGGGAAGCTCCGATTCCTCAGGAGTCTGCCGCAGGTGTTCAAGGGCACCCAGATCGACAACGAGGAGATCACCGTCCTGCGCGGCGCCCAGGTCGAGGTGAGCGCCGATACGGAGTTCGCGATCTATGCCGATGGCGAGCACCTGACGGATCTCCCCGCGAAGCTCACCGTGCTCCCCCGGGCCCTGAAGGTGATCGCGCCTCCGGGCCCCTTCGCCGGGCCACCCGCCTGACGCGATCCCCGACGCGACAGGCCCCCTAACCTGCTGGCGCCATGAGCGCCCTGTTCGCCGCCAAGCGCGCCGTCGCGAGGGCCGTCGGTCGCCTCAGTCGTGCCAGCGGGCGCGGCGGCGGCACGACGCTGCCCGGGCGCATGCTGGTGCGAATGGCTCCGGACGCGATCGAGCGCCTCGCCGCGAGCCTCGATCGCGGCTCGATCGTCGTCAGCTCGACCAACGGCAAGACGACCACGGCGGGCATGATCGCCGGGATCCTGCAGGCGGCCGGGCGCAGGCCGATCCACAACCGGGCGGGCTCCAACATGCACTGGGGCGTGGCCACGGCCCTGCTCGAGCAATCCGGCGACGAGGGCCTCTTCGAGCTCGACGAGGCCTGGCTCCCCCGCGTCGCGCCCAGCCTTCATCCGCGCCTGCTGGTGCTCGGCAACCTCTTCCGCGACCAGCTCGACCGCTACGGCGAGCTGGAGAGGCTCGCGGACGAGTGGGCGGTCCTGGTGGCCGAGCTGGAGGGATCCTGCGAGTTCGCCCTCAACGCCGACGACCCCCTGATCGCGGACCTCGGACGTGACCGCGAGCTGCGCCGGCGTCCGGGCGTCACCTACTTCGGGATCGAGGACACGACCCAGGCGCTCCCGGAGCTCCAGCACGCCCACGATGCAAAGCACTGCCGGCGCTGCGGCGCGCCGTATAGGTACGAGCGCGCCTTCGTCGGGCACCTGGGCCACTACATCTGCCCCAACTGCCACGCCGACCGGCCCGACGCCCGACATCGCCGCGACGGAGATCGAGTTGCACGGAATCTCAGGCTCGAGCGTCCGCGTCACGACGCCCGAGGGCGAGCTCCAGCTGAAGCTCCCCCTCCCCGGGCTCTACAACGTCTACAACGCGCTGGCGGCGGTCGCCGCCGGGCTCCGCTCGGGCATCCCCCTCCAGCAGGTACGCGAGGGCCTCGAGTCCATGCGGGCGGTCTTCGGCCGGGTCGAGACGATCGAGGTCTCGGGCAAGCCCGTATCGATCCTGCTCATCAAGAACCCCGCCGGCGCCAACGAGGTGCTTCGCACGCTCGCGCTCGAATCGTCGAACGGGGGCATCGACCTCTGGCTGGCGCTCAACGACCGCATCGCCGACGGCCGCGACGTCTCCTGGATCTGGGACGCCGACTTCGAGCTGCTGTCAAAGGGGGTGCGGCGCGTGATCTGCGCAGGGACGAGGGCTCCCGAGATGGCGCTGCGCCTCAAGTACGCCGGCTGGCCCGAGGATGCGATCGAGGTCATGGAGCCCATCGAAGCGTCCGTCGACGTCGCGGTCTCAGCCGCCCCCGACCGCCTCTTCGCCCTGCCCACATATACCGCCCTGCTCGAGCTGCGGACCCTGCTCGCGCAGCGCGGCCTGGCGGCCGACTACTGGCAATGACGGACTCGATGATCTGGCAGGAGGTCGAGTTCGGCTCCTACGGCGCCGATCTGCCCATCTGGGTCGAGCTCGCCGAGTCCGCAGGCGGCCCGGTGGCCGAGCTCGGGGCCGGCGCCGGCCGCGTGTCGCTCCATCTGGCCGGGCGCGGCCACGAGGTGATCGCGGTGGAGCGCGATCCCGAGCTCGAGGCCGAGCTCGAGCGCTTGGCGGACGACCGCGGCGTCTCGCTCTCGGTGGTCGACGCGGACCTCGCCTCGCCCGCGGAGCTCCGGCTGCCGGCCCGGCCCACGCTCGCGATCGGGCCTCTGCACGTGATCCAGGTTCTCGAAGCCCCGGACCGCCCCCCTCTGCTGGCCCGCCTTCGTGCGGCGATGGCGCCCGGCGGGACACTCGCCCTGACGGTCGTCGACGAGTCCACCCTGCTGAGCTCGGGCGCCGCTTCGACGCAGATCCTGCCCGACATGCGTGAGCTGGATGGGTGGGTCTACTCGAGCGAGCCCCTCTGGGTCCAGGTCGGCGACCGGTCCCTGATCGTCAGGCGCCTGCGCGAGACCGTCTCGCCGGATGGCCGGATGGAGCGCGCCATCCACGACGAGATCCTCCACCGCGTCAGCCCGGACGAGCTCGAGCGCGAGGCCGTGGAGGCCGGATTCCGCCCCGCCGGCAGGCGCCAGATCAGCTCCGGAGAGGACGAGGCCGATTCCACCCTCGTCCTGCTGGAGGTCCCCCAGTGAGCTCAGGCGCGCCGGAGCTGCGGCTGCTCGCGCTCTACCCCGAGCAGATGAACATCTACGCGGATCGCGGCAACATCCTCTTTCTCCAGCGGCGCACGGAATGGCGGGGCATCCCCTTCCGCTACGCGGCCGCGGGCCCGGGCGACGGGTTCGACCCAGCGGACCATGATCTGATCTACATCGGGGGCGGCCAGGACCGAGACCAGGTCCTCGTCGCCGAGGACATGTTGCGAACCAAACGGGACGCGATCGCCACCGCGGTCGAGGACGGCGCCGCACTGCTGGCCGTCTGCGGCGGCTATCAGCTCCTGGGGCACCGCTACGAGCTGGCCGAGCAATCCATTCCGGGCCTGGGAATCGCCGACCTCGAGACCGTCCGGGAGCCGGGACCTCGGTTGATCGGCAACGTCTCGATCGAGGTCGATCTGGGCGATGGCCCGGTGGTGCTCGCGGGCTTCGAGAACCACGGTGGGCGCACGCACCTCGGTCCGGACGCCGAGCCCCTGGGCCGCGTTCTTCACGGCCACGGCAACAACGACAGCGATGGCTACGAGGGCGTCAAGCGGCTCAACCTGATCGGCACCTACCTGCATGGCCCCCTCCTGCCCAAGAACGCCTGGCTCGCCGACCGCCTGATCGCGCTTGCGATCGAGCGTCGTACCGGCGAGCTCCCCGAGCTCGAGCCGCTGGGCGATGAGCTCGAGGCCGCCTCCCACGCGGGCGCGTTGCGCGCGGCCGAACGCGGCTGACGCGTTTGGCCCGGCGACCCGGGCCGTATAGGATCAGCGCGTGACCGTCGTGATCATCATCGTCGCGCTGCTGTTGCTCATCGGCCTGATCTACATCCTGGCCCGCAACGGCATCATCCGCCTGCGCAACCAGTGCGACGAGGCGTGGAGCGGGATTGACGTGCAGCTCAAGCGCCGGCACGACCTGATCCCGAACCTGGTCGAGTCCGTGAAGGGCTATGCCACCCACGAGCAGTCGACCTTCGAGAAGGTGACCCAGGCCCGCGCCGCCGCCATGCAGGCCAGCGGTCCCGAGGAGGCCGGCAAGGCCGAGACGCAGCTCACCCAGGCCCTCGGCGGCCTGCGCGTCGTAGCGGAGCAGTACCCGGAGCTCCGCGCCACCGAGAACTTCCAGCAGCTCCAGCGCAACCTCTCGGAGCTCGAGGACGAGATCCAGGCCTCTCGCCGGATCTACAACTCGAACGTCCAGAGCTACAACACGCGAATCCAGCAGTTCCCCGGCTCGATCATCGCCAACCAGGGCGGCTTCACGGCCAAGCCCTTCTTCGAGATCGGCGATGCCGCTGAGCGCGAGGCCCCGCAGGTCTCCTTCAGCTAGCCGCGCTTGACGCCGGGTTGCTCCGGCTAGCGCTAGATCCCGGTGGAGCCGAAGCCGGCGCCGCCGCGCATCGACGAGTCCAGCGCGTCGGCCTGCATCGGGCTGGCCGCGCCGATCGGGACGAGCAGCAGCTGCGCGATTCGATCGCCGGGCGCACATTGGAAGTCCATCGTCCGGTCGGTGTTCAGCAGGAGCACCCGCACCTCTCCCCTGTAGCCCGGGTCGATCAACCCGGGGGAGTTGACCAGACTCACGCCGTGCTTCAGCGCGAGACCGGAGCGAGGTAGGACCAGGCCGGCGAGGCCGTCAGGGATCGCCACCGCCAGGCCGGTGCCGACGCTGACCCTGGCCCCCGGGGCGATCCGCGCGCTCTCGGCGGCGTAGAGGTCCAGCCCAGCGTCGCTGTCGTGCGCCCGCGTGGGCAGCGTCGCCTTTTCGCTGAGCTTCACGAACCTGAGCTTCTCCACGTCGCGAAACGTAGAGTCGTCCGCGGTCGGCACCTGACCTGCGAACGCGTCCTGTGGATCGCGGCCGTTGGTCGCAGCCTCAGTCGCCGGCGGCGCGGACTCGGTCTCGAGACCGGCTTCCTCGCCCGTTGACCGAGAGATCGGAGAAGCGATCGGCGAGCGAGGCAGGTAGTCGCGCGCGAACGAGAACCCCGTCCTCGCGATCTTCGCGCTCGAGGTCACCAGCAATCTCGTGAAGCTCCGAAAGACGCTCACCCTCGTCAAAGGGTACGAGCAACTCGACCTCGGTGAGTCTCTGGCCGATCGCGCTCGCGATCCTGGAGCGCAGGTCATCGAGGCCCTCCCCGGTTTCGGCGGAGACGAGCGCGGCGTCGGGATGCCTGAGAGCGAGCTCCCGGCGTTCCTCCACATCGAGCAGGTCGACCTTGTTCATCACCAGCAGCCGGGGCGAGGTGCCGGCGCCGATCTCTTCGAGCACGGCGTCCGCCGCGGAGATCGAGTCGGTGCGCTCCTCCTCGGGCTCGGAGCCGTCGACGACGTGCAGGATCAGGTCAGCCAGGACCGTCTCCTCGAGCGTCGCCTTGAACGCCTCGACCAGCGCGTGTGGCAGCTTGCGGATGAAGCCGACCGTGTCCGTGAGCAGGATCCGACGCCCCTCGTGCGTGAAGGCCCTGGTGGTCGGGTCGAGCGTGTGAAAGAGCCGCTCCCCTACTCCGACGCCGGCTCCGGTCAGGGCGTTGAGCAGGGTCGACTTGCCGGCGTTCGTGTATCCGGCGAGAGCGACCGACGGCAGTGCCGCCCGCTGGCGCTGGGATCTCATCACCCCGCGGTTTCGCTCCACCTTGCGTAGCTGGCGCCGCAGCGCGGTGATCCGGTCGCGCGCCAACCGGCGGTCGGTCTCGATCTGCGACTCACCGGGGCCTCGGGTTCCGATGCCTCCGTCCATACGACCCGCTCCCAGACGCTCCAGGTGCGTCCACAGCCCCCTCATGCGGGCGAGGTTGTACTCGAGCTGCGCGAGCTCTACCTGGAGCTTTCCCTCGGCCGTGTGGGCGTGGTCCGCGAAGATGTCGAGGATCACCGCCGTGCGATCGATCACCGGCACGCCCAGCGCCTGCTCGAGATTTCGCTCCTGCCGCGGGACGAGCTCGTCGTCGACAGCGACCAGGTTGGCGTCGTCCGCCGCGATCTCCCTCTTCAGCTCGGTGAGCTTGCCGCGGCCGAGGTAGCGATCCGGATCGGGAGCGGTCCTGGCCTGCGTCATCTCCCCCGCCGTCGCGACGCCGGCCGTGCGGAGCAGCTCCTTCAGCTCGGCCAGGGGATCGTCGCGGTGCTCGTCGTCGCGGACGACCCCCACTGCGATGGCGCGCTGGCGGGCGCGAGGGTTGGCGATTCCGGCGGACCCGGACGAGCTCTCGGACTGCCGACCGTTGCGGTTTCTCTGCACTGGATCAGATGTTAGGCGCCGCCTGGGGCGACCCGCAGGTCAGGGGGCTCGCGGGCAGCCTGGTCAGCCCGATGTCGCTGACGAAGGGCAGCGCTCCCGCGGCGCACGCGTTGGCCACGGATTCCTGCTGCGCGGCGGCGTCCCCCGGCGTCGTGTAGTCGGAGGCCGTGACGAGCAGCCCCCGAGCCGCAATCGAACGAAGCGCCCGCTGTGCGGCGGCGATCTCCCCCGCCGGCTGACGCACGTACCGGCGCCGCTTGAAGCTGTAGGTCCAGCTCACGTCCTCCCGGTTCCAGCCGTCGTAGAAGCGCAGCAGAGGACGGATGGACGCCTCGCCGTTCTGTGCGAACAGGAGGCCTCCGGCGCCGCGCACGCGGCGCGACAGGGAGCGGACGAGCCGCCTCATCCCGGGTCGCTCGCGCTTGTGCGTCTCGACCATGTCGGTGTTGTCCAGAAAGAGGCCGTCAAAGCCCTTGCGGAGGATCCGCGGCGCAATCCGCCGGGTGATCGCCCGGCGGAATCCCGGGGCGTCGACGTCGGCGTAGATCTCACCGAACTGCTTGAAGCGGTCCCGCAGCCGGTAGCGCCTCAGCCGCGGGTACCAGGAGCGAAACGGCTCGATCGTGCCCACGCTGAGGTAGCCGAGGACCAACGCGCCCGCAGCTCGAAGCCGAGCGACGCTCGACGGTTTGGTCTGCTCCCCGTCGACCACGACGAGCCCGTAACGCTCGAGCTGGGCGAGAACGGCCGGGTCGTTCGCGTCGAGACCCAGGCCGAAGGCGAAGCACTGGACTCCCGCCAAGCGTGGATCGGCCGACGCCCCCTGGGCATGCGGAGCGAGCATCGGCATCACCGCCAGCGACACGAACAGCGCCGCGCAGACTCGTCGCATGACGTTAAGGCTAGGCCGGGCGAGGCACGGGAATCCGCCCGGGCACGACGGGCAGCAGGGCCGCGGCGGCGATCACGGCCAGGAAGGCCGAGGAGCGGGTGACGACCTCGAGCGGATCTGAGCCGAGCGGGTCTCCGAAGACGAGGATCCCGCCCGCGATTGCGGCGAGTGTCGCGGCGGCCGAGAAGACGACGATCACGCCGACGGCCTCGCCCAGCTGCAGCCCCCGAGCGAGCGCGAGAAACGCGCCGATTCCGCCCAGGATCGCTACCGCCGTCCAGGGGCTGAAGACTCCGAGCGGCGAGTTCGGGACCGTCTCGGCAAGTGCCTTGAGCGATACGTCGGAGACACCGAGCAGGGTTCCCGCCGCGGCGGCCAGGAGCAGCCAGCCGCGGGTATCGAGCCGCTTGTGGGCGGACGCCAGCATCATCAGCCCGCCGAGCGCCAGCGTCCCGCCCTCGAACGCCAGCATGGTCGAGCTGGCGAAGCCACCGCCCGGGCGTGCATGGCCGGCGGTGAGCGCAAGGAACGCCAGCCCGGAGGCGCAGAGCACCATCCCCGCGATCTCGCGCCGGCAGACCGCGATCCCGAACCAGCGGCGCGCGGGGACCGCCAGGATCGCCAGACCACCGGCGATCACGGCCTGGACCAGCGACAGCGGCGCCATCGAGAGCGCCGCAACGTGCAGGCACCAGGCAAGGAACGCGAGGCCGAAGCCGATCGCCCACCATCGGGAGCGAAACAGGGCCGAGGCGCTCCGCAGCGGGCTGCGCATGGCGACGTCCGGCGCGTTGACCGCGCCGCGGTGCTTGCACAGCAGCGCGACGCCCGAGATCAGGGCGCAGCCAAATGCGAGTAGGAGTCCGATTTCGCTCATCAGGTGAAGGTTCGGCGCGACAGCCTGGCGCCTTTAACTGAGGCTCCGGTAAAGGCCGCCTCGCCCCCGCGCTCGCGAATCCCGCCCGAGCAACATAGGGGTTCTGGGCGGGCGGGGCGCCGGTCAGGTGAGGTGCGAGCGGAGGCGCTGGACCGCCTCGCTGAGGAGCTCGTCCGGCGTCGTCAGGGAGATCCGGAAGAAGCCCTCTCCGCTCGGCCCGTACATCGATCCGGGCGAGACGACCACGGCCGCCTCCTCGAGCACCAACTCCGCGAACGAGGCCGATGTATGGCCGTCGGGGACGGGTGCCCAAATGTAGATGGTGCCCTTCGGCGCCTCGACCTCGACGCCGATGTCCCGGAGCGCCTCTACGACGAGGTCCCGGCGGCGCTGGTAGATCTCGCACATCTCCTCGACGTGCTTGCGGGGCCCCCGCAGGGCGGTGGCCCCGGCGAGCTGGACCGCCTCGTAGAGGCCCGAGTCGACGTTGGTCTTCAGGCGCCAGTAGGTCCTGATCGCCTCGGCGTTGCCGAGGATCGCCGCGCAGCGCCAGCCGGTCATGTTGTAGCCCTTCGAGAGGGAGAAGACCTCGACGCCCACGTCCTTGGCCCCAGGCGTCTCCAGGAAGCTCGGAGCCACGTAGCCGTCGTAGGTGGTCTCCGAGTAGGCGTTGTCGTGAACGACGAGGATCTCGTGCCGCGAGGCGAGCTCCACCACCCGCTCGAAGAAGCCCTCGGGCACCACCGCCCCGGTGGGGTTGTTGGGAAAGTTGACGAACATCAGGCGCGCCGCGTCGAGCTTCTCCTCGGGGATCGAGTCGAGGTCGGGGGCGAAGCCGAGATCGGGGCGCAGCGGGAGCAGGAACGCCTCGGCCCCGGCCAGGACGGGGCCACCGGTGTAGACGGGATAGCCGGGGTCGGAGGCCAGGGCGACATCCCCGGGATCGAGAAAGGCGAAGCAAAGGTTGTAGATGCACTCCTTGGCGCCGATCGCCGGGATGACCTCGTTGACCGGGTCGATCTCGACGCCGAAACGGCTCAGGTAGAAGTCCGCGAACGCATCGCGAAACTCGGGGCGTCCGCGATTGCTCGGGTATTTCTGGGTGCTCGGGTCTCCGACCGCCTCTCGCATCGCCTCCACGACGTAGCGGAAGGTGGGCGTGTCGGGATCCCCGATCCCCAGGCTGATCACGTCGATGCCCTCGTCGCGCTTGGCCTCGATCCTGCGCTCGAGCTCGGCGAACATGTAGGGAGGGATCGCCTCGAGGCGCTCGGAGGGAGCCGCCAGGCCTCTCTTCTTCGTGGGCGCTGCCATCGAGCGGGAAGACTAGGGGGCTGGAGAGCGGACCTCTCGCAGCACCCGCGTGAACCGCTCGCTGAACTCGCCGACGTAGACCTCCTCCGCCCAGCCCGTGAGCCGCACGTCGAGCTCGTCGCTGACCTCGACCTGAAGCTGCCCGCCGTCGAGCGCCACGCTCATCGGGCTCTCGCCGCCGCCCAGGAACGTGGCCACCGCTGCGCCGCTGGCGCCGGTTCCCGAGGACAGGGTCTCCCCCACGCCCCGTTCGAAGATCCGGGCGCGCACCAGGGACTCCCTCGAGTTGAAGAAGCTGACGTTGGTGCGATTCGGAAAGAGCTCGTGGTGCTCGATCTCGGGGCCGAGCGACGACAGGTCCAGCTCCTCCAGATCCTTCTCGTCCACCTCGATCGCGCATTGCGGGTTGCCGATCGAGACGTGCTGAAAGCGCCAGCTGCGCCCGCCGGCCTGCAGCTCGCCGCGGCCGTCCTCGCCCCCCGACGGGAAATCCGGGGAGCTCGTGCTCGCCCGGCCCAGGTCCAGGGTGGCATCGCGCTCGGTTCGGATCGCGGGTCTGATCTCCCCCGCCTTCGTGAGGATCGAGAACTCGTCGGCCTCCGTCCATCCCCGGTGCCGCAGGTAGAGCGCCGCCTGGCGCGCGCCGTTCCCGGACAGCTCCGCCTCCGATCCGTCGGCATTGAAGATCCGGAGCTCAGCGACATATGCAGGGTCCTCGTTGGGGATCAGCAGCAGGATTCCATCCGAGCCGACCCCGAACGGCCTGTCGCAGATTCGCTTGATCCGCTCCGGCGTGAGCTCCCATGGCAGCGCCGCCGCCTCGATGATCAGGTAGTCGTTGCCGAGCGCGGTCCACTTCTCGAACTTCATGCTCCGCGCAGCCTATTCGCGCGCGGCCGAGGGGCCTTCGCCCAGGAGCCCGAGCACCTCGGCCGCCACGTCCTCGTCCGGCCGATCGGCGCGGTCGATCAGCGTGACCCCCTCCATCCGCCGCATCCAGGTGAGCTGCCGGCGGGCGTACGCGCGATGCGCCGTCTTCATGGACTCGATCGCCTCGGGCGAGGGCGCGCCATCGATGTCCGAGACGAGCTGATCGAAGCCGAGCGCCGCGCGCGCCGTCCGGGATGCCCCCGCCTCCTCCGCCGCGCGCGCCTCCTCCGCGGCCCCGGAGGCGACCATCTCGTCGACACGACGGCCGATTCGCCGCGCCAGCTGCTCGCGTTCCATGGTCAGCCCAACCAGGAGGGCCGGATGCCGGAGCTCGGCCGTCCAGAGCCGCTCCGCGTCTGGGGTCGCCTCGATTCCCGCCCGGGCCAGCTCCGTGAATCGCGCGATCCTCTTGCGGTCGTTGGGATCGACCTTCGCGGCCAGCTCGGGATCGAGCTCGTCGTGCAGGGCCTGGGGCCCGCGCGCGGCGATCTCTCGCTCGACCTCGTCGCGGAGCTCCCCCGGCACCGGTGGTTTCAGATCGAGCTCGGCGAGGGCGGCCCTCAGGTACAGGCCCGTGCCGCCGACGACGATCGGTCGGCGCCCCTCCGCGAGCAGGGAGTCGATCTCGCGGTGAGCGGCGTCCGCGTAGCGCCCGGCACTGTATTCCTGGCCGGGGTCCACGAACGAGAGCAGCCGGTGCTCCAACCTCGACCGCTCGTCGGCGCTCGCCGCTCCACTGAGCGTCTCCAGGCCGCGATAGACCTGGATCGAGTCGCAGTTGACCGCCACCGGGTCCTCGCCGCCGGCACGCAGCCCGTCGGCGACGGCGAGCGCGACGCCGGTCTTGCCGACCGCCGTCGGGCCGAACAGCGCAAGGATCTCCATCCGTCCGGCGCCTCGCGGAGCCGCCTATGCGGCGCGGCTCAGCAGGCGCTCTTGACCGGTGAGGGTGGTCGAGGTGGCGCCGCTGATCTCGACATCCACGAGCTCGCCGGGAGCCGCCGTGCCGTCGAAGTTGACGGTCTTGTTGTGGCGCGTCCGCCCGCGCAGGCGGGAGGCGTCCGTCCGGCTGGGGCCCTCGACAAGCACCTCGAGCGTGCGCCCGACGAAGCGCTCCGCCCGCTCGCGAGCGCGTCGCTGGACCAGCTCCACCAGGCGCTGCATGCGCTCGGTCTTGACCGGGTGCGGCAGCTGGTCGTCGAACTCGGCCGCCTCGGTGCCCCGCCTCGGCGAGAAGACGAAGGTGAAGGCGCCGTCGTAGCCGACCTCGTCGACGACCTCCAGCGTCTGCTCGAAGTCCGCCTCGGTCTCGCCGGGGAAGCCGACGATGATGTCGGTGGTGATCGCGCAGTCGGGCACGTGCTCGCGGATCAGCGAGACGCGGTCCATGTAGCGCTCCCGGCCGTAGGTGCGGCGCATCCTCTTCAGCACGGGGGTGGAGCCCGACTGCAGGGGCAGGTGGATGTGCTCGCAGAGCGAGTCGAGCTCGGCGTGCGCCCGGATCACGTCCTCGCGCATGTCCTTCGGATGGGGGCTCGTATAGCGGATCCGCTCCACCCCGGGAACCGCGTCCACCCGGGCGAGCAGCTCCGCGAAGGCGATTCGGCTGCCCTTGGGGAGGTCGCGCCCGAAGCTGTTCACGTTCTGGCCCAGCAGCGTGACCTCTCCGACGCCATCCGCGGCCAGGCCCTCGATCTCTGCGATGAGCTCGGCCGGGTCGCGGCTCACCTCGCGGCCTCGGACCGACGGCACGATGCAGTACGAGCAGACGCAGTTGCAGCCCTGCGAGATCTGCACCCACGCCTGGAACTCGCGGGCGCGCTTCATCGGCAGATGGCCGGTGACGTCCTCGAACTCGAAGTAGCCCTGAGCCGTGAGCGAATCGGAGGTGAGGAACTCCGCGAGCCTGTGCACCTGTCCCGGACCGAAGGCGACGTCGACGAACGGAAAGCGGCGGAACACCTCGTCCTTGACCGACTGGGCCCAGCAACCGCCAACGCCGACGACCCTCGCCGGGTCCTCCGACTTGAGGCGCTTCGCCTCCCCCAGGTGGGCGATGAAGCGATTGTCGGCCGACTCGCGGATCGAGCAGGTGTTGAAGAGGATCAGGTCGGCACCCTCGCGATCCGGAGCCTCAACGTATCCGAGCGAGTCGAGCATCCCCTTCATCCGCTCGGAATCGTGCTCGTTCATCTGGCAGCCGAAGGTGGTGACGTGGTAACGGCGCTCCATCGTGGTCAATTTAGCGGCGGCGGCCCTACTTGGAGGGCGAGTTGACGATCTGCTGGATGCGGCTGTGGGAGAGGCCGAGGGCCCTGGCCACCTCGCGGTAGCTGGACCCGCCGGCAACCGTCTTCCGCACAAGCCCGTCCCGCTCGAGACGAACCCGGGCCACCTCCTCGTCGATCTTTCGCATCGCCCGCCGGTAGTCCAGGCCCACGCGGACCCGTTCTACCCAGACACGACCCCGGGCGCGCTCGAAGTCGGCGTGCGCCTTCCGCAGGCGCGCGGCCTCCGCCTCGGCGATCATCGCTTCTGTATAGCACCGGTGAAGCCGGCTATACAGCGGCGCCCGGTGCTACTTGCCCGCCAGGACCGTGAGGTCGCCCTGCATCCCCGCTTGCCGGTGCCCCGGCACGGTGCAGTAGAAGACGTACTTCCCGGGAGCGAGGTTGCTCAGGGTGACCGTCTTCTTTCCGTCCGTGAAGGGCTGCACCTGTCCGAGCACGTTGCCGTTCGCGGTGGCGACGGCGATGCTGTGCGAGACCTGGGACGGGTTGTCGTAGGTGATCGCCACGTTGCCCGGCTTGGCGGTGAGTCCGTTCGGCTGGAACACCAGACCGCCGTCCGCGGGAGAGGAGACGGAGAGGTCCGTCACCGGGCCGGTGGGCGTGGTCGTGGTCGTCCCCTCCTCCGCGGCGAGCTTCTCGTTGCGCGACTTCTGCTCGTCCTTCGACTTGACGATCGCGAACGCCATGGTCGTGCCGACGAGGGCGACGAACACGACGATCACCCCGGCCATCGCCCCCCGATTGGGAGGGAAGGACTCGCTGCCACGAATACCCACGAAGGCGATCGCCAGCGCGGCGAGCACCAGCACGCCGCCGATCACGAAGAAGAAGTTGCCGTCCATTCGGCGCGGATCCTATCCCCGCGGGGACCGCTCGACACTTCTGACCGCCTCGTAGGCGAGCTCGAGCGGATATCCCCGCCTGACGAGCAGCCCCAGCGCCCGCTCGCGCTCACGCCCCGACTCGCAGCCCATCCCGCGATCTCCGAGCAGCGTCAGGGCCCTTTCGAGCAGCGCGTCGCCATCGTCCTCCACGAGCGCGGCGTCTATGTGCTCTGGGGCGACGCCGCGGCCCTGGAGCGCCGCTGAGATGCGATCCGGGCCCCAGCCGGCAAGCTGGCGCTTGTCCTCCGCGTAGCGCCGGGCGAAGCTCTCGTCGTCGATCGCTCCCGCCTCCATCAGCAGGGCGATCACCTCCTCGATCTCGACCTCGGCCACCTCGCGTTCGGCCAGCCAGGAGCGCAGCTCCGACTCCGTGCGCTCCTTGTAGCCAAGAGCCCGCAGAGCGAGCTCGTACGGGTCCTCCACGCGCCCGCCCACGGGTGCTTAGCTAGGCGGCCCTTTTCTGCGGCTTGGCGGCGACCTTCTCCGACTTCTCCGCCGCCTTGTCGGCGTCCTTGACCACTTCGACGGGCTTCTCGGCCTCAGCGGGCGCCTGGGCCTCCTCGCCGATCCCGAGCTTCTCGTGGACCTTCCGCTCGAGCTCAGCCCCCAGCTCCGGGTTGTCCCGCAGGAACTCCTTGGTGTTGTTGCGGCCCTGGCCGAGCCTCGTCTCGCCGTAGGAGAAGAAGGAGCCCGACTTCTGGATCAGGTCGTGCTCTAGGGCCATGTCGATCAGGCCGCCCTCCTTGGAGATGCCGACGCCGTACTCGATGTCGAACTCGGCCTGGCGGAACGGCGGCGCGACCTTGTTCTTGACGACCTTGACCCGGACCCGGTTTCCGACCGCCTCGGTGCCCTCCTTCAGCGTCTCGATCCGGCGGATGTCGAGGCGCTGCGAGGAATAGAACTTCAGCGCCCGGCCGCCCGGCTGGGTCTCGGGGCTCCCGAACATCACCCCGATCTTCTCCCGGATCTGGTTGGTGAACAGGCAGATCGTGTTGGCGCGACTCAGGTTGCCGGCCAGCTTCCGAAGCGCCTGCGACATCAGGCGCGCCTGCAGGCCCACGTGCTGGTCGCCCATCTGGCCCTCGAGCTCCACCCGCGGGGTCAGCGCGGCGACGGAGTCCACCGCGACGACGTCGACCGCGCCCGACCGGACCAGCACGTCGACGATCTCGAGAGCCTGCTCGCCGTAGTCCGGCTGGGAGATCATCAGCTCGTCGGTGTTGACGCCGATCTTCCGCGCGTAGACGGGATCGAGCGCGTGCTCGGTGTCGATGAAGGCGCAGACCCCTCCGCGGGCCTGGGCCTCGGCGATGATGTGGTAGATCAGCGTTGTCTTGCCGGAGGACTCCGGCCCGAAGATCTCGACGATGCGGCCGCGCGGCACCCCGCCCACTCCCAGCGCGATGTCGAGCGGCAGGGCGCCGGTGGAGACGGACTCCACCTTGAGTGCGCCCTGGTCGCCCAGCTTCATCAGGGCGCCCTGGCCGAACTCCTTCTCGATCTGCGACACCGCCGCCTGCAGCGCCTGGTCGCGCGCCTTCGCGTCCTTCTCGCCGGCCTCTCTCAAGTTGGGCTTCTGCTCTGCCATCTCATTCACCTCTCTGTCGCTTGGTCGTCGTGGGCGGTCGGAAGCTCCAACTCGGCCATCGGCTCGTACTCCGCACCGGATCTGCGCAGGTGGGACTTGAAGAGGACCAAACGGGTCGGACGGAAGAACCGGAACATATGTTCGGGTAGCGAATGGGGCTGCGTCCTGATCAGCGCCGGCTTCCGCCCCCCGGGCGCCTCGGGCCTGACCCGCGCCACCGTCAGGTGCGGCCAGAACGCCCGCTTCTCGGGCTCGTGGAAGCCGCCGGCCACGAGCCGCTCCTCGACCTCCCGCTGCATCGCCACGATCTCGTCCGAGTTCGCCGCCAGCGCGATCAGGCGAGGGCGCTTGCCGGGGGGAACGCCGACGGGCTCGGCGACGAGCTCGACCGCGGGCGCCTCGGCGTCGGTGTGAAACGCCGCCTTGGCGATCGCCTTGGCGTCCCTCTCCGCCTGGTAGCCGAGGAACACCAGCGTCATGTGAAGCGCCTCCGGCCTGACGACCCGCAGGGCGGGATCGGCGAGCGCCGTCTGCTGCCACTCGACCAGCCCGGCGCGCACGTCCTGCGGCAGATCGAGGGCGACGAACAGGCGAGCCCTGGGGCTCTTGAGCCTCTCCTTGGCCACGCCGAAAAGCTAATCGGCGGACCGGCCGCAACCGCCGCCAGCACCGTACTCGTGGACGAACCTCTCACCAGGGCCTGAGCCCCGACCTCTGCCTTCTCTCCCCTTCTTGACGACGAGGCACTCGTCAGTCCCCGGTCGGCACGGGTGAGATCTCACCGCGGCCGGCGACCTGAAGGTCCCCCGGCAGCTTCGCTCCCCAGCGGTCGGCGAGCACCTGGAGGCGCGTGCGCCAGGCGATGATCGCCGCCCGCTGCTCGTTCTGGAAGTGCGGCAGCTCGTCGAATTGCCGATTGGGCAGTGCCGCTACCAGGGCGCTCAGGTAGGTGTCCTGCAGGACGAAGGTATGCGCGTACTCATTCTGGGCGGCGCGCATCTCATCGGGGACTCCCTCGATGGACGCGATCCGGACCGCGTAGCCGGCCGCTCCATGCTCGATCCGCCCCATCCGCAGCCCGGCCTGCGCGGCGCTCAGATCGCCGTCGCGGTAGCCCTCGAGGATCGGGTCGGCCTTGTCGAGAAGCTCGTTGATCCCGAGCCTGATCGGCTGGACCTTGGCGACGTAGTCCTCCAGGGCCCCCCGCCGGTCCGCCGTGGTCGTGTCGGAGCCGCAGCCGGTCACGATCAGGGCGATCGCCGCGGCCAGGATCGCCAAACCGGCGCTCCTCACCTCGGCGGCTCCCGGCCTTCCAGCAGGTAGCGGACCAGGTGGAGGGCGACGACCACCGAGCGGTCGCGGACGTCCGTGCGACTGCCGGGGAGGATCGGATCGCGGGCGAGCCTCTCCCCCGTCGCCGTCTTGGCGCAGAAGCAGACGTATCCGACCGGCTTCTCCTCGGTGCCGCCATCCGGACCGGCGACTCCGGTCACCGCGCAGCTGACATCCGCGCCGAAGCGCTCCAGGGCCCCATCCGCCATCGCCTCGGCGACCTCCGGGGACACGGCCCCCTCGCTCTCGATCAGGCCCGGGTCGACCCCCAGGAGATCCGCCTTCGCCTCGTTGGAGTAGGCGACGACCCCGCCCGCGACCCATTGCGACGAGCCCGGCCGAAGCGTCAGGCGCCCGGCGAGCAGGCCGCCGGTGCAGGACTCGGCGACGGCGATCGTGCGATCCCCGAGCAGCCGGAAGACGACCTCCTCGATGGATTCCCCGCTCTCGGTGTAGGTGAACTGGCCGAGGCGCTCGGCGAGGCCGGCGCGCAGTCCCTCCGTGGCATCCTCGGAGCCGTCCCTGTGGCGGACGTCGGTGACCAGCTCCCCGCCGCGCAGGCAGGTGGTCACCTCGAGCTGGTCCAGCGCGACGCCCTCTTCCTCGATCTCGCGCAGGGCCATGGCGAGCTCGGACTCCGGGATCCCGAACATCCGGATCGACATCGTGCTGTACGGCTCGGCTCTGTCGAGGACCTCCCGGGCAGGCGCCGCCGCCAGCGCCCGGGGCCACATCTCCTGCAGCTCGCGCGGCGGCCCCGGCAGCACGACCACCACCTGGCCGTCCGCGGGAACCACCAGACCCGGCGCCGTGCCGGCGGGGTCGATGGCCACGGCGCCCTCGGGGACCATCGCCTGCTTGCGATTCGCCTCGCGGACCGCGTCCGGGTCGAAGCGGAGGCGGCGCGCGTAGCGGGCGATGATGTCGGCGATCTTCTGTTCCATCTCCTCGTCCAGGACGAGGTCGCGACCCGCGAAGCGCCCGACCACCTCGGCCGTCAGGTCGTCCGCCGTCGGCCCCAGCCCGCCACTGGTGAAGATCAGGTCGAGCCCCTCGTCCCGCATGTGGCGCATGGCCCCCTCGAGGTCCTCCGGGCGATCGCCGACGACCGTGATCTCCGCGACCTCAACTCCCAGGTCCGCCAATTGCTCCGAGATCCAGGGACCGTTGCGGTCGGTGACGTACCCGCTCAGCACCTCCGTGCCGGTTACCAGGATGCCCGCTCGGACGCTCATGCGCCCATTCTCGCGAAGTGTGCTGGATTTGCCCGCCTATAGACGGGCAAACCACTCACTGGTGCCTAGTCGGCGTCGGGCTGGGCGCTGACCGGCTCGGGCTCGCCTTCCCCAGCCGGTGTTGAGGCCTCTCCCCCGCCCAGCACCCGCGGCAGATCCGCGAGCGAGACGAGGACCTGTCGCGGCTTGGAGCCCTCGTAGCCGGAGATGATGCCCCGTCGCTCGAGCATGTCGATCAGGCGCCCGGCGCGCGTATAGCCCACCCGCAGCCGCCGCTGGATCATCGAGACGGAGGCGGTGCCGCCCTCGACCACCAGTTGCGCGGCCTGATCGAGCAGGTCGTCTGAGTCCGGATCGAAGTCGTCGTCCGCGTCGCCGTCATCCTTCGAGACCTGCGGCGTGTCGAGCAGCTCGTGGGCGAAGTCGGGCTCGCCCTGATCCGCCCAGAAGTCGGTGATCTTGGCGATCTCGGCCTCGGTGATGAAGGCGCCCTGGATCCGCTGCATCTTCGAGGTGCCCGCCGGGCGGAAGAGCATGTCGCCCTGGCCCAGCAGCGTCTCGGCGCCGCCCTGGTCCAGGATCACGCGCGAGTCGACCTGGGACGAGACCGCGAAGGCGATCCGCGAAGGGATGTTGACCTTGATCGTCCCGGTGATGATGTCGGTTGAGGGACGCTGCGTCGCGAGCAGGAGGTGGATCCCGACGGCCCGTGCCTTCTGGGCCAGGCGGATGATCGCGTCCTCGACCTCGGCCGGCGAGACCATCATCAGGTCGGCGAGCTCGTCGATCACGCAGAGGATGTACGGCAGCGGGGCCTCCCCATCGCGCTCGCGCACGCGGTTGAGCTCCCCGAGGTTGCGCGAGCGGGCCTGCTCCATGATCTGGTAGCGGCTCTCCATCTCCGCGATCAGGTTGTTGAGGACGTTGGCGGCGAGGCGCGGCGACGTCACCACCGGCGTCAGCAGGTGCGGGATCTTCTCGTAGTGGTTGAGCTCGACCCGCTTGGGGTCGACGAGCACCATCCGCACCTCGTTCGGCGAGGCGTGCAGCAGGATCGAGCTGAGGATCGCGTTGACGCTGCCGGACTTGCCCGAGCCCGTGGTGCCGGCGATCAGGGCGTGCGGCATCTTCTGCAGGTCGGTCCAGACGGCGCTGCCCGAGATGTCCTTGCCGAGCCAGGCGACCAGCGGCGAGCCGCCCTGCGGCCGCCCGCCGTAGATGTCTCCGAGGCGCACGAGGCGGCGGCGCTGGTTTGGGACCTCCACGCCAACAGCCTGCTTGCCGGGGATCGGCGCCAGGATCCGGATGTCGGTCGAGGCGAGCGCGTAGGCGAGGTCGTCCTTGAGCTGGGTGATCTTCGAGACCTTGGTCCCGGGAGCGAGCTTGAGCTCGTAACGGCTCACGTGCGGGCCCGTGACGGTCCCGACGATCTTCGCCTCCACGCCGAAGTGCCCGAGCGTCTCGAGCAGATTGAGGGCGATCGCCTCGTGGTCCTGCTTGTCGGGGCCCTTGTCTGGAGCGCCGCGCTCGAGGACGCGCTCGGGGTCGGGCGCCCGGTAGTCGATCTCCTCCGACTCGGTGACACCCCCGCGCTTCTCGCCCATCGGGGTGCGCGGGACGGGGTCGACAGCGGCTTCGCCATCAACGCCCATCTCCTCGGCTTCGCCTGCGGGGATATGCGGCTCGGGCGCGTCTGGCTTGGCAACCCTGATCGTCTCGTTTTCGTTTCCTTCGAGGTCCGCGAGCTCGCTGGTGTCGGGCTCGTCGGCGATCCGCACGGCGTCGTCGAAGTTCGCCACCTTCTCCGTCTCCTGCTCATCTCCGCCGACCAGCACCTGGAAGTCGTCTCCGTCGGCCACCGGCTCCGGCGGCCCGAAGACCCGCTCGGTGTCGGCGGGCGAGGTGTCGATCAGGTCAGGGTCGGTGTGGACCCGGCTCTCCTTGATCGCGGTGGCGAAGCCGACGGTGCCCCGCTTGGCCTTGTCCGCGCCGCGACGGGCGGCGCGGACCATGTCCGAGACGGAGCGGCCGGTCAGCAGCAGCAGCCCGGACAGCAGCAGGACCACGGCGATGATCTGGGCGCCGAGGCGCTGGAAGAGCGTCGTCGAGGCCCAGTAGAGGACCTCGCCCAGGCCGCCGCCGTGGTGCGGGAAGAAGCTCGGATCGAACAGGCCCTTGCGCACGCCCTCGGGACCGAGGCCCGCGGTCTGCGCGGCCAGTGCCAGTAGCAGGCCGCAGGTGATCGCCGCCACCCCGACGGCAACCGACTTGGGCGACGGGAGGAACGGCCTCAGGATCAGGCCGATCCCGGCGAGGCCGAGGGCCACTGGGACCACGATCGCGCCGGCGCCCACGGCGTATTCGAGCGCGGTCTGGGACCCGTCGCCGACGGTGCCGCCGTTCCAGCCGAGATAGATGACGTACCCCAGGTAGACCGCCAGGCCGACGCAGGAAAGCCCCGCCAGGTCGAGCCGTCGCTGCATCACCTCGGGCGAGGTGCGCCCACGACCCCGGCCGCGGGCACGCCCGCGCGCCGCGGGCTTGCGCTTCCGCCCGCGGGCAGGCTGCCTCTTGCGCTTGGGCGGATCTCGCCGCTCAGGCGCGCCGAAAATGCGGTCTGCAAGCATCCGCCCACCCATTTCGACGCCTGGGGGCCGTCCCCTGCGTGCCTAAACGTTGCCTCAAGTCCGCTTGGGCGGCGGAAATTGGCATCTAACCTAAAGACGGTGATGGAGCAGGCAACAGCGTCCGCGCGCGTGCTGGTCGTCGAGGATGACGAGGCGATCGCCGACGTCCTGCGCCGCTCGCTGCGCGCCGAGGGGCATGAGGTCCGCAGCGCCGGCGACGGCGCCGAGGCGCTGACCGCCGCCGAGCAGTTCAGCCCCGACCTGGTCGTGCTCGACCTGGGCCTTCCCCGCCTGGACGGGATGGAGGTCTGCAGGCGCCTGCGCGCCGAGAGCGACGTTCCCATTCTCATCCTGACCGCGCGCACCGAGACCGAGGATCGCGTCGAGGGACTCGACACCGGCGCCGACGATTACCTGCCGAAGCCGTTCGAGCGCTCGGAGCTGCTTGCCCGCATCAGGGCCCTGCTGCGACGCCGGCCGCCGAGGGGCAGCGCCTCGATCGTCATCGGCGACCTGCTCGTCAACCCGGACACCCGGGAGGTGAAGCGTGGCGACCGCGAGATCGAGCTGACGAACCGTGAGTTCGAGCTGCTCGAGTACCTCGCCAGGAACAAGAAGCTGGTCGTCTCGCGCGAGCGCCTGCTCGAGGACGTCTGGGGCTATGACCCCTTCGAGCAGACCAACACAATCGACGTCTTCATCTCCAATCTTCGCCGCAAGCTCGAGTCCGGCGGCGAGCCGCGCCTGCTCCACACCAAGCGCGGTGCAGGCTACGTGCTGAAGGCCGCCGGGTGACCTGGATCCGCGGCAGGCGGCTGCCGCTCTTCGAGCGGATACCCGTCCGCTGGCGGATCGCGATCACCACGGCAGGCCTGACCCTAGTCATCCTGGTCTGCTTCGCCCTCGTCCTCGGCCAGGTGGTGGGCAACCGGATTCGAGGCGATTTCCGGGAGGAGCTCCGCAACGCCGCCCGATCGTTGGGCGCCGAGACAAGCGTCTCCAACGACCCGTTCTACGGGGTGATCGTCAGTCGGGCTCCCAACCTGCGGGCGTTCGCACTGCCGGAGGACGCTCAGATCAAGGTGCTCGACCAGTATGGGCGTCCCATCCGCGGTGCCGCAACCAACCCCAACGTCAACCTCGGGTCACCAAGGAGGGGAATCCATGATGTCGGCGAGCTCAGCGTCGCCACCGAGCCGATCAGCGCGACCGGCTCACTCCCGGCGTACGTCCAATATGGGCGCCCCAATACCGGAGTCAACGACACGGTGGCGCGCCTCTGGCTCTTCCTCGGCGCCGGTGTGCTCGGCGGCACCCTGCTCGCCCTGCTCGCCGGCCTCGCCGTGGCGGATCGAGCGATGCGGCCGATCAAGGCGCTCACCGGGCTGGCGCGTCAGATCACCAGCACCCGAGACCCATCGAAGCGCATCCCGACGCCGGTGACCGACGACGAGGTGGGCGAGCTGGCACGGACGATGGACGGCATGCTTCAGGCGCTCGACGAGGCCCGCTCGGAGCGCGAGCAGTCGCTCGAGCGCCAGCGCGAGTTCGTCGCCGACGCCTCCCACGAGCTGAGGACACCGCTGACGAGCATCCAGGCGAACCTGGAGCTGCTGCAGGTGGCCGGAAAGAGCTCCGAGGACGACCGCCAGACTGTCGACGCCGCGCTCTCCTCCACGAAGCGGATGTCCGGGCTCGTCTCCGACCTGCTGCTGCTCGCGCGCGCCGACGCAGGCCGCCGCGTCGCGACGAGGGATCTCGACCTGAGCGCGATCGCCACCGGAGCGATCGAGGAGGTCCAGCCGCTCGCGGGCGACCGGCGCATCGAGAGGCGGCTGGAGGGCCCCCTCCCCCTGCAGGGGAATCCGGACGAGCTCCACCGGCTGATCCGGAATCTGCTGGAGAACGCCATCCGGCATACGCCCGAGCGCGCCACCGTCGAGCTCACCGCGCGGCGCGATGGAGACGAGGCGCTGCTCGAGGTGGTCGACGACGGCCCCGGGATCCCGGCCGACATGGAGAGCCAAGTCTTCGATCGCTTCGTCCGGGGCGACGGCCCGGCCGACACCGCCGCGGGCGGAGGCAGCGGGCTCGGGCTCGCCATCGTGCGGGCGGTCGCCGAATCTCACGGCGGCTCGGTCTCCGCCGGGCGAAGCACCTACGGCGGCGCGCGGTTCTCGGTCCGCCTCCCGCTGGAGAAGGCCGCCGATCCAAAGGCCGGGACCGAAGGCGATACCTCCGAGTCGAAGCCGGCGAACCTTTAGCAAACGTTCAAGAACGCGTCCTAGATTCCGCAGCGGACGAGACACCTCGCCGCGGTACGAAACCCCACATACCACGGCGAGAATCGCTTCGGCCTTTATTCGGCGGCGGTGTTTGTGGCCGCCGGTGATGAAGCGCCAAAGCGTCGCCCCCGGTGGTCGCCCCTCCCTCGACCACCGGGGGCTTTTCCTTTCCTACAGACCCGCTGAATCTCATTGCTGTCGAAGCACTCGAACGCCTCACGGACCATCTGTACGTACTGGACGTACCCGCTGCAGAGTCACGCCTAGAGGCTAGACCTCGACGACGACCGGGAGCACCAGTGGCCGGCGGCGGAGCTTCTCGTAGACGAACTCCGCGATGTCGTCGTGCAGGTCCTGCTGGAGGAGGGAGATCTCGTGGATCTCCTCGTCGGCAGCCTCGTTGAGGGTCTCCTGGACCACGTCCCTAAGCTCATCGCGGAGGCCGTCGGCCTCCTTGGCGAACGGTACGCCTCGGAAGATCACCTCGGGGTCCGCGACCTGGGAGCCGTCGTCCGAGGAGATCGTGGCGACGACGATGAACACGCCGTCGTCGGAGAGCTTGCGCCGGTCACGGAGGGCGAACTCGTCGGGCTCGCCGACGGATACCCCGTCGACGAAGATCATGCTCGCGTGGACGTCCTCGCCGAAGCGGGCACCCGACTCGTCGATCTCCAGGGCGAGGCCGTTCCGGCCCATGAAGATCCGGTCCCGGTCGATCCCGACCGACTCCGCCAGGTCACCGTGGAGCTTGAGGCGCTTGTGATCGCCGTGGAAGGGGAAGACGTTCTGCGGCTTGGTCAGGTTGAGCATCAGCTTGAGCTCCTCCTGCCAGCCGTGGCCGGAGGCGTGGATCGGCGCGTCCGCCGCAGTCACGACCTGGGCGCCGATCTGGAAGATGCGGTCGATCGTCTCGTTGACGGAGCGCTCGTTTCCGGGGATCGGCGTCGCCGAGAAGATCACGGTGTCGCCGGAATGGAGCTCGACGTCCGGATGATCCCGGTGAGCCATGCGGCGCAGCGCCGAGAGCGGCTCCCCCTGGCTGCCCGTCGAGATCACGACGACCTCCTCATCGGGGAAGTCCTCGATCTCCTTGGGCGAGATGAACAGCCCATCCGGGGCCGAGGCGATGCCCAGGTTCGAGGCGATGTTGAAGTTCTTGCGCATCGAGCGCCCGACCAGCGCGACCCGGCGATCGAGACGAGCCGCCGCGTCGATGACCTGCTGGACACGGTGGACGTTCGAGGCGAACGAGGTGACCACGATGCGGCCCTTGCAACGGCCGAAGACCTCCAAGAGGGCCGGTCCGACGCTCGACTCCGAGGGAGCCACCCCGGGCCGGTCGGCGTTCGTCGAATCTCCGCAGAGACAGAGCACGCCCTCGCGGCCGAGCTCCGCGAGCCGGGAGACGTCGGCGGGGATGCCGTCGACGGGGGTCTGGTCGAACTTGTAGTCGCCCGTGATCAGGACCGTCCCGGCATCGCTGCGGAGCGCCACCGCCCGGGCGTCGGGAATCGAATGGGCCATGTGGACGAGCTCGATCTCGAACGGGCCCGCGTTTGCCCGCTCGCCCGTCGGCAGCTCCTGCAGCGGCACGTCGCGGAGCTTGTGCTCGTCGAGCTTGGAGCGGACCATGCCGATGGTCAACAGCCCGCCGTAGATGGCGGGTGGCACGCCGATCTCGCGAAGCACGTACGGCAGCGCACCCACGTGGTCCTCGTGACCGTGGGTGAGGACGATCGCCTCGATGTCGTCGGCGCGCTCGCGCAGGGTTGAGAAGTCCGGCAGGACCAGATCGATCCCCAGCATGTCCGCCGTCGGGAACATCAGGCCCGTGTCGACGATGACGATCCGCCCGTCGACCTCGACCATGGTCATGTTCTTCCCGATCTCCCCCAGGCCGCCCAGGGGGAGGATCCGAACGCTCGAGCTGCTCAAACCTAAGCTGCGCTCCCGGCCAGCAGGCCGTGCGCCTCGAGCGCCCGCCGGACCTCTGACCTCTGCTCCTCGTCCGCCTCGACGATCGGCAGTCTCGCCCTGGCTGAGCAGACCCCGAGCAGCTCGAGGCCGGCCTTGACCGGGATCGGGTTGGTCTTGCCGCAAATCTCGTAGATCGGGCGCAGCCCGTCGTCGATCTCGCGGGCGCGCTCGGCGTCGCCGGCCTGGACCGCATCGTAGATCTCCCTCATCTCTCGCCCTGCGAGGTGGGAGGCCACCAGGACGCCGCCCGGCTCGCCCATCTCGAGAGCGCGCAGGAAGGTCCCGTCGTTGCCCGCGAGGACCCGCAGCCCTTCGATCGGCTGCAGCTCGTCGTCGTTGGCCTGCTTGACGGCGACGACGTTCTCGATCTGAGCGAGGTCCGCCAGCTGCTCGGGCGAGAGGTTGACCACCACCCGCGAGGGGATGTTGTAGAGGACGACCGGGATCCCGGCGGCCTTCGCGACGACCTCGTAGTGCGCCCTGATGCCGGTGAAGTTGGGCTTGTTGTAGTACGGGGTGACCGCCAGGACCGCGTCGGCACCGGCGTCGGCGGCCGCGGCCGAGAGGCGCTCGGAGTGCCGGGTGTCGTTGGAGCCCGCACCGCAGATGAGCAGTACTTCTGGCCCGACCTCGTCTCGCACCGCTCGCAGCAGGGAGATCTTCTCGGCGTCGTCCAGCGTCGGCGACTCGCCGGTGGTGCCGGCAAGGACCAGCCCGTGGGAGCCGTTGTCGATGAGATGACGCGCCAGAGCGCGCGCTGCCGCCTCGTCCACCGAGCGGTCCTCGGTGAACGGGGTGACCATCGCCGTCAGTACCCCTCCGATCTCAGCCATCAGCCTGAGGGTACCGAGAAGGTCTCGGGCAACCTGTCAGCCCACGGATGCGCCTCCTCCAGCTGCGAGGCAACGCGCAGGAGCACGTCCTCGCGGCCCAGGGGAGCGATCAGCTGGATGCCGATGGGCAGCCCGTCCTCGCTCCAGGCAAGCGGCAGAGAGATCGCCGGTTCGCCCGTGGCGTTGACGAGAGCGGTGAACGCAGCCGTCTTCTCGCCCCGACGGATCCGCCGCAACGGATCCTCGGGATCGTCGGGGAAGCTCCCCAGCGGGGGCGGCGGCTCTCCCATCGTCGGCGTCAGCAGGAGGTCGTGTCCGGACTCGAACCACATGCCGAGCATCCGCCCGACCGCCTGATGCTGGCTGACCGCGGCCAGGTACTGACCCGAATGGCGCCGCCTGCCCTCCTCCGCCATCGCCCAGGTGAGCGGCTCGACGTCCTCGGGCCCGATCGGGCGGCCGAGGAGCATGCCGAACGTGTCGAGGATCTCGGTCTGGCCTGCGTACCAGCGGGTCAGGAAGGTCTCGATCAGGTCGAAGCTCTCGTCGACGGCGGGCACGTCCTCATCGATGTTGTGCCCGAGCCCCTCCAGCATCCCAGCGGCCTCGCGCGCGGCGGAGACGACGACCGGATCGATCTCGATGTGAGCGGCACCGATCGGGTCGGTGAGGATCGCGATGCGAAGCGATCCGGGATCCGCGCCGAGCTCCTCCATGTACGGCCTTGCCGGTGCCGGGGCGACGTAGGGGTCGCCGGGGCCGGGGCCGTGGGTCGCATCGAGCGCCGCCGCGACGTCGCGAACGGAGCGCGAGACCACGTGCTCGACGGTGAGGCCGCTCATCGTGTCGCCGATCAGAGGGCCGAGCGAGGTCCGTGCCCGGCTGGGCTTGAGGCCGACCAGCCCGCAGCAGCTCGCCGGGATGCGGATCGACCCGCCACCGTCGTTCGCGTGCGCGATCGGCACGATCCCGGCGGCCACCGCGGCGGCCGAGCCACCGCTCGAGCCGCCCGGGGAGTGATCGAGGTTCCAGGGGTTGTGGGTGGCGCCGTAGGCCTCCGGCTCGGTCGTCGGGACGATTCCCAGCTCCGGCGTGTTGGTCTTGCCGATCGTGACCAGGCCCGCGTCACGGAAGCGCGCGCCGAGGAAGGTGTCCACAGGGAGGCGGAAGTCGGCGTCCTTCAGGCCCTTCATCCCCATGTGCATCGGCTGGCCGGCGAGGCCGGCGCCGAGGTCCTTGAAGAGGAACGGCACACCGCGGAATGGCCCATCAGGGAGCTCGCCACGCGCCTCCTCGAGGCCCTGCTCGTAGAGCGGGTGAATGATCGCGTTCAGGTCGGGGTTGAGCCGCTTCGCGCGCTCGATCGCAGCCTGTGTCAGCTCCTCGGCGCTGACCTCCCCGCTTCGCACCAGCTCCGCCTGAGCGGTGGCGTCCAGCCTCGCCAGGTCCTCCGTCATAGCAACTCCTCCAGTCCGATTACGAAGCGTTCCGGTAGATCCCTCACCTTGCGCACGGCGAGCAGCACCCCGGGCATGAAGCTGGAGCGGTCCACCGAGTCATGGCGGATGGAGAGCGTCTGGCCCTCACCGCCGAAGGTCACCTCCTGGTGCGCGACCAGGCCCGGCAGGCGCACCGAGTGGATCGGCTCGTGCACGTTTCCCCCGGCGTCGCGGATCAACTCCGCCGTTCGCTTGGCCGTGCCCGATGGAGCGTCCACCTTGTGATCGCCGTGCAGCTCGATGATCTCGGCCTCGGGCATGTGGGGCGCGATCAGCTTCGAGGCCTCCATCATCAGCACGGCGCCGATCGCGAAGTTGGGCGCGACGAAGCAGTTCGCCTTACTGTCCGCGTGGAGCACGGTCGCCTTCAGCTCATCCAGGTCGAATCCCGTGCTGCCGACGACGGCGTGCACGCCGGCCTCGATCGCTTCGGAGACGTTCGCCGGCGCCGCGTCTGGGGTCGTGAAGTCGACCATCACGTCCGCACCCTCGAGCACGTCCTTCACCGAGATGTCGAGGGCCGGATCGGCGCGGCCGACCAGCTGCATGTCGTCAGCGCCATCGACCGCCCCGCAGGCGGTCTCCCCCATGCGCCCGGCCGCACCTGACACGACGACCTTGATCGGATCCGCCATCGGGCGATCTTATGTGGGTTCGTTCGCCCGGAACCACTCGGCGAGGGGCTCTGCGCCCTTGCGCATCACCATCAGCTTGAGCTTCTCGCCATCGGTCGTCTCGATCTCGAGCTTGACTGCGGCGTGATCGAGGATCGCGGTCGACACGTTCCACCAGCCGCCGCCCGCCCCACCGGCCTTCACGGAGGCGATCCGGTCCGCAGGGATCGGGTCGAGGGGTCCGTCGGGATTGCCGCGGCGATTGAGCGGCTGCACCAACAATCGCCGGTCGGTGGCGCCAATCGCCACGGCGCCGCCCTTGAACATGCCCTTCTGCTGGGACGCCACACAGATCCCCCGCAGCACCTCGCCCTTCTCGAGTTGGGACTCGAAATGAGATCCGTACTTCGAATCGACGTCGGCCACTACGCGGCGGCGAGCGCTTCGCTCACAGGCGCAAGCGCCGCCCGGAAGCGGTCCTCGCTCGGGGCGATCGCGGCGGCCGAGAGCGACTCGGGCGCGTAGAGCTGCCGGGCGAGCTCAGCGACGTCGTCCAGGGAGACCGCGTCGACCTTCTCGAGCAGCTCGTCGAGGGTCAGGAGGGGCGTGTCGAACAGGGTCGCCTTGGCGATCCTGCCCATCCGCGCAGCGGTCGATTCGGACGAGAGCACCATCCGTCCCTTGACGTGTTCCTTGGCGCGAACCAGCTCGTCATCGCTGATCCCGTCCGTGTGGATCGAGGCCAGCTCGCGGCCGATGATCTCGCAGGCCTCCTGGACGTTGTCCTGGCGCGTTCCGACGTAGATCCCGATCAGCCCGCTGTCGACGAACTGCTGCGTGTAGGAGCCGACGGAATAGGCCAGCCCCTTCTTCTCGCGAACCTCGCGGAAGAGGCGCGAGGAGGTCGATCCGCCGAAAACCGCGTCGAGGATGCTGAGCGCGTAACGACGGTCGTCGGCGCGATCGATGCCGGGCCCGCCGAAGCAGATGTGGAACTGCTCCGTGTCCTTCTGCTGGAAGCCGATCTGGGCGCCGTCCACCTGGGGAGCCTCGAGCGCGGCGCCGTCGGCCGCGGCGACCGGAGGCTCGATGTGGCGCTTGGTGAGCTCCACGATCCGGTCGTGGTCGACGTTGCCCGCGGCTGCGACGACGATGTTCCCGCCCGTGTAGCGGGCCCGGTGATAAGCGTCGATGTCCGGAATCGGAATCGAGCTGATCACGTCGGCCTCGCCGAGGATCCGTCTCCCGAGGGGATGGCCGCCGAAGACGGCCTCATCGAGGACGTCGTGGACCTTGTCCTGCGGCTCGTCCTCGTACATGGCGATCTCCTCGAGGACGACCTCGCGCTCCGAGTCGATCTCGGGGTAGGTCGGGCCAAGCAGCATCTCCGCGAGGAGGTCGAAGGCCTCGTCCGTGTGGGTGTCGAGGAAGCGCGCGTACAGGTTCGTCGACTCCTTGCCGGTCGCCGCGTTCACCGCGGCGCCGAGGCCGTCGAAGATCTCGGCGATCTCGATCGCCGAGTAGCGCTTGGTGCCCTTGAAGAGCAGGTGCTCAAGGAAATGCGAGACGCCGGCCTGCGCCGGCGTCTCGTCCCTCGATCCTGTACGAACCCAGAGCCCGAGAGCGACGGACCGCACGGAGGGCACGGCCTCCGTAGCGACCCGGATCCCGGAGTCGAGCTCGGCTACCTGTGCTTCGGGGTTCGTCACGCGGTCGGGCTCAGCGGCCTCTGCCGCCGCTGTCACGCTCGCGGCGGCGACCGCCGCCGCCGCCATCGCGATCGCGCCTCGGGCCGCCGCGCCCGCCACCGCCGCCGTCACGGCGACGGCTGGGGGGACCAGGGTCACCGGTGCCGACACCGGCGAGCTCCTCGGGCGACTTGCCCTCGACATCGGGGTCCTCGGTGAGCCGCAGGCCGATCCGACCCCGCTCCTTGTCGACCTCGACGACCGTGACGTCGATCTCGTCGCCCTGGTTGAGGACGTCCTCGACGGTGCCGACGCGCTCACCCGGCTTCACGTTGGAGATGTGAAGCAGGCCGTCGGTGCCCTTGCTGAGCTCGACGAAGGCTCCGAAGTTGGTGGTCTTGACCACCTTTCCGGAGGTGTAGCGGTCGCCGATCTCGGCGTCCTTGGTCATCGCTGTGATCCGGTCCGCGAGGGCGTCGACCTTCTCGCCGGTCGGCGCGTAGAGACGCACCGTGCCGTCGTCGTCGACGTCGATCTCGGCCTCGAACTCCTCCGAGAGGCCGCGGATCGTCTCGCCGCCCTTGCCGATCAGCGCACCGATCTTCTCGGGGTCGATCCTGATCGAGGTGATCTTCGGCGCGAACTGCGACAGCTGCTCGCGCGGGTGGTCGATCGTCTCGGCCATCTTGCCGAGGATGAACAGCCGACCCTTGTTTGCCTGATCGAGCGCGTCCCTGAGGATCTCCAGCGTGACGCCGGTGATCTTGATGTCCATCTGCAGGGCGGTGATGCCCTCAGAGGTCCCGGCGACCTTGAAGTCCATGTCGCCCAGGTGGTCCTCGACGCCGGCGATGTCCGTGAGGACGGTGTAGTCGTCGCCCTCCTTGATCAGGCCCATCGCGACGCCGGCGACCGGTGCCGAAACCGGCACTCCGGCGGCCTGCAGCGCCATGGAAGAGGCGCAGACCGAGCCCATGGACGAGGACCCGTTCGACTCGAGCGTGTCGGAGACCACTCGAAGCACGTACGGGAACTCCTCCTCGTCGGGAATCGTGGCCTGGAGCGCCCGCTCGGCGAGCGCGCCATGGCCGATGTCGCGGCGCTTCGGGCCGCGCATGAAGCCGGCCTCTCCCACCGAGAACGGCGGGAAGTTGTAGTGGTGCCAGAACCGCTTGGTCTCCTGCAGGCCGAGGTTGTCGACCTTCATGTCCATGCGGGTGGTGCCCAGCGCGACGTTGGAGAAGATCTGTGTCTCCCCGCGCGTGAACAGGGCCGAGCCGTGCGAGCGCGGAGCGATATCGATCTCCGTCTCGATCGGGCGGATCTCATCCTGGGCGCGGCCGTCGGGGCGCTTCTTGTCGACGGCGATGCGCTTGCGGATGATGTCCTTCTCGAGCTTGGCGAATGCCGCCTTGACCTCGGCGAGACGCTCGCGGTCGGGCTGCTCGTCCTCGGTGGGGGGCGCGTACTGCTCCAGCACCTCCTCCTCGACGGCGTCGATCGCGTCCTGGCGCTCGAGCTTGGCCTGGACCTGCGTGGCCTCGTCGAGCTTGGAGCCGTGGGAGCTCTGGATCGATTCGAGCGTCGCCTCGTCCACCTGAGGCGCCTCGACCTCGAGCTTCTCCTTGCCGGCCGTCTGGCGCAGCTCCTCCATCGTCGCGACGAGCTTCTTGATCTCGCTGTGCGCGATGTCGAGGGCGTCGAGGATCTCGGCCTCGGAGACGCCGTCGGCGCCGGCCTCGACCATCAGGATCGCCTCGTCGGTGCCCGACACGATCAGGTCGAGATCGAGCTCCTGGAGCCTCTCCTCCTCGGGGTTGACGACGAAGTCGCCGTCGAGCTTTCCGACCCGGACAGCGCCGACGTGCTTGGCGACCGGGATGTCCGAGATCGCGAGGGCCGCGGAGGCCCCGTTCATCGCCAGGATGTCGTACGGGTGGACGTGGTCCACCGACATCGGCTGGGAGACCAGCTGGGTCTCGCGGTGCCAGCCTTTCGGGAAGAGCGGGCGAATCGGACGGTCGATCATTCGCGCTGTCAGGGTGGCCTTTTCGCCTGCCCTGGCCTCGCGACGGAAGAAGGAGCCGGGGATCTTGCCCGCGGCGTAGTGCTTTTCCTCAACGTCGACGGTGAGGGGGAGGAAGTCCACGTCGCGGATGTTGCCCGCGGTCGCGGTGCAGAGGACCATCGTGTCGCCGGAGCGCACCACGACGGCGCCGCTCGCCTGACGGGCGAGCTTTCCGGTCTCGAAGGAGATCTCCTCGCCGCCTACCTCCACCGAGACGCGGCTTACGTCGAACATACTCATATGTCTTGTTCCCTTCGGCCGCCCGGTTGGCGGCCTTTCGCTTAAGAACTCTCGTTCTCTGTCGCGACGATGTTAGCGACCGCTCGTCGCTCTGAGCGCCTCTATGAGATCCCCCTCCAGGCGGCGGCCGTCGACGAAGCCGGTCGGCGTCCCGGCCACTCCGGCACGGACACCGCTGACGAAATCGCGCTCGATTCGCTCGCGCACGGCGTCCGAGCGGCTGTCGCCGCGAAAGCGCTCGAGGTCGAGCCCGAAGCGCTCCGCCCGCTCCCAGAGGTGGGGGTCGTCGACGCGTCCCCGATCGGCGTAGAGCGAGTCGCACATCTCCCAGAAGGCCCCCTGGGCGCCCGCCGCCTCCGCGGCGGCGTGCAACACGGGCGCCCTCGGGTGCTTGGAGGCCATCGGGAAGTGGCGGAAGCAGAGGCGGACCGGCAGCTCCCGGAGTCGCGCCCAGCCTGAGGCGCAATAGGGGCAGCCGAAGTCCGCGTAGACGATCGCGTCGGTGCCCTCGCCGGTGACGTGGTCCCCGGCGCCGATCGGCGGCACTCCCGCGCTGGTCAGCTCGCTCATCGGCCGAAGGGTAGGCTTCAAGCAGCCCGGCTCCCCATCGAATGCATCGGAGGAATGGATGATCCTCGCCGACTTCACGTTTGGCCAGGCGCTGCTGACGGTTCTAGAGATCTTCGTCTTCGCAGCCTGGTTGATGGTTCTCTTCACGATCCTCGCGGATCTGTTCCGAGACCACGACATCTCCGGGTGGTCGAAGGCCATCTGGGTCCTGTTCCTGATCTTCATCCCGTTCTTCGCGGCCCTGATCTACCTGATCACTCGCGGCCGCGGAATGCGAGATCGCGCACTGCAGCAGCAGGAGGCGGCCCAACACCAGTTCGACGCCTACGTTCGCCAGACCGCCGGGAGCGGCTCCGCCGCGGACGAGCTCACCAAGCTCGCCAAGCTCCACGACGACAACAAGCTCTCGGACGCGGAGTTCGAGAGCGCCAAGGCGAAGATCGTCGCCTGATCAGGCGGACAGGGCGTCGAAGATCAGGTTCGCGCCGGGGATCTCCCCCGGGTTCGGCGCGGCGTAGGACCACTTGACCTCGCCATCCTCGATCAGCACGAGCGCCCGGTTGCTGATGCCGGCCCCCTCGATCCAGGCGCCGTAGGCCTTCGACACCTCACCCTTGGGGTTGAAGTCGGCGAGCAGCGGCATGGTCAGGTTGAGCTTCTCACGGAAGGCATGGTGTGCGTAGCTCGAATCGACGCTGATGCCGACGAGCGCCGTTCCCTGCGCCTCGATCTCGCTGAGAACCTCCTGGTAGATGCTGAGCTGATCGCTGCAGACGGGGCTGAAGTCCAGCGGGTAGAAAACCAGCATGAGCTTGCGTCCCGCGAAATCGGAGAGCGAAACCTGGTTGCCGTCGTGGTCGGGCAGTGAGAAGTCTGGAGCCTCGGTGCCGGCCTCGATCACGCCGACGTTGTCCCGCTAGCGGCGCAGGCCGAGATCCGCAACCAGAGCCCTGTAGCGCTCCAGGTCGCTGCTCTCCAGGTAACGGAGGATGCGCCGGCGCTTGCCGACCATCTTCAGCAGGCCACGGCGGGAGTGATGGTCCTTGCTGTGGGTACGCAGGTGCTCGGTGAGCTCGTTGATGCGGGCCGTGAGCAGCGCGACCTGCACCTCGGCGGAGCCGGTGTCCTCGCCGGACCGGCCGTACTTGCCGATCAGCTCCTGCTTTCTGTCCTTCGTCAGCGGCATCGACGCAACAGGGTAGCGATCAGTCCGCGCGGCGGTTCTCGTACTTGGCACAGATCTCCCGCGCCTCCGCGACGTCGTTGTGCATCTGCGCGATCAGGTCCTCGGCGCCCGGGAATCGCTTCTCACCCCGCAGGCGGCTGACGAAGGCCACGCGGAGGTTGCGCCCGTAGAGATCGCCGTCGAAGTCGATCAGGAAGGACTCGACCAGCAGGCCCCTGCCGGTCTCGAAGGTCGGCCTGATCCCGACGTTGACCGCGGCCGGGTGCCCGTTGGCGAACGCGGCGTAAACGCCGTGCCCCGGTACGACCAGACGGTCGTCGGGCACGAGGTTGGCCGTCGGGAAGCCGAGCTCGCGGCCGCGCTGATCCCCCTCCACGACCCTGCCCTCGAGCATGAACGGCGCGCCGAGACAGCGCATCGCAGCGTCCACCTCGCCGGCCGCCACCAGCGCGCGGACGCGGGTGGACGAGACGGTCTCGCCGTCGACCTCCACCAGCGGGACGACGCGGGTCTCGAACTCGTCGCGCCCGGCGAGCATCTCCGGCGTCCCTTTGGCCTTCGTCCCGAAGCGGAAGTTCTCCCCCACCGAGACGTTCGTGGCGCCGAGCCGCTCGACGAGGATCTGCGAGATGAAGTCCTCCGCCGGGATCTTCATGAACTCCTTGTCGAACGGGATCACCACCAGTTCCTCGACGCCGAGTCCGTCGATCACGTCCCTCTTCACGTCGAAGGGCATGATCAGCTTCGGCGCGGCGTCCGGGTTGATCACGCTGAGCGGATGCGGGTCGAACGTGAGCACCGTGTCGGCCTTGTCGATCACGGCCTGGTGGCCCTTGTGCACTCCGTCGAAGACGCCGATGGCCACGTGGCGATCGCGCGGCGTCGCGTCGGGGAGCTTCGTCACCTTGATTGTCATGTCAGGACCACCTCGGGTTGCAGATTCTCTCCATCCGGGCGCCCGATTGCGATCAGGCGGCCGTCATGGGTCAAGCGCCTGCGCCCCTCCCGGCCGTCACCGGGCACGCGAATGCCATGGCTCACCGCTTCGGCCTCCGGCTCGCTGAGCTCGCGTTCGCGGAGAAAGGACATCAGCTCTTCGATCGGGATCTCCTCCGGGCCGGCGCTCGGGACCTCCAGGTGGCCGATCGCCGTTCGCCGCAGCGACTCGCAGTAGGCGTCGGCCAGCGTCTCGACCAGCGTCCGGATGTAGGTGCCCGAGGAGCACTCGATCTCGAAGGTGGCTCGCTCCGCATCGCTTTCAAGGAGCTCCGCGCGGTACACCGTGACCCGTCGGGTCGGCGTCTCGACCGACTCCCCGCGGTGCGCCTTGCGATAGAGGCGCTCGCCGTCGACCTTGACCGCCGAGGTCATCGGGACCCGCTGCTCGATCTCGCCGGTGGGAAGCTCGAGGCGATCGGGCAGACGGCCGGTCTCCTCGAGCTCGCCGTCGGGATCCCCGGTCGACGAGCGCCAGCCGAGCCTGGCGGTCGCCCGGTAGGTCTTGGGCAGCGCCAGCAGGTAGCGCTGCATGCGGGTCGCACGGCCGAGCAGTAGGACGAGGAGGCCGGTGGCGAACGGGTCGAGCGTTCCCGCATGCCCCACCTTGCCGCCACGCTCGTGCCTGATCTCCTTGACCACGTCGTGGGAGGTGATTCCGGCCGGCTTGTCGACCAGCAGACCCCTGCCGGGGGTCGGCTCTGAGGAGCCCATTACTCAGCTGAGAGCTGCGAGTCGATCTCCCCGATCAGGAACTCCACGACCTGCTCGTAGGGAAGATCGGTGCCGAATCCGGCCGCTCGGCGGTGACCGCCGCCGCCGTGGATCCTGGCGATGGCCGAGACGTCGACCCGGCCGTCGGTCGAGCGCATGCTGACCTTGCGGTCCTTGCGGCCGCTCTCGGCCTGGTCGCGCACCACCGCAGCGGCGGCGGTTCCGTCGATCGTGCGGAGGTGATCTATGACCCCCTCGGTGAGGGCCTCGCTCGCGCCGGTTGCGGCGTAGTCGTCGCTGGAGATATAGGTGACCGCGAGCCGTCCGTTGTCGTGCAGCTCGATCCCCTCGAGCGCCTGAGCCAGCAGCTTCAGCTTCTCGATCGGGGCGTGCTCATAGAGCCGCCGGTAGACGTCGTTGACCTGCACCCCGGCCTCGATCAGCCCCGCCGCCATCCGGTGAGACCGCTCGTCGGTGTTCTCGTACATGAACTTGCCGGTGTCGGTGACGAGGGCGACGTAGAGCGCGTTGGCCATCTCAGACGTCAGCTCGACGCCGAGGAGACCGGCGAGATCGAAGATGATCTCCGCGGTACATGAGGCCTCGACGTCGATCAGGTTGACCTTGCCGAAGCGGGTGTTGTCGTGGTGGTGATCGATGTTGATCACCTTCATGTCGTCACGAACGAAGTCGACCGGCATGCGGTCGATGTTCCCGCAGTCCAGGAAGATCACGACGCGGTCGTTGACGTCGGCGGGGGGCTCGTGGAAGACCTCCTCCAAGGGCAGGAACCGGTACTCGACCGGCAGCGGGAACTCCTTGGCGCCGAGGAACATCACGGAGTCCTTGCCGAGCGCCTCGAGGATGCCCTGCGTGGCGAGCAGCGAGCCGAGCGCGTCGCCGTCGGGGTTCTCGTGCGTGGTCAGCAGGAAGCGGTCACCGGCGCGGATCTCCTCTGCGACGAGGTCGAGGTCGCTGGCCACCAGCTCGGTCGCCTCCGTCATTCGTCGTCGAGAAGACGAGTGATGCGGTCGCCGCGCTCCACGGTCTCGTCGTATTCGAAGGTCAAGGTCGGCGTTCGCTTCATGCGCATGCCACTCGCGATCTTGCCCTGGAGGACACCATGAGACGAGCGGAGCCCGGCCAGCGAGCTCTCGCGCTCCTCCGGCGAGCCGAGCACGCTGACGTAGACGCGCGCAGCACGCAGGTCGGGAGAGGTGTCAACTTCGGTCACGGTCACGAATCCGATTCTCGGGTCCTTGAGCTCAGTAGCTATCGCGTCGCCGAGGATCTCTCGGATCGCCTCGTTGACGCGCCGCATCCGGGCCGTCCCCATCGCTTGGCGACGATAACAGCAGACGCTTAAACGACTTACGCCGCCCTAATCACAGCGACGCTGCTCTCCGAAAGGACACGGGTCAGCCGCGGATATCACGCAGGCTTCGCAGGTCCCGCTCGACGGAGCAGCCGTCCGGGCAGCGACTCTCCACGAACCGGACGAGCCCGTCGGCGCGGTCGGAGACCTCACCGTCGCCCACCATCGCGCAGAGCAGCGTCGAGCGCTGCCACTTGTCGTGTCCGTCGATCTCCGCCACCGAGGCGCCGAAGCGCTGACGGATCCCGTCCTTCAGGGACTTGACCAGCTTGCGCTTGCCCTTCAGGTCCTGAACATCGCCGAAATGCAGGCGAATCTCGATCAGCTCCACGAACGCGGTCACGCTCACCACGCTAGCGCGGGGACGGACTCAGGACTCGAGGGTCTTCTCTACCTGCTTGGTCTCGAAGAACTCCAGGACGTCGCCCTCCTTGATGTCGGCGAAGCCCTCGAGCACGATCCCGCACTCCTGGCCCTCGTCGACCTCGGCGACGTCGTCCTTGAAGCGGCGCAGCGAGCCGATCCGGCCGGTCCAGACGATGGTGCCGTCCCTGACCAGCCGGGTGTTGGCGCCGCGGACGACCTTGCCGTCGGTGACGAGACAGCCGGCGATCGTGCCGACGCGCGAAGCCTTGAAGGTCTGCTTGACCTCGGCCTGGCCGAGCGCCTCCTCGACCTCCTCCGGCTCGAGCAGGCCCTCCATCGCGGCGCGCAGCTCCTCGGTGACCTTGTAGATCACCGTGTACGTGCGGATGTCGATCCCCTCGCGCTCCGCGTCGCGGCGGGCCTCCGCCAGCGGCCGGACGTTGAAGCCGATGATGACCGCGTCGGAAGCCGACGCCAGCATCACGTCGGACTCGTTGATCCCGCCGGTCTGGGCGTGGATGACGTTGACGGGCACCTGCTCCTGGGGCAACTTGGCGATCTCGTCCTCGAGCGCCTCCAGCGAGCCGGAGACGTCCGCCTTGAGGACGATGTTGAGCTCCTTCAGCTGGCCCTCGCTCGCCCTCTGGAAGACCTCCTCCAGCGTGACCTTGCGGGCCTGGCGGCGGGCGAGCTGCTCGGTCTTGAGCCGCGTCTCGCGCTCCTGCGCGAGGGATCGCGCCTTGCGCTCGTTCTCGACCACCTGGACGTGCTCACCGGCCTCGCTCACACCGTCGAAGCCGAGGACCTCGACGGGCATGCCGGGAGTGGCCTCCTCGACGCGCTCGCCCTTGTCGTCGAGCATCGCCCGGACCTTGCCCCAGACGGGGCCGGCGACCACCGCGTCGCCCACGCGGAGGGTGCCGCGCTGAACGAGCACGCCGGTGACCGGGCCACGGCCGGGGTCGAGCTCGGCTTCGACGACCGTGCCGGACGCCGGAGCGTCGGGGTTGGCTCCCAGCTCCTCGAGGTCGGTTACGAGCGTGATCATCTCGATCAGGTTGTCGAGGCCGTCCTTGGTCTTCGCCGAGACATCGGCGTAGACGGTGTCCCCGCCCCACTCCTCCGGATTCAGCTCGTGCTGGGCAAGTTCCGTGCGGACGCGGTTCGGATCCGCGCCCTCCTTGTCGACCTTGTTGACGGCGACCAGGATGGGAACGCCGGCGGCGCGCGCGTGATCGATTGCCTCAACCGTCTGCGGCATGACGCCGTCGTCGGCGGCGACCACAATCACGGCGACATCGGTGACGCTGGCGCCGCGGGCGCGCATCGCGGTGAAGGCTTCGTGGCCGGGAGTGTCGAGGAAGGTGAGCTTCTTGCCGTCGTGGTTCACCTGGTAGGCGCCGATGTGCTGGGTGATCCCTCCAGCCTCTCCGGCGGCGACCTCCGTCTGCCGGATCGCGTCGAGCAGTGAAGTCTTGCCGTGGTCGACGTGGCCCATCACGGTGACCACCGGTGGGCGATCGACCAGGTCTCCCTCGTCGTCCTCCTCGACGACCGGGGCCTCCGCTTCCTCCTCGGCCGCCGTGACGATCTCGATCTCGCGATCGAATTGCTTGGCGATCGACTCCACGGACTCGTCGGTGAGCGTCTGGGTGAGGGTCGCCATCTCCCCCTCCTTCATCAGGGCCTTGATCACCTCGGCGGCCGACAGGCCAAGGCTCTCGGCCACCTCACGGACGGTGGCGCCGGAGTTGACCTTGATCGCTGGTTGCGCCTCGGGCTGCTTCAGCTCCCGATCGCTTGGCTCCTCGAGCAGCGGCCGGCGGCGGCGACCGCCACGGCGGCGCGGTGGCCGCGGCGGCGGCTGAGTCTTGGCGATGTGATCGCGACGGGCCGCCTGCGAGTCGATGACGACGCGGCGCCGCCGCTTCGGCGTTCCCTTCTTCGCCGCTGCGGATGCGCTGTCGCCGGCCGGCTTCGCTTCCGCCTTCGGAGCACCATCGGCCTGGCCCGAGGCGGGCTTTGCCTTTGCGGGCGCCTCCTTCGCGGCGGGCTTGGCCTTCGGCTTGGTCGCGGTCGCGGTGGCTGAGCCGCCGTCTCCGGAGCCCTTCAGGGCGGCCAGGGCATCCGACTCCTCGACGCTCGACTGAGCGGCCTTGGCCTCGACGCCGGCGGCCTTGAGCTTGGCCAGGAGCTCCTTGCTCGTCAGCCCCTGAGCCTTCGCGATCTCGTGTACGCGCTTCTTCGCCACTACTCGGTCGCCTTCTCCTCGCTCGCAGTCACGGGCTCGCCCTCAGCGGGAGCCTCCTCCTCGGCGGGAGCCTCCTCCTGGCCACGGTCGGTCTCGCCATCGCTCTCGGGCTCGAGCTCCTGCTCGGGGCCCTCGGCGTCGTTGCCGGCGTCCGGCACCTCGTCCTCGGTGGCCTCTTCCTCGGCCTCCGCGACAGGCTCCTCGTCGGCCTCGTCCGCCTCCGGCTCCTCGGCGGCGGCGTTCTCGTCGAACTGGCTCTCGGCCTTCTCGACGATCGTCTTGACCTCCGCGTCGCCGGCGTCGCGGTTGGCGAGCGTCGCGACCTCTTCGTCGCTCAGCGGGCTCAGCACCGCGACCTGGTTGGTGCTGAAGCGAGCGAGCGCTTGATGCTGCGGCAGGCCGCAGAACTGCGAGGCCTGGAGGGCGGCGTTCGGGCAGCGCCGGCCGGTGGTCATCACGGCCATGCAGCGGCCGTCGGCGGCTTCCTCGCCCTCGTACTCGATGTCGTCCTCCTGCTGGGCGAACTCGGTCTCGGAGGTGATGTCCACCTTCCAGCCGGTCAGCCTGGCGGCGAGGCGCGCGTTCTGGCCGTCGCGCCCGATCGCCAGCGAGAGCTGGTCGTCGGGGACGATCACCGTGGCCTCCTTGGTCTCGTCGTCGACGAGAACCTCACGGACGCGGGCCGGGGAGAGCGCCTTTGCGACGAAGCGGGCGGGCTCCTCGTTGTAGGGAATGATGTCGATCTTCTCGCCGCGCAGCTCGGAGACGACCATCCGCACGCGCGAGCCGCGGGGGCCGACGCACGCGCCTACCGGATCCACGCCATCGGCATGCGAGACAACGGCGATCTTCGAGCGCCAGCCCGGCTCGCGGGCGACGCCCGTGATCTCGACCAGCTTGTCCGCGATCTCGGGGACCTCGAGCTCGAAGAGCTTCTTGATCAACTCGGAGTTGCGGCGCGAGACGACGATGCTCGGGCCCTTGGTGTCGGCCGAGACGTCGGTGATCACGGCCTTGACCCTCATGCCGTGGTCGTAGCGCTCGTTGTAGACCTGCTCGGACCGAGGCAGCAGCGCCTCGACGCGCTCGCGGAGCTGGACCAGCGTGTAGCGGTTGTCGGACTGCTGGATGATCCCGGTGACCAGCTCGCCGACGCGGTCCTTGTACTCCTCGAACATCATGCCGCGCTCGGCCTCGCGGATCCGCTGCAGGATCACCTGCTTCGCCGTTTGTGCGGCGATGCGCCCGAAGTCGTCGGGGGTGACGTCGCGGCTCTTGATCTGATCCATGTAGGGCGCGAGGCGCTCGGGCTCGAGCTCCTCCTCCTGCGCCTCTCGGCGCTCGCCCGTCTCGGGATCGACGCTCGGACCGGTGGCCTGGATCTCCGGGACCGGCTCGCCGGCGGCCTCCGCGGCCTCCGCGGCCTGGAGCTGCTCCTCGAACTGCTCGTCGAGCAGCGTCTTCTCGAGGTCCTCGGGGACCATCAGCTCGTAGACGCGGAAGTCGGCGCTCGAATGGTCCAACTCGACCTTGGCGTACTTGGCCGCGCCCGGGGTCTTCTTGTAGGCGGAGAGCAGCGCGTCCTGAAGGGCGTCCATCAGCTTGTCAGCCGCAATTCCCTTCTCCTGCTCGAGCATCTTGACGGCATCGACGATCTCCTGGGTCATGCGACCTCCTCCTGAACAAGATTTGAACGGCGGACGCTCTGCAATGGAATGGTGACCGCACCGTCGGGAGCCTCGAGGCTGACCTGTTCGTCATCCGCGGCGGTCAAGGTGCCCGTGAAGCTGTGGCGTCCCCCAATCTCCTCGCTGGTCTTCACGCGGACTCGGTTGCCGAGGAAGCGGCGGAAGTGCTCGGGCTTCGTCAGCGGCCGCTCCGGGCCCGGCGAGGAGACCTCCAGCGACCAGTCCTCGAGCAGGTCGCGGAGCACGCCCGTGACCCGCTCGCAGAGGGCGATGTCGACGCCCTCCGGGCTGTCGATCACCAGACGCAGGCGCTCGGTGGCGGGCCGATCGAGCGCGAGCAGCTCGACCTCCGGCTCCTGATCATGGAGCCGTGCCTCAACGATTTGCCGTATTTGCTGGAGTTCTGTGTCCATTCGTGGCCCAAAAAAAGGCGGGCGCTCGCCCACCTTTCAACACGCGGTTAGGTGCGAAAAAAGGTTCCTGGGCGAGTATAGCCCTGGCGCCCAGGCGCGCAATGGCTGTCGATCGCGGGCAAATAGAGTGCAATGCATGCCTGACCCAGCGCTTGTCGCCGTTGACGAGGACGAAGTGGCGCTGCGAGACGTCGAGCGAGAGTTGCGGGACCGCTACGCGAGCCACTACCGCGTTGAGTGCATGCGATCCTCCCGGGAAGCGCGTGCCTATCTAGAGGACCTTGCGGCCGCTGGTGAGGAGGTTGCCCTGGTCCTTGCCGGACAGCAGCTCTCCGGGATGAGCGGAAGCGAGTTGCTTGATGAGGTGCGTCACCTTCATCCGCATGCGAAGCGCGGGCTGCTGCTCGCCTGGGGGGACTGGGGCGACCGAGCCACAGGGGAGACGATCTTCGACGCAACGGCGCACGGTCGCATCGATCACACTATGTCGTCAGGCCGTCGGCCTCACCGGACGAGCTGTTTCATCAGGTGATCTCCAGCCTGCTGCTCGAGTGGGCAGAGGCACAGCACACGTCGCCGAACACGATCCAGGTGGTTGGCGAATCCTGGTCCGGTAGGGCATTTGCACTGAGGGAACTTCTTGAGCGCTGCGCAATCCCCCACTCATTCAGCCTGGCCGACTCGACTGAGGGGCGCGCTCTCGTTGCCGAGGCGGGGGAAGGCGCGGAGCTTCCAATCATCGCCTTTCCCGATGGGACGATCCTGATGAATCCAAGCAACGTCGAGATTGCGAAAGCGTCGGGTTCGCCGGTGAACCCTGAGCAAATCGATTTTGACCTGGTGATTGTCGGCGCCGGGCCGGCAGGTCTATCGGCAGCCGTGTACGGCGCCTCGGAAGGCTTTGGCACGTTGGTCGTCGATGAAGGCGGGCTCGGGGGTCAGGCGACGTCCAGTTCGCTGATTCGCAACTACCTCGGATTCCCCCGGGGAGTCAGCGGTCGCCGACTGGCTCAGCAGGCGTACGAGCAGGCCTGGGTTTTCGGGGCCAATTTCGTGTTCATGCAGAGGGTGACCGACCTGCGCCGCGAGCACGGCGGGCTCTCGGTCGTCCTCTCCGACTTTGGACGCATACGTGCGCGCGCGGTGCTCCTCGCGACGGGCGCAAGTTACCGCAGGCTTGGCGTCCCGGCGCTCGAGGAACTCAACGGCGTCGGCGTCTTCTACGGCGGCGCGGTTTCCGCGGCGCCCGCCCTCCCCGGTCGCGACGTCTACCTTCTCGGAGGGGCGAACTCGGCCGGCCAGGCTGCGCTGCACCTTGCGCGATACGCCCGGAGCGTCACGCTTGTGGTGCGGGCTCAGTCGCTCGACGCCGGAATGTCGGACTACCTGATTCGCCAAGTCCAGGCGGAACCAAAGCTGCGAGTCCTCCTCGGGACCGAGATCGTCGGCGGCGGAGGCGACGGGTGGCTGGAGCAACTCGTGCTTCGCAACAGCGCAGACGGACGGGAGGAGACTGTCGACGCCGATGTCCTCTTCCTCATGATCGGTGCGCGCCCGCACACCGAGTGGCTGCCATCGGAGCTCGACAGGGATGAGCAGGGCTTCGTCTTCACCGGAATGGATCTTCGCGACGACCACGCCTGGACGCTCGATCGCAGTCCATTCCCGCTCGAGACGAGCATGCCGGGAGTTCTTGCCGCCGGAGACGTTCGACACGGTTCTGTAAAGCGAGTGGCCTCCGCAGTCGGGGAGGGCTCGATCGCGATTCAGCACCTTCACGGCCTGTTCGCGGCCGACGGACTGCATCCGCAGGGCCGTCCAAAGGAGCCGGGCGTCGTGATCGGACCGTGACGGCGCTTGCGCCGGTCGCCACCTAGACCTCCAACATGACCGTGACCGGCCCGTCGTTGACCAGCGCGACGCCCATGCAGGCCCCGAAGACGCCCCTCTTCGCGCCCGCCCGTTCGCAGAATCGGTCATACAGCGGCTCCGCCTGATCGCCCGGCGCGGCTTGTATGTAGCTGGGCCGCGTTCCCTTCTTCGTGTCCCCGTAGAGCGTGAACTGGCTGACGCAGAGGATCTCGCGGTCCCCGAGCGGCTCGTTCATCTTCCCGTCGGCGTCGTCGAAGATCCGCAGGGCACGGACCCTCTCGGCAAGGCGGTCGGCCTCCGCCTCGCCGTCATCGCGAGCGACCCCCAGCAGCACGAGCACGCCCGGCCCGATCTGCGCCACCCTCTCCCCCTCGACGTCGACAGCCGCCTGGCTGACCCTTTGAACCAGTGCTCTCATCTCGGCTTCGCCATCAGATCGCGGCGGCAGGCGCGGCAAACCTCAGGCGCGGCGCTTCGCGCCGCTTCAAAGAGAGCCGCTGGCCGCCGCTAGCCGCTCTCTGTATATCCGGTAGTCGCGCCGCTCCGGTCGCAGGTTCGAGGCCAGCGCCAGGTGATGGCGGGCGCGCCGGGTCTCGCCGGTCTTGCTGAGCGCGCGGCCGAGGCAGAAGTGCGCGTAGTCGTTGACGGGATGGGTCTCGACCACGGCCTCGAACTCGGTGGCCGCCTCCGCGTAGTGGCGGGTGCGGAACAGGGCGCGGCCGAGCGCCTCGCGGACGGAGCTCTTCTCCGGCGCCTGCCGCGCGGCCTCTCTGAGGGGCCCCGTCGCCTCCTCGAAGTCGCCGTCCTCGAGCAGCTCCATGCCACGCCGGTAGAGCGAATACAGGGACTCACTCCCGTGCATGTTGTGCTCGTTCTCGGCCATGGACCCAGTGTAGGTGGCCGCGCAAGGGCCTCCCCGAGCTCCGCTAGTCGCGGGGCTCGGCACGGCGAGCGCCTGAGCCGGACCGGATCGCCTCGACGCGGTCGAGAATCGCATCCGCGACGTGCTCCTTGGATGCGAGCGGAATCGGGTGCTCTCCGGAGCGCTCGACGATCACGACCTCGTTCTCGGCGCTCTCGAAGCCGATCTCCGAGCGCGAGACGTCGTTGAAGACGATCGCGTCGGCGCCCTTGCGATCGAGCTTCTCGCGGGCCCGCTGGGTATCGGGGTCGGTCTCGGCGGCGAATCCGACGACGGTCTGGTCCTCGCGGCGCCGGGATGTCAGGGCCGCGAGGATGTCCTCGGTCGGCTCGAGGTCGAGCTCGAACCCTCCGGTGCCCTCACGATGGATCTTCTCTCCTGCCGCCCGCCTCGGCCGGAAGTCGGCGGGTGCCGCCGCCATCACGAGCACGTCGGACGAGTCGAACTCGCGGCCGAGCGCGTCAGCGAGCTCCGCCGCCGTCTCGACATCGACTCGCCTGACGCCGGGCGGAGCGGGGAGAGGGACGTTGGCGGCGACCAGCGTCACCTCCGCCCCGCGTCGCGCGGCGCGCTCGGCGAGCGCCAGACCCATGCGGCCGGAGGAGCGGTTGCCGATGAAGCGGACGGGATCGATCGGCTCACGAGTACCGCCGGCCGAGACCAGCACTCGCAGGCCATCCCACGGGCCGATCGGGCCGGGCGCGGCCTGCTCGATCGCGTCGAGCAGGGCGCGCGGCTCGGGAAGCCTGCCGACGCCGTGCTCACCGCGCGAGGCGAGGGCGCCCTCCTCAGGTTCGATCACGGTGATGCCGCGCTGCCGAAGCGTCGCCAGGTTCGCCTGGGTGGCGGCGTCGCGGTACATCCGGTCGTTCATGGCCGGCGCCACCAGCCGGGGGGCGGCGCAGGCCAGGAAGGACGTGGTGACCATCGAGTCGGAGATCCCGGCGGCAAGCTTGGCGATGGTGTTCGCGGAGGCCGGGGCGACCAGGTAGGCATCCGCGTTGGCGACGACCTCAAGGTGGCCGATCGGGTCGTGCTCGGGCATCGGGTCGCCGGGAAATGCGCCGCGTGTCGGATCGCGCTCGAACTCGTCGGTCAGCACCGGCGCCCCGACGATCCCCTCGAAGGAGGCCGCTCCGATGAACCGCTCCGCAGCCGGCGTCATCAGAACGCGCACGGCGTGCCCCTCCTTGGTGGCGAGGCGGGCCAGCTCCAGCGACTTATAGGCGGCTATGCCGCCACTCAGTCCGAGCAGGATGCGGGCCATCACGCCCTCCTTTGAGCTAGCCCTTGTACTCGTACTTGAGCTTGCCCGCCGCCGTCTCCTCCAGGGCGATGGTCAGGTAGTTCCCGCTGGGAACCTCGACCATGGGCGGCGTGTACTCGCCGTAAGCGCCCTCGGAGAGGGAGTGGTAGTACGCGTTGATCTGACGGGCCCGCTTCGCCGCGACGCAGACGGCGGCGTAGTGGGTGTCGGTGTGGTCGAGAAGCTTGTCGACTCTTGGCTTGATGATTGACATGGGCTCGTCAGTGTAGGGATAGCTCTCGTCGTACGAGGGCCTCCAATTCGGAGGCTGCTTTCTGCACCTCGTCGTTCACGACCTCGAGCGGAAACTCCGAGCGCGCGCCGAGCTCGACCTCGGCGGTGCGCAGGCGCTGTTCGATCGCCTCCGGCGAATCCGTCCCCCTGCTCTCCAGCCGCTCCCGCAGGACCTGCTCGTCGGGCGGCGCGATGAAGATCAGGACGGCGTCGTCGCCCAGCTCATCCCGCGCCTGGCGCGCGCCCTGCACCTCGATCTCGAGGACGACAGAGCGCCCTTCGGCCAAGCGTCGCACCACCTCCTCGCGAAGGGTCCCGTAGTAGTTGCCGCTGTAGCTCGCGTGCTCGAGGAAGTCCCCCGCCTCGAGGCGACGACGAAACTCCTCCGGCGAGAGGAAGTGGTAGTCGCGCTCATCCACCTCCCCCGTCCGCGGCTCCCTGGTGGTGGCCGAGACCGAGAGCTCGAGCTCCGGGACCCGCTCGAGCAGCTGCTCGATCAGGGTCCCCTTGCCGACCCCGGACGGCCCGGTGATGACGAAGACCTTCCCCACGATGAGGAGATCATGACCGCCGCGACGGCCACGAAAAGTCCCTGGAACGTGGCGCTACTTGCGCAGTTGTGCGACGAGCTCGGCGCGCTGGCGCTCCGAGAGGCCGCCGATGGTCTTCGACGGCGAGATCCTGCACTGGTTGAGGATCCGGTTGGTCTTGACCCGCCCGTACTTGGGCACGGCCATCAGCATGTCGATGACCTTGGCGGTCTGGACGTACTCGGGGGGATCCATCAACAGCGTCTGGATCTTGACCTTGTTGCCCTTCAGGTCGCGCTTGAGCTGGGCCCGCTTGGAACGGATGTCGTTCGCCCTCTTCAGGGCTTCCATCCTCTGGTCCAGTGATCTCTCGGGGGCGGCGTTGGAGGACTGGACCGGGGCCTGCATCGGGGCGGCAGTATATCCGCGGCCGCGAGGAGCGGAAAGACCTTTTCGGGGTTTGTGAAAAAAACCTCCGTCTAACCGGAGATCCGTGCCCGGTCCCCGCCCAACTCGGCGGCGATCCTCGACCCCGCCGCCGGATCGCGGAAGCTCTCCGTGCCAACGGCAACGATCCTTGCACCGGCTCGGAGCATCTCGGCGGCGTCTCGGCCGCCGGCGATTCCCCCCATCGCCACCACCGGCACCGAGACGGCGGCGGCGACGGCATGGACCTGGGCCAGTGCGACCGCCCGCACCGCTGCCCCGGAGAGCCCGCCGGTGCCGCCGCCCAGCCAGCGGTCGCCCTTGTCGGGGTCGAAGGCGACCGCGCGCAGAGTGTTGATCAGCGAGACGGCGTCCGCCCCGCCCTCCTCCGCCGCGACGGCGACGGGGACCGGGTCGGCGATGTTCGGGGTGAGCTTCACGATCAGGGGCTTGTCGGTGAGTGGTTTTACGACCCTGAGCAGGGAATTTGCCTCCTCCGGGGACTCGCCGACGATCAGGCCGGACTTGACGTTCGGGCAGGAGACGTTTAGCTCCAGAGCCGCCACCTCATCGTGCCTCCCCACCCCGTCCACCAGCCGGGTGAACTCCTCATGGCTGGTCCCCATCACGGAGACGATCAGTGGCACGGGAAGCTCGGCGAGCTCCGGCAGGTCGTGCTCGAGGAACCCCTCGAGGCCCTTGTTCGGCAGGCCGATCGAGTTGATCAGCCCCGACGGCGTCTCCCACAGGCGCGGCGGCGGGTTGCCGGCCCGGGGCTCGGGGGTGATCGTCTTGGAGACGAATGCCGAGAAGGGGAACTCGCTGAGCAGCTCGTCGCCGAAGGCGCGGCGGGCGGCGATTGCGTCGAACGTGCCCGAGCCGTTGATCACGGGATGGCGGAGCTCGATACCGCAGAACGGCACCCCCGATGATGCGAGGGTGCTCCCATCGGGAGCAACCCGTTTAGTGCTGGAGGAGGTGCCGTTTGGTGGCGGGATCAATGTCCCGAGCCCGGTACGAGCGCCGTCTCGATCTCGTCGCCACGGAGGACGGGGCCGTCGACGCATAGACGAATGTACCCCCCTTTCGCACTGGGGATCGCGCAGCCGAAGCAGGCTCCGAAGCCGCACGCCATGGGCGCCTCCATCGCCAGCTCGCATGTCACGCCGCGATCCGCGCAGAGCAGCCGCACAGCCTCCAGCATCGCGGGTGGCCCGCATGCGTAGACAGCGGCGCTCCCGACGTCGTCGCCCTCGAGCAGGACGGCGAGGAGATCGGTGACGTAGCCGCGGTGGCCGGCGTGCCCGTCCTCGCTCGCCAGCCGGATCTCGCTGCAGTCGAAGAGGTCCAGGCCACCGGAGTTGGGGCGATCGCGAAAGCCGAGCAGCACGCGGGCGGGGATCCCGGCGCGGAGCAACCGGCGCCGCCAGAGGGCAAGCGGAGCCACGCCGATGCCGCCACCTACGAGGATCGCTCCGGCCGCGTGGGGAGCAACCTCACGGGGCGCGGCGAAGGGCCGGCCGAGGGGGCCGTGAATCCAGAGCCCCTCACCCGGCTCGAGGGCGGCGAGCCGGGAGGTCCCAGGGCCGACCGCCTGAACCAGGAAGTCGAGCCTCACCCCCGAGCTCTCGCGCGCGGCATCGGCGACGGAGAAGGCGCGCGCCAGATAGGGCCGGCCACCTTCGCCGCCCCAGCCGGCATCCGCGGTGAGCATGTAGAACTGGCCGGCGGCGGGCTCCGGCCCCGAGGGATCGACGACCGAGAAGATCCGGTAGCCGCCGGAGGGAACGTTGCGGGTCACCTCGCAGATCCGCCGGCCGAAGGGGGCGAGCACCCGCTCGCCCAATCCCTGCGCCATCCCGGCGGTCACCTCTTCGATGGCTCGCGCTCCTCAGGGCTATGGAGCTCCTGGAGCGCCTGGACCTCCACGTCGCCGCGGGCGGCGGCGAAGATCGCGCGGGAGGCCGCGGAGGCGCCGGTCATCGTGGTGACGCAGGGAACCCCGTGCTTCACGGCGGCGGTGCGGATCTCGTAGCCGTCAGCGCGGGCGCCGGAGCCGGTCGGAGTGTTGATCACCAGGTCGACCTCCTCCGATCGGATGCAATCGACGACGTGCGGGGAGCCCTCGCCGATCTTGTTGATCTTCCTGACCGGGACCCCCATCGCGGAGATCGCCTGAGCGGTGCCGGCCGTCGCGATCACCTTGAAGCCGAGGTCGTGGAAGCGGGTCGCGAGCTGGGTGGCCGCCGGCTTGTCCGAATCGGTGACGGAGATGAAGATCGTCCCGTCCTGCGGCAGGGAGACGCCGGCCGCCGCCTGCGCCTTCCCGAATGCCGTCGGGAAGTCGGCGGCGATTCCCATCACCTCGCCGGTGCTCCGCATCTCGGGGCCGAGCACCGCATCGGCTCCGGCGAAGCGGGCAAACGGCAGGACGGCCTCCTTGACGCTGATGTGGGTGGGGGCCTCGGCCGGCAGCGACTGATCCGACAGCGACTCACCCAGCATCAACCGGCAGGCGACCTTGGCCAGCGGCGTGCCGATCGCCTTGCTGACGAAGGGGACTGTCCGAGACGCCCTCGGGTTTGCCTCGATCACATAGAGGTCCCCGTCGGCCACGGCGTACTGCACGTTGATCAGGCCGATCACCCCGAGTTCCATGGCGATCTTGCGGGTGGTGTCGCGGATCTCCTCCAGCATCTCCTCGCCGAGGCTCATCGGCGGGATGACGCAGGCGGAGTCGCCCGAGTGGACCCCGGCCTCCTCGACGTGCTGCATGACCCCGGCGACGAAGCACTGCTCGCCGTCCGCCAGCGCGTCGACGTCCACCTCGATCGCGTTCTCCAGGAACCGATCGAGCAGCAGGGGGTGTTCCTGGTCGGCCTTGACGTTGGCGTCCAGGTAGCTCCCGAGCGTCTCGGCGTCGTAACAGATCTCCATCGCCCGGCCGCCGAGGACGTACGAGGGCCGAACCAGCAGCGGGAAGCCGACGTCCTCGGAGATCGCCACCGCCTCCTCGGCCGAGAGCGCGGTGCCGTAGGGCGGATGCTTGATCTCGAGGCGCCGCAGGAGCGCTCCGAAGCGGCCGCGATCCTCGGCGAGATCGATCGCGTCGACCGGTGTGCCGAGCAGGGGCACGCCGGCCTCCTCCAGGGTCTTCGCCAGCCGCAGGGGGGTCTGGCCGCCGAACTGGACGATGACGCCCTCCGGCCGCTCGATCTCGCAGACGGCGAGGACGTCCTCCTCGGTGAGCGGCTCGAAGTAGAGGCGGTCCGAGGTGTCGTAGTCGGTGGAGACCGTCTCCGGGTTGCAGTTGATCATCACCGCGTCGCGGTCCAGCTCGCGCGCCGTCATCGCCGCATGGACGCAGCAGTAGTCGAACTCGATCCCCTGCCCGATCCGGTTCGGGCCGGAACCGAGGATGACGACGGAGGGGCGGTCACTAGGGCCGGCTTCGCCATCAACGCCCATCTCCTCGGCTTCGCCTGCGGCGATATGCGGCTCAGGCGCGTTTGGCTTGGCAACCCTGATCGGTCTCTCGTGCGCGCTGTAGAAATACGGCGTTCTCGCCTCGAACTCGGCCGCGCAGGTGTCGACGGAGCGGTAGGTGCGTTCGAGTCCCTCGGTGCCGTCGCCGTCCGTCGCCAGCTCGCGCAGCTCCCGCAGGAACCAGGGGTCGATCATCGTCGCCTCCTGGATCAGCTCCAGCTCCACACCGCGCCGGAATCCGTCGAGGATCAGGTCGAAGCGGTCGGAGGAAGGTGTGGCGAGGCGATCGAGCAGGTCGCCATTCGATGCCGGGACGTCAGGCTCGTCATCGAGCTCGCGCGAGCGCATCGCCTTGGCGAAGGACTCGCGGAACGTGCGCCCCATCGCCATGCACTCCCCCACCGACTTCATATGGGTGGAGAGGCGGCCCTCCGCCCCCGGGAACTTCTCGAAGGCGAAGCGCGGAACTTTCGTTACGACATAGTCGATAGTCGGCTCGAACGAAGCCGGTGTTGCTTGTGTTATGTCGTTGGGGATCTCCTCTAAGGCGTAGCCGACGGCGAGCTTCGCCGCGATCTTCGCGATCGGGAATCCGGTGGCCTTCGAGGCGAGAGCGGAGGAGCGCGAGACGCGCGGGTTCATCTCGATCACCACGATCTCGCCGGTCTCCGGATTGACCGCGAACTGCACGTTCGAGCCGCCGGTCTCCACCCCGACCGCGCGGATCACGCGAATCGCCTGGTCGCGGAGGTCCTGATAGAGCGAATCCGTGAGCGTCTGCGCCGGAGCGATAGTCACCGAGTCGCCGGTGTGGACCCCCATCGGATCGACGTTCTCGATCGAGCAGACGATCACCACGTTGTCGTTGCGGTCGCGCATCACCTCGAGCTCGAACTCGCCCCATCCCAGCACGGATTCCTCGACCAGGACCTGGTTGATCGGGCTGGCCGCGAGCCCCTCGGAAACGACTTGGGCGAACTCGGTCTCGTCGTTCGCCACCCCGCCCCCATGCCCGCCGAGCGTGAACGCGGGCCGCACGATGATCGGAAGGGCCAGGTCCCCCGAGCCGAGGGCCTGCTCGCCCTGCTGAACCGACTCGACGATCATCGAGAACGGCACTCGCAGGCCGGCCTCCTCCATCGTGTCGCGGAAGGCCTCGCGGTCCTCGGCGCGGTGGATCGCCTCGTAGTCGGCACCGATCAACTCGACGTCGAAGCGCTCCAGGGTGCCGTCGTCGTGGAGGGCCTTGGCGAGGTTGAGGGCGGTCTGTCCCCCGAGGGTCGGCAGGAGCGCATCTGGCCGCTCCTTCTCGATCACCTTTGCGACGGGGCCGGGCAGCAGCGGCTCTATGTAGGTGCGGTCGGCGAACTCGGGGTCGGTCATGATCGTCGCCGGGTTGGAGTTGACCAGGACGACCTCGTAGCCCTCCTCCAGCAGCACCTTGCAGGCCTGCACTCCGGAGTAGTCGAACTCGGCCGCCTGTCCGATCACGATCGGGCCGGATCCGATCAGCAAGATCTTCTGGATGTCATCGCGCCTAGGCACCCAGACTCCCCTTCGTCGCGCCGGCGGCCATTGCCACGACCGCTTCCTCGGCCTTGGCGTGGGAGATGAATCCGCGGATGTCCCGCAGCCGCTGGTCCTCTAGGCGCACCGCCAGCGCGAACTCGCTGTAGAAGCTCTCGTCCTTGCTGCGATAGTCGATGTAGGCGAGCGCGAACACGCAGTCCTCGCCCACCGGGCGCACCTCCTGAATCGTCATTTGGCCGGCCGAGACGGACACTGTGTTGCGGATGTGATCCCGGACGGCGTCAATGCCTTGATAGGTCGGCTGGCCGAGTGTGATCAGGCCCGGGCTCCACTGCACCTGTGGATGCATGAAGCGCTCGGCCTGTGCCTCCATGGCCCCCAGTCCCTCGTCGCGAATCACGACTAGAAAGCTCATGACGAGTTCGGCGTTCTGCTCAGGGGAGCTCATACAGCGGTCAGCTCCAGGAACCGGTCGAAGAGGTAGCGGGCGTCGTGCGGGCCGGGGCCGGCCTCCGGGTGGTACTGGACCGTGCAGCCGGGGACGTCCTTGAGGACGAGGCCCTCGACCGTGCGGTCGTAGAGGTTGAGGTGGGAGAGCTCGGCCTCGCCGAAGTCAGTCTGCCAGCTCACGGGCTCATCGCCGTCGATGGTGCGGTCGCCGCCGGGGCCGAGCACGGCGAAACCGTGGTTCTGCGAGGTGATGTCGATCCGGCCGCTCTCCAGGTCCTTGACCGGGTGGTTCGCCCCGCGGTGGCCGAAGGGGAGCTTGAAGGTCTCGAGGCCGACCGCTCGGCAGAGGAGCTGGTGGCCGAGGCAGATCCCCACCACCGGCACCTTGCCGACTACCCCGCGGACGTTCTGGACGACGTAGTCGAGGGCCCCCGGGTCGCCTGGGCCGTTGGCGAGGAAGACGAGGTCGGGGTCCCTTTCCAGAACCTCGTCGGCGGAGGCTGAGCACGGGAGCAGTGTCAACCGGCAATTCCGCTCGCGGAATTGCCGCAGGATGCTGTGCTTGATCCCCGTGTCGATCCCGACGACGTGCGGGCCGTCGCCCTCGATCTCGACCGGCTCCGGCGGCGTCACCTGCCTCGCGAAGTCGGCGCCGTCCATCGGGGGCTCGGCGCCAACCCGATCGCGTGCTTCGGACTCCGCCAGCTCGGCCGGGAAGATCCCGCCGCGCATCGCCCCCCGGTCGCGGATGTGGCGAACCAGCGCGCGGGTGTCGATCCCGCCTATCGCCGGCACGCCGCAGTCGCGCAGCCAGTCGAGCCAGCCGCCCTCTGCGGTCGCGGCGTCCTCCCCGTTCTTGCCCTCGCGCATGATCACGCCGCGGGCCTGGACCCGCTCGGACTCCATCGCATCCTGAGAGACGCCGTAGTTGCCGATCAGCGGATAGGTGAAGGTGATGATCTGCCCCGCGTACGAGGGATCGGTGACCGCCTCCTGGTAGCCGGTCATCGAGGTGTTGAAGACGACCTCGCCGGTGACCTCGCCGCCGGAGCCGAGCAGCTCGCCGTCGAGCCGGGTCCCGTCCTCGAGCAGGATGTAGCCGCTCACGCGACTCTCGCCTTCGGCTGGATGCCGGGATTGGGCGCGTACTCGAGGATCAGCTTCTGGACTGTCTTGAACTCGTCGGTCCCGGCACGGCCGAGCAGCTCGAAGAGAGCGGTCTCGACGCTGGTCAGGACGGCACCGGCCCGCTCCATCTTGTGGAGGCCGACGCGCTTGTTCTCCTCGGTGCGCGAGCCGACCGCATCCTCGACGACCTGCACCTCGGTACCGCCGTCGAGCAGGTCGAGAACGGTCTGGTTGACGCAGACATGCGTCTCGATACCGCAGACGAGCGCCTGGTCTCGTCCCCCGAGGTCGAAACCCTCGGCGTCGGCGGCGGAGAAGCAGACCTTCTCGAGCGGCTCGGTCCCATCGGGCAGCTGCTCGGCGACCTCCGAGGCCGTCCCCCCAGCCCCTTCGGGTACTGCTCGGTGATCACGATCGGGACGCCGATCGCCTCGGCTCCGGCGATCAGGGTCGCGGTTGCCTTCGCCACGCGCTCGAAGTCGGGGATCGCTCTGCGGAAGCCCTCCTGGACGTCGACGACCACCAGGGCGGTCCGGCCCGGCTGGAGCTTGCCGTTCACGTGGCCACCCCGAGCGCGAAGCTGCGCTGCCGGAAGGCGACCCGGCCGGCGGCGACGGTCATCAGCACCCGGCCGGTCAGCTCGCGGCCGCCGAAGCAGTTGTTGTAGGAGCGGCTCTCGTAGCCGTCCTCGCCGACGGTCCAGGCGAGCTCCGGGTCAATCAGCGCGATGTTCGCCGTAACGCCGGCCTCGAGGCGCGGCGCCTCTATCCCGAAGGGCTCGCCGCCGCAGGTCATCCGCTCGACCAGCAGCTCCAGCGGCAGCACGCCGGGCAGCACCAGGTCGGTGTAGAGCGCGGCGAAAGCCGTCTCGAGCCCGGTGACCCCCCAGGCCGCCTCCTCGAAGGGCACCTCCTTCTCCTCGGAGGCGTGAGGCGCGTGATCGGTGGCCACGCAGTCGATCGTGCCGTCGCGCAGGCCGTCGATCAGGGCCTGGCGATCGTCCTCGATGCGCAGGGGTGGATTCATCTTGAAGCGGGCGTCGAGGCTCCGCACGGCCTCGTCGGTGAGGGTCAGGTGATGAGGACTGGCCTCGCAGGTGACCTGAACCCCGGCCGCCTTGGCTCGGGCGATCTCCTCCACCGAGGCCCGCGCCGAGAGATGCTGGACGTGAATCCGAGCCCCCTCATATAGGGCGAGCGAGCAGTTGCGGGCGATCATCGTCGACTCCGAGACGGCCGGGACACCCGCCATCCCGAGGGCCGCCGAGATCTCGCCCTCGTTCATCACCCCGCCGGTCGAGAGGTCCGGGTCCTCCTCGTGTAGAGCGATCACGCCGCCCGCCAGCCGCTGGTACTGGAGTGCCCGGCGCAGGACGTTGGCATTGGCGATCGGGAGCCCGTCGTCCGAGAAGCCGATCGCGCCGGCGTCGGCGAGCTCGGCCATCTCGGTGAGCTCCCTGCCCTCCATCCCGCGGGTGACGTTGGCGACGAAGCCGACCGGGATCGATGCCTCCCGCTCGGCGCGATCCCTGACCGAGCCGAGCACCGCCGCCGAATCGATGGGCGGGGATGTGTTTGCCATCGCAATCACCGCGCAGTAACCGCCCGCGGCGGCCGAGCGCGTGCCGGTCTCGAGGTCCTCCTTGTGCTCCTGGCCGGGGACGCGGAGGTGGACATGCGGATCGACGAACGCCGGGACCGTGAGCAGGCCGTCCCCATCGACGATCTCGGCGCCGTCGATCTCCGCAGCGCCCCCGGGCTCGGCGACCTCGGCTATCTCGCCGTCCCGCACGACCAAGTCGCGAACCGCGTCGAGGTCACTCCTTGGATCGAGCAGGCGTGCGCCGCGGATGATCAGGTTGGCTCCCGCGCCCGGACGGGAGATCAGCTTGGGGGCCTTCGCGCCGCCCTCGGATCCGTTCGCTGAGACGTTCACGCCGGCTGGCCGATCGTCGGGGTGTCCGCGGGCGCGGGGCCGCGCTCCGGCCGCGCGCGATCGCTGCCGGTGAGCAGCTCATAGAGAATCGCCATGCGCACCACCAACCCGCTCTCGACCTGTGCCGTGATCAGGGACTGGGGCGAGTCGATCACCTCGGGTGCCAGCTCGACACCGCGGTTGACCGGCCCAGGGTGCATGAGGAGCTGGCGAGGGCCGAGCCGTCGCGAGTCGATCTGGTAGCGAGCCGCGTACTCGCGGAGGGACGGGACGAAGCTCTCGCTCATCCGCTCGCGCTGCATGCGAAGGGCGTAGACCACGTCGGCGTCACCGAGAGCATCGAGGTCGTAGGAGACCGCGCAACCGAGCGCCTCGATCCCGCGGGGGATCAGCGTCGGGGGTCCGCAGACCGTCACCCGCGCACCCATCTTCCGGAAGGCGAGCAGACACGACCGGGCGACGCGGCTGTGCAGGACGTCCCCGACGATCCAGATGTTCGTCCCCTCGAGGGAATCCAGGTGCTGGCGCAGGGTGAAGACGTCGAGCAGCGCCTGCGTCGGGTGCTCGTGCTTGCCGTCGCCGGCGTTGATCACCGACGCCTCCGTCCAGCGCGCCACCAGGTCCGCGGCACCGGCATGCGGCGAGCGGATCACGATCGCCGCCGGATCGTATGCCGAGAGCGTCGCGACCGTGTCCTTCAGCGACTCCCCCTTGTCGACGGAGGAACCTGCCGACTTGACGCTGACCACGTCCGCGGAGAGCCGCTTCGCGGCGAGCTCGAACGAGGAGAGCGTCCGGGTGCTGGCCTCGTAGAAGAGATTGACGATGGTGCGGCCTCGCAGGGTCGGCACCTTCTTGATGTCCCGGCGGCCCACCTCGGCGAAGCTCTGCGCCCGCTCCAAGATGCGATCCATCTCCTCCCTCGAGAGCTGGTCCACTCCGAGCAGGTGCTTCATGCGTCCTCCTTCGTGGTGGCGGGCGTACCGGCGGGAGTGATGGCGACCTCGTCGGTGCCATCTGTCTCCTCGAGCCGGACGTTCACCCGCTCCCCTGGCGCGGTCGGCAGGTTCTTGCCGACGTAGTCGGGGCGGATCGGCAGCTCGCGATGGCCCCGGTCCGCGAGCACCGCCAGCTGAACTCGAGCCGGACGGCCGTAATCGAAGAGGGCGTCGATCGCGGCGCGCACCGTGCGGCCCGTGTACAGAACGTCGTCCACCAGGACGATCGTCCGGCCGGCGAGGTCGAAGTCGAGGTGCGAGTCGTGGACCACCGGGGCGTCGCGGGGCTCGCGGCGCTCGATGTCGTCGCGGTAGAAGGAGATGTCGAGGTCACCCAGGGGGACCTCGGTGCCGGAGAGCTCTCCCACCAGCGTGTGCAGGCGGCGGCAGATGACGGCTCCGCGCGTGTGGATGCCGACCAGCGCCAGCCGATGCGTGTCCTCGTTCTTCTCGACGATCTCGTGGGCGATACGGACAAGCGTCCGCCGCAGATCGTCGCGATCGAGCACGACGTTTTCGTCGCTCATGCTGCTCCTTCCTGGCCTCGCGGGACCGGGTTAAAGGGGCTTGCGCGGCCAATGTAGCAGCGGGGCCAGACCGCGACGAATCGCGATGCCGCAAAACGCGATGTGCTAATCGCCGGAGGGGGCCGGCGCGGCCAGGGGCTCCGGCCGCTGCCTCGCGCCCTCCTGGATCAGCTCGGGGCCGCCGCGTTCCGGGAAGGGGATCTCGACCAGGTCGAAGTCCCGCGGCGCGACAGTGTTGGGGAATGCCTCGCGCGCCTCGCCGAGCACGGCCGAGACGTTGTAGCGGGTGGAGACGTGGACGATCGCCAGCATCCCCACCTCCGCGTCGGCCGCGAGCTCGGCGGCTCCCCGCGCGGTGGAATGGCCCGTGTCCGCCGCCCGGGCGGACTCCTCGACGGCAAAGGTCCCGTCGTGGACCAGGAGCTGCGCCGCGTGGGCCGCGATCCGGGTCATCTCGCACGGCGAGGTGTCGCCGGTGACCACGACCTTGCGGCCGGGCCGGGCGTCGCCGAGAACCTGCTCCGGCTTCACCTCGGATCCGTTCACGGAGACGGTCTCCCCTCGCTGCAGCCTGCCGAAGTCGCGGTCGTCCCTGATGCCGAGTCCCCGCGCGGCATCCACGTCAAAGCGCCCGGGGCGCTCGGGCTCGACGTACGCGTAGCCGAGCGCCTTCATCCGGTGCTCGACCTCGAAGGCGCTCATCTCGAAGCCGTCGTGCTCGACCCCCTCCCCCGGCCCGAGCTCCACGAGCTCGACCTCGTAGCGCAGGCGCCCGAAGATCCGGCGCAGCGCATCGAACAGGCCGTGGAGGCCAGCCGGCCCGACTATGCGAAGCGGCGCCTGCCGCTCCATCAGGTCGTAGGTCTTGAGCAGCCCGGGCAGGCCGAGGTAGTGGTCGGCGTGGAAGTGCGTGAGATAGATGTCGTCGACCTGGACGAGCCCGGTCGAATTGATCATCTGCCGCTGTGCCCCCTCCCCCGCGTCGATCAGGATCCGGCTGCCGCCGGCCCGGATCAGCACGCAGGCAGTCGCCCTCCGCGCCGAAGGCACGGAGCCGCCGGTGCCGAGGAAGACAACCGAGAGATCCATAACGCGCCTAGCGTAGAAAGCGCGGCCAAAAGCGGGCGGGCGGCCGCGCCCGTCACACGGCGATCGCCCGCGGGCCGACACTCTTCGTTGACTTCTCCCAAGCTCGCAATAGCGCGTAAGCGCTCCACTCATCGATGTGGAAGTCGGCGGCGAAGCGGACACCGCGCCGCTGGTTGTTACGCGTTGGCTCAAGTCTGAGGAATGTGTTGGAAGGCGGCACTTCCGGCACGGGAACCAGTAGACGGAGGCAGTCGGGGGGCAGTAAACGCCAAACAGGTCGGCTAACCCGAAATACGACCCCTCCCCGTTGCCATGGTCAGTTGACCGGCTGTTGAACAAGACACAGCTGTTTTTAACCCTGGCCGTCTTGCACTGAACCCGGAGAAAGCGGTCGGACACAAGATGAATCACAAGGTCGTATGGATGACCTTCCCCAAACGGAATGAGAACGGCCAGATCCCGTTCAACGAGTGCGGTAAGCACCATGGCCTCAGTCGTATTTCCCTTGAGAGCTGTGGTCACGGACTTACCGTACGATCGGGCTCGGATAGAACGTGTGTTCGCCTTCCGCGCAATCACACGAAGGGCTTAAGCTGGCCCGCACGCGCCCGTAGCTCAGCTGGATAGAGCGTCCGCCTCCGGAGCGGAAGGCCGCAGGTTCGAATCCTGCCGGGCGCGCTGGATGGCCAAGCTGGCAAGCGTCTTTATCGGTCTCGGCGCGCTCGGAGCCGCGGGGATCCTTTTCTTTACCGGCGAGTGGGCCGCGAGTGGCGAGAACGGCCATGTGTACTGGGCGATACGAGGCCCCCTTTGGGGCCTAGGGCTCGCGGCCCTTCTCCTCGGCGGAGTTGCTGTTTGGCTCGCCCTCCGAGGCGACCGCGCCTGAGAGATCCGACGCAATCCCCGGAAACCTGGATCAGGCAGCTCAGTCCGCCTTCAGATCGAGCTTCACCTCGCCCTTGTCGACGGACGCCCGCGTGCCCGGGGTCTCTGACGAATCCATCTGCTCGAGCACTTCCTCTCCCTTGAGCATGTCCTCCTCGGTGTCGAAGAGCTGCACCACAACCGCCGTTCCCTGGTCCTCATCGAGCATGATCTGAATGCCCGTCGACGGGACCCCCTCCGGCGGGCCGCCTGCCTCGCTCGCTCGTGTCTTGATCTCCTCGATCCGCTCGGGCTTCACATCGGTGAACCTGACCACGCGGGCGTACATAGGAACCCTCCTTCTCCTCGGTTGTGCGCCGATCCTATTCCGCGCGCGACCGCCTCAGACGATGCAGACGTTGCTCACGTGCAGCTCGACGTGGGCGAAGCGGTGACGGCGCACCTGCACCTGCTTGGTCTCGCCCTGCAGGCAGGGCCGCACGATCGCGGCGGGCTGCGCTCCTGCCAGCGGGCAGACCGTCTGCGGGGTCGGGTCGCAGGTTGGCGGCGTGGGCGGCATCGAGCTCAGGTCGTAGAGGCCGTGCTTGAGGCGGATCCGGAACTTGCCGTCGCTGATCGCCCGGCTCGCGACCTGCTGGCCGTCGCTCGCTCGCGTGACGGTGACGGTTACCGGTCCCGCGTAGAGCGGATCAGGAGGCGGAGGGACCTGACATGCCCCAGCGCAGCTGGAGTCGAGAACGACCCCCGCGACCCCGGCGGGCTTGTGTCTGTGGTGCTTCTTCGCCTGTGCGGGCGCGGCAATCAACGCGACCGCCCCGAACAGCGCCAACCCAGTCAGAAGCCTTCGCACGCCTCGTCCCTACCCGGACGCGACGCGCCCGAATCCCGGCCTCAGCCGCCGGCGACCGCCGGGAGGATCGTGACCTCGTCGCCCTCGTTTACGGCCGTATCGAGGCCATCCTGGAAGCGGATGTCCTCGCCGGAGACGTAGACGTTGACGAACCGGCGCAGGTCGCCGTCCTGGGTGATGCGCTCGCGAAGCCCGTCGTGCTGATCGAAGACGGCGTCCAGCGCCTCGCCGACCGTCGAGCCCTCGACCTCGAGCTCGCCCTCGCCGCCGGTGGCGGCGCGGAGCTGCGCGGGGATCTTCACCGTGATGCTCATCGGGCGGTGATCTTATTCATCGGTCCGACTCGGCCGCTGTCTAGGCGGAGGCGCCGACTCCCTGGAACTCCGTCTCGAAGGCGTCGAGGGTGGGCTCAATCTCGTGCATCCTGAACGACTCGCGTGCGGCATCGAGCGTCTTCAGGCCCTCGCCCGTGATGTAGGCCACGACGCGCTCGTCGGAACCGATCTGGCCCGCCTCGGCGAGCTTCGTGAGAACGCCGACGGTGACGCCGCCGGCAGTCTCGGTGAAGACGCCGGTGGTCTCCGCCAGCAGCTTGATCGCAGCGCGGATCTCATCGTCGGTGACGGAATCGATCACGCCGCCGGTACTACGCGCGAGCTCCAGTGCGTACGGGCCATCGGCGGGGTCGCCGATCGCAAGGCTCTTGGCGATCGTGTCGGGCTTCTGCTCGGGCTTGCAGACGTCCCACCCTTCGGAGAACGCGGTGGCCACCGGCGAGCAGCCGAGTGCCTGCGCGCCGCAGAACGTCGGCAGCTCGCCCTCCACCAGTCCGAGGTCGATCCAGTCCCCCATGCCCTTGGCGAGCTTGGTGAACAGTGAGCCGGAGGCGATCGGCGCGACGACGCGATCCGGCAGGCCCCAGCCGAGCTGCTCGATCGTCTCGAATGCCAGTGTCTTGGAGCCTTCGGAGTAGTAGGGGCGCAGGTTGACGTTGACGAACGCCCAGGGGTGGGTCTGGCTGAGCTCCGTACAGAGCCGGTTGACGTCGTCGTAGGTGCCGCGGATGCCGACCAGGTTGGTCCCGTAGATGCCGGTCGCGAGCAGCTTCTGCTCCTCGAGGTCGGCGGGAACGAAGACATAGGAATCGAGGCCGGCGGCTGCCGAGTGCGCGGCGACGGCGTTGGCCAGGTTGCCCGTCGAGGCGCAGGCCACGGTCTCGAAGCCGAGCTCCTTGGCCTTGGCCACCGCAACCGCGACGACGCGGTCCTTGAAGGAGTGGGTCGGGTTGGCGGCGTCGTTCTTGATCCAGAGCTCGCCGATGCCCAGTCGCTCCGCCAGGCGGTCGGCGCGGATCAGCGGCGTCAGGCCGGGCTCGAGCGGGTCGCCGGGCTTGCCGTCGAAGGGAAGGAAGTCGGCGTAGCGCCAGATGCCCCGGGATCCCGCCTGGATCTTCCGCCGTGCCTCGGCGGGATCGAGATCCGAGTAGTCATACGACACCTCGAGCGGCCCGAAGCACTGATCGCAGACGAAGCGGGCTTCGAGCGGATAGGTCTCCGCACATTCCTTGCACTTGAGAGATTCGACTGCCATCTGGCTCCTTTACGAAAAAACCTCCGCCGGGTCGATGTGGGCGGAGGTTCCAGAAGGAGCGCTCTTCCCACATCTTCCAGGACTTTCACCTGCTGGAGTTGGCACCTTCCTCGGACCTAGATCCGAGGGGGTTGCCGGGGTTTCAACGGGCCAGTCCCTCCACCCCTCTTGATGTGGTGCTTATGTGCCGCCCAATATAGCAACGCCCGGTTCGCGCAAATTCGGGCGGACGCATGCGCCCGCGGCGCCGGGCGTGGCGTACAGTGCCACTGGACATGGAATTGATCATGGAAGCGATGAGCCCAACAGGTCCCGAGGATGCCGAACCTCCCTCGCCCCAGACTGCGCAGGACCCGCGCCGGCGAGCTCGTCGCGCCGCTTCCGCCTGAGCCGCAGGCGCCCAAGGTCGAGGAGATTGCGGCCGAGGGGCTGCGCTGGGTGAAGATCGACGAACCCGGTGCCCTGGAGCAGACCTGGCTCGAGGAGAACTTCGACTTCCACGCCCTCGACTACGAGGACGTCCTCTCCCGCAACCAGCGACCGAAGATCGACGTCTACGACGACTATCTGTTCATCGTCCTTCAGTTCCCGATCTTCGACCGGTCGGCTCGCCGCCTGGGAGCCGGAGAGCTGGATCTGTTCGTGGGCCCCGGATTCCTGATCACGATCCCCAATCAGCCGTTGCAGCCGGTCGATTACCTGTTCGAGCGCTGCCGCCAGAAGGAGGAGATCCGCGAGCAGCTCTTCTCGCGTGGGTCGGGCTACCTGCTCTATCGCCTCGTCGACGACGGGTTCGACTACTGCTTCCCGATGCTGCGCAAGATCGGCAACAAGCTGGACGTCCTCGAGGAGGAGATCTTCGGAGAGGAAACGTCTGAGGAAATCGTGCGCGACATCTCCAACGTCAAGCAGGAGATCATCAACTTCCGCAAGGTGATTCGCCCTCAGCGGCCGGTGCTCAGGGACCTCGAGAAGGTCAAGCAGCGCTACCTGGCGCCGGACATGGACCTCGAGATCTACTTCGACGACATCGTCGACGCCCACGAGCGCATCTGGGACATGCTCGAGAACTACAAGGAGGTGGTGGAAGCGCTCGAGGAGACGAACGAATCGGTGATCTCACACCGGGTCAACGACATCCTGCGGGTGCTCACCTCGATCAGCGTCATCGTCCTGCCACTCACGCTGCTGGCCAGCATCTGGGGAATGAACGTCAGGGTGCCCGGCCAGGGCAGCACGCCTGCGTTCTGGGAGATCGCCGGGGTGATGGTGGTCCTGCTCGCCGGCATGGTGGCCTACTTCCGCAAGCGCGGCTGGCTCTAGCGCGACATACGATTGCGCTGTGGCCACGCAACGCATCTGGGCCCCGTGGCGCCTCGAATACGTGAAGGACGCCTCCAAGGACAACGAAAGCGAATGCATCTTCTGCGCCAAGCCGGGCGAGGGGACCGAGCACGACGAGCGGAACCTGATCCTCCACCGCGGCGAGCATTGCTTCGTGATCCTCAACAAGTTCCCGTACACGAACGGGCACCTGATGGTGGCGCCCTACGACCACGTCGCTGCGCTCCCGGAGCTGGATGCTGAGACGATCGCGGAGATGATGTCCCTCGCCCAACGCGGCATGTCCGCCCTGGAGAAGAGCTACGCGCCGCACGGATACAACGTCGGGTTCAACCAGGGCCGCGTCGCCGGCGCCGGCGTCGAGCACCACATCCACATGCACGTGGTCCCGCGCTGGGGAGGCGACACGAACTTCATGCCGGTCCTGGGCGACACCCGCGTCATGAACCAGACCCTCGAGGACAGCTACACCACCCTGCGCGGGGCGTTCGGCTGAGCCATGGGGATCACGGCTCCACCGGCCTCGATCTTCAAGGCCTATGACGTCCGCGGCATCTACGGCGAGGAGATGGATGCCGACACGGCGCACCTGATCGGCCGGGGATTCGCCCGTGTGCTGGCGAGGCTCCGCGGGAAGGAGACCTCCGAGCTTCACGTCGGGCTGGGCCGTGACATGCGCCTGAACGGGCCGGAGATGTCCGCCGCCCTCCGGACCGGCCTGGTCGAGGAGGGGGTGACCGTGGTCGACGCCGGCCAGATCGCCACCGAGATGAGCTACTTCCTGGTCGGCTCCCGCGAGCTCGACGGTGGGGCGATGGTCACCGCCTCGCACAATCCGAAGGCCTACACAGGGGTGAAGCTGATCAGGGAGGGCGCCCTGGCACTCTCGGGTGACGCCGGAATTCAGGACGTCCGCGCCGAGATCGAGGCCGGGCTGCCCGACCCGCCCGGTGGGGGATCCGTCGAGGAGATCGACATCTACCCCGACTTCCACGAGCACATGATGTCGATCGTCGATCCGGCCGCGATCGGCCCACTGAGGATCCTCACCGACGGCAGTGACGGCATGGCCGGGCCGATGGTCGGGCCTCTGCTCGAGAAGCTCAACCTCGACCTCACGACGAGCCGCTGGGAGCCCGACGGCGACTTCCCCGATCGAGGGCCGAACCCGCTGCTCGAGGAGAACCGGCGACTCCTGGTCGAGCAGGTCCAGGAAGGGTCCTTCGATCTGGCGATCGCCTGGGACGGGGACGCCGACCGCTGCTTCTTCATCGACGGCGAGGGAAGTTTCTGCGACGGCGACTTCGTCTGCGCGCTGCTCGCCCGCGCCGCCCTCGCCAAGGAGCCCGGCGCCACCGTTCTCTACGACCCTCGCTCCAGCCGTGCCGTCCCCGACGCGGTCGCGGCCGCGGGCGGCAAGTCGGACCTGAGCCGGGTGGGCCACGCCTTCTTCAAGATCCGCATGCGCGAGGCGGGTGCCGTATTCGGCGGGGAGGTCTCGGGCCACTACTACTTCCGCGACTTCTACTGCGCGGACTCCGGCACGATTCCGGCCCTGCTCATGCTCGAGCTCGTCTCCCGCGAGGGTCGCTCGCTCTCCGAGCTGATGGCCGAGTTCCGCTCGAAGTACTTCATCTCCGGTGAGATCAACTCGGAGGTGGCGGACCAGGACGCGAAGATGCGCGAGATCGCGAACCGCTACTCCGACGGCGAGATCGGCCACCTCGACGGGATATCGGTCGACTACCCGGACTGGCATTTCAACGTGCGGCCTTCCAACACCGAGCCGCTGCTCCGCCTCAACCTCGAGTCGCTCGTCTCCCCGGAGGACATGGAGGCGAAGCGCGACGAGGTGCTGGGGCTGATCCGGTCGTGACCGGCGACGCCGGGGGCACTGAGGAAACCCCGGTAGAGGTCTGGCGGCAGATCACCGACGCCGGGATCCGGGTTCTGAGGATCCCCACCCCCTTCCAGGTCGGCCGAGTCAACACCTACCTGCTGGAGGACGAGCCGCTCACGCTGGTCGATTCCGGCCCCAACTCCGGCAAGGCCCTGGATGAGCTGGAGCGCCAGCTCGAGTCGCTCGGGCACCGGATCGAGGACATCGAGCTGGTGGTCATCACCCACCAGCACATCGACCACCTTGGCCTCGTTGACATCGTCGCCAAGCGCTCGGGCGCGGAGGTGGCGGCACTCGACCTGCTCGCGCCGTTCGTGGAGAACTTCGGCGATGACGCCGAGCGCGACGACGAGGAGGCCGCGGCGCTGATGCTCCGCCACGGGATCTCGGAGGAGGTCGTCGCCGCGCTGCGCCAGGTGACGGGCAGCTTCCGGGCCTGGGGCGCGAAGACAAAGGTGTCCAGGCCCCTACATGACGGCGAGGTGCTCGAGCTGCGGGACCGGAAGCTCGAGGTCCAGCATCGCCCTGGCCACAGCCCGTCCGACACCCTCTTCTGGGACGAGGAGCGGAAGATCCTGCTCGCCGCCGATCACCTCATCAAGCACATCTCCTCGAACCCACTGATCTCGCGGCCGCTCGACGGCTCGGCGGAGCGCACCCAGGCCCTCGTCACCTACCTCGAGTCCCTGAAGAAGACGCGCGAGCTGCCTGCCGAGATCGTCCTCGCCGGCCACGGCGAGCCGATCACGGACCACGTCGCGCTGATCGAGAAGCGCTTTGCCATGCACCAGCGCCGCGCCGAGAAGCTCTATGGCCTGATCGCCGAGCAGCCGAGGACCGGGCATGAGCTCGCCCAGGCGATTTGGGGCGACGTCGCCGTCACCCAGGCGTTTCTGACCCTCTCCGAGGTGATCGGGCACGTCGACCTGCTCGTCAACGCCGGCCACGTCCGCGAGCTCCAGGATGGCGAGGTGGTGCGCTACGCGGCGACCTCGGAGCTGCCCGCCGACCAGCTGGGAGACCTGATTCCCGGTGGTAACCCGGTCGCGAGCGGGGGTTAGAAGAACCGTGCCGCCGACGATTGCCCCTGCCCGCAGAGAACCGGCTCCGGCGGCCGCGGCCGTCCCCCTGGCGCCGGATGCGGACCGCAAGCGGATGCTGATCATCGTCAACCCGTACGCGACCACCGTCTCCGACCGGCTCAAGAACCTCGTCGTCTACGCCCTGCAGGCTCGCTACGACGTCGAGGCCGTCGACACCGAGGCGGCGGAGCACGCGATAGAGATCGGCCGCGAGGCGCGGCACGGCGAGTACGACATCGTCGTCGCCTTCGGCGGGGACGGGACCCTCAACGAGGTCGCAAATGGGCTCGCGGGGACCGACGTTCCCGTCTCCGTTCTCCCCGGCGGCTCCACCAACGTCGTCTGCCGGACGCTCGGCATCCCCAATGACGTCGTCGACGCCACCGAGCACCTGATCGGGCTCGCCGACGACTTCAACCCCAGCAAGATCGACCTGGGCCGCTGCAACGGCCGCCACTTCGTCTTCGCCTGCGGCGTCGGGCTGGACGCGACGGTCGTCAAGCGCGTCGATGCCCACCCGCGCCTCAAGGCCCGCGCCCGCCAGTGGTACTACACGTGGGCCGCGGTCACCGGCTTCTACCGCCACTACCTGCGAAACCCGGTCCGGCTCGAGCTCGAGATCGCCGGCGAGAAGCACGAGGGCGTGACCGCGATCGCGCAGAACTCGGATCCCTTCACCTACTTCGCCAACATCCCGATTCGCATCTGCGATGACATCGGCCTCGACGACGGTGCGCTCTCGATGGCGCTCCTGCATCGCGCGAAACAGCGGGACATGCTCCCGATCGCATCGCGGGTGCTGAGCAAGCGCCTGCACGTCTCGAAGCACCGCCAGATCGACGAGTTCGACGACGTCACCGAGGCGAGGGTCCGCTCGATCTCGATGGACGAGGACGGGCAGCCCCGGCCCTTCCCGGTCCAGGTCGACGGCGACTACATCGGCGAGCACACCGAGCTCACCTTCGGGGTCGACCCGGGGGCGCTGACGGTTGTTTCGTAAGAGACGGCTTCGCCATCAGAACGCGGCCACAAGCGGCCGCCCCACGTAAGTCGCTGCGGCCTGCGGCCTCCGCTCCAAAGTGGAGCGACCTGGTGGCCGCTTACTTGCGGCGCGCGGTGAAGCTCACCTTCGTCTTGCCGGCGGAACAGAGATCCTGAGCCGGGAAGTTGTAGAGCGCGTATCCCTCGACCTTCGTCGGGTTCACCCACCGACCGTGGATCGTGTCCATCTTGGCCCCGAGGAACGTGCGGGTGAAGGTGAAGGCGCGGTTCCTGCTCAGCTTCTTCCTCGGAGTGCCGTCGAGCGTGAACACCGGCGCCGAGACACATGCCTCCCTGGCCGTGGTCGGCTCGGAAATCAGGGTGACCTTGCCCTTCTTCAGGGTGAACTTGATAATCCGGAAGGGCGCACCGATCGCATCCTGATCGGTCTTGCCCTTGTAGGTGCCGCTCTTCGGCGGCCCCCCCGTGGGGCCCCGAGGATGCTTTCTGCCCTTTCCTCCCTTGTGGTGCGCGACGTGCTTCTTGGCCGCCGTCGGCTTGCATTTCTGCACCGCCGTCGCGCTGAGTTGCTGACCGTTGTCGAACGTGGTCGTTTCGCCGCTGACCCACTTGCCCTGGCGGCAACGGGCCATCGCGTAGTAGACCGGCTGCCCGTTCTGCTTACCGGTTCTGATCTTGTTGATCGTCGTGTCGAAGGACGTGATCGAAGTGCCGGTCGGAGGAATCGAAATGCTGAGGTTGTTGGTCTTGACATTCAGCACTCCCGTCAGCGTCGTGCTGAACGAGTACGTGCCCCCGACGAACAGGTCGGTATGGAGCCCGATCGTCGGGTTGCCGCCAGTGGGGACACCGTTGTATGCGATCACTTGACCGGTGAGGCCGCCATTGTTGATTACGGCACTGCCCTGGCCCACCTGGGCGGCACCGCAGATGCTCTGCGCGGTGGATGCTGGGACCGTGCTGATCTGGCTCAGGTCACACTGGGCCAGCCGGCCGGGGCGGAAGCTGATGTCCCCGCTGTAGCTCAGGACTGTCTGGGTCGCGTTCGGTGTGAAGGGCGGCGCGTAGGACGTGTCGAGGGCTGTCACCAGCGACTTCAGTGGCCCGAACTGATTCTTTGGCTGCTTGTGGCTCGAGGCGGTCACCGAAAGCGTCTGGCCGACCACCGCCGCAGAGGCGGTCACGGCGAGGACGAGCGCCCCCATGCCGCCGACGGCGACAGCGATCGAAAAGGTGCGGATGCCGATAGGTCTGGCCATTCCTCAGAACTCCCTTTCTGAGCTACCAATTCGGGTACCGGGGCGGGCATCTGCCGAAACATGGGACCAGCGCGGAGGTTGCGGCCGGGTGGAGCCCGGGGTCAGCCGAGGACCTACTTGTGGCTCGCGGTGAAGCTGACCTTGATCTTCCCCGCGGGGCAGAGGTCCTGGGCATTGAAGTGGTAGATCGCGTACCCGTCGACCTCGTGCGAGCTGACGAATTTGCCGTGGATCTTGTCGATCTTGTTGCCGAGGAAGGTGTGCGTGAGCGTGAACGTGCGGTTCCTGCCGAGCTTCTTGCTGGACGTGCCGTCGACCGTGAAGACCGGGGTCGAGAGGCATAGCCCCCAGGCCACGGTCGGCTCCGTCGTCAGCGTCACCTTCCCCTTCTTCACGGAGAACTGAACCAGTCGAAACCCGGGGTCCACCGCCTCCTGGGTGGTGCTGCCGCTGTACGTGCCGGTCTTGATCGGGACTCCCGCGCCCGCGGGCCCGGCGCCCGCAGCGAGCAGGATCAGTACGCCGAGTACCACCAGCGCCGAGACGAGCGGGCGCCGACGGCCGGCGGGCACGGTCCTCCGGGATGTGGTCGCTCTGGTCAGGTCTCCTCCCCGCGCTCTGACAGTATCGCGGACATGGCCAAGGGGGACCCTAACTGCCGCTTCTGTCAGATCGTCGCGGGTGACGAGTCGGCGCATCTGGTCCTCGAGGACGAGCACACGATCGCCTTCCTCGACAACCGCCCGCTCTTTCCAGGGCATTCGCTGCTCGTGCCCCGAGACCACCACGAGACTCTGGCCGACCTGCCGAGCGAGCTGCTCGGGCCGCTGTTCGCGAATGCACAGTTGCTCTCGGTTGCGGTGCCGAAGGCGATGAGGAAGCCGGGTTCCTTCGTCGCGCTCAACAACGTCGTCAGCCAGAGCGTCCCCCACCTGCACGTGCACGTGGTCCCGCGCAAGCCGAAGGACGGGCTGCGCGGCTTCTTCTGGCCGCGGACGAAGTACGGCTCAGAGAAGGAGATGCGCGAGGTGGCCGAGCGGGTGCGGAGGGCGGTCGGGCAGAACTAGGTCAGCTTCTTCTTGCCCGAGGCCGGCGATCCGAACGGGATAGAGGCCGTGACGGTCACTGACGCCTTGCTCTTCTTCTTGAGCTTCTTCTTCCCGGACTTGCTCAGCTTCACGGTCGCGAACTGCTGACCGGATGCCAGCGAGAGGCCGTTGGCCTTGCCGATCGTGGCCTTACCGAGCTTGGCGACCAGCGACGCGCCGTCGACCTTCGCGGTCGCGTTGATCGCGACCAGGATGCCCCTCTTGCTCACCTTGGCGAGCTTCTTGCTGCGCACGCGGAGCGTGGCCGTTGGCCGGGCCTGCGGCGCGCCGTTGCCCGTCACGACCAGCGTCGCCTGCATCGTGGTCGGGTGAACCGAGCAGAAGAAGGTGTAGGTCCCGGCACTCAGATACTGCGTGCCCTGGACGCCGGTGGTGCCGCCCGAGATGGTCGGCGTGCGGAAGAGCGCCGCGCCGTCCGGCCCGTTCTGATGGGCGGTGACGTTGTGGGTGTCGCCCGTGACGTTGAACTGGACGACCTCGCCCTGGTCGGTGGTGTAGGTCGGTGCGGTGTATGTGTCGTCGATCTGACCGACGATGGTCTGGGATGCCGCCAACGCGAGCCCCCCGGCGAAGAGCACGGCGGCGATCACGAGCCCCGCGACCAGTCCCAGCCGCCTCAGCCTGTCCCTGGCCCATAGCACCACGTGGATTTATACGGCAGATCGGCGCGGCGGGATTGCCCTGGTCAGGCGGTCGGGGTGACTCGGTATGCGTCGAAGACCGAGTCGACGTTCCTCAGCCGCGAGATGCACTGCTTGAGCTGCTCGGTGTCGCCGACCTCGAGGACGAATCGGTTCTTCACCATCGGGTGCTTGGTGGTGCAGCGCGCTTCGAGGATGTTCAGGCCCGCCTCCGCGAAGGTGCGCGATAGGTCCTCGAGGAGGCGCGTTCGGTCCCAGGCATCGACCTGGAGCTCCACTCGGTAGGAGGACTCGTTGTCGCCGTCCCAACTCACCTCGGTGAAGCGCTCGGGCGCCTTCTTCAGCGCGGCGACGTTGCGGCAGTCCTCGCGGTGGACGGTGATCCCGCGACCCAGCGAGACGTAGCCGACGATGTCGTCTCCGGGCACCGGGCGGCAGCACTTGGCGAGCCGTACGGCCACGTCGTCGATGCCCTTCACCTTGATGCCGAAGCTGGTGGCCTCACGGGTCCGACGCCGGGCGTCGTCGGTTCCCTTGATCAGGCCCTCGGCGGGCTCCTCCTCGACGGCCTCCCCGCGCTTCAGCCGCTGCATCACCTTGTTGGTGACGACCTTGGTGGAGACCTTGGACTGGCCGAGCGCGATGTAGAAGTCGTCCGCCTTGCGGAATCCCATCTCGCGGATCACGTCGACGAGCAGGGGCGAGCCGGCGAGCTTGGGATACGGCAGCCCGCGCTTCTTGAAGGCCTGTGCGAGCTGGTCGCGGCCCTCGTGCTCCGCGTCCTCGCGGCCCTCTCGCGAGAACCAGGCGCGGATCTTGTTGCGGGCACGGTTGGTCCGCACGAGCTTGAGCCAGTCGCGCGACGGCCCGCGGCCCTGCTTGGCCGTCAGGACCTCGACGATGTCGCCGCTGCGCAGCTGGTAGTGCAGCGGGACGATCTTCCCGTTCACCTTCGAGCCGACGCAGCGGTGGCCGACGTCGGTGTGGATCGAGTACGCGAAGTCGAGGGGCGTCGATCCCGCCGCGAGGTTCTTCACCTCGCCCTTCGGGGTGAAGACGAAGACCTCGTCCTCGAACAGGTCGACCTTGAGCGCGTCCAGGAACGCCTTCGGGCCCTGGTCCTGCTCGTTCTCGATCAGCTGGCGCAGCCAGGTCATCTTCTCCTTGCCGGCGTCGCCCGAGGTCGAGCCCTCCTTGTAGATCACGTGCGCGGCGATCCCGTACTCGGCGAGCTCGTGCATCTCCGGCGTGCGGATCTGGATCTCGAGCGGGCGGCCCTCAGGGCCGATCACGGTCGTGTGGAGCGCCTGATAGGCGTTCGCCTTGGGCATGGCGACGAAGTCCTTGAAGCGGCCCGGCAGCGGCTTCCATAGCGAGTGGACGATCCCGATGGCGCCGTAGCAGTCCTTCACCGAGCCGACCAGGACACGCATCGCGGTCAGGTCGAAGATCTCGTTGAACTCCCTGCCCTTCCGGGTCATCTTCGTGTAGATCGAATAGAAGTGCTTGGCGCGGCCCGAGATCTCGGCATCGATCCCGACCTTGGCCAGCTCCTTCGCCAGGAACTCGCCCGCGCCCTCCACGTAGCGCTCCCGCTCGGTGCGCTGCTGGGCGACCAGCTCCTTGATCTCGTCGTACTTGCGCGGGTGGAGCGTCGCGAAGGAGAGGTCCTCCAGCTCCCACTTGATCGCGTGGATCCCGAGGCGGTGCGCCAGCGGCGCGAAGATCTCCAGGGTCTCCCGCGCCTTTTCCTGCTGCTTCTGCTTCGGCAGCGCGCCGATGGTGCGCATGTTGTGGAGGCGGTCGGCCAGCTTGATCAGGATCACCCTGACGTCGGTGGCCATCGCGACCATCATCTTCCGGTAGTTCTCAGCCTGCCTCTCGTCGCGGCTCTTGAAGGTGATCTCGGTGAGCTTGGTGACGCCGTCGACGAGCTGGGCGATCTCGTCGTCGAAGACGTCGCGCACCTGATCGAGGCTCGCGCTGGTGTCCTCGACGGTGTCGTGGAGAAGGGCCGCGCAGAGCGTCGCCGTGTCGAGTCGCAGGCCGGCGCAGATCCGCGCGACGCCGAGCGGGTGGGTGATGAAGTCCTCGCCCGACTTGCGCTCCTGCCCGGCGTGGCTCTCCCAGGCGAAGGCGAAGGCGCGCTCGATCTCCTGGCGGTCTATCGGATCCGCCCCGTCCGACTTGTGCTCCTCGATCACGGCGAAGAGATCGCCGAGGAGGGCGCGCTGGTCGGGGGTCAGCTCGCGCGTGATCGAGTCGGCCCGCGGCGGCTTGGGCCGGCCGGCGGGCTCGCCGACGCGCGTGTGGCCGCGGCGGTCGCGATCGCGCACGGCATCGTCACCGACGGCGGCTTCGCCGTTGGTCGTGTCCGTTATGCCAGTGCTCTTGCTCGCAGGAATCGGATGGCCTCCTGGTGTCTGGCGAGACAGGCCCCGTAGACCCGCGATCGCCCCAGATCGGTCCTCTCCGAGGATAAAACCCGCAGCGCCCCGGCGGCGCGATCCGGGTGCCATTCGCACAGTCCGAGCTCACACAGAACCCGCACGCAGCGGGCGGCCGTCTCCGGAGTCCGGGGGTACTCGGAGGCGCCTTCGAGCGCCGAGCGCAAGGCCGTGCCCTCCACCTCACCGTCGAATTCGGCGAGCGCGCGCCAGATCTCGGCAATCGCTCCCCGCAGATCCCACTCCCTGCCGAGCAGCCGCTCGGTGAGCTCCAGCTCCACCGGGCCCCACGCGAGGTGTGCAAACCCCCCGACCTTCGTCGCCCAGGCCAGCCCCTCCAGCGCCTCGCTGGGCGCCGGATCGATCACGACGACGTGGGGGAAGCGCCGCACGGACTCCGGCCGGAGAGCCACCACGGTCCAGTCGACCAGGACGAGCCCGGCGCCAGGGGGCTCGGCGAGCGCGGCGTCGAGCGAATCGGTACCGCACCGGCAGCAGGCGATCCGTGGCACCGCGGCGCCGAACCGGCGCGGGTCCGCCGCGGAGGAGGCGAGCTTCGCCCGCCGCGCGGCGTCCGCGCAGATCGCAAGCACCGGCTCGCCACTAGAGATCAGCTCCGCCAGCGAGGCCACCGCCGCACCGCCGCGGCGGTCGACCTGCTCGCGCCGGAGGGCCTCTGGTGCCCTCACGTCCAGGAGCGCTCCCGGTTGCCCGTCCGCGGCCCTGGCCAGCTCGCGCTCGAACCGCTCCCACCACTCGTCATCCGGAGCTGGGCAGCCCTGACCGCAGGGGCGGCGGTCCGGATCACCATGGTCCGCGCCGACGAGCGGATACAACTCGCGCACCACCACCCGCGGCTGCTCGGTGCCGTTCCAGCGATCGACCTCGAGCTCAACGGAGAGATCGAGCGACTGGTCCTCGCGCCGCGTGATCTCGCCGTTCATCCCGAACGCCACGCCGGCCGCGCGACCGGCGCCGCTCTCGAGCTGGAACCGGGAGTGCTTGCCCCCCTCGCCCAGCGGCCGCACCTCCCGCAGCCGCCCCGAGGGGACCAACAGGCGCGGCCCGGGGTTGCCCATGCCGAACGGGCCGAGGCTCTCGAGCTGACGGGCGAGGTCCATGCCGATCCCGTCCCGGCCGACACCCACCAGCGCGTCCAGCCGGTCCGTCCGGACCAGGTCGGCGTCCTCGATCTTCGAGGACGCGTGCTCGATGAAGGCGTCGCGGAAGGCGTCGAGTCGATCCGCCTCCAGCTCGAGGCCCGCCGCGGCGCGGTGACCGCCGTAGCGGTCGAGGTGCTCTGAGGTAGCGTCGAGGGCGGCCACCAGGTCGAACCCCGGGATGCTCCGGGCCGAGCCCTTGGCCCGGGCGCCGTCGACCGAGAGCAGGATCGTGGGCCGGAAATGGCGCTCGGCCAGCCGGGAAGCAGCGATCCCGACGACCCCGGGATGCCATCCCTCACCAGCGAGGACGAGCGCCGAGGCGTCCGCCTGGGACGGCGGCAGCGCGGAGCGCGCCCGCTCCGCTCCCTCCACGACCTCCCGCTCGGCCCAGCGGCGCTCGGCGTTGGCCCGATCGAGCTCGGCGGCGATCGCGGCGGCGCGGTCCGGGTCGTCCGTGAGCATGAGCTCGACGCCCGCATCCGCCCGGTAGAGCCGGCCTGCGGCGTTGATCCGCGGAGCGAGCCGGAAGCCCAGGGCGCCGGCGTCGATGGTCTGGGGATCGACCGACGCGACGGCCATCAGGGCGCGTAGGCCGACGCGCGGGCTGTCCCGGAGCACTCGCAGGCCCTCCCGGACGAGGCGGCGGTTCTCGCCGACCAGCGGGACCATGTCGGCGACGGTGGCGAGGGCGACCAGGTCCAGGTCGGCGTCGGTCGGATGGCGCCTCCCGCTCGCGGTCTCAACGGCACCGCGGCCAGCCGCGTCGCAGAGCGCGGTGGCGAGCTTGTGGGCGACGCCGGCGGCGCATAGCCCCTCGAACGGGTAGTCGGAGACCACCGGATGAATAACCGGGCAGTCGGGGAGCCGCTCGCCGGGCAGGTGATGATCGGTCACCACGACCTGGATGCCCGCGGCGCGCGCCGCCGCGACTTCGTCGACCGAGCCGATCCCGCAGTCGACCGTGATCACCAGCTCGGTGCCGCGTCGCTGCAACTGCTCGACGCTCGCCATCGTCAGCCCGTAGCCGTCCAAGAGGCGGTCGGGGATCAACCAGTCGCACTCCGCACCGAGCGAGCGGAGGGTCGAGACGAGGATGGCGGTCGAGGTGACCCCGTCGACGTCGTAGTCGCCGTGGATCGTGATCCGTCCGTGGCCGCGCGCCACGGCGAGGACCTGCTCGCAGACCTCCTCCATGCCGCGGAACTCCGTGGGCTCGTGCGACTCGCGCGCCTCGAGGAAGCGCCGCGCCGCATCGACCGTGCGATAGCCGCGACGGACGAGCGTCACCGCGACCGGCTCTGCCAGCTCCAGCTCCGCGGCCAGTCGCCTGACCTCCCCGTAGTCATACGGATCCAACATGACACGGGTTGCTCCTCGCTCCGCTCGGAGCACCCTCGGATCAACACGGGAGGATCCAGGCGAGGCCATGCCGCCAACTTAAGTTCGGCCCCCGACGGAACCACCCCGGTTGGCGGAGTTGGTGAAGTTCCGGCATGTCCGGATGGTCACCAGGGCTGGCGTCTCAGGAGCGTACGAACTGCGCGAGCGACCTCGCCGGGGTCGTCAGACAGCTGTCGCCAGGTGAACCGAAGGACCTCGAACCCCCGCACTCGGAGCCTGGTGTCGCGGGCGCGATCACCTTCGAATGCAGACCGAGTCCGATGTGACTCCCACCCATCAACCTCGACAACCAGGCGCTCCGCGCGCCAGAGGAAATCCACGACGAAGCCGTCCACCCGAACGTTTACCTCCGGCTGGGGAAGGCCGTGGCGGCGACAGAGAGTCAGGAATCGCGCCTCGAGCTCGCTGCGAGTGCGGTCGGGCTCGGGGTGAGGGTCGAGAGGCAACTGCAGGAACTCCGCCTCTCGAAGCGCTGAGGCGGACTGCTTGCCCGGGAGGATGCGGCGCAGGTCCTCGAGCGTGCGAGCGGGCCTCGTCACCGGGATCCCGGCGCAACGAATGCAGTGCCCTGGAAGAAGCGTCTTGGATCGATGTACCCGGATACCCGAGCGCCTGGCGCGGCCACCTGTGCCTGGGACCGTCACGTCGACGATGGCGACCCCGGGAACCGCTCCACCGATCTCGCTGCCTCCGGGTCTCGCCCGTCGGTCGGCCTTCAGGACGCCCCAGAGGGCCCCCGCGCTCACATGGCTGAGAACTGCGTCGTCGCCGCACGCCAAGACCGCCGCCATCCATCTCCCTTCATTGCCGACGTTGGTGTGGCCGACGCCGTAGACACCGCGATGAAGCGGGTGAAGGCGTCCAGCGGTGACGCGGTCTGCAACCCGGCTGGGGAAGAGGCCCACGGCACGCAGCTGGCCAGCCGAAATGACGCCATGTTGGTTCGTCGCGATGCGGGCGATCGCCGCATCCCGACCACCATTGGCGAGTTCTTTCCGCATAGCGGAAACAAGTCGCCAACACCGCGGATTTCACCCCCGGCGCCCGGATCGACGCCCCTCATCGCCGGTTTTCGGCCGGCGACGCCTAGATGTGCTCCGCCTCGACCCCCGCGCGCACGCCCATCGCATAAACAACCGCGAGGCCGATCAGGCAGCCGGGGACGGCGTACAGCGCGGTGGCGATGTCGGTGTCGCCGATGCCCTTGCCGATCAGGATCTGCGCGATCGCGCCGCTCGCCATCGCTCCGGTCGCAGCGCCCAGGAACGCCCCCACGATCCCGCCCTGGAACCGGTCGGGAACGAAGACGGTGAAATGCCAGAGCGCCACGCCCATCGTGAACCAGACCAGAGCTGCCATCAGCGGTTCCTCCCGTGCTTTCGGCGCTTCTTCCGCCCGCCCGACTGCTGCTCGCGCACGCGGCGGAGCGCCGCGGCGCTCGCCTCGCTGAGCTCGGGGCGCTGCTGTTCCTCCGCGCCTCCATTGCCGCGGGAGGCCGCCTCGCCATCGCCGGTCCCGCCTCCTTCATCGCCATCGCTCCCGCCATCCCCGCCGGTACCTACAGGCGTCGGCGGCTCGGCTGCGACGGGCTCCGGCCGGGAAGGCTCGGGCTCGCGCGGGGCCGGCGGCGGTGCCACCGGGCCGGGCGGCTCGGGAACGACTCCCGGGACCTGCGACTGGCTCGGCGGCGGAGCGGTGGCGCGGCTCGGCGCCGGCGCGACGGGAACGGGGGGCTCGGTGGGAGCCGGTTCGTCGGCGTCGCCCTCCACGCGGGCGATCACGTTGTCCTCGGGGAACGCGGGCACCACCCCGCCCATCTGCTCCTCGATTCGCTCCCGGCGGCGGCGGTAGGCCGGCTCCCGTTCCTTCCAGTGGGTGAGGACGGGCGAGGCGATGAAGATCGACGAATACGTACCCGAGGCGAGCCCGACCATCATCGCGAAGGCGAAGTCCTTCAGGGTCGCGCCGCCGAAGATGAACAGCACCGTCACCAGGAAGACGCTCGAGAGGCCGGTGATCAGGGATCGGGTGAGCACCTCGCTCATCGAGCGGTTGACGATCTGGGAGAAGGTCGCACGCGGCTGCCGCGGCACGTTCTCGCGCACCCGGTCGAACACGATGACCGTGTCGTAGAGCGAATATCCAAGGATGGTGAGGAACGCGGCGACGGTACCGCTGGTCACCTCCCTCCCCGTCAGCGAATAGACGCCTCCCGTGATCAGGACGTCGTGGAGGAGGGCAATGATCACCGGCACGGCGTACTTCGGCTCGAACCGGAACGCGACGTAGGCGCAGATCACCAGCAGCGAGAAGATGACCGCCTCGATCGCGCTGTTCGCCACCTGCTTGCCGAAGGTGGGCCCGACCGTGGTGGCGTCGAAGCCGTTGGGAACGATCCCGAACTTGGACTGGAGCGCCGGCTGGACCTGCTGAATCTGGCTCGGATCGGCCTTCGAGTCGATCTCGAAGACGTTGGTGCCGAGCTGCTTGTTCGTCGCCTTGGTGATCTGGGCGTCGTTCAGGCCCGCGCCCTCCAGCGCGGTTCTCACCTGATCGACCGTGGCGGCCTTGGCAAGCCCGACGCTGATCCGGCTGCCGCCCTTGAAGTCGATCCCGAGGTTGAGCTGCCTCGTGGCAAACGAGAGTGCGCCGATCAGCATGATGCAGCCGGAGATCGAGAAGAAGATCCGGCTCGCCCGGGTGAAGTCGAAGTTCCACTTGAAGTACTTCTCGCGCGCCCCGAGCACCGCGGGCGAGCGCAGGAAGTGCGCCCGGCCGAAGAGGCCGAGGAAGGCCTGCGTGAAGACCACCGCGGTGAACAGCGAGGCGATCGTCCCCACGCCCAACGTGAAGGCGAAGCCCTTCACGTTCGAGGTCGCGAGAGCGAAGAGGATGAACGCCGTGATCAGCGTGATCACGTTCGCGTCGACGATCGTCGCGATCCCGCGGCGATAGCCGGCGGAGATCGCGCTCAGCATGGATTTGCCGCCCCTCGCCTCCTCCTTGATCCGCTCGAAGATGACGATGTTGGCGTCGGCCGCCACCCCGATAGTCAGGATCAACCCCGCGATACCCGGCAGGGTCAGGGTGATCGGGATCAGCTTGATCAGCGCGAAGAAGAAGACGCCGTAGATCGCCAGGCCGACGACCGCCACGAAGCCCAGGAAGCGGTAGTAGATGAGCAGGAAGAGGCAGACCAGGATCAACCCGACGATCCCGGCCTTGAGGCCCTGGTTGAGAGCCTGCTGGCCGAGCGTCGCCGAGACCGTCGAGCTCGAGATCTGCGTCAGGTCGACTGGCAGGGCGCCGAACTGAAGGATCTTCGCCAGGTCCTGTGACTCCCCCTGGGTGAGCCCGTTGATCTCCGCTCCGGTGCGCCCGTCGATCCCATCGGGGTTGTCGACGAAGTTGATGATCGGGCGGGACTTGATCTGCTGGTCGAGGACGACCGCGAAGTGGCCCGAGTACTGATCGGCGAGCTGTGAGTTGCCCGCCACCCCGGGTGGCGCGCTCTGCAGCCCCCGCTGGGCGATCGCCTTGGTGACGTCTGAGAACTCCTGGCGGCCCTTGCCCGTGAACCCGAAGGTGACGTCGGGCTGGTTGAACTGGTCGAAGTTGGGCTTCGGGTCGGTGATGTCGGTCCCCGAGAGGGCGGGCCGGTCGCGGATCACGAACCACTGGGCGTCCGGGCTGTTCGGATCGGAAACCTGCGACTGGCCCTGATCCGGCTCCTTCTGTACGACGAGGGTGCCCTGCGGGACCGTGAGGATCTGGCTGTTGGCGGGCTGCTTCTGACCGGGCAGCTCGGAGTAGAGGTCCTTCTTCGTTTCAGCGGGACCCGAGATCCACTGGTGCGTCTGAGAGTTGAAGAGGTAGTACTGCGGCCCGCTGGTCGTGCACTTGTTCTGGAAGCACTCGGGAGTCTGCGTGGAGGCGAGCTTGACGGCGTCGTAGTAGCGGCCGAAGGAGGACTCGCTCCGCGGCACGTTCGTCTTCGCCGGGTTCGGGATGACGTTTGGCTCCCAGTCGTAGAAGTGGAGCTGCGCCGTCTGCCCGACCTGTTCGCTCGCCTTGGCGGCGTTGCTCACGTCCGGGAGCCCGATCCTGATGGAGTCGGATCCAACCCGGGAGATCTCCGGCTCGGAAACCCCGAACGCGTCGGTCCGCTTGCGGATGATCTCGATCGCCCGGTCGATGTCCGAGCCGTCGATCGTCGGGTTCTGGGGCGTCGGCCGCGCCTGGAAGATCAGCTCGGTGCCGCCCTTGAGGTCGAGCCCGAGGGTGGTCTTCTTGGTCGCGATCGCGATGCCCGACCCGAGGATCAGCAGGGCGACGAAGGCGAGGATGAAGATGTTGCGTCGGCGGTTGCTCACGGTGTTGAGGTGGTCACGCTAGCGGGTGAGCTTGCTGAAGCGTAAACGCGAATCCGACGGCTGAAGAGCGGCTATTCCGGCGTCAGGACGAGCAGGAGGCCGCCGTCGTCGTCGTATGCCGGGAAGAGGTCCGCGACCGCTTCGGTCGGCAGGTCGCCCTCCGCATTGACGGCCACCTTCTTGCCGAGCGAGCGGACCCCCCACTCGAGCGTCGTCTCGATCGGATCGGTGTTCCCATCGCCGTCGGTGTCCGCGGTCGGGCCGCCGTCGCCCTTGTCGATCCACTGCAGGCCCAGGACGTCCCTAACCGGGCGACCGATCACCTGCTCGTCCTTGAGGCCGGTGAGCTCGAAGGCCCCCTTGCCCAGGTCGAGGATCTTGCCGTCCTGGTCGCAGGTGAAGAAGGCGGCGCCGGGCGCCGGCATGTAGTCGTCGAGCAACTCGAAGAGAAAGCCGAAACCGCACTTGGAGCAGCCCTTGGGCCGGGTCGAAAACCCGGTCGTGCGCTCCCCGCTCAGTTCCCTGTTCCCGCAGTTCGGGCAGATGAAGTACGGCATTCCGCTCAAGGCTAGCCAACCCGTAGGGGCGAGCGACACCTAGAACAGGCTCGCCATGCCCTCGGGTGCCGGCAGCCCGAGGTGCTCGTACGCCCTCTCGGTCAGGACCCGGCCGCGCGGTGTGCGCTTCACCAGCCCCTGCTGGAGGAGGTAGGGCTCGAAGACGTCCTCGATCGTGTCGGCCTCCTCCCCGGTCGCGACCGCGAGCGTCGAGAGGCCCACGGGCCCGCCGCCGAACTTGGTGGCCATCATCTGCAGGAGCTGGCGGTCGTGCCGATCGAGGCCGGCCCGGTCGACCTCCAGCAGCTCGAGCGCATCCGAGGCGAGCTCGACGTCGATGCGGCCGCGCTCCTTGACCTCCGCGAAGTCCCGCACCCGTCGCAGCAACCGGTTCGCGACCCGGGGGGTCCCGCGGGCCCGGCCGGCGATCTCCTCCGCGCCCTCCGGGCTGACGTCGATGCCGAGGATCCCGGCCGACCGCAGGACGATCTCGCGCAGGTCGGCGGCGTCGTAGTGCTCGAGGCGGTGACAGACGCCGAAGCGGTCGCGCAGCGGCGTGGTCAGCAGGCCGGTCCTCGTGGTGGCGCCGATCAGCGTGAACGGCGGCAGGTCGAGGGTGACCGTGCGAGCGCCGGCCCCCTGCCCGAGCACGACCGGCAGGCGGCGATCCTCCATCGCGGGGTAGAGCGTCTCCTCCACCGCCCTTCCGAGCCGATGGATCTCGTCGATGAAGAACACGCTGCCGGGCTCGAGCGAGGTCAGGAACGCGGCGATGTCGGCCTTGCGCTCCAGCGCGGGACCGGCGGTCTGCACCATCGGGACGCTCAGCTCCGCCGCGATGATGTACGCCAGCGACGTCTTGCCGAGGCCGGGCGGGCCGGCCAGCAGGACGTGGTCGAGCGCCTCCTCCCTCCTGCGCGCGGCCTCGATGAAGATCCCGAGCTGTTCGGTGACCTGGACCTGGTTGACGAAGTCCTCGAGCTTCGGCGGCCGAAGCGAGCGATCGAAGTCGTCGTCCGCGCCGGCGGCCCGCGCATCGTGGATGACGACCTCCCCCTCGTCGTCATCGATGCCGGGGGTGCGGATCCCCTTGCCGGGCTCCGTCACGCCGCCTTCGCCCCCGCTGCGCTCCGCAGCGCTGCCTGGACGATCTCCTCGGGGGTCTCGCCCTGGGCGCCCGACAGCAGCTTCTCGGCCTCGGGCGGCGTGTAGCCCAGGTTGAGCAGGCCCTCGCGGGCCAGCGACCGCGGGTCCTCCTCGCCCGGCGCGAGCGCCGCGGCGTCGGCGTCGGCCTCGATCTCGCCGGCGACCCTCTCGCGGAGCTCGACGATGATCCGCTCGGCGGTGCGCTTGCCGACCCCGGGAACGGCCTGGAAGCGCTTGGCGTCTCCCGCCGCGATCGCCCGAAGCAGCTCCCGCACCGAACCGCCGGAGAGCACGGCCATCGCGACCTTGGGCCCAACGCCGCCGACCGAGATCAGGTGCAGGAAGAGGTCACGCTCCTCCTCGCTCGCGAAGCCATAGAGGCTGAGCGAGTCCTCCCGCGCCACCAGATGGGCGTGCAGCGATGCCGCCTTGCCGCGCGCCGGGACCGCCTTGAGGGTCTCGGAGGAGACGGCGAGGCGATACCCGACGCCGCCGGCGTCGATCACGACGTAGTCGGGACGGCGAACGAGCACCTCTCCGCTGACGGAGGCGATCATGCCTAGGGATTCTGGGCGTGCGCCCGGATGCCTTTAACCGGCCAGGCGCTGGCGGGTCGCGAGCGAAGGCGTCATGCCGGCCCGCGGCTGCCCGAACTGGAGGGCCCGGCGTGCCCCGGCCGTGCCGGCGTGGCAGATCGCCACGGCGAAGGCGTCGGCCGCATGGTCCGGAGCCGGCGGCTCGGGAAGCCCGAGCAGGGTCGCGACCATGCGCTGCACCTGGCCCTTGTCGGCCGAGCCCGACCCGCAGACGGCCTTCTTCACGGCCTGGGGCGTGTAGTCGAAGCATGGGAGATCCTGCTTCGCCGCCGCCAGGAGCGCGACGCCCCGCGCCTCGCCGACGCTGAGGGCGGAGGCGACGTTCTTGCCGAAGAAGAGGTCCTCGAGCGCCATCGCCTTGGGCTCGTGCCAGCGGATCAGCTCCCCGAGCGAGTCGTGCAGGCGGGCGAGCCGCTGCTCGGACTGGAGGCCGGACGGGGTCTCGATCACTCCCCCATCCAGCGCAACCATCCGCTCACCGGACGTGCGGACCACGCCGAATCCGGTGTTGGCAGTACCCGGATCGATACCGATGACGATCACGCACTCCCATTCTCACTCCACCCCCGGATGTCCTTCAACGGGGCGGAAACACGATCCCGGTGATTCCGCAAGAAAGGACGTGCCGCTCAGCCTGCGGCGGCGGCCTTCTCCAGAATCTCCTCCGGGACGTCGAAGTTCGCGTGCACCGAGTCCACGTCGTCGTGATCCTCGAGCGAGTCCATCAGGCGCAGCAGCGCGAGTGCCTCGCTCTCCCCCACCTCGACGGTGTTCTTCGGCTCCATGGAGAGCTCCGCGGACTGGACCTCCACCTCCGCCGACTCCAGGGCCGACCGGACCGCCGCCAGGTCCGACGCACTCGTCGTCACCTTGAGCAGATCTCCGTCCTCCGCGACGTCCTCGGCGCCCGCGTCGATCGCCGGTATCAGGTCGTCCTCGCCGTAGCGGTCGCCGTCGACCAGGATCACGCCTCTCTTCTCGAACTGCCAGGCGACCGAGCCGGGCTCGCCGAGGCTGCCGCCGTGACTGTCGAACGCGTGACGCACCTCGGAGCCGGTGCGGTTGCGGTTGTCCGTCAGGGCGTCGACCAGGATCGCGGCGCCGCCGGGCCCGTAGCCTTCGTAGACCACGACCTCGATCGCGGCGGCATCGTCCCCTTCGCCGGTGCCGCGGTCGATCGCCCGCTGGATGTTGTCCTTGGGCATCGATGCGTCCCTGGCCTTCTGCACCGCGAGGCCGAGCGCGGGGTTCGCCTCCACGTTGCCGCCGCCGTCCCGAGCGGCGACCGTGATCGCCCGCGCCAGCTTGGTGAAGAGCTTGCCGCGCTTGGCGTCCGCAGCGCCCTTCTTGTGCTTGATCGATGACCACTTGGAGTGACCCGACATGCCATCGATTCTAAGAGCGCTCAGGGAAGTGAGCGGGGCGCCCCCGGGCGCCCCGTCTCACCGCCCCGGCGGTTGCACCGCTATTTCTTTTTCGGGTTGGTCTCGCGCACCGTCAACTTGAAGCAGTCGACCGTGCCGGTGCCGTGCATGTTGTTGTCATCCAGCACCAGCAGCGACCAGACGGCGTTGGTCGCCTTCTTGCCCCCGAGCCCGTTGAGGAACTTGAGGCTCTCCTGTGGCGCGTAGAACCCGACGAACGGCGCCTGCAGCCCCGGAGTGGCGATCGGCGTCGGCGTCTCGCTGTCGAACGTCGTCAGGCCGCCGCCGCAGCCCGCGAACCCGTTGCCGTAGTTGTTGCCGTTGCCGCCGACGTCATGGGCCAAGTTGTAGACGCCGCGCGGCGTGGCGAGATAGATCTCCACGTCGCTCGCGAACGGGTGGGTGATCCGAACCCCCACATCGACGTCCTTGATCTTGCCGCGAGGGTTGAGCTTCTTGACGAAGACCGGATCCCGGACCAGCTGCTGCGCCGCTCCTCCGCCATCCGGAATGCTGATTGGCAGGCCACCCGACCGCGAACCCACTCCCACCTGGTACGTCTTGGTGATCACCTTCTTCCTGGCCTGCGCGGCCGGCGCCGCCATGACGAGACCCAGGGCCATGACCGCCACTGCCAGCAGCGCCGTCCGCCCCAGCTTGAGTCCGAACATTCGTTTGTCCCTCCTGCTCATGGAGGGCTCGTTCTCCCCGTCGAGCGCCTACCGATTGCTCCCCATAAAACCCGATCCGAAGGTCAGGGTTGCGGGTCGCCTTGCAGGCCCTAGACCACGAAGCTTCCGTCGCGCTGGAGCGGCTCGCCGTCGACCTCGATCTGCCCGCCCTTGCGCAGGTCGCAGATCATGTCCCAGTGGATCGCCGACTCGTTGACGCCGCCCGTCTCGGGATATGAGCGGCCGACGGCCAGGTGGACCGTGCCACCGATCTTCTCGTCGAGCAGGATCTCGCCGGTGCCGTTTGTGATGCCGTAGTTGGTCCCTATCCCGAGCTCGCCCAGACGCCGCGCTCCATCGTCGGTGTCGAGCATCTCGATCAGGAACTCCTCGCCCTTCTCCGCGCTCGCGTCGACGACCTTGCCTCCCTCGAACCGGAAGTGCACGCCCGCCACCTCGCGGCCCGCGTAGCTAGCCGGCAGGTGGAAGGAGATCTCGCCCTCGGCGGAGTCCTCGACCGGGCCGGTGAAGAACTCGCCGTCGGGCATGTTGTGCTTGCCGTCCGCCGCGATGAAGGTCCTGTCCTCGATGCCGAGACGGAGGTCCGTGCCGTCGCCCGTGACGTGCACCTCGGAGCGGCCCTGGATCCAGTCGGCCAGGCGTTTTGTCTCCTCGGAAGTCCGGGCCCAAGCACCCACGGGATCGTCGTCCGTCGCCAGACAGGCGCCGTAATAGAAGTCCTCATACGCGGTCAGCCCCATCCCCGCCTCCGACGCGTAGGCGTGCGTCGGGAAGAGGGTGAGCGCCCAGCGATAGGTCCCCTCGGCGCTCCGCTCCATCGCCCGCTTCATCAGCTTCTGTGTCGCCCCCTGGCGCATCGCCTGGCGCTCCGGCGGGACCTGGGAGAGCGCGCGGGTGTTCTGGCTCGCCATCACCGCGATACGAACGTCTGCGTTCTCGACCGCCCACTCGGCGACCGGTGAGATCCACTGCAGCTGCTCGTCGGAGGCGTGCTCGAAATAGGACGCCGACTGACCCTCCATCGCCATGTGCACGATCGGGTTGCCGCCCGCCCGCAGGACCTCCTCGTAGACCGCCTGGAGCAGCGGCTCGGCGGCGGACTCCCCCTCGATGGTGCAGACGTCGCCCTCGCCGACCTTCGTCGAGTGCCGGACGAGAATCTGCGCGAGCGCTGTGACGCGCGGGTCTCTCATCCCCCGAAACCTAGCGATGAGCGCGCCCCGTCCTCGCCAACCCTCGCCGTGGTGCACATCGCCATGAAGGCGGCGTGCAGCCGGCTGTCGTCGGTGAGCTCGGCGTGGAAGGCGACGGCGAGAACGTTGCCATCGCGCACGGCAACCGGATGTCCCTCTACCTCGGCCAGGACCTCGACGCCGGGGCCGTGCTGATCGGCCCAGGGCGCCCTGATGAAGACGGCGCGCAGCGGCTCCTCGCCGAGTCCCTCCACCCGCAGGTCCTGCTCGAAGCTCTGCAGCTGGCGGCCGAAGGCGTTGCGGCGGCAGACGTAGTCGGCCAGCCCCAGATGGTCGCGGTCGCAGACGATCATCCCGGCGCAGCAGCCGAGGATCGGACCGCCCGCATCGTGGAACGAGCGGATCGCCCGGTCGAGGCCCTCACGCTCCATGCCCATGGAGATCGTGGTCGACTCGCCCCCCGGGATCACCAGGCCGTCGAGGCCGTCGAGCTGGTCCGGGGTGCGGACCTCGGTCGCTTCAGCGTCGAGGGATTCCAGCATCCGGCGATGGGCATCGAAGTCGCCCTGCAGGGCGAGCACGCCGATTTGAAGGGCCACTAAGCGCCGCGGCCCTGCAGCAGGCCGCCATCGGCCGCGAGGGCCTCGATCTCGAGCCCCGGCATCGCGTCGCCGAGCTCCATGGAGGCCTGCGCCACCCGCTCCGGGTCCTCGAAGTGCGTGGTCGCCTCGACGATCGCGCGGGCGCGGCGCGCGGGGTCCTCGCTCTTGAAGATCCCTGAGCCGACGAAGTTGCCCTCGGCGCCCAGCTGCATCATCAGCGCGGCGTCGGCAGGCGTGGCGATGCCCCCCGCGCAGAAGAGCGGCACCGGAAGCCAGCCGCGCTCGGCGACGTCCTGGACGACGTCCAGCGGGGCCTGATGCTCCTTGGCGGCGCCGGCGAGCTGCTCGCGCCGGAGCGACGAGAGCCGCTTGATGCCGTCGGTGACGGAGCGCAGGTGCCGAACGGCCTCGACGATGTTCCCCGTCCCCGCCTCGCCCTTCGAGCGGATCATCGCGGCGCCCTCGCCGATGCGCCTGAGGGCTTCGCCGAGGTTGGTGGCGCCGCAGACGAAGGGGACCTCGAAGGCGAACTTGTCGATGTGATTGGACTCGTCGGCGGGGGTGAGCACCTCGGACTCGTCGACGTAGTCCACCTCGAGCGACTGGAGCACCTGAGCCTCGGCGAAGTGGCCGATCCTGGCCTTGGCCATGACGGGGATGGTCACGGCCTCCTGAATCTCCTTGATCACGGCGGGGTTGGACATGCGCGCCACGCCGCCCTGGGCGCGAATGTCGGCGGGAACCCGCTCGAGCGCCATCACGGCGCACGCACCCGCGTCCTCGGCGATCTTGGCCGCCTCCGCGTTGGTGACATCCATGATCACGCCGCCCTTGAGCATCTCGGCGAGACCGGTCTTCACCCGGAATGTGGCTCGCTCGGCCATTGCAGGTCCCATAGTAAGCACCCACGGCGGCCACGAACACCGCCGCCGGATCGAGGTTTGCCTGGTTGGAGGCCGGGCAACCTTGGTTGTGCCTCGCCCCTGAAGGGGCACCCCGGACGAGGTGGAACCAGCACATTTGGGGTCCAGTACCCCCGGGCCCCGGATTCGGCTGCAGGTCCGGATCGCCCCCCGGGCCTGCGGCTTTAAGTACCCGGGATCTAGCCGGCGAGGGTGCGGGCGGCCAGCACGACGGCGATGAAGACGAGGATCACCAGCTCCCGCCAGGCGAGGCTCGCCTCGAAGTGGCGGTCCCGCGCGAGCTCCTGGCGAAAGTCGTCGGACCAGATGTCGCCCGCCGCGCGCACCCGCAGGCGCTTGCTCCTTCCCTCCCGCTCGAGCTCAACCGTGAGCGGACCTTCCCCGGAGCCGTTCTGATGGGCCGAGCGATCGGCCGGAGCCGTCCCCATCGCCAATGGGCTCATCGGGCTCGATCCGCTAGGCGCCGCCTGGCGGACGTGCAGCGCCCCGGCGAGCCGGTAGCCGAAGCCACAGGGAAGCCGCAAGAGGGCGGATCGCACCCGGCCCCTCATGTCGCGAGCTCCTTCACCGCGCCGACCTTCTCGGTCTTCTCCCAGACCTGCTCGCTGCCCCGAAGCTCGGCGATGTAGCCGGCGACCGTGAAGGCGCAGAGGAGGGGCCCGTAGCCGACCACGTAGAGGAGCGGGCAGACCAGCCACGGCACGCGGCCCCACTCATCCAGCCTCTTCAGGAGCCAGGCGGCGAGGATGGAGAGAGTGAGCCAGCAGTCCGCGAAGAGGAGCAGATACTTGACCGCGGGCTGACCGCCCGCCAGCCCAATGTCGATCAGCTGCTGGGCGAAGACCTTGGTGATGATCGGCCCGAACAGGCCGAAGAGGATCAGGGTGAGGTTGATCGCGCCCGGGAAGAGGAACCCCTCCCGCCAGCAGCGCTTGCCGGTCTCCACGTCCATCGCCAGGGCGGAGAGGGTCACGAACAGGAACGTGCCGCCCGTCAGCGCCCAGAGCGCGGTGAACGCCGAGATCGAGAGCGCGCGGTCGGTGAAGAAGAGCGTCAGCAACCCTGCCGTCGCCATGACCATGAAGACCGGCATGAACACGACCGAGGTCCAGATCGCGAAGAAGCTCGGGCCGCCGAGGGGGCCGGCGCGCAGGCGTCGCAGCCAGACGCCGCGGTAAAGCCGGCTCACCTGGACGTTGCCGCGCGCCCAGCGCACGCGCTGCTTCCAGAGGGCCGAGATGCGGTTCGGCTCCTCGGCCAGCACGATCGCGTTGCCCTCGAAGCGGACGTCGTAGCCGGCGAGCTGGATGCGGAAGGTCGTGACCGTGTCCTCCGCCAGCGTCCCGGTCTGGATCTGCCCACCGATCTTCTCCAGGGCGTCTCGGCGGATCAGCTGGGCGCCACCGGCCAGGCAGGCCTGCGCGGCGAGCATGTTCTGCGCGCGGCGCGCGGCGGCCTGCGCGGTGATGTACTCGAAGGCGACGAACCGGTTGACATAGTTGGGGTCCGCGGTCCCCTCCTTGATGTAGGCGGTGACGCCGCCTATCTGGAGATCGCCGAGGTGCCGGCTCATCCTGCGCAGGGCGGTCGGGGTGAGCAGCACGTCGGCATCGATGATCAGGATCGCCTCGTACCAGTCGTCCTCCTGGATGACGCCGAGCCCGTAGTTGATCGCGTCGGCCTTGCCGCCTCCCCCCTGCTCTCGCCGCAGATGGATCACGCGACCCGGGTACCTGGCGGCGCTCTCGGCGAGCACCTCCGGCGTGTTGTCCGTGCTGCCGTCGTCGACGACGTAGACGCGCACCTGCTCCTCGGGGTAGCGCATCCTCATCACGTAGTCGATCGTGCGCCCGAGCACGGCGCCCTCGTTCCAGCCGGGGATGATCACCGCGACCCTGGGATAGAGCTCCGAGACGCGGATGTAGGGGCGCCGCCAGATGTGAAGGCCGGCGAGGAAGAACTGGTAGCAGCCGACCACCAGCACGGTGGCGCCGCTGAGGACCATCGCGACCAGGACGACGTCGAACACGCTCACGCGGTCAGCTCCTCGATGACGCCGAGGCAGTAGTCGTAGCGGCCGATCGTCTCGGGGGAATGGCTGTCGGTGCTGAGCAGGATCGGCACGCCGGCGGTGTGGAACGCCCGCAGCGCGCGAGGCGACGGGCAGCGCCAGCGCTCGTCGACCTCGATCGAGGCGCCGCTCTCGGCCGCCGCCTGGGCCAGCCTCTCGAGGGACTCCTGCGGCACGGCCGTCTCGTCCAGCCCGAGCTTCGGCAGCACACTGAAAAGATGGGCGATCACCAGATTCGGCCGCCGGGCGACTGCGTTGGCCGTCGCGGTGACGACCGACTCCACGACGGCCACGGGATCCGTCTCGCCCCTTCCGATTGCCAGCCGTACCGCAGCTGGATCCGCTGGTCCATCGTCGAGCGGCACACGGTGATCCGCCGCATAGATGCGATCGGCACCGCCCGTGTCGGCGGGCAGGTCGAGCTCGCCCGAGGTGTCGATGATCTTCGCCTCCAGGCCGCTGCGCACCTCCATCTCCGTTCCCTCGCCCAGGGCGCGAACCTCCTCGGCGAACGCCGGGACCCAGTCGGTATCCCGCCGCACATGGTCGACGCAGGTGAGGGCGGCCAGCCCGGCATCCTCCGCGGCCCGCAGGTTCTCCGCGAGGGTCCCCGCGCCATCCGAGTAGGTGGAGTGGACGTGCATGTCCTGGTCCGGAGCGGGCAATGTGCGAGGGTGCTCCGCGGCGTAGCCGAGGAGCAACCCGTTTGATCGTCGGGTCACGTCGGCACCGCCTCTGCACCAGCGGCAACCTCGAGCGCCGCGAGCTCGTCGACGTCAACCGGGACGTCCTCGAAGACGCGGGTCATCGCGACGTCGCTGAAGTCGAGCGGCCCCGGGGGAATCGGCTCCCCCAGCTGCTCGCCGAGCGCGAGCCGGGGCATATTCACGCCGCTCGCGACGGTCAGCGGCATCGTGCCCGGGAAGCGCGGATTGATCTCAATCAGACGAGGGGTGCCGGCCGCGTCTCGCATGACCTGGACGTTCGCGACGCCGGTGATCCCGACGGCCTCGGCAGCGCGAGCGCCGATGGACTCGAGCTCGGCGTCGTGGACGGTCCGGCTGGTGATCGCGATCCCGGAGTCGACCCGCAGGCGCTCCCGAGGAACCACCGCGCGCACCTCGCCGGCCTCCGTCGCGAGCACGTCGAGGGAATACTCGGGGCCCGGCAGGTGCTCCTGGACCAGCAGAGACCGATCCCTGGCGCCGGCAAGCCCGTCCCAGGAATCGACCCTCCGGACACCGCGAGATCCGCTCCCCACCCGCGGCTTGACCAGGACCGGGAGCTCGAAGGCCGTGGGGTCGAAGTCATCGTCGAGCGGCGCCGAGCGCGGGATCGGTACGGAGCCGTCGGCGATCTGCATCAGCGCCCACTTGTCGAGGCAGAGGCGCAGCGCCCTGGTGGGCGCCACCAGCACCGCGGTCCCCGCCGCCTCGAAGTCGTCGCGATGCTCCGCCAGCGGCACGAGCTCGGAGTCAACGGTCGGGACGACGACCGCAACGCCGCGTTCCCGGCAGATCTCGAGCACCGCATCCACGAATCCCGGGTCATCTCCACGCGGGAGCAACACCCTGTGAGACGGACCGACGAGGAAGAGGCCCGGAGCGTGGGGGTCGATGTCGGCCGAGAGGAACTCCAGGGACTCGCCGCGGAGGGCGCGCATGAACGAGAACCCGGAGGGCCCCCCGGTGCCTGTGACCAGAATCCGAGGGGTGCGCCCGTTACCAGCTGGCATGGAGGCTGGTCGCGCCGCCGTGCACCACGGTCCCGTCGTCCTGCACGCCGGCGCCGGGGATGATGTCGCCCTCGCGGATCACCTCGAGCGGCTCCGCATACAGCGAGGTCGCGAACCGACCCCAGTAGCGCGCGGTCGCGTTCAGGAGGTCGGGAGCGAGGTAGCTGCGGATCGTGGTCTGCGACTCGAACGCGGCAATCGCCTCGAGCTTGCGCTCGAGGACGTCGTCGATGGAGATGAAACGGCTCGGCCGGAACTCGACCGTGCTGGAAGGGGTCTGATACGCGTAGATGCGGGCCACGCGCCTGGCGGCGACCAGGCTCGCGTTGTGCGCGGCCCGGTGGTCCTGATGCACGTCGCGGGAGCTGTGGGTATAGATCGTGGTCGGCCGCACCCGCTGGACCACCTCCGCGATGGCCTTGACCGTGGCAGCCGTCTCGGAGATCGCGGTGTCGTCGAGGTCAAGCAGGTGGAGCTCGGCGGCCATCACCTCCGCCGCCCGCTGCGACTCCTCGACGCGAATGCCCGGCTGCCCCCCGGCCTCGCCGTTGGTCAGGGTGAGGAGATGGACGTCGTGGCCGACGCCGCTGTGCCTGAGCAGGACCCCACCGCAGCCGATCTCGACGTCGTCCGGGTGCGAGCCGATCGCCAGCACGGTCTCGTGCGGGCGGCGAAGCGTCCGGTTGAAGCGGTCCGTGGAGATCGCCTTCCGGACCTTCGCCCGGAACTCCTCCGGATCGAACGGCTTGGAGATGTAGTCGACCGCCCCGGCTCGAATGGCCGTGACGGCGTAATCGAAGTTCTCCTTCGCGCTGACGACGATCGCCATCAGCTGCGGGTACCGGGACTTGGCCAGCTCGAGGAACTCGAGGCCGTTCATCCCGGGCAGCTCGACGTCGACCAGGACCAGGTTCCACTCGCCGTCGAGCAGTCGCTCCACCCCATCCTCGGCGTTGGTCACAACGCTGACCTCGCCGACGTCGGCGAGGGTGCGGCGAATCAGCTCGGCGGCGACCGCGCCGTCCTCGACGAGCAGAATGCGCGGTTTCTCTTCGCCGATGAACATGGGCTGGTCGGTCCTAACCCCCTTAGGACACGAGTAGTTATCGGCAGACCCACGCCTGGACTACAGCGTCGCGTGGGTAAAAACCCGCAGAGTTACTTGAGCTTGAAGGCGCGGATCCGGTCGCGGTGCGCCGCTTCGTCCCGGGAGTACACCCCGTGAGCCAGCGCCTGGACCAGGCCCATCAGCGCCGCATTGGAGCGAATGTAGGACGGGCCGTTGGAGGAGTAGTAGAGCATCAGCTCCGAGTGCTCCGCCACGTCCGAGAGCGTCGCGTCGGTGATCGACATCGTCCGGGCGCGGCGGTGCCGGGCCAGCTTCAGGGCTCGGAGGACGAGCGGATGCGCGCGCCCTGCCGTCAGCACGACCAGCAGGGTGTCCTCGTCCATGCGCGAAAGCTTCTGGATGTTGTCCTGGCTCGGCGAGGCGACGATGTCCGCGCGGACGTCGAGCAGCCCGAGCAGATGGCGGAGGTAGCTGGCGAAGAAGGCCATCTGCTCCACGCCGACGATCAGGACGCGCCTCGAGGTCGCGAGGGCCGAGACCGAGGCCTCGACCTGCTCGCGAGTCAGGCTGCGCGCCGTCTCCTCGATGTTCGAGTAGTCCGCGCCGAGCGAGGCCTCGAACTCCGAGTGGTCGAAGTTGAAGAGAGCCGCTGCCCCGCCACTCCCGCCGTTGCCGCTGGGAGTGCCCTCGGCGACCTTGTGCCGGTACTCCTCGATCGCCGCCTGCTGAAGCTCGGGGTATCCGTCGAAGCCGAGGGCCTGCGAGAAGCGGACGACTGTCGATGAAGAGGTATTGGCCCGGCGCGCCAGCTCCTCGGCGGTCTGGAAGGCGGCCTCGTCGAGGTGGTCGACGATGTAGCGGGCCACGTCCTTCTGGGAGCGCGAGAAGTCGTCGAAGCGCTCGGTGATGAAGTCCGAGAGGCTCTTGCGGGATGGATGAGCCTTTGTCGCAGTCCGTGCCACGGGCGATGATTTCGCTGCCCGCTTGGGTTTCCCTTCTCGATTTCCCGCGAATGTGCTTGGATCGTCGCGTGAGCCTCGACGGGCAGCTCCGGAGAACGAACCGGAACATGATCGCGTTCGACCTGCTGCTGGGGTCGGGCGCGCTGCTGGCTCCCTCCCAGACATTGCGCGCCCTGGGTCACGACGAGCCCTCGAGTGACGCGAAGGAGCTGTTTCGCCGCTGCGGCCCGATCTGGCTGACCTTCGCCGCCGCGCACCTGGTGGCCTACCGCCGAAACAGGCCCAAGGACTGGTGGGCGCTCTCCTGGCTGCGCGGGACGGAGCTTGCCACCGACATCGTCTGGTCTCGGTCGACGGCCTTCTCGCGACCGGGCGCTCGTGCCGGTCTCTGGTTCGCGGGGCTCAGCAACCTCGCGATGACGCTTGGCTTCGCGTATCTCTCGGAGACGGAGTCCTAGAGCGGGGCGCTCAGACGGATCCCGGCTTCGAGCTGCAGACGCTGAACCCGAGCGATGCCGCGAGCCTCTTGCGCTGGGGGGCGGTGTGCACCACGGCAGCCTGTGCGGCCGCGTACGCACTGGAGTCCTGGTTCTCGGCGGCGTCCTGTCCGGCCTTCATCTGGCCGATGGCGCGGTCGCGAGCGCTCAGGTAGCTGTCCAGTCGCACCCGTTGCGCCTCGGGCGGCTCCAGGTCCCCAAGCCCTGAATTCGCGTTCTCCGAGACCTGGATCAGCTCCTTGGTCTGGTCGGCGGCCTCCGATGCGTTGCCCAGCGGGTGAGCCTGGATCTGCCTGAACTTGGTCTGCTCGTCCCGGCAGATCGCATCGCCCTTCTGAACCAGCTCGGCGGCGCTGACCTGCTGCTTCCCTCCACCGCCGCATCCCGCGCCCAGCACAGCGATCGCGAGGGCCGGAACGACGATCGGGATCAATCCGGCTCGGGACATTTCGAACCTGACTTTATCCACGGCCGGAGCGCGTGCTTCAATACGACGACCAGAGAAAGGAGGTGGTCCTAACTTGAATTCCATGCTTGACGGGACTCTGGAGGTGCAGGGCCGCTAGGCCTGGGCGCTGACGTAATACGGGTTGCTCCTCGGCTTCGCCTGCGGAGCACCCTCGCCCAACGAGGGGCCGTCAGGACGGCACGCGGCCGTCCGGCGGAATCCAACCCGGGCACCGGCGAGCGAACGGAGGTGGGAGCCGTCCCGCCCCACCGCTAATCCCAAGCTCGTTCATCACCGCGTTTCAAAGCGAAGGGCCGCCTCTCATAAGGCGGCCCTTCGTCGTTCGGGGACTTGAGGGTTATCCGCCCAGGTTGCTGACTCGGCTGTCCAGCTTGTTGACGTCGTTCTGCAGGTTCTTGATGTCGGTCCCCTGCGTCGCGGTGGTCGTGTTCAGGGTGTTGATGCTGGTCTGGAGCTGCGTGATGGACGAGCGAATGCCGTTCAGCTGCTTGTTGACGCTGGCTGTAATCCCGGCCTGCTTTGTCGTCTGGGCCTGCTGCGCCCCCTGGACCTCGGATGCCGTGGTGCCGAGCTGCTGCTCGAGCTGCGCCTTGGTCGCGTCGGCGATGTCCTGATCGCTCTTGTTGCCGTTCTTGGCGCTGATTCCGATTACGAGGCCGACGACGCCGACAATGAGCGCCAGTCCGGCCAGGATCAATGCGGTTCGTGGGTTCATGCCGCGAACCTAACCGCACAGGAGGACGTCTTCAGAACAGGCCGATGGCGAGGCTGACGATCAGCGCGCCGAGGGTCCCGAACATGCTGAGGCGGGCGAAGAAGTGCTGGAACGGCCCGTGGTAGTCGACGCTCTCGAAGAAGAGGATCCCGACCACATGGGCGAGGTTGATTAGGGCGGCGCCGGTTGCGATCAGGACCCTGGCGATCGTGACGGCGTCATAGCTGCCCGAGTCGCCGCTGGCCGAGGTCGCGGCGATCAGAACCAGCACCGCGGTCCCGATGCCGGCGACTGCAATCCCGATGATGTCCTCTCGACTGAGGGGCGGCAGGTTCGGTGAGGGCCGCCACTCGTGCTCGTGCAGTGTGGGGTCGGCGTGTGCCATTTCGCCTCCTCGATAGCTCGCGTCTTGTCTACCCGGTCCGGGTGCGCCGGAATCTCGGATCCGGTGTCCATCCGGCGTTCGCCCGTTCGTCTCAGGGGCGACACTTCAACCAAGGAGGTAGTCATGAAATATGTGCTGCTGATTCACCAGGGGTCCGCCGCGGTTCCGGGCGACGACACCTGGAACAACCTCTCCGAGGACGAGCAGAAGCAGGTCTACGCGGACTACCAGGCCCTCAACCAGACGCCAGGTGTCACGCCGAACGACACTCGCCTCGACCTGCCGGAGACCGCGACAACGGTGCGAGTCGCGGACGACAAGACCCTGACGACCGACGGGCCGTTCGTTTCCGTCAAGGAGGCTCTTGGCGGCTGGCTGACCTACGAGGCCGATGACCTCGACGCCGCGATCGAGCTCGCCTCGCGCATTCCGGCGGCCCGCATGGGCGGCGCCATCGAGATCCGGCCTGTCGTTGAGGGGTACTAGCGATCCTCGACCAGGTCTTCCGCGACGAATGGGGCCGCGTCCTCGCCACCCTGATCGGCTTCCTCGGCAGCTTCGAGCTGGCCGAGGAGGCCGCTCAGGAGGCGTTCGCGATCGCCGCCGAGCGCTGGCCGCGCGACGGGACGCCGGACAACCCGCGCGCCTGGCTCGTCACCACCGCTCGGAACCGGGCGATCGACCGGATCCGCCGGGACCGCACCCTCGCCGAGAAGACCCGCCTGCTCGACGTCCCCGCGGCGGTTGAGGACGAAATGGATGAGAGGACGATCCCCGACGAGCGGCTCGAGCTGCTCTTCACCTGCTGCCATCCGGCGCTGGCGCTCGACAATCAGGTGGCGCTGACGCTGCGGACCCTCGGCGGGCTGACCACCGAGGAGATCGCCCGGGCGTTCCTGGTCCCGACGGAGACGATGGCCAAGCGGCTGGTCCGCGCGAAGCACAAGATCGAGGCGGCCGGGATCCCGTTCCGCGTGCCTCCCCCCCACCTGCTCCCGGATCGGCTCACCGCCGTGCTCGCGGTGATCTATCTGATCTTCAACGAGGGCTACGGCGGCCGGGGGGAGCTCGCGGCGGAGGCGATCCGCATCGATCGGGCGCTGGCCGAGCTGATGCCGGACGAGGCGGAGGTGCACGGGCTGCTCGCGCTGATGCTGGTGAACGACGCCCGCAGCGAGGCTCGATTCGACGATGGCGAGGTGGTTCTGCTTCGCGATCAGGACCGCTCGCTGTGGGATCGGGAGGAGATCGAGCGGGGACGGACCATCCTCGACCGCGCCATGGCGCTCGGCGGAAGCGGCCCCTACGTCCTCCAGGCCGCCATCGCGGTCCTCCATACCGACGAGGCGGTGGATTGGCCGCAGATCGCCCTGCTCTACGGCCGGCTCGCCGGCCTCACCGGTTCACCCGTGGTGGAGCTGAACAGGGCCGCCGCCATCGCCGAGGCGGGCGACCCCGAAGCCGCTCTGACGATCGTGGACGGCCTGGATCTCGACGGCTATCACTACCTGCACTCGACACGGGCGGAGCTGCTGCGGCGGCTCGATCGCGCCGACGGGGCTCGCGAGGCATACGGGCGGGCCCTGGAGCTGGTCCACTCGGATGCGGAGCGCCGCTTCCTCGAGGAGCGGCTGGAGAGCCTCAAAGACCGGTGACGGCCTTCAGCACGCCCTTCTTGACGGCGGCCTCGAACTCCTTGAAGTCGCTGGCGTTCTGATCCGCGTAGGCCTCCGCGAAGTCGCACATCGCGCGGTCGAACCCGTCCCCCTTGCCGAGGTAGGAGGCGATCGCGATCCGATCGCCGGAGCGAGCGTGCGCTCGCGCCAGCGTCCAGCCGCAGAGCTTCCCGTACATGCTCATCGTCGCCGGAGTCATCAGTTCCACCTGCGCCGAGCCTTTGCCGTCCCAGAGCTGGCGAACGTAGAAGTCGCGGGTCACGCCTTCGGGGTCCGTGCCAGAGAGCCAGCCGAGGAAGATGTCGCTGGCCGCCTGCATCAGGCGCTGCCCCTCGACGACCCGCCGGCCCTGCTGCTTGAACCTGCTCTTGCCGGCGAACCCCTCGAGGACCGAGGCCTCGGCCTCCTTCACCTGGAGGAAGAGCGGATCATCGGAGTCCCGCCCGAGGAAGAGCACGATCCAGGCGCGGGTCCCGACACTGCCGACGCCGACGACCTTGCGGGCGGCGTGAACGTAGCGATAGCCCTCCACGAGGTGGCGGATGTCGCCGTCCAGCGTCTTACGGTACTGCCCGATCAACTCGAGGAGGCGCTCCAGCAGCACATCCGACTTCGCCCCCTTGAACACCTCCTCGACCGGCGTGATCAACGGCGGGTCGCTGACGATGCGGAGCTCGCCGTCGACCGAATGGGTGAGCTTGGCGAACGCGCGAAGGCTGTTCTTGCTCTCCGCCTTGGCGATGTTCTTGTCGTAGGTGCGGGCCGCCTTGCGTTTGACCCGCGATCTGTACTGCTCGAGCGCATCGAGATCGAGACGCTCGTACCAGACGTCGATCGTTCGCATCGGCGCAAGACGGCGCATCTCCCGGCGGTACTCGCCAACCGTCGCGACCACGGCCGCCCGCCGATCGGCTTCCTTGAAGCCGAGGTCGCGCCCTCCGATCGCGAAGCTCGCCGCGAGCCGCTTGACGTCCCATTCGAACGGCCCGGGATGGGTCTCGTCGAAGTCGTTGATGTCGAAGATCATCCGGCGGTCCGGCGCCGCGAAGATCCCGAAGTTCGACAAGTGGGCGTCGCCGCAGAGCTGCACGACGAGATCGCTGCTCGGGGTCGCGGCGAGATCGGCGGCCATGATCCCGGCACCGCCGCGGTAGAAGGTGAAGGCGGAGGCGCCCATCCGGCCGTGGCGGACCGGGACGAGCTCCTTGACGCGGGTCTTGTCCTGGCGCTGGAGGACCTTGACGGGATTCTCGCGACGGGCCGCGGGCTCCCACGCGCCGTGGGCCTTGCGGGACATCCGCCGGCGAGCGGCCTTCCCCTGCGCCTCGCTCTCCGCGGGAGTCAAGGGCTCAGCCATGCCGCACGTCCTGTTCGACAGGCATCATCAGTCGCGGTGATTCTCTCACCACCAGCCCTCGAGGGGAGTCGGCTGTGAACGGCGTCTACGTCTACGCCCTGACGGCGGCCCTCAACCCGACCCTGCTCGCGGCCACGACCGTGATGCTGCTGCTCGACCACCCGAAGCGGCTGTTGCTCGGATACCTGCTCGGCGCCATCGTCACCAGCGTGACGCTCGGCCTGGTGATCGTCTTCTCCCTCGACGGATCGGCGAGCACGTCGCAACACACCCTGAGCCCGGCGATGGACCTGGCCTTCGGCGCTCTCCTCCTCCTGCTGGCGGTCATGATCCGCCCGGGGCGGCAGCCGAAGGAGTCCGGGCGGCTCGCGGAGCGGCGTCGCCGTAAGGAGGAGTCCAAGGGCGACAAGGGACCTCCGCTGTGGCAGCGCAAGCTCAGTCAGGGCTCGGCGCGGATGACCTTCGTCGTCGGCGCGCTGCTGACGCTGCCCGGCGCCTCCTATCTGATCGGCTTGCACAAGATCGCCGACCAGGATCCGAGCACGGTCGGGGCGGTCGGCATGGTCCTCCTCTTCAATCTGATCATGCTGGCGCTGCTGGAGCTGCCGCTGATTGGATTCATCTTCGCCCCGGAGTGGACCCCGCGCGCGGTCGACCGCTTCAAGGAGTGGTTCAGCCGCAACGCTCGGATGATCGGCTTCCGGATGGCGCTGCTTTTCGGCGGGCTGCTGATCGTCAGGGGCCTTGTCTACCTGCTCTGATCGAGCCAAAGGCAGGTGGCTTCAGCCAGCCCCACGCCGCAGACGGCGCCGGCGATCACGTCGACGGGGTAGTGGACGCCGGTGTGGACCCGCGAGTAGCCGACCAGCGCGGCCAGGGCAACGAGAGGCGGTCCCGTCCGGGGAAGCACCCTGCCCGCTCCCGTTGCGAACGCAAACGCCGCCGCGGTGTGCCCGGAAGGGAAGGAGCGTGACCGCGGCATGTCGACCATCCGGGCAGCCGGGAACAACGCGCCCGCGCGATCGGGACGGCGCCGCAGGACCAGTGGCTTGATCATCACGTTCACGATCGTCGCGGTGACCGCGACCGATGCCAGGCCATTCCCGGCCGCCCTCCGCCCCTCGGGTCCCGCGACGAGCGCCAGCGCCACGGACGCGATCAGCGAGAGCTTCGAGTGGTCCGCCGCCCTCGAGAGGGCGCGCATCGAGCGGTCGAGCAACGGCATCCGCGTCCGGGCGATCGCCTCGTAGGCGGACCTGTCGAGGCGATCCAGGGTCGCGATCCGCCTCATCGCGCGGACGGCGGCCTCCCCACCGCGATCCCGGCGAGCGAGACGAACCCCTCCCAGGGACTCTCGGGGATCGCCGCCGAGGGCGACGCGCCCGGGTGTGCCCGCGAGATGCGGACGCGCAGCACCCCGGGGCGAATGCGAAACCGGAGGGGCGCCTCGAGGGTCACCGCCTCACCGTCGATGCCGGCCGGAACCTCGCTGTCCGAGTCGACCTCGAAGTCCGAAGCCGACCATTCGCGCCAGGGGCGCTGTGCCGGGCGACCGGGCGCCGAGCCGGCGGGCGCCGATGCCACCGTGATCCCCAGCATGCCGTCGTCGATGCGAGGTCGGGTGCCGGACCCGACCGCCGTGCCCAGCCGGTACCGGTTGTTCGAGACCAGGACCGCGGCGCCGGAGTGATGCTCGTGTCCCCCGGGCCCCCTCCAGGAGAGCTCCAGCCCGGATCCCTCCGGGCCGAGCACGTCGGGCACGGTGTCGAGCAGCGTGCGGAGCTTCGCCTCGCGGTAGCCCGGTCTCTGGACCGCCTCCGCGTAGAGGCCCAGCGAGACGTTGTTGACGAATACCCGCCCGTTCACCTCCGCCAGGTCGACACGGCGCTCGCCGCCATCGACGAACGCCTCGAGAGCACCGACCACATCGTCCCGGTCCACCCCGAGATCGAGAGCGAAATGGTTCCGCGTGCCGGCCGGCACGCAGGCGTAGGGCAGGTCCAGCTCGGAGGCAAGGGCTGCGATCACGGCCTGCGACCCATCGCCGCCGGCCATCGCCAGCGCATCGGCGCCGTCGGCAACCGCCCGCCGCGCCAGCTCCTCCAGGTCGGCCCCGCGCGTCAGCTCGATCGGCTCGATGTTCCGAGACTTCGCCTCCTCTGCCAGCGCGAAGCGCTCCGCCTTGCCGCCGCCCGACTTGGGGTTGTAGAAGAGGACCGGATGAAGCGGGGCTCGAGCGGGCGCCAGCGAGACCTTCACCCGGAATGCTGCCCGCGCCGCGGCCAGGCAGAGGAGCACGCCGACCGGGAGCAGGATGGCCTCTACGACGTGATCGCCGTCGAAGAGCGGCAGCACCGCGGCCACGATCAGCCCCACCAGCGCGATCCCGAACCCCAGCAGGCGAGCCCCGCCGCGCCGGAGCAGCCCGAACCAGCCCGCCGCCAGGGCGACCACCACGCAGGCCAGCACGATCAGGCCCCTCGGGAACTGCTCTACGACGACGTAGACGGCGAGCAGGACGACCGCCGGCGCCAGCAGTATGGAGACGATCGCGGCCGCGCGCTGACGCATTGCAATCCTCGGCGAGGCCGGATTACTGGAGGGCAGCCTCGACCTCGGCAATCGCCGCCTTCTCGTCATCGCTGACGCGGTCGCCGCTCAATCCCATGAAGCCCTCCTTGCGGGCCTCGGCGACGCGGTTCGCGAGAGCGACGATGAACTTCTTGTACTCGTCGAGCTCCTCCGCCCCGGCCTTCGACTTGAGCAGCTCGACGGCGTCGGTGATGTGCTTCAGGCTGGCCTCCTTGAGCTCCTCTGGGGAGTGGAAGCGGGTGTGGTCCATCTCGGGCTTGGCGGTGACGATCTCATCCAGAAGCTGGCTGTCCCCATGCTCCTTCCGCGCCTCGGTGTACGCCTTCGCCATCGAGAAGCTCTCGCGGATCGAGCCCCCGCGGTCAGACGCGATCACGATCAAGCCGGCGCTCGGCGGCGCCTCGAGCACCGTCTTCCATTCCTCCTCCGTGAAATCCGCTTTCCCAGTCATGTCTTCTCCGTTCGATTGATGACGGTGGGATGTTCCCGGATAGGTTTCGCCGATGAGAAGTCGGCTCGCGGCCCTGGCGCGAGATCAGGCGCTGCTCGCGCGGCTGGCACGGATCGCCGTCTGGGTTGGCGGCGTGGCGCTGCTGATCTTCGTACTCGGCCTGCTCGGCATTCCGGTCGGGGACTGGATCCGCCAGCTCTTCAAGAAGATCAGGGAGGTACCCGCCTGGGCCGTCGTCGCCGGCGTGCTCCTGCAGACCGCCCAGACGACGCTCGCCGCCGTCGCGTGGCTGACGATCCTGCGGGCCGCGTACCCCAGGGTGAAGATCACCTTCCGGCTGATCCTGGCGGCATATGCGACGTCGGTGGCGATGAACAGCTTCCTCCCGGCGAACATCGGCACCTGGGTGATGCTGATCATGTTCACGAGCGTGATCGCGGGCGCCACCTTCGCGGCGATGCTCTCCGGGATCGCCGTCCAGAAGATCCCGTTCTCGATCTTCAACATCGCCGTCTACCTCTACCTCTTCCTGTCGGTGGCGGGCTCGTTCTCGATCAAGCTCAGTGGACTGGCGGATCATTGGGTGCTCGCGGTGGCGATCGCGGCCTGCGTGGTGTTCCTGGCGGTCCTGGCGACCCGGGTGTTCCGCAGGCAGTGGGCAAAGCTGCGGGAGCAGCTGCTGGTCGGCGGGGCGATCCTCGGCTCTCCGCGGAAGGCCCTGACGGGCCTGGTCCTCCCCGAGCTCGGCAGCTATCTGGCTCGGCTGGCGATCATCGCCGTCTTCCTGGGCGCCTACAGCATCCCCGTGACCTTTCACAACGTCGCCTCGGTCACCGCCTCCAACTCGATCTCGAACAGCGTGTCGCTGACGCCGGGCGGGGTGGGCGTCACCCAGGCGATGAACAGCGCCGCGCTCAAGAAGGACGCCAGCGCATCGACCGCAACCGCCTACTCGGCCTCCCAGCAGCTGATCACCTCGGCGTGGAACGTGGTCTTCGCGGTGGTGCTCGTCTCCTGGGTCTTCGGCTGGTCCGGCGGCAGGGACCTGGTCGAGGCCTCCTATAGGGAGGCGAAGGAGAAGAGCGGCGAGCTCAAGGAGAAGCGCCGCGCCCGGCGCGACGCCAAGGGCTGACCCGAATCAGCTGACGAGCTTCTGAACTCGGTAGGTCTTCTCGCCGCGCGGGGTCTCCACCGTGACGGGCTCCCCGATCGGCGTGCCCCGCAGGGCGCGCCCCACCGGCGACTCGTTCGAGAGCTTGCCCTCAGCGAGATTGGACTCAGTCGATCCGACCAGCGTCCAGGTGTTCACCTTGCCGGTCGACTCGTCGAGCACCTCGGCGGTGCGGCCGAACGCGAACGAGTCGGGCGGCGCTTCGGTGGCCTCCACCACGGTTGCCTTGCGGAGCCTCTCCCGGAGACGCTTGATCCGCGCCTCGAGATGCCCCTGGTCGTCCTTGGCGATGTGGTAGTCGGCGTTTTCCTTCAGATCGCCGAGCTCCCTGGCCGTCTTGATCCGCGCCGCCATCTCGGTCCGGGCCGGGCCCTCGAGCTCCTCGAGCTCCGCCCGGAGGGCGACGATGCCCTCCGGCGTGATCGCCTCGCCGTTTGTCTCGGAATCGTTCATCGGTTGCCAGCCTAACCATCGAGCTGCCGTAGGATGCGGTTGATGAGTGACGAGAGCATCGCCGCGCGGATCGATCGGCTGGTTACGGAGGAGAAGGAGCTCCGCGGCCGCGAGCAGGCCGACCGAGACGACGACGATTCTCTAGAGGCGGACCGGGAGCGGCTGCGCGCTGTGGAGGTCGAGCTCGACCGCTGCTGGGACCTGCTGCGCCAGCGCCGCGCCCGCGAGGAATTCGACCAGAACCCGGACGACGCACAGACGCGCAGCGCCGACACGGTCGAGAACTACGAACAGTAATCGGGCCGGCCTCGCCGTCCCGGCGTCTTAGGCCGCCGCGCCCGCCTTCGCCGTCAATTCCATCAGCGTGTCGAGGAAGGCCTCGGAGAACGTCGGGAACGGCTGGATCACGTCGTTCATCACCTCGAGGGGGATCTGCGCACGAATCGCGACCGTGGCCTGCTGGAGCCACTCACCCGCCTCCGGCCCGAGTGCGTGGGCGCCGGTGATGCGCTTCCCATCGGAGATCAGCGTCATGTAGCCGGGGTGCTTGTCGTAAGCGCGGCTGTAGGTCGAGGTGCGGGCGACCGCGGCCATCTGGACGGTGGCGGTGTGTGCCCCCTCCGCCTCGCCAACCGACGCGGTCTGCGGATCGGTGAATGTCACCCGCGGCACGGCCGAGTAGTCGGCCTCGCGTGAGCCCCCGAGGATATTGTCGGCCACGATCCGGCCCTGGTACTTGCCCACGTAGGTGAGCGGCCAAATCCCGGTGACGTCGCCAATCGCCCAGATGTTCTCGCCGGCGCGCAAATGCGAGTCGACCTCGATGCCCTTCTTGCCCGGCTCGATCCCGACGGTGTCGAGCCCGATGCCCTCCACGCGAGCCCGCCTCCCGGTGGCGACCAGCAGGCGATCGCCGCGCAGCTCCTCGCCGTCATCGAACGAGAGGACGAACTCGCCGTCGTCCTTGCGGACGCTCTCGGCCATCCGGCCGAGGTGGAGCTCGATGCCGTCATCGGTGAGCGCCTTGCCGAGGCCCTCGCCGAGCGGGGCCGGCTCGTTGGGCAGGACGTGCTCCATCCCCTCGACCAGGGCGACCTCGGCTCCCATCCGCCGGATCGCCTGGCCCATCTCCACGCCGACGGGGCCTCCGCCCAGGATCAGCAGACGCTTGGGGACCTGGGTCATCCCGGTGGCCTCACGGTTCGTCCAGAAGCCGTCTAGCTCGCGCAGGCCCTCGATCGGCGGGATGAAGGGGTCCGAGCCGGTGGCAACCACGATGTGCTCCGCCGTTCGCTCCTCCTCCCCCACCGTGACCGTGTTCGGCCCGGCGATCCGCGCCTCGCCGCGCAGCAGGTCGATGCCCTCACCGTCCAGCCACTTCACCGCGCCGTCGTCGGTGTGGTCCGAGACCATGAAGTCGCGCCATCCAAGAGCCTCCGAGACGTCCAGCTCGCCGGTGACCGCCTCGCGCGCGCCGGGGGCATCGCGCGCCTCGGCGATCGCCTCGCCCGGGCGGAGCAGGGTCTTCGAGGGAATGCACGCCCAATAGGAGCACTCCCCTCCCACCAGCTCGCGCTCGGCGACCGCGACCTTGAGGCCGCCTTCCACCAAGCGGCCCGCGCAGTGCTCGCCGGGCGAGCCGGCGCCCATGACGATGACGTCGTAGTCGGTACCCATACCGGCGCTGCGACGACCCTACTACTCGACCGATTGGGTGGGCATCGCTTTCGCGACGCCGCTGCGCTCGCGCCACTCCCGCTCGATCTGCCGGATCATCGCCGGGTAGACGATCAGGTGGCGGAAAGGCCTGATCGCGGTCATGTAGCCGTTTCCCAGCAGCCCGTTCGGCTTCACGAGGACAGCCATCTGGCCGTGGTATCCGCCCGCCCCGTCGGGGACCCAGCCCATGTGCATCACGCCGTGCATGGTCCGGTTTGCGATCTCGGCGGCCCACTCGTCCTCGAGCAGGTAGAGCGGCCTGAACGGAAGGGCGGGAAAGTCCGGGCCTGGCGACCGGCGCAGATCCGCCGGCATCCGCTCGCGCACGGTCGGCGCGCGGACGCCGTCGTCCTCCCCGTCCCAACCGAGCAGCTCCCCGACCTTCCACCGGATCGCGAACAGCGCGCGGACGGCCCGGTTCGGGCTGTGCGACGGGTCGCCTTCCGCGAATCCCTCCACCAGCTTGGGGAAGTCGTCTGGGCCGCCGGGGGTGGGCAGTGCCCAGACGTCCTCGAGACGAAAGTCGGGGGTCAGCTCGTGAATCCGCCAGGGCCGGGAGTAGTGAGCGCTGTCCGGAAGCTGAAATCGGTCAGCCGGCTTGTGCATGAGCCCAACCATCTGCGCCAGACGTTAACATACATGCATGCATGTAAGTATAGAGCGTCCTACCCAGGCGGAGCGCAGTGCTCGTTCGCGCAGCGCGCTGCTGGAGGCGGCGGCACGTGGCCTCTCCCGCAACGGCTACGGCCACCTGCGACTCGAAGAGGTCGCGCGGGAGGCCGGCTACACGCGCGGCGCCCTGTACCACCAGTTCGACGACAAGACAGATCTCGCCCTGGCGGTGATCCGCTGGGTCGACGAGAGCTGGAGAGAGGAGGTCGGCCCGCTGATCGACCGTGAGTCGGACCCCGTCGATGCCTTGATGGCCATGGCTCGCGGCCACGCCGTCTTCTGCCGGCGGGACGTCGCCCGGGTCGTGATGGCGCTGCGCGTCGAGTTCAGCGGCCAGGAGCACCCCGTCGGCCGGGAGATCGAGCGGATCTCGGAGTCCGGGATCAAGCGCGTCGCCCGCCTCATCAATGCGGGGCGCAGGGCCGGATCCATCCCCCCCGGCCCACCCGCCAGGGCGACCGCGCTGGCTTTCGTCGGAGCCCTCGAGGGCGCCGTCATCGCGCTCGCGGGACAGGCTCCGCATGACGAGACGCTGGCCGTCCGCGCGGCGGCGGGTGTGCTTGGACTTCCGGGCCGGCCCTAGGAGCTGGGCAGGGTGGATCCGCTGACCGCAATCGACCGCGCGCAGGAGAGGATCATGTCCGCCTTATGCGGGGCCATCGTGTTGTTGTAGACCGTCGCCGTCCAGCCGTTCGCAATCGCATGCGAGTCCAGCACGGTGAGAGGAAGGTCCAGCCTGTCAGCGCCCTGACGGCTCGCGGCGTCCTGGATGACGATCCAGAGCTCGGACAAGGTCTCGGTCCGAAGCGCCTGGCGAACGCGAGGATCCACTCACAGGCTCCCGTGAGTCCGGGGATGAGGGGCCGCGCGGGGCGATCTCGGGATGCCCGGAGGATTCGTCCCGATGCCCTAGATCATGGAGCGCATAGCCCAGCTGGGCGAGGATGGCGGCGTCGAGTGCCGCGAAGCTTCCAATCACAACTAAGGGCATTGATTCATGGTGGAGGCGCGGCCCGCCGATCGCAAGCGAGCCGTCCGATCCCTGACACTCCCGACTAGTAGCCGGGGAAGAAGCGCGCCCTGTAGCCCGCGGCGGGCCGCTGTGTCGCCCGCCAGCGCGGGCCACTGCCCTGGCTGAGCGACTCGCCGACAGACGAGGTGTCCCAGCGGAGACCCGCGATCACGGCGAAGGCGTGGCGCTTGTTCGCGTAGACGGTGATCCACTGACCCACGCCGCGCATCCCCCACTTGTGGGCGAGGGGCCCGGAGGACAGGGGGCTCTTGAGCATTCCGGCGGCGTGCAGCACATAGCTCACCGCACCGGAGCAGTCATAACCCTTGCCCTTGAACTTTCGGTTGTGCCCGCCGCCCCAGACGTAGGGGCGCGTGTGAATGCGATTCCCCGCCCTGATCGCCTTTCGGATCCGTCGGGGAGCGTTTGCGGGAGGGATCGCCGTGCCGTCGGGCGCCATCGTGGCGACGTCGGCGACGCCGCTGGGCGCCGCCGGGGAAGCCGGCGCGCCGGGCGCCAGGGTGCCGCCTGTCTGGGCGATCGCCGATGCGGAGCCGGCCGAGAGCACGGCCGCGGCCACCAGCACCGGCAGCGCGATAGGCCTGCCCCAACCGCATCGGTACCTCCGCAACTGGACCTCCTTCGTAGGCCTACGGGGTTAGCTGACGGGCTGGCGCGGAAGGAGCCTGCGCTACCACAGAGTGGTTTCGCCCCAGAAGCATTGGTTCCCCCGATCCCACCGTGGCGGGATTCGGCGTGTCACTTTCAGCGAGGCAGTCAAGCAAAGCCAAATGACTGTCGGACCTGGCCGCGCCGGTCGATGTCAGCCAGCTGACATTGCACAGCGCCGTCCGTCAGCAGGCGGACGAGGGCCGCAGTGCGCAGACGCGCGGGGTCGCCAGCAGGGCACGCATCGACTCCGGCGATGCCCAGTAGAGCACGGCCCCAGCCCCACGCTTGAGCGCAGCCTGCGTGCACTTGGCGGCCCGGGCCGGCGAGGTGCGCAGCAGGGACAGGCCGGCGTATGGCTGCGCGATCCCTGTGAAGGAGATCTGGACACTCAGGTTCGATGGATGGACCCTCCACTTCCTGCGGCGATAGCGGAACCTCCGATGCCTCCGGTGGCCCCCCCTGAGGCGCCTGAAGTTCGCGAGCTTGTACTCATGTAGGAGGGATCCGATGGCCACCTTCATCGCCCTGCCGCCGCCGTCGGCGCAGGCCTCCTGCGTCTGCACGCTCTGCAGGCCGCGGCGTCCCGGGGCGATGCGCCGGTTCGGCCCGCTCACGCTCCTGGCGAGCTCGCCGTATTCCCACTTCGGCCTCAGCTCGGGCGCAACGCCGGCTCGTCGCACGCCGCCCCACAAAGTCACCCGGCTGACCCAACGGCGGATGCGCTTGCGGACACGCGCGAACCTTCCGCTCCAGGGAGCGAGATACGAGTTCGACGAACGCGCCTCGTTCCAGTCGAGCCTCTCCCAGTCGGTGAGGACTCCCCAGATTCGTCGGTCGCCCCGGAGGGCGTAGGCGTATCCGGGAACCGACGGATCGGCGCCCAGGCCATTCAGGGCGACGATTCGGTTGCAGGGGAAGGCGCGCGCGAGCACGGCGACGATCCTCGACCAATCGGCAGGCGATGACCCAGCGAACCGGGTGTTGACGACGAAGACATCCTGCGGCCGGATTCGGTCAGCCAGCCCGCCGCTCGCCGGATCGCGGCTTGCGTAGGTCTGCGCGTTCCGTACCTTGTTCACCCGGATCAGCATCGTGAAGCGGACCGATTTTGGCCCTGCAGGGCTCAGGCCCCGCGGCGGGCGGGCGCAGCCTTTCGCCAGCGCGGGAGCGGCGCTAGCCGTGACGCAGGCCGCAACAAGGGCGACCAGCGCCGCGCTGATGCGGGCTCGCATCGGATGGGTGAGGCGCGACTGGCGGGCGACGCGCCTCATAGGCCCGGGGAGAACCGGACGGCGTAGCCCGCGCCGCTTCTCATGCTCGCGCGCCAGCGAGGCCCGGAGCCCTGATTCCAGGACTCGCCCGCCGAGGAGGTATCGAACCGTAGTCCGGCCACGGTCATCCACGCGTGCGACTTGTTCGCGTAGACAGCGATCCACTGCCCCATGCCCGCATACCCCCAATGTCTCAGCGCTCCAGATGTCATCGGCGAGCTGAGCAGCCCGGCCGCGTGCAACACGTAGCTGACAGCGCCAGAGCAGTCATAACCCTTTGCCTCCCAGGCGCCGTGCCCGCCGCCCCAGACGTACGGCTTGGTGCGGATCCTGTTCGCGGCGTTGATCGCATTGCGAATCGGTTCTGGGGCATCCGCCGGTGCGAGGGCGGTCCCATCGGGCTGCAGCTGGGCCTTGCCCGCGATTGCCTGCGCGAGCTTGCGGTCGTGCTGGGCACGCACCGCTCCCTTGATCGAGACGGCCTCGCTGCGTCCGACCTGGCCATCGACGACCCAGCCGCGGCGACGCTCGAGCCGTCGCACCGACTTGTAGGTGCCCTTTCCATAGACGCCGTCGGGGCCGGTCGGCTGCTTCAGCCGCGAGGCATCGCGCTGCAAGGCCCGAACGTCGGTGCCGCGCATGTGCGGGCCGAGCCGGCGGGCCCCGAGCCTGACATGGGGCAGATGATGTCCGTCTCGAGCGGCGGCCGGGTCGGCCATCCCAAGCGATGAACCGAGCAGCCCTGTCATAGCGAGGGTGAGAACCGCGGCGAGCAGCGCCCTTGGACGGGCACGAGTTTGAGCATGCATGTCGACCTCTCTCTTTGTCGTGCTTCCGGGGTTAGCTGCCGGGCTCACGCGGAAGAGAGTCGCGTTGCGCCGCACCAAGACGGCGGTTCGCCCCTGGGACTTGGGTCCCCCGGCCACCGGCCACTTGAGGCCGGTGGTTCAGCTAGGTCACATTTCGAGGACCGAAACCCGTCTTGCCCGCACGGGGAGCGCCCCGTGGAACCGGATGGTCAGCCTGGTGACACGCCGGCCTTGTCGAGCACGACCAGGCGCGATGTCAGCGGGCGGACATCGAGCCGGCCCGTACCGCGCTCACCCCGGTGCCGAGGTGTTCGCTGATCAGGCAGGAAGAACCTCTGAAGGTGCAGGCATTGGCCTGGAAAAGGAGTGGTATGCGCAAGCGCAAGTATCTGATCGGCGCGCTGCTGAGCGTGATCGGGGCGTTGGTCGTCTCGAGCACCGCATCGGCGACGGTCACCGGTCAGACCTATTCGGTGACGACGTCGCCGCCCAAGCAGCAGAAGAAGACGTTTGGGCCGGTCGGCGCGTTCACAAACGTGGTTGACACCCTGTATTCCGGTGGGTTCAGCCCGAACGCGACTCAGACGGTCCTTACTTTCAGCAAGGACATCAAGTTCACGCCGGGGAACATCCCGCAGTGCAACCTGGCCGCGATCAACACGGTGCCGCAGTCGACGGCTGACGGCCAGTGTGCCGCCAGCAAGGTCGGTACCGGCAGCGCCACGATCAACGGTGGTGCACTCCTCGGGACGGTTGCCGCGTATAACGGCACCCCGAGCGGTGGCAGCCCGACAATCGGACTGCACACCGACGTCTCCCTCCCGAACGGGGCCTATTCGTTCAGCACGACGCTGACCGGTGTTCTCAACACCGGCTCGAACACGCTGACCGTCTCGATCCCGCCCACGGGCACGTCGATCACGCATTTCGAGACCACGATCAACAAGGTCAAGTCGGGTAAGAAGAAGGTCAAGGTCAACGGCAAGAAGAAGAAGCGGCCGGTCTATTACGTGATGGCCCGCTGCAAGAAGAAGAAGTGGGTCAACACGGAGACCACCACGTTCAACGGTGCGCCCCCGATCACGGCGTCGACGACCCAGAAGTGCAAGCAGAAGAAGTCCAAGAAGAAGAAAAAGAAGAAGTAGGACGCTCCTGCCTTCTGTCATCGGGAGGGCGGCCACGGGCCGCCCTCCCGATCCCCAGCTGTCTTTGATCGGGGCGTGCGCCGCGTCGATGGGCCGGTTGCCGTGTTCCTGGGGTGGGCATACTCGGGAGGACCGATGCCGAAGGGAGCGACAATCGAGACACAGGGACCAGCTGCGGTCCGTGTTCTGGAACGGGACCCGGCTCTGCTCGATGCCGTGCCGGCGTCCAGGCGCGTCGCGGCCCGGGAGGGTCTCAAAGCCCCGCGCGTAACGGCCCAACCCGGGGAATGGAGCGTGGAAGATCTGGCGGACGCGAGCGGGCTCGGCATCCTCGTGCTGGAGGGCCTGTTGACCAGGAACGTCGACATCGCCGGTACCCGGTCGCGCGAGATCCTCGGGAGCGGCGATGTCCTCCGCCCCTGGGACGACGACGACAGCGCCCTCGACCCGGTCCCCACCACCACCACTTGGACTGTGCTCGCGCCGAGTGAGTTCGCCGTCCTGGACGACCGCTGGACGCGGCTCGCAACGCGCTGGCCCGACCTCGGCGCAGAGATCATGCGCCGAATCGTGCGGCGGTCGCGCTGGCTTGCGGTCCTGCTCGCGATTGCAAATTCGCGTGGCGTCGAGGACAAGGTCCTGCTGCTGCTCTGGCATCTCGCCGGGAACTGGGGCAAGGTGACGAGCGCCGGGACGCTCGTTCCGTTCGGACTCACCCATGAGGTGATCGCCGAGCTGGTCGGCGCCCGCCGCCCATCGGTGACGAGCGCCCTGGCGCAGATGGAGCGTGACGGCATCGTCGAGCGGGTCAGCGCCGGCTGGCTGCTTTGCGGCGAGCCTCCATCGTCAGGCGGCTGACAGGCGCCGAGCCGGCACCGCGCCATCCATGCGGGCACGCTGTTCACGCTGGCACGATGGCTTCTCTTCGCGCCAGAAATTTGCTGCTCGGCCTTGTGGCCCTTTGGGCCGCGGTGTTCGCCCTGCCGGGCTCAGCCTCCGCCCATGGCCTCGGCACCGTCGGATCCGCCCCCGCGAGCTGCCCACAAGGTTGCCTGGTCGAGGCGTGGGTGACGGGATTCCAGCTCTCTTCGAGACTGAGTCGTAATCCGTTCGTGACTCCCGCCGCGGGGAAGATCGTTTCCTGGTCAATCGACCTCGGGATGCCTCATCGGACCGACATCAAGACCTTCAACCGCAAGTTCGGGGAGTCAAAGGCGAGGATCTCCGTCTTGAAACGGGTCAGGGACCGGCGGCGGCGGGTTCGTTATCTGCTCCTCCGCGAGAGCCCGGTCCAGCGTCTCAGGCCGCACTTCGGCCGGCTCGCCAGCTTCACGCTCGATCGGCCGCTCAAGATCGGTCGCCGGCAGATCATCGCGCTCACGATTCCGCCCTGGGCACCCGCCTTCGCGGTGGACGGGCTGAAGCAAAGCCGTTGGCTCGCCAGCCGTCGGCCCACGCGGCGCCGGGGCGGCTGTTTCGCCTCGGGAGGGTTCGCGAACCTGGCCGCCGGCTCGGCTCATCAGAAGCTCCGGACGGCACGGGCCTACCGGTGCACCTACCACGGCGCCCGGCTGCTCTATTCGGCTAACTTCGTCCACGCCCGCTGAACCGACCCTCCGAGGACGTCCTCCAGTCCCAGGAGCTGGATCAGCCGAGCGACCTGCCCGCGGGCGCCGTGGATCTCGATTCCGACGTGCCCGCGACAGCGTTCACCCTGCCGCGCGAGGTAGGCGAGGCTCCGAATGCCGTCCAGGTCGCAGAAATCGAGACCGACGAGCTCGACGACAATCGGTCGGTTTTCGGCGAGCGCCTCAGCGACGGCGTCCTTCAGCTCGCCGCCTGACTGGCGATCGAGCTCTCCCCGCAGCATCACCGCTGTCCAGGTGACGTGTCGCTGGACCGCAATGGTGCAGGCGGGGAGAGCCGCGCCCTCCGTGGCGCTCCGGTCGACCGCCCCCGGTGGGGTGGTATGCGACCTGCTGTCCGACAGAAGAGACATCGTGTCCTTCTCCACAAACCGCGACAGCCCCGCACGCTGCGCTCGACCGCGTGTGCCTGTCACGCAGCGGACACCTCCGTCGACATTCAGGAGACGTTTCTTACACGCGACATTCGCCGATGCCGATTACCAGGGCTTCTCTCATGGGCCGGGGAGGACTCGAACCTCCGACCGACGGATTATGAGTCCGCTGCTCTGACCAGCTGAGCTACCGGCCCTACTGCGGGCGAGGGTACCGTCCGGGATAGATTCGTTCCATGGAGGAACCCGGTGGGCAGAAGCCCCAGACCTTCACCGCGCCGCTGCTCGGCGCGCTCTACGGCTCGGTGGTGATCGTCGCGGTGGTGGCGGTTCTCGACTCGCAGATCGGGCGCGGCCTCGAGGACGAGGTCGACGCGCCGGCGCGGACGTTGGTGGCGGCGCCTGTGATCGTCGCGGCGACCGTGGTCTTCGTGTCGAGCATGATCGCTCTGATCCTGCCCGCCAACCGGCGGGCGGCCCTGCGGGTGGCGGAGGTCGCCGCCTGGCTGATCCCGGCGTGGCTCGTGATGGGCGCGATGGTGCTGGGCGCGATCTCCTTCGCCCTCCACCACGCGGATTGACTCAGTCGCCGAAAGCCCCGAGCGACTCGCTCACCGACGAGGGCTCCGCGACGTCCTCGGCGGCTGCCTGAGCGCCTTCGGTGAACGCGCTGGCGGCGGCGACCACCGTGGCGGCCGCTGCGGGGCTGATCCGACCGGAGTCGACGCTGTCCGCCAGGTACTGCTCGATCTTCCGGGCCAGGTCGGCAAGCCGATCCTGACCGACGACCAGCGCCGCGCCCTTCAGCCCGTGGGCCTCGACGCGGAGCTCCTCGATGCGGGCCGAGTCCTTTTCGCCCGAGGCGGCGAGCGCCTCGATCCCGGCGATGATCGCCGGCGTGCGGCGTTCGGCCTCCGCCGCCAGCATGCTGAGTAGATCGGGATCCCCCACGAGCCTGAGTTCTACTCGCTCGCGGCGCCGGCGGCGGCACTGACCGGCTAGCCGGCGACCTTCTGAACCGCCGCCTCCAGCTCCTGCACGCTGAAGGGGCCCTGCAGAACCGAGCTCACCTTGCCGCTCTTGTCGATGACGTAGGCCCAGGGTTCGGTGGAGAGGCGGTAGGCGCGCATCTGCGGGCGGGGGCCGTCGCTGATCCGGTTGTTGTTGTAGATCTCCTGATGGATGAAGGCGACCCTGTCGCCGAACTCCTGCTTGACCTGCTCCGCCTCGTCTGTGACGGGGCCGCAGACTCGGCTCTGACAGAGCGCCGGGGTCGCGAAGAGCAGCACCGCGGGCTTCTTGCCGAGCACGTTTGCGAGATCGTCGCTGTGCATGTCGTCGGGCGGGACCCGCGTATCGATCTGGGAGATGTTCGAGACCTGGCCGGCGGTCAGGGTGTGAACCACCGGCGCCTGCTGGCCGACCCGCGGCATCGGGTAGTCGCCGACCGGGCTCGGGGTCGGCATCAGGCTGTACTGGTAGGAGCCGCCGCTCTTGATGAGCGCGGCGAACGCCCAGTTGCCCGGTTTGTCGAGCGGGATGTCCGAGACGTAGGCGACCTGAGCGGCGCTGGGGTCGTCGGCGGTGGACTTGGCCCGGAAGGCGGGCTTCGTGGTGAGGTCCTCGATCCTGGCCGGGAACGGGCCGATCGCCGGGCCGTTCACTCCCCCGCCCGGGGCGGCGTAGAGCGCGACCTGCGCGTTGGTGATCTGATCGCGGCCTGCGGTGAAGACTCCGAAGGGAAATCGGTTGACGCCCAGGTAGTACTCCCTGGCGGCGGGTGAGACGACGGGGCCCTGGGAGGCGCCCGACGACACCAGCACCTGTCGCAGCGTCTTGCCCTTCGCCGAGGGGAAATCCGAGGCGGCGGGCGCGGGACGGCTGCGGCTGCCGGTGCCGTTGTCCGAGCCGCCGCAGCCGGCGACGAGCGCGACGGCGAGCAGCGCGGCGGCGACGGCGAGGGGCTTGCGGGGCACGGGCGGCATCGTAGATGGGGCCACCTATAGGGTGGCGCGCGGACCAGCATTGAACGGGTCGCGCCTAAAGGCGCGCCCTCGCATCTCTAAAGGAGGAGACGTTGGCGGACAAGGCGGCCCTGGTCACTGGTGGTTCCAGCGGAATCGGGCTGGCGATCGCCCGGGCCCTCGGCGAGGACGGGTACGGGATCACCCTCTCGGCGCGGCGCCCGGACAAGCTCGAGGCGGCGGCTGAGGACCTGCGCTCGGGTGGGTTGGACGTGCAGAGCGTGCCGGCGAATATGGCCGACGAGGAGAACCTGGCGGCGCTGGTCGCGGCGCACAAGGAGCGGTACGGCCGGCTGGACGTGCTGATCAACAACGCCGGGGTTGGCATCGGCGAGGCGATGGACGCGCTGACGACGAAGTACGTCGACATGCAGCTCGGCGTCAACCTGCGCGCGGTGGTCCTGATGACGCGGGAGTGCCTGCCGTTGCTGAAGGAAGCGGGCGCGGAGCACGGCAAGGCGCTGCTCGTCAACACCGCCTCGATCTCCGGCAAGGCGGGGCAACCGTGGCTCAGCGTCTACTCGGCGACGAAGGCGGCGGTCATCGGCTTCTCGCAGGCGACGCAGAAGGAGATCGCCGGCCAGGGGATCCAGGTGACGGCTTTCGCCCCGGCCTTCGTCGACACGCCGATGACGGAGTTCGCCAAGCAGCAGGTCGCGGCCGAGGCGATGATCCGGCCCGAGGACATTGCCGAGGCGGTGCGCTTCCTGCTCCGGACCTCGCCCAACTGCCTGGTCCCCGAGATCATGTTCCTGCGGCCCGGGGACACGATCGATACGCCCGATTTGGGCTGAGAGCTCCAGTCAGACGGCTTCGCCCTCAGATCGCCAGATGCGCGCACCCTTGCGCAGACCGGCGCGGGCTCCGACCCACCAGGCGACCTGGCGAAGCAGGTCGTACCAGGCGTCCTCGATCCACTGCCGGCGGCCCTGGCCGCGGATTCGGGCTCGCAGGACGATGCCTAGGCCGCGCGCGGTGCGGCCGATCTCGCGGATCCGGGGCGGCCTGACCGGGTCGCCTCCCATCGCTTCGAACTTGGCTCCGACCAGTCCGGCGCCGTAGGCCCACCCCAGCTGCTGGCGGAAGAAGCCGAGCTGGGTGGAGCGGTTGCGATGCCGCGCCGTTGCCTTCTCGGCATAGGCCAGGCGGCGGCCGCTTCGCTCCTGAAAGCGGAGGCCGAGCTCGACGTCCTGGGCGCGAGTCATGTGGGGGTCGAAGGGGCCGATCCGCTCCAGCACGTCGCGGCGGTAGGCGGCGTTGGCGGTGATCGGATAGGCCGGGTTCGAGCTGAAGGCGAAGCGCTGCCAGTCGCCGAGCAGGCGCGCCGCCTGGCGCTCGGCCGCCGTGGTCGGCGGGGCGTGCTGTAGGTCGCCGGCGACGCTGCCGACCTCCGGGTCCTCGAAGGGACGGACGAGCTCGGTCAGCCAGCGGGGCTCGACCAGGCAGTCGGCGTCGAGGAAGGCGAGGATCTCGCCGGTGCTCTCGGCGATGCCGCGGTTGCGCGCGTTGGACACGCCGCGCCTTGGCTCATTCAGGTAGCGGACCGGCCGCGTCCGGATCAGGTCGGCGGTGCCGTCGCTTGAGCCGTTGTCGACCACCAGGATCTCGCGGTGCTCGGGCGGATAGTCAGTCGCGAGGATCGCGTCCAGGCAGTCGGCGATCGTGGGCTCCCCGTCGCGCACGGGAACGATCACGGATACGAATGGCTCGCTGTTGGGCGCCCGCGTCACGGGCGGAAGTTAGCCGCGGGGCTAGGAGCGCGCGCGGTGGAGCTCGGCCTCGGCGCGATCCAGCTCTGCGGACCAGGCGTCTGCGGAGTCCGGTTCGGCGTGCTCCTCGTATGCCGTGGCGAGGACGTGCTCAACGGGGAGGTCGGATGCCGCATGCGCCTCGGCCTCAGCCAGCCGGCGGCGGGTCGCCTGGATGTCGCGGACCTCGTCGGCGAGTGGGCGCTCCGGGAGCGGCTCCTCGCCGGCGACGCCCTCGCGGAGGAGCGCCATCTCGAGGTAGCCCTCGAGCGTGCGGACCTCGCGGCGCGATGCGCGGCGGGGCCTGCGCTGATTGGCGCCGGTGAAGGCGTCCCATGCGCGCGCGAAGGTGCCGAAGTTGGTGCGGCCGCCGTTTCGGTGCGCCGCGAGCATCGGGCAGACGCCGCCGCGCCTGTCGACGTAGGCGCCGACGATGACGCGGTTCGAGCGGATGCCGCGGAGCATCGCCTCCTTGGTGCGGGCGGGCATTGCGGAGACCGAGTTGCGAAGGCGCTCGGCGTTGTTGCGGCGCTTTGGCATCTGGTCAAGGGATACCGGCAACGGCGTAGGGTCCGCGCAATGGGCCGCCCAGACCGACGCCTGCGCCTGCTCGTCGCCGCGTTCGGCGATCCGGGGCACGCCTTCCCGGCGATCGCGCTGGCGCGGGAGCTTGGGCGGCGGGGACATGAGGTGGTGGTGGAGACATGGGAGCGGTGGCGGGAGCCGGTCGAGGCGGAGGGGCTGGGATTCACGGGCGCCCAGGAGTACACGGTGTATCCGCCGCCTGGGCCGGACACGCCGGACGGGCAGACGGCCGCGGCGGCTGCGCGAGCGCTGGCGAGGTTGATGGAGGGGTTCGAACCGGATCTGGTGGTGAGCGACATCCTCACGCTGGCGCCGACGCTCGCCGCGGAGGTCGCCGGGGTTCCGCACGCCACGCTGATCCCGCACGTCTATCCGGTGCAGCAGCCGGGGATGCCGCTGTACTCGCTCGGACTGCGACCGCCGCGGACGGCGGTCGGGCGGTTGGGGTGGAAGGCGACCGGGCCGCTGCTGGGGATGGGGTTAAGGCGAGGGCGTGATGAGCTCAATGAGACCAGGGCGCGGTTGGGGCTGGGACCGGTCGAGCGGTTCCACGGGGGGATCAGCGAGCTGCTGGCGGTTGTGGGGACGTTCCCTCAGCTCGAGTATCCGCGGGAGTGGCCCGCGCACGTGCGTGTGACCGGGCCGCTCTTCTTCGAGCTGCCGGGCGAGGAGGTGGCAATTCCGGAGGGCGATGGGCCGCTGGTGCTGATCGCGCCGAGTACCGCGCAGGACCCGGAGTGCGAGCTGGTGCGGGTTGCGCTGGACGCGCTGGCGGATGAGCCGGTGCGGGTGCTGGCGACGACGAATGCGCACCGGCCGGAGCGGCCGATCGAGGTGCCGGCCAACGCGAAGCTGGTCGACTGGCTGCTCTACTCGCAGGCGATGCCGGCCGCGGACGTGGTGATCTGCCACGGCGGGCACGGGACGGTGGCGCGAGCCCTGGCGGCGGGCAAGCCGCTGCTGGTCTGTCCGTCGGTCGGGGACATGGGAGAGAACGCGGCGCGGGTCGCTTGGTCCGGGACCGGGTTATCGGTGCCGCGGCGACTGCTGTCGGCGCGCGGAATCAGGCTGGCGACGCGCCGGCTGCTGAGGGAGGAGCTGTTCCAGGCCCGGGCGGGCCAGATTGCGGATTGGTCTGCCGCGCACGATGGGGCCGTGAGGGCTGCGGAGCTGGTCGAGAACGCGGCCCGGAACGCGACGAGCCGGCTCTCGCCGGCTCGTTCCTAGTCTCTGGATCCAGTAGCTCCGGGGGTGGGACTCGAACCCACAACCTCTCGGTTAACGGCCGAGCGCTTCTTCCAGTTGAGCTACCCCGGACCGACACAGTCCGGTTTACACGATTTGGAAAACCCTTTCGTGCTAGCCGGGACTGTCCCCGGAAACCTTAGCGTCGGACGCCGCCTGATCGCCCAAGCCCTCGGGGAAAGAGACCGCGCCCGCCTCGACCTCGGCGTGGCAATTCGCGCAGAGCAGAGTGCACTTCTTCGCCTCCTCAAGGGCCTCCGCGAAGTTGCGTGTATGACCCATTCGGCTAAGCGTGTACCGCTTGGTCTTCTTGTCCCTGTGATGGAACTGGAGAGCGCCGAGGTACTTCTTGTATCCACAGAGCAAGCAACACCCTCCGGCTTCTTCGACAAGCCGCCTTTTTGCCTCACGCCGCCACTTCACGACCGCCGCTTTGCGGCACTCCATACAGCGGTAGTAGCCCCGGCCCTCGAGCACGAACGTGGTCATCCCGTGGTGCTTGCAGTGACGGTCAATGTGTTTGAGCCCAGCCTCACGCGCGTGTCGCGTCTGCTCGCGTCGCCAGCCAGCCCCGTGCGTTTTGAGGCCGAACTTCTCAAGCCAATATCGAACGCTCGACACACTGAGCATGAGTACCTCGGCCAAGTCATTCAATGAGGCGCCCTGTTCTATTAGGCCCTCAAGCCGTTCCTTGGATATCTCGCTGCGCTTGGGTGCGAACTTCTCAGAGTGCACGGCCCGCAGGCCGTGTCGTTTGAGCCAGTAGCTGACCGTGGTCAGATGCTTCCCCGTCCGCTCGCCGATTTCTCGGAGAGTGAGGCCATCCGCGAGGTAAAGCTCTAGCTCTTCCTTCTTCATACGGAGCATTTTCCGCCCAGGGCCGGACGGATTTGCCCGGAAATGCCTGCAACTCAACTACTTTTCGCGCGGAAGCTGTGCGGAAGTGTGCGGAGTGTGTGACTACCTACGCGGCCTCGGGCCAGGTTCCGCCGTGGGCGATCCGACTCGAGATCTCGGCGCGCTCCCTCGACAGCTGCCGATGCCTCTCCCAGTCACCGGCCTTCTGCGCGGCCGCAATCGCGCCCTCCAGCCGCTGCAGTTCGAGCAGATCGAAGTTGAGCTGCATCGCACTCTCCGAGGCGGGCTCGCTCTCCGCCCTCATCACCAGCTCCGTGATCAGCGATGTCAGCGCAGGGTCTTCCCGAGGTAGTCCAGCCATAGGGTCGTCCAGATGCTTGCGCAACCAGTCCAGCGCAGGCCGGCCGGACGGCGAGAGGTGTTCCTCGGCCAGCCGATCGATGAACCCCCTCCCCTCCTTCGGCTTGGAAATGCACATCGCGAGGAGCGCCCTCTCTCGGGTCTCGCCCGGCGTGAGCGAGACGGCGACCGGCTTCGGAGGGGCTGCTTGGGCGTTCGCGGTGGCTGGCTCCGGACGCACCGCGGGTGCATGCGCCACTCGTTCACGGACCATCCGTGCCGGAACATTGAGACGCTCGCTCACCACCCTTTCGACCTCATCAAAGAGAACAGACCCTTCGATGGGTTTCATGACGTAAGCCGCCTCATCCAACATTCGGTCGCGTGTCGTTGGACTTGATAGGTCACCGCGATCGATGATCTGTTCGACCTGGAAGCGGACCAACTCGATCGCCTCCTCGACCAGCTTCAACAGCCGATCAGGCGATCCCTCCTTGAGCATGTCCGCCGGGTCCTCGCCCTCCGGCATCGCCGCGACCCGCAGCTCAAGGCTCTTCCCACCGGCCACCTTCTGCGCACGAATCATCGCGTTAGCCCCCGCCCGGTCCGCATCGAGTGCCAGGACAACCTTCTCAACCGAGCTCAGCTTGGAGAGCTGAGCTGGGGTAATAGCGGTGCCCATAATCGCCACCGTCTCCTCGACTCCCGCTTGATGGAGCGCCAAGACATCGGTGTAGCCCTCCACGACAATCACACGGCCTGCCCTGGCCATGGGGCCTCGCGCGCGATCGATCCCATAGAGCGTTTCGCTTTTTTTGTAGAGCTCACCTTCCGGTGAGTTCATGTACTTGGGTTTCGCGTCGGGAGTAAGCGCACGGGCTCCAAACCCGACGACCTTTCCCTTGTCGTCGCGGATCGGAAACGTGATCCTGTTGCGAAACCGGTCGTAGTGGCCGCCCTGCCGCCCCTTCAGGATCAGCCCTGCTGCGAGCAGCTCGTCCACCTTGAACCCGGCCCGCTGGCTCCCCGTAAGCACCTGGTCCCACGGACTCGGCGCCATGCCGACGCCGAAGCGGCGCAGCACGTCCTCACCGAGCCCGCGCTCCTTCAGATAGCCGCGCGCCTTCTCGGCCTTCGGCGACTCCCACAGATACCGCTCGTAGAACTTCGCCGTCCGCTCGAGCAGCTCCCAGAGCCGCGCCTTCCGCCGCCGCTTCTCCTCGGCGCGCGGGTCCTCGTTCTCCCTCTCGAGCTCGACTCCGTAGCGCTCGGACAGCGACTCCACCGCCGCGGCGAAGTCCAGCCCCTCCTTCTCCTCGACGAACCGGAAGACGTCCCCGCTCGCCTCACAGCCGAAGCAGTAGTAGAGCTTGTCCCGGGGGTTGACCTTGAACGAGGGCGTCCGCTCGTCGTGGAACGGGCAGTTGCCCCAGTAGTCCTGCCCCCGCTGCTGAAGGTCGGTGTGCGCCGAGACGATCTCGACGATGTCCGACGCCTCCTTGACCCGATCGACGCTGTCGCGCGTGAACCTCGCCATCCACCCAATCTACTTCCGAGCAACCAGCCGCTCATAGGTGCTGAGACAGAAACGGTCGGTCATTCCGGCGATGTAGTCCGTCACGCGCTGCACCGGGCCGGCATCGGGGTCGGTCGCCGGCACCTCATCGAGATGAGCGAGGTAGTGGTCGAACAGCGTCCGCAGAGCCACCCGCGCCCTCTCCTGCTCCGCCCGCGCCTCCGGGCCCAGGTACACGCGCTCGAACATGAACTTCCGGAGGCGCAGCATCGCCCCGCCGACCTCGGCGCTCTGCGCGATGTCCCCCTCCGCCCGGGAGCGCTCGACCATGTCCTGGACGAGCAGGTCGATCCGGCGAGCCCCCGTCTCCCCCAGCAGCTCGATCTCGTCCACCGGCAGATCGCCTTCGGAGATGATCCCGGCCCGCAACGCGTCGTCGATGTCGTGGTTGATGTACGCGACCCGATCGACGATCCGCACCACCCGCCCCTCCAGGGTCGCGGCCTTGAGGGACCCGGTGTGATTGAGGATGCCGTCCCTGACCTGCTCGGTCAGGTTCAGCCCCCGGCCGTCGCGGGCGAGCACCTCGACGACCCGCAGCGAATGCTCGTTGTGCCGAAAGCGCATCCCATGCTCCTGGAGCGCCTCGTCCAGCACCTCCTCGCCGATGTGCCCGAAGGGCGGATGTCCGAGGTCATGTCCCAGCCCGATCGCCTCGGTCAGGTCCTCATTAAGGCCCAGCGCCCGGGCCACCGTCCGGGAGATGAAGCACGCCTCGAGCGTATGGGTGAGCCTGGTCCGGTAGTGGTCGCCCTCAGGCGCCACGAAGACCTGCGTCTTGTGCTTGAGCCGCCGGAACGCCTTCGAGTGGACGATCCGGTCGCGGTCCCGCTGAAACGGCGTGCGCACCGGGCTGTCCGCCTCCGGCTCCCGGCGCTTGGCCGGATAGGACGGCGTCGCGCCCTCCCAGAGGTACTCCGACTCCCAGGAGCGAACCCTCTCCTCCAGGCTTGCGGTGCGGGTGGTCATGGCCCGATGTTCGCACCCGGCCCGGCATCACCGCCGCGCTGCGAGTCCGAAAGATTCGAAATAGGCTCCGGTTCATGGCAGAGACGGCACTGATCACCGGCGCCTCCTCGGGCATAGGCGAGGAGTTCGCCAGGCAGCTCGCGGCGCGCGGCCACGACCTCATCCTGGTGGCACGACGCAAGGACCGCCTGGAGAAGCTCGCGGAGCAACTCCCGACCACCGCCCACGTGATCGAGTGCGACCTCGGCTCGGACGCGGCCAAGCTCCCCGGCAAGGTGGCGAAGCTCGGCGTCGACGTGGACCTGCTCGTCAACAACGCCGGCTTCGGCCTGCGCGGGCACTTCACCGAGCTCGATGCGAGCCGAGAGGCCGAGATGGTGCGCGTCAACTGCGAGGCCGTCGTGACCCTCACCCATGCCTTCGTTCCGCCGATGGTCGAGCGCGGACGCGGCGGGGTGATCACCGTCGCCTCGACGGCCGGCAACCAGCCGCTCCCCTACGAGACCACCTATGCCGCCAGCAAGGCTTTCGCGATCTCCTTCTCGGAGGCCCTCTCGATGGAGCTGCGCAACACCGGGGTCAAGGTCCTGGTCGTCAACCCCGGCCCGGTCAAGACCGAGTGGCAGCAGGTCGCCGGCTACGACGAGAACACCCGGCTCATGCCCGGGATGATCACCGCCGAGCAGTGCGTCACCGACTCTCTCCGCGCCTACGACCAGGGCAAGCGATCGGTGATCCCCGGCCGCCTCTTCCCCTGGGTGATGCGCTCGACGGTCGCCCCGAAGTCGATCAAGCTCCGCGTCACCGAGCGCATCTACCGCCCGGACTAGGCGGCCGCCCGCAGGTGTACGTGGGCGTGGTGCTCGAGCGTCTCGGTGATCGCCCGGTCGGCCTGCGCGACAACCCGCCGCTCCGCCGCCGGCGCCTCGGCCAGCGGCCGCGCCAGGGCATCGACCATGAACCGGTGCGCCTCCTCGCTGAGCGGGAACCCCTCCCCCTCGCAGCTCGCGCACACCACCCCACCGGCCGATCCGGAGAAGGCCGCCAGATGCTCCGCGTCCCCGCAGCTCGCGCAGCTCGCCAGCTCGGGTGAGAACCCGGCGGCCAGCGCCAGCTTGAGCCGGAAGGCGAGCGCCGCCCCCGGGCGCGCTTGCAGCCCCGGGGTCGGCATCGAGCAGTCCCAGGTAGTTGCAGAGCAGGTGGTAGGCGGCCGCGTTCGGCTCTCCCGAGTCGAGCAGCCGCAACACCGCGTCGCATGCCCTGCCGGCCGCCCCCAGCGCCGGCCCGTTCGAGCGCAACCTCCCGTGCCCGTCGACCGTCGAAGCCCCGGTCACCGTGAACAGCTCCCCCCGTCCCTCATAGAGGACGAGGTCGAGCCGGAAGAACGGCTCGAGCCGCCCGCCGAACCGCGACTTCGGCCGCCGCGACCCCTTGGCGATCGCGCCTATCCGGCCCCGGGTCGAGGAGTAGAGGTGGACGATGCGATCGGCCTCGCCGTAGCGGATGCTGCGCAGCACGACCGCCTCCGTCTTGAAGTTCCCGGGCATCCACCAAAGCTGCCGCAGCCCCCGGACGGATCAGGCCGTGTCGCGAACCGCGTCCCTGATCGCGGCCGCGGTGACAGTCGCCGCGGCGGCGCCGATCTGGAATGGGCGCGAACTGGTCGTGCTCGCCCCTCCCAGAGGCGAGGCAGAAGACCACGTCGCCGTCCACCGGCGTGAACACCGGGTCGATCGCTCGTCCCATCCCGGCCGTTGCGGCCCGCGCGACGATCGAGCATTGCCGCTTGTCGAGCGTCGCGTCGGTGCAGACGCAGACTGGAGTCGAATTGCCCTCCGGGACCCGGAACTCCGGCGGCCGGTCCATCGCCGCGATCAGCTCGGCGCCGCGGACCGGCTCGTCCTCCTCGCCGCGCGGGCCCGCCAGCACCGAGCCGTCCTCATCGATCACGTCGCCCACCGCGTTCACGGTGGCGATCGCTGCGACCGTGTGACCCGTCCCGGTGACCAGCGCGGCGTAGCCGACGCCTCCCGGCCGCGAGCGCTCCCGCCCGAGCAGCTTGCCGACGGTCGCCCCCGTCCCCGCTCCCACCGCGCCCCGCTCCGGAACGCCCCCGCTCGCGGCCTCGCAGGCCGCATGCCCCTGCTCCGCCCCCGGGCGGGCCTTCCCCTCACCCGATGGCAGGTCGTAGATGACCGCGGCCGGGACCAGCGGCACCCGGCCGTAGGGCGTGAAGTAGCCGCGATCGTGGTCCTCGAGCCAGCGCACGACGCCGTCCGCCGCCGCCAACCCGAAGGCGCTGCCGCCGGTGATCAGGATCGCGTTGGCCTCCTGCGCGTTCGCGAGCGGCCGCAGGGTGTCGGTCTCACGGGTCCCGGGCCCTCCGCCGTGCACGCAGACCCCGCCCGGCGTCTCGGGCGGCGGGATCACCACGGTGCAGCCGGTGCCCCCGACCGGGTCCGACCAATGCCCGACCGCGAACCCCTCCGGCAACGGCGGCGGCTCGCTCACCTCGCCCCCGCCTTCCGGGCGGAGCGCTTCGGCCTCCTCCTCGGGCGACGGCGAAGCCGCTCCTGACAGGCCGGGCAGAAGTAGGTCGACCGGCCGCCGACGACGATCCGCTGGATCACGCCGTCGCCCCGGGGGCAGTCCTCTCCCTCTCGCGTGTGGACCAGGAACTCCTCCTGCATCGAGCCGGTCTCGCCACGGGAATCCCTGTAGTCGTCGATGCTCGCTCCCCCGTGCTCGAGCCCGGCCTCCAGCGCGGCGACGATCCCGTCAACCAGGCGCTCGGCGTGCTCGAGCTTCATCGAGCCGGCTGGTGAGAGCGGATGCAGGCGAGCCCGCCAGAGCGCCTCGTCGGCGTAGATGTTGCCTATCCCCGCGACCCGGGACTGGGTGAGCAGGAAGGACTTGAGCGGCGCCGTGCGGTCCTTCGACAGCTCGAGCAACCTCTTGGCGGTGAGATCTCCGGAGAGCGGCTCGACGCCGAGGCGCGCGGCGAAGAAGTCATCCAGCTGATCCCCCGCGTCGAGGACGACCGCCTGACCGAAGCGCCGCACGTCGGTGAACAGCAGCGACCTGCCATCGTTGAGCTCGAAGCGCGCCCGCACGTGGGTCGGTTCCGGAGCCGGCTCGTACAGCCGAGGGCCACCGAGCACCTCGTTCTTCATCAGATCCGCCGTCTCGCCCAGGTCGGAGTCGCGCAGCAGGAGGTTCCCGGTCATCCGCAGGTGCATCGCCAGGGTGCGCCCGCCCTCCAGGCCGATCAGCAGGTACTTGCCCGCGCCGCGCGACTGCGGTCACCTCCCGGCCCACGACCGCCCGCTCCAATGCGCGCGGCGGCTCCGGGCGAGTGAGCCGCTCGTCGAGGACGGTCGCCGCCTCGATCCGCTTCCCGACCAGCTCGGGCTCGAGCTGGCGACGCACCGTCTCCACCTCGGGCAACTCGGGCATGTACCGATGCTAGTGAGGCAGGTGAGCTCGGGGATGGGCCTTGAAGTAGGCCTCCTTCAGCTCCTCCCCGGAGAGGTGCGTGTAGAGCTGGGTGGTCGAGAGGTCGGCGTGGCCGAGCATCTCCTGGACGGAGCGCAGGTCGCACCCGCCGGAGAGCAGATGGGTCGCGAACGAGTGCCGCAGGGTGTGTGGGCTCATCCGGTCGCCGAGCCCCGCGGACTCGGCGTGTCGCAGCACGATCTTGTACAGACCCTGACGCGTCAGCGGCCCGCCTCTGAAGTTGAGGAACAGCTTGCGCTCGTCGTGCGAGCGGACCATCTTCGGCCTGCCCGTTCGCAGGTAGACCCTGACCGCGGCGAGGGCCCTGCCGCCGACCGGGACCAGACGCTCCTTGGAGCCCTTGCCCCGGGCGCGAACGATCCCGTGCTCGAGGTCTATGTCGGAGATCTCCAGCGAGATCGTCTCCGACGCCCGCAGCCCTGATGCGTACATCAGCTCCAGGAGCGCCCTGTCGCGCAGCGTCGCGGGATCGTCGCCCCGCGGCTGAGCGAGCAGGCGCTGCACCTCGGCGTAGCTGAGGACCTCCGGCAGCTTCCTGCCGCGTCGTGGCGTCTCCAGGCGCGCCGCCGGGTCGTCCTCAATCGCATCCTCGCGCCGCAGGTGCCGGTAGAACGAGCGCAGGCAGGCAGCCTTGCGATGGACGGTCGCCGTCGAGCACCGCGCGCGGCCGTTGCCGTCGCCCTGAGCGAGGCCCGCCAGGAAGTCGGAGAGGTCGCCCGGCTTCGCCGTGGTGGCCTCCTGATCGCGCTCGGCCAGGAAGCGGCCGAACTGAAGCAGGTCGGTGCGGTACGCGGCGAGCGTGTTCCGGGAGAGGCCCCGCTCGAACTCGAGGTGCGCGAGGAAGTCGAGGACCAGCGCCTCGTAGCGCTCGGAGACTCGCGCCTCCGGTTTCTCGCGTTCGGGCACGGCTATGGCCATACGGAGTAATTCCGCGGCCGGCGCCGGGTCCCTCCTACATGAGCTCCTTCAGCATCATCAGCCCGATCAGCGACTTGGCGTCCTCGCAGCGCGCGATCGCACCGTCGAGCTCGCCCAGCGGGATCTCCACCAGCTCGATCCGCTCGCCCGGCGAGGGCCGCCGCGGCACGTCGTAGAGCTCTGTGGCGATGAACAGCCAGACGCGCTCATTCGCGAAGCCCGGGCTCGTGTAGAAGCTCTTCAGCTCGCGCCAGTCCCCTGCGGCCTTGCCGATCTCCTCGGCCAGCTCGCGCTGGGCGCACTCGAGCTGGGTCTCGCCGGGGACGTCGAGCTTTCCCGCCGGGAGCTCGAGCAGGGCGGGTTCCTCGACCGCCTCCCGTGGCTGCTCGACCATGTAGAGCACTCGGCCGTCATGCGGGATTACGCAGACCGCGCCCGGGTGGACCACGACCTGCCTCGTCGCCCTGCTGCCGTCCTCGTACTGGAACGTCTCCATCCGCACGGACGCGATCGGCCCGCGATGGACCAGCTTGCTCCCCACCTTCTTCAGGCGCTCGTCGCTCACCTGACGCTCTCGGTCAGCGCCGCGGCGGCCAGGCCGTCGCCGGCGGCGAGCGCAGCCGCGAAGAAGAGCTCATCGTCGGCGAGCTCGCGGCCCATGTGCGTCGCGGGCAGGTCGCTGGCGGCGTACTCGTCGATCGGCGCCTCGCGGGACCAGATCTCGTGCCGGTCCGCGCAGGCCTCGCGGAGCTGATCGAGCGGCCCATCGTCACCGCCGATCCGCGGCCACGGCGCGTGCTCGGCGGCAGGGGCAGGGACCCGCACGTCGCCGAGAAGCATCCGGAGCACGGTCGCCGTGTGGTGGCTCAGGCCCCGGTGCCGCGGCCTGGGGTCCGCGCTCGACATCCTCGGCGCGATCAACGTCTCGAGCCCGAGGGTCAGCGAGGCGTGCGCAGCGTCGAGCGCCGCCATCCCGCCGTGACCGAGCGCCGATCCGGACCCGGCGATCCCGGGGCCCGGGCCGGCGATCGCGGCGTCCCAGCCCAGTGACCCGCCGGCGGCCTGCAGCGCGCCGATCACGGTGAGCGCCTCGATCTCGCCGCCGTACGCGGGGCCCGCCGTGACGTGCTCGCAGATCAGCCCGGCCCGGCGAAGCATGCGGAGGTCATCCGAAAGCGACCCCGGCAGCGCGCCGCCGAAGGTCTGGATGTAGCCGACCCGCATCTCGGGCCCGGCGCGCCCGGCGGCCCAGGCGGCGGGCGCCAGCTGGCCGTGCAGCGAGAGCACCAGAACCGGGATGCGCCGCTCCGTGCCCTCATTCGCTCTGGCCTCGACCGGCTCAACCGGGTGCTGGAGCGACGTGTAGTTGAGCTTCAGCGCCGTCGCCTCGTCGGCTCCCTGCCCATCGAGCCCTCGTGTCAGGTTGACGTGCACGACGTCGAATCCGCCCGAGCCGAGGCCCAGGTCGAGAGCCTCGGTGTTGACGATCACCTCATCGCCCTCGAGCACCTCGCCGATGAGTACCTCGTCGGCCCACGCCCGCCTCTCCTCAGCACCCACTCGGATCGCGAGCGGATCCGCCCGGGTGACCACCCCCCTACGAAGCTTCAGCATCGCCAGCGATCTCGGTCGCCGCCTCGCACACCCTCAGCATCTCCACGATCGCCGCTTCCGTAACCAGCTCGTCGGGTGTGTGGTTCGCCTCGGTCCCGTTGGCGAGCAGCACGGCCTCGTAGCCGGAGGCGACCAGCGCGTTCGCATCGCTGCCTCCGCCCGTTGCGACCAGCTCGGGCTCATGCCCGGTTCGCCGCAATGCCTCCGAGGCGATCCCCACCGCCACGGACTTCGTGTCGAGCCGGTAGCCGCGAAACATCTCGATCACCTTCGCGTCGACGTCACACCCCTGCTCGCCGGCGGCCCAGGTGCACGCGTCCACCATCTCGCCGATCGTCGCCGCCGCGCGCTCTCCGTCGACGCTGCGCGCCTCGCCGAGGATGCGGCAGTGCCCCGCGACGACGTTGGAGGCGGTGCCACCCTCGATGATGCCCACGTTGGCCGTCGTCTCCTCGTCGAGGCGCCCGAGCTTCATCCCCGCCACGGCCGCGGCGGCCGCCGCGATCGCGCTGTGCCCGTCCTCCGGGTTGATGCCCGCGTGCGCCTCGTGCCCGGTGAACTCCGCGATCAGCCTCTTGTAGGTGGGCGCCGCCACGATCACCTCGCCGATCGGTGTGGCGTGGTCCAGAACGAAGCCGAAGGGCGCGCGCAGCGCCGAGATGTCGAGCTCCCTAGCGCCCCGCAGGCCATCCTCCTCGGCCACCGTGAAGACGAGCTCCAGCCCGAGCGTTCCTGGATCCGCCGCGTGACGGGCAGCCATCTCCATCAGCACCGTCACGGCGGCCTTGTTGTCGGCGCCCAGGATCGTGTCGCCGCGGGTGCGAAAGACGCCGTTCTCGCGCGCGACCTCGATCGGGCCGTCGTGCGGGACCGTGTCGAGGTGGGCGAAGAACGACAGCCATCCCTCGCCTCGGCCCGGGATTCGGGCGATCAGGTTCCCGGCCCCGGCCCGCGCCGGGCACGGCGGAGCCATCCTCGGTCGACTCGACATCCGTGCCCGCGCAGCTCGTCGAGGACCACATCGGCAACCTCGCGCTCCTGCCCGGTGGGACTCGCGACCTCGCAGAGACGGACGAATCGGTCGAGCATGCGCTGATCGTCCGCGGTCACGATCGCGACAGGCTATGACGCTAGCACGCTCCGGCGCCGCCGACGCTGATAGAAGATCCGCATGGCCCGGCGACCCGCTCATGTCGAGCACCACGCAAAACCCGCCTCGGGCGCGCCCTCGAGCGCCTGGGAGAGCCGCCTGGACATCATCATCGCGATCGCGCTGGGCCTCGCCGCGATCGTCACGGCAGGCTCCGTCTACCTCAACGAGCACCAGGAGCACAAGGCGACCGTCGACTTCCATCACGCCACCCACGATCTGCTGCAGGCCACCGCCGCCGGCATCCGGACGCCGCGCGGCCGAACGCTGGAGGAGGTCTCGACCACCGAGGTCCTGCACGCCGAGGACCACCAGGACAAGGCGTCGCGCTACACGCTGGCTGAGGTCATCCTGGCCACCTCGCTCTTCCTCTTCGGCGTCGCCGGGATCAGCTCGCGCTGGCGAATCAAGATCGGCGCGCTCTCGTTCGCGACGCTGATCTTCCTGGTCGCGATCGTGGTTCTGGCGACCGTCTAGGCCGAGCGGCGGACGCTGACGTCCTCGGAGTCCTCGGCGGCCTCGGCCTCGGCCTCCGCCGGCTCGGCGTGCTCCTCTCCGGCCGCTCGGCTCGCGCGCTTGGCCGCGGCGCCGACGAAGTCGCGGAAGAGCGGCTCCGGGCGGGTCGGCCGGGAGTTGAACTCAGGATGGAATTGCGAAGCCACAAAGAAGGGGTGGTCCGGCAGCTCGATCACCTCGACCAGCCGGTCGTCGGGTGAGGTCCCGCTCGCGACCAGGCCCTCGTCCTCGAGCCGGCGGCGGAGCATGTTGTTGACCTCATAGCGGTGGCGGTGGCGCTTGTAGATCACGGCCTCACCGAAGATCTCACGCGCCTGGGTCCCCTCGTGGAGCTTCACGGGGTCCGCCCCGAGGCGCATCGTGCCGCCGAGATCGGAGACCTCCTTCTGCTCGGGCAGGAGGTCGACCACCGGGAACGGCGTCTCGGGATCGAACTCGGCGGAGTTGGCTCCGTCCATGCCGCAGACGTGGCGCGCGAACTCGACGACCGCGATCTGCATCCCGAGGCAGATCCCCAGGTAGGGGATGCCCTTCTCGCGAGCGATCCGCGCGGCCTCGACCTTGCCCTCGATCCCGCGCTCGCCGAACCCGCCGGGGATCAGGATCCCGTCAACGTCCTCGAGCTCGGTCTCGTCGATGTCCTCGGCCGAGACCAGCTCCACCTCCGCCTCCACCCCGTGCAGCCAGCCACCGTGGGTGAGCGCCTCGATCACGGACTTGTAGGCATCCTCGAGCTGAACGTACTTGCCGACCAGGGCGATCTTGACCTTGCGCTCGCGGGACGCGTCGGCGCGCTTGATCAGCTCCTCCCACTCGGCGAGGTCGGGCGTCTCGGTCTCTATCGCGAAGTGATCGAGGATCAGGTCGTCTGCCCCCTCGGCGCTGAGGACCAGCGGGACCTTGTAGACGTTGTCGACATCGCGGGCCGAGATCACCGCGTCCTCGGGGAGGCTGGCGAAGAGGGCGATCTTCTTGCGGATGTCTCGATCGAGGCCCTGCTCGGAGCGGCAGAGCAGCGCGTGCGGCTGGATCCCGATCCTGCGGAGCTCGTTGACCGAGTGCTGCGTCGGCTTGGTCTTCATCTCGCCCGCGTGACCCACGTACGGCACGAGCGTGAGGTGGATGAACATGCAGCGCTTCGGGCCAAGGTCGGTGTAGAGCTGGCGAATCGCCTCGAGGAACGGCAGCGACTCGATGTCGCCGACGGTCCCGCCGATCTCCGTGATCACGAAGTCGACGGCCTGCGACTCGGCGACGATCAGGATCCGGTTCTTGATCTCGTCGGTGATGTGCGGAATCACCTGGACGGTCGCGCCCAGGTAGTCGCCACGGCGCTCCCGGCGGATCACCGAGTTGTAGACCGCGCCCGCGGTCACGTTCGAGGCCCGCGAGGTGTTCTCGTCGGTGAAGCGCTCGTAGTGGCCGAGGTCGAGATCGGTCTCGGCGCCGTCCTCGGTGACGAAGACCTCCCCGTGCTGGAAGGGGCTCATCGTCCCCGGGTCGACGTTGATGTAGGGATCGAACTTCTGCAGCTGGACGCGGAAGCCGCGGGAGACGAGCAATCGACCGAGTGAGGCGGAGGCGATCCCCTTACCGAGGGACGAGACGACACCGCCGGTAACGAAGAGAAATCGGGTGTCGCTTGGCTTCGGTTGGCTCAATTCGATCTGCCCAGCGAGTCTAGTCGCTCGAGGAGCGGAATCCGGCCGATGGCGGAGGAGATCGAACGTGATTCCCCATATACCGAGATCGCGATCAGGCCGGCGAGCGCCGCGTAGGTCGCCGGCGCTGCCAAAGCGGTGACGAGGATGACGCCGATCATCCCCCCGGCCAGGCTCGCCCCGCTGTCGCCGAGCATCGCCCGCTCGCGCAGGGTGAACCAGGCGCCCACCGCCACCGGCCCGATCAGGGCGGCGATGGGTTCGAGCGGAGCCAGGCTCCAGGAGCTCGCGCAGGCGAGCGCTCCGGTCAGGGCCAGCGCCTTCTCGGAGCGGCCGGGGCGGGTGTCGAGGAGATTGCCGAGGTGCGCCGCCAGCGTGAGCACACCGATCTCGGCGACGTAGTCCAGCCCGGTGGCGCCGGTACCCGCCGCGGCGTATGCGGCGAGAGCCGCCGTCCCGGCGGCCTTGATCGCGCCGGTCGAGAGCTCGCCTCGGACGACGGCGCGAGCGTGCCCCCGCCAGCCACGGGGGCCGGCCACGATCAGGTCGTCGAGCAGCCCGAGGCAGCCCACGCCGGAGAGGAAGACGAGCCAGCGGCTGAAGTCCGCGGCGAGGGCGGCCAGCGCCGCCACGACGAGAACCGCGCCGAGTGGAAAGGCAACCGATCGACCGCGGTAGTTGGTCCTGTGCGGCACGGATCGCTAACGGGCCGGGTAGAGGTGGCTGACGCCCTTCGCGTCGACCAGGGTCTCGCCGATCCGCAGGCGCGTGAGGAATGTCGACGACATCCCTCCCCTGCGCCGCTCCAGGAACTCAACGAGGTTGAAGTGCGCGCCGACGCTGACGATCAACGCCGCGCCCTTCTCGAAGGCGAGCAGCATCGCCACGTCCTGGCTCGTTCCGGCGGAGGGGATCACGGTGTGCGCGAGCCCGAGGCGGCGGAGCCGCTCGGACCCCGGGGCCCGGCCGTCGGAATAGGCGTGCACGATCAGCTCGGCGCCGCTGCGCAGTGCCGGCTCGCCAGCCGAGTCCATGTCGCCGAGGATCACGTCGGGGACGAAGTCCTCGCGGACGATCGCGTCGGCGCCTCCGTCGACGCCCACCAGGATCGGGTGGACGTCCTCGATGTAGGCGCGCAGCGCGCGGAGGTCGCGAACGTGATCGGTGCCGCGCACCACGATCAGGACGTGCCGGTCGCGAAAGCGAGTCCTCGTCTCGGGGAGGTCGATCGTGCCGAACAGCAGGCCCCCCTCCTCGCGCAGGTGGGCCATCGTGTTCTCCGTGAAGTCATGCAGAGCGCTGTCGATCCGGCGGCGCTGATCCTCGAGCTGCATCGCCAGCTCCTCCGCCTCCAGCACCCGGCCCTCGGCGATCAGCCGCCCGCCCGAGTGGATGCGCCCACCGTCGATCTCCAGCGGGTCTCCATCCGCGATCCGCTCGAAGAGCTCGGGCCCAACGTCGATCAGCGGCACCCCGGCGCGCACGAGGGCGAGCGGACCGGTGTTCGGGTAGGTGCCGTCGGACGACGGGGCCGCGTTGAGCGCGGCGCCGGCGCCGCATGCCGCGAGCTCCTCCGCCGCGATTCGATCGAGGTTGCGGTGGTCGATCACCGCCACGTCGCCGGGGCCGAGGCGCTTCACCAGGTCCTTGGTGCGCCGGCCGAGGCGGGCGGTCCCGCGGATCGATCTGACGGTGGCGATCGCCATCGCCGGGAGACTATGTTCAGGCGGCCTTCAGAAGCTGGCGGGCGTGGCGGTCCGCCGCCTCATCGCCGTCGTCGCCGCCCAGCATGCGGACGATCTCCGCGACCAAGCGGTCCCCGTCGACGCGCTCGACCCGCGCGGTCGCCTGGCCTCCGTCGATGTCCTTCTCGATCCGGAAGTGGATCTCGGCCATGGAGGCCACCTGCGGAAGGTGGGTGATGCAGAGGACCTGGCGCTCCTCACCCAGGCTCCGCAGCCTCTCCCCCACGGCCTTGGCGGTGTTGCCGCCGACGCCCGCGTCGATCTCGTCGAAGACGTAAGTCCCGGCGCCGCCCCTGGCGCCCTGACCGGCGAGCGCGAGCATGACCCGGGAGAGCTCGCCTCCGGACACGGCATCTCGCAGCGGCGATGTGGGCATCCCGGGATTGGTCGCGACCTGGAACGTGACCCTCTCCTGGCCGAGCGCCCCGAACCCCTCGGAGTGCGGCTCGAGGCTCACCTCGAGCTTCGCACCGCTCATCGCCAGTTGGTCGAGCTCCGCCGCGACGCGCTTCTCGAGCCGCCTGGCGGCCTTGGCCCGCACCTCGCTCAGCTGGGCGGCGAGGTCGGTCCTCTTCCTGAACGCCTTCGCCAGATCCTTCTCGAGCCGATCGGTCGTCTCCTCCGCGCCCTCGATCGTCGCGATCTCCGTGCGACAGCGCTCCGCGTGAGCGAGCACGGACTCGATCGAGCCGCCGTGCTTGCGCCGCAGCCGATCGAGCACGTCCAGGCGCTCCTCGACCTGCTCGAGCCGGCCGGGCTCCGCCTCGATGCCCTCGGCATATCCGCGAAGCTCCGCGGCCAGCTCCTGCAGCTCGACCCGCAGGCCCGTGGCGGCCTCCGCGAGCCTGTCGAGCTCGGCGTCGACCCCCTCCCGCGCGGTGAGCGCCGCCTCCGCCGCCCCCATCGCCTCCGATGCTCCGCCGTCGCCGTCACCTGCCACGGCGGCCATCGCCTCGGCCGCCGCGGCCCTGAGTGCCTCGGCATGACGGAGACGCTCGCGCTCGGTCGCCAACTCGCCGTCCTCGGCGGGATCGGGCTTCGCGGCCTCGATCTCCTCCAGCTCGTAGCGCAGGATGTCCAGGTCTCGCTCCCGGGCCCCCTCGCGCTCGCGGATCCGCGACAGCTCCCGCTCGATCCGGATGACCTCGGCATGGGCGTCGCGATAGGCGCGGCGTCGTTCGAGATGCTGGTCGCCCGCGAAGCCGTCGAGCGTCTCGAGCTGCGCGCCCGACAGGGTCAGCTTGCGATGCTCGTGCTGTCCGTAGAAGGCGAGCAGCCGCGAGCCCAGCGCCTGGAGATCCGGCGCCGAGGCCGAGCGGCCGGCGAGGAAGGCGCTCGTCCTGCCCGTCGCCGAGACGCGCCGACCCACCGCGACCTCGGTGGCGCCCTCGGGCAGCCGCTCCGCGATCTCGGCCAGCTCCGGGTCGTCGAGCAGGCCATCGGGAAGCTCGAAGACTCCCTCCACATAGGCCTCGCTCGCCCCGGGCCGCACGATCTGAGCCCGCGCCTTCCCGCCCATCAGCAGGTCGAAGGAGTGCGCGAGGATCGTCTTGCCGGCTCCGGTCTCCCCAGTGATCGCGTTCAGGCCCGGACCGAGCCGCAGCTCGGCGCGCTCGATGAGCAGCAGGTTCTCGATTCGGAGCTCGAGGAGCATTCGCCCCCCGTTCTAACGCTGACCTCCGACGGATTCTTCCCCGGCTTCGCCATCAGATCGCGGCCACAAGCGGCCGCCCGCTCCAAGTCGCTACGGGCTTCGCCCTTCGCTCCAAGGTGGAGCGGCCTGGTGGCCGCTACGCAGCAGCCGGCTCCTGCGCCTCCTCGGGCGCTCCCGCCCCCTCGGGCGCTCCGTGCGGGACGAAGTCGCTCTGGCGCACCAGGGCCGCGACGGCGACCGCGCCGGTGAACAGGATTAGCGCGCCGATCAGGAGGATGTCGTTGAAGGCGTTTGTGAACGCAACGCCCGCCGCGTGGAATGCCTGGTCGTGGAGCTGCGGCGGGGTCTGGTCCGCGGCCGCCGTGCCGCTCGCGGCGACCCCGTCGGCGAACCCGCTCGGCGCCTGTGGCAGCAGCGTGTGGAGCTGATCCGTGATCTTGCTCTGGAACACCGCGCCCAGGGCGGCGATCCCGGTCGCCACGCCGGCGATCCGCATCGTGTTGTTGATCCCGGAAGCCATGCCAGATCGCGCCGCGGGCACGACCCCAAGCGCGGTCGAGGCGATTGACGGGTTCGCAAGGCCGATGCCGAAGCCGCTGACCATGAACCCGGCCAGCAGGGTCGTCCACTCCGAGTCGGGCTTGGCGCCGCGCATCAGCAGGAGCCCGATGCCGACGAGCGTCAGTCCGATCGTCAGCGGCACCCGCGCCGGAAGCTTCGCGACCAGGTTGCGGGTGGCGAGCGGCACGATGAAAGCGAACAGGGTCAGGGGCAGGAAGCGGACGCCAGCCTGGAGCGGCGTCATCCCGATCACGCTCTGCATGTAGATCGTGATGTAGAGGAACATCGCGAACATCCCGGCGCCGATCGCGAAGGTCCCGTAGGAGACGCCCGAGAACGCGGGCTTGCGGAACAGGTTGAGATCGAACATCGCGTGCTCCTGGTGCCACTCCAAGAGCACGAACGCCGCGAGCAGGACGACGGCAGCAGCCAGCGAGCCGACGATCACGCCGCTGCCCCAGCCCTCGGCGTTACCTCGCAGCAGGCCGAAGATCAGCGCGAAGAGGCCGAGTGAGAAGGTGAGCAGGCCCGCCCAGTCCAGGCGCTTCGCGTCGGGATCGCGCGACTCGCCGGCCTGGGTCTCGGCGAGGATCACGGTGCCGATCCCGATCGGGACGTTGACGAAGAAGATCCACTCCCAGCCGAGCCCGTCGGTGAGCGCCCCGCCCACCAGCGGCCCGACGGCGACCGCGCCGCCGATCGTCGCGCCCCAGGCGGCAATCGCCGCGCCGCGCTGGGGGCCTTGGAACTCCTGCGCGATCAGCGCCAGCGAGGTCGCGAACATCGCCGCGCCGCCGATGCCCTGGAGGCCCCGGGCGAGGTGCAGGAAGGTTGCGCTGGTCGCCAGCCCGCAGAGCAGCGATGCGAAGGTGAACACTCCGACTCCGATCACGAACAGACGCCGCCGCCCGAAGCGATCGGCCAGCGTCCCCATGGTCAGCGTGAAGGCGGAGAGCAACAACGTGTAGGCGTCGACCACCCACTGGAGCCCGGTGAGGTCGGTGTTGAGGTCCTTCTGGATGTCGGGCAGCGCGACGTTGACGACGGTGATGTCGAGCAGCAACATGAACGTCGCCAGGCAAACCGCCAGCAGGCTCCACCACTTCCGCTCCATGCCGCACCAACCTTCCCTCAAGGAATTTCGTCAGTTGTACTGACGATCAGAATAGTCGATAATCAGTTCACATGTCGCCTGCCGCAGATTCCACGCTTTCCTCCATACCCGTTTCGCTCGCGGATCAAGTCGGCTATCTGCTGTCGAAGGCCCACCACCGCGTCCATGTCCGCGCCAATGAGGCGCTCGAGCCGCTGGGCCTGACGGTCAAGCACTACGGCCTGCTGACTCTGCTGGTACATGAGGGCCCGGTCTCCCAGGGCCGCCTCGGCGAGGTGATGAAGATCGACCGGACGACGATGGTCGCTCTGATCGATGAACTCGAGCGCGCCGGACACGTGGACCGCACCCGCAACCCCGAGGATCGCCGCGCCTACGCCCTGGCGGCCACCGCCTCAGGGAAGCGAGTCCAGCGCAAGGCGGTGTCACTGGTGAACGAGGTCTACGACGAGACCCTGTCCGCCCTCTCGGCGAGCGAACGCCGGGAGCTTCGGCGAATGCTGAGCGCCATTGTCGAGGGCGATTCGCCGGCCTAAGCGAGCTTCCCGAACTTCTCGCGGATTCGGTGATAGAAGCTCGAGCCCGGCAGCTGGGCGAGCCGGCTGACCGACTCCACGAAGCGGATCTCGAGCCCGTCCCCCGGCGCAAGCTCTCCGGCGGCCTCACCGTCGAGGGATATCTCCACGGGCTCCCGTCCGGCGGCGTTGCGGACCTGGAGCGCGTCGTCGGGCGCAACCACCAGTGCTCTCGCGGCGAGGGTGTGCGGCGCGATGAAGCTGACCACGTACCCCTTCACCCCCCAGGCCAGGATCGGCCCCGCGTTCGCGAGGTTGTATCCCGTGGAGCCCGCCGGGGTCGCGGCCACCAGTCCGTCGCAGCGGACGCTGCCCACCTCCTCTTCGCCGATCGCATAGGAGAGCTCCGCGACCCGGCCGTCCGGCCGCCTGTTGAAGCTGACGTCGTTCAGCGCAAGAGGTGTCTCCACCTGCAGCTGGACCTTGAGGGCCGGCATCTCCATGGACACGAAGTCGCCCCTGAACGCCTGCTGCAGGCCCTCCGCGAGCTGCTCCCTCTCCACGGCGGCCAGGAAGCCGATCGTGCCGTAGTTGATGCCGAAGACGGGTACCTCGGTGTCCGCGAAACGGCGCAGCGCGTAGAGGATGCTGCCGTCCCCGCCCAGGACGATGCAGACGTCGGGTTGCTCGCCATCCTCCACTCGCTCGATCCCGGCGGCGGCGTCCCCGTGCTTCTCGAGCTCGTCGGGCGTGGAGATGAGCCCCACCGAGGCCGCACGAGCAGCCTCCACCGTCGCGGCTACGGCGTCCGCGACCTCGTCCGAGGCGGCCTCGGGGTGGGTGTGGGTGATCAGCATCGCGCGAGTCATGGCTCGACCTCCTGCAGAGCGGCATCGAGATCAACCGGATCGCCGCCCTTCGAGGCCCAGACAAAGGTTTCACGATTTCCCTTCGGGCCGGGCAGGCCGGAGGAGGCCAGCCCGCGAATGACGAGTCCCTCTCCCTGCGCGGCTTCCGCGACCTTTCGGATCGCGTCCCGGCGATCGTCCGCCTCACGCACGACGCCGCCCTTCCCCACCTTCCCCTTGCCGACCTCGAACTGGGGCTTGACCAGGCCGAGCAGGTCGAGCTCCTCCGCTGCTTTCGCCACGATGGGCGGAATCAGCATCGCCAATGAGATGAAGGAGACGTCCACGGTGATCAGGCCGGGCTGAAAGGGCAGGTACGAGTCTCCCAGTGCGCGAGCGTTGAGGCGCTCCATCACCAGGACACGCGGGTCCTGGCGCAGCCGCCAGTCGAGTTGCCCGTAGCCGACGTCGACGGCGATCACCGTCTCGGCGCCGCGCTGGAGCAGGCAATCGGTGAAGCCGCCCGTCGAGGCGCCGACATCCATGCAGAGCCGCCCCTCCACCTCCACGGGAAGCTCCGCGAGGGCATTCTTCAGCTTGATCCCGCCCCGCGAGACGAACTCCTCGCCCTCCTCGACGAACAGCTCGGCCTTCTCGTCGACGAGCTCACTGGGCTTCTCGACGATCGACCCGTCCTTGACCAGCTTCACCCGCCCGGCGCGCACTGTGGCCGCCGCCGCGGTCCGCGATGGAGCCAAGCCGCGCTCGGCGAGCAGGGTGTCGGCGCGACGGCGGGGCACCCGGCGAACCGTACATATGCGGGGTTCGAATGCGCGGGAGTCGATTGCCACGGCTCACTGTGATCCGGCTCACAGACGAATCGCACATACGTTCGTACCCTGCTTTTTGCGATGACGGCTTTCAGGGCAATCCCGATCCACGTGCACGCCGCGCTCGAAGTGGCGGCCGCCCCTCTGCTGATGGTGGCTCCCTTCGCGCTGGGGTTCGGCTATCTGGCCGGTGCCCTGAGCATCGCTCTCGGCATTCTCCTGATCGGGCTCGGCACCTCCGTCTATGGCGAGGGCGACCGGGGGAACCTGCCGCTGAGCGCCCACGCGGGATTCGACTACACGCTGGCAGCCGCCACCATCGGCGCCGGGGTTGTGTCCGGGATCGCCGGTGATTACGTCGCAACAGTCTTTTTGGTCGGGTTCGGCTCCGCGCACTTGGCGCTGACCGCTTCAACGCGGTTCAGTCGCCCGCTCGGCGCCTGATACCGGCTTACCTCCCACAGACAACACACATATCTCTCCTCCCTGTAGTACCCCTGAAACGGCCCTCCTCGGAGGGCCGTTTCAATTTGCCCGGAAGGGCCACCAAGGCTTAACCCACCTCTTGCCTTCCCATTCCCCCCGCCTGGGCATCGTCTGACGCGCGCCGTGGAGAGTGCGGTCGACACAACGACCCAGTCCAAGGAGGGAATTCGATGAGCACATTCACCAAGACGCTGGTCGCCGTTGCGGCCACGATGCTCGTCGGCGGAGCCGCGTACGTGGCGGCCGCGCCGGCGGATCGCAGCGCCACCCCCACGACGCCGACCGCGGCCGATGTCAAGGGCCCGTGCGACGAGGCCGAGCACGCGACGGATCCGCGCTGCGCCGGGCCCCAGGTGCCGGAGGACAATCCGAACCAGGTCGAGCATCGGAACCGGGACAACGCCGACGACAACCACCCCGCTGCTGACGACAACCAGGCGGAGGACGTGGGCGACGACAACCCGGGCGAGGCCGAGCGTCACGACAACCGCGGTCCCGGCTCCCTGAATTCGGGACCCGGAAACGCTCGCGACCGCGGCGATGACACGGCCATGGAAGACAACTCCGGACCGGGATCCGACGATTCCGGCCATTCCGGCTCCGACCAATCCGGCTCGGATGATTCCGGTTCGGATGACAGGGGTTCGGATGACGGGGATTCGGACGACTCCGGCTCGCACGACTCCGGGTCCGGCGGCTCAGGCCCAGGCTGAGCAACCCAGAAGGACGGAACGGGCCACGGGGGCGCATTCCCCTGTGGCCCATCCGCCCTCTGATCCCACCCGTAGCATCAATGCGCCTGTGAACGTCCCCAATCAGCGGCCCACGGTCCTGCTCGTCGAGGACGAGCGCACGATCACGGAGCCACTCGCCGAGGCCCTCGAACGTGAGGGCTTCACCCCTGCCGTCGCGGGGACCGCCGCGGAGGCGATGGAGAAGGCGCGCGTCTCGCCACCCGACCTCGTCCTTCTCGACATCGGCCTGCCCGACGGCTCCGGCCTGGACGTCTGCCGGGAATTGCGCCGCGAGACGGAGATCCCGATCATCATGCTGACGGCGCGAGGCGCGGAGGCCGACCGGGTTGCGGGCCTGGAGCTCGGCGCCGACGACTACATCGTGAAGCCGTTCTCGGCACGCGAGGTCATGGCGCGCGTTCGTGCGGTGCTGAGACGGACTTCCTCGAGAGCCGGCGCGGATGGGGACGAGCCGATGACGATTGGCGAGCTCAGCCTCGACCCGGCCAAGCATGAGGTCAGGCTGGGAGACGAGCCGATGGAGCTTTCGCGCAAGGAGTTCGACCTGCTGCGGGTGCTGATGGAGAACGCCGGCTCGGCGATAACCCGGGAGGCGCTGATCGAACAGGTCTGGGACATGAACTGGTTCGGCTCCACCAAGACCCTCGACGTCCACATCAGCGGCCTGCGCAGGAAGCTGGACGATGATCCGAAGCAGCCGCGCTACATCCACACGCTGCGCGGCGTCGGGTTCAGGTTCTCGGGCGCCGACGAGGTCTAGGCCTGGATGAGCCTGCGCGCCCGCCTGCTGGCGGCCTTCGCCTACACGCTGCTGGTGGTGCTCGTCGCCCTCGAGGTGCCGCTCGCCAGCAACGTCAGCGACCGGGTGAACGCGGAGGTCGAGGCCGATTCCGCCGCCCAGGCCCAGGTCGTCGCGGCGTCGGCGGTCGACCAGCTCCGGGACAAGGCAAGGCTGCAGAGGACCGCCCGCGAGGCCGCTGTGAGCCTCGATGGGCTCGTGTTCGTCATCGACGGGGCCGGCAGGGAGATCGCGAGTTCCGAGGGCGGGGTCACGACCCGTCCCCGGCCCTCGGATGACCCGGTCGCTCTGCGGGCCCTCGGAGGAGAGATCGTGCAGGGCCGTCACCACGAGGGCCGCGACGTCCTCTCCACCGCCGTGCCTATCGTTCGCAACGGCCGCACGGTGGGCGCGCTCGAGGTCGAGCAGAGCCTCGACACGGTCCACAACGAGGTCCGACAGGACGTGCTGGCGCTGATCGGGATCGGCGGGCTCGCGCTCATCCTCGGGCTCGGCGTCGCCTGGATCCTCGCCGGCTCGATCGCCCGCCCGCTGCGCTCGTTGGGCGAGGCGGCCCGCCGCCGGGCCGCCGGCGAGGCCGGCGCCCGGGCACCCGAGCGCGGATCGCGTGAGCAGGTGCAGGTGGCGAGGGAGTTCAATGAGATGGCCGACCGCCTCGAGGCCGTCCTCGAGTCCCAGCGCGCCTTCGTCGCTGACGCCTCCCACCAGCTCCGCACACCGCTGACGGGGCTTCGCCTCCGCCTCGAGGCCGCCGGTGTGAAGACGGATGACCCGGCCGTCGCCAAGGACCTGGACGCGGCCGAGGGAGAGACCGAGCGCCTCGGCCAGCTGGTCGAGGATCTGCTGGAGCTCGCCTCCAGCGAGCAGCCCGCCGAGGACGAGCGGACCGACCTCGCGGACGCGGCACGAGCCGCGGCCGAGCGCTGGCGAGGCCCGGCAAGCGAGAGCAGGCATGAGATCTCGCTCGAAGCCGACGGTGAGGTGGTGGTTCGGGCCGGTTCGCGCGAGCTCGCGGCGATCTTCGACAACCTGGTCGAGAACGCGATCAAGTACTCGCCGCGCGGCTCATCCGTGACGATCGAGTGCGGCAGGGAGAACGGGAATGCGCGAGTCGGCGTGATCAGCGACTCCGGGCCGCTCGACGAGGATGTCGCCAGGCACGCCTTCGAGCGCTTCTACCGCGGACGCAGCGGGCGCGGGGCGGGCACCGGGCTGGGGCTCCCGATCGTCCAGGCCCTTGCGAAGCGGCGCGGTGGCCGGGCGACCCTCGAGAGCGTCGGTGAGACGAAGGTGCGAGCCAAGGTCGTGCTGCCCACGGAGCACTTTGCCAACTCCTAACTCACCCGTTCTACGCTGATCCCATGACCAGCAGAGAGCGATTGCTCACGATCCTGCTCGGCATCGCCGGCATCGTTGCCGCGGGCGGGATTGCCCTGGCGGCAAATGCGATCTCCGGCGATTCGATCGGGCTCTCGGCCCAACCGGTCTCCCTCGCTGCGAGCAACACGGGGCCCAAGCCGGCGCCGGCGAAGCACGAGCACTCAGGCGACAACGGTCAGGGATCAGGCGGGGGTGACACAGCCACCACCTCCGATGGCGCCAGCTCCAATTCGGGACCGGGCTCCGGATCTTCGGATGGCGGCGGCTCCTCGGGCCCGTCCAAGAACGGCTCCGGCGACGACAAGGATCACGGGACCTCCGGCCCGAGCGGGACCTCCGGCATCAGCGGAACCAGCGGCCCCAGCGGGACGAGCGGCAACGGCAGCGGGTCGGCCTCAGCGACAACAACCACCACCCCCGACGACAAGGGCGGGGACGGCGGCGGCCACGGCTCCGACGACGGGACCAGCGGCGGCGGTCCTGGCCCGAACTGATCGATCCCTAGGGCCCGTGCCCCCGAGGCGAGTGGCCGGCAAGCAGCAGCCTGCGGAGGTGCGGTGAGTGCACCCTCCCCTGGATCAAGAACGCGGCGATCAGGAAGCCGCCGACCGCAATCGCCGCGTCCATCGCGAACGCCGTCTGGATCCCGTGGATGAAGCCGCTCCCGCTCTGGGCGCGATCGCTGGCGCCGATGAAGACGGTGGTGGTCAGACCCAGGCCGACCGAGCCCCCGGCGATCTGGAACATGTAGATGATCGCCCCGGCGAGGCTGCGCCGCGCCTCGTCCACGGCGGTCACTCCGACGGTCGTGGCCGTCGGATAGAAGAGCCCGATCCCCAGCCCGAGGATCGCCATCCCGGGAATGAGCGCGCCGAAGGTCTCCTTGTCGGCGAGCAGGGCGACGAGCGCGGGTCCGATGGCGATGCATGCGGACCCGAAGATCAGCAGGGGTTTGGCGCCGAAGCGGTTGTAGAGATTCCCCGCCGCGAAGGAGACCGCGGCGAAGGTCGCCATCATCGGCAGCATCCCGGCCCCCGCGCCGATCGCCGAGTAGCCGAGCACGTTGATCATCAGCTGGGGTAAGTAGAGCATCGCCGCGAAGAAGACGGCGGACATCATCAGGATCGCTCCGCAGGTGTAGGCGAAGTCACGGTTGCGCATCACGTCGGGCGGGACGAGGGCGTGATCCCCAGCGCGGCGCTCGACCAGGACGAAGCTCGAGATCAGGATCGCGAAGAGAGCGAGCAGCGCGATGATGCGCGGGTCGCCCCAGCCCCAGTCGATCACCTGGTCGAAGGCGAGCAGCAGGGAGACGAGGCCGACGGACACGCAGATGATGCCCCCGTAGTCCATGCGGGTGTCCTCAACCTCGGGCCGGGGCTGGTGGATCTCCCGCCAGGTGACGAAGATCGCGAAGGCCGACACCGGCACGTTCAGGAAGAAGATCCAGCGCCAGCTGAGCAGGTCGGTGAGCGCACCGCCGATCAGGGGCCCGGCGGCGTTGCCGATCCCGGCGGCGCCGAGGATGAAGCCGCCGGCGAGCCCGGCTCGCTCCTCCGGCAGCGCGGCGTAGGTCATGCCGAGAATGGCCGGCCACATCAGCGCGCCGCCGATCCCCATGAGGACGCGCATCGCGATCAGCTCCGCCTCCGTCTGGGCCGCGCCGCCGAGCGCCGAGAAGGTCGCGAAGATCGCCGTCCCGACGAAGAAGGCGCGGCGGCGGCCGAAGAGGTCGGCGACGCGCCCCCCGGTGACGATCAGCACCCCGAAGGTGAGCGCATACGCGTTCACCACCCATTGGGCGGTGGTCACATCGGTGTGGAAGTCCTTCTCGATCTGGGGGATCGCGACGTTGATCGCTGAGAAGTCGTTGGCGATCACGAAGACCGCGATCCCCATCGCGATCAGCGCCAGCCAGGTGCCCCGGTCGATCGGCTTCATCCGGCGGCAGTTTCGCATTTGACACCGACGCCTTCGGAATGATCCAATCGCACCCGGTCCACGAAGACCGTGCGTCACCCAGCTCATGGGGAGAGGAACCTCAAAGGACCCGCTGTCGGGGCCGCTGCCCTTCGCGGCCATGGTCCTCTGCGTGATCGCGGGCTTCCTCGCCCTCGACCACTTCGCCAACCCGGACGAGCAGCTCCTCCTCGGCGCCGCGACCTGGCTGATCCTGATCGCCTCGTGCGTTCCCCTGAGCCGCGAGGATCGGGCGCGCGCCCTCCTCGTGGTCGTGGTCGCCACCTGCGCCGAGGTGCTCGGCTCGATCGTGCTGGGCGCCTACACCTACCGGCTGGAGAACCTGCCCGCCTTCGTACCACCGGGCCACGGCCTGGTCTACCTGGCCGGGCTGCGGATCAGCCAATCGGGCCCGGTGCGGCGGCATGCCCGCGTGTTCGTCGGCGCCGTGATCGCGATCGTGGCCACATGGGGAGCGGCCGGCCTGGTGCTCCTGGGGCGGACCGACGCCCTCGGGGCCTTGACGGGCGCGCTCCTGATCTGCGTGCTCCTCCGCGGCCGCAGCTCGACGCTCTACGCGGGGGTCTTCCTGATGGTCGCCTTCCTGGAGATCTACGGCACCTCGATAGGCGCCTGGCACTGGGCCACCACGGCTCCGGACACGCCACTGTCGGCGGGCAACCCGCCAAGCGGGATCGCCAGCATCTACGTCCTCTTCGACATCTCCGCGATCGCTCTTGCACAGCGGCTGCCGGGACGGTGGACTCAGGAGCGAAGGGCGAAGCCTGGAGCGACTTATGAAGCGCGGCCACCTGCAGCCGCGACCTGAGCCCTCACGCCGGTCGTACGTCTCGCGGACGATCTCGGCGTTCCTTGCGGTCATCGGGACGCAGTATCTCTTTCCGGCCGGGCTGCTCGCCGAGCAGCGACGCCGCGGCCGCACCGCTGAGCTTCGAAACGCGCTCGAGCTCGACCGGGGTTCCGCGGCGCCTGGCGCAGCGCGGACAGTGTCGTGGCGACGTGAGTGGGTTCCGGTCGAACAGGGTCAGACCGCAACCCGGACATCTGAGGTAGGTCATGCGAGTCTCCTCCACAGGGCATCGATTTCGTGGGACGAACCGGCGGTGCCGTTCGTCTGCCCTGTCCCCCTGGGCGGCGCGCTGTGCAAGGGCCCTCGCCGACAAAGAGCGCTTACCCGCCCTGGCCGAGGTCGAACCAGCGTTACTGGGTAATCAGCCCAGGATGGTCTCGCGCGTTCCCAGCGCAGCGAGGACTCGCTCGGCGACGTCCTCACCGGTGAAACCGACCTCCTCGCGCAGCAGGGCCGGCTTGCCGTGGGTGACGTAGCGGTCCGGGAGGCCGATCCGAAGTACGCGGGCCCGCCCGGAGCCGTCGGTGAAGGCATCCTCGACGTGCTCCAGCACGCCGGAGCCGAAGCCGCCGGCCAGGACGTTCTCCTCGATCGTCACCAGCAGGTCGTGCTCGGCGGCCAGCTTCTCGATCAGCTCACCGTCCAGGGGCTTGGCGAAGCGGCCGTCGGCGACGGTTGGCTCGAGCCCCCTGCCGCGCAGGATCTCGGCGGCGCGCAATCCGACCTGGACTCCGTATCCGTAGCCGAGCAGCGCGACGCGCTCACCCGGCAGCAGGTACTCGCCCTTGCCGATCTCGATCTCCTTCGGCGCGTCGGGCATCGGCGCTCCCTCGGCGGCCCCGCGGGGATAGCGGAAGGCGATCGGGCCGTCGTCGTAGGCAAGGGCCGTGCGGAGCATGTGCACGAGCATTGCCTCGTCGCGCGGCGCCATCACGACCACGTTCGGCAGCGCCCTGAAGTAGGAGACATCAAACGCGCCGTGGTGGGTCGGGCCGTCATCGCCGACGAGACCCGCTCGGTCCATCGCGAAGACGACGTTCAGCTTCTGCAGACAGACGTCGTGGACGAGCTGGTCGAAGGCCCGTTGCAGGAAGGTCGAGTAGATGGCGCAGACCGGCTTCGCTCCCTGGATCGCGAGGCCTGAGGCGAACAGCACAGCGTCCTGTTCCGCGATCCCGACGTCGTAGTACTGCTCCGGCAGCGCGTCGGCGAGCTTGTTGAGTCCGGTCCCACCCGCCATGGCGGCGGTGATCCCGATGACCCGCGGATCCCTCTTCGCCTCTTCGACCAGAGCGTCGGCGAAGACGGCCGTGTACTGGGGCGGCGCCTTGGGTGGCGGCTTCTCGAGCTTCTCGATCTTCTCCGGGGAATCGGACTCGCTGACTGGGATGACCGGCTTCTTCGGGGCTTCCTTGCCGTCGACGATGCTGCCCGGCTTGGCCGCGTGCCACTTCTCCATCCCCTCGAGGCCGCCCTCCTCGGCAGGTTCGAAGCCCTTGCCCTTGACCGTCTGGATGTGCACCACGACCGGCCGGTCGGCCTCGAGCGCCTTGCGGAATGCGGCGCGCAACTCGGTCACGTCGTGACCGTCGATCGGCCCCATATAGGCGAGATCGAGCTCCTCGAAGAGCAGCCCTGGAGCCGCATAGGCCTTGATCGCAGCCTTCACCTCTGGGCCGAGCCGTTCGATTCGCCGGCCGACGCCGAGCGGGAGCTGTGTGAGGCGCTCCTCGGTGCTGGAGCGGGCCTGATAGAGGCGGCGGTTCAGGCGCGCGCGCTGGAAGTAGCGGGAGAGCGCACCGACGTTGGGCGAGATCGACATCCCGTTGTCGTTGAGGACGATCACCATCGGCGTCTGCAGGCCCCCGGCGTGATGGAGCGCCTCGTACGCGACACCGCCTGTCAGCGCGCCGTCGCCGATCACCGCGACGACCTTGCCGTCCTCTCCGATCCCCTTGAGCATCGCCTCCTTGAGGCCGACGCCGTAGCCGATCGAGGTCGAGGCGTGGCCCGCGCCCATGATGTCGTGCTCCGACTCGAAGACCGAGCAGAAGGGCGCCAGGCCCTTGTACTGGCGGATCGTGTCGAGCTCGTCCTTACGCCCGGTCAGCACCTTGTGCGGATACGCCTGGTGGCCGACGTCCCAGAGGATCTTGTCCGTGGGCGAGTCGAGCAGGCTGTGCAGCGCGACGGTCAGCTCGCAGGTACCGAGATTGGCGCCGAAATGGCCGCCGATCTCGCCGATCGTGTCGATGATCAGCTCGCGCACCTCCTGCGCGACCTGCTGCAGCTGCTCGTCGGAGAGCTCCGTCAGGTCGGCCGGGGCGTCGATCGAGTCGAGCAGACGTTGATCGGCCTTCGCCTCGTTTGAGTCCTCGGTCATCAGGTGTGTCGGGTGTGGATGAAGTCGGTGATCCGAGCCAGATCGTCGCTCTTCGCGGCCGTCTCGGCAAGTGCCCTCCTGGCCTTGCCGTGCGACTGAGAGGCTAGCTCGCGGGCCTTTTCTAGGCCATACGCGCTCACATAGGTGAGCTTGCCGTGTCTCTCGTCGCTGCCGCTCGGCTTTCCGAGCTCTTCGTCCGATCCGGTCACGTCGAGGATGTCGTCGACGATCTGGAACAGCACGCCGAGCTCATCGGCGAAACGGCGGTACGGGATTGTCTCACCTTCCGGAATCTCGCCCAACGTCAATACGACGCCCACGCTCGAGGCGATCAGCCGGCCGGTCTTGAGCGAATGCATCTCGCGCAGGCGATCGGGATCGACCGTTCCCCCCTCCCAGGGCCCGCCATCCTCGAACTCGGTGACGTCCACGAACTGGCCGCCCACCATGCCTCCGACCCCCGTGGCGGAGACGAGCTCGCGGAGCCCGGCCAGCACGGCCGTTGGCTCGCCCTCCTGTTTCTGAGCGAAGATCCGCATCGCCTCGGCGAAGAGGCCGTCGCCGGCCAGGATCGCGACATTCTCGCCGTACTTGACGTGCGAGGTGGGCATGCCGCGGCGGAGCACGTCATCGTCCATCGCGGGCAGGTCGTCGTGAATCAGCGAGTAGGTGTGGATCAGCTCGATCGAGGCCGCCGCGGGCAGCACACGCTCGGGGTCGAGCCCGATCGACCTGGCGGTCGCCAGCGCGAGGACCGGGCGGATCCGCTTGCCGCCTGCGAGCAGCGAGTAGCGCATCGCCTCCGCCAGGCCCGCCGTGGCCGGGGTCTCCGAGAAGCTGAGGCGCGTCAGGTAGCGGTCGACGATCTCCCGAAGGTCGTCGGGGTACTCGCTCATCGGACGGCTCAGTCCCCTGACGAGCCCGAGGCGCCGCGCAGCGCCCCCTCGACCGCGCTGCCCGCCTGAGAGGCGAGCTCGGAGGCCTCGCGGACGAGCTCGGCGGCATGCTCTTCGTCGACGTCGCCCTCGAGCTGCGCGGCGAGCTGCTCCAGCCTCGCGGTGATGCGCTCGAGCTCCTCCGCGCCACCGCCGGTCGATTCGGCTCCAACACCCATTGGGGCGCGATGCTAGCTGTCCGTCAGCCCGCTATCGGACGAGCGCTGGCAGGTCGGCGATCGAATCGATGATCGCGGTCGGCTCGATTCCCGACTCCCTGACCAGGTCGTCGCGGTACTTGCCGGTCCGGACCAGAATCCCCGCCAGGCCCGCATCGATCGCTCCCCCGACGTCCGCCTCGACGTCGTCCCCGATCATCGCGGCGCCGTCGGCGCCCACGCCCAGCTCGCTGAGCGCCAGCTCGAAGAAGGCGGGCGAGGGCTTGCCGACCACCTCGGCCTCGCGCCCGGTCGCGTACTCGAGCGCCGAGACGAACGGACCCGCGTCGAGGGAGAGCCCGGCGGCGGTCTCCCAATATCGGTTCTTCTGCAGCGCGATCAGGGCGGCGCCGTCCATCAGCCGCCTGAAGGCGCCGTTCAGGATCTCGTAGTCCCAGCCCTCCCCCAGGTCGCCGACGATCACCGCGTCGACGGAGTCGCCCCGCTCCTCCAGTCCCTCCAGGTCCTCGCGCAGCTCGTCCAGGACGACCAGCGAGACCGACTCGTAACCGGCCTCGGCGCAGCGACGGGCGGCGAGCGAGGCGGGCGTGATCAGCTCGTCGGCATCGGCCTCGATCCCGAGGCGCTCCAGCCGCTCCAGGATCGAGCGGCGCGGGCGCATGGTCGTGTTGGTGACGAGCCGGATCGGGAACCCCTCGCCGCGCAGGCGCTCGAGCGCCTCAGCCGCGCCGGGCACGGCCTCGTCCTGCACGTAGATGACCCCGCTGAGGTCGAGGAGGAATCCCTCCACACCCTCGAGCGCGGACGCCATCAGTCGACGGCGCCTCGCTCCGCCAGGGCCGCGCCCAGGATGCCGTTGACGAACCCCGGCGCGTCGGTGCCGCAGTACTCCTTGGCCAGCTCCACGGCCTCGTCGATCGCGACCTCAACCGGGATGTCGTCGCTGTGGAGGGCCTCGTAAAGCGCCGTCTCCATGATGCTGCGCTCGAGCGGGGCGATCCGCTCCAGCGCCCAGCCCTTCGAGTGCTTGGCGATCAGCTCGTCGAGCTCGGGCCGATTCGCGTCGACCGCCGCGGCGAGCTCGCGCGAGAACGGCTTCGATCCCTCGAGCAGATCGTCGAGTGGGCTTCCCGTCACCTCGTGCTGGTAGAGCGCGAAGACGGCGTCTCGCCTCTGATCGGAACGCTTCACAACCCGAGACTACGCCCGGGACACGTACTCGCCGCTGCGAGTGTCCACGCGGACCCGCTCCCCCTCCTCGATGAAGAGCGGAACCTGGACCACGACGCCCGTCTCCAGGGTCGCGGGCTTGGTACCCCCGCCCGAGGCGGTGTCGCCCTTCAGCCCGGGGTCGGTCTGGGTGATCGCGAGGTCCACGGCGCTCGGCGCCTGGGCGCCGGCGGGGCGCTCGTCGACGAAAAGAAGCTCGACGTCGGAGTTGGGCGGGATCCACTTCAGGGCGTCGCCGACGATCGACTTCGGGATCTCGACCTGGTCGTAGCTCTGGTTGTCCATGAAGACGGCCGCCTCCCCGGAGTCGTAGAGGAACTGCATCTTCCGGGTCTCGGTGCGCACCGGCCGGAACTTCTCGCCGGCCTTGAAGGTCTTGTCGATCACGGCGCCATCGTCGACCCGCTTCAGCTTCGAGCGCACAAAGGCGCCGCCCTTGCCCGGCTTGACGTGCTGGAACTCGACGATCCGGAAGACCCTGCCGTCGACCTCGATGTGGGCGCCGTTCTTGAACTGGTTGGTCGAGATCACGACGGCGCAGGGTACAGATACGTGGGCGCCGGATTGAGACGTCTCCGATGGTCAGTATCTGGCGTGACCGCGCCGTGCCCTTTCGAATGCTTCGAGCATCTCAGGTGTAAGCGTGGGTCGAACATGCCGGATCGCCCGTAGGAAGTCATCGGTCGTGGCCCGATGGTCGGCTCCCTCGAAGTGCTCGCGCTCGAATGCACGCTGCGCGGCCTTGCGAGCCGCGAACTCGATATCGGCGGGCGTGAACATCTCGCTCGCCTCGACCAGCGCCTCCACGTCCACTTCCTCATCGGTGATCTCGTCCGTGTACCGGGTCCAGATCGCTGCTCGCGTCTGACCGTCTGGCGGCCCAACCGGGAGGACATAGTCGAATCGTCCCGGCCGGAGGAATGCAGGGTCCAGCCGGTCGACCCAGTTCGTCGCGCAGACCAGCAGGTGCTGGCGGACCTCGCGGAGGCGCGGGATCTGCTTGAGGAACTCGTTGGTAACGCTTGGGCTGACTCGCCGCTGCTCATGCCGGACGGACGCAAGGTCCTCGACCTCATCGACGAAGACCACGGCCGCGTCGAGCTCGAGGATGCGATCGATCATCTCCGCCAACAGACGGGCCTGATGCTCGGCCCCCTCGCCGGCCAGCTCCGACGGCTGGATCTCGACGAAGGGCCAAGCGAGGTGAGAGGCGATTCCCTTTGCGAAGGTGGTCTTGCCCGTCCCGGGTGGCCCGAACAGGACGATCGCCTTCGGCGGAGCGACTGCGTGGCGTGTAGCCAGTTCGGGTTCGGCGAGCGGAAGGATCACCCGTCGCTCGATGATCTCCTTTGCCTCATCGAGGCCCTTCATCTCGTCCCAGAGGCCAGGTTGGATCATCCGACCGAAGACCTCAGCCAGACCGCTGGGGACGGCAACGGTCGGAGTGATCAGCCGCTCCATATAGAGCACCCTGTCGATCGGGCGAAAGTCGCGATGCTCGAGCTGTTCTCTGGCCGGCTCTTCGCCGCTTACGATGGCCTGCAAGCGCCGAGCACCGCGCTCGGCGAGTTGCAGCTCCAGCGTCTCCATGAGCCGCTCGGCGACCTCCTCTTGGTGACGCGGCTCGACCGAGAGACGATGGACCCAGCCGATCGCGCCGGAAGTGCTCCCGAGGGCCACGCCCATCAGCTCGCCGTCGACTTCGGCCACCAGCGTCACAGCAGGATCCGACTGAAGCAGGTCAACCGCCTCGTCCACGGTCAGGGAGCCCGCATGGCCATTCAGGCGCTCCCACATCTGGAGGACGCGGCCGAGATCACGGTGCTCATAGGGCCGGATCGTGACATTCATCACTTGAAGGATGCCACTCTCTCGGCCAGCTCGGCGGCGATGGCAGCCACGGCCCCGGTCCGGGAGAACCGTCAGCCGGCGGCGACCAGAGCCTGGCGCACGCTCTGGGCGGTCTGCGGCCCCCTGAGGACATCCGTGATCGTGCCGTGCGAGTCGAGGATGAATGTGGTCGGCAGGCCGATCAGACCGTACCTCTGGCCTACCACGCCGTCCTGGTCGCTCAAGTTGGGGTAGGTCATGTGGTGCTCGCGGATGAACGTGCGGGCCGAATCGGCGCCGTCGGTCCAATCGACGCCCACAACGGAGGCGCTCCCGTGGAGGGACCTGCTCAGCCGCTCGAGGTCAGGTGCCTCGCGACGGCACGGCGCGCACCAGCTCGCCCAGAAGTTGATCGCGGCCGGCTTGCCACGAAGGGAGTCAACCTGGACCGAGGGAGGGACAAGCACGCCGGCGGGCAGCTGCGGCGCTTTCCTTCCCGTGCCGGAATTGGAAGTCCCGCTGAGCAGCTCGACCGCGACCAGGACCGCCACGATCACCCCGACTACGAGCATGACCCTCAACCACCGTGGAACGCGCCGCATCTCGCTATTGCGACGCGAGAATCGGAACGTCGTGCACGATCTGCTGGGGCTTGAAGTTCGACGGATAAATCGTGGCGATCTTGCCGCTGCCATCGATCCCGTAGATCAGTGCGGAATGCTCGACGAGGTCGGGGTCCCGCCGGGAGGATTCGGACTTCGCGCCGACCTTCCAGGCGCTCCAGGTCCGCTCGAGCTGCGGCCTGGATCCGACCAGGTACTCCATTCGGCCGGTCATCTGATGTTGCTGGAGGAACGAATTGACGGTGCTCGGCGTGTCTCCCTTGGGGTCGACGGACACGGCAACGATCTGCAGATCGGAGGCCTTCGAGCCGAGTTCCGCCTGAGCGGTGTGCAGGTTGCCGACGATCAGTGGGCAGACATCCGGGCAGTGCGTGTAGATGAAGGTGACGAGCACCGCCTTGCCGCGGTAATTGCTCAGGTCGACGGTTTGGCCGGTCGAGTCCTTCAACACCGTCGGCGGCGCCGGTTTGGACGGCACGGCCTTGATCCCCGCGAGCTTGTCGGAGCTCGACGCCGAGGACCCGCCCCCTCCGCAGCCCGCCATGGCTACGGCGACGAGGACAGCGAGCAGAATGGGTTTCACCGAGACGAACCGGATTCCCACAGTATGAAGCCCAGGGTTTCCGACAGCTAAGTGCGGCCCGCGTAGACCAGAGGTCGAGGCTGATCTGAGATCCTGCCCCGCGGACACCGTAGGACCGCCAGACCGGGAGATTTGACAGCCGGGGGCCAAGGGATGACACTTAGTCGCGGAGAGATGGTTGATGGCCCGGTTGGTCGGCCGAGGAGGCTGGCACATGGTTCGTAGGCTTTCGTTGATCGGCGACCCCCAACGCGCTCATCCACGAGCGCGACGGGGTGAGGTTGCGCCCGGTGCCTGGCTGCGGTTGGCCGCGTTGGCGGCTGCAGGTGCGACAGGCCTCGTCGTCACCAGCGGCGCCCTGCACCTCGGGCTCCCACACAGGGTGCTCGCGATTCTGGCTGTGCCGCTGCTCGCGGCCGTGGTGATCGCCGCGGCGGCCGCACACCGACGAATGCTGGTCGTCTCGATCGCGGCACTGGCCCTCTTCGCCGTCGAGAGCGGCTTCGGCGGAATCGTCGCGTTCACGGGTCGGCCCGAATGGGCCGTCGTGCTGCACGTCGTGCTCGCAGGCCTGGCTTTGGCGGCCGCGCTGCTGACCGCCGCCGAATCGTTCCGAGGAGAGCACGTTCCGGCAGGCGCATGGCGGGATTACGTAGCCCTGACCAAACCACGGATCATGCTTCTCCTGCTGATCACGGCGGCAGCCGGAATGTTCGTCGGCGCCGGCGGGCTCCCGGACCTGCCCGAGCTGGCGGTCGTGCTCGCCGGCGGCGCGCTCGCGTGCGCGGGGGCGAGCGCCCTGAACCACTACCTCGACCGCGACATCGACGCCCTGATGGGAGACCGGACATCGGACAGGCCGATCGTGGCGGGACGGCTGGTCCCTCCGCGGGCGATCGAGTTCGGGCTCGTTCTCTCGGCCCTCTCCTTCGTCCTGCTGGCCAGCCTGGTCAACGTTCTGACGGCATGCTTGGCCCTGCTGGGGGGCTTGTTCTACGTGCTCGTCTACACGCAATGGCTCAAGCGCTGGACCGTCCAGAACATCGTCATCGGCGGCGCCGCGGGTGCCGTGCCGCCGCTGGTCGGCTGGGCCGCCGCGACCGGCAACCTGACTTTGCCCGCGATCTTCCTCTTCCTGATCATCTTCTTCTGGACGCCCCCGCACTTCTGGGCCCTCGCGCTGCTGATCAAGCGCGAGTACGCGGCCGCGCGGATTCCGATGATGCCCGTCGTGCGCGGGAATCGCGAGACCTCGCGCCAGATAGTGGCGTACTCGCTCGTCTTGGCCGCGACGTCGCTACTGCCTTTCCTCTGGAATTCGGTCGGCGGCGTGTATCTCGGAGTAGCGCTGACACTCGATGCGGTCTTCATCGGCTTGGCGCTGAGCTTGGCGCGGCAGACGACTCCCGCACGCGCCGGACGCCTCTTCCACTTCTCGCTGCTCTACCTGGCGGTCCTGTTCTCCGCGATGGCGGTCGACACGGTCATCGTCGCTTGACCGTGCCGCCGCCTGATCGCGGTTGGGGCTACCGCTCGTAGACCGGCTCGGGTGGGAGATCTCGTCGCGTCGAGGGCCGGCTCGCCGGGGCCGTCTTCCGGCGGCGGCGCGTGCCGTCTGGCGCGACAGTGCCCGATCCGGGGGCCATCGGCAGGTGGTATGGGAGCCGCATGGTCGCTGCCAGCAGCCCGAGCAAGCCGACGATCGCCGCCACGTTCAGGATCACAGCTGTTGCAATCGACACTTTGTCCGCCTCCTTTCGGTCTTCGCGTATTTGCTTCGGCACCTTTTTCCCGATGCCGCGGTTCTGACACCCTGCCGATCGAAGATATGAGACCTCTAATGGTTCGATGACGATTCGCTAAGAGCTGGTCCCAGGTGCAGCGCCAGTAGGAGTCGCGATCCGTCACCCCTCTCGTGAGAGAAGGCGAAGGTCGTCTGCCGGCCAGCCGGGCGGGAAGGGATAGAGGAGGCCCGCGCGCTCGAAGCCGTTCCGGTCGATCAGGTACACGGGGGTAGTGCCGGTCGCAGGCCCCTCGGCATGCCCACCGTCAACCCTGTATGCCTCCCACACGGGGGCCAGGTGCTCCCTCGAGCCGAGCAGCCAATGCCAGTCGGTTACGGAGGCGAGGCCCCAGCGCGCGACGGCGGCCCGCGTCGATTCGGGCGTGTCGCGCGCCGGATCGAGGCTGACGATGACCAGCGCGGGCCGAGCCGACGGCGGCAGCAGCGCGAGCGCAATGCGAATGGTCCGCGCCTTCCTGGCGCAGGCCAGGCGGCAGTGCGAGCTGAAGAAGACCAGCATCACGCTGCGGCCCTGCAGCGATGCCAGCGAGACCGGTCGACCGCTCTGGTCCGGCAGCCGAAAATCGGGCGCGGGCCTCTCCCCGGGGTTCCAGGTCGCCTGGCCGTGCAGGCCCGCAGCGCTGTCGCGCGAATCCGAATCGCCACCGGATTGCAGAAGGAGGATCACGACGCCCGCGACGATCCCGACGGCCAGGGCGGAGGCAATGATCAGCGCGGCTGTGCGGAACCCTATCCGTCGCGGTCTCATCGATCCATTGCGGATCGATGGCCGTGCGTCACTCCGGGAAGCTGCGGATCAGCTGGACCATGTACCAGAACAGCACCGCGAGGAACACGAAGAGCGGGATCGCCCAGGTGAGGACGCCCTGTCCGGCGACCGTGATGGCGATGATGTTCGACGGGAGCGGCATCCTGTTCCCTCCTAGGTCACGGGTTTCCGGCGAGCGCGCGGGCGGGGGGAGCCGGGGCGCGCGCACGCTCGGGCTCCAGCCAACGGTAGATGATGAAGATGATTGCAATCGCGAACGGGATCGAGCCGGGCACCCACATCACCCCGGCGGCGAGCTGCTGGTCCGTGAGCGCGCTGATGCCGCCGGGTCGGGTCGCCTCCGCCGCGTAGGGGGCGTACAGGGGCGAGTTGGCGAAGGCGAGGACGATCGCGAGCAACCAGCTGACGACCAGTGCCGACGCAACGTAGACGGCTCGGGCTCCCTCGGGGAGTGGCGAGCGCCAGGGCGGCGAGTCGATCACGCGCGTCCAGAAGAGCAGGCCCGTACCGAAGAAGAGCGCGTGCTCCGCGGCGTGAACCAGCGAAAAGCGCAGGGTCGCGTCGTACGCGAACGGGAGGTGCCAGACGACGAGCGTGACCGTAAACAGCAGCCAGGAGGGGACGGGATCGCCGAGGAATCGCGCCGTCCGGCGCAGGCCGTCCGACCAGCGCCCTCGGGTGACTTCGTGCGCGACCCCCCGGCGAAGGCCGAGCGGGAGCCCCCGCCACATCCTGTTCCATGGCCGGGCCAGCGCCAGCAACGGAGGTGCAACGACCAGCAGGAGCACGTGCTGGAGCATGTGCGCCCACTGGAGCCTCGCGGCCCAGTCGTCGATCGGCGACGCTAGGGCCCCGACGATGGCCGCGAGCCCGGCGATGAAGGCAGCCGTTCGCCAGCGGCGGGCGGCGGACGGCTGCGGCCGCACCCCACGGCCGCCCAGCCAGTAGAGCCATGCGGCGAGGATCACCCAGAGGAGCGCCGGGTCGGTGGTCCAGCTGAAGGGCAGCGTCGCCGTGGGCAAGGCTCAGAAGAGGTAGAGGATCGCCCAGCTGAGCACCCCGATGCCTGCCAGCAGGCCCCAGTAGAACGCCGCGTCGCCCAGCCCGGCCGGCGTCGTGGCCCCCTCCGCGCCTCGATGGCGCACCCCCTCGGCGAAGAGGACCTCGACCCAGTACATGGTGAGGACCACGAACACGACGAAGAGGGTGGTCCAGCCGATGAACACGCTCGCGTAGCCGCCGTCGGTGGGGCTGAAGTGGAGATTCGCGTATTCGAACACCTGCACCACGCACCCGGCGAGTCCGAGCGCGAGCGCCGTCCCCGCCGCCGCCAGCCAGTCGCGCCTCTCACGCGCCGCCCAGGACGCGTAGGTCAGGAGGCCGGCGCTGGCGACGAAGAAGAGGACGACTGCGAGCCCATACCTCTGCGGCGGGTCGACACCAGCTGGGCGCCACTCGTGGCTGTTGTTGAGCGAGCGCAGGTAGAAGTACGCGAACACGAACGCCGCGAAGAACATGATCGTCGTCCCGGCGATCACGCGGGCGCCGAGCCAGAGGTTCCGCTCATGGACCTCCGGCGGCTCGGCGAGCGGCCCGTCCGCCGGGCTGCTTTGCCGTCCTCTTCCCGGGAGATTGACCATCGCTATCCGGGTGCCGCCGCGGGTGCCTTCGCGGGTCTGGGCGGCGGGGGTGGGGTTCCGTAGTCGTAGGGCTCCGAGTCGATCACCGGGACCTGGTCGAAGTTGTGCACCGGCACCGGCGTCGGCACCTGCCACTCAAGCGACTTGGAATCCCATGGATTCGCCTCCGCCGGCTTGCGGGCGATCACCTGCGAGTAGAGGACGTTGGCCAGGAAAACCAGCATCGACAACCCGAGGACGAAGGCGGACACCGACACCCAGATGTTGATCGGCTGGAGGCTCGACCCGTAGGTGACCACTCGCCGCGGCATCCCCATCAGCCCGGCGGCGAAGAGCGGGCCAAAGGTGGAGTTGAACGCGATGAACATCGCCCAGAAGTGGATCTTCGCCAGGGCCTCGTTGAACCGGAACCCGGTCATCTTCGGCACCCAGTAGTAGATCGCGGCGAAGAAGGCGAAGACCAGGCCGCCCATGATCGTGTAGTGGAAATGGGCCATGACGAAGAAGCTGCCGTGGGTGCTGACGTCGCTCGGGGTATCCGACAGGAACACCCCCGAGATTCCGCCGATGAAGAAGTTGAAGAACCAGGCGAGGCAGAAGAGCATCGGGACCGTGTAGCGGATGCTCGCCCGCCAGAGTGTTGCCATGCCGCAGAGGAAAATGAACCCGGTGGGCACCGAGATCACCTCGGTGGACAGCATGTAGAACGGCCGCAGCGCCCCGTTGATGCCGCTGACGAACAGGTGGTGCTGCCAGACGAAGAAGCTCAGCAGCGCCACGCCGAGCATGCCCGCGACCGCCAGGCGATAGCTCCAGAGTGGCTTGCGCGCGAACACGGGGATCAGCTCGAGGATGATTCCGAATCCGGGCAGGGCTAACACGTAGACCTCCGGATGGCCGAAGAACCAGAACAGGTTTTCGAACAGGTACGGGCTGCCTCCCGAAGCCGTCTGGAAGAACGAAGTCTGCGCGGTCCGGTCGAGCCCCACCATCAGCAGGACGGCCGCCAGCACCGGCGCCGCGAGCACCATCAGGCCCGATGTCGAGATAGCTCCCCAGCAGAACATGGGCAGCCGCCCCCACGTCAACCCTGGTGCCCGCATCGTCACGATCGTCGCGATCAGGTTGAGCCCGAGGAGCGTCATCGAGACCCCGACGAGGATGAAGAAGATGATGTACGAGTCCATTCCCATGTTCGCCTGGTCGTTCAGTGGCCCGTAGCCGGTCCAGCCGGTGGGGAAGCCGCCGAAGAAGACGGCGCTGGTGAGGACCGTCCCGGCCGCCATCAGCAGCCAGAAGGTGAGCGACTCGATCCGCGGGAAGGCCATCCTCTTCGCGCCGATCATCAGGGGGACGAAGTAGTTGGCGAACGGGCCGAGCACGCCCGAGGTCATGATCCCCATCATCATCGCGCCGTGCAGGCCCACGAGCGTCAGGTAGTTGCCGGCGCCGAACAGCTGGGGCGAGGGACGGAGAAGCTCGGCCCGGATCAGCATCGCGTTCACTCCTCCGATGAAGAAGAAGAGGCCGATCCCGACCAGGTACTGCATCCCGATCACCTTGTGATCGGTGCAGAGGCCGAAGTAGCGGCGGATACCGCCTCCCTCGTTCTCGTGGTGTGACGGCTCCCGCCCGATCATCCTCGCCAGTGGGTACCTCAGGTACCCGAGCCCCCCGAGGAAGCCGACGACGAAGAACAGATATCCCAGGAAGAGCGCGATGTCGTTCTGCCCGGTGTCCGCGGTGTACTCGTAGTTGGTGAAATGGATCTGGTGGCCGAGCCACCAGCCGAAGTAGAAGCCGACGATCCCGAGCAGGATCCCGCTGATCACGTTGAAGCCGATCAGGCCACGCAGGGGATCGCGGGTGGTCCGTTCGGTGTTCATCCGGCCCTCCTATGGGGAGCGGCGTCGTAGTGGGACCTGAACTTGGGAAGGGCGCCGGTAGCCGGGCCGAAGGCTGCCTGCTCGGCGTGGATCCAGGCGAGGAAGGCAGCGTCACTCACGACCTGCCCCGTATCGAACATGTGCCCATGAAAGAGCCCGCAGAGCTCGGCGCAGCGGATGGAGAAGCTGCGCACATCGGTCGGCTTGACGTAGGCGACGTTGTCTACGCCCGGATTGGCGTCTGCCTTCACCCCGAGGTCGTGGGCCCAGAACGAGTGGATCACGTCGAGCGAGGTGACGTGCAGCGCGACGTTCCGGTCGACCGGTAGCTTCAGGTGGGGCGTCTCCACGCCCCCGAACGTCGGCCAGCGGTAGGTGAACGCCCACTGCTGGGCGATCACCTGCACCGGGAGCACATTGTCCGACGGCTTGGCGACCGGGTCCGCGCCCTGCCCGCCACCGGAGCCCTCGTCGAAGAGCCGAATGGTGCCGTAGCTCGCCAGGAAGAGCACGATGACCGAGGTCGCCGCCAGCCAGGTCGTCTGGATGCCTCGGTCCCCACGGATCGCCAGCCCCTCCTCGGGCCCCTCGTCCCGCCGGCGGAAGACGATCAGCGCGTAGGCGAAGTAGACGACCATCAGCGCGGCGATCGGCGTCACGACCCCGAGCAGGACGGTGTTGTCCGTCACCTGGCCGGAGGCCGCGTTGGCGCTGTTACCCGGCGGCAGATCCGGCGCCCACACCAGGACGACGATCGGCGTCGCGATGATGCTGAGCGCGGCCCACAGGATCAGGATTCGTCTGAAGTGGGGGGGCTCGGGCATCGTCGCTCGGGCTCAGACCACGTGCAGGAAGCCGTCCATGTAGCCGATCGTCTGCATCGGCCCGCCGAATCCGGTGTAGAAGCCGGCCGCGCACGGTACGAAGCACTGCCACCTAATCCAGCCCTTCTTGCCGGTGCGGATCATGAAGGTGACGGTCTCGTGCGTCTGGTCGAGGGAGCACGGCATCTCCTCGCACTGGTTCGGGGCGTCGTCGGCGACCCCCTTGATGGGAACGGAGATCCCCATCTGCGGCACCGTGAACGTGTGAGAGGGGTCGTCGGGGGAGATGTTCTTCACGGTCTTCCCGTCCAGCTGCATGGTCCCGCCGACCGTTCCCTGGACCTGGGAGAGGAACGGGTTGCGGAGGCCGCTGGCCCCGTCAAAGTTGAGGACCGTGATCTTGACCAGGGAGTTGGCAGGCACGACGAAGGTCGTGGTGTGCTTCCAATGATTCCCTTCGCGGACGAGATAGGAGACCCAGGTTGGATGTCCGCCGAGCTTCCCGACCGCCGGAGTGGTGCCCAAGGTCAGCTCGGCCTGGGCGGGTCCGGTCTGCTGCGCGGAGACCGGGGTCGGGGAGCGCACGAGCTTGTTGACGTAGAGCCCGATCGCGAGAGCCACGATCACAACTCCGGCAACGATCCCAAGCCAACGCACAGCGGCTGAGCTCACTCCGATCCCTCCTTCCGCGTTGCCCCCACGCGAGCTGCGCAGAGACGGCGCGGCGCGAACCTTATACCTCGATTAGGACGCAGTCAAGAAGAAATCAAGACGCAGTCAAGAAGGGACGCGCTCCCTGGGCCGACTTGCGCGGATCTCGCCGAGTGGCGGGTCGACGACGGTGAGCGGCTCGATCGGGGGGTCCGGACCGGGCCCATGCCCGCCTTTGCCGCCGCCGCCCTCTCCGTGGCCGTCGGTTCCGCCCTCCGAATCGAAGCGCCACGCGCAGAGGACGAGGCCGACGAAGACGGCGCTGCCAAGCATCGACAGCAGGAAGATGAACATGCCTGAAAGTATGCCACCGCTAAGAGTGCGATTCTCCGCCTTGGCCGGGGGAACTGCGACCTCTTCGGCGGCGTTGTGATTTAGTCGTTCGCTGCATGTCCCGAAAAGTGGGTATAGGGGCGGCGGTCGCCGTATTTATGTTCGCCTTCGCCGGCAGCGCGTCGGCGGCGTCATTCGATGCGCACGGCAGCGTCGAGCAGGTCTACGCGACCGGCCTGCCCGCCGGCGGCTCGACCTCGCTGCTCGACTCGACCGATCAGGTGGTCGAGACCAGGACCACCAACGACCTCGGCGGGATCCTGTTCCGCGAGGTCACGCCGGGAGACGGCTATCGCGTGCGGCTCGACTCAACCGGCGAGACGTCTGGACCGCTGACGGTGCTGACGAAGCAGTCGGCCCCGCCCTCGACCGACATCTACAACCAGTCGATCCCGTCGGACGGCTACGGCTACATGTCCACGCGGGACGGCACCAAGCTGGCCTACTCGGTCCATCCGCCGACGGACGTGACGAACGCCGAGGGCTTCGACCTTCCACCCGAGCTGACCAGCCAGCTCTCGTCGCTGGTGGCACCCGGGGTGAAGTCCCCGACCCTGGTCGAGTACTCGGGCTACGGCTACGCGAAGCCCGACGGGCCGGTTAGCGGCATCGCCGCGCTCGCCAACCTGATGGGGTTCACCGTCGTCGACGTCAACATGCGCGGCACGGGATGCTCGAGCGGGGCGTTCGACTTCTTCGAGCCGCTGCAGAACCTCGACGGCTACGACGTCGTCGAGACGGTCGCGCACCAGCCGTGGGTCGCCCACGGCAAGGTGGGAATGATGGGCATCTCCTATGGCGGCATCAGCCAGCTGTTCACCGCGCAGACCGAGCCGCCGGACCTCGCCGCAATCGCGCCGCTCTCTGTGATCGACCAGACGCAGACGACGCTCTATCCCGGCGGCATCCTCAATACCGGGTTCGCCGTCAGCTGGGCCCAGGAGCGCCAGGACGAGGCCCAGCCGGCCGGCCCGAACAGCGGTCAGCCCTGGGCTTACCAGCGGATCCAGGAGGGCGATACGACCTGCGCCGCTAACCAGGCGCTCCACCCCGAGGCCGCTGACCTGATGGGCAAGATCCGCGCCAACGACCACTACATCCCCGAGGTGGCCGATCCGCTCTCCCCGATCACCTTCGTCAACAAGATCAACGTCCCGGTCTTCATGGCCTGCCAGTGGACCGACGAGCAGACCGGCGGTCACTGCCCGACCCTCGCCGAGCACATGACGGGCACCGAGAAGAAGTGGTTCACATACACCAACGGCGTGCACACGGACTCACTGGATCCGGAGACCTACAACCGCTTATACGACTTCTTAGAGCTCTACGTGGACCAGCAGGCACCGGCCCTGAAATCGGCCTTGGTCCAGGCCAGCTGGCCCCTGGCCATGCAGGCGATCTTCGGGATCAACGGGCCATGTCTGGACGGCGCCGGCTGCGCACCTCCCTTGGCGACGCTGCCTGCCGATTCGATCCAGCAGCAGCCGACCTACGACGGCGCCAAGGCGGCGTTCGACGCGCAGCCCTCGATCCGGGTGCTGTTCGACAACGGGGCCGGCAACTCGAACCCGGGCTGGCCCTATCCGGGCTTCGAGCGCTCGTTCTCCAGCTTCCCGATCCCGGCAACCACGGGCCGCTCCTGGTTCGCCGGGCCCAACGGGACTCTCACCGATCGGTCCCCGAGCCAGGTCACGGCCGACTCGTTCACCTGGGACGCCCACGCGCGGCCGCTGACCGACTTCACCGGCGACACCGCCGCGGGCCCCGGCGGCCTCTGGACGGCGACGCCGAACTATCAGTGGACCCAGGATCCGGCTGGCACGGCCGTCTCGTACGCGACCTCGCCCCTCGATCGGGACACGGCGGTGATCGGTGCGGGCCGCGTCGACCTGTGGGTGCGCTCTTCGACGCCCGACGTGGACCTGCAGGCGACGGTCAGCGAGGTCCGGCCCGACGGCAAGGAGACCTTCGTGCAAGGCGGCTGGATCCGCGCCATGGCCCGCAAGCTCGACCCGAGCAAGAGCACCGAGCTCGAGCCCGTCCCGAGCTTCCGCCAGGATGACTTCGCGGAGATGCCCTCCGACCAGTTCGTCCCCGTGACGATCCCCCTCTACTACGAAGGGCATATGTATCGGGCGGGGTCGCGAATCCGCGTGCGCATCAGCGCGCCCAACGGCGACCAGCCAGTCTGGTCCTTCGCCGAGACCGTCCCCTCCGGGCAGGCGAACGTCGAAATCGGCCACGGCGGAGAGATGCCGTCGCGACTCGAGCTCCCGGTGGTCCCCGGCATCAGCGCGCCGACGGGGCTGCCGCCCTGCCCGGGCCTGCGGGGCGAGCCGTGCCGCGACTATCAGCCCTTCCAGAACAGGACGGCGTCGATCGGCGAAGCGACGGGCGGCCCCGCCACGACGGCCGAGCAACCGCCTGTCCCGAGCTCCGCCCCGAGCTCCGCCCCGAACTCCGTCCCGAAGGCGCCGGGCAAATGCGCCAAGCACCGCAGGAAGGCAGCCGCAAGCGCCAAGAAGCACAAGAAGAAGCGCTGCCGCGCGAAGAGGAAGAGGCACCGGAAGAAGAAGTAGCTCGGGGCCCGCTGGGGATTTCGAGCCGGTGCGCCGCCTAGAGTCCCGCTGATGCCTCAGCTCCCCAGCGGTGCGGTGGTCGCCGCCGGCGTTGACGAGACCTCGGCGCTCGTCATGGTGATGGCCGCCGCGCTCGCCGCCCTGATCGTTCTGGCCGTCTCGCCGCGGCTGACCATTCCGGTGGTGGTCCTGGAGCTCCTGCTCGGAATCATGATCGGGCCACAGGGGTTCGACATCGCGCGGGTCGACCCGACCACATCGCTGCTCGGCAACCTCGGGCTCGGGATGCTCTTCTTCTTCGCCGGCTACGAGATCGACTTCGACCGAATCAAGGGCCGGCCGCTCGAACTGGCCGCCATGGGCTGGGCCATCTCGCTTGCCCTGGCCTACGGAATCGGCGGCGCGCTCGCCGCCGCGGGGATCATCCTGTCCATCCTCTACACCGGATCGGCCATGGCGACGACGGCGATCGGCACCCTGATCCCGATCCTCAGCGACGCCGGCGAGATGCGAACCAGGTTCGGCACCTTCCTGCTCGGCGCGGGGGCCGTCGGGGAGTTCGGCCCGATCCTGCTCGTGACGCTGATCCTGTCCACCGGGCACCCGATACACGAGGCGGTGATTCTCGTCCTCTTCATCGTGCTCGCAGTCCTCACAGGGCTCCTGGCGGTGCGCTCCGCCTGGCGGGGGTGGCCGCTGGTCGAGAAGACCTTCGAGACCTCGAGCCAGCTCGCCGTGCGGATGGCCGTCGTGCTCGTTTTCAGCCTGGTCGCGCTGGCCGCGCAGCTCGGCCTCGACCTCCTGCTCGGCGGGTTCGTTGCGGGGATGATCACGCGCGTCGCGCTGCGGGGCCGCGAGGTCAGCGTCTTCGACTCGAAGCTCACGGCCGTCGGCTACGGCCTGTTGATCCCGTTCTTCTTCGTCACCAGCGGGATGGCGTTCGACCTCGACGCGCTCACCGCCAGCGCGACGGCGATGCTCAAGGTGCCCCTGTTCGCCGGTCTCTTCCTGATCGTGCGCGGGATACCGGCCCTGCTGCTGTACCGAAGCGAGCTCGGACTCCGGGACCGCTTTGCCCTCGCCGTCTACTGCTCGACCGAGCTGCCGCTGGTCGTTGCGATCACGACCCTTGCGATCGACGCCGGGCACATGGAGACCTCCACGGCCGCGGGACTGGTGGGCGCCGCGATCATCTCCACCCTGATCTTCCCGCTGCTCGGCGCGCGGATCAGGCGCGGCGGCGAGCCGGCCGCCGGGCCGATCGAGGCCACGGCGACCGCCTAGCCGCTAGTCGACGAGCTGAAGGTCCTTCGGCAGCCCACTCAGGTTGCGATGGCCCTCCGCCGTCACCACGACCAGATCCTCGATGCGGACGCCGAGACGGCCGGGCAGGTAGACGCCCGGCTCGACGGTCACGACGTTCCCCTCTTGGAGCTCGTCCTCCGAGGTGGACGCCAGGCGCGGCCCCTCGTGGACCTCGAGGCCGACACCGTGTCCGAGGCCGTGGCCGAAGCTGTCCCCGTGGCCCGCCTCGGAGATCAGCTCGCGGGCGACGGCATCGACCTCCTTGCCGCCGGCGCCCGGGCGGATCGCCTCCAGAGCCGCGGCCTGCGCCCGACGCACCAGCTCGTACACCTCGCGGGCCTCGTCGTCGAGCTCGCCGGTCGCGAACGTGCGCGTGCAGTCCGAGCAGTAGCCGTCGAGGAGCGCGCCCATGTCGAAGACGACCAGCTCCCCCGCGCCGATCTCCCGCTGACCCGGCTCCGCGTGCGGGAGCGCGCCGTTGGCGCCGGTCGCCACGATCGGCGGAAAGGACGGCTCGGCATCGAGCTCTCGCAGCCGCGCCTCGCAGGCGCGGGCGACCTCGCGCTCGGTGCGGCCCCGCAGGCCGCGCTCGAGCGCCCACTCATAGACCGAATCGGTCAGCTCCGCGGCGGCGACGATTCTCTCCAGCTCCTCGGGCTCCTTGACCGCGCGGAGCTGCTCGACCGTGTCTCCGGCGGGGACCAGCTCGACGCCCTCCCCGGCGGCCGCCTCCAGCCGGGCGAGCTGCCGCACGCTCAGCTTGGAGTCCTCGAACCCGACCCTGCCCGACATCCGCCCCACGATCTGCGGCACCAGCTCGCGCTCGGCCTTGGGTCGCTCCCACTCCGGCGACACCTCCTCCTTCGCGCGCTCGGTGTAGCGAAAGTCCGTGAAGAAGACCAGCTCCTCGCCCCCGATCAGGCAGGCGCCGTTCGTCCCGGTGAAGCCGGTCAGGTACCGGACGTTCATCAGGTCCGAGACGAAGAGCTGGTCGAGCTCCCGCTCGGCCACCAGCTCGGCGAGTCGCTCCCCGCGGCTCACACGCCCAGCCTCTCTGCGATCAGCCCGAGGGCCTCCTCGTAGCCCTCCGGGCCCTTGCCGTAGATCTGGGCGATGAGCAGATCGAGGCCCTCGAAGACCGAATGACGGCGCCACTCCTCCCGCTTGGAGATGTCGGAGATGTGCACCTCGACCGCCGGGAGGCCCGTCAGGTCGAGCGCGTCGCGAATCGCCCAGGAGTAGTGCGTCCAGGCGCCGGCGTTGACGATCGCCGCGTCGGCTGTCTCCGGGAGCCGGTGCAGGTGCTCGACGAACTCGCCCTCCGAGTTGGTCTGGAAGAACGCCGCCTCCAGGTCCAGGTCCCGCGCGAACCGCTTGATCCTCGTCTCGAGCTCGTGCAGCGTGAAGTCGCCGTAGATGTCCCGATCGCGACTTCCCAGCATGTCGAGGTTGACACCGTGCATGACCTGGACTCGATTGTGGGTGCTGGCCACTACCTCAACTCCTCGACCGCCGAGCGGACCCTATCCGGCTCCACCCTCTGTCCCCAGAGCGGTGCGCCCGGCTGCTCGAGCAGCACGAAGCCGAGCCCCTCGCTCGTCTGCTTCTTGTCGCGCCCCATCGCCTCCAGCACCCCGTCCACCTCGACCGACGGGTCGAGCGAGATGGGCAGCCCGTGCGAGGCGAGCAGGCCCTCGACCTCGTCCCGCAGAGCGCCCGTTCCCGAGAGGCGAAGCGCGGCGAGCAGGCCGAGGCCGACGGCCTCGCCGTGCCGGTAGCGCGAGTAGCCGGTCTGGGCCTCGATCGCGTGGCCGACCGTGTGGCCGAGGTTGAGGACCGCGCGGCGGCCGGTATCCCGCTCGTCGGAGGCCACCACCTCGATCTTGGTGCGGGCGCAGTCGAAGATCACATCGCCGAGCGACCGCGGGTCGAGCTGCCGAAGCCCTCGGACCCGGTCCCAGAGCGAGCCGCCGGCGATCAGGGCGGTCTTCACGACCTCGACGAAACCTGCGGCGAGCTCCTCCCTGGGGAGGGTCTCGAGAGTCGACGGATCCGCCAGCACCGCGATCGGCTGGTGGAAGGCGCCCACGTAGTTCTTCGCCTCCGGCAGGTCCACCCCGGTCTTGCCGCCATAGGCGGAGTCCACCTGGGCGACCAGCGTCGTGGGGGCCTGGATCAGGGGCACCCCGCGCTGGTACGTGGCGGCGCAGAAACCGGCCAGGTCCCCGACGACGCCCCCACCGAACGCGAGCACGCAGTCGTCCCGGCGAACGCCCACCTCGGTCAGGTCACGCAGGACTCGCTCGGCCTCGGCGATCGTCTTCGAGGACTCGGCGCCCTCCACCTCGATGGTGGCCTCGAGGCGTGGCAGCAGCCTCGCGTGCCCTTCGAGCACGGCGGAGTCGCCCACGCAGAAGATGCGCGCCGGCAGTCCCTCCGGGTCGATCTCCCTCGCCCCCGCGAGCAGCCCGATCGCACCCGGGCCCACGGCGGCCGGATAGGCGCCTCCCTCCGACGAGGCCCAGGCCATGCGAATCCCCGGCGTGCCCTGCATGGCCGCCAGCCACGGAGCGGCCTCGCCGGCCGCCACCCGCGCCTCGGAGGGAAGGATCGCTTGGGCCAGCGACTCGTAAATGGGCCGGCGACCGGCGAAGCGATGGGAGAAATCCTCGCGGTTGGCCGCCAACGGCCGGTCCGATCCGGAGGCGCGCTCCCAGGCGATCTCCTCGTCGACGTCGCACCAGACCGGCATGTGCTCGGCGAGCGCGGCGCGCACCCTGTCGCTCTCGATCGCCCCGCCTCCAAGCGCGACGACCGAGGATGGGCCGCCCACCTGCGCGGCCAGGGCCTCGAGCACCGAGACGACCAGCCGCTCCTCGCGGCGCCTGAACTCGGCCTCGCCCTGGCGCTCGAAGAACGAGGCGATCGGCTCGCCGAGCTCGCTCTCCAGCAGCTCGTCGGTGTCGATCACCCCGAGCCCGAGCCGCTCGGCGACCGCCTGGGCTCCCCGCGTCTTGCCCGCCGCCATGAATCCGATGAAGACGATCCCGTGGTGCGAACTTACCGCCGCCATCCGATGCGCTCCTTGTACGCCGCGAGGGCCGAGAGCACGTCGTCGATGTGGTCCCCGCCGAACTTCTCGCGGTACGCGCCGGCGACGACGAGCGCGACCATCGCCTCGGCCACGACCGCCGCGGCGGGGACGACGGTGGAGTCGGTCCGCTCCCGCATCGCCTGCGCCGGCTCCTTGGTCTCGGTGTCGACCGAGCGGAGCGGCTGCGTCATGGTCGAGATCGGCTTGATCGCCGCCTGCACCACGAGCGGCTCGCCGTTGGTCATCCCGCCCTCCAGGCCGCCCGCCCGGTTGGTCTCGCGGTACCAGCCGCGATCGTCCGAGAAGAAGATCTCGTCATGCGCCTCCGACCCGGGCCGGCCGGCGACATCCCATGCCTCCCCCAGCGAAACGCCCTTGACCGACTGGATCGAGCAGACGGCCTGAGCGAGCCTGCCGTCGAGCTTCTCGCTCCAGGAGACGTGCGACCCGATCCCCGGCACGAGGCCGAAGGCGCGGACCTCGAACTTGCCGCCGAGCGACTCGTTCTCCTTTCGCAGCCTGTCGATCTCGGCGACCATCGCCTTTGACGCCTCCGGATCGAGGCTGCGCACCGGCGACTCGTCGACACCCTCGAAGTCCTCGGGGCTGAGGTCGTCGCGCTCGGGCGCGGTGACGGAGGCGATCTGGATCACGTGGCTGTGGACGCTGACCCCGACGGCCGAGAGGAAGCCCTTGGCGATCGACCCCGCGGCCACCCGGGCGGCGGTCTCTCGCGCGCTGGCGCGCTCCAGGACGTTGCGCACGTCGGAGTGCCCGAACTTGAGGGCGCCGGCGAGATCGGCGTGGCCGGGGCGCGGCAGGTGGGACTCCTCGACGTCCGCGTCGACCGGCCACGGGTTCATCCGCTCGTCCCAGTTGGGGTAGTCGCGGTTGGCCACCAGGACGGCGATCGGGCTGCCGAGGGTCCGGCCGTGCCGCACCCCGGAGCGGATCTCGACCGCGTCGCTCTCGATCTTCATGCGGCCGCCGCGGCCATGGCCGAGCTGGCGCCGCGCCATGTCGCGGTCCAGCGCCCCGCGGTCGAGCTCGAGCCCCGCCGGGAGGCCCTCGACGATCGCGACCAGCCCGGGGCCGTGCGATTCGCCCGCAGTTGTGAACCTCAAAGTCACGCGGGCAGCGTAGATGGGGACGCCTCCCGGCCTCGGGCTCAGGGTTGCGGCGCCATCGCGACCAGGGCGCCGATTGCCAGGAACGGCGCGAACGGAATCGTGTGGCGCCGCGCCTCCCAGCCGTGGCGGGCGAGCAGCACCAGGCCCGCGATTGAACCTGCCGCGAAGGCGACCACCATCGCCTCGATCACGGCGACGCCCAGGTAGACGCCGAGCACGCCGGCGAGCTTGACGTCGCCGAGACCCATTCCGTCCGGTCGAATCAGGGCGGCCGCCAGCAGGAACCCGGAGGCACCGAGCCCCGCGACCAGCCGCTCGGGCAGCGCCGCCGGATCGGTGAGGAGGTAGACGGGAACGGCGATCGCGAGGCTCGCCACGAGAGCCCCGTCGGGAATCAGCCGGGTGCGCAGGTCGCTGAGCGTGACCACCCCGAGCAGGGCGATGAGCGATGCGTCGAGCAGGGCGGCGGCCATATCGTTGAGAGAGCCATGACGCCAGAGCTCTCCCCACCCCGGATCTGATGGCGGCCCGCCGGCTGCTGATCGTGATGCTGGTCCTGCTCGGGCTCTCCACGCTCGCGGCGGCCCTCGTCCCGCAGCATGCCCTTCGCGGGGGATCTACCGGAAGCACGACAACGCAGCCGGCGCAGAGCACCACGACCCCCGCCCCGGCGGCCGGGCGCACCCTCAGTGCCCGGATCAAGATCGGCGGCAAGAGGGTCCCCGTGGTCGCCGGCCCGGTCTGCGTCAGGGGCAAATGCGGCGAGCCGATCCACGTCGGCGATCAGCTCTCGCTCGAGGTCTTCGCCCGCAAGCAGACCGAGGTCGAGATCTCCTCCTTTGGGCTCATCGGCGTAGCCGGCAAGACCGCCCCCGCGATCTTCCAGCTCCTCTTCAACGAGCCGACCAACATCGGCGTGGTGTCCACCTCGACTGGCCAGCCCACGGCGAAGATCGAGGTCCTCTCGGCGAAGGCCGCAGCCAAGGCCGCTCGGGAGCAGCGGGCCAAGGCGAAGGCCAAGGGTGGATCTAAGGATCGAGCTCCCGCGGAATGAGGTCGACCTTGAGGAAGGCGCCGTCGCGGACGACGTCCACCACGATGCCCTGCCCGATGCGCTCGGCGACCATCAGCCGCTGAAGGTCCCCGACGTCGCCCATCGGCAAGGCGTCGACCGCGACGATCAGGTCCTCCGGGCGCAGGCCCGCGCGCGCCGCCGGGCTGCCGGAGACGACCTCGACGACCTCGATCCCCTTGTCGCGCTCGAGGCGGGTGGCGATCCTGGGCGGCAGGGGCCGCGAGCCACCGACGATGCCGATGTAGGCGCGGCGCACCCGGCCCTCCTTCATCAGCGCCGAGATGATCTTCCTGGTCGCCTGGTTGATCGGCACGGCGAGACCGAGCCCGATGCCCGCAACCGCGGTGTTGACGCCCACGACGCGGCTGAGCCCGTCGGCCAGCGCTCCGCCCGAGTTGCCGGGGTTGAGCGCGGCATCGGTCTGGATCACGTTTTCGACCAGGCGCCCGGCGGATCCGGCCCGAGTGGGCAGCGACCTCCCGAGAGCGGAGACCACCCCCGCCGTCACCGTGCCGGCCAAACCCATCGGGCTGCCGATCGCGACGACCAGCTGTCCCACTAGCAGCTCATCGGCGTCGCCGAGCTGGGCGGGCGTGAGATCGCGAGCGTCCGCTTGCACGACCGCCAGGTCTGAAAGGGGGTCGGCGCCCACCACCTCGGCGCCGACCTCGCGTCCGTCCGAGAACGAGGCGCTGACCCCGTTGCCGCCAGCGACGACGTGGGCCGAGGTCAGCATGTAGCCGTCGGAGGAGATCGCGACGCTGCTGCCGGCGCCCTCCGCCCGCACCCGGCGGGTACGCCGCGAGACGGCGAGGTGGGCCACCGACGGAGTGAGCCGCTCGGCGACCCCGGAGACGGTCCGGGAGTAGGCGTCGAACGCGTCGGCGTCCGGCAGGCGCTCGGGCCCGGACGGCGGGGCCGAGTTCGCGACCCCGTCGGAAATCAACTTCAGGCCCCCCGAGATGAGCTTGAGCTTCGGCACTAACCAAAAATTAGCAGGAGGGGCTCAGCTCCTCGCGGCGTCCCGCATGACGTCGAGCGGTGGGTCCATTCCGGTCCAGATGCGAAGGGACTCGGCACCCTGCCTGACCAGGATCTCCAGCCCGTCGATGGCGGTCACCTCGCGGGCGCGCGCCTCGGCGACCAGCCTGCTCTCCGACCCGGCATAGACCAGGTCCACCAGGACCATCTCCGCGTTGAAGCGCTCGGGATCGAGCGGCAGGTGCTCGAAGGGGTCCTCGTCCCTCATCCCGATCGCCGTACAGTTGACGATCAGGTCGAAGGAGCCGGCGCGAGCCTGCTCGCCGCTGACCGGGGCCAGGCTGCCCTCTGCGGCGGTGCCCGCTCCGGCGCCGGACAGATCGCGGACCAGCTCGTCGGCACGCTCGGCGGTGCGGTTCCAGACTGAGACCGGTGCGCCCTGCCCCGCCAAGGCCCAGATCGCGGCGCGGGCAGACCCTCCGGCGCCGAGGACGAGGACGGTGCGCCCGCCGGCCGGCCCCGGCAGCGCCGCCAGCAGCCCCGTCGCGTCCGTGTTGTCCGCCCGAATGCTCCCCTCGGCGAAGCTCAGCGTGTTGGCCGCGCCGATCCGCTGGGCGGCGTCGGAGGCCTCGTCCGCGACGGCGAGTGCCGCCTCCTTGTGGGGGATGGTCACGTTGACGCCCGCGAATCCCTGACTGGGCAGCTCCCTGGTCCGGTCGCCGAACTCGGCGGGATCAAGGTCGATCGCCTCGTAGCTCCAATCCCCTCCAAGGCCGAGGGCCTCCAGCGCGGCGGTCTGCATCGCCGGCGAGCGCGAGTGGGAAACCGGGTGCCCCAGCACCGCGAGCCGCCTCACCGCCCGCTCACCCCTCGGGACGTCAACTCCGGCAGTGCGCGGGCGCGCGGCCCGCGTTGTAGGCGGCCACGAGCTGGTTGAACTCGGATCCGCTGGCGGTGAAGCAGTGCTGGCCGTCGCCGTTCGCCTTCAGCACGTAGTAGAGGTAGTTGACCTTCGCGGGGCGGGCCGCCGCCTTGATCGCGTCGAGGCCGGGATTGCCGATGGGGGTCGGCGTCAGGCCGGCGTTGATCCGTGTGTTGTAGGGCGACGAGGACTTGAGCTGCGACTGCGTGATGTCGCCCGTGTAGTTGTGGAACTGGAAGCGCGTCGTCGCGTCGATGCCGAGCGGCATGCCCCTGTGCAGCCGGTTGTAGATCACGGCGGCGACCAGCGGGCGCTCGGAGGGGACCTGCACCTCCTTGTCGATCATCGAGGCGATCGTCAGCACGTCGTAGACCGTCAGGTTCTTCGACTTGGCGTAGGACATGTTCACGCTGGCGAAGTTCTGCTCGAAGCCCTGCAGCTGCTTCGAGACGAGCTGGTCGACGCTCGACCCCGGATCGAGCTGGTAGGTGGCCGGGAACAGAAAGCCCTCGAGGTTCCTGGGGTTCTTCGCTCCGTACTTATTGGGATCGAAGCCCTTGAAGCTCTTGCTCGCCGCCAGGTAGTCCCCGGTCAGGCCGAGGTCCTTGATCGTCGCCGCGATCTGCGTGCGGTCCTCGCCCTCCGGGATCGTCACGTTCACCTGGCCGCCCGAGCTCGTCAGCTTGTCGATCGCCGCCCCGTAGCTCATCCCGTGGGCCAGGACGTAGCGGCCCGGCAGGATCTTGTCGCTGTCACCCGCCAGCTTCAGGCGCAGCTTGAAGAACGTCCCGTTAGCGACCACGTCGTCCTTGCTGAGCAGGTCGGCGACATCGCCCGCGGTGGCGCCCTCGGGCACGGTGACGATGGCCTCCCCGGATCCATTGCCCGGGTCGAAGGGCGGCGGCTGGAACAGGGCGATCAGGAACCAGGCCACCAGCACTCCGACGAGCACCAGGGCCAGAGCCAGGATCTGCCGGCGCCGGTACTTCCTGCGCGGGCGTGGGGGCCCCCCGTCGCCGCCGTCACGGCGGATCTCGGCCGGAGGCTCGACCGGAGGCGCCGCGGGCTGTTCGGCCTCCGGCGCCTTCTTCGACCTGCGCACCTTCTTCGTCTTGCTCCGGCGAGCCTCGCGCTCGCGCCGCCGCCGCTCCCGCTCGATGGAGGCGGGGTCGCCGCGGCCGAACTCGTCGGTCGGCGGCTTCAGGCCGTCGCCATCGCCGTCGGGAGGGGTGAGGTTCCCCTCGGTGTCCGCGACCCAGTCGCCGCGCTCCTCAGCCACCAGGCCCATCCTGCGTCGACGCGAGATAGGACTCGAGCAGGTGCGCCGCGGCGAGCGAGTCCCGGTCGGCCCGGGCTCCCTCGCGGGCGCTGCGATCCGCCATCCGGGTGGTGAGCCGCTCGTCGTAGGTCTCCACCGGGACGTCGAGCAGCCCGGCGAGCTGCTCCGCGAAAGCGCGGCTGAGCGCGGCCTGGTCGCCCTCCTCCCCGCGGAGCGTGGTCGGCAGGCCGACGATCACGAGCTCCGCCTCCTCCTTGGATGCCAGCTCGGCGATCGCGGCCGGGTCTGGCGGCTCGACCGCGTCGAGCGGCCGCGCCAGCGTCCCCGTCGGGTCCGAGATCGCACAGCCGCAGCGGGCGGTGCCGTAATCGAGGGCGAGCACCCGCAAGAAGCTATCGAGTAGCCGCCGCTACCGGCTTCGCCTGGTCCGGAAGGCGGTCGCTGGCGGATTCGGGACTGTCGGGTGCAACCTCCGTGCGCGAGATCTGCCCCCTGTCGACATTCCGGGGGTGATGACACGCCGCTGCCTGTCCTGAGCTGTATTCCGCCAGCGGCGGCTCGTCCTCGGAGCAGATCTCGGTCGCCCAGGGGCAGCGGGTATGGAACCGGCAGGCCGACGGCGGGTCCACCGGGCTCGGCACGTCCCCCTCCAGCACCACCGGTGTGCGCTCGGCGTTCGCCTTGGGATCGGGGATCGGCACGGCCGAGAGCAAAGCGACCGAGTACGGGTGGATCGGCCTCTCGTAGAGCGTGGCCGCCGGGGAGCGCTCGACGATCTTCCCCAGGTACATGACCGCGATCCGGTCGGAGACGTGGCGGACGACGCCGAGGTCGTGCGCGACGAAGATGTAGGAGAGGTTGAACTCGTCCTGCAGGTCCTCGAGCAGGTTGATGATCTGCGCCTGGATCGAGACATCGAGGGCGGAGACGGGCTCGTCGGCGATGATCAGCTTGGGCCTCAGCGCGAGAGCCCTGGCGATCCCGATCCTCTGCCGCTGCCCGCCGGAGAACTCGTGCGGATAGCGGTTGTAGTGCTCGGGCTGTAGGCCCACCCTGTCCATCAGCTGCTGGACCTCGCGACGAAGCTGCGTCCCGGAAGCCAGACCATGGAGGTCGAGCGGGTCGCCGATGATCTGCCCCACCCGCTTCCGCGGGTTCAGCGATGCATAGGGGTCCTGGAAGATCATCTGGATCTCGCGCCTCACCGGCCGCAGGTTCTTGCGCGAGAGGCCGACCAGCTCCTTGCCCCTGTAGCGAACGGAGCCGGAGCTCGGCTCGAGCAGCTGGATGACGCTTCGGCAGAGGGTCGACTTACCGCATCCCGACTCTCCCACGAGCCCGAGCGTCTCTCCCTCGTGCAGCGTGAAGCTGACGTCATCGACCGCCTTGACGCTCGCCACCTCGCGATCGATGAAGATCCCCGACTTGATCGGGAAGTGCTTGACGAGGTGCTCGACCTCGAGCAGCGGGTCTCCCTTGGCCATGTCTAGACCGCGACCTCCGGCGCCTCGAGCCCGATCCGGCCCTCGACTTCTCTGAGGCTCTTCTTGTCATTCGGATCGAGCCAGCAGCGGTCGGCGTGGCCCGCGGCCCTGGCCACGCGCTGCTTCAGCTCGGGCAGCTCGGAGCACTTCCCGAAGGCGTGCGGGCAGCGAGGCCGGAAGCGGCACCCGGTCGGCGGCGCCAGCAGCGACGGCGGCTGGCCGCCGATCTGAGGCAGCCGGTCGGGCCGCTCCTGGTCGAGCCGCGTCAGCGAGCCCATCAGGCCCCAGGTGTACGGGTGCTGGGGGTCGTAGAAGATCTCGTCGAGCGAGCCCTGCTCGACGACCTGCCCCGCGTACATCACCAGGACCCGGTCGGCGATCTCGGCGACGACGCCCAGGTCGTGGGTGATCAGGATCACCGAGAGCCCCTGCTCCTGGTTCAGGCCCTGGAGCAGCTCGATGATCTGCGCCTGGATGGTCACGTCGAGCGCCGTCGACGGCTCGTCAGCGATCAGGATCGCGGGCTCGAGCGCCAGCGCCATCGCGATCATCGCCCGCTGGCGCATCCCTCCGGAGAACTCGAAGGGATAGTGGCCCGCGCGCGTCTCCGGATCGGGGATGCCGACCGAGCGGAGGGAGTCGACGGCCTTCTGGCGCGCCTCGGGCTTCGTCATCTCGCGGTGGGCCTGGATGGCTTCGACGATCTGGTCGCCGATCTTGTGGACCGGGTTGAAGGAGGACATCGGGTCCTGGAAGACCATCGCGATCCGATCGCCGCGGATCGATTCGAGGTCCTCCGCACTCGCGTCGGTCAGCTCCTTGCCCTGGTAGCGGACCGAGCCGCCGATGCGCGCGTTGGTACCCCGAGTGAGGCCGAGGATGGTCATCGCGGTCACCGACTTCCCGCAACCGGACTCGCCGACGATGCTGAGCACCTCTCCGGCCTCCAGCGAGAACGAGACACCGTCGACGGCGTGGACGGTCCCCTCGTCCGTCGCGAAGTCGACCTTCAGGTCCTCGATCTCGAGCAGTGGTCCCGCCATCGAATGAACCTAGCCGCTCAGCCTGATCCGCGGGTCGAGCACCGCGTAGATGATGTCCACCACGGCGCTCAGGACCACCACGAAGAACGCGCCGAACATCGTGATCACCAGCACGGGCGGTACGTCGAGCTGCTGGATCGAATTGGCGGCGTACTGCCCCACCCCCTGGAGGTTGAAGACGGTCTCCGTGAGGATCGCGCCACCTCCGATCACGGCGGCGAAATCCAGGCCGAAGAGTGAGACAACCGGGATGAGCGAGTTGCGGAGGACGTGATGGATCATGATCCGGCGCTCGCTGAGACCCTTGGCGCGCGCGGTCCTGACGAAGTCCTCGTTGATCGTGTCCAGGATGTTGGACCGCAAGACCCTGGAATAGAAGCCGATGAAGAGCACCGACAGCACGAACCAGGGCAAGAGCAGGTGCGTGAACCATCCCCAGGGGTCCTGGGTTAACGGGATGTAGCCCCCCGCCGGGAAGATCGTGAGCTTGTAGGCAAAGGCCCATAGGACCAGTGCCCCGAGCAGGAAGACGGGCGTCGAGACGCCGATCAGCGAGAGCACGGTGAGGCTCGTGTCCGTGAACTTCCCCGCCTTCACGGCGCTGATCACCCCGAAGAGGATCCCGAAGCCGAGCCAGATCACCCCCGCCCCGATCGCCAGCGATAGGGTCGCGGGGAGGTCACGCTTGATCTCGTCTTCGACGTTGATCTTCTGCGAGTACGAGATCACCGTGCCGTTGAAGATCTTCTTCATCGTGATCACGTACTGCTCGTAGATCGGCTTGTCGAAGCCCCAGTCCTTGCTGATCGCCGCGCGCGTCTCCGGCGTCGAGGTGCGGCCGCCGAGCCGGACAGCCGGATCGCCGTTCGGAATCGCCTGAAAGATCAGGAAGGTGAGAACCGAGATGGCGAACAGAACGCCGATCATCGCGAACAGCCGTCTGACGATGAAGCGGGCCATCAGTGCTCGATGCGCACCTGAGCGCGCGGGTCGAGTGCGTCGCGGACGCCGTCACCGAACACGTTGATCCCGAGCACAGCGAGGACGAGCATCCCGCCGGGGATCAGGGTGAGGTGCATCGCGCTCGGGATCAGGCGGATTCCGTCGCTGATCATCGTCCCCCAGGAGGGATTCGGCGGCTGGACGCCCGCTCCGAGGAACGAAAGGGCGGCCTCCAGCAGGATCGCGTTGGCGACCATCAGCGGGATGAAGACGATGATGCTCGAGGCGATGTTCGGCAGGATCTCCCGGAACATGATCCGCAGGTTTCCCGCCCCCTGCGACCGAGCCGCCTCGACGAACTCCTTCTCCCGCAGGCTCAGCACCTGGCCTCGCAGCGGCTTGGCCATGTACGGCACGTAGACGACCCCGATGATGATCGCGGGGATCCAGAGCGAGGATCCTTGGACCGTGAATAAACCGAAGTTGAGCCCACCGACGGCAAGCGCCGTGCCGAGCGCTATGCCGAGCAGGATCACCGGATAGGCCCAGATCAGGTCCATCGTCCGCGAGAGCACTCCATCGACCAAGCCGCGGAAGTAACCCGCCGAGAGCGCCACGATCGAGGCGAAGAAGCAGCTGATGAAGGTGGCGATGAACCCGATCTCGAGCGAGTTCCGGCCGCCGTAGAGCAGGCGCACCGCCACGTCGCGGCCGTTCGCGTCCGCACCGAGCAGGAACTTGCCGGTCCAGGTCGGCCCGGTGGGGATTCCGCCGGGCGAGACGACGTCCCTCGTCTTCCCGCGGACCTTGATCTGGTCCGTGATGTGGTTGGCCGACGGGGTCGTATGGGCGACGTGCTTCGCGTACAGCGGCGCGCAGAGACACAGGATCACGATGAGCAGGAACATCGCGCCGAAGGCGAGGGCGGTCTTGTTGCGCCGCAGCCGGCGCGCCGCCAGCCTGTACGGGCCAACTCCGCCCTCGCCCTCGATGGCGCTCGACCCGAGGACCTCCGCCGGCTCTAGTGCCGCCGGAGTCCCCGGGCTTGGAGCAGTCGGATCTACAGCCATGTCGTCGCGGGGCGCCCTGGCACGCCCCAATCGTCCTCTATCCGGTCTTCGGTCTTACTTCAGTTGCCAGGTGCTCCAGACGTTCAGATAGGTCGGTTGCACCTGCGCCGCATCGAAATTGATCCGGTCGCTCATGAACTTCGGCACCTGCTCGGAGCCGTACACGGTCACGTACGCCTTCTTGGCGACGTACTCGTCCAGCGCCTGCCACTGGCTCGCCACGGAGTTCAGCTGCGTCGACGGCACGTTCTCCAGCTTCGCGAGCTGCTGCTGTATGAACGGGTCGTTGACGTTGCCGAAATTCTCGTTGTTGACGGGCTGAATCGACTTCGCATCGAGCAGCAGATAGAAGTCGGCCGGGTTCGGGAAGTCCTGGATCCAGTCGGCAAAGCCGGTCTGGGGTGCGGTCTTCGCGTTCCCGATCGTCGGGAAGTAGGTCGTGTCCGAAATCAGCTTCGGAGTGGCCTTGTACCCGATCTTGTTCAGCAGGTCGGCGTAGTACTCGACGTACTGCGTCCGCGGCGCGCGCTGCTCGCCCCAGACGGTGACGCTCTGACCGGCCGTGCCCGACTGCTGCACGAGCTGCTGGGCCTTGGCGATGTCACCGTGGCCGTCAGCCGCCCCGTACGGGCAGTCGCTGTCGGGGTGGCCCACGATCCCCTCCGGGAGGAAGAAGCACTCCGGCTTCAGGAACCCGCTCGCCAGCCGCTGCAGAGCCGGCCGGTCGATGGCCGTGTTGACGGCCTGCCGTGCCAGCTCGTTGTTGAACGGCGGGATGTCGACGTTCATGAAGAAGTAGAACGTCGACGGGATCGTCACGGGCTCGAATCGATCGCTTGCCTGTGACTGAACCTGCGGCACCAGCGACGGCGGCACGGTGTCGCCGGCGTCGAAGTTGTCCGCCTGGTTGTTCAGCACCTGCTGTGCGGCCGTCTGGGTGTTCGACTGGATCGTCACGTTGATCCGGTCGAGGTGACCCGTCGGGATGTCCGGGATGTTCTGCGCGGCGAACTTCGGGTTCTTGACCACGCTGAACGACTTGTTCGGGACGATGTCCGTGATCATGTAAGGACCGTCGCCCGGGGGCAGGTGGGTCGTCTGGCCGGTCATCGGCGAGCCGCAGGGGACCAGGCCGAGCTCGGGGAAGGCAAGCACGTTGGTGAAGGCGCCGTACGGCTTATCGAGCTGGATCGTGATCTTGCCGGTCGTGTCATCGGTCGTGATGCCCGAGATGTCGTTGGCCTTGCCGTCGTCGTAGGCCGTCGCGCCCGTGACGTTGTCGGTCACGAAGCTCTTGCCGCCCCAGTTGACCTTGATCATGCGCTCGACCGTGCACTTGAAGTCGCTCGCCTTGACGGGGGTCCCATCAGAAAAAGTGAGGCCCTTCCGGAGGGTCAGGCTGTAGGTCTTCTGGTCCTGCGAGATCTGCGGCAGGGCCGTCGCGAGGCCTGGGATGACCTCGTTGCCGGCCGGCGCGTTCTCGGCCCTGTAGGTGACCAGGGGGATGTAGCTGATCCAGGTGGGCTCGGCCCCCTGGGTCGTGTACTCCTCCTGAGGATCGAGGTAGTCCGGCGCGGTGCCCATCAGGACAGTGGCCGTTCCTCCGTTGGTGCCTCCTCCGCTGCTGCTACTGCCGCAGGCCACCAAGATCAGGCCGGCGAGAGCAGTAATGCCACCCAGCAGAAGCAACCTTCCGAGCTTCCTCACCCTGTTTCCTCCTGTTCGTCATGTCTCCCTGTTACGGGATTCATATACCTGTAAACGGGGATCGTCAACCGCGAATTCCGGCGACTTCGACGAATTGGCGCAGATCAGCCGCCCAGTTTGGCCTCGATGGCCTGCCTCGCTCCGGCCAGGGCCTCGTCGAGCTTGGACGGCTCACGGCCGCCCGCCTGGGCGACGTTCTCGCGTCCTCCCCCGCCCCCGCCGACGATCTGGGCGGCCTCGCGGATCACCTCCGACGCCGAGATCCCGCGATCCACAACGTCCTTGCTGAAGCTCGCCACCAGCGCCACCTTGTCGTCCTCGACCCCGCCCAGGACCACTGCGGCCTCACCCGCTCGCGACTTGATCCTGTCCGCGAGGTCGAGCAGCGAGCGCTGGTCCGCTCCGTGTCCGCGGCCCACGAAGACCGTGATCCCGCCGATGCGCTGACCGGTCGCCGCCATCTCCTCCGCCTTCTTGGACAGATCGGCGGAGCCGGCCTCCCTCGTCCGCTCCTCCAGCTCCTCGAGGCGCTCGGCCGCGCGGCGGGCGACGGCGACGGGGTCCTGCTCCGAGCCCAGGATCCGGCCGACCTCGCCGAGGTCGCGGGACCGCGATCGGAACCAGTCGATGGCCGCCGGGCCGGTGAGGGCCTCGATGCGGCGGACGTTGGCGGCGCTCGAACCCTCTGAGGCAATCGCGAAGATGCCGATCGCCGCTGTGTTCGGCACGTGGGTCCCGCCGCAGAGCTCGCGAGAGACGTCCTCCACCTCGATCACCCGAACCCAGTCGCCGTACTTCTCGCCGAAGAGGGCCATCGCGCCGAGCCGCTCGGCGTCCATTCGCGACATCTCGAGGGCGCGCACCGAGTGGCTCTCCTTGATCCAGTCGTTGACCCGGTCCCCGACGTCCCTGAGCTCCTGGTCGGAAAGGGGCGCGCCGTGGGTGAAGTCGAAGCGGAGCTTGTCCGGGCGGACGGCCGACCCCGCCTGCCGGACGTGCGTGCCGAGCAGCTCCCGCAGCGCCGCGTGCAGGAGGTGGGTCGCTGTGTGGTTTCGCATCGTCGCGAAGCGGGCGACGTGGTCGACCTCGGCCTCCACCCGCGCTCCGGTGTCCAGGCCGTCGGCGGGGCTGTCGAGCTCGACCGCCTGGTCCTCCCCGATCCGGTAGACGTCGGCGACCCGGGCGCTGCCGCCGTCCCAGCGGACCTCTCCCGAGTCGGCGACCTGGCCGCCGCCCTCCGGGTAGAAGGGGCTCTCCTCGAGCTTGACCAGCGCGCGGCCCTCGTCGCCGCGGACCGAGAGCAGGCTCGTCTCGGCGCGGAGCTTCTCGTAGCCGACGAAGCGGGAGGGCGGGACTCCTGAGGCGAAGTCGAGCACGGCGCCGTGGTGGTCCTCGGAGCCGTGCGCTGTCGCCGTCCCCATCCTCGCGCGAGTGCGCTGCTCGTCCATCAGCTCCTCGAAGCCCTCGTCGTCGACCGAGAGGCCCTGCTCGGCGAGGAGCTCCTTGGTCAGGTCGTAGGGGAAGCCATAGGTGTCGTGGAGCTTGAAGGCCTCCTCGGCGTCGATCCACGACGTCCGGTCCTCGTGCGCGTGGCGAATCAGGTCCTTGACCATCTGCATGCCGCGCTCCAGCGTGCGGCCGAAGCTCTCCTCCTCGTCCGCGGCCCAGCGCAGAACGGTGTCGCGCTCGGCCGCCAGCTCCGGATACGCGGGAGCGAGCAGGTCCAGGGCCCGGCCGGCAAACCGCTCGAGGAACGGCGCCTGCAGGTCGATTGCACGGCCCTGCTGGATCGCGCGGCGCATGATCCGCCGCAGCACGTAGCCGCGATCCTCGTTCGACGGCACCACGCCGTCCGCGATCAGTGCAGCCGTCCCGCGTGAGTGGTCCGCGAGGATCCTCATCGCGCGCGTCGTCGCGCCCCCCTCGTCGTAGGAGCGCCCCGATAGCTCCTCGGCGAGGTCGATCAGCGGGCGGAGGGAATCCGTGTCGAAGACCGAGGGCACGTCCTGGAGGATCGCCGCCATGCGCTCCAGCCCCATCCCGGTGTCGATGTTCCTCATCGGCAGCTCGGACAAGGTGCCGTCCTCGGCGAGGTCGTAGCTCATGAAGACGTGGTTCCAGTATTCGAGGAAGCGATCGGTGTCGTCCCCGGGCAAATCGCCGGATCTGCCGAAGCTCTCGCCGCGGTCGAAGTACATCTCCGAGGACGGGCCGCAGGGACCCGTATTTCCTCCCTGCCAGAAGTTCTCCGAGCGGGGCAGGGCGACGATGCGCTCCTCGGGGACGCCGATCCGCTTCCAGATCTCGATCGCCTCCTCGTCCGGGCCCAGCCCGAGCTCCTCGTCGCCGGCGAAGACAGTCGCCCAGATCAGCTCCGGATCGAAGCCGAATCCCTGGGTGGAGAGCTCCCAGCCCCACTGGATCGACTGCTCCTTGAAATAGTCGCCGAAGCTCCAGTTGCCGAGCATCTCGAAGAAGGTCAGGTGGCGCGCCGTGTTGCCGATCTCGTCGATGTCGACGGTCCGGAAACAGCGCTGGTAGTCCACGACCCGCGGAGCGGGTGGCTTCTCGTCGCCGCGGAAGTACGGCTTGAACGGCTGCATTCCCGCCGTGGTCAGCAGCACCGAGGGATCGTGAGCGGAGGGGATCAGCGATGCCGAGGGCACCAGCGCATGTCCCCGCTCCTCGAAGAACGAGAGGTAGGTCTTGCGGATCTCGTCGACCTTCACAGACCGCAGTCTAGGAACAGACGAGCGGCCGGCGACTTGGTCGCCGGCCGCTCGCAGGCCGTCCTGATGTCTCTGGGACTACCGGATGACCTGGGTGGTGCCGACCGTAGGCGCGGCCAGGCTTTTCGCCTTCACCTTGAACTTGATCTTCTTGTGCTTCTTCAGGTGCTTCAGATGGATCGTGACGAAGGTGTCGCCTCTCACCCTCGTCGCCTTGATCCGGTTCTTGCGCTTCTTGGCCGTGGTCGCCACGGCCCTCTTGCCGTGCTTGCCGCCGCCGTAGGTGAAGCCGATTCCGTCGAGGATCGTCCCCGGGCTGCCCCAGCTCAGCAGGATGTCCGCCGACTTGCCCTTCGCCTTGAAGGCGTACTTGACGGCCTGGCCCTGCCTCGTGAACAACTTGGTGAACGTCAAGGGCGGCTGCTTGCAGTGGACTTGCGCTGTGATCGACGCCGCCACGCCCTGCAGCTGCGACGCGTCGGTGACCAGGGTCGGCGGCAGGCCGCCGGTGTCCGACGCGATCTTGTTGAGCAGCGCCTGCGCATCGGGGTCGGTCGCGAAGTCCTGACCGAGGGCGATCACGTAGGTCTTGATCAGCGGCGAGAGGTGCGATGTCGGCTCGTCCGCCACCCCGTCGGTGAGGAAGATCCTCGCGTCGGCAGCGCCGTTATGGGCGGTCGCGCCCGAGAACGCCAGCTGATAGTCCGTGCCACCGTTGTCCGCGAACACCTGGGCGGCGAACGACGCCTGCATCGAGGTGTTCACCCCGGGAATCGCCGCGGGTCCGAACAGCGGGTCGTAGCTGTCGCCGAACTCACCGCCGCCGAAGATCAGGCCGTTGTTCTCGCTGATCGAGGCGAACGCGGTCAGCAGCTTCGTGCGGAACTTGCCCGGGTCATTGTCGAACATCGAGCCGGAGTCGTCGATGATCGCCTCTACGTTGCGCGCCGGCTGACAGGCGGCGGCGTGCGCTCGAGGCGATGCCGGGCCGGCCGCGGCCAGTGCGGCGAGGGCACCGACGAGCGACGCCGCCCCCGCAAGGGTCTTGATTCGAGAGTCGAGGTACATGGCGCTTGCCTCTCATTCCGTGGTTGAGCGCCCAACCTAGGCGCAGGCGGCGCGCAGCGGTATTGGGGAGGCACCCCAAGCTTTTCCCGCCGGACGCTGCCGATAGACGATCGTTCAGTGCCCGACGACGAGCGGCCGGCGCTCTAGCGCCGGCCGCTCGCTCAGGCGATGTATCTCTCAGCGACTCAGCGAATCACCTGGGTGGTGACCACGGTCGGGGCCGTCCCCGCGGGGAAGGTCTTCGCCTTGACCCTGAACGTCAACTTCAACTTCTTGACCTTGGCGCCCTTCCTCTTGGCCTGCTTCTTCAGCGCCTTCTTTGTCTTCTTCAGGCCCTTGAGGTGAACGGTCGCGAAGGTGCCGCCGGCGACCTTCGTCGTCTTGACCTTCGCCTTCAACTTCTTCTTCCCGGCGTAGACGGCCACGGACTTGCCGGCCCCCAGACCGCCGGTCAACTTGAAGTTGATCGGGTCGAAGACCACGCTCGGGCTGTCCCAGCTGATCAGGATGTCGCTGGATCCGCCGAGCGGGGCGAACTTGTAGTTCACCTGCTCGCCCTGCCGTGTGAACGTCCTCGTGAACGTCACCGGCGCCTGGCTGCACGACACCTGCGCTGCGATGTCGGCGGCGACCGGCTGAACGGCCGCAGCCTGCGCGATGAAGTACGGCGGGGGTCCGCCCGTCTCCGTAGCGATCTTGTTGAGCAGAGTCTGTGCCGCGATGTTCGTGGAGAAGTCCTCCCCCAGAGCGATCACGTAGGTCTTCACGAACGGCTGAGGCGGATCGGGGTTGTCGCCGGGGAAGCCGTCGGTGAGGAAGATCCTCGCGTCGGCGCTCCCGTTGTAGCCGGTCGCACCCGCCCAGGCCTCCTGATAGCTGGTCCCGCCGTTGTTGGCGTCCACCTGCTGGAACGAGTTCTGCATCGCCTGGTTGATCCCGGGAATCGTCCCCGGGCCGAACAGGTTGTTCGCCGTCGAGCCGAACTCGAGTCCGCCGAAGATGCGGCCGTTGTTCGAGGCGAGGTTCGCGAACGCGCTCAGCAACTTCGTCCGGAACTTGCTCGGATCCGAGCCTGCCATCGAGCCTGAATCGTCGATGATCGCCTCGATGTTCTTGGCCGGTGTGCAGCTCGCCGAGCCGACGGCCTTGCCGCTCTCGGCCGCCGCTGTGCCCCCTCCCATCGCTGCGATTGAGACGAGCGCGGCCACAGCCGAGGCAGCCGCCATCCGCTGTTTCGAAATGCGAATTGGCATCTTGCTTCTCCCTTTTGGAGGAGCGGATCTCCGGGACGCGATCCCCCAAAGTCGCGCAACCCGCATCGGAACCGCTCCCTATTGGTAGTAACGACCCCAGCCTATTCGAACCGGTCGCCCCGCTGTCAATGCTCAATTATCGGGAGATCGTCCTTGTCAGGCCGAGACGATCGTCCCGTAACCGACCACCAGGTCGCCGTCCATCAGGCACGCGGCCTGGCCCGGGGCCGCCCCGTCCACCGACTCGGAGAGCGCCACGACCGCCTCCCCCGGGATGCCGTCGACCTCGATGCGGCAGGCCCGCTTGGGCGAGTGGTAGCGCAGCCTGACGCCGTCGACGCGCTCCGCCGCTCGGTGGAGCGTGGCGCCCCGGATCCGGACCCGCCGGGTGGCGAGCTGATCGCGGCTGCCCGCGATGACGCGATTGTCGGCGGGATCCATTCCGAGCACGTAGAGCGGCTCGCCGCCTCCCACGCCGAGCCCCCGGCGCTGACCCACCGTGAAGTTGTGGTGGCCACGGTGGGTGCCGAGCCGGCGGCCCTCGCGGTCCACGACCTCGCCGGGGCGGTCCTCCAGGCCGGCGTGCCGGCGGAGGAACTCGCGCTTGCCCTGGCCGGCCAGGAAGCAGAGGTCCTGGCTCTCCGCCCGGCCCGCGACCTCGAGGCCGGCGGCGGCGGCTAGCTCGCGTACCTCAGGCTTGGTCAGCTCGCCGAGCGGGAAGCCCAGCCGGGCGAGCGACTCGGGGCCGAGCGCCGAGAGCATGTAGGTCTGGTCCTTGGCGCCATCGGCAGCGGCGGCGAGCAGAGGGCCCGAGCCGTCGTCGGCGATCCGGGCGTAGTGACCGGTCACCAGCCTGGCTGCGCCCAGGCGATCGGCCAGCGCGATCATCGCGTCGATTCGCAGCTCGCCGTTGCAGAGCACACAGGGATTGGGTGTGCGCCCCTCCGCATGGCCGCGCAGGAAGGGGCCCACCACGCCGGCGCGGAACTCCCGCTCGAGGTCGAGCGTCAGGTGCGGGATGCCGAGCGAATGAGCGACCCGGCGGGCGCCGAGGACCGCCTCGGGCGAGCAGCAGCTGCGCTCCCCGTCGGTGCGCTGGTCGGCCCAGAGCTTGAGGGTGACCGCGACCACCTCGCGACCCGCCTCCCGCTCCCGCAGCGCTGCGACCGCCGAGTCGACGCCGCCGCTGAGGGCGACCAGGACACGCTCGCGTTCGCGGGGCGGGTCCGCCAGCCCGAGGTCTGAGCCGGCCAGCCCCGACAGCGCGCGGTGGAGCGCGTCCGCCGCCAGGACGGCGGCGTGACGGTGGGTCGGCGCGAGCCCGCCGAGCTCGGCCTCGATCTCATCCGGTCCGATCCGGGCGGCCTCCAGCACCGAGGCTCCCTCGGCCAGCTCGGCCGTCGCCGCGGCCGCGGCCGCGCTGGCCGCGCACCCCTCGCGGTCGAAGCTGATGCGCTCGATCCGGGCGTCGCCAACGACGAGCGACAGCCGGACCAGGTCGCCGCAGGGCGCCCCGCCCGCGGAGCCGCTGAACGACCCCTCGGGGACGGAGCCGCGCCGTGCGTCGTCCTCCAGGTACTGCTCAAAGAGCTCGCGATTCACGACGAGAAGATTAGAAGGCTCCAGCCTGCCGTTTTCCGCCCCGGCTTGGTAACCCGTGTCGCATAGGTGGTGGTCTACCGGCAACCCCGAGGGACTGCCGGAAATCGACCCCCAAGCCAGTTGTGTTGGGTCAACGTTTGGAGCGGTTCGCGTACAGGCTCGGGCCTGGGATCAACCCTAGCAACGGCTCGTCGTCACCCAGGCTCGTCGAGCAGATACCAGGAGGAGATCAGTCCGTCCCGAACCCCGAGCTCGATCGCGACGCGCGAGCTGTCCCCCACCTCGCCGCCGTCGCGCCACACGTACTGGAGCTCGGCGTGGACCAGCACCCCGCCCTCGGTCTCCTCGATCTCGACCGGGACGTAGCGGCGCACGAGATGGTCGAAGACCTTGCCGGACCATTCCATCGCGGCCACGCGGCCGCGGTGGACGGTTCGCTCGGTTCGGATCTCGACCTCCGGATGGACGAGCTCGCCCACCGCCGCCCGGTCGCCCGCGCTGAGCGCGGCAAGGAAGCGACGAGCGAGCTCCTCGGAATCCCTGGGCTCGGTCAGCTATCTCCCGCGCAGGGTCTCGGCCAGGCGCTTCGGCTGGTCGCCCAGGCCGGCCTCGCGAGTGAAGCTGAGGCCGACGCCGATCAATCCCAGGATGAGCAGGACCCATGGCCAGATGCCGAGCTTGAACGGGTGGGGCGGCGTCGAGTTGAGGTCCAGACCCGCGATCACGAGGAAGAGGAGCAGCCCGATCCCGCCGACGTAGACCGGTCCCCGGGTCCCGATCTGCGACCCGATTCCGACCAACCCGAGCGAGACCACCAGGAGCAGGATGTCCCAGAGGTTGGTCGTCTCGATCGGGGGCGTGCCGGTGCCGAGCGGATTCAGGTTGCCGAGGGCCGTGATCCCGAGCGAGCAGGCGATCACGGCGGCGATGCCCGCCCCGGTGAGCAGCTCGGACGCCTTCCAGAGGCCGAGGTCCCCGGTGGGTGCCGTCGCGGTCCCCGCGGCCTCGTCGCCGCCCGGGTTGGCTCGCCATACGTACAGCGCACCGGCGAGCAATCCGATGGCTATCAGCCCGAGCAGTCCTCTGTAGACGCCCCAGTGGGCGCCGATGCCGCCGGAGAGGATCTTGTCCCAGAGCGCGGTCCAGGAGATGATCAACGCGAGCGCCCCGAACAGAATCTGGACTCGGACCCCGGCGGCGAAGCCGGCGTAGAAGGCAAGACAGGCCGTGACCGCGAGAACCCAGAAGACGTTCAAGTCCGTGCTCGGGGTGCCCCCGATCATGTCGATGAATTGCCTCAGGGCCAGCACCATGAGGATCAGGCCGAAGACGCTGTGGACGACCTGCCAGGTCCGCAGCTCGCCCGTCTGGGGCCTGGTCAGGATGCCCCCATAGAGGTAGACCGCCGGAATCGCGAGGACCAGGAACATCGGGAACGCCGCCCACTGGTCCGGGTTGACGGTCAGGAACGGGCCCTTGCGGATGTAGATCATCGCCGCGGCCAGGCCGATCAGGAGCCCGCCGATCTTGCGCAGAGAGTCGCGTGTGTCGTCAGGTTCGAAGAGGTCGTTCATCGGTCGCGCCGCACCCTATCCAGTGGGGCTGCTCTTCAAGGAGGTGATCCGGTCGTACGCGCCCTGCACGACGCCGCGGTCGAGCTGCCCGTTCTTCACCTGGCGGACGAGCGAGTCGAAGGCGTTGTTCGACGCGTTCGTGTTCGTCGCGTAGAGCAGCAGGTCGTTGCCGGCCTTGAGCGCCGCGGTTGCCGCCACCACGGCGGGAAGGGTGCTCGTCACGGCCGGCGCCTCGAGGTCGTCGGTGATCGTCACGCCGTCGAAGCCCAGATGCCCGCGGAGCAGCGTCTTGACGATGGTGGGCGAGAACGCCGCCGGCTTCTTGGCCCCCAGCGTCGGGTAGCTGGCGGTCGAGACCATCACCATCCGCACCCCGGCGTCGACGGCCGCCGTGAACGGCACCAGGTCGTTCTGCAGCTGGTCGCCGGTGGCCGCGATGGTGACCGGCCGGTCGTCGGTGCTGACCGTGGCATGGCCGAGGCCGGGGAAGTGCTTGGCCGTCGCGACCGCCCCGCCGTCCTGGAGGCCCTCGGCGAACGAGACGCCCACCTTGGAGACCACGGCGGGGTCCGAGCCGAAGGTGCGGCTCTTGATCGAATCGGCCGTCTGCGGCTGGGAGACGTCGAGGACCGGCGCCAGGTCGACGTTGACTCCCAGCCCGCGCAGGAACGACCCCGTCTTCTGCCCCTGGTCCTTGGCCTGGCCCTCGTCGCCGCTCTTGCCCATTTCCGCGGGCGAGATGTCGGGCGGTCCCGTCTTCAATCGCTTCACGTCGCCGCCCTCCTGATCGACCATCACCAGCAGCGGCGGGTTGCCCCCCGCGCTCGCAGCCGTCTGCAGCTTCTGGACATCCGCCTTCAGCTTGCCCGGATCGGTCTCGAAGGCGATCAGGCCCCCGACCTGGCCGTGCCTGACCCTCTTGACCAGCGCCTGGCTCGGCCCCTTGGAGCCGAGCTTGGCGACGATCGTCTGGCCGACCAGCCGCTTCAAGGGGACAGGCTTCTCGCTGCTGCTGCCGCCGCCGCTCGAGATCAGCACGATCAGCCCGATGACCACGATCAGGGCGACGCCGCCGACCATGAAGTCCTGACGTCGTCGCACCTTGGCGGGAAGATCGCGGCGACGCGCCCGCCGGCCCGTCGGCGGGCGCCGCCCGCTGCGCTCGAACTCGCCGGTGTCACCCCGGATGCGGCGGCGCTCCGCCGTGTCCGGCGACGTTGACGGTGAAGGTGAGCGTGCACGGCTCCGTGGCGTCTCGACCGGGGCGCGCTCGCCGGTCGCGGGGCGTTCCCCGGTCTCGGGGCGCTCGCCCTCGGCTGGTGCCGGCTCGCGGGACGGTGTCGAAGGCCGCGCCGGCGCGTCGGTCCACTCGAACAGGTCGTCGCCCTCGGGGGGGAGCCGCCCTTCCATCCGCCTAGCCCTTTCCACCCCCGCCGCGAACCGAGATCCCCAGGTCGCGGAGCTGACGATCGTCGACCGGGGCCGGGGCGCCGGTCAGCGGGTCACCGCCGGACGCGGTCTTGGGGAACGCGATCACGTCCCGGATCGATCCCGTGCCGTGCAGCAGGGCGACGATCCGGTCGAGCCCGTAGGCGATCCCACCGTGCGGAGGAGCGCCGTAGCGCAGCGCATCGAGCAGAAAGCCGAAGCGCTCCTCGCCCTCCTCCTCGTCGATTCCGATCGCCTCGAACACCTTTCGCTGCACCTCGGGGTCGCTGATGCGGATCGAGCCACCACCAATCTCCCATCCGTTCCAGACGACGTCGTAGGCCTTGGCCCTGGCGGCGCCCGGATCGGCCGGATCGAAGACGCCGTCGGGCGAGGTGAAGGGGTGGTTATGCGGGTCCCAGCGCTCCTCGTCGTGCGCCCAGCCGAGCAGCGGCCAGTCGACGATCCAGGTGAGGTCGTTCGCCTCCGGGTCGATCAGTCCCAGTCGCTCGCCGAGCCGGCGGCGGAGCTCACCGAGCACCTCGGCCGAGAGCAGCGGCTCGTCGGCCACCAGCAGCAGGACATCCCCTTCCGAGGCGGCCAGAGCCTCGCTGGCCGCCGCGATCTCCTCGGCCGAGAGGAACTTGGCGACAGGCGAGCGCCAGCCGTCGGCCTCGGCCACGGCCCAGACCAGTCCCTTGGCGCCGAGCTCGGTGGCCTCGGCCACCAGCCCATCGAGGTCGGCGCGCGACATCTCCCGGCCTCCCGCGTTCAGGCCGCGGACCAGAGCGCCACCCTCGATCGCCTGGCGGAAGGCGTTGAACTCGGAGGCGCGGAAGACCTCGGTGAGGTCCTCCAGCTCGAGCCCGAAGCGCAGGTCCGGCTTGTCGGACCCGTAGCGAGAGATCGCCTCGTCGTAGGGCAGGCGCCGCATCGGAAGCTCGACCTCGACGCCGCACCGACCCAGAACGTGTGCCAGTAGGCGCTCGTTCAGATCAATCACGTCGTCCGTGTCGACGAAGGACATCTCGATGTCCAGCTGTGTGAAATCCGGTTGCCTGTCAGCACGCAGATCCTCATCCCTGAAACAGCGCGCTATCTGAAAATACCGCTCGAAGCCGCCGATCATGAGAAGTTGCTTGAAGAGCTGCGGCGATTGGGGCAGCGCGTAGAAGGAGCCGCGCTGCAGGCGGCTGGGCACGAGGAAGTCGCGGGCGCCCTCGGGGGTGGAGCGCGTGAGCACCGGCGTCTCGATCTCGAGGAAGCCCTCGCCCGAGAGAAACTCCCTCATCGCGGCGCTGACCCGGTGGCGCAGTTCGATCGCGTGCCTCATCCGGTCACGGCGGAGGTCGAGGTAGCGGTACTTCAGGCGCATCTCCTCACTGACCTCGCCCGAGAACGACTCGATCTCGAATGGCGGGGTGTCCGCGTCGGAGAGGAGCTGCGCCTCGGCGACGCGGATCTCCACCTCTCCGGTCGGCAGCTCGGAGTTGACCGTCTCGGGCGAGCGCCTGACGACCGGGCCCCCGGCGCTGAGCACGTCCTCGGAGCGCAGCTCGTGCCCGAGCTTGAACGCATCCCCTGCCTCGTCGGGATTGAAGACCAGCTGCACCAGCCCGGTGCGGTCGCGGAGGTCGATGAAGACCAGGCCTCCGTGATCGCGCCGCCGGTGGACCCAGCCGGCCACTCGCACCTCGGAGTCGACCCTGTCCGGGAGCACCTGGCCGCACCAGGCGTCGCGGTAGGAATTGGCTCGGAGTGCTGGGAATCCGTCGCTCATGGCGACGAGAGTGTCTCAACCAGGGTCGCGGGATCGATCTCCCGCTCCTCGCCGGAGGTCATGTCACGCAGGGTCGCCTTTGGGCCACCGGAAAGGAACAGCGCGTGGCGGGCTCCCACCCGGTCCGCCTGCTTCATCTGGCCCTTGGTCGCCCGTCCTGCGAGGTCGAGGTCCGCCGTCACGCCCGCCCGCCGGAGCTCGGTGACAAGGGCGAGGGCCTCGCCGCGCTGCTCATCCCCGGCGACGACGAAGACGCCGTCGCGCGGCCTCTCCTCCTCCCCACCGGCACCCTCGAGCGCCAGCACGATGCGATCCACGCCCAGAGCCCAGCCGCAGCCCGGCGTCGGCGGGCCACCGAGCTGCTCGATCAGGCCGTCGTAGCGGCCTCCGCCGCCGATCCCGGACTGGGCACCGAGGTTCTGGCACTCGAACTCGAAGACCGTGCGCGTGTAGTAGTCGAGCCCGCGCACCAGCGTCGGGTCGAGGTCGTATGCGACTCCGTTGCGGTCGAGCAGGGCGCGCACCTCCGCGAAGTGCTCCGCGTCCTCGGCGTCGAGCCGGTCGAGCAGAGTCGGCGCCTCCTCCATCACCTTCCTCGTCCCCTCGTGGTCGGCGTCGAAGGCGCGCAGCGGGTTGGCGTCGATCCGGCCGCGGACCTCGTCTGACAGCTCGCCCTCCCGCGAGCGCAGGTACTCGCGGAGCTCGTCGACGTAGGCCGCGCGCGTGGCCGGCGTGCCGAGGCTGCTCAGCAGCAGCCGCACATCCGGCACTCCGAGCTCGGCGAGGATGTCGCCGGCCAGCACGATCATCTCCGCGTCCACCAGCGGGGAGCCCGAGCCGATCGCCTCGGCGTCGATCTGGGTGAACTGCCGGTAGCGGCCGGCCTGCGGGCGCTCGTGGCGGAAGAACGATCCCTCGGTCCAGAGCTTCACCGGCTGGGCCAGCTTCTGCATCCCGTGCTCGAGATAGGCGCGGCAGACCGAGGCCGTCGCCTCGGGCCGCAGGGTCAGGGAGCGCCCGCCCTGGTCCTCAAAGGTGAACATCTGCTTCTGGACGATGTCCGTGGACTCCCCGACGCCGCGGGCGAACAGGTCGGTGTCCTCGAAGATCGGGGTCTCGATGCGCCCGTAGCCGGCCGCCTCGAGCTTCTCCCGGGCAACCTCGTGGATCCGGCGGCGCACCTCCTGCCCCTCCGGCAGGAGGTCAAAGGTGCCCCGAGGGACCTTGAACTTCTCGCTCATCGCGCTGCGACCTTAACCGTGTATCCGGCGCTAGCGCGCGAGTTCAGCCAGAAACGGATTGGTCGCGCGCTCGGCGCCCAGCGTGGTCACGCCCATGTGCCCCGGATAGACCGTCGTCTCGGGCGGATGGGAGTCCACCAGGGTGCGGATCGACTCGAGCAGCGTCCCCCAGTCGCCGCCCGGCAGGTCGGTCCGCCCGACCGAGCCCTGGAAGAGGACGTCGCCGGAGAAGATCGCGGCCTCGTCGGGGACGGAGTAGGTGACGTGGCCGGGGCTGTGGCCCGGGGTGAAGATCACGTCGATCTCCATGCCGGCCAGCTCCAGCCTCTCGCCGCCGCTGACCGTGTGGTCGGCCTCATAGCTCTCGTAGGGGCCGAAGCCGGGCCATGGCACGTACGAGTTGATGTCGGCGAGCACTGCGGTCTCGTTCTCCGGGCACCAGACCTGCGCGCCGGTCGCCTTCGCGATCGGGGCGACGGCGCCGATGTGATCGAAGTGGGTGTGGGTGAGCAGGATCCCGTCGATGGTCACGCCGAGCTCGTCGGCGGCGGCGAGGATCCGCTCCGCCTCGTCACCCGGATCAACGATCAGCGCCCGGTCGGAACCGTCCTTACGGAGCAGGAAGCAGTTCTCGGCGATCTGGCCGACGGTGAGCATGCGTACGTCCACCGCTCAGCCCTCCGCTTGGTGGCCGCCGGCGCGCTCCGTCTCCTTGGCGGCCCGCTTCTGCGCCTCCTTGCGGAGGTAGCGCTGGTAGATGAAGCGGTCCAGCAGGAACGCCATCGGGACGTAGAAGCCGAGCATCGCGAGCCCGACCGCCAGAGAGGTGAGCGGATTCTGACCCATCAGCGCCAGCAGCCCGACGAAGAGGACCGCCGCGACCGCGCCCTTCTTCAGGGCGCTGGACCAATTCGCCGGTTCGGGCACGCGCGGCCCGCCCCTGCCCTTCTTCTTGGCCCCTCGGCTGCGCGCCTGCGACTTCGCCTCGGCGCGGCTCCGCGGTCGCCCGCGGCTGGGACGCGTGTCGATCCGGCCGCCCTGGGTGCCGCGGTGCTTGCGGCGGCGCTTCTTCTTGGTCTGTGCCATCCCCCCGCAATCTAGCCGAGGACGTTCTCGATCACGTCACGCTTGGGGTCGAAGTCGCGGATCGGCGGGTCTTCGGGGTACCCCTCGAGCGCGGCCTCGGGCGCCAATCCGACCAGCTCGGCCTCTATCGGCCTGACCCCGTGGGCGCCCGCCAGCCGCGACACCTCGGCGACAATCCTCGCGAGCGGCACCGCGCGCGGGTCGTGGACGTTGACGGAGACCTGGGTGCGCTCGCCGTCGCGCGGCAGGCCCAGCGCCCTCACGCCGGGCAGCCCGTCACCCGCCTCGCGCAGCTCGGCGGCGATCTCACGCGCGATCTCGGGATTCGGGGTGTCCAGCTCGATGTTGAAGGCGACCAGCGGCTCCCTGGCGGTCACCAGGGCGGCCCCGGCGCTGGGGTGAGGCTCGGAGGGGCCCAGGTCGGGCCGGAGATCGCCGGACTCCATCCGCCGTGCCAGCTCCGCGGGGCCGCCCTGGCGAAAGTACGCCCGCTCCATGCGCTCCGGGCCGCTCGCCATCTCTCCGTAGAGGAAGACCGGGATCCCGAGCGCCGCGATCCCCTCCGCCGCCCCTCGGGCGGCCGCCACCGCAAGGTCATGGCGATCGTCGGCCTGCCAGACCGCGGGGCAGACGTCGAGGGCGCCGATGTGCGGATGCACTCCCTGGTGCCCGCGCATGTCGATCAGGTCGATGGCGTGCGCTGCCCCCGCGAGCAGCGCCTCGACCAGCTTGTCCGCGTCGGCCGAGATCGTGAAGACGCAGCGGTTGTGCTGGGCGTCGTAGTGGCGGTTGAGGACTCGCGCGTGAGCGCCGAGCGTCGCCTCCAGCGCCCCGATCACGCGGATGTTGCGGCCCTCGGAGAAGTTGGGCACCGCGACCAGCGGCATCCCGCGGTTCACGGGATCAGCAGCTCTCCGTCGCGGACGATCGCCTCGCCGTCCAGCTCGAGCGTGGGCTTCATCACCACGCAGTCGAGGTGGACCGGGACCTGGACAGTGCCGCCGATGCCGGCGGACGCGCCGAACGCGATGTGGCAGGTGCCGAGGATCTTCTCGTCCTCGAGGATCTCACCGGTCAGCTTCGCCTTCTCGTTGGTGCCGACGCCGAGCTCCGCGATGCTGGTGCCGTCCTCACCGTGCGCGGTGAGCAATTCCATGAAGGCCATCCCCTGACCGCCGCGCGCCGAGGTCAGGTGGCCGCCCTCGACCACCAGCTCGACCGGCCCGTCGACGAGCCCGACTCCCGCCATCGACCCGTCGATCACGAGGGTGCCGTTGCCGCCCGCAGGCGAAACGAACCCCTCACCGCACGGCAGGTTCCCGAAGGCACCGCGCTCGGTCAGCTCGCCGGCGTCCGGGATGGCCTCGCGGCCGGAGAGGTCCAGGTGCAGGTCGGTGCCGTTCGAGTCGGTGATGCGGGCCTGCGAGGCGCGATCGAGCGCCTCCGCCACCGCGTGGCCCTTGCGCCGCAGCCCCTCCATGTCGGCGCTCATCACCCGCGCCAGCATGTCCTCGGTGACGCCGGGCAGGGTGGCGCAGCGGGCGCCGTTCTCGCTGGCGCGCTTCCGCGCCGCGGTGTGGGAGAGCGACTGGACCGTCGGCGCGAGCAGGACGTCGGTGGCCGCCATCGCCTCGGCGACGGTCTTCGGCGGCTCGGCCGCGTGCGAGGCGCGCTCGGAGATCACCGTCAGGACGGCGTCGGCTCCGGCGTCGGCGGCCTCCTCGCGGAGTCTTTCCCCCAGGTGCTGCGTGGCGGGGTTGCAGACCACCAGGGCCTCCTCGCCTTCCCTCACGGCGAGGCAGTCGCGGACCACCGCGCGCACAGCTCGATCCAATTCGCTCGGGCTCACGCGGCCCAGCTTATGCACTGCCAGAATCGGATCGATGGCGAAGACCCAGTACCTCTGCGCGGCGACCCTGGACGGCTACATCGCCGACTCCGACGACGGGATCGACTGGCTGACGGGCTTCGAGTCCAGCTACGACGGGCCGGGCGAGAAGGTGGGCGATGGAATCGACTCATATCTCGAGGGCGTGGGCGCCCTGGTGATGGGCTCCTCGACCTACGAGTTCATCCTCGGCCACGACTGGCCCTACGGAGAGCGCCCGAGCTGGGTGCTGACGAGCCGTGAGCTGCCCGACACCGAGGGCGCCGACATCCGCTTCCACAACGGGGCTGTCGCCGACATCCATGCCGAGATGGTGGCTGCCGCAGGCGACCGAGATCTCTGGGTGGTCGGGGGCGGGCCGGTCGCCTCCGAGCTCGCCGAAGCGGGCCTGCTCGACGAGCTGCTCGTCACGATCGTCCCGGTCATCCTCGGATCCGGCAAGCCCCTATTCAGCGACCCGATCGACAAGGGAATGACGCTGCTCGGTACCCGGACCTTCTCCAACGGAATGATCGAGCTTCGCTATGCCCTGGCGCCCTGACCGCCGCTACGCTTTTCGACCCCCCGCCGGAGTAGCTCAGTCGGTTAGAGCAGCGGAATCATAATCCGCGTGTCGGGGGTTCGAGTCCCTCCTCCGGCATGAAGTCCCTGCAAATCGCCCGCTTTCTCAAAGACCGAACACGCCGATTCTGGCATCGCCGCGAAATCCGCGTGTTGGAAGGAGTAGAGCTCGTGCCTGGCGAGGGGCTCGAACACGCGGATTCTTGGCGCACCGACGCACAGTGATTGTTCAGCCGTGACACGCCGGGAGGTGGTAGCGAAGTGTCTAACGCAGGGCCCACGCGACGGCGAGCGTAGCTACCGCCGTCAGCAGGACGGTTGCCCCTAGCGCAATCTCGTCGCCCGTGGTTGCGCTGAGGACCATGTCCGCGACAACCGCGATGACTAAACCGCACAGCAGCGTCGCCAGCAGCCACTCCCTACGTCGAAGATTCACCGCAGAGCCTCTTGGTACGCGCTAACCTCGCCGTACGCAAGGGAACTAGCCCTGCAAGACCGCGCGTTCGTCAACACGGTCCTCCGGACCCGGCGCGTCGGCCCGGCGAGCGGGTGGGCGAAACCTTCGAGACAACGACCTCGAAGGAGCCTTCTGTGCTCGCCTGGGGCTTTCTCCCCGTCGCGGTTTCCGGTGGGATGCTGTGGGGGATGCTGACGATGCCGATGAGCGGAGGGAAGTCCCTGCACGACGGGCACGGCCGCCGGATCACGGACCTGCGGGTGTCCGTCACCGATCGTTGCAACTTCCGCTGCCAGTACTGCATGCCGGCCGACGGAATGGCCTGGCTGGGTCGCGAGGAGATCCTCAGCTTCGAGGAGATCGAGCGGCTGGTCGGCGTGATGATCCGGTTGGGGATCGAGGACGTCCGGCTGACGGGCGGTGAGCCCCTTGCCCGTCGCGACTTCCCGGTGCTCGCCTCGATGCTCGCGGGCATCCCCGGAATCCGCGATCTCTCGCTCACCACCAACGGCTACCTGCTCGAGCGGGACGCGGCTCGGCTCGCCGCCGCCGGGATCCAGCGGGTGAACGTCTCGATCGACTCCCTCCAGCGCGATCGCTTCTTCCAGATCACCCGGCGGGACGCCCTCCCCCAAGTGCTGCGAGGACTCCGCGCGATCGCGGACCAGCCGCAGGTTCGCCGGGTCAAGGTCAACGCGCTCGGTATCCGCGGCTTCACGGAGGAGGAGATCCTGCCCTTCTGCGAGCTCGCTCGCACGAGCGACATCCAGGTCCGCTTCATCGAGTTCATGCCGCTGGACGCCGATCACGCCTGGAGCCGGGACCAGGTGCTCACCGGGGAGGAGATCCGCGAGGTCGTCGAGTCTCACTACGACCTCGTCAAGGAGGCACGCAAGCCTTCCGCCACCGCGCGCGTGCATCGCTTCGCCGACGGTCCGGGTGAGATCGGGTTCGTCAACCCGGTCTCCGAGCCGTTCTGCGCAGACTGCAACCGGATCCGGCTGACCTCCGACGGGAAGCTGCGCACCTGCCTGTTCTCCAGGACCGAGACGGACCTGCGAGGCCCGTTGCGGACGGGCGCATCCGACTCCGAGCTCGAGCGCCTGATCCGCGAGGCAGTCTGGCGCAAGGAGCTCAAGCACCGCATCAACCAGCCCGGCTTCGTGCAGCCCGAGCGGACGATGAGCGCGATCGGGGGCTAGGCACGGTGGCCCCGTCATGAGGCGCGACGAGTGGCTTGCGGAGTTCTCCGAGAAGCTCGGCCTCGATCCTCCGACCGAGGCGGAGGTCACCGCGCTGCTCGATATCGCCGCAACCGCCGCCCACGCCTCGGAGCGCACGGCGGCCCCGATCGCATGCTGGCTGGCGGGCCGCTCCGAGCGGCCGCTGGACGAGCTGAGGGGCACCGCCGAACAGGTGGAATAGCGCCTCCCGTACGCAGCGTCGGCCGCGCCTCAGGCCACCCGCTCGGCGCCCGTGTAGACGTTCATCCCCCCCTTGCGAGCAAAGCCGCAGAGGGTCATGCCGCGATCTGCCGCCAGGTCGACAGCAAGCGAGGTCGGTGCGCCCACCCCGACCAGGATCGGGGCGCCGGCGACCGCGGCCTTCTGCACCAGCTCGAAGGCGAGCCTGCCGCTCACGCACAGGACCAGTCCCCGCAACGGAACGAGGCCGTCGATCAGCGCCCGCCCGACCACCTTGTCCATCGCGTTGTGGCGCCCGACGTCCTCCCGCGCCAGCAGCAGCTCACCGGAGGCATCAAAGAGCCCGGTGGCATGCAGGCCTCCTGTGCGCTCGAACACCGGCTGGCGCAGCCGCTCGGGCAGTGCCGCGAGCAGGTCGCGCTCCATCACCGGGCCTTCGCCGACGGGCTCGCTGTGCACCGCCACCTCCTCCAGGGCTCCCTTGCCGCAAACCCCGCAGGAGGAGGTGGTATAGAAGCGCCGCTCGCCGGCATCGCGCAGCAGCGGGCCTTCGACCTCGACCGCGTTGGCGGCGAAGTCCGCGGTGGGACCCACGCCGCGGGCGCCCTCGATCAGCCCCTCGCCGTAGAGGAAACCGAGCGCCAGCTCCTCGTCGTCGCCGGGGGTTCGCATCGTCACCGCCAGCGGCTCCCCGCCCACGCGGATCTCCAGCGGTTCCTCGACGGCGACCTGATCGGAGACGCCGTCGTGGGTGACGGTCGCGTAGCCACGCGGATCGTGATCGGATTCGGCGGGCACAAATCGGGAAGATAGGTGCTGATGCCGCGATGCTGAGACAACCCCGCCGCGGGCCGACTCCTTCCAACTGGGCAAGTTGGAAGCCGTTCGGTATCGGCGAGGAGCACCCGAACAACTTCGCCGAGGTGGGCAGGGCGATCTGGGAGAACCGCGACCAGGCGGGCTACGCATGGCGGATCCTCAACCAGGGCGTGTGCGACGGCTGCGCGCTCGGGACCACGGGCATGCACGACTGGACCATCGACGGGATCCATCTCTGCAACGTCCGCCTGCGCCTGCTCCGCCTCAACACGATGCCGGCGATGGACGGAGCTTTGCTCGGCGACGTCGCGGCGCTGCGCCGCCTCTCCGGCGCCGAGCTGCGTGACCTCGGCCGCCTCCCGTATCCGATGCTGCGCCGCGCCGGCGAGCCGGGCTTCACCCGGATCGGCTGGGACGAGGCCCTGGCACTGGCCGCGGACCGAATCCGCGCGGCGGGGCCCAGCCGCATCGGCTTCTATGTGACCAGCCGCGGAATCCCGAACGAGTCCTATTACGCGGCCCAGAAGGCGGTGCGGGCGATCGGCACCAACTCGATCGACAGCTCCGCGCGCCTCTGCCACTCGCCGAGCACCTTTGGGCTCAAGGAGGCGCTCGGTGTCGCCGCGACCACCTGCTCGTACTCGGACCTGATCGGCACCGACCTGATCGTCTTCTTCGGCTCAAACGTCGCCAATAACCAGCCGGTGATGATGAAGTACCTCCACCTGGCGAAGAAGGCCGGCACCAAGGTGGCGGTCGTCAACCCTTACCGCGAGCCGGGCATGGAGCGCTACTGGATCCCCTCGACGGTCGAGAGCGCCCTGTTCGGCACTCGGATCGACGACCGCTTCTTCCAGATCAACATCGGCGGCGACGTGGCATTTCTCTCCGGCGTACTCAAGCATGTGCTGGAACAGGGCTGGCTCGACGAGGAGTTCGCCTCGACCCACACCACCGGCCTCGACGAGTTGCGCGCCGAGCTGGACACGGCCGATTGGAAATCGCTGGAGCGCCTTGCCGGCGCCTCGCGTGAGGAGATGCTCGAGCTGGCGCGGACGGTCGGTGAGGCGAAGGGTGCGGTGTTCGTCTGGAGCATGGGGGTCACGCAACATGAAAACGGCGAGGACAACGTGCGGGCGATCGTCAACCTGGCCCTGAGCCGCGGCTTCGTCGGCCGCGAGGGATGCGGGCTGATGCCGATCCGGGGCCACTCGGGGGTCCAAGGCGGAGCCGAGATGGGCTGCTATGCGACCTCCTTCCCCGGTGGACTCGCGGTGGACGAGGAGAATGCCGCGAAGCTGAGCCGGCAGTGGGGCTTCGAGGTGCCCTCGGAGCCGGGGATGACGACGCCGGAGATGCTCGCTGCGGCCGGCCGCGGCAAGCTCGACGTCCTCTTCGCGGCGGGAGGCAACTTCACCGACGTGCTGCCCGACTCGGCGTCGACCGAGGGGGCGCTGGAGCGCATACCGCTGCGGGTCCACATGGACATCGTCGCCTCCAGCCAGATGCTCGTCGATCCTGCCGAGGAGGTGATCCTGCTACCCGCCATGACCCGTTACGAGATTCCCGGCGGCGTCACCGAGACCAGCACCGAGCGCCGGGTCATCTTCAGCCCCGAGATCCCGGGCCCGCGGATCGACGAGGCGCGGCCCGAGTGGGAGGTGATGACCGAGCTGGCGGCCCGGGTGCGGCCGGAGGCAGCGGAGCAGGTCCGCTTCGCGGGCACCGCTGAGATCCGCGACGAGATCGGCCGGTTGGTGGCCAACTACGAAGGGATCGAGAACCTTCGCGAAGCGGGCGACTCGTTCCAGTACGGGGGGCCGATGCTGTGCGCGGGTCCGAGCTTCCCCACCCCGGACGGCAAGGCGCACTTCAACCGGGTCTCGATCCCCGATTCCCGCCCCGACGACGGCCGCCTCGTGGTCTCGACCCGCCGCGGGAAGCAGTTCAACAGCATGGTCCAGGAGAGTCACGACGCACTGACCGCCGCGGCCCGCGAGGCGGTGTTGATCAACGAGCATGACGCGAGGCGCCTCGGACTGGGCCAGGGCGACGAGCTGCTGCTGCGCAGCGATGTAGGCGAGCTGCGTGGCCATGTCCACCTGGCCCCGATCGCCCCGGGAAACATCCAGGTCCATTGGCCAGAGGGAAACGCGCTGATCGCCGGCGGTCATCTCTCCCCGGAGGCGGATATGCCCGACTACAACGCGCGGGTCACGGTCGAGCCATTGCCAGCATCCGCTCAGCCCTCGCCAGATCCGTCGGCGAATTGACGTTGAAGCAGAGCCGCTGGGGATCGCCGAAGCGGCGCAGCACCCGCTCGCCCACGACCCGCGGACGAAGCGAGGCGACGAGCTCCCGCATCGGCGCCTCCCGGCGCAGGCCGGCCTCCAGCGCATCCGTGAGCACGGGGTCGTAACGCGCCAGCAGCGGCTGCAGGCCACGCTCCGTTTTCGCGACGACCAGCGGCTCGGGCTGAGATGCGAGCCAGCGGAGCAGATCCGAGGCGAGGAAGGGCAGGTCGCAGGCCACGGCCAGCACCGGGCGACTCGATTCCCGCAGCGCCGCCAGCACACCGCACAGCGGGTGCTGTGGCTGATCGGGCTCGAGCAGCAGCGGGCCCCCAAGCGGTGGCAGATCGCTCCCCGACTTGGCCACCACCATCGCCTCCAGGCCGGCCGCCTGGGCGGCGGCGAGCGGGTAAGCGATCAGCGGCCGGCCGGCCAGCTCCGCCGTGGCCTTCGGCCGCCCCAGCCTCGTGGACCGGCCACCGGCGAGGATTGCGACTCGGCAATCCACGGCCTCAGTCTCGCACCATCAGGTCGGCGACCCAACCAGGGCCCATAGGATTGCCGTCGTGTCGTTCACGCACAGGAACCTCAAGTAGGACCTGGAGGATGGCGCGTCCAACTTCGACGGCGCGCCGGACCTGGAATTCCGCCTGGCGACCGGGATCTCTGGGTGGTCGGGGGCGGGCCGGTCGCCTCCGAGCTCGCCGAGGCGGGCCTGCTCGACGAGCTCCTCGTCACGATCGTCCCGGTCATACTCGGATCCGGCACCTCAGGAACCTGCGCCCCCTCCGCTGAACAGCGCCTCGAACTTCACGAGACCCCCTCCGATCCGTCAGCCGCGGGTCCGGTCTCCCATCGCCACGAGTAGACGAGGCGCGCTGCATGACGAGCCGGTAATCCCTCCCTGCCGCAGGTCGACCTCCGCCTCGGGACAGGTGAACTCACCTGGGCCCCACCAGCGACGGAGCTCGTCGGGATCGGTCCAGGCCTTGAACACGGCATCCCGTGGCGCTGGTACGCGCTGCTCCAGGCTCCTAATCCGTGACCGGCAGGCCCGCCTCCCGCCAAGCCTGAAAGCCGCCGATCACGTCGGTCGCGTCCATGCCGTAGCGCCGCACCGTCGCCGCCGCGAGGCTGGACTGATAGCCGTGGTTGCAGATCACGATCACCTGTCGGTCTCGACGAGCCAGCCCAGCGTCGCGGTGGTCCGACTGGGGATCAAGGCGCCACTCGAGGACGTTGCGCGGCACGACGCCGGCGTCGGGGATCAACCCGTCGGCGGCCCGCTGGGCGTCCGAACGGATGTCGACCAGCGCTGCGCCTTGGCGCATCGCTTCGAGGGCCTCGCCGGCCGACAGCCGGACGAGCTCGCGGCGGGCCTCGAACAGGAGTTCATCGACGGTCTCGGGTTGCTCGGTCAGTTCGCCGCGAGTCTATGCCGACCCGGCCTGGATCACGCGCTCCCGGATCAGAACGTCAAGACCTGATCCGCCCAGGTGACCCACCCCGCGAGCTCATCCATGGTCGAGCGCTCGGCGCCCTCGACGAACGTCGCTGATGCGAGACCGCGTGTGTCCAGACAGGTCCCGCACAACCCGACCTCGATGCCCCGGCCAATCAGCCCCTTCAGCATGCGACCCAGGTTGTAGTAACCCTCGGGCGTCTTCTGGTCGGCGAGCGCGCAGCCGACCGCGTCGCCCATCAGGAAGGCTCGCAACTGGACTTCGTCGTGCTTGGCGAGCGCGGTTGCGAGCCTCAGCGCGTTGAAGGAGCGCTCATTCCCGTATGGCGCGTCGTTGAGGATGAAGAGAACGTTCATGCCTCGGCAATTGTCTCCTGAGCGGCGCCGGGCAGCCCACGTGGACTCGGTCGCCCTTGGGGCAGGTCGATTGCGACCCAGAGTCCGGAGACCGCGGTGAGCGCGGCGACCACACCGATCGCAGCTCCGAAATCGATCGCGTCGGCGACGGCGCCGACGAGAAGGCCCCCCGCGACGTAGCCCATGTCGCGCCAGAAGCGGTAGACGCCGACCACCGGAGCGCGGGCCACTGGGCTGACCGCGTCGGAGACCGCGGCGATCAGCGTCGGGTAGACGAGCGCCGTGCCGACACCAAGCGCGACAGCCGATACGACTGCCACGGCGACCCGGCCATCCGACACCGCCAGGAGAGAGAGCGCGGCCGCCTGGATCAGCATCCCGGCGACGATCAGCGGCTTGCGGCCGACGCTGTCGGACCAGTGTCCGGCCCAGATCTGCCCCAGGCCCCAGACCGCCGGGTAGACGCCGGCGACCAGTCCGATCTCGCCGATACCGGCGCCATGCGCGGCGAGGAACAGTGGCACGAGTCCCCAGGCGAGAGCGTCGTTCAGGTTGTTGACCAAGCCCGCCTGCGAGCACGAGCGAAGCGCAGGGACGCGGTAGGTCGCGTTGGCAAAGACGTCGCGCATCCGCGGAGCGCCGGCGCCCGCATCGTGGTCGCGCGCCTGCTCGAGTGCGACGTGTGCGGCTGTATCGCGCACGAAGATCACGGTGATCAGCAAGGCCACGATCGCGATCGCCGCTCCGCCCACCACCAGCACATCCCGCGCGACCAGGTCGGCGGCGAGCCAGCCGCTGACGGCGGCGGCGGCGGCGACCCCGCCGTAGCCGGCGGACTCGTTCAGACCGAGCGCCAGGCCGCGGCGCTCGGGACCGACCAGGTCGATTTTCATCACCACCGTCATCGACCAGGCGAGACCCTGGTTCACCCCGAGAAAGAGGTTCGCGGCGACGATCCAGGCCCAGCTCGGCGCGACTCCGATCAGCAGCGGGACCGGAAGGGCGACCGCCCAGCCCGCGATCAGCAGCCGGCGCCTGCCGATGCGCTCGGCGAACGCCCCGGCCCCGAGGTTCGTGAATGACTTGGCGAGGCCGAAGGCGACGATGAAAGAGAGGACCGCGACGGACGAACCGACCCCGAAGGAGTCCTCGCCGATCAGAGGGAGCGTCGAGCGTTCGAGTCCGACCATCGCGCCAACCAGCGCGTTCACCCCGACCAGCAGGGCGAACTGAGGGAGGTTCTCCCGCAGCCCGAGCTCGACCCTACGCGGGCTCAAGCGAGCGCGGCCGAGGGATTGCCGGATCGATTGGCCGCGACGATCTCCGCCTGCCGCTCAGGGACGGGTGGGATGTCCTTGAGCACCGCCGCGACGAACGCATCCTCGGACGCGGCGGCGAGCGCTTCGTTGTGGCGGCGCTCGAAGCCGACGCTGGAGGCCGGGTGCCCGGAGAGGCCGCGCCCGCAGACCGACCCGGCGTAGTGAGCCGGGTAGACCAGGAGGTGGTCGGGCAGCGCCAGCAGCCGCTCATGCAACGAGCGGTACAGGGTGCGAGCCAGCTCCTCGACGCTCTCCTCGCTCGCGGCGTGCAGATCGGGACGCCCGACGGCGCCTACCAGCAGCGAGTCGCCGGTGAGGACGAACCAGGGCTCCTCGCCGCGGCGGTGATCGGTGACCAGGTAGGAGTGATGAGCCGGGGCGTGGCCCGGTGTGGCGATCGCCTCGATCACCGTGTTGCCAAGCTCGACGAGCTCCCGGTCCGGGAGAGCCTGGTGGGAAAACTCGGCGCCGGAGCCCTCGGGCATGTACGCGGTGGCGTCGGTCCGCTCGACGAGCTGCGGCAGGCCGGAGATGTGGTCCGCCTGGACGTGGGTCTCGATCGCCGCGACGATCTCGGAGCCCTGCGACTTCGCGGCCGCGAGGTAGTCGTCGACCAGGTCCACGTGTGCATCGACGACGGCGAGCTCCCCCGCCGTCGGACAGCCGAGCAGATAAGAGGCGCAGGCCGTGTCGTCATTGAGGAACTGGCGGAAGTACATGGTGACCTTGACATCTTATCAAGCATTCGCTTGAATAGTTGATATGAGCAAGACGGACCGGCGAAAGACAGCCCTGTTCGAGTCGATCGCCGTGATGGGCAAGGCATTCGCCAGCCCCCGCCGGCTGGAGCTGCTCGACCTCCTGGCCCAGGGCCCGCGCACGGTCGACTCGCTGGCGAAGGCCAGCAAGCAATCGGTGGCGAACGCGTCCCAGCACCTGCAGGCCCTGCACGCGGCCGGCCTGGTCACGCGAGAGCGCGACGGCACGAGGGTCAGGTACGAGCTGGCCGGCGATGACGTCCTCCGCCTCTGGCTCGCGCTGCGGGATACCTCGGCCGAGCGGCTGGGCGAGGTCGAGCGCTCGGCTCGCGACTACCTGGGCGAGGAGGTCGAGGGGATCGACCGCGATGAGCTACTCAAGCGACTCCGGCGCCGCGACGTCGTCGTGGTGGACGTCCGCCCCGCCGACGAGTTCGAGGCCGGTCACATCGAGGGCGCTCAGTCCATCCCCCTCTCCGAGCTCGAGCAGCACCTCGATGAGCTCCCCAGCGATCGCGAGGTCATCGCCTACTGCCGGGGCCCGTTCTGCGTGATGGCCCACGATGCGGTCCATCGCCTCCGGGCCGCCGGCCGCGAAGCCCGCCGGCTCGATCAGGGCTGGCCCGAGTGGCACCTGGCCGAGCTGGAGAAGTCGGGCGCCGGATGAGCTGGACGGACCGAAACCTGGCGGTGCAGGGCTACTGCCTGAGCGCCGAGGAAAGGCGCGCCCTTCGCTGGGGACTCCGCTTCCCCACCGCCCTTTGCCTCGGAATCGTCGTCATCGGACTCGCCCTTCAATCGAGCGTCCTGATCCTCGCGCTCGTCCCTGTCGGCGCGGTCGCCGGGTGGACCCCCCGCCACCCCTTCGACCTGATCTGGAATCACGCCATCCGCCATCTCAGCGGTGCGCCGGAGCTCCCCCCCAACCCCACTCCCCGCCGTCACGCATTCAAGCTGGCGACGATCTGGCTGCTGGCGACCGGCCTGCTGTTCGCCTTCGGTCAGCCGACGGCCGCGCTGATTCTCGGCGGAATCCTGGTTTCGGTTTGCGGCGTACTGACTGTCACGAACTTCTGCATCCCATCGACACTGCTCGGCATCTGGTGGCGTCGACGCGGGGTGCCCCAACCCGCAACCCAGCCCAGCTAGCCAAAACGAGGAGAAGGAAATGGAAGCAGCCGTAGACACCCGCGAGCTCGAAACGAAGGTCAAGGACATGTACCGCCACGTCGCCGAGCAGCCGGAGGGCAAGTACCACTTCGAGCTGGGACGCCCGCTGGCCGAGCATCTCGGGTATCCGCCCGACATCCTCGATCGTGTTCCCGATGCAGCGTGCGAGTCGTTTGCGGGCGTCGGCTACTTCTTCGATCTCGCCGACCTGGGCGAGGGCGAGCAGGTCATAGATCTCGGCAGCGGGTCGGGGATGGACGTCTTCTTCGCCGCCGAGCAGGTCGGCACGTCCGGATCCGTCGCGGGAGTTGACTTCACCACCGAGCAGCTCGTGAAGTCGAGGGGGATCGCGAAGGAGCTCGGCTACTCCCAGGTCGAGTTCCGCGAGGGACGCATTGAGGACCTGCCCGCCGAGTCGGAGAGCTTCGACTGCGTGATCTCGAACGGCGTGATCAACCTCGCGCCCGACAAGGGAGCCGTCTTCGCCGAGGCACACCGGGTCCTGCGGCCTGGAGGCCGACTCGCGATCGCCGACATCGTCAGCGAGCAGCAGATGAAGGAGTCCATCGTCTGCGACGCCGATCTCTGGGCCTCATGCATCGGCGGCGCCGCGCAGGTGGACGCCTACCGCAAGGCGATCGAGGGCTCGGGGCTGCGGATCAAGCAGATCCGCGACAACCCCTACGAGTTCATCTCCGATCGGGCACGGAACGCCAGCGACAAATACGGGGTCAAGAGCATCTCTCTCCTGGCCATCAAGCCCCAATGAGCCGGTTTGACGTAGCGATAGTCGGCGGCGGCCCGGCCGGGCTCGCCGCCGCCCTGATCCTGGGTCGAATGCGGCGGCGCGTGCTGTTGCTCGATGCGGACGACCCCGCGCATGCCCCGAACGAGGCGGTGCACGGCCTGTTCGGCCACGACGGCACTCCTCCGCTCGAGCTCCGCCGGACTGCGAGGGAACAGCTTCGGCCCTATGAAAGCGTGACGGTGCGAATGGCTGCTGCCGAAGCAGTTCGCAAGACGCCAGTCGGCTTCAGCGTTCTCGCCGATGAGGAAGAGGACAGTGCCGGCGTCCTGCTGCTCTGCCCCGGGGTTCGCTATGAGCTGCCGCCGATCGAAGGCGCAGCGCAGGTCTGGGCACGAGGGGTGTTCCACTGCCCGTACTGCCACGGCTGGGAGGTGCGGGACCGGCCTCTGGCCGCTTATGGCGCCGACGCCGCCGGCCTCGCGCTGCTGCTGACCTCGCTCAGCGACGACGTCGTCCTGATCACGAACGGCGACGCGGAGCTCGAGCCTGACGAGCAGACCAGGTTGGAGGCGGCCGGCGTAGTGATCCGCGACGATCCGGTGGCCCGGCTCGAGGCCGAGGACGGCAGGCTGGCAAGAATCCGCTTCGTCGACGGGTCGAGCGACGACCGCGCCGGCCTGTTCTACGCGCCCGGCTTCACGTCAAGCCCCCTGCCGGCCGAGCTGGGCTGCGAGCTCGACGAGGGCGGCATGGTGGTCATCGACGACGACGGCCGCACCAGCCTCCCGGGGGTTTTCGCCGCAGGCGACGCGACCGTGGGCAAGGCCGCCGTGGTGCTCGCCGCCGCCGCCGGATCCCGGGCGGCATACGCGATCAACGCCGGGTTGGCGCACCGAATGCTTCCTGGAAGAGCCTCGGTTGGCGGATCACGAACGCCAGCAAAGGCAAGTAGCCACTAACGCAAGGAGAGACGATGACTGCCACGACCAATCCGAACAAAGCACTGTGGGAGAAGGGCGACTTCACGCAGATCGCGGCGACCATGCGCGACAGCGGTGAGGCGCTCGTGGGCAAGCTGGGGATCACCGAGGGGATGCGAATGCTCGATCTCGGATGCGGCGACGGCACCACCGCTGTTCCGGCGGCTCAGCTGGGTGCGGACGTGCTCGGCGTCGACATCGCCGCCTACCTGGTCGCGGCCGGCAACGAGCGAGCCGAGGAGCTCGGCTTGGCCAACCTGCGGTTCGAGGAGGGCGATGCGACGGACCTCAGCCTGCTCGATGACGAGAGCTTCGACCTCGTGATCAGCATCTTCGGGGCGATGTTCGCTCCCAATCCATTCGGCGTGGCCAAGGAGATGGTCCGGGTGACCAAGCCGGGATGCCGGATCGTGATGGGAAATTGGATCCCCAATGACCCCACACTGGTCGCCCAGATCCTGAAGGTCAGCTCCTCGTATTCGCCCCCGCCGCCGGACGGGTTCATCAGCCCGATGACCTGGGGCGTCGAGGACGAGGTGGTCGAGCGGTTCACTGCCGCGGGAGTCTCTAAGGAGCAGATCTCCTTCGAGAGAGACACCTACACCTTCAACTACGCCGGTTCGCCTTCGGAGCTGGTGGCGGCGTTCAGGACCTACTACGGCCCGACGATGAACGCGTTCGAGGCAGCGGCCGCCGACGGTCGTGAGGACGACCTCCAGGCGGAGCTGGAGGCCCTGTTCAACGAGCAGAACACGAGCGACGACGGGACCTCGATCCCAGCGACCTTCCTGCGGGTGACGGTCCAGCCTTAGTCAGGGCGCGGCGATCGCGCAGCCCAGCACGGCGGTGACGAACTCGGCGAAGACCTCGTCGGGGAGAGCATCGGGGTCGGCCGCTCGCTCGAAGGCGAGCCCGTTGAGCGAGGCGGCGATCGCCGTCGCCAGCACCGGTGCCGGGAAGCGGAGCTTGAAGCCGTGCCGTTTGGCGACTCGCTCGAGGGTCTCGGCGAGAGCGTCGCGAATCGCGTCGCGCCGCTTCGCCAGCTCACCCTGCAGCTCCGGGTTGCGGACGCTGAGCGACCAGAACTCGTAGAAGAGCAGCGGCCACTCGGGGTCGCGCTCGAGGAAGGTGCGGAGCTGCTCCGCGGCGTTCTCGCCGGGTGCATCGCCCTCGGCGGCATCGGCGATCGCGCCGACCTCGGCGACCCGCTCCTCGACCTGCCGGTCGGCGATGGCGAGGAACAGCTCCTCCTTGCCGGCGAAGTTCGAGTAGAGCGCACCGATCGTGAAGCCGGCCTCGGAGGCGATCTCGTCGACCGTCGCCCGGTGATAGCCACGGCGGGCGAACACCTTCGCCGCGGCGGCGACCACCCGCTCACGGGTCTGTTCCTGGGCCTCTTTGCGCGACATCACAGTTGCCATCAACTCAAATAGCATACGCTATTCAGATTGCGTACACCATCTGAATGAGGAGAGCCGATGCCGACCGCCACAGAGATCGATCACGCCGAGACAGCCCGCCGCGCCCTCGAGGAGGTCTGCTCCGGCCGGGACCTCGACGGGGTCTCGCGCGACTACCACCCCGACTTCGTCGATCACGTCAACCGGCTCACCTACCGCGGCCATGACGGGGCGCGCCGGTCCGTGGCGCTCTACCTCGCGCTCTTCCCCGACCTGAGCTTCGAAGTCGAGGATCAGGTCAGCGAGGACGACAAGGTCGCCTCGCGCTGGATCCTCCGCGGCACCCACAAGGGCCGCGAGGTCGAGCTGCGCGGCATCGTGATCAGCCGCTTCTCCGACGGCCGGATCATCGAGGACTGGGCCGCCAGCGACACGATGGAGCTGGTCCGCCAGCTCGGGCTTCGGCGCAGCCTCCAGCTCGCCGTCACGCAGCGCAAGCTGATCTTCGATGCAGGGGGGTCAGCCTCCCCGCCGGGTCCATTTCGTCGCGCGTTCGACCGAATCACACGCCGCTCGTGCCCTGTTCCCCCGAGCGAGACCGAGCGGATCCAGAAGATCTTCGACAAGCAGGCGCCGAAATACGACCAGACCATGTCCCGGTTCGAGCGCTGGCTCTTCGCGGGCAACCGCGAGTGGGTCTGTGAACGGGCCCAGGGCGAGGTGCTCGACCTGGCGGCCGGCACGGCCCGCAACCTCCCCCACTACCCGCCCGACGCCAAGCTGACGGGCATCGAGCTCAGCACGGAGATGGCGGAGCTCGGCCGGAGGCGGGCCGACGAGCTGGGCCGTGAGTTCGAGATGGTCGTCGGCGATGCGACGGACCTCCCCTTCCCCGATGAGTCGTTCGACACGGTCGTCTGCACCTACGGCCTCTGCACGATCCCCGACGACGCGGCGGCCATCCATGAGGCCAAGCGCGTGCTGCGCCCGGGCGGCCGCATCCTTCTGGCCGAGCACGTGCGCAGTCCCAATCCCGCGGTCCGCACCATCCAGCGGATTGGGGAGCCCTTCGCCCACCGCTTCGGCGGGGACCATCTGCTGCGCGAGCCGCTCGATCACCTTGCGGACGAGGGATTCGACGTCGACGAGGTCAGGCGCCAGAAGGCTGGGTGGGTCGAGCTGGTCTCCGCACGGAAGCCGAGGTGACCGGTGAAGCCCCGGCACTTCCTTCCTCTGCTCGGCTTTGTCGCACCTACGGTCCTGATCGGCTTCGGTTTGGTCATCCCCGGCAGTTGCATAGCCGGGCTGAATCAGCTCAGCGTGGGCTTCGCCACCACCCTCCTCGGAGCTTGCGTTGCATATTGGATGGGGATACGGACCGTGTTGGCCGAGCGTTAGGCCTCCGTTACGCCGGCTGGCGGAGCAATCCCGTGGTCCGCACCATCCAGCGGATTTGGGAGCCCTTCGCCCACCGCTTCGGCGGGGACCATCTGCTGCGCGAGCCGCTCGATCACCTCGAGGCCGAGAGCTTCGAGGTCGACGAGCTCAGGCGCCAGAAGGCCGGCTGGGTCGAGCTCGTCGCGGCGCACAAACCGGGCTGAGAGCCCTTGTCCGGGCTGGTCCCACGGCGACAGCGGGCGCCCGTGTAAGACCTACGCAATCTTTGTTTGAGATCAATGCGGGGATGCAGGGTGCGCTCGCCGTGATCGCCAAGTCCCCCGTCCCGGGGCGCGTGAAGACTCGGCTCTGCCCACCGTGCACCCCCACCGAGGCGGCGAGGCTGGCCGAGGCGGCGCTGCGCGACACCCTCGCCGCCGTGCTCGCCTGCCGCTGCGAGCGGCGCTTTCTCGTGCTCGACGGCGAGCCGGGGACATGGGCCGATCCAGCCTTCGAGGTGATCGCCCAGCGCGGCGGCACGCTCGACGAGCGCCTCGCCGCGGCCTTCGAGGACACCGGCGGTCCGACCGTCCTGATCGGCATGGACACCCCGCAGGTGAGCCCGGGCCTATTGGAGGAGGCGCTCGGCGCACTCGGCTCAGACGACACCGACGCCGTCCTCGGACCGGCGGTGGACGGCGGCTACTGGGCGATCGGGCTGCGCCGGCCAGACCCCGGCGTGTTCCTCGGGGTGCCGATGAGCACTCCGGCCACGGCGGACGCCCAGCTCGAGCGCCTCCGGGCGCTGGAGCTGCGCGTACGGATCCTCCCGCGGCTCCGCGACGTCGATCTGATCGAGGATGCGGAGGCCGCCGCCATGGAGGCGAGCGACAGTCGCTTCGCCGCAGCCGTTCGTTCACTGTCGATCCCGGTGGGCGCCGCGTGAGCGCCGCGGCCGTCGCCCTCTACGGCCGGGGCCTCGCCGAGGCGGCCCACGGATCGCCAGCCGCCGCGTACCGGGCGGTCGCCGACGATGGCACCCGGCACCGGCTGCCGCTGCGGCGCTGGCTGGCGCCCGCTCGAGCCGAGGAGCTCGAGCTGCTGGCGCGCGTCTCGCCTCCGGTCCTCGACGTGGGCTGCGGTCCCGGACGGCACCTGGCCTCGCTCGCCCGTCTGGGGGTCCCTGCGCTCGGTATCGACATCGCCCCGCACGCGGTGGCACTGGCGCGAGCCCGTGGCGGCCGGGTGCTGAGGCAGTCCGTGTTCCAACCTCTCCCGGGGGCCGGCCGGTGGGGAGCCGCCCTGCTGCTCGACGGGAACCTGGGGATCGAGGGCGACCCGGAGCGACTGCTCCGGCGCCTGACCGGCGTCCTCAGGCCCGGCGGCGTCGTGCTCGCCGAGCTCGAGCCTCCCGAGACGGCCAGTCGCGAGGTCCGGCTGCGAATCGAGAGCGGTGAGGAGGTCAGCGACTGGTTCCCCTGGGCGCTGGTGAGCGTCGACGACATCGAGCGTCTCGCACGCGCCGCGGGCCTGCGGGCCGTCGACGCCTGGTCCGCGCGAGGGCGCTGGTTCGCGCAACTCGATGTCGTCGGCTAAAGCGCTTCCCCGTGGAGGGCGCGAGGGCGACGCGCTCCGCGCCATCGCCATCCCGCCCGAGCGCTGGGTCCCCGCGGCGATCGCGGCGATGGTCGTGGGGACCGTCGCCTTCGGGCTGATCTCGCAGGCGACCGGCGGCTTCCTGGGCACCGACCTCCCGCCCTTCATCCTCGGCTGGCGGCCGGCGCTCTCGCCCTACGCGCTGGTGACGGTGCTGACCCTGGCCGCGGCGATCCCTGTCGGGTCGGCGCTGGCGGGCTCGCGGCTCTCCCCGGTCGGCTTCGCGGCGACGCTGGCCGGGCTGAGCGCCGCGCTGCGGCTGGCGCTCAACCTCGCCCGGGCAGGTCCGCGGGATTGGTACGGGGTGTTCGTCGTGCATCCCGGCAGCGGCGAGGGCAGGCACGAGTATCTCCCCGGGTTGCGGGCGCTCGACGGTGGCGTCGGGCACTTCCTGGCGAACTTCGATTCCCTGGCCCCCTCACTGCCGACACATCCCAGCGGCCATCCACCCGGCCTGCTGGTGACGATCCACGCCCTCGGCATCGACACACCTCAGGGCCTCGCGGCGCTGACGATCGCGGTCGGCGTGCTGGCGACGCCGCTGCTCTACGTGATCGCGCGACCCCTGCTCGGCGAGGAACGCGCGCGACTCGCGGGTCTGCTGTTCGCCTTCTCCCCCGCCGCGCTGATCTACGGGGTGACCTCGGCCGACGCCGCATACGCGACGCTCGGGCTCGCCGCTGCCGGGGCGCTGCTCGCCGGCCGCCGAGCGATCCGCTTCGCGGGAGCGATCCTGCTCGCCGTCGCCTCGTTCTTCTCCTGGGCGCTGCTCGCGGTCGGGGCGTGGGCGGTCCTGCTGACCGAGCGACGAGAGGGCGCTCGATCCGCGCTGCGGCTGGCCGTCGCCTGCGCCGTCGGGGTCCTCGGCTTCTATCTCGTGCTGCACGCGGTTACCGGCTTCGACCCGATCGCGGCGTTGCGGGCCACGCACGATCGCTACTACGCGGGCATCGGCGGGCGGCGGCCGTACCTCTTCTGGCTCTTCGGCTCGCCGGCCGCGTTCCTCGTCGCGACCGGGATACCGATCGCCTGGCTCGCGGGGCGCTCGCTCGGACGCGGAGAGGCGACCGCGGTCGCCCTCGCCCTCCTCCTCGCGGCGTCGGCCCTGCTCGGCTACACGAAGGGCGAGACCGAGCGGATCTGGCTGTTCATGGTGCCGCTCGCCTGCCTGGCGGCGGCGAAATCACTGCCGGGCGCTCGGCTCCGCCAGGTCCTCGTGCTGCTGGCCGTTCAGGCGATCGCGACCGAGCTCCTCTTCGACACGATCTGGTGAGCGCCGCGGCGGCTCGCGAAGCTCCGCGTGCGCCAGCTCCCGCATCCCCTCCGCGAACTCGACCCTGGCCTGGAAGCCGAGCTCGGCGGCGGCTCTCGAAACGTCGGCGAAGACGTGGCGCACGTCCCCGAGCCGGAACTCGCCGGTGACGACGGGCCGGGGAGCGCCGGGGCCATGCGCGCCCGCGAGCTCCCCCGCCATCTCCCCGATGCTTCGCGGCCGCCCGCTGCCGATGTTGTAGACGCCCGGCGCGGGATCCTCGAGCAGAGCGACCGCGTTCGCCCGGGCAACGTCGCGGACGTGGACGAAGTCCCGCAGCTGGCCGCCGTCCTCGAACACCGACGGGGCTCGCCCGGCGGCCAGGGCGCTCCGGAAGATGCTCGCGACCCCGGCGTACGGCGTCTCCCTCGGCATCCGGGGGCCGTAGACGTTGTGGTAGCGCAGCGCGACCTGCGGGACTCCACGCTCCCGCGCGAAGAGCGTCCAGAGGCGCTCCTGCGCGAGCTTGGTGGCGGCGTAGACGCTGCGTGGATCGGGCGCGGCGGACTCCGGCACACGGCGTGGCTCGAGGGCCCGACCGCACTCGGGGCAACCCGGCTCGAAGCGCCCGGCCTCCAGGTCCGCCGGAGACCGCGGGAGCGGGCGGACCGAGCCGTGCTCGGGGCAGGCGTAGCCACCCTCGCCGTAGATCACCATGCTCGAGGCGAGCACCAGCGGGCCGGCGAATCCCGCCTGGGCGAGGCCCGCGAGCAGCACGGTGGTGCCGAGGTCGTTCCCGGAAACGTACTCGGGCGCGTCGGCGAAGCTCGACTCGAGGCCCACCATCGCGGCCTGGTGGGAGACCGCGGCGACGCCGCGGACGGCCCTCGCGACCGCCTCGGGATCGCGAACGTCCCCCTGCACCAGCTCCACGCGGTGGTCCAGGTAGTCCGGGCGAACGGCGTGGACCGCGGGGTGGATCGAGTCGAGGATCCGGACCTCGCACCCACGCGCCAGCAGCGCGTCCACGACGTGCGAGCCGATGAAGCCGGCCCCTCCGGTGACGAGGATCGGTCCGTCCACGCGCCGAGGCTAACCCCGAGGAGGGCTCTCTCGGCGATCCCGGGGGCGGTGTTCCGCGATCTGTAATGAATGCGGATCTGAACAGTCCGTGAACAAGGTGGCGAAAGCACGCAATGACGGTGAGCCGCTGGAAGAATCGGCTCGGATGAACGAGGCGGAGCACAGCCGCGGGTCGGTGCTGGTCGTCGACGACGAGCCGACGATCCGCGAGGTGGTCGCCAACTACATGCGCCGCGCCGGATACCGGGCGCGCTCGGCCAGGGACGGCGCGGAGGCGATCTCGCTCGCCGAGCGGGACAGGCCGGACATCGTGATCCTCGACCTGCTCATGCCCGGCATCGACGGCCTCGAGGTCATGCGGCGGCTGCGCGCGGCCGAGCACGACGACCTCGCCATCATCCTGCTGACCGCGAAGGGCGAGGCGTCCGACCGCGTCACCGGCCTGCGCCTGGGGGCCGACGACTACGTCTGCAAGCCGTTCTCGCCCGCGGAGCTCGTCGCCCGGGTCGACGCCCTGCGGCGCCGGCTCGACACCTCCTCGAACCGCGACGAGCCACTCGGCTTCGACGGGCTCGAGATCGATCCCTCGTCCCGTCGCGTTCTGGTCGCGGGGCGGGAGGCGCCCCTGACCCATCGGGAGTTCGAGCTGCTGCTCTTCCTGGCCCGCCATCCGGCACAGACCTTCTCGCGCTCGCAGCTGATGGACGCGGTCTGGCAGTACGCCTTCTACACCGACACGTCGACCGTCACGGTGCACATCCGCCGGCTTCGCTCGAAGATCGAGGAGGATCCCAGCGAGCCCAGGTTCATCGAGACGGTCTGGGGAATCGGCTACCGGTTCGCCGCATGAAGGGATCGGCCCTCGTCATCGTCGTCGGAGCGGCCGTCGCGTTTGCGGTCGTCGCCGCCGGCCTGGGGCTGAAGCCCGCCGCCGAGACGGCGATCATGCTCGGCGTCCTGGGCGCGGCGGGCCTGCTGGCCGCGGAGCTGGTGGTCCGGCGCCGCGACCGGATCGGGCCCGTGCGGCGCCAGCTGGTCGCGATGGTCGCCATCGCGGTCGGTCAGCTGCTTGCGATCGTCGTCGCCTTCGCGCTGCTCATGTTCGTCTCGGCCGAGGACGCCGTGCTGATCATGCTCGCGGTCGCCTTCTCGGCCGCGGTCGGGATCCGGGCCGCACAGCTGATGCTCGGGGAGCTGCTGGCCGAGATCGAGTCGGTTCGGGACGCGCTGGTGGCGGTGGGCGCCGGCGATCGGGACCTGAGGCTCACGAACGACTCGCGAGACGAGATCGGCGCGCTGGTGGAGGCCGCCGACGCGATGGTCCGGAGGATCGACACCGCGGAGCGCGCTCGCCGGGACCTGGTGGCGGCGGTCTCCCATGACCTGCGCACGCCGGTCACCTCGCTGCGGGTCCTGACCGAGGCGATCGAGGACGACCTCGTGGACGACGAGAGCCGCCGCCGCTATCTGCTGACGATGCGCACGCACGTCGCGGCGCTCGGCGGGCTGATCGACGACCTCTTCGAGCTCTCCCGGCTCGAGGCGGGCGACATCGAGTGGTCGGTCTCACAGGTCGAGCTGTCTGAGCTCGTCGCCGAGACGGTGACCGCCATGCGGGTGCAGGCCGACGCGGCGGGGGTCAGGGTCTTCGCCGAGGTCCCGGCCGACCTCGAACCCGCCGAGGCGAACCCGGAGAAGCTGCAGCGGGTCCTCTTCAACCTGATCCAGAACGCGATCCGGCACACGCCGGCCGACGGCAGCATCGCGGTTCGCGCGGAGTCGCTCGGGGACCGCGTCGAGGTGGAGGTCGCCGACACCGGCAGCGGCATCCCGCGCGACGAGCAAGCCCACGTATTCGAGCCCTCGTATCGCGCCGGGTCCGACGCCTCGCGGACGACCGAGGGAGCGGGGCTCGGCCTGGCCATCTCCCGCGCGATCGTGGAGTCGCACGGCGGCACGATCTGGCTCGCGCATTCCACCCGCGGGACCCGGGTGAGGTTCAGCCTGCCGCGGGCCGTGCCGGCGCAGCCGGCCGTCCCGGCCTAGGTTTGCGATGCGGGAGGTGGATCACGCTCGGCGCGGGCGCCCTCGCGGGACTGACGGCGACCGCTTGCGGAAGCGGGCCCCCGCCGGCCGCGGAGCCGGCGGACTCGCCGGTCCCGGCCGAGCGGCCCGCGGGCATCGTGTCCGTCCTCGACGGAATGCCGGAGGGCGTCGTCTTCGACCCCGTCAGCCGGCTGCTCTTCGCCGGGTTGCGCAACCCGGGCCGGCTGGCGGCGATCGATCCCGCGAGCGGCAAGACGCTGCGGCTGCTCCCCCTGCCGGCATCGCCCAGGCACCTCGGCCTGGCGCCGGGCGGTGAGGTGCTGGTGCCCGCCGAGGACGCCGACACGCTGGTCGAGGTCTCACCGGACGGCCGGCTGCAGCGCAGCGTCCGGGTCGGATCGCATCCCCATGATGCGGCGGCCGCCGCCGGGCGGGTCTTCGTCTCGAACGAGTTCGGCGACTCGGTGAGCGTGGTACAGGGGGCACGCGTCATCGAGACCCTGGACGCCCCGACCCAGCCCGGCGGCGTCGCCGCGGCAGGCGATCGATGGATCGCCGTGATCGCAGTCCGCGACCGCGTGCTCGCCGTCTACGACGCGAAGGGCCTCGAGCGGGTGGGCGAGACGGACGCCGGCGACGGGCCGACCCACGCGATCGCCCTCCCCGGGGACTCCGTGCTCGTGGCTGACACCGACGGCGGCGCCCTGCTGCGCTACCGGCTGGGCCCGGCGCCGAAGCTGGTCGGGCGGACCGAGGTCGGCGGCGCTCCCTACGGGCTCGCCTTCGACGCCCGGCGCGGCCTGATCTGGGCCACCCTCACCGCTCGCAACCGCGTCGAGGTCCTCCGGCTCGCGGGCGCGCGGCTCCGGCCGCTCCGCTCCTATCCGACCGTCCGGCAGCCGAACTCCGTGGCGGTCGATCCGCGCACCGGCGCCGCCTTCGTCGCGAGCCGCTCGTCGGACTCGATCGAGCGCATCCCACCCGGCACCATCCGGAAGGCGCCGTGAGCGAGTCGCCTCCCGGCCCGTTCCGAGCCGAGTTCTGGCGAAGCCCCCTGCGGGGCCCCTGGCTCGCCTCGATTCTTGGTTCCGCGCTGCTGCCTCTGATCGTGATCTGCGCAGTGACCGGCTTCCTCTCTCAGGCCGCGTACAACCCCGGCCTCGGCGACAACTCGCAGCTCCCGGGAGGCGGCCTCGGCGTCGATATCTACTTCTTCAGCTGGCCCACCACCCCATCCTGGATCTACGCCTTCACCCAGGGCCTGCACGTGATCAGCGGCGTCGCCGCGATCCCGATCCTGCTCGCGAAGCTCTGGTCCGCGATGCCGAAGCTCTTCGAGTGGCCGCCGGTGCGGAGCGTCGCGCACAGCCTCGAGCGGGCGAGCCTCGCCTTCCTCGTCGGGGGGAGCATCTTTGTCTTCTTCACCGGCCTGCTCAACATCCAGCTCTACTACCCGTGGTCGTTCAGCTTCGTGCCGGCCCACTACTACGGCGCCTTCGTCTTCCTGGGCGCCCTCGCCCTCCACGTCACCCTGAAGCTGCCCGTCGTACGCCGTGCCTTCCGCGATCAGGGCGTCGTGCGGCCGCTCCGGGACGACGTCGCCCACACCCGCGCGGAGCCCGCCGAGCACGACTCGACGGCGCCCGTCAACCCGGCCCCGGCGACGATGTCGCGCCGGGTGATGCTCGGCACGGTCGCAGCCGGCTCCGCCGGCCTCGGCGTGATGGCCGCGGGGCAGGTGATCGGCGGGCCGCTGCGCGGCCTGGCGCTGCTCGCGCCGCGAGGACAGAAGCTCGGTGACGGGCCGAACGACTTCCAGGTCAACAAGACGGCGCGCGCGGCGGGGATCCAGCCCGCCGGGACCGGCCCGGACTGGCGCCTGGCCCTGCGGGGCTCCCGCAACGCGGAGCTCGCCAGGGAGGAGCTGCTGGCGATGCCGTTGCAGACGCACGACCTCACCATCGGCTGCGTCGAGGGCTGGTCCACCACGCAGAGCTGGACCGGCGTGCGGCTCAAGGACCTGGCCGAGCTCGCCGGCGCCGCGGAGGGCGCGGACGTCGAGGTCCAGTCGCTGCAGCATGGGGGCGGCTTCTCCCACGCCATCCTCAGCTCCGGGCAGATCGCCGACGATCGCTCGCTGCTGGCGCTGAGGGTGAACGGCGTCGACCTGTCGCTCGACCACGGCTTTCCCGCGCGGGTGATCGTCCCGGGCGCTCCCGGCGTCCACTGCACGAAGTGGGTCTCGTCGATGACCTTCAGGCACGCCTGATGAGCCGGATGCGCGACCTCTACGGCTCCTCCCAGCTCCACCTGCTCGCCGTGATCGTGACGATGAGCTTCGCCCTCTACGGGGCGTTCCGGATCGCGCAGGGCTCCGACGCCCTCAACACCTTCATCTGGCTGGGGGGCGCGATCGTCGCGCACGACCTGATCTCGTTTCCCCTCTACTCCGGCCTCAACCTGGTCGCCCATCGCTCCCTGGTCGGCCCGGCGCGCGGGCCCGCGACCGAGCGGTCCGTTCCCCTGATCAACCACGTCAGGGTGCCCGCGATCCTCTCGGCCTTCGCCCTCGCGATCTGGTTCCCGCTGATCCTGCGGCTGAGCGCCGACGGCTACCACCTCAAGTCCGGGCTGAGCGCCGACCCCTATCTCGGCCGCTGGCTGCTTCTCACCGGCTCCCTCTTCCTCGGCTCGGCGCTGATCTACGCCGCCAGGTTGCGTCGCGCCGGTCACGCGGACGCCGGAGGCGAGCGGGCAGGATGATTGATCTGATCCTGCCCGTGCTGGACGAGGCCGCCGCTCTTCCCGGGGTCCTCGGATCACTGCCGCCGGGCTACGAGCCGATCGTGGTCGACAACGGCTCGACCGACGGCTCTGGCGAGATCGCGCGGCGGCTCGGGGCGAGGGTCGTGCTCGAGCGGCAGCGCGGCTTCGGGGCGGCATGCGCGGCGGGCCTCGAGGCCGTCCGCGCAGATGTCGTCTGCTTCATGGACTGCGACGGCTCGCTCGACCCGGCGCAGCTCCCGGCGGTCGCGGATCCGGTGATCGCCGGTGAGGCCGACCTCGTGCTCGGCCGCAGAATCCCCGAACGCGGAGCCTGGCCGCTCCACGGGCGCGTCGCCAATTGGCTGCTCGCCGCGGAGATCCGCCGGCGGACCGGAGCGGACGTCCGCGACCTCGGGCCGATGCGGGCGGCGCCCACCGAACGGCTCCGCGAGCTCGGCATCCGCGACCGGCGCTTTGGCTGGCCGCTCGAGATGGTGCTGCTGGCCGCCGCCCGAGGCTGGCGAATCGAGGAGGTGCCGGTCGACTACGCGCGGCGCGAGGGGCGCTCCAAGGTCACCGGCACCGTCCGTGGGACGGCGCGCGCCTTTCGCGACATGATCCGTGTGATGAGGACCCTCGAACCCGTCCGCGACCGGTGACGGCGCTGCGGGATCGGCACGGCCGCCGGATCCGGGACCTGCGGGTCTCGGTCACCGACCGCTGCAACTTCCGCTGCCAGTACTGCATGCCGGCGGAGGGAATGTCCTGGCTCGAGCGCGCGGAGCTTCTCAGCTTCGAGGAGATCAGGAGGCTCGTGGCGCTGCTCGTGGGGATGGGGATCGAGGACGTCCGCCTGACCGGCGGCGAGCCGCTGGTCCGGCGCGACTTCCCGCGGCTCGTCTCGATGCTGGCCCCGATCGATGGGATTCTGGATCTCTCGCTGACCACCAACGGCTACCTGCTCGAGCGCGACGCCGGGGCGCTGGCGGACGCGGGCATCCAGCGGGTGAACGTCTCGATCGACTCGCTGCAACGCGATCGCTTCTTCCAGATCACGCGACGCGACTCCCTCCCCCAGGTCCTGCGCGGCCTCGAGGCCATCTCCAGCGAACCGACGATCCGCCGGGTCAAGGTGAACGCGCTCGGAATCCGGGGCTTCACCGAGCGGGAGATCCTGCCGTTCTGCGAGCTCGCGCGCTCGACGGGCCTACAGGTGAGGTTCATCGAGTTCATGCCCCTGGACGCAGACCACGCCTGGACCGAGGACCGGGTCCTGACCGGCGAGGAGATTCGCCGCGAGATCGAGGCCCACTTCGAACTCGCCGAGCAGCCTCGCGAGCCGTCCGCGACCGCCCGTGTCTTCCGCTTCGCCGACGGCCCGGGCGAGATCGGGTTCGTCAACCCCGTCTCCGAGCCCTTCTGCGCGGACTGCAACCGGATTCGCCTGACCTCCGACGGCAGGCTCCGGACCTGCCTCTTCTCCCTCCACGAGACCGACCTGCGGGCACCGCTCCGGGATGGGGCCTCGGACGGCGAGCTGGAGCGCCTGATTCGCGACGCGGTCTGGCGCAAGGAGCTCAAGCACCGAGTCAACGAGCCGGGCTTCGTCCAGCCCGAGCGGACGATGAGCGCGATCGGGGGCTGATGGGCCGACTCGATCGCCATGAGATCGCGGGCGGCCTCGGGGACACCGGGCTCTTCATACCGATCGCGGTCGCGATGATCACCCTCAACGGCCTGGATGCCGCGGCGGTCTTTGGAGTCGCCGGCCTCGCCTACATCGGAACCGCCCTCTATTTCCGGGTTCCGGTCCCCGTCCAGCCGCTGAAGGCGTTCGCCGCCGCGGCGATCGCGCTGGGCCTGAGCGCCGAGACCCTGGCCGCCGGCGCGCTGCTGATGGCGGCGGCGATGGCGCTGCTGGCGGTCACCGGCTCCGCCGACTGGCTTGCGAAGCGCTTTCCGCTCGTCCTCATTCGAGGCATTCAGGCGAGCGTGGCGCTCCTGCTCACCAAGGCCGCAATCGAGCTCGCCCAGAAGGGCAACTGGAAGGGACTCCCGCACGTCGACGCGACAGTTGGCCTGGCGGTCGCGGTCGCCTGTTGCGCCGTGCTGCTCTTCACGCGGCGCGACCTGCGAGTCCCGGGAGGCCTGCTGGTCCTCGGCGGCGGGCTGGTCGCGGGCGTCGCGGTCTCGGGGCTGCCCTCCGGCGTCCATGTCGGCCCCGGTGACCTCGGCATCGGGATCCCGGACGGCGCGGCCTTCGCCACCGCGCTCGGGTCGCTGGTCCTGGCGCAGATCCCGCTGACCTTCGGCAACTCAGTGGTGGCGACCGCCGACGCCGAGCGGGACTACTTCGGCGATCGCGCCGCGCGCGTCCGGCCCGGCCGGCTGGCGGGATCGATCTCGCTGTGGAACACGCTTGCCGGCCTCACCGCCGGACTACCCGTGTGCCACGGGGCCGGTGGGGTGACCGCGCACTACCGGCTGGGAGCGAGGTCGGCGACGGCGACGCTCTTCACCGGCTGTCTCTACCTCAGCCTCGCCGTCCTTCTCGGTGGCTCCCTCCCCGCCCTGCTGACGCTGCTGCTCCCGGGTGCTCTGGCGGGGATGCTGCTGTTCGTCGCGATCCAGCACGCACTGCTCTCGGCGCGGCTCGAGCGTGTCGACAGTCGCGTCATTGCCGCGACCGTCGGCGTGGTCACCCTCCTCAGCGCCAACCTGGCGATCGGCTTCGGCGTGGGCGTGGCCCTCGTGCTGATCCGGGCGGCCGCGAGGACGCTGCTCACGGCGAGGACGCCGGCCAGCGCTTAGGGCCTCAGTGGTGCTCGTGCGCCGGACGCTCTCCGCGCAGCAGGGCGAGACCGTGCGGCAGCGCCTGACGCAGGACGTCGGCCGCCTGGTCGATGCTGGCCGGGCTGCCGGGCAGGTTGACGATCAGGCACCGCCCACGGATGCCGGCCACCCCGCGCGAGAGCATCCAGTTGGAGGTGTGGGCCCGGCTCTCCGCGCGGAGCGCCTCGGCGATCCCCGGCGCCTCCCGTTCGATCGCGCTCTTCGTCGCCTCCGGGGTGACATCGTCTGGCGAGAACCCCGTGCCGCCGCTGGTCAGGATCAGGTCGCAGCCCAGCTCGTCGGCGCAGCGGATCAGCGCCCCCGCGATCTCCTCGATCCGGTCCCCGACGAGCTCCCGAGCGACGACCTCGGCGCCGAGCGACTCGGCGAATGCCTCGAGGCGCGGGCCGCTCTCGTCATCCTCCGGAGCTTCAGCGCGTGAGGTCGAGACGGTGATGACCGCGGCCTTCACGATGGGTCCTCGCTGGTCCAGTGCCCGCTCCGGCCGCCGCGCTTCTCGATCAGCTCGACGGACTCGATCCGCGCCCCGCGTTCCAGGCCCTTGACCATGTCGTAGATCGTCAGGGCGGCGACCGAGCACGCCGTCATCGCCTCCATCTCCACGCCGGTGCGCCCGACGACGCGGGCCTCGGCCTCGATGCGGACGGCGCCCTCGTCCGGCAGCACCTCGATCTCGACGTCGGCGAAGGTGAGCGGCAGAGGGTGGGCCAGCGGGATCAGGTCGCCGGTGCGCTTCGCCGCCGCGATCCCGGCGATCCGCGCGGGGCCGACCACATCTCCCTTCGGCCCGTCGCCCTCCTCCACGGCACGCGCCGTCTCCTTCGACATGCGGACGATCGCGCGGGCGCGGGCCATGCGCTCGTTCTCGGGCTTCTCACCCACGTCGACCATCCTCGCGCTGCCGTCCGGTCGGAGGTGGCTGAGCTCTCCATCGCTCACACGCGCTCACCTCCCGGCTTCCGGCTCGCCTCCGGCGCCGGCGCGCCCTCCACCCAGCGCCGTTCATCGTCCTCGACCTCCTGCTTCCAGATCGGGGCTTCGGCCTTGATGCGGTCGATGGACGCGCGCGCTCCGGCAAACGCCTGCTCGCGATGGGCCGCCGAGACCGAGACGACGACGCTCGCCTCGCCCAGCGGCACCGATCCGATCCGGTGCTCGGCCGCGGCGGCCTCCAGCCCATGCTCGCTGACGCAGTCGGTGAGGATCGCCGCGATCCGCTCCTCGGCCATCTCGCGATAGGCCTCGTAGTCCAGGCGCTCGATCTCTCTCGTCACGCCCTGAAAGGTGACTACCGCCCCCGCCCCGGGCCGGACCACTCGGCCGGCGATCTCCTCCAGCGAGAGTGGGCTCTCGCGGATCGCGACGTGCACCCCATCCGCGCCGCCGCTGACCGGCGGGACCAGGGCGAGCTCGTCTCCCGCCGAGAGTCGCTCGGCGGGCGAGGCGTACTCGCGATTGACGGCGACGGCCACGCGGATGCGCTCCAGCGGCTCGTCCAGGCCCGGCTCCTCGCGGAGGCGATCGATGGCGTCGCCGACGGTGGCCCCCTCGGGGAGGTCGAGCTCGAGCGCGCCGCGCCCCGCACGCTCGCGCAGGACAGCGAACAGTCTCACCGAGATGCGCATGAGCCGATCGTAGATGACCGATTCCCGATCCCCGGACGCCGGATGACGCGCCTGGCGCTTCGCGTCTCTGCGTCCTCGGGCTCGCCTTTGGCACCACCAAAGGCTTCGCCCTGCGTCCTTGATCTGCTCGGCCAGTCGCGCCACCGGTCGCACGGGGACCGGAAATCGATCATCTGGATGTCAGATCAGCTCCACCTCGACGGATTCGCCCGCGGCAACCCCCTCGGACGCTGCCGGCACCATCGCCAGCGCGTCAGCGCCGAGCATCGAGGTGAGGATGTGAGAAGCCTGCTCGGGCCTCGTCGGAGTCGCGTGCCAGCCATCGTCATCGAGCCGCAGGGAGACGCGGATCGCATGCGCGCGGCCGGGGCGCTTCTCGTAGGCCTCGTCGAGCACCGCGGTGGTTCGCGCGGTGGACGGATCGAGCCCGGCCAGCGACCGGAGCGCGGGTCGCACGAAGAGCAGGAAGGTGACGACGGCGCTCACCGGGTTGCCCGGGAGGCCGAATACCAACCCGCCCCCGTCGCGCGGACCGCCGTCGCTGAGCCCGAACCAGGTCGGGCGGCCGGGCCGCAGGGCCACCCCCCAGAAGAGCTGGTCGGTGCCGAGCTCCTCGAGGACGGGCCGGACGTGATCGTGCGGCCCCACGGAGACGCCGCCGCAGATCACCGTCACATCCCCGCGAGTCGCCTCGCCGAGGACGGCGCGAGTCGCCTCCGGGTCGTCCCCCACCCTGCGCCGGGCGGCGACCTGGGCGCCGGCCAGCTCCGCGAGCGATGTCAGCGCGACACCGTTGGTATCGCGGATCTGGCCCGGGCCGATCTCCTCCGAAGGCTCGACGAGCTCATCGCCGGTCCCGATCAGCGTCAGGCTGGGCCGCCGGCGACACGGGATCGGGTCCCGCCCGATCGACGCGAGGACGCCGAGCTCGGACGGCCCCAGCGCAGTGCCGGCCTCCAGGAGCGTGTCGCCCGGCCGGACGTCCGCGCCCACCGGCCGGATGTCGGCGCCGATCTCGACTCGCCGCTCCGTCTCGATTCCGCCGTCCAGCTCGCTCGCGTCCTCCTGCCGCAGGATCGCGTCGGCGCCCTCCGGGACCACGGCGCCGGTGGAGATCCGGAAGGCCTCGCGGGCGCCGACGGCGCCGCCGGCTGGGCGCCCGGCCCGCGACTCGCCCGCGACCGTCAGGCGCACCGGCCGGTCCGGCGCCGCATCGGCCGTGTCCTCGGCGCGAAGCGCGAAGCCGTCCATCGCCGAGTTGTCGAAGGGCGGGATCGCGACGTCGCTCGTGATCTGCTCGGCGAGACCCCGGCCGAGGGCCGAGTCGAGCGGCACCGGCTCGGCCGCCAGCGGCGCGCAGCTCTCGATGACGATCCGCCGCGCCTCTTCGAGCTCGATCAGTTGTGGCATAAGCTGGCTGCGTTGAACGGGTTCGTATCCAGAGGCTTCAGCGGACGCCGCCGGACTTCGGAGGAGCTCGCCGAGCGGCTACCCCCGGGACAGTACGCGGAGCAGGGCTTCCCGGTGCTGACGGCCGGTCCCACACCGGATGTCCCCGCCGACCAGTGGAGCTTCCGGATCGACGGCATGGTCGGCCAGGAGCGCGACTGGAGCTGGGATGAGTTCGGGCGGCTCCCGTTCGAGACGATCCCCTGCGACATCCACTGCGTCACCAAGTGGTCGAAGCTCGGCACCGCCTTCGGCGGCGTCTCCCTGGACCTTCTGCTCGAGGAGGCGGAGCCGCTGGACGCCTACGCGATGGTCTACTCCTATGGCGGGTACACGACCAACGTGTCGATTGAGGACCTCACCGACGGGAAGGCCTGGGTCGTCACCGAGCACGAGGGGGAGCCGCTCCCGCGCGAGCACGGCGGGCCCGCGCGCCTGCTGGTGCCCCATCTCTACTTCTGGAAGAGCGCCAAGTGGGTCCAGGGGCTGCGGGTGATGGATCACGACGAACCCGGCTTCTGGGAGGCCAACGGCTACCACAACCGCGGCGACCCCTGGCAGGAGCAGCGCTATTGGACGGACTGACGGCCCCGGTCACACCAGTCGAGCAGAAGGCGCCGGGCCGCTGGCAGATCGGCACGGTGGCGGCGATCAAGCAGGAGACGCCGCGCGTCAAGTCGTTTCGAATCGAGCTGCCGATGTGGATGCCCCACCTGCCGGGGCAGCACTATGACGTTCGCCTGACCGCGCCCGACGGCTACCGGGCCCAGCGCTCGTACTCGATCGCCTCGTCGCCGCTCGACGAGGGCGGGATCGAGCTGACCATCGACCGGCTCGAGGATGGCGAGGTCTCGCCGTACTTCCACGACGTGGTCGTCGAGGGGGATCAGGTGGAGGTCCGCGGGCCGTTTGCGTCCTACTTCGTCTGGCGAGGGGAGCAGCCCGTGCTGCTGGTCGGCGGCGGCTCCGGGGTCGTGCCGCTGATGGCGATCCTCCGCCACCGCCGGCGGACCATGCCCGATCTGCCGATGCGCCTGATCTATTCGGTGCGCAACGCCGGCGATGTGATCTACGCGGACGAGCTCGGGGACGAGGCGCTGGTCACGTACACGCGCGAGCCGCCGGAGGGCTGGAGCGGACATCGTGGACGGATCGACGCCGAGCTCGTCGCGGCGGCCGGCATCGATGGCGGCATCGCCTTCCTCTGCGGCTCGAACGGATTCGTCGAGTCGGCTTCGCAGCTGCTGCTCTCGGCGGGCTTCGAGCCAGAGCGGATCCGCACCGAGCGGTTCGGGCCGACCGGCTGACCGGCGGCGCCTGGCGTCAGGCGGGTTGGCGGAGCAATCCCGAGACGGCCTCCGCCAGCCGCTTGCCGGTCCGCGTCAGCCGGTACTCGGCGTGCGGCGGGCGGCCCGGGATCAGCCGGCGCTCGACGATGCCCGCGGCCTCGAGCTGGTCGAGGCGGTCGGACAGGGTCGTCGGCGAGATCCCGGGCAGCGACTGCCGGAACTCGTTGAAACGCTGCGCCCCGCTGGAGCAGGCGTAGATCGTGCCCAGCGTCCAGCGGCGCTCCAGGAGGGCCGCGACGGAGCGGACCTCGGAGGGGACCGGCGCGCAGCTACGACACCGTGGCGACATCCGCTCCGCGCTCGGCCGGCTCCAGGGCGTGATCGAGCACCTCGTCGATGCTCATCACCGGGTGGAAGGTCATCTGGTCGCGGACCTCCTCGGGGACCTCCTCGAGGTCGCCACGATTTCGCTCCGGGAGGATGACCTCGGTGAGCCCGGCCGCGTGAGCGGCGAGGACCTTCTGCTTCAGGCCGCCGATCGGCAGGACCCGCCCCTGCAGGGTGACCTCGCCGGTCATCCCGACCGTGTGCTTGACCGGCCGCCCGCTGAGCAGCGAAGCCAATGCGGTGGTCATCGCCGTTCCGGCGCTCGGGCCGTCCTTCGGGATCGCTCCCGCGGGGACGTGCACGTGGAACTCGCGCTGGAAGCCGGCGCCGTCAATGTCGAGCTCGTCGGCGTGTGAGCTGACGTAGGAGAGCGCGATCCGCGCCGACTCCTTCATCACGTCGCCAAGCTGACCGGTGAGCACGAGGCCCTTGTCGCCGTCCATGGCGGTCGCCTCGATGAAGAGGACGTCTCCGCCCGTGCCGGTGACCGCCAGGCCGGTGGCCACGCCCGGGATCGCCGTGCGCTCGACCGACTCCTGGAAGAACTTCTGGCGCCCGAGGGCGTCGATGACCTGATCCACGTCAATCGCGATCGGCGCCTCCAGCTCGCCCGAGGCGATCCGCGTCGCCTCGCGGCGGAGCAGCTTGCCCAGCTCGCGCTCGAGCTGGCGCACGCCGGCCTCGCGGGTGTACTCGGTGATCACCTTGCGCAGGATCGCGTCGGAGGCCTCGACCTCGTCCTCGCGGAGCCCGTTGCGCTCCACCTGGCGCGGCCAGAGATAGCCGCGCGCGATCGCGAGCTTCTCCTCGGTCGTGTAGCCGTCGAAGCGGATGACCTCCATCCGGTCGAGCAGCGGCGCCGGGATCGTGTCGACCATGTTCGCGGTCGCCAGGAAGACGACCTCGGAGAGATCGACCTCGACGTCGAGGTAGTGATCGCGGAAGGAGTGGTTCTGCGCCGGGTCGAGGACCTCGAGCAGCGCCGCGGAGGGATCCCCGCGCCAGTCCGCGCCGACCTTGTCGACCTCGTCGAGCAGGATCACCGGGTTCATCGTCTTCGCGTCGCGCAGGGCGCGGACGATGCGGCCCGGCAGCGCGCCGATGTAGGTGCGCCGGTGACCGCGGATCTCGGCCTCGTCGTGGATGCCGCCCAGGGAGAGGCGGACGAACTCGCGCCCCAGCGAACGGGCGACGGACTCGCCGATGGACGTCTTGCCGGTTCCGGGTGGGCCAACGAGGGTGAGGATCGCGCCGTTGGCGCGGCTCTCCTCCTCCACGCCGCGCTCCTGCCGCAGCTTGCGCACCGAGATGAACTCGGTGATGCGGCGCTTCACGTCCTCGAGGCCGGCATGGTCCTCGTCGAGGACCTCGCGAGTGTGCTTCGGGTCGAGCTTCTCCTCGGAGCGCTTCGACCACGGCACCGCCAGCAGCCAGTCGAGGTAGCTGCGGATCATCGATGACTCGGGCGACTGCTCGCCCTGTCGCTCGAGGCGCCGGAGCTCCTTCTCGGCCTGCTCGGCGACCGCCTCGGGCATCCCCGCGTCGGCGATCTTCTTCTCGTACTCGCCGATCAGGTCGGCCTCGTCCTCGCCCAGCTCCTTGCGGATCGACTCCATCTGCTTGCGCAGGAAGTACTCGCGCTGCTGCTTCTGGGCGCCGGAGTCGACGTCGTCTCGGATCTTGCGGCGGACCTGAAGCTCCGCCAGACGCTCGCGCTGCATCTCGACCGCGAGCTCCAGGCGGGCCCTGACGTCGAGCGTCTCCAGCAGCTTCAGCATCTGCTCACGTGACAGGTCGGGGCTGTAGCCGGTCGTGTCCGCCAGCGCGCCGGGATCGTCGATCGAGCGCAGGAAGGCGCCGACGCGATCGTCGGCCCCGCGCAGCTCGAGGATCTCCTCGACCACGGCGCGGTACTCCCGCTTCAGCTCGCTGATGCTCTCGTCCTCGGGGTTCCCGTCGTGGATCTCCTGGACGTCGACTCGCAGCTGCTCGCCGTCAGTGGGCTGTGCGGCGCCGGCCAGCCCGCGATGCAGGCCCACCACGGTCGCCACCCGGGCGCCGGTCGGCAGCTGGCCGCGCTCGACCACCTCGGCGACGACGCCGATACGGCCGAAGTCGCCGTCCTGGCGCGGCAGCAGAAAGACTCGATCCTCGTCGCCGGTGTCGATCGGCAGGGTTGCCGTGACGCCCGGGAAGACGACCGCTTCATCAAGTGGAACTAGGAGAAAGGTCATTGGCAGTCCAGTGTCTGTAGTTAGTCCACCACAGAGGATAGCCAACCCGGCGGCCCGGCTCTAGCCCTCCCCGTCCGAGCGGAGCATCTGCTCGATCAGCTGCATGTACTGGGCCAGATGCCTGGTCCCGAGGAACGAGTGCCGAACTCGCTCGTGCGCGTTCGCGCCGATCGCCTGGGCCCGTTCCGGATCGTCCAGGAGCCGATCGATCGCCTCTCCGGTCGCGGCCAGGTCGGTGGGATCGCCGATCAGCACTCCGGACTCTCCGTCGACGATCTGGTCCTGAATCCCGCCGACCCGGGTGGCGACGATCGGCTTCGACTTCCACATCGCCTCCGCCACAGTCAGGCCGAAGCCCTCGGCGATGCTCTTCTGCACGATCAGGTCCGCGCGCCGCTGGATCGCGTTGACCATGGCCGCGTTCTCCTGCACGTCGTCCATCGGCAGGCAGGCGAGGTGGACCCTGCTCCGCACCTCGGCGGGCAATTGCTCGAGAACCCCTCGAACCTCGGCCAGGACCTCGGCCCCCTCCGGATCGTCGGCCACCCCCGACACCGACGGCCCGGCGAGGAGCAGGTGCGCCACCGGGTGGGCCACGTGCTCCGTGAAACAGCGCAACACGCCAACCGGGTCCTTGAGCCGATCCCAGCGGGAGACCTGGACGATCAGCGGAGCATCGCTGGGGATCGGCCCCTCCTGGTCGAGCTCGGCGGCGCGGTCGACGCGCGCCGTGCTGCCGTCCTCGCGCTCGAAGACCGCCTGCTTGAAGTGATCGCCCGCCCCCAGCCCGATCACGTTGAGGATCGAGCGCGCCGCCTGCGGGTCGAGCTCCTCGTTCTTGGGGGAGAAGGCGTCGATCGAGGGGGGCACGAGCCAGAGCCGCTCCGATTCGAGGCCCTCCCAGACGAACTCCCGGCGGGAGAACACCAGGGCATCGGCATCGTCGACGTAGGGCCGCAGGAAGTCCCAGGCCTCTCGCGCCAGCCCGTTCGGGTGGTCGACGCCGACGTGACAGCGCCAGACGATCTTCGTGTCCCCGCTCTTCACGTGCGGGATCAGTCCGGCCGGCTGGGGGTCGTGGATGTAGACGATGTCGCCGTCGTGCACCAGCTCGACCAGCTCGTCGGCCGCCTCGAGCAGCGTGTGTTCGTAGATCTTGCGCTCCGCCGGTCCGAGCCCGCCCCCGTCGCCATCGGAGGCGTGCAGCTGGTTGTGGATCCGCTTGGTGATCCGGAAGAAATCTGGATCGCCCCCGATCGTGAGCCAGCGCACGTCGACCCCGGCCCCTCGCGCGTAGGCGAGCAGGGAGTGCAGCAGCTCGGCAACACCCCCGCCCCGGGAGGTCGAGTTGATGTGCCAGACGACGCGTCCCTTGAGCACCCGCTGGGCAGTGCTCACCGCCTGGTCGACGGCGGCGTAGTCGTCTCCCACCAGCGCGCGAAAGCGCTCGGGCGACGCGGGTGCGACGGGAACCTGGGTGAGCGCGGGCACCGCTCGCCGCACACTAGAGGCTGGAATCATCCCCGCCGATGCTGACCGTGGTCGCGCTCGGGACTGCAACAGCCCTGGCCACCGGCCTCGGCGCGATTCCCGTGTTCCTGCTTCGGCCTCGGACAACGGGGTGGGAGCCCGCTCTGTGGGGCGTGACGGCGGGCGTGATGTCCGTCGCCTCGATCGTCGGCCTGTTGCGGCCGGCGATCCACCGGGGCTCCGCCGCCGCCGTGGTGGGCGGCCTGGTCGCCGGCGTGGCCTTCCTCGCCCTCACGCACGCCCTGCTCGGAAGGCGCGACGTCCACGTTGGGCAGCTCAGAGGAGTTGACGTCCGGACCGCGGTCCTCGTCTTCGCCGTCCTCTTCGCGCACAGCCTGCCGGAGGGTCTCGCGGTCGGAACGGCCTATGCGTCCGGCACCGCCGGACTCGGGGCCTTCGTCATCCTGGCGATCGCGCTCCAGAACATCCCCGAGGGCACCAGCGTCGCGATCCCGATGGCGGAGGCGGGATTCAGCCGGAGCCAGCAGTTCTGGGCCGCCGTCCTGACCAGCTCCCCCCAGCCGGTCGGCGCCGCGATCGCCTACGCGCTGGTCCAGACGGTCGAGTCGCTTCTCGCGGTCTCCTTCGCCTTCGCCGCCGGCGCGATGCTTGCGCTCGTGGTCTGGGACCTTCTGCCGCGGACGTTCTCGCCGCTTGGCTGGAGGGGCCCGCTGGGACTGATCGCCGGCGGCCTGGTGATGCTCGCGCTGAGCGCCGCGCTCGGCGTCAGCTGACCAGGGCGTCAGTCGACGTTCGGGGGCTCCAGCGGGTCGATCGCCATCGGCTGCTCGTGCCATTCCTTGAGCAGCGACACCTCGACGTCCAGCGATCCGCGCGGGGGCTCCTCGTCTTCGGCGACGTCCCCGTGGTAGAGGAGGGGTGCGAGATAGCGGGCGCTGATCTTCTGCGGAGGCCACCAGAGGGCATCCAGCGAGGCCTCCCCCTCCCCACCCCCGCCCGCCACCTCGGCCTGGAGGTTGATCGACTCGTCGCCGGTCAGGACCTTGCCGCGCAGAACGGGCCGGAACGGCTCCGGGGGCGGGACGGCGCCGATTCGATGGGCGATGTCCTCGGCGGCGACATCCGCCTGCTGCGTCGCCAGGCCGCCCTGCTTGATCGGGAAGTTCGTCCCGTCGCCCGCCGCATAGACGTCGTCGGCCCCCTTGACCCGCGAGTAGTCGTCGACCGGGATGAAGCCGTGCTCGTCGGCCGGCAGGCCCGCGATCGCGGGTCCCTCCATCACCGGCAGCGCCACAGCTTCCGCGGGACCAAGCGCGCGATCCCCGGGGGTGAGCCGGATTCCGTCCTCGCCGAGCTTCCGCACGCTCGAGCTCGCGATCACCTCGATTCCCCTCCCCCGAAGCAGCTCGCCGATCGCCGCGCTGGCGGTGGGGCCGAAGATCGCCAGGGGAGCTGATTCCGGCGTGACGATCGCGATCTTCACGTCCCCGCCCCTGTCGACCGCCCGGCGCTGGGTCATCAGCGCGATCTCGTAGAGCGGCAGCGACCAGGTCACTCCCGGCGGGACGATGAAGACCAGCCGGTGATCCTTGCTCTCTGCCCGGTCGAGGACCGCGTCGGGGTCGAAGGGCTCACGACCCGAGGGAAAGGTGATCGCCCCGTCAACGGCGGCAGCGAAGCGGCCCCCGGCGCAGACGACCAGGTAGTCGTAGTCGAGCGCCGAGCCGTCGTCGAGCTCGACGGCATGATCCTGCGGCCGCACGGACTTGACGGCCCTCTGAACGAAGCTCGCGCCCCTCTCCTCCGCCAGCGGCTCGAGCTCATAGCGCGCGGCCGGGCCGAGGTCGAACGGCTCCTCGACCAGCAGCGGCTTGTAGAGGAAGTCCGGCTCGGGGGCGACCAGCGTCAGCGCCGCCCGGTCGCCGGCCAGGTCGGACAGGGCGAGAAGCGCCTCCAGGCCGGCCACGCCACCGCCGGCGATGACTATGTGCGCGCCGTTCCCGCTCGCGTCCTCATTCACGCCCGGAAGACTATGAGCTCAGGCGTCGGATCCCATCGGTGCCCGGCACCGGGCGGCGTACGTAGTTCGCCACACCCCCAATACCGGTGCGCGGCGCGGATGGAACGGGCGCGCGCCAGGCGTAAGTTCGACGTACCAACCGACCACGGAGAGGATCGCCGATGACAGTCGTGACCGCTTTGCTTCGCCGCTTCGAGGATCTGTCCAAGGAAGACGTCGACTACGCCGGCGGCAAGGGCGCCAACCTCGGCGAGATGACGGCGGCCGGCCTCCCGGTCCCCCCTGGCTTCGTGGTGGGCGCATCCTCCTACGCGCTGTTCTGCGACGCCGGCGGCCTTCGCGACCGGATCGAGGAGCAGCTCTCCGCCGTGGACGTCGACGATACGGCGGCGCTCGACCTCGCCACGAAGGAGGTCCGGAAGATGGTCGAGGCGGAGCCCGTCCCCGACGAGGTCGCAACCGAGATCCGCAGCGCGTACCTCGAGCTCGCGGGCGACCGCGACAACCCCCCGGTCGCCGTTCGCTCCTCGGCCACGGCCGAGGACACGGAGGCCGCCTCCTTCGCCGGCATGAACGAGACCTTCCTCAACGTCCGCGGCCCCGATGAGGTCGTCGACGCCGTCCGCCGCTGCTGGTCCTCGCTGTTCGGCGCCCGGACCGTCTTCTACCGCGCCAAGCAGGGCTTCGGCCAGGCGGACATGGACATCGCCGTGGTCGTCCAGATCCAGATCCTCTCCACCCGCGCGGGCGTCATGTTCACCATCGACCCCGCCTCGGGCGACCGGGATCACCTCGTGATCGAGGGCTCCCTCGGCCTCGGTGAGTCGGTCGTCTCCGGCCAGGTCTCCCCCGACCGCTACGTCGTCGACAAGGAGACGCTCCACATCTCCAAGCGCGACGTGAAGCGCAAGGAGCTCGTGATCGAGCCGCTCCCCGACGGAGGCACGCGAACCCGCGAGCTCTCCGGAGACGAGTCGACCAAGCCCGTGCTCAGCGACGAGGAGGTCCTCGCCGTCGCCAAGCTCGGCATCCGCGACGAGGAGCACTACGGCAAGCCGCAGGACACCGAGTGGGCCTTCGACGAGGAGGGCCTCGCCTGGATGCTCCAGTCCCGCCCCGTGACCGCCTCGGGCGGCGACAAGAGCGCCGAGCTCGCCGAGCATGCGGGAGAGGCGATCGTCCACGGCCTGGGCGCGGCCCCGGGCGTCGGGCACGGCGAGGTGAAGATCATCTCCGAGCTCAGCCAGGGCAACGATCTAAAGGAGGGCGACGTCCTCGTCACCCACATGACCGCCCCCGACTGGGTCCCGCTGATGCGCCGCTCGGCCGCGATCATCACCGACTCGGGCGGGATGACCTGCCACGCCGCGATCGTCTCGCGCGAGCTCGGCATCCCCTGCGTCGTCGGCGCCGCCGACGCGACATCGAAGCTTCGTGACGGAGAGCTCGTCACCGTGGACGCGACCCACGGGACGGTGTACGAGGGCGAAATCGCCGTCACGGGATCCCAGAACGGGTCCGGTGAGGGAACCGCCCCCCTAGGGGGCGGGGCACCCGTCACCGCGACCCAGCTCCTCGTCAACCTCTCCGAGCCCTCCCAGATCGAGCGGGCGGCGAGCCTGCCCGTCGAGGGATGCGGCCTGCTGCGCGCCGAGCTGATGGTGATCGAGGCGCTGGAGGGCCGCCACCCGCGCCTGCTGATGGAGCAGGGCAAGAGCGACGAACTCGTCGACCGCCTCGGCGCCGCGCTGACAAAGTTCGCCGAGGGCTTCGCCCCCCGGCCGATCACCTACCGGACGATCGACTTCCGCTCCAACGAGTTCAAGGGACTCGAGGGCGGCGATCGCTTCGAGCCGGAGGAGTCGAACCCGATGATCGGCTATCGGGGCGCGCTGCGGTACATGCGCGAGCCCGACCTGTTCGGCCTCGAGCTGGCGGCGATCAAGCGCGTCTGGGACGCGGGGCACACGAACTTCCACGTGATGCTGCCGTTCGTCCGCACCCCGCGCGAGCTGACCGCCTGCCGCGATCAGATGCGCGACGCCGGCCTGCTCGATCTCCCCGAGTTCGAGCTCTGGGTGATGGCGGAGGTCCCCTCGGTCTACTTCCACCTCCCCCGCTACGCGGAGCTCGGCGTCAAGGGAATCTCGATCGGCTCCAACGACCTCACCCAGCTGATGCTGGGGGCCGACCGCGACTCCGAGGCCGTGGCCGAGCTGTTCGACGAGCGCGACGCGGCCGTCACCGATTACCTGCGGCTGCTGATCCCGCGCGCCAAGGAGCTCGGCCTGTCCACCTCGATCTGCGGACAGGCGCCGTCGGTGCACCGCGAGTACGCCCAGCTGCTGGTCGAGGCCGGCATCGACGCGATCTCGGTCAATATCGACGCCGTCGACGGGGCACGCCGCCTGATCGCCTCGGCCGAGCAGCGAGTGCTTCTCGACGCCGCGCGGTCGGAGGGCTAGCGAGGCGGGTCATGGAGGAACAGCTCACCGCTCTCGACGCCACCTTCCTCGAGCTCGAGGAGTCCGACAACAGCGCTCACATGCACATCGGCGCCGTCATGCTGCTGGATCCCCAGCCCGGCGGCGGGGCGCCGCCGATCGATCTGATCCGCCAGGACGTGATCGATCGCCTCCCCGACCTGCCGCGCTACACGCAGCGGCTCTCGACCCCGCGCACGGGCGGCCTGCACTGGCCCACCTGGGAGACCGATCGGCGCTTTCGCGTCGAGCGGCATGTCAAGCTCGCCGGCCTCCACGCTCCCGGGGGCGTCGACGAGCTCATGGAGTGGGCCGGCGAGTACTACTCACAGCGGCTCGACCGGTCCAATCCCCTCTGGGAGATCGTCATCCTCGAGCTGGCCGACGGGCGCTGGGCGCTCGTCACCAAGACCCACCACTGCATGATCGACGGGGTCGGCTCCGTGGACATGGCGACCACCCTGCTCGACACCGAGCGCGAGCGCCGAGCTCCGCGAAACGGGTCGTCGAACGGCTTCCCGGGCCGGCACCACGCGAACACGGCCGAGACCCCGATCCGGGGCTGGCGGCGGACCGCCGCCCTCGTCGCGAAGCCCTACCTGGCCGTCGGCCACGTAGCCCTGCGAACGGCCCAGGCCGGCCTCCACGCCGCCGAGTCGGCATTCGGCGTCGCCACCCATCCGAGCCGCGCCAAAGATGCCGCACGGCGCTCCAGAGCGCTCGCCGAGCTGATCGTTCGCGACGAGCTGATCGCGGCGCCGGAGTGCAGCCTCAACCAGCCGATCGGGGCAGGCCGTCAGCTCGCGGTGCTCACCATGCGTCTCGACGAGCTCAAGGACATCAAGAACGCCCTCGGCGGAACGCTCAACGACGTCGTCCTGGCCGCGACCGCGGGTGGGCTGCGCCGGCTCCTGACCGGGCGGGGCGAGGTCATCCCCGAGCCCGGGTTGCGCGCCATGGTGCCGGTCAACATCCGTACCGCGGCCGACCACCTGTCGATGGGCAACCGGGTCTCCAGCCTCTTCGTGCACCTGCCGGTCGCCGCCGCCGACGCCGCCGAGCGCTACCGGCTGCAGGTGGAGGAGGCCGAGAACCTGAAGGCCGGGACGCAGGGCGAGGGCTCGAGCGTGCTGCTCAACCTCGGCAACCACATGCCGCCCGTCCTGCACAGCTTTGTCGCGCGCTCGCTGTTCGCGACGCGCCTTTTCAACGTCACGATCACCAACGTCCCCGGGCCGCAAACGCCGCTCTACTACTTCGGCTCCAAGGTCCAGGAGATCTGGCCCCTCGTGCCGATTGCGGCCTCGCACGCCATCGGGCTCGCCGTGTTCAGCTACGACGGGAAGCTCTTCTTCTGCATCAACGCCGACCGCGACACGGTCCCGGACCTGGACGTGCTCAACACCGGGATCGCCGAATCGCTCGCGGAGCTCGGCGAGCTCGCTGCCAAGACGACCGCGGCGGCCTGAGATGTTCCAGGTGCGGATCCACGGCAGAGGCGGCCAGGGAGTCGTCACCGCGGCCGAGATGCTCTCGATCGCCGCCTTCGAGGACGGCGAGCACGCCCAGGCCTTCCCCACCTTCGGCTCGGAGCGGACCGGTGCTCCGGTCACCTCGTTCTGCCGGATCGACGACAAGCCGATCCGGGTGCGCGAGCCGATCTCCGAGCCGGACGCGCTGATCATCCAGGATCCCACGCTGCTCCATCAGGTCAAGGTCTTCAGCGGCCTCAGCGAGGGCGGCTACGTCCTGATCAACACCTCGCGCAGCTTTGATGACCTCGGACTGGCCGAGTTCGCCTCGGGCTTTGCCCCCGGGCGGCTGCTCACCGTGCCGGCGAGCGAGATCGCCAACCGCCAGCTGCATCGCCCGATGCCGAACACCGCGCTGCTCGGCGGGTTCGCCGCGATAACCGGCGCGGTCACGCTGCAGGCCGTGATCCGGGCGATCGCCCAGAAGTTCTCCGGCGAGATCGCCGACCGCAACATGCTCGCCGCCGACGTCGCCTACGAGTACGTGCAGCACGAGATCAGGGAGCTCACCCGTGCGTAAAGCGGGGCTGCGACAGGAAGAGGGATCCCGGGCCGTCGCTGAGGCGGTGGCACTCTGCCGCCCCGAGGTGATCAGCGCCTATCCCATCTCGCCCCAGACCCACATCGTCGAGCACCTCTCGGACCTGGTCCGGACCGGCGAGCTGGAGCCGTGCGAGTACCTGATGGTCGAGTCCGAGTTCGGCGCGCTCTCTGCCGCGATCGGGGCATCGGCAACGGGTGCTCGCACCTACACCGCGACGGCCTCTCAGGGCATCCTCTTCATGGCCGAGGCGCTCTACAACGCATCGGGGCTGGGGCTGCCCATCGTGATGACGATCGCGAACCGGGCGATCGGCGCGCCGATCAACATCTGGAACGACCACTCCGACTCGATGTCGATGCGCGACTCCGGCTGGATCCAGCTTTACGCCGAGTCCAATCAGGAGGCGCTCGACCTGCACATCCAGGCCTTCCGGATCGCCGAGCAGCTCTCCCTCCCGGTGATGGTCTGCATGGACGGTTTCATCCTCACCCACGCTTACGACGAGGTCGACATCCCCGACCAGGAGAAGGTCGATGCGTTCGTTCCTCCCTTCGAGCCCCAGCAGCTGCTCGACCCCGCCGACCCAATGACGATCGGGGCGATGGTCGGTCCCGAGGCCTTCTTCGAGGTCAAGTACCTGGCCCACCACAAGCAGATGCAGGCGCTCGATGTGATCCCGGAGGTCGCGCAGCGCTTCGCGATCGACTTCGGCCGGCCCTCCGGCGGCCTGATCCGCGGCTACCGGACCGAGGGCGCCGAGACGATCATCGTCGCGCTCGGCTCGGTGCTCGGGACGATCGAGGACGTCGTCGACGAGATGCGCGACGCCGGCGTCAGGGTGGGCGCGCTCGGCATCAAGTCCTTCCGGCCGTTTCCCCTGGAAGAGGTCCGAGACGCTCTCTCCGGCGCCTGCCGCGTCGTGGTCCTCGAGAAGGCTCTGGCTCCCGGCCGGGGCGGGATCGTCTCCACCGACGTCCACGAGGCGCTCGTGGGCAGCCACGCGCGCTGCAGCACAGTGATCGCCGGCCTGGGCGGACGGGCGATCACCCGCGAGTCGCTTCTCGGGGTTCTCCAGCAGGCCGGTCGCGACGAGCTCGAACCGCTGAACTTCCTCGACCTCGACACCGCCCTGGTCGAGCGCGAGCTGGCCCGCGAGCGAAACGGCAAGCCCCCCGGCCCCCATGCCGAGAACATGCTCCGCGACCTCGGAGCGGTCGCGGCGGAGGCGCACTGATGCCCTACCAGGACGTCAAGCTCTACCAGACGGGCACCTACGCGGTCGGAGGTCGGCTGCTCGATCCGGAGAAGCGCTCGGTGCAGGCTCGGATGGAGCGCTCCAACACGCTCACCTGCGGGCACCGCGCCTGTCAGGGATGCGGCGAGGCCCTCGGAGCCCGGTTCGCCCTCGACTCCGCGATGCGGGCCACGAAGGGCAAATTGATCGCGGCCAACGCCACGGGCTGCCTCGAGGTCTTCTCCACCCCCTACCCGGAGAGCTCCTGGCAGCTGCCCTGGATCCATTCGCTGTTCGGCAACGCTCCCGCCGTCAGCACCGGCATCGCCGCCGCGCTGAAGGCCAAGGGCCGCGAGGACGTCCGCGTGGTCGGGCAGGGCGGCGACGGCGGCACCCTGGACATCGGCTTCGGCTGCCTCTCGGGGATGTTCGAGCGAAACGACGACGTGCTGTTCATCTGTTACGACAACGAGGCCTACATGAACACGGGAGTGCAGCGCTCCGGCGCCACCCCGCCCGCCGTCCGCACCGCCAACACCAAGCCGGTCGGCGACACGACAGGCAACGTCTTCGGCCAGGGCAAGAACGCGCCGCTGATCGCGATGGCGCACGAGATCCCCTACGTCGCCACCGCCACCGTCGCCGAGCTCCACGACCTCGAATACAAGGTGGAGCGGGCGATGGAGTTCCGCGGTGCGCGCTACCTCCACGTCTTCGTGCCGTGCCCGCTCGGCTGGGGCTCGGCCTCCGCCGACACGATCAAGATCGCCCGGCTCGCGAAGGAGAGCGGCATCTTCCCCGTCTTCGAGGCGGAGGACGGCGAGGTGGTCGGCGTCTCCAAGATCCGCAAGCACGTTCCGGTCACCGACTACCTGAAGACGCAGAAGCGCTACGCGCACCTCTTCAAGGACCCGCCCCGGACGGACGTGATCGAGGCGATCCAGGCGCGGGCGGACGCCAACATCCGCCGCTTCGGGCTCCACGGAGGCTACGGCTCCCTGCCCGACCTGCTCGAGGAGGGCCAGCGCGACCTGCTCGCCGACACGCCCCACGGACCGCAGTGATGGAAGCCACCGAGAAGAACCTCCCCTTCGCGATCACGCTCGACATCGGCTCGAGCCTCGCGAACAAGACCGGCAGCTGGCGGACCGAGCGCGCCCAGTACGTCGACCGCCTCCCCCCCTGCAACCACGCCTGCCCCGCCGGCGAGAACTGCCAGGCATGGCTCTACGAGGCCGAGGAGGGCGGCGAGGGCTACGAGCGCGCCTGGCGGAAGATCATCGGAGGACAACCCCTTCCCCGCGATCATGGGGCGCGTCTGTTACCACCCCTGCGAGACCTCCTGCAACCGCGGAGAGCTCGACGAGGCCGTCGGCATCCACTCGGTCGAGCGCTTCATCGGCGACGAGGCGATCAAGCAGGGCTGGTCATTCGATCCCCCCGCCGAGTTGACCGGCAAGCGGGTATTGGTGGTGGGCGCCGGGCCCTCTGGGCTGTCGGCCGCCTACCACCTGCGCCGCCTCGGCCACGAGGTGACGATCCACGAGGCCGGCCCGATGGCCGGCGGCATGATGCGCTTCGGCATCCCGACCTACCGGCTGCCCCGCGACGTGCTCGACGCCGAGGTCGCCCGGATCCTGGCGATGGGCGTCGAGCTGGAGCTCAACCGCAAGGTCACCGACATCGAGGGGGCGATGGCCGAGGGCGGATTCGACGCGGCATTCCTCGCGGTCGGCGCCCATATCGGCAAGCACGCCGACATCCCGGCCGGCGAGGCGGCGCGCATCCTCGACGCCGTCTCGGTCCTCGAACACATGGAGGACGAGGAGAAGCCGCTGCTCGGCCGCAGGGTCGTCGTCTACGGCGGCGGCAACACCGCGATGGACGCGGCCCGCACCGCCAAGCGCCTTGGCGCCACCGACGCGGTCGTCGTTTACCGGCGAAACCGGGACAGGATGCCCGCCCACGAGTTCGAGGTCGCCGAGGCCGAGGAGGAGGGCGTGATGATGCGCTGGCTGGAGACCATCAGGCAGGTCGACGGCCACACCATCACCGTCGAGAGGATGGAGCTCGACGACACCGGCTTCCCCCAGCCCACGGGCGAGCTCGACAAGCTCGAGGCGGACTCCGTGATCCTCGCGCTCGGCCAGGAGGCGGATCTCTCGCTGCTCGACGGCGTCTCCGGCGTCGAGGTCTCCGACGGCGTCGTCCAGGTGGGGCCGAACATGGAGACCGGCCACCGCGGCGTCTTCGCCGGCGGCGACATGGTCCCCGCCGAGCGCACGGTCACCGTCGGCGTCGGCCACGGCAAGAAGGCGGCTCGCAACATCGACGGGTGGCTGCGCGGCCAGGCCTTCGACCCGCCGCCCAAGCACGATGTCGTCAGCTTCGACCAGCTCAACACCTGGTACTACGCCGACGCGCCCGCCACCGTCCAGCCACAGCTCGAGGTGGCGCGCCGCGGCTCCACATTCGACGAGGTCGTCGGCGGGCTCGACGATTCCAACGCGCTGTACGAGGCGCGCCGCTGCATGTCCTGCGGCAACTGCTTCAGCTGCGACAACTGCTACGGCGTCTGCCCCGACAACGCCGTGATCAAGCTCGGCCAGCCCGGCGAGCTCTACGAGATCGATCTCGACTTCTGCAAGGGCTGCGGCCTCTGCGTCAAGGAGTGCCCCTGCGGAGCGATCGAGATGGTCCCCGAGACGATCTGAGGAGAGGAAATGTCCACGAGGCACACATTCGAGAAGTTCCGGGTCGCCTTCTGGGTGGCAAGCGGGGGGCTGATCGGCCTCTACATCTACGGCCTGGTGTGGGGTGCGTACGGCGCGCTTGAGCTCGGCGTGCTCAGCTTCGTCTGCCTCGCCCTGCTCGCCCTCTTCGTCTTCCACGAGATCCGGCTGCGCGTCGACCTGCACAGGCACCCGCGCGAGGTCGACCACACCGACAAGGAACGCCGCGGCTTCTGATCTGACCTAGGGGTAGACGGTCTCGCCGGTCTCCGAGTCGATCACCTCGATCGCGAGGGCCGGGCATGACTTCGCTGCTTTGAGGATCTCCTTGTCGGAGCCCTCGCCGATCACCTCCGCCGTCTCGCCCAGCGCGAAGACGCCGGGGGCGATGTCGACGCAATCGCCGTGCGCGCTACAGGCGCTTCGGTCAACCTTCGGGATGTAGCTCATCGTTGCTCCTTTCACTCGTGTTGCCGGAATCAGCTCGTGCGATCTCTTTCCTCAGTCGCGCGAAGGCGCGCGGGTCGTCGACCGTGAGGGCGCCGATGGGCTTGCCGCGGCGCGTGTAGATGACCGCGAACCGGCGATCCGCCGGCCTGCCCTCGATCGTCATCTCGTCGGAGAGATCGGCGTAGCCGAAGTACTGGATCCGCACGCCGTGCTGGTCGCTCCAGAAGCTCGGCGGCGGAGCGGGCTCAGGCCGCTCCCCCAGGATCGCCCGCGCTGCGGCCACTCCCTGGCGGACGGCGGCGTCCCAGTGCTCGCTGCGCCGATGCCGGCCGACACGGTGGTCGAAGGCGAGGGTGACGTCGCCCGCCGCGAAGACATGAGGAACCTCGGTCCGCCCGGCCACGTCGGTGAGCACACCGTCCTTCCCCAGGCGGCTCGTCCCGAGCCAGCCCGAGTCCGGGGCAACGCCGATGCCGACCACGACCGCATCGCAGGCAAGCTTCCCGCCGCCGCTCAGGACGAGCTCCTCGACCGTTCCGTTGCCGCGGGCGCCCTCGAGCTTGGTGGAGAGCCTGACGTCGATGCCCTGGTCGGAGTGCATCCTCATCAGGGTCCGGCCGATCTCCTCGCCGAGCACCGCCCCGAGGGGTGCGGGGGCCGCCTCCACGATCGTCACCTCGGCGCCGGCCGCGCTGGCTGTGGCCGCGACCTCTTGGCCGATGAAGCCGGCCCCGATGACCGCCAACCTGGCTCCCTCGCGGAGCTCGGTCCGCAGCGTTCGCGCGTCGGCGATGGTTCGCAGGTAGTGCACGTTCGAGTACTGCTCCAGCTGAGGGAGGACGCGCGGCGCACCGCCGGTCGCGATGACGAGGTCCTCGTAGGCCAGCTCGGTCTCGTCATCGAGGCGCACGCGGCGGCGCTTCGCGTCGAGCTTCACGGCGCGGCGGAAGATCAGCTCCACCCGCTGATCGGCGTACCAGCGAGCCGGGCGGAAGCCGACCTCGGACTCGTCCAGCTCGCCCGCAAGGAGCTCCTTGGAGAGCGGCGGCCGGTCGTACGGCAACTCGGCCTCGCCGCACACGAGCCTGAGCCGGCCCGCGTAGCCCCGGGCGCGCAGCGTCTCGACGCAGCGCTGCGAGGCTAGGCCGCCGCCGACGATGACGATGCCGTCGCCGCTCATGCGACCGCCGGCTCCTCGATCTCGCGGCGGCGATGCCGCGGCGGGATCTCGACGTCGGGCGGAAGCTCGCGACCGCTGCCCTCGATTGCCCCTCGGCGGGCGCCGGCCTTTCTCGCCCGGGCTCGTCCCAGCCGGATCCCCTGGACGACGCGCGCCCCGAAGAGGACGGCGACGATCGGGATGCTGGCGGCCACGGGCCAGAAGAGCCAGGGGCTCGAGGCGTCCGTTCCGGCGCCCAGCGTATGGATGACCCCGAGGGCGTAGACGACGATCGTCGCCTTGTGGGCGCGCCGCCAGAGGCGGGGGCCGATGCGGCGGCGGGCGTAGAAGCTCAGCCCGAGCAGCGCGGCGAGCCAGCCGGCCGTGATCCCGAAGCCGACCCAGAGCGTCTTGTAGGCCATCACGAAGGGGATCGCGATCCCCGCGGGGCCGGGGTTGAGCCAGGGGTCGCCGAGAAGCGTGAGCCCGTGCACCGCGATCGCCACCAGTCCGGTGACGGCGGTCTGCTCGTGGATCGCGCTCAGGACGCGCCCTGCGCCCGGCTTGCGGGACAGCTTGCCGGCCATCGTCAAGCCCAGGACGACCGAGATGGTCACCAGTCCGAGGGCGACCACTCCGGAGGCCCGGCTCGCAAGCCACCAGACGTGTTGTGAGAGCGCCTGGCTCATCCGGGGCCTCCTCCCGCCGTGACGGGGACCGATCGGACCCCGAGGCTGCGCCGGCCGACGAGCTTGGCGCTCACCGGCCCGACGAGCTCGACCCCGCCGGTCTCGTCGACCAGCATCCCGCCGCGTTCGGCGAGCAGCTCGCGGCCCTTCTCGGGACCGCTGAGCAGGGCCGCCTTGGAGAGGGTCTCCGCCTCAAGGGCGTCGGCCCCGAGGGCGGTGGCGCCGATGAGGCCGGTCCAGGCGGGCTCGCCGGTGCTCGGATCGAGCAGGTGATGGGCGAAGGAGCCGTCGTCGTTCCGCCAGACGCGGGTGTCGATGCCGGAGCTCGCGATTCCGCCCGTGGACACGTAGAAGATCGCCGCCGCCTCCCCGTCGACCGGGTGGCGGGCGTGGATTGGAAACGCGTCGAGCTGGAGGGCGAAGCCCCCGACGCGGACGTCGCCGCCGCAGTCGACCACGTAGCGGGAGTAGCCCCGCAGTCGCTCGGCGAGGAGGTCGGCTGCCAGCCCCTTGCCGCTGCCGCCCGTGTCGAAGCCGATGCCGGGCGGGCGACGGATGGTGCCCGCCTCGTCGTCGACCTCGATCAGCCGCCACTCCGCCGTCCGGCGCGGGCACGCGGGGCGGCGCTCCGGGGCGAGCGCGAGGGCGTCCACGAGGGGAACCGGCTCCTCGCCGGCTCGCGACCGTGAGTAGCCCGCGGCGACGATTGCGTCGAGCAGGGTCGGATCGACCAGGCCGCCCGTCCTCTCCGCCGCCCACAGGCCGGCCCGGACCGCACGGCGAAGAAGCGGCGAGCCGGAGACCTCGGGCTGGGGGTCCTCGTTCAGCCTGGTCAACTCGCTGTCGGCGCGAAAGCGCGACAGGGAAGCCTCGAAGTCCGCGATGAACGACCGGCCCCGCTCAGCAGCGTCGGCGGCCGGCGGCGAGCCCGGCAGGGGCTCGCCGACGAGCACCCGGACCTCGCAGCCCATCGCGTCGAAGGAGAGGTCGTGGAGGTTCATGACGAGGAGGTCGTCACCGGTGCCGGCGCGGCGACCGATCCGGACGACGATTGGCTGGAGGTGGAGCCGCCGGCGGTGCCACTCGCCGGGATCACCTTGGTGATGACGAGCTTCTTCGCGGGCCTGGTGACAGGAGTGCCGGCGGCTAGGCCGGTGCCCACGGCGGGGTCCTTCCCGGCGGTCAGCTGGAACGCCAGGAACTCGAAGGCGACGCCGAAGACGGCGAGCGCCGCCAGCACCGTCGGCACCGGGCCCGGCTTGCGCGGACGCGGGCGCGCCGCAGGGCGCTCAGTCGGGAGCTCAGTCATCCTGGCCGCCCCCGTTCGTGGTGCTGCGCGGCAGCACCTGGCTGGCCGGCGCGTTGATCCCGAGCGTGCTGGTGGCTCCGCTCGTAGCGGCACCGCTCGTGCCGGTGGAGACATGGGCGCCGGCCTGGCCGGTCTGCGAGGCGATCGCCGCGCTCGGGACCTGGGTCTGACCGGCCGGGTTCGAGGCCATCGCGAAACCGCCGAGGCCGCCGAGGCCGAAGATGACCGCCGCAATCGCAAGTTTGGATCTGAACGTTTTCATCGCTTCCGCTCCTTGATCTGATCTGTGCTGCGATTGTGCGGAGCACCCGTCAAACGACGGTGGAACGCCGGGTTAGGGTTTGGGAAGGGTTGCGGGGACGCGCTCAGTCCCCGCCCTCCTTCTCGCCGCCGTCGTTGCCCTCGCCGCCGCCCGTGCCGCCGGCGCCGCCGGCGCCGCTCGATCCGGTCGAGACGGGTGGAGTGCTGGAGCCACCACCCGACGAGCCGCTGCTGCCGGTGTTGACCGGCTTGTTGCCGCTGCCGCCGGAGTGGCTCGAGGACCCGCTGCTGCCCGTGTGCACAGGCCTACCGCTGCTCGATCCCGAGGAGGTGGAGCCGCTCGAGCCGGTGGAAACCGGTACGGAGGCGCGCTGGGAGGCGAGGGCCTGACTTCGGGCCGCCCGTGCCTGTGCGACGTCCTTCGGGCTCGGCTTTGGCTTCTTCGCGTGAACGGTCCGCCGGACTACCTTGGTGCCCGCGGTGAGCACCCCACTGCCGTCCTGCGAGCTCTTGTTCGAGCTCATCGCGTAGCCGCCGAGGCCACCCAGGCCCAGGGCTAGCGCGAACGTGGCGATCTTCATCCTCATGTTGCGCACTGGAACTCTCCTAACGTCCGATTGACGGGAGACCGGATTCTCAGAAGCGCGGGACAAGGGCCCGGGGAGCGTTAGGCAAAGAGAAGGGAAGGGATGTCCCCGCAGAGCCGGTGGCGGTGCGGAGCGGCGCTACATTGGCCGGCATGCCCGGCTCACCAGCCTCGCGGCGGATTCTGTTCGTCGAGGACGAGGCAGCCATATTCGAGCCTTTCTCCAAGGCCCTGCGCCGCAACGGATTCGAGCCGGTAATCGCGCGCACCGCCGCCGAGGCGGTGAGCTCGGCCGAAGTGATGGATCCCGACCTGGTCCTGCTCGACCTCAACCTGCCGGACGGCGATGGGTCCGACGTCTGCCGGACGCTGCGCAAGAGCTCGGACGTGCCGATCGTCATGCTGACCGCGCGGGGCACGGAGATGGACCGCGTCCTGGGCCTCGAGCTCGGCGCGGACGACTACGTGGTGAAGCCGTTCAGCTCACGCGAGCTGATCTCGAGGATCCGCGCCGTCCTGCGGCGAGCGCGCTCGGACTCCCAGCCGCCGGCGGAGCCGATCGAGGTCGGCCCTCTGCGCATCGACCTAGGCGCCCGCTCGGTGCTGCTCTCCGGCGAGCCCGTGAAGCTCGCGCGCAGGGAGTTCGACCTGCTGGCCGAGCTGGCGCGAAACGCAGGCACGGTGGTCACCCGCGAGGACCTGATGGCCCGCGTCTGGGACGTCAACTGGTTCGGCTCCACCAAGACGCTCGACGTCCACATCCGGACGCTCCGGCGCAAGCTGGGAGACGACAGCGCGAATCCACGCTTCATCGAGACGCTGCGCGGTGTCGGCTTCCGCCTGCTCACGCCCGAGGACGGTTCACCGTAAGCCTTCGCCTCGGATTGACGATCGCGGTGGCGTACCTGCTGCTGCTCGCGCTGGTGGCCTTCGGCGTGCCGCTCGGCGTCAGCCTCGGCAAGCGCGTCGACTCGGAGGTGCGGTCACAGGCCAGGAGCCAGGCGGAGGTCGTCGCAGCAAGCGCTCCCGAGCTGGTGGAGCACTCCCAGACGGCCACGCTCCAGCGCCTGGTGGTCCGCTCCGCCGAGGCGGAGCGCGGTCGCGTGATCGTGGTCGACGACAAGGGGACGGTCATCGCCGACAGCGGCGTCCCCGCCGAGATCGGCGTCGACTACGCCTCCCGCCCCGAGATCGCCGCTGCGCTCAACGGGGAGACCTCCCAGGCGGTTCGCCGGAGCAACACCCTGGGCGAGGACCTGCTCGCGACCTCCGTGCCCATCCTGCAGCGAGGCCGGCCGATCGGGGCGGTTCGCGTGACCCAGAGCAACTCAGCGGTCAGCGACGCCACCCACTCGGCGATAGTCCGACTGATCGGCCTCGCAGGGATCGTCCTCCTGCTCGGAGGGCTCGCCGGAGCCCTGATCGCACGGGAGACGTCCCGCCCGATCGGGCGCCTGGAGCGAGCCGCCCAGCAGGTCGAGGGGGGCGACCTGAGCACCCGGGCGCGGGTCGAGGGCAGCAGCGAGCAGCGAGCCCTGGCGCGCTCGTTCAACAGCATGACCGAGCGGCTCGAGCGCCTGCTGGGAAGCCAGCGAGATTTCGTAGCCGATGCCTCGCACCAGCTCCGGACCCCGCTGACGGGCATTCGCCTGCAGCTCGAGGAGCTCCGAGACGAGGTCTCCTCCGGCGACCCGCGGGCCGCGGAGCTTGACTCCGCCCTCAAGGAGGTCGACCGGCTGGCCAGCATCGTCAACGAGCTGCTCATCCTCAGCCGGGCGGGCGAGCGGGAGATGCCGGCGGAGGTGATCAACGTCGAGGCGGGCGTGGACCAGGCGGTCACGCGCTGGCGAAAGGCCGCGGGCGATGCGGGCATCGAGCTGACCCACGCCGGGAACGGCGACGCCCCGAGCTGTGTCTGCGCCCGATCGGACTTCGATCGCGTCCTCGACTCGGTGATCGAGAACGCGGTGCTCTACTCGCCGCGGGACTCCGAGGTCCGGGTGGTGAGACGCCCCAGCGGATCGACGTCCTCGACCGCGGGCCCGGGCTCGAACCGGGTGAGGAGGAGATGGTCTTCGAGCGCTTCCATCGGGGCCGGGCCGGCCGCCGCGGCCGGCCGGGGACCGGACTGGGCCTATCGATCGCGCGCGAGCTCGCGGCGGCCTGGGGCGGCGAGGTCACGATCGCCAACCGCGAGGGCGGCGGCGCCAGGCGTCGATCGCGCTCCCACCCCGCGGGGATGCCGGCGAGTCCGGAGATACACCGGAATGACCGCCTCGACCCTGCGCTGGCCCCTGTTCGCCCTGATCGGCCTGCTCGTCGCGGTGGCCGTCGCGCTGCTCGCCAACCGGCTGGTGAGCGAGAGGATCGGGATCAGCTCCGAGCCGGTAACGGCGGGCGAATCGCTGTCGCCGAAGCAGGCTCATCGAGAGCACCGCCGCCCACAGCGGCAGAGCGACGCGTCGGCGCAGACCACCTCGACGGGATCGGGCTACACGGGAACGGTCTCGGGCGCCTGGCGCCGGCTCCGACAACACGCAGTCGGATGGCTCCTCCCAGGCTGAGATTCGAAACGCCGGGTAGCGGGATACTGGCTGGATGGAGCCCGAAGGGGCGCCACACGCGAGCGACGGCGGATCGTAGTCCGCGGAGTCGTTCAGGGCGTCGGCTTCCGGCCCTTCGTCCACCGGCTCGCCTCGCGACACCGGCTCGGCGGCTTCGTGCTCAACGACGGGCGCGGCGTGGTCGTCGAGGTGGAGGGCGAGCCGGCGGCTCGGGCGTTCACCGCGCGGCTGAGCGAGGAGGCCCCGCCGCTCGCGTCCGTGGAGCCGCTCGGCGCCTCGTCGGTGCCGCCCCGCGGCGAGCGCCAGTTCCGGATCGCGGCGAGCGCCGGGCGGGCCGGCCGGTGCCCTGATCCCGCCCGACCTCGCCACCTGCGACGAATGCCTGCGCGAGCTCTGGGACCCGGCCGACCGCCGCCACCGCTACCCGTTCATCAACTGCACCCAGTGCGGGCCACGCTTCACGATCGTCCGCCGCCCGCCCTACGACCGCGCCAACACGACGATGGCGGGCTTCGAGATGTGCGAGGACTGCCGCGCCGAGTACGAGGACCCGGCCGACCGCCGCTTCCACGCCGAGCCGATCGCCTGTCCGGACTGCGGTCCTCGGCTCTCGCTGCCGCTGGAGGAGGCCGCGAGCTGCTGCGCGAGGGAGCGATCGTCGCCGTCAAGGGCCTCGGCGGCTACCACCTCGCCTGCGACGCGACCGACGAGGGCGCGGTGGCGCGGCTGCGCGCGCGGAAGCGCCGCGAGGAGAAGCCGCTTCGCCGCTGATGAGCGCGGCCCGACGCGATCGCCGCAGACCGACGCCGACCAGGAGCTGCTCGCCGGCTCGACCGCGCCGATCGTCCTGGCTCCAGGCGGCGCGACCGCTCCGCGTCGCGGCCTCGGTCGCGCCCGGCAGCCCCTGGCTCGGGGTGATGCTCCCCTACACCCCGCTCCACCACCTGCTCTGCGCCGACTTCGGCCGGCCGCTGGTGATGACCTCGGGCAACCGCTCCGACGAGCCGATCGCGGTCGACGACGACGACGCCCGCGAGCGGCTCGGCGAGATCGCCGACGCCTTCCTCGCCCACGACCGCCCGATCCACCGCCGCTGCGAGGACTCGGTCGTTCGCCGGCGTTCCCCGTCCGCCGCTCGCGCGGGTTGACGCCGCAGGCGCTGCCGCCTGCCCCGCCGGACCGCGCCGATCCTCGCCACCGGCGCCGAGCTGAAGAGCACTTTCTGCGTCGCGCGGGCGCGCGGGCCTTCCTCTCCCCCCACCTCGGCGACCTCGACTCGCCGCTCGCCTACGAGGCCTTCCGCGCGGACCTGGCGCTCTACCTCGAGATGCTCGACGTCCGGCCCGAGGTGATCGCCCACGACCTCCACCCCGACTACCTCTCGACCCGCTGGGCGCTGGAGCAGGAGGCCGAGACGATCGCCGTCCAGCATCACCACGCGCACGCCGCCGCCTGCCTCGCCGAGAACGGCGAGGAGGGCCCGCGCTCGCGCTGGTCTTCGACGGCACCGGCTACGGGCCAGACGGCACGCTCTGGGGCGGTGAGCTGCTCGGGGCCTCGCTCGAGGGCTTCGAGCGCCTCGCCCACCTCGAGCCGGTGCCGCTGCCCGGCGGCGAGGCGGCGATCCGCGAGCCCTGGCGGATGGCCGCCGCCTACCTGGAGGCCGCCGACCGCCCGGTCCCGTACGAGCGCTGGCGCGAGGTTCGCCAGAGCCTGAAGGTCAACGCGCCGCTCTCCTCGGGGATGGGCCGCCTGTTCGACGCGGCCGCCGCGCTGCTCGGCGTCCGCGAGGAGGTCACCTACGAGGGCCAGGCGGCGATCGAGCTCGAGCAGCTCGCCGGCGAGGTCGAGCCGAGCCGTACGCCTGCCGCCTCGCCGACGGCGGATCCGCGGCGCCGACCTGGTCGCCGCCGTCCACGACGACCTCGACGCCGGGCGGCCGCGCGCCGGATCGCCGCCGCCTTCCACGAGGGCGTCGCGGCGGCGGCCGCCCGCGCCTGCGCCGAGCCGATGCCCGGATCCCGGCCAGGTCGCCCTCTCGGGCGGCAGCTTCCAGAACCTGCGGCTGCTCCGGAGCGTCCGCCGCAGACTCGGTAGCTTGGGCTTCGACGTGCTGACCCACCGCCGAGTTCCCCCCAACGACGGCGGGATCAGCTTCGGCCAGGCCGCGATCGCGGCGAGGAGAGTGGACTAGCGATGTGCCTAGGGATCCCGGCCAGATCGTCGAGATCGTCGACACGGAGAACCGCGTCGCCAAGGTCGACGTCTCCGGCGTTCGGCGCAACTGCGACGTCGGCCTGCTCTGGGAGGGCCCGGACGCGGTCGGCGTCGGCGACTGGGTGCTGATCCACGTCGGCTTCGCGATCTCGCGGATCGACGAGGGCGAGGCGCGCCAGACCCTGCGGGCCCTGGAGGCTCTGGGACAGACCTACGAGGAGGAGCTGGCCGATCTCAGGACCAGCGCGATCGACTGAGCCGCCGCGGATCGGCTGCGCCTCCCTGGACGAGGCGATCGCCGAGCGCTCGCGCGTCGTCGGCGAGTTCTTCGAGCGCGAGGCCGGCGAGCTCGCCCGCGCCTGCCACGCGATGGCCCGCGCCTTCGCGCGCGGTGGCACGCTGATCCCGTTCGGCACCGGCCCGGCCGCCACCGACGCCGCCCACGCCGCCGTCGAGTTCATGCACCCGGTGATCGTCGGCAAGCGGGCGCTTCCCGCGATCGCACCGAGCAACGACCCGACCGGCGCCACCACCCTCGCCCGACTCGCCGGCCCCGACGACATCGCCCTGGCGATCTGCCACGGCGGGCCGACCGCAGACCTCCCGCTTCATCGAGGCGGCGCGCGCCCGCGGCCTGCTGACCATCGAGATGACGGGCGCCGCGCGATCGACGCGCCCGATCACGTCCTTCGCCGGTCCCGAGCGACGACCCGGCGATCGTCCAGGAGACCCAGGAGACCGCCTACCACGTGCTCTGGGAGCTCGTCCACGTCTTCTTCGAGCAGCCGGGGCTGCTCGAGGACCGTGCCCGGCGCGACGCCGCCGCCCGAGGCTGCATCACCTGCGGCGACGTCGCAGTGCGGCGAGGGTCGCCGAGATGCAGGGGCCCACGGCCGTGAGCGAGAGGACGGCGCTTCGAGCAGGTGGCGTCGATCTGGTCGAGGACATCCAGCTCGGCGACCGGGTCCTCTGCCACGCCGGCGTCGCGCTGGAGAAGGTCGCGCGAGCCGACGGACTTCCTCTATCCGTTCCAGGGCCCCGACGAGACCGACCTCGACTCGGTTCTCGCCGACGTCCGCAGCCTCCACCCTCGAGAAGGCCGGCGAGGTCATCGCCCTGCGCTCGGCGATCGACACCGGCGCCTCGCGCGCTGCGCTGAGGAGCTCCGGCAGCAGCCTGGATGGCGGCGCCCGCCTGCTCGCCTTCGGCAACGGCGGCTCCGCCACCGACGCCCAGGATCTCGCCGCCGATGCCCTCGCCGCGGCTGGCCCGCGTCGCGCTCAACAACGACGCCGCCACGGTCACCGCGGTCGCCAACGACGTCGGCATCGAGCAGGTCTTCGCCCGCCAGCTGATCGCGCTCGGCCGCCAGGCGACATCGCGGTCGCGATCTCCACCAGCGGCGGCTCGCCGAACGTGGTCGGGCGGTCGAGGAGGCCCACCGCCGGGGCATGACCACCGTCGCCCTGGCCGGCTACGACGGCGGCCGCCTCGCCGCGCTCGATTCGCTCGACCACCTTTTCGTCGTCCCCTCCGACCACATCCCGCGCATCCAGGAGGCCCAGGCGACGATCTACCACCTGCTGCTCGACGCGATCGGCGAGCGGGCGGCCCGCCCGGCGCATGAGGTTCGTCGACGAGTACCGCGACCCGGCCCTCGCCAAGCGCCTGGCGGCGGAGATCGCCGCGCTTGCCGACCCCGGCCGCACCTACAAGCTGATGGAGGTCTGCGGCGGCCACACCCACTCCATCTACAAGCACGGCGTCGAGGACCTGCTGCCCGCCAACGTCGAGCTGGTCCACGGCCCGGGCTGCCCGGTCTGCGTGATCCCGATGGGCCGCCAGGACGACGCGATCGCGATCGCCGAGCGCCCCGAGGTGATCTTCACCACCTTCGGCGACATGATGCGGGTGCCGTCATCGAACGGCTCGCTGCTCGACGCCAAGGCGCGCGGCGCCGACGTGCGGATGGTCTACTCGCCGCTCGACGCCCTGAAGATCGCCCGCGAGAACCCCGACCGCGAGGTCGTCTTCTTCGCGATCGGCTTCGAGACCACCGCCCCCTCCACCGCGATCACCCTGAAGCGCGCCCGCGCCGAGGGCATCCAGAACTTCTCGGCCTTCTGCAACCACGTCACGATCGTCCCGGCGATCCGGGCGATCCTCGACTCGCCCGACCTGCGCCTCGACGGCTTCATCGGCCCGGGCCACGTCTCGACCGTGATCGGCCTGCGCCCCTACCGCTTCATCGCCGAGGAGCACGGCAAGCCGGTCGTCGTCTCCGGCTTCGAGCCGCTCGACGTCCTCCAGGGCGTCCACATGCTGCTCCGCCAGCTCGCCGAGGGCCGCTGCGAGGTCGAGAACCAGTACCAGCGCGTCGTCCGCGACGAGGGCAACCCGCTGGCGCTCGCGGCGATCGCCGAGACGATGGAGCTCCGCACCACCTTCGAGTGGCGCGGCCTCGGCTTCATCTCGCAGTCGGCGCTGAAGGTCCGGGACGAGTTCGCCGACTGGGACGCCGAGGTCCGCTACGAGGTTCCCGGCGTCCGCGTCGCCGACCCGAAGGCCTGCCAGTGCGGCGAGGTGCTGAAGGGCGTGATCCGCCCCTGGGAGTGCAAGGTCTTCGGCACCGCCTGCACGCCCGAGCACCCGATCGGCACCTGCATGGTCTCCAGCGAGGGCGCCTGCGCCGCCTACTTCAACTACGGCCGCCACGCCGGGCGGCGGAAGGGCGAGAGTGTCGCGGTCTGAGGAGGAGGTCCTCGAGGCGATCGAGGCGCGCCGGCGCCGCCCGCGCCGCAAGGTCCTCGACGAGCGCATCACGCTCGAGCCACGGCGCCGGCGGCAAGGCCTCCCACGACCTGATCGAGGGGATCTTCGTCCGCGAGTTCTCCAACGAGCTGCTCGAGCCGCTCGGCGACAGCGCCCTGGTCGGCACCGGCAAGGACCAGCTCGCCTTCACCACCGACTCCTTCGTCGTCAGCCCGCTCTTCTTCCCCGGCGGCGACATCGGCGAGCTCGCCGTCAACGGCACGATCAACGACCTGGCGATGACCGGCGCGACCCCGCTCGCCCTCTCGGCCGGCTTCATCGTCGAGGAGGGCCTGCCGGTCGCCGAGCTGGAGCGGATCGCTCGCCTCCATGGCCGAGCGCCGCCGAGACCGCCGACGTCCGCATCGCCACCGGCGACACCAAGGTCGTCGAGCGAGGCAAGGCCGACGGCCTCTACATCAACACCTCGGCCGTCGGCGTCGTCGAGCACGAGCACATCCTCGGCCCCCGCGCGATCCGCCCCGGCGACGTGGTCCTCGTCTCCGGCCCGATCGGCGACCACGGCATGGCCGTCATGATCGCCCGCGGCGAGCTGGAGCTGGAGGTCGAGCTGGAGTCCGACACCGCCCCCCTCAACGGCCTCGTCCACACGCTGCTCAGCGACGTCGTGGGCGTCCGCTGCCTGCGCGACCCGACCCGGGGTGGCCTCGCCACCGTCCTCGCCGAGCTCGCCCTCACCGCCGAGGTCGGCATCACGATCGACGAGTCGGAGCTCCCGATCCGCCCCGAGGTCAACGGCGCCTGCGAGATCCTCGGCATCGACCCGATCTACGTCGCGAACGAGGGCAAGCTGATCGCGATCGTCGCGCCGCGACTCAGCCAACGCCGCGCTCGCCGCCCTCCGCTCCCATCCGCTGGGCCGCGAGGCGGCGATCATCGCGGAGGTCACCGAGGAGCCCCCGGGCCTGGTCGTCCTGGAGACCTCCTTCGGCGGCTCGCGAGTGGTCGACATGCTCGCCGGCGACCCGCTGCCGCGGATCTGCTGAGTAGGCAGAACTCGGCGCTACTGCTTCTCGCGCAAAGCGGCATCGAAACGAACGGGTTCCTCATTTCGCGGGCGTTAGTTCGGCATGTAGTCACTGCCAGCGAGGATCTGGCGTGCTGGGAGCAATGAGATTTCGGTGATTCGCGCCCCGCGGTGGCGGGCGAGATAACCCTCGACGATATGGGTGCCGATCGTGTATCCGGCCCAGCGCGGAATCCCACCTCCACCAAAAAACCAGCGGTCATAAAGCCGGCTGCTTCCTGAGTTGGGCTGATTGAGGCTCGGCTGAGCCTGCTGCCACAATCTTTGCTCCTCGTCCGCTGTCAGCGCATTAGTCCAGGGGAGCGTGGGAGTGGCAGGAAAGGCAGCAGATGAGAAGACGTCCGCCAGCCCCTCGCTGACCATCCACTCCAAAAGGGTCTGCCCGAACCCCGGCCCGTGGACCACGCGCGCGCTGTTTTGCGCTTCATGCGCGATCGTGCTCGGAAGCCAGCGGCGCAGCGTCCTTGCGAGCCCCAGTTTGCTCACCGGGTCGATGGTGATGTCAATCGCGCCGTTTGTGGGATTTGTGAAGCCGTTGGTGCCCGTTTCCGGGATCGTCTGTTTGCCGGTGCCGGTATGCACAAGGACCGGGACGGTTGGATACGTCCCGCCCGGAAGTTGCCGGCCGACTCGTTCGAGCGCGCGCGACGCCAGCGTGCTCAGGTCGATGCCTCGCCGGTCAGCTGCCTGCTTGGCGTCGGCGGAGACGATGAGTGCGTATCGCCCCTTAACTGGCGCCTGTCCTGTCTGCCCATTCCCCCCGGCGTTGGTCCGATCGGTTGTGCCGCCCGCACCACCGCAGCCACTCAGCAGCAAGCCAAGGGTGAGAGCGGACAAGCTGGCGACTCGCATACCTCGCATTATCGGCGGCCGCGATGTGAGGCGAAACGGAGGGAACGCTAGACCGCATGTATCGGCGGTACAGACGCGCCTCCCTGCGCGTGAGAGCGGCAGCTACAGCGACCCGAAGTCGATGTTCTGAGCCTCGCGGCCCATGGCCCGCGCCTCGTCGATCGGCACACCTCGCGGCCGAATGGCACCAGCGCCACCATCACCAGCTTCAGGTTGGCCAGCGCAAGCGGGATGCCGATGATCGTGATCACCAGGGTGACCGTCGGGATCATGTGGGCGATCGCCAGCCAGAGCCGGCGAAGAAGAGTCAGATAGCGCAAACCGTTCGGGTCCCTCGCCCGTAGCTCCCTGTGGGGAGAAGACCGGCAACTACAGGAGGGATACGGACCATGCGAATTCCGAAACGGGTTCCGATCACGGTCTTCGTCGCCGCACTGGCGGCGCTCGCGAGCGCTCTCGCGATCGGTGCGCTCAGCGCGCTCGGGCACGACGGCCACGGGCGGGAGCACGGCAAGGGTCACGGCGGGCAGCTGATCAGGGAGTCGCTCGCGCCGTCGGTGCCGACCGATCCGATGTTCCACGGCGTCGCCGCGGGTGGTGCGCCCTGGGTCCTGAGGGAGGGCAGTGTGCGCCTCAGCGACCGCGGCAGGCTGGACCTGCGGGTCAGGGGCCTGGTGATTCCGGTCGCGCCCGGGAACGGCACCCCGGGGCCGGTGAACACGATCAGCGCCTCGCTGTATTGCGGCGCCGACTCGGACACGATGGCCGCGGAAACGACCGATCAGGCCCCGATCTCGCGCGACGGTGACGCGCGGATCAAGGACGACTCGTTCATGGTGCCTGCGACCTGCCTGTCACCGGTGATCCTGGTGCACCCGAACGGGATCAACACGCTCTACATCGCGGTCGACGGCTGGCGGATGTAGGCGCGGCGAGCGGGGGCGGCCGCCGAGACCATCGGGAGCGGTCGCCCCCTGCTCGAGCCCGCCGACAAGGCCTCGTCACACTGGGGGAAGGTGACCACCCCGAGAGGAGACGGACATGGATGCGAAGGAGACGATCGACGCGGCACGCGAGTCGCTCACGGTGCGCCGCGTCTACGGCGAGCCCTACGAGCGCAACGGGGTGACGGTGATCCCGGCGGCCTCGGTTCAGGGCGGCGGCGGCGGGGGCAGCGGCGATGAGCCCGACGGCAAGTCGGGCGGCGGTGGCGGCTTCGGCCTCCGCGCCCGGCCGGTCGGGGCCTACGTGATCCGCGGCGAGGACGTGTACTGGGAGTCCGCGCTCGACCTGAACCGGGTGATCCTCGGCGGCCAGATCGTCGCCCTCGTCGCTCTGCTCGTCCTGCGCTCGATCAAGCGGGCGCGCGGGTAGCCACAACCCCCGTACGCCCAACGGCACCCGTGGTCGCCACTGAGGCGGCTCGGTGACGAGCACCGATGCCCCGCGAGCGAGGCGGCCGTACGTTGGGGTCGATGAACCAGCCGGATCGACGCCGCTGGGCAGTGCTGGCTGTGCTCTGCATCGCGGTCCTCGTCGTCAACGTCGACAGCACGATCCTCAACGTCGCGCTGCCGACCCTCGTGAGGAAGCTGCACGCGACCTCGAGCGAGCTGCAGTGGATCGTGGACGTCTACGCGATGGTCTTCGCCGGGCTCCTGCTCGTCGCGGGAAGCCTTGCTGATCGAGTCGGCCGCAAGCGTCTCTTCATCGCCGGCCTCGCCGTCTTCGCGGTCGGCTCGCTGGGCGCGGCCTTCTCGGGCTCGGTGAATCTCCTGATCGCCTGGCGCGGGCTGATGGGCGCCGGCGCGGCGATGATGATCCCCGCCGGCCTCTCGATCCTCGACAACGTCTTTCGCGAGCCCGGCGAACGGGCCAAGGCCGTCGGGATCTGGGGCGGCGCCATGGGGGTCGGCCTGGCGATCGGCCCGCTGGCGGGCGGGCTGCTGCTTTCGTGGTTCTGGTGGGGCTCCGTGTTCTTCGTGAACGTGCCCGTGGTGCTGCTCGGCGGCGTCGCGGCGATGTGGCTGGTGCCGGAGTCGAAGAACGGCGCGGCGCCCCGATCGGATCCGGGCGGCGCGCTGCTCTCGATGCTCGGGCTCGGCCTGTTGCTCTGGGCGATCATCGAGGCGCCGACACGCGGCTGGGGATCGGCGAGCGTGCTCGCGGTCGGCACCTGCGGCCTCGTCGCGATCGGGGCGTTCGTCGTCTGGGAGGCCCGCAGCACCCACCCGATGCTGAAGCTCTCCTTCTTCCGCTCCCGGCGCTTCTCCGTGGCAGTCATCGGGGTCGCGCTCGGTCTCTTCGCGCTGTTCGGGGCGGTCTTCGTGCTGACCCAGTTCCTGCAGTTCGACCTCGGCCTCTCGCCGCTCGAGGCCGGCGTCCGCATCCTGCCGACGGCGGCGGTGCTGGCCGCGGCCGCCCCACTCTCGACGCTCGTCGTGCGAGCGATCGGCAGCAAGCTGACCGCGGCGGCCGGGCTGGCGGCGATCACCGGCGGGCTGTGGATGATCTCGGCGGCGTCCACGGTCTCCGCGACCTACGCCGACGTTCTGCCGGGGATGCTGCTGCTCGGGTTCGGGGCCGGCCTGCTGATGCCGACCGCCGCCGACTCCGTCCTCGGCTCCCTCCCCCGCCGCGACGCCGGCGTCGGCTCCGCGACCTACGTCGTCGCCATCCAGGTCGGCGGCGCCCTGGGCGTCGCGGTGATCGGGAGCATGCTCAACGCCCGCTACCAGGACCGGCTGACCGGGATGCTGGCCGGCCACCAAGTCCCCGCCGGCGCCTTCGACACGATCACGGGCTCGATCGGGGGCGCGCTCGGCGTCGCCTCCGCGGTGGGCGGGCCCACCGGCGCCCTGCTCGCCGCGGGCGCGCGCTCGGCGTTCATGAGCGGCGCCCACCTCTCGGTTGGGGTCGGGGCGACCGTCGCGGGCGTGGCGGCGCTGATCGTGCTTGCAGCCCTGCCCTCCAGAGCGCCAGTCGCCGGCGAGGCACCCGAACCACCTCCCGGCGACAGCAAGCATCCGATTCCCCCGCCGACCGTCCCGGAGCGCCCGGAGACGCCCGAGGGCGTCCCGACGCCTACGTAGTTCGCCACAGTGCGGCTCCGTGCGTGAGCACCGATGTTGCGCTAGCCGGCGCCAAGGACACTGACACGGCCGATGCCCCGCGAGAACTTCACCGCACGGATGGGTCGCTGGAGCGCGACCCATCGCAAGACCGCCGTGTTCGGCTGGCTCGGCTTCGTGCTGGTCGCCTACGCGCTCGGCAGCGCGACCGGCACGGTGACGCAGAAGCGCCAGGACCAGGGCGTGGGCCAGTCCCGAGCCGCCGACCGCATCGTCGCCCAGCAGTTTCCGAGCGAGCAGGCCAGCGAGCAGGTGCTGATCCAGAACCCGCATGGGGCCTGGAACGCGCCAGGCGCGACGGCCGCGATCGGCGATGCCGTCGCTCGTCTCTCCCGCACGGCGCACGTCATCCGCGTCAAGTCCCCGCTCGATCCCTCCAGCACGGGTCAGGTCTCCGGCGACGGCCACTCCTCCATCGTCACCTTCAACCTCGACGGCCCCCTGGACAATGCACAGGATCTCGTCGTCCCCTCGCTGGCGGCGACCGCCGCGGTACAGCGCGCCCACCCGGCGCTGAGCATCGGTCAGTTCGGCGACGGCAGCATCGACAAGGCGATCAACAAGCGGATCACCGACGACTTCCAGAAGGCCGAGTTCACCTCGCTTCCGGTGACGCTGCTGATCCTGCTGATCGCCTTCGGCACGCTCGTCGCAGCGGGCGTACCGCTGTTGCTGGCCATCACGGCGGTCTTCTCGGCGCTGGGGATCACGGCCGTCTTCAGCCACGCCGTGCACGTCGACGAGTCGATCAACTCGGTGATCCTGCTGATCGGCCTGGCGGTCGGAGTCGACTACTCGCTCTTCTACCTGCGCCGCTTCCGTGAGGAACGCGCCCGCGGGCGCGGGCCCGAGGAGGCGCTCGCCGTCACGGCGGCAACCTCCGGCCGCGCCGTGCTGGTCTCCGGCCTCACCGTGATGGCCGCGATGTGCGGCATGTTCCTGATGGGGTCGCCGACCTTCATCTCCTTCGGCGTCGGCACCGTCCTCGTCGTCGGCATCGCCATCGTCGGCTCGTTGACCGTCCTGCCCGCGGTGATCGCGATGCTCGGCGAGCGCGTCGACCGGGGGCGGATCCCCTTCCTGCACCGGCTCAGCAGTGGCAATGGCGAGTCGCGATTCTGGGGCGCGATCGTCGACGGAGTCATTCGCCGCCCGATCCTCTGGGGCGGCCTCGCCGTCGCCCTGCTGGTCGCCCTGGCGATTCCCGCCTTCCAGCTCCACACCGTCGAATCGGGAGCGCAGGGTCTCCCCCGCGACCTGCCGGTGATGAAGGTCTACCAGCGCGCCCAGGCCGCCTTCCCGGGCGCCCCGCTGCCGGCCGAGGTCGTGGTCACCGCGCCCGACGTCACGGCGCCCCCGGTGACGTCGGCGATCGCCCGGCTCGAGCAGCAGGCGCTCGCCAGCGGGGAGATGGGCCGCGCCCTCCCGACCCAGGTGAGCTCATCGCATGAGGCCGCAATCGTGCGAATCCCCCTGGCCGGCAAGGGGACCGACGCCGCGTCCAACCGCGCCCTCGACACGCTCCGCAATCAGCTGATTCCGGCGACCGTCGCGAACGTGCCGGGAGTCGAGGTCCGGACCACCGGGCTCACAGCCGGCTCGCGCGACTTCAACGACTCGATGAAGGCCCACGCCCCGATCGTCTTCGCCTTCGTGCTCACCCTGGCGTTCCTGCTGCTGCTCCTGACCTTCCGGTCGATCGTCATCCCGATCACCGCGATCCTGCTCAACCTACTCTCGGTCGGCGCGGCCTACGGCGTCCTGGTGCTGATCTTCCAGAAGGGCAACCTCGAGTCCCTGCTCGGCTTCCACTCGATCGGAGGCGTCACCGCGTGGCTGCCGCTCTTCCTCTTCGTGATCCTCTTCGGCCTGTCGATGGATTACCACGTGCTGATCCTTAGCCGGGTGCGCGAGTCCCACGACGAGGGGCGCTCCAGCGCCGACGCGGTCTCGCACGCGCTGAAGGCCACGGCCGGCGTCGTCACCAGCGCCGCGATCGTGATGGTCGCCGTGTTCGCGATCTTCGCGACGCTCGGGATGATCGACTTCAAGATGATGGGCGTCGGCCTCGCGGTGGCCGTGTTCATCGACGCGACCATCATCCGGGCGGTGCTGGTGCCGGCGACGATGAAGCTGCTCGGGGACCGGAACTGGTACCTGCCCAGCTGGCTCGAGTGGCTGCCCCACCTCGGCGGCGAGCGGCCCAGCGACGAGCGCCCAGCAGGCGGCGGGCTGTCTATTGCTCCGCCGGCTCGCCTTCGAGCACGAACATCTCCACCGCGAGATCCGGGCTCTGGTGATTGGCGCTCAGGAACGCCGTGACCTTGCGGCCGGTCAGCCGCTCGATCGCCTCGACGAAGCGGACCTGCATCGAGTCCTGCCATTGCTGTCGGGCCTCGCGAACCTCGTACCACTTGCCCGCCTCGAACAGGGTCTGCTCGGCGGCGGTGTAGCCCTCGCCCAGGACGACGAGCACCAGGTTCGGCTCCAGGTAGGTGCGGCAGCGGACCGGGCCCTTGCCGTGGTGGCGCTTGTAGAGGCCGACGATCTCCGCCGAGATCTGGGAGCGAAGCTGGCCGTCTCCCTCGAGGCGTCGCTCGCCGAGATCCACCACGTCCTCGGGATGTAGCTCGGAACCTTCCATGCCCCTACGGTGCCCCCCGAGGGACGCCCTCGCATCCGTGCTGAACACCGATCCGCCAGGCGCCGATTCCCTCGCCCGTGCGGGCGCTGACCTGAAGGGTCTCAACCCCGGGGTTCACTTGGTCGAGGCTATCGAGGAACCGCTCTTGACCGCGACGAGCTCACAGGTCCGGAAACCCGGAAGCCGACCGTCTGCTGCGGGCCGCTGAGGCCGTTCCTGGCGGCGACGGCCCGCAGCCTGTAGCGGCCGGGCCGGAGCGGCCGGTGGTGGATCCGGCCGGTAAAGCGATGCCGGTTGCGGCCCGCCTGCCCCGCGAGGGCGAAGGCGCCGACCCGCCGCACCCGCTTGCGGCGGGCACTCCTCCTCAGGTTCCGGCGAGCCTTTCTGGTGATGCGGAGCACAGTGAAGTCGACGGTGGCCGCGGAGTCGAGGACGAAGGTCAGGTTGGAGCCCCGGCGGCGCGCGACGCTCGCACCGTGACCACCGGCGGGGCGGAAGCGGCGCGGGTGCATGCTGAGGTCGCGCAGCTCGGGCGCCGCGGCCACCGCGCCGGCCACCGCGCCGGCCGCTGAGCCCACTATCGGCGTCGGCTTCCCCTGGTCGAAGCCGATGTTCGCCGCGACGGAGCGATCGATCGGGTTGCCGAAGTAGTCGGACCTCGCGCCCGCGGGAATAGGGGCACCTGCGCCGAGCGCCGGCGAGCCGGCGAGCAGCCGGAAGCCCTGCGGTGTGTCGGGAGTGCCACGGCGGCTCGGGTCCAGGAATCGCGGATCGCCAGTGACGTTGTGCGTCCCGACCGGGGGGACGTGCCAGAAGAGGTTGTGAATGCAGGCGGGCGCGCACTCGAACCCCGAGGCCGCACCGGTCGCAGCGACGACGTTGTCGAAGAAGGTCAGGCTCGCGGGACCGTAGAGCTGGGTGGACGGAGTCCCGAGCTTCGCGAAGCCGGGATCCGGCGCGACGATGGTGTTGTTGTAGATCCTGACCCCCGTGTAGGAGCCGGATGAGGCGCACGGGACGCTGTGCAGCATGAACCGATCGTCGACGCTCAGGTTGAAGCGGACCTGGGCCCTTCGCGTCTCGTCCTCCGTGCAGAGCAGGAGGAAGCCCCCGCCGTTGTCGTGGCTGTAGTTGTATTGGACGACCGTCCCGTCCTGGTGGCGGTCGATGTCGAACCCCGTGCCGTCGCAGCCGTTGAGGTTCATCGCGAAGACCTCGTTGTGCTCGATCGTCGTCCGGTTCGCCTGCAAGGCCCAGATTCCCGCGTTGCAAACCTCGCCCCCTGCGGAGCCAGGGGGCCGCCCCGCAAGGTTTCCATCGCTGACCACGTTGTTCGACACCAGGGCACCGTCGGTTCCCAAGGTGACGATGCCGTCACCGGCCAGGTGAGCGATTCGGTTGCCTGTGATCCGCACATTCGTCGATGCCTCCGGCCAGGGCTGGCCCGCCAGGGGCCGGACTCCGTCGCTGACGCCGTCGATGTAGATCCCCTCTCTGCTCACCTGCTCGATCGTGCTCGACTCGATCGAAAGCCCATCGAAGCGCCCAACACCGGGGCCATAGCTCGCATCCGCCTGGATGCCCCCGCTGCCCCCGAAAAAGGTCTCGAGGTTCCCGTCGACGTCGTGAATCTGAAGGTCCCGCACGGTCAGACCGGTCACGGTCTCGCCCGTGGCCAGCAGGTGGACGCCCCGCCGCCGGTCCGTGTTGTCCGCCGGGTTGGTGATCTCGAGGTCCTCCAGCACGGTGTGGCTCGTGTTCTCGAGGCGAACCGCATCCTCGCCGCCGCCGACGATCTGCGGCAGTGCCCCGCTACCGTAGGCGCCGATCAGCGCCGGAGCGCCGGCGCTCCCCGAGCCGGTGGGCGCGAGCGTTCCGTCGCAGGAGGTGCCCCGCTTCAGGAGGAGCTGGGATCCCGGGGTGAGGGGCGGCACCGAGGCATCGGCGAGCGTCGTCCACGGGTGCTGCAGGCTCCCGTCCGGTCCACTCGGCGAGGCGCCGCAGTCGACGTACTGGGTTCCGGCGGCGAGCGCCGTAGGGACCGTCAGGAAGGCAGCCGCTAACAGAAGGCCGGCGCCTAGCTGGATGCACCGAGAAGCTGCTCTCGCCACACCTCCAATCCCTCTCCCCCCCTGGCGCTTGCCTGAAGTGTCTCCGCACCCGGCTTCACCCGATCGAGGTTCTCCAGGAACCGCTCCATCGAGAAGTCCACGTGCGGAAGGAGATCGATCTTATTGATCACGACCAGCTCGCAGGTGCGAAACATCAGCGGGTACTTGAGCGGCTTGTCGTCGCCCTCGGTGACCGAGGAGATCATCCAGCGGCGATCCTCGCCGACGGTGAACTCGGCCGGGCAGACCAGGTTGCCGACGTTCTCTATGACGAGCAGGTCGATCTCGTCGAGCGGAACCTGGGGCAACGCCGAGCGGACCATGTTGGCGTCGAGGTGGCACTCGCCGCCGAAGGCCGGGTCGGTGTTGATCTGGGTGACGGGGACGTGGAGGTGGGAGAGCCGGTCGGCGTCGAGGCTGCCACGGACGTCGCCCTCGAGCACGCCGACCCGGACGTCGCCGGTTTCCTCCAGGGCCCGCTCCAGCAGCGTCGTCTTGCCGGCGCCGGGGGCGCTCATCAGGTTGATGACCTTGACGCCGGCGGCGTCGAAGTCGGCGCGGTTGGCGTCGGCGATCGTCTGGTTGGCGTCGAGCGCGCCCTCGGCGACGCGGACGGTGGTCTGATGCATGTCACAAGGCTCTCACGGCGGCGGGCAAGACGGGGGTTAGCCTTGCTGCCTTGACCGAGCAAACGTATCCGGCGCACCGGGAAGCGGATGTGGCGCTGCGCGACGGCTCGACGGTCCACGTCCGCCCGGTCCGCCCCGGCGACGGGGACGCGCTGCTCAGGTTCCTGGAGGAGCTGGATCCCCAGTCGCGAATGTTCCGCTTCTTCTCGGGGGGCGTCGACCTCGAAGCGGCCGTCGACCTGATGATGGACGTCGACTACTCGCAGCGCTACGGGCTGGTCGCCGTGCGCGGAGCCGGCGACGAGGTGGTGGCGCACGGGCTCTACATCGCGGGCGCGGCCGGGCAGGCCGAGGTCGCGTTCGCGATCGCCCACCCCCTGCAGGGGCTCGGGGTGGGGACCATCCTGCTCGCCCATCTGGCCGAGGTCGCGCAGGAGAACGAGATCCCGGTCTTCACCGCGGAGGTGATGTCCCAGAACCACCGCATGATCGAGGTCTTCCGCGAGAGCGGCTTCCCCTTCGAGATGTCGTCGGAACCGGGCACGATCCACGTGGAGCTCCCGACCTCGTTCTCGGACCAGGCCGTCTCCCGCTTCGAGGACCGGGACCGGCTTGCCGCGCAGGCCGCGGTCCGCCCGATCCTCGAGCCGCGTGCCGTCGCGGTGATCGGCGCCTCGCGCGAGCACGGGACCGTCGGAGGCCAGCTGTTCCACAACGCCCTGGAGGCGGGCTTCGAGGGCGTGGTCTACCCGGTCAACCCATCGGCCGACGTGGTGCAGTCGGTGCGCGCCTACCCGAGCGTCGCCGAGGTGCCCGACGACGTCGACCTCGCCGTGATCGCCGTCCCCGCGCCGGGGGTGATCGAGGTCGCGCGCGAGTGCGCGGACAAGGGGATTCCCGCGCTCGTGGTGATCTCGGCCGGATTCGCCGAGACGGGTGCCGAGGGCGCGGAGCTCCAGCGCGAGCTCGTCGAGGTCTGCCGGGCGGCGGGGATGCGACTGGTCGGCCCGAACTGCCTCGGGGTCCTGAACACGGCCGAGCACGCCCGCCTGAACGCGACCTTCGCGCCCGGCACGCCTCCGCCGGGGGCCATCGGCTTCGCCACCCAGAGCGGAGCGCTCGGCCTGGCGCTGATCGACCTGGCGAGCGACCGCGGCATCGGGGTCTCCTCCTTCGCCTCGATCGGGAACCGCGCCGACATCACCGCGAACGACTTCCTCGAATACTGGGAGGACGATGACGCCACCCGGGTCGCGCTGCTCTACATCGAGTCATTCAGCGACTCTCGCCGCTTCTCGCGGGTGGCCAGGAGGCTCGGGCGCGAGATGCCGATCGTCGTCGTCAAGAGCGGCCGCTCCGCGGCCGGCCAGCGCGCCACCACTTCCCACACCGGCGCGCTGCTCGCGGCCTCCGACGTGACGGTCGATGCCCTCTTCGAGCAGGCCGGCGTGATCCGTACCGACAGCCTCGCGGAGCTGCTCGACGTCGCCTCCCTGCTCGAGAACCAGCCGCTGCCGGCGGGGCGCAGAGTCGGGATCATCACCAACGCGGGCGGGCCCGGGATCATGTGCGCGGACGCCTGCGAGGCGAGCGGCCTCGAGGTGCCCGAGCTCTCCGAGGAGGTCCGGGCGCCGCTCCGCGAGCTGCTGGCGCCCGAGGCCTCGCTGCTCAACCCGGTCGACATGATCGCCACCGCGACCGCGGAGCACTACCGTGGCGCGATCCACGCCCTCGCCGGGTGGGATGGGATCGACGCCCTGATCGTGATCTTCATCCGCCCCCTGCTCACCCGGGCGGAGGAGGTAGCCACCGCGATCCGCGAGGCGATCGACGAGATGCCGCGTCAGATCCCGGTGCAGGCCGTCTTCATGTCGGTCCAGGACCAGGCGGCGATGGCCGGCGGGCGGATCCCCACCTACCTGTATCCCGAGGATGCGGCGCGAACGCTCGGGCGGGTCATGCGTCACGTCGACTGGCGCGGGCAGCCGGCGGAGGAGTCACCGGACTTCGACGACGTGCGAGCCGACGAAGCCGCCGCGGTGATCGCGGATGCGCTCGAGAGCGGCAACGAGTGGATGGAGATCGAGGAGACCGCGCGCCTGCTGGATTGCTACGGGATCGGGATCCCGTCCTGGAAGGTCGCCTCCGATCCCGCCGGGGCCGGCCGGGCTGCGGAGGAGCTCGAAAGCCGGGTCGCCCTGAAGGCGCAGGGACCCGGGCTGCTCCACAAGACCGAGATGGGCGCCGTCCGCGTCGGGCTCTCCGGATCCGCCGAGGTGACCGCAGCGGCCGAGGAGATGGACACGGCGATCGCCGGCGCCGGAGGGAAGCGCGAGACGTTCATCGTCCAGGCGATGGTGGAAGGCGGGGCCGAGCTCCTCGTCGGCGTCGTCGACGACGCCACCTTCGGCCCGGTGCTCGCCTGCGGGGCCGGGGGCACGCAGGCCGAGCTGCTCAGGGATGTGTCCGTCCGGATCTGCCCGATCACGCGCGACGACGCCGGGCGGATGCTCCGCTCCCTGGCGACCTTCCCGCTCCTGACCGGATTTCGCGGCGGTCCCGAGGCGGACCTCGATGCGATTCAGGACCTGCTGCTGCGCGTGAGCACGATGGTCGAGGCACGTCACGAGATCGCGGAGCTCGATCTCAACCCCGTGCTGGCCGGACCGGAGGGCGCGATCGCGGTCGATTTCCGGATCAGGCTGAAGAGCGCGGCGCCGCGGCGCCCCTGGCCGGCGACCTGGAAGTAGCCGGCCCGGTCACGTCGATCGACTCGACCACCAGCTCATCGCCGCTGACGACGCGGTGGTCGGCCGACTCGCACTCCGGACAGCGGAAGCGGACGATCAGCTCGGAGCCGTCGCGGGCGGGCGGCGGCGCCGGGTCCCACTCGGCGCCGCAGGCGGAGCAGCGCAGCAGCGAGGAGACGCGCTCCCACTCGAGGGCGGCGCCCTCGCAGTCCGTCTCCTTCGCGGCGACCTCGAAGTAGAAGCTCAGGTACTCGGGGACGACCTGGCGCAGGCGGCCGACCCGGACGCGGACGACCGAGACCGGGCCGGCCCTCGGCGTGGCGCTCGGCGGCCGCGACGATCGCCTGGGCGACGGCGAGCTCGTGCATCAGGGCGCGCTCCGATCCCTCTCCGGAAGCCCCGCCGCCTCGAGGGCTTCCCTTCTGAGCCAGAAGAGCCTTGCTCTCGTGATCTTCCCGTCGCGCAAGGAGAAGACGTGCCAGGAGCGAGCCTTGAACTCGGTGTCAACGCCGGTGGACCTCCCGCGAAAGGTCCCGAGCACGCCGAGCAGTACCCGCGAGCCGGGCGCCTCCGTCAGATCCTCGATCTCGATGTCGAGGACCCTCCCTCCCTCGCCGAGGATCGTCTCCAGCCACCGGCGCACCCCCGCGTGGCCGTGAAAGATCTGCTGACCGCCGGGCCAGCCCTCGCGGTCGTCCCATGTGATGTCGGGGGTGAGACAGCCGAGGAACTCGTCCACATCCGCCCGCAGGAGGGCGTCCATCAGCCGCCTCACGACCCCGAGGTTCTCCGATTCGATGCCCGCCATCAGGGCGCCCCCGCCCCCGGCTCGTCGATCACCTCGTCCTCCGCCGGTTCCTCCCCGCCGAGCTCCTCGTGGAGCTCGGCGATCAGCGCGGAGACGGTCGCCTCGACGGCAGGGCTCAGCCCCTCCCCGGCCTCGAAGCTCTCGCCTTCGATTCCGTAGACCGCCAACCGGGGCGGGAGCCGATCGAGCTCCCGTGCGAGCTCGATCGCATCGCCGACGCCGAGCGTGTGCGTGGACGACCCGAAGGTCTCAACGGGCAGCGGCTCGTGGGTCGCGTCGAAGCGGTAGAGGTCCCCTGGGTTGCCGCCCGTGCTGACCGCGTCGATGATCAGGGCCTCCTGCATCAGCTCGAAGCTCTGGATAAGCGAGGCCGGCTCGCCCTCCTCCTCGAGGATCCGGATCCCCGGCGGGTGCGTCGCGCGCAGCCGCGCGGCGACTTCGAGACCCGCCGCGTCGTCCCGGCGGAAGCGGTTGCCGACACCGATCAGCGCGAGCCAGGCCCGATAGCCGGACTCCGGGGAGTGCGCCAGGGAGATCTTGAGGCCATGCGCATTCCTCCGGGCCACCTCGATGTCGCGCTCGAGCTGTGCACGGTCACGCTCCATCACGGTCAGCGCCTCGCGCTGGTGGTCGAGGTACTTGCGCTCCTCATGGAGAAACGCTGGATCGCTGAGGCGCGCCTCGCGGTGGATGAAGTGCTTGACCACGGGCTCAACCTCGATCCACGTCCAGCTTGAGGAAATGGGTCGAGCAGCTGATGCAGGGGTCGTAGTTCCGGATCGCCTGCTCGCATTCCCACTGCAGGCGCTCGTCCGGCAGCTCGACCCGTGGCCGGACGAACTCGAGCAGGTCCTGCTCGATCCGCGCCTGGTTCTGCGAAGTGGGAGGAATGATGCTGGCCTCGGCGATCGAGCCGTCGTCCTCGAGCCGGTAGCGGTGCCAGAGCATCCCGCGCGGCGCCTCGCTCCAGCCGGTGCCGGTCGAGGCCCTCCCCTCCACCTCCACCGCGGGCGGATCGGGCGGCTCGTAGCCGTCGATTAGCCGCAGCGCCTCATCGAAGGCGTAGAGAATCTCGACGGCGCGGACGACGATCGACTTGAACGGGTTACGGCATGTCTCCCCCAGCCCGGCGGCCTCCGCGGCCTCGCGCGCCATGTCGGAGAGCTGCGACGAGTTGAGCGAGTAGCGCGCCATCGGCCCGAGGAAGTAGGTGCCTCCATCGCTCATCCGGGACTGGAGCGCGGTCGAGTGCGCGACGTGCTGCTCGGAGAAATGCTCCTCGTACTCGCCCGGCCCGATGTCGAGGCCGGAGCCCGAGACGAGCCGCCCGTCCTCGATCGCGTAGCGGTCGGGATCGCGCAGCGCGACGAACTCGTAGTCCTGCTCGAAGTCCGGGAAGTCCAGGCCGCCGACCCAGGCGACCGACCGGCGCGCCAGCTCGCGGGCCTCCTCCAAGGCGGGCACCAGCGCCTCCATGTCGGCGCGGCTGGGCGCCTTGTAGAAGCCGCCCACCCGGACGTTGATCGGGTGGATCGCTCGGCCGCCGATCGTTCGCAGCAGGTCGTTGCCCGTCGCCTTGATCTTCAGTCCGCCCTCGACCACCTCGCGGTGATCGCGGGCCATCGCCCAGGCCGACTCGAAGCCGAGGAAGTCGGGCGCGTGCAGCAGGAAGACGTGGAGGGAGTGGGACTCGATCCACTCGCCGCAGTAGGCGAGGCGGCGCAGCACGCGGATCCCGTCGTCGACCTCCACGCCGAGCGCGTCCTCCATCGCGTTGAAGGCGCTCGTCATGTAGGCGACCGGGCAGATGCCGCAGATCCGCGCGGTGATGTCCGGCGCCTCGGAGAAGTCCCGGCCGCGCAGGAAGGCCTCGAAGAAGCGCGGCGGCTCGTAGATCTGGAGCTCGACGTTCTCGACCTCGCCATCGCGGATCTTCACCTGCATCGCGCCCTCGCCCTCGACGCGGGCCAGGGCCTCGGTGCGGATGGTTCGCGTCTCGCCGTTCTCAGCCATCGCCGGCCAGCCTCTCGCTCTCCTCCTTGAACGGCTCCTTGGCCGTGTGGAAGGTCCGGTAGACCCTGATCACGTCGACCTCGTCCATGCCGAGCTGTCCCTCGAACCATCCCGAGAGCGACGGGGCGTTCGGCGACTCCATCGGCCCGAAGCAGCCGTAGCAGCCGCGGTCATAGCTCGGGCAGAGCGCGCCGCAGCCGGCGTGGGTGACGGGCCCCAGGCACGGAGTGCCGTGGGCGACCATCACGCAGACGTTCCCCGCGCGCTTGCACTCGATGCAGACGCTGTGGTTGGCGACGGCGGGCTTGCGCTCGTTGACGAAGGCGCTGATCACCTCGAGCAGCTGGTGGCGGTCGACCGGGCAGCCCTGCAGCTCGAAGTCGACGTGGACGTTGGCCGAGATCGGGGTCGAGGTCTCGAGCGTCGAGATGTAGTCGGGGGTCGCGTAGACGACTGAGATGAAGCCCTCGACGTCGGCGAAGTTCCTCAGGGCCTGGATCCCTCCGGAGGTGGCGCAGGCCCCGATCGTCACCAGCCGCTTCGACTTCGCGCGCACCTCCTTGATCCGCTCTGCGTCGTGGGGCGTGGTGATCGAGCCCTCGACGAGCGAGAGGTCGTAGGGGCCCTCCACCTCGCCCCGGGTCGCCTCCAGGAAGTAGGCGACCTCGATCCGGTCGGGCAGCGAGACCAGCTCCGCCTCGAAGTCGAGCAGGGAGAGCTGGCAGCCGTCGCAGGAGGCGAACTTCCAGACGGCCAGCTTGGGGCGCTCGGCGCTCACAGCTCCCGCACCCCGAGCAGCGTCCCGATCCGCCCGACCGGGAAGACCGGGCCGTCCTTGCAGACGAAGCGATGGGCGAGCTGGCAATGGCCGCAATGGCCGATCGCGCACTTCATGTTCCGCTCCAGCGAGACGTGGATGTTGTCCGTGGAGACGCCGCGGTCCTGGAGGGCCTGCGAGACGAAGCGCATCATCACCTCCGGGCCGCACATCATCGCGGTGGTCTTCGCCGCCTCGAAGGCCGCGTCCGGGATCAGCGTGGTGACGAGACCGACGTGCCCGTCCCAGGAAGAAGGTGCGCTGTCGACGGTGGTGGCGACGCTGATGCCCGCCTCGCGCCAATCCCGGAGCTCGCCCGCGTAGAGCATCTCGTCCGGCCCTCGAGCCCCGTAGAGGACGGAGACCGCGCGGTAGGAGTCGCGGCGGTCGATCAGGCGCCTGATCGCAAGCCGCAGCGGAGCGATCCCGATCCCCCCGGCGACGACGACCACGTCGCCCCCCTCGGCCTCATCCAGGGGCCAGGTGTTGCCGAACGGGCCCCGGACGCCCAGCTGCTCGCCGGGCTCGGCGGCGCAGACCGCCCGGGTCACGGCACCGACCGCGCGAACCGTGTGTCCGATTCGCCCGCCCGCCTCTCCCCCGCCGCTGACCGAGATCGGCACCTCCCCGGCGCCGAAGGCGTAGAGCATCGAGAACTGCCCCGGGCCGAAGGCGGCGACGCCGTCGCCGCCGGCGGGCTCCAGCTCGAGCGTCCAGGTGTCGTCGAGCTCCTGGCGCTTGTCGGCGACCAGATACGAGAGCGGCAGCATCGGGTCGGCCACCATCGGCTCAGCCCCCGGCGACATGCCCGTAGACGTCCAGAAGCCGGATCCGGGTCGCCTGCAGGCGCTCGACGATCACCGGGATGAAGCGGCGCATCAGCTCGTAGCCGAGGACGGGGTCCGTGTCGGACTTCCCGCGCAGGCAGGCGGCGTCGAATGCGACCGTATGGACGTTGCCAACGGCGCGGGCGTCGAGGTGCTCCCGGAAGGGCCGCACCAGCCAGGACCAGCCGAGCAGGTCCCCGTCGTCGATCGTCTCGATCGTGACCCCGCCGCGCTGCGGGACGAAGATCTCCATCGCGACCCGGCCGTGCCGGATGACGAAGAAGGTGTCGGCCGGGTTCCCCTCACGCATCAGGTACTCGCCGTCCTTGAAGGTGGTGTTCCGCGCACAGCCGGCGATCAACTCGAGATGCTCCTGCGACATCCCGTTGAAGGCGGGCGCCTCCGCCAGGAGCTGCTCAATGGTCTGCACTGATCCCCCTCTCCCCTTCCGGCGCCGGGCCGAGGTCGGTCGCGCGGATCGCGGCCGCCTCCTCGGTGATGTCGATCGCCACCGGGCACCAGGTGATGCAGCGCCCGCAGCCGACGCAGCCCGAGGTGCCGAACTGGTCGATCCAGGTGGCGAGCTTGTGGGTCATCCACTGGCGGTAGCGCGAGGGCGCAGAGTTGCGGACGCTGCCGCCGTGGATGTAGGAGTGATCGAGCGTGAAGCAGGAGTCCCACTGGCGGGTTCGCTCCGCCTCCTCGCCCGCGAGATCGCTCACGTCTTCGACCGTGTGGCAGAAGCAGGTCGGGCAGACCAGCGTGCAGTTGCCGCAGGTAAGGCAGCGCTCGGAGACCTCGTCCCAGCGCGGGTGCTCCATGTTCCGGTAGAGCAGCTCCTTGATCCCGTCTGTGTCGAGCTCGCGGCCCATCTGGGACGCGCATTCCTCCGACACCGCCTGCGCGGCCGCCTCGTCGCCCTGCTCGGCCTCCGCCGCCCCGATCTCCGCCAGGACCTCCTCCCCTCGCTCCGAGCCCGCCTCGACCAGGAACCGGTGCTCCCCCTCGAGCAGCTCGGTCAGCGCCAGGTCATAGCCCGACTTCGCGCGCGGCCCGGTCTCCATCGAGACGCAGAAGCAGGTGTTGCCCGCCTTCGAGCAGTTGATCGCGACGATGAAGGCGTCGCGGCGGCGCGCCTCGTAGTCGGAGTCCGTGTAGGAGTCGCCGATGAAGACCTTGTCCTGGACGCCGATCGCGGCGAGATCGCAGGAGCGGACGCCGAGGAAGGCGTAGCGCGGTCGCTCCTCGTCCTGCGGCGCCCAGGAGATCTCGCCGTCCTCGGCGCGCCGGGCCTTCCACAGGGTCAGGTTCGGCGGGAAGAGGTGGTGCTTCCAGGAGTTGGGGCCGTTGTTGAAGCCGAAGAGCGCCCCATCGTCACGCTCCCGCAACCGGTAGGTGCCGCCCTCCTGCTCGTCGGTGATGCCGGCGGGAAGGTCGGCGGCCGAGGAGACCTCCTCGTAGACGATCGCACCGTCGCGAACCCGCGGCCCGATCACCGTGTAGCCCCGCGCGGCCAGCGCCGCGATCAGGTCGTCGAGCGCAGCGCTTCGGATCACGGAAGCGGTGTCGGAGCTCACTCCGGCCAAGACTATGCCCCCGCGCAAGCAGTACGGTTCGCGCCATGGAGAGGAGCTACATCGGACCGGCGTTCGCGGACGCGCAGGTTCACCACGCGATGCGGGTCGGGGTCGTCACCTGCCGGCCCGAGACCAAGCTTGTCGACGTCGCCCGGATGATGGTCGGCTATGACGTCCACTCCATCGTCGTCGCGGAGGTGGGCGAAGCCAGCCCCTGGGGGATCGTCACCAGCCTGGACCTGGCCAAGGCCCCCGGCGAGCTCGACTCCCTCACCGCCGGAGAGGTCGCCAGCACCGACCTGGTCACGATCAAGTCGAACGAGCCGCTCGAGAGGGCGGCGAAGTTGATGGCCGACCATGGGATCTCGCATCTGATCGCCGTGCAGCCTGACCAGGACCGCCCGGCCGGAATGATCTCCGCCCGAGACCTGGCTGCAGCTGTCGCCTTCGGCCGCTCCTGAGCCCCACGGCTGCGCCGAGCCGGAATCGTCAAGCCGACTGGACGATGGCGGCGCTGGTCTGGGTGCGCGTGGCGAAGTGGACCTCCCCCAGGCCCTCCAGGGGGACGCCGGCTGCGGCACCTGGCGCCACATCGATGATCAGGGCCGGCCGGCCCGCGCGCCGGTACAGCTCGGCGTCCACGTAGAACGGGGACCCGCCGATCTCTCCGAGCTTGACGTCGTCATCGCTCGGCAGCAGCTCGGCGCGGGTCAGGCACCTCGCTGCGGCGCCCTCGAACGACTCGCCGGACTGGAAGAAGGCGACGGGACCGTGCCTCTCGGCCAGGCGCTCGATCAAATCCAGGGCCTCCGGTGTCGCCCTCACTCGCTGAATCGCGAATCTCGTCATCGGCACGGTCATCGACCTAAGCGAATCAGAGGAATCGACGTCGCAAATCCGTGCCGAGCTCCGGGCTCGTATCCGTACCGAGCACCGATGCCCCGGCGACGACCTCCGTGAACACTGCAACTCCATCCCCAATCCACGGAGGAATCAAAATGACACCGCAGACCACGAAAGAACGCGACGCCAGCGCCGCCGACCACCTCGAGGATGCGCTCGAGGATTTGAACACGGCCCGCCAGAGCGCCCAGGAGGAGCTTCGCTCCTCAATCGATTCGGCGATCAGCCGGGCTCGCGAAGCCCTGGAAGATCTCCGCGCCGACACCGAGGAGCGCGCCGAGAACCTGCGGACGCGGGCGAAGAACCAGGCCGCCGACTGGCAACGGACCCTCGAGGATGCGACCGAGGATGCTCGACGCGAGCTCGGAGTCCGCGCCGTCCACGCGCAGCGCACCGACGACGCGCTGGACGCGATGGCCCATGAGATCAAGCAGCAGAAGAAGAAGGTCGACGGCTGAGGTGACTACCGTGCCGGGTACCAACGTGATGGCCCCTGAGCAGAACGCCCCGGGCGAGCCCGGCACGATCACGATCATCCTCGCCGATGACCACGAGATCGTCCGCGACGGCCTGCGGCGCATCGTCGAGGCGGAGGGAGACATGGAGGTCGTTGCGGACGCCGGCGACGCCGAGGAGGCGCGCCGGCGCACCTCGGGCCTGAAGCCGGGCGTTCTGGTGCTCGACCTGAACATGCCGGGCGAGCCGAGCCTCGCCACGATCCCGTCGATCCTGGAGGGGTCGCCCGAGACGGCGATCGTCGTACTGACGATGCAGGACGACCCGGCATTCGCCCGGGAGGCCTTTCGCCTCGGGGCCCGGGCGTTCGTGGTAAAGCATGCGGCCGGCGCCGAGCTGGTAGATGCGATCCGGGCGGCGTCGCGCGGGGAGACCTACATCAACCCGCTCCTCGGAGCTCGGCTCGCGGCGGCGCCAGAGGGCCCGCCCGGCGGGCTCACCCCGCGCGAGATCGAAGTGCTCCGCCTCGTCGCGGCCGGATATACGAACCCCGAGATCGCGGAGAAGCTGGTGATCAGCGTCCGCACGGTCGAGACGCATCGGGCGGCGATCCACCGCAAGCTGGACACGAGCAGCCGGGCGGAGGTCGTCGCGTTCGCCCGCGAGCACGGGCTGATCGAGGACCAATAGGCGCGGCTACGAACGCGGCGAGGGCTTGGCCGGATCGGTTTTCGATCCGGCCGCCCGGGCCGGATCGGGGAGCAACAGCTGGGCCCTGACCTCGGTTCCCCGTCCCGGAGCGGACTCGATTTCCAGCCGGCCACCCGAGAGCGTCACGCGCTCCTCCATGCCAACCAGCCCGAAGCTCCGCTCCGCGGTATCGGGATCGAAGCCCTTGCCGTCGTCCGTCACGTGCACGTCGACGGTCGTGCCCGCCCTGCTCACCGTCACGGAGATCCGATCCGGCTCACCGTGCTTGATCGCGTTGTTGGTCGCCTCCTGGACCAGCCGGTAGATCGTCGCCTCCAGCTCGGCGGGAAGGCGGGCGGGCCCCTCGCCACCGGCGTCGGCCAAGTCGACGTCGACGTCGATCTCCACGCCGAACCTGAGGCTCGACTGGCGCGCCAGAGCCTCGACGGCCGCGCCGGCGCCGAGCTCGTCGAGCGACGCGGGGCGCAGCTCGGTGATCAGTCCCTGGAGGTTGCGGATACCGCGGTCGACGTGATCGATCGCGAGCTGCCGCTCGTCGGCTGAGAGCCCCGACCCGCCCGACGCCTCGAGCAGCACGCGCAGCGCCCCCAGCTCCTGCAGCGTCTCGTCGTGCAGCTCGCGCGCCCAGCGGTGCCGCTCGCGCTCGGAGGCCTCGATCGAGAGCTGCAGCTTCTCGGCCTCGACTGCCTGGACCGTGACGATGGTGGTCGCCGCGCTGGCTGCGAAGGAGTTGAAGACCCGCTCGTCGTCGGCGTCGAAATCGCCGTTGCGCGCCCCGATCGCCACCAGGAGTCCGCGTGGCCGGCCGCGTAGCTCGAGCGGCGATACCAGCGTCGGCAGGCCACGCAGGTCTGGCACGTCGGCCTGCAGGTCGTTGAGCCACGCCTCTCCATCCGACACCCGGTGGCCGACAACCGACTCGGGGTCCTCGCCCGCAGCGGCGACGACCTCGAGCTCCGACCCGTCCGAGAGGAGCACCATCGACCTGCGGGCGGCGACGACGCCGCGCCCGCGCTTTGCGATCAGCTCGAGGAGCTCGTCCAGGGCGATCGCGACCGAGACGGTCCGGGCGAGGTCTGCGGCCGCCTCCAGCCCGCCCATCGCCTTCCCGAGCTCCGCGGCTCGCCGGTCAAGCCCCTCATACAGGCGGGCGTTCTCGATCGCCACTCCGGACCACGCGGCGAGCACGACGACGACCTGTTCGTCGGTCTCATCGAACTCGGCGCCCCCGTCCTTCTCGGTCAGGTACAGGTTTCCCCAGGCCTCGCCGCGGACCAGCACCGGCGTCCCGAGGAAGGTCTCCATCCCGGGGTGGTTCGGGGGAAAACCGTAGGAGCGGGGATGCGCCCCCACGTCCGGAAGGCGCAATGGGCGGGGGTCGCGGATCAACTCACCGAGCACGCCGCGGCCTCTCGGCAGCGGGCCGATCTCGCGGCGGGTCTGCTCGTCGATGCCCGAGTGCAGGAAGCGCTCGAGCCCGCTCTTGTCCCGGTCAAGGATCCCGAGCGCGGCGTACCTGGCGCCGGTCAGGTCGCGGGCGGCGTCGAGGACCTGGCGAAGCAGGGTCTCCAGATCCAGCTCGGAGACGATCGCACGCCCAACCTCGAGCAGCTGCCCGAGTCGCTCATCCGTGAGTCGATGCTCGTTCAACGGGTTGAGGGTACCTCCGGGGACCCACCCAGCTCATTGGCGAGCCTGGAGCCAAAAACGTGCCCCGCTCGCACTGGCCATCGCAGCCTTTGCGTTCGCTGCACACATGCCCCCGAGACGATACTCCCCGCTATCGGACCGGCGCAGCCGCTCCCCGGTCCAGCAGGCCCGTGAGGTCGGCTTCGATACCGGCGGTGAGGACGTCGACGTCCGGCGCGTGATCGCGGTCGCCGGTGACGCCGAAGTAGAGCCGGCCGTCGTAGGAGAAGATCGCGACGACGATCCGGATCGTGCCGACGATCGGGACATAGGGATACGACGCGACCAGCTTGCGATCGAGGGTATGGAGCGCGACCTGCGGCCCCGGGACGTTCGTGGTGGCTGTGTCCATGTTGAGGCGGGCGGAGCGGGTCGCCAGCCGGCTTCCCAGGGCGAGCAGCATCGGCGGCGCGAACCCGGAGAGCTGCGCGAGCGCATCGCCGGCGACGGCCTGCCCCGAGGACTTGATCTCGTCCATCTGCTCCCGGATCGCGGCGAGGCGCTCGGCCGGATCGTCGATGCCCACCGGGAGCCTGGCGAAGACGGCGGAGACGCGGTTGTTGTACTCGCCCTTCTCCCCCGGCGCCCGCACGGAGACCGGCACCATCGTCCGTACGACCCGGTCCGAGGCGACGGGATCGCCACGGTGCTCGAGGAGGGCGCGGTATCCGTTGGTGATCAGCGTGAGCACCACGTCGTTGACGGTGCCGCCGAGCGAAGAGCGCGCCTCCTTGACGTCGCCCAGGGAGACGCTGGCCCAGCTCCAGACCCGGTGCGGGCCGATCGGTCCGGTGAGGGACGAGGCCGACGGCCGGAGTATCGGTGCCGCCCCCAGCAGGGCCTTGCCCACCCCGGCGGCCGCGTGCAGCACCTCGCTGGGAGCGCGGAGAGCGAAGCGGACCTGCGCCGCCGGGTCGCGGACGCGATGCCGGGCGCTGTAGGCGATCAGCTCGAGGTCCGAGGGCTCCGGCTCGGGCAGCCAGACCTCCCCGTTGGTGGGATCGGGGCTCTCCCCGAACATCAGGCTCATCATGTCGGTCGCGGCGACGCCGTCCACCATGCAGTGATGGACCTTCGAGAGCAGCGCCCAGCGATCGTCCTCCAGCCCCTGCACCATCCAGATCTCCCAGAGCGGCTTCGAGCGATCCAGGTGCTGTGAGAAGACCCGCGCGGCGGTGGCGCGCAGCTGCTCCTCCGTCCCTGGGGAGGGCACGGCGCTGTGGCGCAGGTGGTAATCGATGTTGAAGTGGGGATCGTCCACCCACACCGGTTCGCCCATTCCCAGGGGGATGAAGCGCACCTTCTGCCGGTAGCGCGGCGTCAGATGCAGCTTGCGCGCCATCATCGATCGCAGGTCCTCAAACCGCGGCGGCGGCCCCTCGAAGATGCTGACGCCGCCGATGTGCATCGGGGTCACGTCGTTCTCGACGTGCAGGAACATCGCGTCCTGCACGCTCATTGCCTGCAAAGGGCCTCCTCGGTGCGCTCGAGCAGCGGCTCGAGCTCTCGGTAGACCGCAGGGTTGACGGCCATCCCGCAGTGGCTTCCCCTCACCTGCACGCAGTCCGCGTGAGGGTCGAGGCAGGCCCGCCAGTCGACGATCCCGTCGGTGCGGGAGTACACGGCGAGGGCCGGCATCCCGGGCTCGAGCGGGGCCTGGACCCGGGCGTGAAAGTCGGTGCAGCACTCGCCGTCCATGCAGTCGGTCGAGAACACCCCGGGCATGCCGAGGTCGCCGAGGCGTGCCACGGATCTGACCGTGCGCATGACCGAGGTGGAGACGGCGAGGTGGTCGAGGACCGGCGATCCGAGCGTCACCAGCCCGGCGACCTTCTGCGGATGGCCGGCCGCGAGGGCGCGCGCCAGCGTCCCACCGCGGCTCTGCCCGATCACGATCACCGGGCCGTCGAACTCGGTGAGCCTCTCCTCGAGGCGAGAGAGCTCGCGCCCGGCGCAGCCCGCGTTGATCAGCATCCCGCTGCCGCGCACCCGATGGCCCCGGCGCCGCAGCCATCCGGCGAGCGCCGTCATGGAGGCATCGCCGGCCATGAAGCCCGGGATCAGCAGGACCGGCAGCGGCTCCTGCGCGCGCGTCGGCGAGAGAAATCTCCTGTCCACCATCAGCCTCGCCAACTCGAGCCAGTAGCGGAGCTCGCCCCGGACCGGCGCCACACTCACCTCGGCGGAGTCGGGGACATGGGGTTTGTCGGTGGGCGCGTCCATGCGAATCGGACCAGCTACCCCCTGCACCTCGAACGGTATCTCAGCGCCCGGCCTTCGACTGCCAGAAGGCGACCTCGCCCGCGTCGGGGGTGGAGACCACGCTGCGCCATCCCTCGGGCCCCTCGCGCGGGGCGAGCAGGATCTCGCCGCCGAGCTCACTGGCCCGCTCCGTGGTCCGGGCGATGTCCGGGACATCGACGTATGGAAGCCAGAGCGGATGAGCAGCGCCCTCGCACTGGACGACGCCTCCGCCCACCCCGTTGCCCATCCCCATGGCGAGATAGGAGCCGCCGCTGGCCTGGATCCGCTCGGGCCTCCAGCGGAAGAGCCGGGTGTAGAAATCGACGGCGCCGCGCAGGTCTCCGGTGTGGAGCTCGAGGTGGATCACAGGGTTGGCCGCCTTCGCGTACATCGCCTCTCACTGAGACCGACAAACCTCTCGAAATTCATCGGTTCGGCGATGAGTATCCACGAGGTCGTCCGTCTAATCTCCAGAGAACGGGATGAGCACCGTGCCTACAGAGTCGACTGTGGAGCAGAGAGACCTGCTCGAGACGGCCCGCAAGGGCAGCGAGGACGCCTACGCCCGGCTGATCGAGCCGCACCGCTCCGAGCTCCAGGCCCACTGCTACCGCATGCTCGGCTCCGTGCAGGACGCCGAGGACGCGCTGCAGGAGGCGCTCGTCCGGGCGTGGAAGGCAATCGACAAATTCGAGGGCCGCAGCTCGCTGCGCTCCTGGCTCTACCGGATCGCCACCAACACCTCGCTGGACGCGATCGAGCGCCGGCCCAAGCGCATCCTGCCGATCGACTACGGCCCGCCGGCGGACCCGCACGGCGGCGTAGGCGAGCCGCTGGTGGAATCGGTCTGGATCGAGCCGTTCCCAGACGAGACGCTCGGGATCGAGGACGGCTACGCCTCACCGGACGCGCGCTACGAGCAGCGCGAGTCGGTCGAGTTGGCCTTCATCGCCGCGCTTCAGCTTCTGCCCGCCAACCAGCGCGCCGTCCTCATCCTGCGCGAGGTGCTCGGGTTCTCCGCCCAGGAGACCGCCGACACGCTCGACACCAGCGTCGCCTCGGTCAACAGCGCGCTGCAGCGTGCGCGGGCGACGATGGAGAAGAAGCTGCCCGAGCAGAGCCAGCAGGAGACGCTGCGCACGCTGGGCGACGAGCGGCTGCGCGAGATCGTCGAGCAGTACGCCGACGCCTGGGAGCGCAACGACGTGGACACGGTCGTCGGCATGCTCGCCGAGGACGCGGCCTTCACGATGCCGCCGATGAGCCGCTGGTTCCACGGCCACGACGGGATCCGCGGCTTCCTCGAAGAGTGGTCGATGCTCCCCGAGTGGGGCTGGAAGGGCATCCCGACCATCGCCAACGGGCAGCCCGCGATCGCCTTCTACAGCTGGGATGAGGAGAAGCAGACGCGGGTGCCGTTCGCGGTCAACGTGCTCACCTTCGAGGGCGAGTTGATCAAGGAGGTCGATGCCTTCATCCTGCGCGGGTCGCAGGATCCGGACCCCGAGGTCCAGGCGCGCACGCCCGAGCAGCCGGCCGACTACGAGAAGCTGGCCAGGGCTTATGGCCGGTTCGGGCTGCCTGCTAGCTTGGAATAGCGCCGCATTTCACCGCGTCTTGACTTCGAGCGCGGTCGAACTTGTAAAACGGACCGATGAGTTTCAGGGGGGTCCCCGGTCGTATGGGAAACGACCCCGTTAGTGGCACAGGAGGCCGAACCAGATGACGCAGTCACAGGTGGGAACCCAGGATCAAGAACAGCAGATGGCGACGATGAGCGACCGATCCCGGTGGATCGCGCTCTACGTCCTCTGCGCGGGGATGCTGATGATCGTTCTCGACATCACCGTCGTGAACGTCGCCCTGCCCTCGATCAAGGACGACCTCGGCTTCAACCAGTCGAGCCTCGCCTGGGTCGTCAACGCCTACCTGATCACCTTCGGCGGGCTGCTTCTGCTGGCCGGCCGGCTCGGCGACCTGCTGGGCCGCAGGAAGGTTTTCCTCTGGGGCCTGGCCGTCTTCGTCGGCGCCTCGATCCTCTGCGGCGCTTCCCAGAGCGAGGCCATGCTGATCGGGGCCCGCCTCCTGCAGGGGATCGGCGGAGCGATGACCTCCGCGGTCATCCTCGGCATGATCGTGACGATGTTCCCCGAGCAGTCCGAGCAGGCCAAGGCGGTCGGCATATACGCGTTCGTCGCCTCTGCCGGCGGCGCCGTCGGCCTGCTGATCGGCGGCGTGATCACCCAGGTGATCAGCTGGCACTGGATCTTCTTCGTCAATGCGCCGATCGGGCTCGCCACGGCGATCTTCTCCCGGCGCCTGCTCGAGGACGACAAGGGCATCGGGTTCCGCGAGGGCGCCGATCTGCTCGGCGCCGTCCTGATCACCTCCTCCCTGATGCTCGGCGTCTACGCGATCGTCGAGCCGGCCGCCAAGGACGGCTGGGGCGCCTCGACCACGCTGCTCCTCGGCGCCGGCTCGCTGGTCCTGGGTGCGCTCTTCATCGCCCGCGAGGCGACCGCCAAGACCCCGCTGATTCCCCTGCGGATCTTCCGCTCCCGCAACGTCTCCGGCGCGAACATCGTTCAGATCCTGACCGTCGCCGGCATGTTCGGCATGTTCTTCATGGGCTCCCTCTACCTGCAGCTGGTGCAGGGCTACGACGCCCTCCAGATCGGCCTGGCCTTCCTGCCGATCTGCATCATCATGGGCGTCCTCACGGGCCGCTACTCGGAGCCGCTGATCATGCGCTTCGGCGCCCGGACCCTGCTCTTCCCCGGGCTCGCCCTGGTCGCCGCCGGACTGATCCTGTTCACGCGGGCGCCGGTCGACGCCAACTACTGGACCGACATCTTCCCCGTGCTGGTCCTGATGGGCACGGGCATCGGCGTCTGCTTCCCGGCGCTGATGACGATCGCCATGTCGGGGGCCACGCGGGCGGACGCCGGACTCGCATCGGGTCTGGTCAACACCACCGCTCAGGTCGGCGGCGCGCTCGGCCTCGCGGTGCTGGCCACCCTGTCGACGTCGCGCAGCAATTCCCTGGAGGACGCCGGACACTCGACGGCCTCCGCGCTGACCAGCGGCTATCACCTCGCCTTCTGGATCGCGGCCGGCCTGGTCATCGCCGGGATCGCCGTTGCCGCCGCCGTCATCCAGCCCGAGGAGAAGGCCGCCGAGCAATTCGCCGGCGACGAGATGCCGGGGGAGCTCGGGCAGGCCGAGGAGGCCGCGTACTCAGAGGCCGCCTGAGTGGACGAGGGCATCCAGCGGGCCCTCGAGACCGACCGGACGATCGACATCACCACGACCGGCCGCAACAGCGGCGAGCCGCGACGGATCGAGATCTGGCGCTACCGCTATGACGGCCGGACCTTCCTGAGCGGCTCGCCCGGCACGCGTGACTGGTACGCGAACCTCGTCGCAAACCCGGAGTTCATGTTCCACCTGAAGGGCAGCGCCCAGGCGGACCTGCCGGCCGTCGCTCGGCCGATCACCGGCGAGGAGGAGCGGCGCGAGGTGATCGCCGGCATCCTCGATGACCTCGGCCGCGGTTCGGGGAACCTCGAGGAATGGGTTGAGAGCAGTCCGCTGGCCGAGGTCGAGTTCCTGGATCGGCCACCGGGATAAGGTTGGGCCGTGAGGTCCGTACCTGAGTCGGGAAGGCGGCGAGCGCTGCCGCTTGTGCTTGCGGCGGCGGGGCTGGCCGCCGTGGCGGCCGCTGGATGTGGCGAGAAATCGGAGCCGGCGGTCCACCCGCCGACCACGGCGGCCACCACCACGACCGCGCCGACCACGTCCACCCCACCGGCGACCACGCGGGCGACCCCCACTCCCACCGCCCCGGTCCCGAAGACGACTCCCTGACGTTTCAGCGCGACTGCGCGCGCAGGAAGTCCGCAAGCTCCCTCGCCTGCGCCGCCGGATCGGACGAGCGCGGGACCGATGCCGCGCGCGCCGGGCGCTGGGCGGCGCTGCCGGCCTTCGGCGGCGACCCCGAGTCGCTCTGGTTCAACGCGAAGATCGCGCCCGCGGCCACGATGAGCATGACCGCCAAGGCGGTGGCCATCCGGGCGGAGCGGCTCCAGGGGACCCTCTCCCGGGGAGCAGGCCAGTCCGCGGTGGCGCCGCCCCTCGCCGGCAGACGCTTCGTGGGCCGGGCCTGCGACCTGATCCGGCGGACGACTCCGACGTCTCCGTCGCCGTTCATAGTCTCGAGCGCCTCGCCGAGTGATCGGGCGTCGCTGAACCTCTGCCCGGGGTCCTCGCGGAGGCAACGCTCGATGATCTCGCGGAGCTCCGGCTCCCGGGCCTGGGGCAGGAGCTCGTCCGCGACCACGCCGCAGGCGTAGACGTCGACGGCGGGCGTGATCTTCCCGTCGGCCAGCTGCTCGGGCGCCATGTAGCGCTCGGTGCCGATCACCTTGCCGGGGCTTGTCAGGCGCGTCGTCTCCTCGACCGCCCGGGCGATCCCGAAGTCCGTGATCTTCAGGCAGCCATCGGACTCCCGCAGCAGCAGGTTCTGGGGCTTGATGTCCCGGTGCACGAGCTTCCTCGCGTGCGCATGACCCAGCCCCTCGCAAAGCTGGCAGAGCAGGCGCAGCGCCTCGCTCCCGGCGATGGATCTCTTTCTGCCTTCGAGCCTGTCCCCCAGGGTGCCGCCCTCGACATGCTCCATGACAATGAATGGGCGGCCATCCTCCTCGCCGACGTCGAACACGTGGACTACGTTCGGATGATCGAGTCTGGCGGCGACCCGGGCCTCGCGGGAGAAACGCTTGCGAACCTCGTCGTCTCCGGCGTAGTTGTCGGCGAGGACCTTGATCGCGACCTGCCTGTCGAGCTTCAGGTCGCGGGCGCTGTAGACGGTCGCCATGCCGCCGTGGCCCAGCCGGTCCTCGAGCTCGTAGCGCTCAGCGCCCAGGAGGCGGGTCACCCGGCCTCACCCTTGAGCTTCGCCTGTCCCGGAGGGGCCTTGCCGCCATGTCCCGGAGGCTTGGGCCCGTGGTCGCCGCCGTGATGGTCGTTCGAGTGGTCGCCGTTGCCCTTGTCGGGCTTCTTCTTCTCCTTGGGCGGCGGGGGCGCGGGCGGTGGCGGGCAGTTGACCTGGTCGACCAGGCGACCGGCCGCGGCGTCCACGCCGGGGCGCAGCGTGGCGGGCAGGTTCGAGTCCTCGACCGCCGCCCGCAGGTCATCGGCGGCGTGGGCCGCGTGGCAGATGTCTCCCGCGTCCAGATCGGAGGCGATCCGGTCGCTCAGCTTGGCCAGCCGGTCGGCCGTGGCGGCCGACACAGGGGGCGCCTGCGCGACGGTCGAGTCGCTCCCGCCCGAGCCACATGCGCCCAGACCCATCGCCGCCAAAGCGAGTAGAACCGCCAGCCCAACTCGCATATCAGCCATTACCCCCGGCTCGTTCCTGGAAACCGCGGCAGCCGGTGACCGGCAGGCGGGGGTAGCGAGGGAACTCCGGCTCGGTCTTCGAGCGCTCGCAGAGGGAGAAGACGGAGCCGCGGGTGTTCCGGATCAGGCGTTGATGCCGGCAGCGATCGCAGAGACCGGCGTCGGGACCGCTCACCGTTCCGCTTCGGCCTCTTCCGCGGCGATCTCTGCCTCGTCGGCGGCTTCCTTCGCCTCGCCGGCGGCCTGCTCGGCCTCGGCCGCAGCCTCCTCGGCCGCCTGCTCCGCGCCGAAGATAGCCCTCTTCAGGGCCTCGCCGACGTACTCGCCGCCTCGCTGCGCCCGCTCCAGCGGCTCGGTCAGCCTGACCACGCGGGCGAGCAGCTCGTTCATCTTCTCCGCCTGCTCCAGCGCCTCGTCGGCCTGGCGGCGCATCACCTCGAGCTGCACGCGGGAGACCTCCATCAGGTCGTTGGCCTCGCGAATGCTCCGCTCCATGCTGCGCGGCAGGTCGACGGCCGCGCGGGCCATCGAGATCGGCCAGGTGACGAGCTCCCGGAGCACGGCCTCCAGGGTAATGAAGCGTGCCCGGGGTCTTTACTTCACTTTGTATAGTCGGTGCATGCCCACTTTCCGGCGCCTACTCGGCTTCCTGCGCCCCTACCGCCGCCAGCTGATCCTCTCCCTCGTGCTGGCCTGGCTGGCGATGGGCATGACGGTGCTGATTCCGCTGCTCAGCGGCTCGGCCGTGAACGCGATCGAGTCCGAGCATCGCGACGACATCATGCCGCTGGTCCTGGCGCTGCTCGGCGCCGGGATCCTCCGCCTGGCGCTCACCGTGGGCCGCAGGCTGATCGCGGGCAAGGTCTCTCTGGCCGTCGAGTTCGACCTGCGCCAGGTCTTCTACGAGCACCTGCAGAAGCTCGAGCTGGCCTTCTTCGACACCCAGCAGACAGGGCAGCTGATGTCGCGCGCCACCGTCGACCTGCAATCGATCCGGTTCTTCCTCGGATACGGGCTGATCTGGGTGAGCCAGAGCGCGCTGACGATCCTGTTCGCGGCCGCCGCGATGTTCGTGCTCGACCCGGTGCTCGCGCTGATCGCTCTGGCGCCGGTGCCGTTCCTGGTGGCCACCGCGACCCGCTACAGCCGGCGCAACCGACCGGCCGAGCAGGAGGTCCAGCAGCGGATCGGGGAGGTGACGGCGAGCGCCGAGGAGAACATCTCGGGGATCCGGATCGTCAAGGCGTTCGCCCGCGAGCGGCACGTGCTCGGCCGCTTCACCCACTCGGTGAATCGCGTCTTCGAGCAGAGCATGGTCTCGACGCGGCTGCAGGCGTTCTACACGCCGCTGATGGGCTTCCTGCCGAACCTGGGGCTCGCGGCCGTGCTCCTCGTCGGCGGGCTCCAGGTCATCCACGGGCACACGAGCATCGGTCACCTGACAGCGTTCTACCTCTACGTGGTGATGCTCTCCGGCCCCGTGCGCTGGCTCGGCATGTCGCTGAGCATGGCCCAGCGGGCCGTCGCGTCGGGCAACAGGATGTTCGAGATCCTCGACCGCGAGCCGTCGATGGAGAGCGCCCCGGACGCACCGCCGCTGCCCGACGGGCGCGGGCGGGTCTCGCTCCAGCGAGTGACGCTGCGCTACGACGGCGCGGAACCGGCGCTGACGGGCATCGACCTGGACGTGGAGCCGGGCCGGACGGTCGCGCTGGTCGGCCCAACCGCCGCCGGCAAGACCAGCCTGGTAGGGCTGCTGGCGCGCCTCTATGACCCCAGCGAGGGCCGGGTGACGATCGACGGGGCCGACATCCGCGATGTCGATCTCGCCTCGCTGCGAGCCGAGATCGCGTTCGTGGCCGACGACAGCTTCCTGTTCTCCGACACGGTCGCCGGCAACATCGCCTACGCCCGTCCCGAGGCGACGCCCGAGCAGATCGAGTCGGCGGCGCGGCGGGCCCAGGCGCACGACTTCATCTCCCGGCTTCCGGATGGCTACGACACCGTGATCGGCGAGCGCGGGCTGACGCTCTCCGGCGGGCAGCGCCAGCGGGTGGCGATCGCGCGGGCGCTGCTCGCGGAGCCGCGCATCCTGATCCTGGACGACGCCACGTCCTCCGTCGACGCCCGCACGGAGGCGCAGATCAAGCTTGGGCTGCGCGAGGCGATGGAGGGCCGGACGACCTTCATCGTTGCTCACCGCCTCTCCACGATCTCGCTCGCCGACGAGATCGTGGTGTTGGACCGCGGCCGGATCGTGGACCGGGGCACGCACGAGGAGCTGCTCGAGCGGTGCCCCCTCTACGAGGAGATCGCCGAGAAGGGCCTGGAGGACTCGGTGTACCTCCAGCGGGATCTTGAGGACCGCGAGGAGCTGGCGAAGCTGTGAACGAGACGAATGGCACTCAGAACGTGCTGCTGCTCTTCCGCTCTCTCTGGCGCCTGGTGCGCGGCGAGGACCAGCGTTGGAGGAAGGTGAAATGGCTGTTCTCGCTGCTGCGGCCCTACCGGCGCCAGGTGCTGATGATGCTCGGCGCACTGATCCTCGCCACCGGGGCGACGCTGGCGCCTCCCTACCTGGTCGGACAGGCGGTCCACGTCGGACTGAACGGAGACACCACCGCTCTGTATCTGATCGTCGCCGGCTTCCTGGGGGCCGCGCTGATCGGCTGGGGCACCAGCTACCTGCAGACGTATCTGGTGGGCTGGGTGGGAGAGCGGGCGCTGCAGGACCTGCGGATCAGGATCTTCACCCACCTGCAGGGGATGTCGATCGGGTTCTTCACCCGCAACCGGCCAGGGGTGCTGATCTCGCGGATCACCAACGACGTCGACGCGCTCGACCAGCTGATCAGCTCCGGGGTGGTCACGCTCTTCTCGAGCACCCTGACCCTCGTCGGCGTCGTCGTGATCATGCTCGTGGCCGACGTCCAGCTGGCGCTCGTGGTGTTCCTCACCCTGCCGCTGCTCGCGATCGCCAGCCTGGTCTTCCGCATCGTCGCCGCGAGCGCCTACCGGATCACACGCGAGCGGATCGCGGAGGTGACGGCCTACCTGCAGGAGAGCCTCAGCGGCGTGCGGGTCGTGCGGAGCTTCGCGCAGGAGCGCCGCCACGTCGAGCGGATGGCCGAGCTCAACGAGCTCAACCGCCAGGCCAACCTGAAGACCGTCTACCTGAACGCCTCGTACTTCCCGGCGGTCGAGCTGCTCTCGGCGATCGGGACGGCGGTGATCCTGCTCTACGGCGGCTACCAGGCACTCGACCTGGCCACCGAGTCGGCGCGGAACGCCCAGATCGGGATCGTCGTCGCGTTCGTCGGCTACCTCTCCACCTTCTTCGACCCGATCCAGCAGCTCTCCAACCTCTACACGACCTACCAGCAGGGCATGGCGGCGCTGGACAAGATCTTCGACCTGCTCGACACCGAGCCAGACATGGTCGACAAGCCCGACGCCCTGGACCCCGGGACGCTCCGCGGCGAGATCGAGATGGAGGGGGTCTGGTTCTCGTACGGACTGGACAAGACGGCGGGCCTGAAGCGCTCGAGCGGGTTGATCGAGACGGGCCCGGACGACGAGGAGGACGACGCGGCGTGGGCGCTCGAGGACGTCACCGTCCAAGTCCCGGCGGGTCAGACCCTGGCGCTGGTCGGCGAGACGGGCGCCGGGAAGTCCACCTTCGCGAAGCTGGTCTCCCGCTTCTATGACCCGCAGCGGGGCAGGGTGCTGGTCGACGGGAACGACCTCCGGGATCTGAGCTCGACCTGCCTGCGCAGCCAGCTCGGGATCGTGCCCCAGGAGGGCTTCCTCTTCTCCGGATCGGTCAGGGAGAACATCGCCTTCGGGCGCCCGGACGCGAGCGATGAGGAGATCGAGGCCGCGGCCGACGCCATCGGCGCCGGGGAGTTCATCCGGCGAATGCCCGGCGGCTTCGAGACGGAGGTCGGCGAGCGCGGCGTTTCCCTGTCGGCCGGGCAGCGCCAGCTGATCGCATTCGCCAGGGCGCTGCTGGCTGAGCCGCGGATCCTGATCCTGGACGAGGCGACCTCGAACGTGGACGTCAGGACCGAGCGGGCGATCGAGTCGGGGCTGGAGCGCCTGCTCCAGGGACGGACGGCGATCGTGATCGCGCACCGGCTCTCGACGATTCGCGGCGCGGACCGGATCGCCGTGCTCGAGAACGGGCGCATCATGGAGAGCGGGACGCACGACGAGCTGATCGCCGCGGGCGGCCGCTACGCGGAGCTCTACGGGACCTGGGCGGACCTGGCCGCGGCTTAACCCGGGCCGATGCCGCCGGAGGAGCCGCCGCTGCTGCCGGAGCTGCCCGACCCCGAGCTGCCGCTCGTACCGGACCCCGAGGTGCCGCCGCCCGTGCCGCCGCTCGGGGTGCCCGAGCTGGGCGCGCTGGGCGTGACGGCGCTGCCACTGCTCGAGCTGCTGCTGCTGGAGCTGCTGCTGGAGCTCGAGCTGGACGAGCTGATCGCCGCGCCGCATTGCTTGAAGCCGTAGGCGGATGCGGCCGATTCGGCCTCGGTCTTGGCGCTGTCGAGCTGGGTCTCGAACGCGGACGGATCCTCGCCCCGCTGGACGGCGAGGCCGATCTTCTGCCCGGCGGAGACCTCGTCGGACATCGCCTTCAGGAACGCATCCAGGTTTGTGTCGCTCGGCGGGTTGAGCTGCTTGATCGTGTCGATCACGCCCTGCCGAAGCTGCGCGATCTGGGCGGCCTCGCTCTCGCCCTGGCCGGCGGCCGCGAACGTCTCGATCGAGGAATTGGCCTCGGCGCAGGCCGAATCGGCCTGAGCGATGAAGTCGCCCTGACCGGTCGAGGCCTGGGTGGTCTGGGTCGGGACGACGATCGGGGTCTCCGGTGAGCTGTCGCCACCGCAGGCGGAGAGAAGGACCCCCGTGCCAACGGCGGCGGCCAGGACGATCAGGTGCCGCGGACGCCACATACGGCCGCGCAAGGTAGCAAGGATGTGAAACGGAACTAGGCCGCTTCCTCGTCATCCTCGGGCTCGACCAGCCGGAGGTGCCGGTTGGCGTTCTTTGCGCCATAGGTATCCGTCTGGGAGTGGCACGTTCCACAGAGCAGCTCGAGGTTCGGCAGTCGATTGTCCGATCCGTCGCCGTTCTTGTGGTGAAGCTGCATGCTCACTGGGTCGCCCATCCAATGGGTGATTCCGCAGATCTCGCAGCGGTTTTCCTTCAGCCCTTCTTCGGTCAGTCGATGCTTGAGATGGCTTCGGTTGGTGCGCCCGCCCTTTACGAGAAGTTCCTCGATCGGGGCCGCCTTGGGCCGTTGAAGGATCGCTCCCCGTTTGACGGCCATCGTCCATGCATACGCGGAGAACCCAAACTTCTCCATGCACTCGAGCCGCGACATTCCCGCGTCGTATGCGACCTGAATCTCGCGCCAGTCATATCGACGGCTGAACCGCGAATCAATGGGAGCGTCGAGGCGACTTGCGTGGTACACGACGGTTGACTTGCGCACTCCAAGATGCTGGGCGATTCGCAGACGAGACCAGCCCAATTCGAGCAATTGCCGAACTCGCTCACGCATAACACCGGGCGGTGCCTTGGGCCCTGTCCCTTCTCGGTCTCCCATACGAACATATGTTCGCATGCGAACCGGATGGAAATCCCTGCAACTAGGCACTACAGGGATTCGAACCCCGGACTCAACCGGGGGCTTACTGGGCTCCAGGGATTTGAACCCCGACTACCTGGACCAGAACCAGGCGTGCTGCCATTACACCAGAGCCCATAGGAAAGGTGGGAAAAGCAAGCTCCTCCCACAATGACGGCTAAAGCCTAGCTGGGAAGGAGGGTCGCGAGGTCGGAATCGGGATCGCCCAGCAGCGCCTTCGCCTTCCCCCCATTCACGTCGACGCCCTCCGCCAGCAATGTTCGGGCGTGCGCCAGCTCCTCCGAGCTCTCCACGGTGAGCGCCCCCGCCACCTTCCCATCCTTGACGTAGAAGACCGCGAACTCGCCCCCGTCGCGGTCGCCCCGCCAGATCACCTCGTCCCAGTCGGTCGCCGGGCCCACGTACTCGAGGCCAGCCCAATCGGCCAGGTCGCTGAAGAAGTAGGGCACGACCTCGTAGGGCTTGCCCTCGCCGAGCATCGAGTGCGCCGCGTGCTGCCCCTGCTGCATCGCCACGTCCCAGTGCTCGACGCGAAGCCGCCGGCCGTGCACCCTGCTCTCGTACGAGCAGACGTCGCCCGCCGCGTAGATGCCCTCGACCGAGGTCTGCAGCGTCTCGTCGCTGCGAATGCCGCCGTTGTCCTCGTCGATCTCGAGCCCGGCGCGCTGCGCCAGCATCACGTCCGGCTTGACGCCGGCGCCGACGACCACCATGTCCCCCTCGATCGTCTTGCCGCTCTCGGTCACGACCGCGGTGGCGTGGTCATCGCCCTCAAATGCCGCCAGGGTCTCGCCGCCGTGGATCTCGATCCCCTTCGACGTCAGCAGGTCGTGGAACCAGCGGCCGGCCTCCTCGCCGAAGGTCCGAGACAGGGCCACGTCCTCCATCATCACGATCGCGCAGTCGGTTCCCTTCGACGTCAGCGACGCGGCCACCTCGCACCCGATGTAGCTGCCCCCCACCAGGACGACTCGCTCCGCCTTCTCCGCGTCGGCGCGGATGTTGTCCGAGTTGCCGAACGCGCGCAGGTAGTGGATGCGATCGAGATTGGCTCCGTCGACGCGCAGGATGTTCACGTTGGCACCCGTGGCGAGCAGCGCCTTATCGAACTCCACCTCGTCCCCGCCCTGCAGCTTGGCCGTCCGCGCCTCTGCGTCCAGCGACATCACGTTCGTCCCGGTCCGCAGCTCCACCCCGTTCTCCTCGTACCAGGAGGCCGGGTTGACGTATGCGTCCTCGCGTTTGGCCTCACCGCGCAGGTACTCCTTGGAGAGCGGCGGCCGCTCGTAGGGCGGATCCTGCTCCCGCCCGACCAGCAGGATGTCGCCATCCGCGCCCAGCTTCCGCAGCTCGGCGGCGCAGTAGGCGGAGGCGAACCCGCCGATCAGCAGATACTCAACCCGCTGCGGCACCGTCAGAGCCGAAGAACACCTTCAGCTCCTCCTCCAGCCCGGGATCGAGCACCGCCAGCACCTCGTCGCCCGCCTCGAGGACGGTGTCCGGAGTCGGCACGAATCCGCCCTGCCCCTCGCGCAGGATCGAGATCAGCAGGCTTCCCTCGGGCATGCTCAGGTCGCCCACGCGCTCGCCGGCCACCCGGCTGTCCTCGGCGAGCAGCATCTCGATGATCTCCAGCCGCTCCTCCGGCAGATCGAGCAGGTGCACCAGGCCGTACTCCGGGACCTCGTGCTCCAGCAGTCGCAGGATCAGGTCCGTCGCGGACACGTACGGCTTGATCCCCAGCAGCTCGAAATGCGGGCGATTTCGCGGGTTGTTGACGCGGGCGATGATCCGATCGACCAGGTACTTCTCCTTCGCCACCTGGCAGATCAGCATGTTGTCCTCGTCGTCACCGGTCACCGCGATCACCATGTCCGCCCTGGAGATACCCGCTCGCTCCAGGACCCAAAGCTCCGAGGCGTCCCCGAACTGGATGTTGTGCTCGAGCTCCTGCTCGACCGTCGTGTACCGGTTCCGGTTGTCCTCGATCACCGTGACCTCGTTGCCCTTGTCGAGCAGCTCCCGGGCGAGGTTCCAACCCACCTTTCCGGCCCCGGCGATGATGATGTACTTGCCCCCGCCCATCAGCTGGACCCAGACCCGGACCCGGCGGCCTCCAGGACCTCCTTCTCCAGCATCTCGATCGCGACCCGGGTCGGGCAGACCGTGCTGACGCCCTGCTTCTCGTACCACTCGGCGCGCAGCGGATCGAGGATCCGCGCGATCACCGTCGGGACGTTGAACTTCCGCTTGGCGATCTGGGCGATGACGATGTTCGTGTTGTCGCCGTCGGTCGATGCGATGAAGGCGTCGGCGCGCTCGATGCCGGCCGATGTGAGTGCCTCCTCCTCGAGGCCGGTGCCGACGGTGAATTGACCGCCGGAGTCCTCCCAGGAGCGGTCGAGGTTGACCTCGAGGCGCGCGTGCGACTCCGAATCCTCGTCGAGGCACGAGACCTCGTGCCCCTCACGGAGCATGGTCCGTGCAACGGAGGACCCAACCCTCCCGCAGCCAACGATGAGAACGAACATTCGGGGCGGGATGTTAGTCCTGCGCCGTGCGGCGCCCATGCCTGGGCCCGCCGGAGCGATCCGGGGCAACTACTGATCTTCCCGGGTAGTTCGACCCGTTGTGGGGTACCGGGTCTCACATCCAGACTCCAGTACACCCCCAAACCTGCGGTTTGCGGCCACTCTCGACCAGCCGGCAGCGGGGCTCAACCTAAAATGGCTCTGGATCACAATCACGATGCGGGTACGGGGCCATTGGGTCCCGACGTCGCGAGATCGCATCGATCTGGATGAGATCACGGCGTATTTCCAGCCGAAGGTCGACCTTCGCAGCGCACGCATCGTCGGCGTCGAAGCATTGGCCCGCTGGGCGCGTCCGGACCTGGAGCTCACGGCTCCGAAGGACTTCCTCGGCCTGGTCGAGACGGGCGGCCAAATGCCCGCCCTCACGGAGCGGATGATCGAGATCTCGACCCGCGCGGCCGGCGACTGGTGGCGCTCCGGCCTCGGCCTGCAGCTTTCCGTGAACCTTCCGGCCAGCGCATTCTCGGGGGCGGACCAGGACCTCCATACGTTCGTCATCGACGCCCTGGCGGCCTCCGCGCTGCCCGCCGAGGCGCTCCAGTTCGAGGTCACCGAGGAGGCGCTTCTGCAGGAACCCGAGCGGGCGGCGGAGGTGCTGGGTCAGCTGAGCCGGCTCGGATCCACCATCTCGGTCGACGATTTCGGGACAGGCCACTTTTCACTCCGGAGGCTGATGAGGCTCCCCATCGACGAGCTCAAGATCGATCGCTCCGTGGTCCTCGGCATCACCGATGACGAGGAGGACAGGGCGATCGCCCGCTCGATCATCCATCTGGCCCACCAGATGGGCCTCCAGGTGCTGGCGGAGGGGGTCGAGACGAAGGAGCAGTGGCAGCGGCTCCGGAGCATGGGCTGTGAGCGCGCTCAGGGGTTCCTGATCTCCAAGCCGCTTGCGGCACGCGACATTCCCGCCTGGCTCGCGACCTGGAGCCACCGTGGCCGCGAGCTCGGCTCATCGAAGCCGGCACAGCGCGACACGAAGCCGGCGAGCAAGAGCCCGCCGGTCCGCGCGGAAGCTCCGGCCTAGAGCTCCGGGTACTCAGGCCTCCTCGGGCGGCGCGGTGAGAAGCACCCGGCAGGGCGCCCTCTTCAGCACGTATTCAGTCACCTCGCCGATCTCCTCGGGGCGGGCGCCCCCGATCCCTCCGAGGATGGCGCCGCCCCGAATTCTCGTGGGCGGCTCGCCTCCCATGACGATCACCTCGGCGCCCTTGTCGCGCGCCTCCTCGATGATCCCCGACCCCATCGAGCGGGCACGGACGAGGTTCGTAGTCACCTCGACGTTCTCGTACTCGTCTCCGACCTCGCGGGCGCGTTCGAGCGCTCGCTCTCCCTGCTCCTTCACCGACTGCGGCAGCGGGGAATCGAGCGGGACCGTGAGCGGAAGCTCCGCCACGTAGACGACGTCCAGCCGCGGCGGCATCTCGCCCTTCTCCACCTCCGCATCGGCGAGCCTGCCCGCCGTGCTGACGATGTCGTCGTCGAGCTGCGTGCCGAACACCGGCACCAGAATCGTGGAGTACTCCACCTCCGCCGGCTGCTTCTTCAGGGACGCCTCGGGCACCTGAACCCGCCGGGTCAGTGGAGTTCCCTCCACATAGCGGCGATAGATCACATAGAAGACGAGGCCGAACAGCATCCACCCCCCGCCGACGTAGACGGCGGTCCGGTGCAGCAGGAAGACGCTGATCCACGCGAGCCCGCTGATCAACGCCCCCGCTATCGCGGGCAGCGGCAGCCGGTGCGAGCCGAACCGGACGTTCCACGGCACCCGATACGGCCGCTCGAGGTCGGGCTCGACGACACGTAATCGGACGATCGAGATCTGGGCGATGGTCACCGCGAGTAACGCGCCGAACGCGTAGACCCGCGCGAGGAACCGGATGTCGCCCGGTATCGCCAGCGCGAGGGCGAGCAGCGCGGCGATGATGATCGCAATGTAGGGCGTCGAATAGTTCCGCTCGAGCTTGCCGGCCCAGCTCGGGATCTGGCGATTGGTCGCGAGCACGTAGATGTGCCGGGAGAGGCCGAGCATCGCAGTGTTCGCCGCCCAGAAAAGAACCGGCACGGCGACCAGCATCACCGCCCACTTCATGAAGTCTGCGACCCACCCGGGGTCGTAATTCGCGACCACGCCCAGGATCGGCTCCTCGATGTACTGGCCGGCGAGAGCCGTCTCGGGCCCATGGGGCCCCTGCACGACCGGCACCGCCATCAGCGCCACCGCCGCGATGCCGGCGTAGATCAGGGGAATCGCGATGGCCCCGACGCCGAGCACCCGCTTCAGGTCACCCGGCTCGAATTCGAGGTCCGGCGCCAGGTCGCTGGCCGCCTCGATGCCCGCGTAGGCGATCGTCGCGATCACCAGCGAGTAGACGATGTCCTTGACGCTCGGCGAGCTGAAGAGATGGAGCTGGTCGGTGAGCCGATCCGGATGGAGGACGACGATCAGGCCCACGACGATCACCAGCAGCTGCAGCCCGAGCTCGGCGAGCGCGAGCACCACGAGGCGGACCTGGCGGTTCCGCCCGGTGACGTCCGCGATGTTGAGGATGGCGGCGAGGCCGATCACCACGATCGCCACCGCGAGCTCCACGTCCCCCCCGCCGAATTTGCCGGAGATCGGCGTCAGGTAGTGGGAGACCGTGATCGACGCCGCCGCGATCACGATCAGGTAGTCGATGAGGATCGCCCAGCCGGCGATGAAGCTGATCAGCTCGTTGAAAGCGTGACGAGCGAACGTCGCCGACCCGCCCCGCTCGCGGAACATCGCGCCACCCTCGACGTACGACAGCGACGTGAGGGCGAACATCAGTCCCGCCACGAGGAAGATCAGCGGGGTCAGCCCCAGCCCGCGGTCGGCGACGACTCCGACCGAGAAGTAGATCGAGAAGCCGACGGCCGCCGAGGCGGACGAGTAGAGGAACGGCACGCCAAGCCAACGCTTGGCCCTCATTCTGGTGGCGTCCTTCATCCCTTCATCGACAGGTACAGCCGGCCCGAGCCGAGAGCGATGAAGAGCAGCCCGAAGAGGACCCCGACGGCCAGCGGGCCACCGCCCCGGGCCAGCGTGACGACCAGCATCATCAGACCGAAGCCGATGATCACCACCGAGAAGGTCCGGACCGCGAGCTGGTAGCCCTGGTCGGGCGAGGAACGCCTGTTCACGCGTTGGAGCTTAGGTGCCGCTGGGGACTGCCTAGAGAGCGATGATCGGGATGATCAGGATGGCAACGATGTTGGCGACCTTGATCATCGGGTTGATCGCCGGGCCGGCGGTGTCCTTGTAGGGATCACCGACGGTGTCGCCCGTGATCGCTGCCGCATGGGCATCGGACCCCTTGCCGCCGTACTCGCCGTCCTCGATCAGCTTCTTGGCGTTGTCCCACGCGCCGCCACCGGCGGTCATGGAGATCGCGGAGAAGATGCCGACCACGATCACACCGATCAGCAGCCCGCCGAGCGCCTGATAGGAGATCACTCCCACGATCAGCGGCACCAGGATCGGGATCAGCGAGGGCAGGATCATCTCCTTCTGGGCGGCCGCAGTCACCAGGGCCACCGCGCCCCCATACTCGGGCTTCTCCGTGCCCTTCATGATCCCGGGCTTCTCGCGGAACTGCCTGCGCACCTCCTCCACGACTTGGCCACCGGCGCGGCCGACCGCCTCGATCGCGAGCGACGAGAACAGGAAGACCATGATCCCGCCGATCAGCAGGCCGATCAGCACCGGCGGACTGGCGATCTCGAAGCTGAGGGCCTTGTTCCCGGCCTCCGTCTGCAGCTCGTGGGTGAACGCGTTGAAGAGCACGAGCGCGGCGAGCGCGGCCGAGCCGATCGCGTATCCCTTGGTGACGGCCTTGGTCGTGTTGCCGACCGCGTCGAGCGGATCGGTGATGTCGCGGACCTCCTGCGGCAGGTCCGCCATCTCCGCAATGCCGCCCGCGTTGTCGGTGATCGGGCCGAAAGCGTCGAGCGCGACGATCAGGCCGGTCAGCGAGAGCTGAGCCATCACCGCGACGCCGATGCCGTAGATGCCGTCGCTGCCGCCGCCGGCGAGCTTCCACGAGCCCAGGATCGCCATGGCGATCACGAGCACGGGCAGGGCGGTCGACTGCAGGCCCTGAGCGAGCCCCTGGATGATGTTCGTCGCGTGGCCGGTCTCAGACGCCCGCGAAATGGTGCGAACGGGGCGGAAGCGGGTCGAGGTGTAGTAGTCGGTGAGGACGAAGAGCAGCGCGGTGACCCCGACGCCGATCAGGCCGCAGAGCCAGAGGTCGGTGACGCTCGTGTTGCCGAGCGCCCCGCCGCCGAGCGGGTCGTTCATCAGCCACTTCGTGATCGGGTAGAAGGCCGCAGCCGAGAGCACCGCCGACACGGCGAGCCCCCTGTAGAGAGCCGCCTCGACGTTCCCGGTGCTGGTGCGCACCGAGAGCGCCCCGATGATCGAGGCGAGGATCGCCACGGCGCCGATGGCGAGGGGGTAGATCGCGACCTCGCGAGTGAACCCGGTGAACGTGATCACCCCGAGCAGCATCACCGCGACGGCGGTGACGGCATAGGTCTCGAAGAGGTCCGCCGCCATGCCGGCGCAGTCGCCGACGTTGTCGCCGACGTTGTCCGCGATCACGGCGGGGTTGCGCGGGTCGTCCTCGGGGATCCCGGCCTCGATCTTGCCGACCAGGTCCGCTCCGACGTCTGCCGCCTTGGTGAAGATGCCGCCGCCGAGCCGGGCGAAGACGGAGATCAGCGAGCCGCCGAAGCCAAGCCCGACGAGCGCGTCGACGCACTCCTTGTCGGTCAGGCTGGTGAAGATCAGGAGCGCACCGAAGTAGCCCGCAACTCCGAGCAGCGCCAGGCCCACGACCAACAGCCCGGTCACCGACCCGCCCTTGAAGGCGATGTCAAGCGCCGGCGGGATGCCGCCACGCGCCGCTTCCGCGACGCGGGCGTTGGCTCGAACCGAGAGGTTCATGCCGATGAAACCGGCGGAACCGGAGAGGACGCCTCCGACCACGAAGCCGATCGCCGTCTGCACGTTCTGCAGCGGGATGAGCAGGATCGCCACGACCACGCCGACCCCGGCGATGATCATGTACTGGCGCTTCAGGTACGCGCTGGCGCCCTCCTGCACCGCGCCCGAGATCTCCTGCATCTGCTCGTTTCCGGGCGACTTGGCGAGCAGGCGCTGGGTGACCAGCAGGCCGTACAGCACCGCCGCAGCCGCGCAACCAAGCGCAACGACGACTCCGTAATCGGTCAAGAACTTTGTCAACTGTGGCTCCCGTCAGGTTCGTGTGAAAGCGGCGCGGCAGTCTACCCGTCAATCAGATGTCGGGGGCGTCCAGAGACCCGAGTCGCCCTTTGGCTTCTCGGAAGACCCCTGCTCAGGGGCACTTTCCGCCGCTTCGTCGGCCGGCTCCTCACCCGCGTGCTTGGCATAGAGCACCTGTAGCTCGGAGATCGCCTGCCGCAGCTGCGGCTGCGCCTCCGGACTGACCAGGTCGACCAGTGCCCGGCCGGCATCGATCCCGACCTTGGCCTGGTCCAGATCGCGCTCATCGTCCTTGGCGATCCGCCTGGCGGACAGGTTGAGGATGCTGACCACGCTCTGCAGGACGACGTCCTCGACCCGCACTTTCCTGATCTCATCCTCGAGCTGGGCGCGCATCTCCTCCTCGCTCGGCTGCTCGGGGCTTGCCTGCTGCTCTTCATCTGCCACTGACGGCTCCCTCCGGTGCGTAGGTTTTCCGGGTCTCCTCGACTGCTCGGCGGTAGATCTCCTCGATCGGGGCCCCCTCGCCGAAGTCCGCGTTGGCCCTCTGGGCGCCGTTCCGCTCGGGCAGGTCGACGTCCAGGCCCAGCGTCTGCCGGGCCGGCTCGGTCCACGCCACTAGGTCCTCGAGGACCGCCCGGGTGGGCACCACCCGCCGCTCGCGGAAGTCGATCATCTCTCCGTCCATGCCATGGCGGATCGCGCGCCAGAGGTTCTCCTCGATCTCACGCTGGCCGACACCGAGGCGGCCGCAGAAACCACCGCCGGTCTCGGCCGAGATGCCCTCGTCGAGATCCATCGCGGTCTGGGCGACGCAGGCGGCCATCAGCGCCGCCAGGTTCAGCGACTCGTCGCCGCGGGTCTGCGCGTCGCAGATCCTCACCTCGACCGTGCCGAACGAGTGATGCGGGCGCACGCTCCACCAGAGCTGGGTCGCCTCGACGATCGAGTCCGTCTCCAGCAGGAGGCGGACGAATTCCGCGTAGGTCCGCCAGTCCCCGAAGGGCTCGTGGACCCCGCAGCGCGGGAATGTGCGCGTGAAGATCTCGGTGCGCACCGAGTGCAGGCCGGTGTCGCGATGATCGAGGAACGGGGAGTTCGCGGAGAGGGCGAGCAGGGGCGGCAGGAACTCCCGCATCCGGTCGGACACCGCGACCGCGCGATCCGGGCCCTGGATTCCGACGTGGACGTGGAGGCTCCAGGTGTTGTTGCGCTGTGCGACCCAGCGCAGATCCCCCTCGAGGCGCCGGTAGTGCTCGGTCTGGATGATGTGCTGGTCCAGGTAGTTGGCCCACGGGTGGGTTCCCATCGCCGCCAGCGCGACGCCCATCTCATCCGCGATCCCGAAGAGGCGCTCCCGCCGGGCCCGCTGCCGGTCCGCGGCGTCGGCAAATGTCTCGCCGCGGCCCGAGCGGATCTCGATCTCCGTGTCGATCAGCTCGCCCTTGACCGCGGGAGCGAGCAACTCGTCCCGAAGGCAGGCGGCCTGCATCTCCTCGAAGCGGTGCTCGAGGTCGAGGACGGCGGGATCGAGGATGGCGAACTCCTCCTCGATGCCGATCGTGAAGTCGGCGGAGGCTTCGAACGTCTCTCGAACCTCGTCGAGGTCAAGCCCGTTGTGCTGTGGATCCGGATCGGTTGTCACCAGCTGGGTCCGACCTAGGTCAAATAGAAGTAAAGGGCGTAGAGCAGGTCCACGGCCGGGCTCGAGGTGTGCACCGTGACGTCCGGCGGGACCTGCAGCAGGCGCTCGGAGTAGTTGAAGATGATCTTCACTCCCGCCTTGACGAGCCGGTCGGCGACCTCCTGAGCGGCGTCGGACGGCACCGCGAGGACGCCGACGACCACCTGCTCCCCCTCGACCACCGCGTCGATGTCGTCGAAGGAGCGAACCTCGAGGCCGCCGACGCGACGACCGATCACGGCCGGGTCGACGTCGAACATCGACACGATCCGGAAGCCGTGGTCGGCGAAGATGTCCGAGGAGGCGATCGCCTGCCCCAGGTGCCCGGCGCCGAACAGCGCGATGTTGTGCTGGCCGGCGGTCCGGAGGATCTTGCGGATCTCGCGGACCAGCGAGTCGACGTTGTAGCCGACGCCGCGCTTGCCGAACTTGCCAAAGCCGGAGAGGTCCCGGCGGATCTGCGTCGAGTTGATGTGGGTGTAGTCCGAGAGCTCCTGCGAGGAGATCGTGTCCTTCCCCATCTTCCGGGCCTGGGTCAGCACCTGGAGGTAGCGGGAGAGCCTCGCGGCGACCCCGAGTGAGAGACGGTCCCCATCCGTGAGCTCCGAGGCCTGCTCGGCGGACTCGGCCGCCACGTCCTCGATCATGCGGACAAGGTATCGAGCCGGGCCCGCAGGCCGTCCGCGTCCAGCCAGAGCTCGGAGACGATTTCGCCGTCCAGCTCGATCACCGGGATGCGCTCGAGGAACCTCTTGAGCAGCTCGTCGTCGGATTCGATGTCGACTTCCTCGAGCTCGAACGAGGCGCCGTCCGCCAGCAATCTCTCGAGGCCGGCCCGAGCCTCCTCGCAGAGGTGGCAGTCAGGCCGCGCGTACAGAACCAGTCGCGAAGGCATCGAACCCCAGGTAGTCGGGATACGGAATCGGCTCGGTGAAGCGGGCGGCCGAGGCGATCATCGCCGCGTTGTCGGTGCAGAGCGTGACCGGCACCAGCTTCAGCCGCAGGCCGAGCTCGTCGCAGAGAGCCCGGGTGCGACCGCGCAGCTCGGCGTTCGCCGCCACGCCGCCGCCGAGCGCGATCGCCGACCAGTCGCCCGCACCCGCGGCGCGTTTGAGCTTCGCCATCAGCTGATCGACGATCGCCCGCTGGTATGAGGCCGCGAGGTCGGCACGCCGGCGCTCCGTCTCCTCTCGGCCCAGATCCCGCGCTTGGTAGACGAGCGAGGTCTTCAGGCCGCTGAAGCTGAAGTCGAGGCCACGCTCGCTCATCGCCACCGGGAAGTCGAAGGCCTCCGCATCGCCAGAGTCCGCGGCGCTCTGGATCGCGGGCCCTCCCGGGTATCGCAGGCCGAGTAGGCGCGCGCCCTTGTCGAAGGCCTCGCCGGCCGCGTCGTCGACCGTCGAGCCCAGGGTCTCGAACGAGCCGTGTTCCCGCACACCGGCAAGCAGCGTGTGGCCGCCGCTGGCGATCAGGCAGAGGAAGGGCGGCTCCAGCGCATCCGGCTCCAGGAAGTTGGCTGCGACGTGGCCCTGCAGGTGGTCCACCGGGATGAGCGGGGTGCGATGGGCAGCCGCGAGCGCCTTGGCGGAGCTCAGCCCGACCAGCAGCGCACCGATCAGGCCCGGGCCCTGGGTGACGGCGATGGCCTCGGCGTCGTCGAGGGTCGCGCCCGCGTCCTCCAGCGCGGCCGCCACCACCGCGTTGACCAGCTCGAGATGGTGCCGCGAGGCGACCTCCGGGACGACCCCTCCGTAGCGCTCGTGGAACTCCGCCTGGGAGGAGACGACGTTGGAGAGGATCCGGGCGCCGTCGACGACGGCGGCGCAGGTGTCGTCGCACGACGTCTCGATTCCGAGGATCAAGCGACCGAGGCGCCCTCGGCGGCCTCCAGCCACATGATCAGTGCGTCCTCGCCGTTGTCGTGGTAGTAGCGGCGGCGGCGGCCGGCAGAGCGGAACCCGAAGCGGCGGTACATCTCGATCGCCGGGGCGTTGGAGACGCGGACCTCCAGGGTGAAGCGGGAGCCGTCGCCGGCGTCCTCGAAGAGTCGTTGGATCAGGTCGGTCGCGATCCCGCGCCGGCGCCGCTCGGGATGGACGGCGACGTTCATCAGATGCCAGACGTCGTCGTAGCGCGCGCAGACCAGGTAGCCAATGAGGCCGTCGGCGTCCTCGGCCGCGAGGCAGATGCCGGAGGGCTTGGACAGCTCGAGCACGAACATCGCCAGGGACCAGGGCGTCGGGAACGACCGGCGCTCGATCGAGATGACCGACGGAAGGTCCCCGTAGCCCAGCTTCCGCAGCCTCACACCGCCCCGTTCATCCCCCGGGGGCTCCATGATCTCGCTCAAGCCATCTCTTTGCATCGGGCGGTCTCAGATACAGGGGTTGGATCTGGTCCGGTGGCGCCTCCGATGCCGCCTCCCCCACCGCACAGACCTCAATTGCAGCAAGTCGGTGGATTGGGTCTTCGGGCGGGGCAACCGTGGCGCCGGCGGCCTTCAGCTCTGCGGCGAATCGTAGCGCCCCGTCCCCGGCCGCCAGGCACGGTCGATCGAGGCTCCGCACGCGATCGGCCAGCTCGCCGGGCGGCGCGACGAAGGGCGTCCATCGCTCGCCGCCGCCGTCCTCGATCAGAGCTGCGAAAGCCTCGCCACGGCGGGCGTCGATCATCGGCAGGGCGAGCGCCCCGTTCCCCTTCCCGGAGACCAAGATCCCGCGCCCCAGGGCGGCCAGGGAGCCCACGGGGACGATCGGGATCCCCCTCGCCTGAGCGAGCCCACGAGCGGTGGCGATTCCGATCCGCAGGCCGGTGAACGAACCCGGGCCGATGCCGACGGCGATCCTCTCGATCGCCTCCCAGCCCCCGGCGGCCTCGACGCTGCGCTCGATCTCGGGCAGGAGGACCTGGGAGTGGCGCGGGCGGCCATCGGGCCCGGGCTCCACCCGCGCCTCGCGGACTGCCTCCCCCGCCGCGGTGACCCCCACCACGGCGTCGGCGGTCGCCGTGTCCAAACCCAGGACGACCACCACTAGATGATCGATTTTGAATCCGCGTGCGACCGGGGGCGCGCCTGGCCGAGCAGATCAAGGATCTCGCGCTTCGCGCTCGCACCGCTCGCTCCGCTCGCTCGCGACGCCTTTGGTGGTGCCAAAGGCGAGCCCGAGGACGCAGAGCTGCGAAGCGCCAGGTGCGTCATCCGGGCGTGCGGGGATTTGGAATCGGTCATCTAGAGTGCGGGAGGAAGCGGTTCGGCGTCCATCGACCCCGGGAGAAGGAGAGACACCATGTCCGAGCAGTCCAGCAGGTTTCGACGAGCGGGCGCTGCCACGGCCACACTCGCGATCGTCGCGGTCGGCGCGGCCGGTTGCGGCAGCGACAGCAACTCCAGCGATGCCAGCAATGCGATCAACAGCGTCAGCTCACAGGCGCAGAGCGTGTTGAGCCAGGCCTCGACCGCCGTGACGAACGCGCAGCAGCAGGCGCAGAGCGTCCAGAGCCAGGTGCAGAGCGTCCAGACCCAGATCCAGCAGAACCAGAACCAGAACCAAAATCAGAACCAGAACCAGAATCCACCAGAACCAGAACGGCGGCAGCGGCCAGTAGGGGTATTCGCCCATGACCGGAGAGTCGAAGCAGGTGCCGCGAGTCACGCGACGCGCGGGCGCGATCGGGGCGGCGCTGGTGATCCTCGCCATCGCCGCGAGCGGATGCGGAGACGACCTGAAGAACGCGGTCGGCACCGCCAAGTCCCTGCAGAGGCAGGCCTCGAGCGCCCTGACGCAGGCCCAGCAACAGGCGCAGAGCGTTGAGAACCAGGTCCAGCAGCAGGCGCCGCAAAATCAGAATGGCGGTGGCGGCAACTACGGCTACTAGTCCGACGAGATGACCCGGCGATGACAGCCGGGCGAGGCCCCTAGAACACGATCTCGCGCTCGTCCCCGCCTGCATGGCGAATCTCGATGCGGCGCGTGACCCTCTCCAGCCAGGGCTCGGCGGCGCCCGGCCACTCGATGAAGGCGACCGCCTCCGGCCTCACGTAGTCCTCGAGCAGCGCCGGGTCCTCCCGGTCCAGCTCCGCGAGCCGGTAGAGATCGAGGTGGGAGACCGGAACCCGCCCGGCGTAGGTGTGACCGATCGTGAAGGTCGGCGAGGTAACCGGCTCGGTGACTCCGAGGGACCGACAGGCGCCCCGGATCAGGGTCGTCTTTCCGGCTCCCAGCTCTCCGCTCACCAGGACGACGTCGCCGGGGCCAAGGTCAGCGGCCAGCCGCTCGCCGATCGCCTCGGTCCCAGCCGCGTTGTGGGTCCTCTCGGTCAGCCGCCGAACAGACCCATCTGGTCCGGCTCGGGCTCAGTCTGGACCAGCGGCTCGGGCTCGGGAAGCGGTTGAGCGAGCAGGTCGGGGATCTGACGGAAGTCCTCTCGCAGCTGCTCGGCCACTCGTGGAGTGCGCAGGCCGGCGGCCGGATGGAAGAGCGGCAGCAGATACAGGTGTCGCCCGCCGATCAGGTGCTGCTGCGGGATGCCGCGGACCTTGGTGATGCCCGTCTGGTTCGCGGTCAGCAGCTTCGTCGAGAAGTTGCCGAGGGTGCAGATCGCGCGCGGCTTGATCAGCTCGACCTGCTTCTCCATGTACGGCCGGCAGGAATCGATCTCCTCCGGCTGCGGGTCGCGGTTGCCGGGAGGCCTGCATTTCAAGACATTCGCGATGAAGACGTCCTCCCGCTTCATCCCGATCCCCTCGAGCAGCTCGGTGAGGAGGCCGCCGGCGCGACCGACGAAGGGCAGGCCCCGCCGGTCCTCCTCGGCGCCGGGCGCCTCGCCGACGAACATCAGGTCGGCGTCGGAGTTGCCGGCGCCGAAGACCACCCGCTGGCGGGTCTCGGAGAGCGGGCAGCGCTCGCAGACGGAGGCCGCGTTGTAGACCTCGACCAGCGCCTGGCGGCGGGAATCGGCGTCGCTCACGAGCTCCCTCCATCGCCCCGCCGTGCGGCGCGCTTCTCGGCAGCCCGCTGTTGCGTGAAGCGCTCCTTGGCTCCACCCCGCCCGGTCCCGCGCTTGTCGTCCGCGCGGCGGCGCTGGTTCGGTGTCATCTGCCGCTGCAGGGGCGCGTACGAGCTGGAGAGCAGGCGCTCGATCTCGGTCGACCCGCATTCCGGACAGGCGACCTCAGCCGTCTCCACGCCGACATGGGAGCCGACCAGCTCCTCGAAGCGGTGGCCGCATGATTGACAGTCGAACTCGTAGATCGGCACCGCGTTGATGGTAGTTCGGGCGGACGACCCCCTGCGCCCTCTTTCGCGCCGCAAATTGGGCCGATTCACACCACTTCCGGCGGAAATGCGAACCGGCCCGGTGGGCCGGAACCGCTCTCTATACTTCGCCGCGGGCCGTGACTCGAAGAGCGCGGACCCAATCGAACTTCAAGCGACGCAATCCAAACTCGTCCCTCCAAAGACAACCGTCTGGTATCTCCAATGCGGGAACTGGAACGGGATTCCCTCCCCTCCCCCCTGAACGCCGGTTCGCTGGTCGTCGTCGGCCGTGGCCGCGTGGGCAGCTCGCTCGCCAGGGCCGCCGATCTGGCCGGTATCGAGGTGCGCCTCGTCGGCCGGGATCAGGCGATCGAGGGAGCCGGCGCCGTCCTGCTCTGCGTTCCCGACGACGCGCTCGCCGAGGCCTGCGCCGCCATCGCCTCCCCCCGCCGCTCGTCGGCCACGTCAGCGGCGCGAGCGCCCTCGCCACACTGGCCGATGCGGCCGGGCGCGGGGCATCGACCTTCTCCCTGCATCCCCTGCAGACCTTCGCCGATGGTGAGACCCCGGTCGACGAGACGCCTGCCGCGATCGCGGGATCGGACGATGGGGCGACCGAATTCGCTCGGTTCCTCGCCGAGGCCATCGGAATGAAGCCCTTCGAGGTCGCGGAGGAGAACCGCGCCGCCTACCACGCGGCCGCGGCGATGGCATCGAACCTGCTGGTCGCGCTCGAGGAGTCCGCCGTCGAGCTGGTCGAGCACATCGGCGTCGAGGACGCGCGCGAGCTGCTCGCGCCGCTCGTCCTGCGCACCGCCGCCAACTGGGCCGAGCGGGGCCCCGGAGCTCTCACCGGTCCCATCGCCCGTGGCGATCGGGCCACCGTCGAGCGCCACCGCGCCGCCCTCGCCGAGACCACCCCCGACCTCCTGCCCGTCTACGACGCTCTCGCCGAGCGCGCCGAGGCCATCGCCAGGGTGTCCACATGAGGATCGTGCGCACCAGGACCGAGCTGCGCGAGGCGCTGGCCGAGCCGCGCCGCGAGGGCAAGCGGATCGGCCTGGTGCCGACGATGGGCTACTTCCACGAGGGTCATCTGTCGCTGATGCGGGGCGCGAGAGAGGACTGCGACGTCGTCGTGGTCAGCCTGTTCGTCAACCCGACCCAGTTCGGGCCGGGCGAGGATCTCGACGCCTACCCCCGGGACGAGGATCGGGATTCGGAGCTGGCCGCGCTGGAGAGCGTCGACCTGCTCTGGATGCCCGACCCCGAGGGGATGTACCCGGAGGGCTTCGCGACCGTGGTCGAGGTGACAAACTCGCTGGCGGGCGTGCTCGAGGGCGACCCGGGGCATCGTGGCCCCTCCCACTTCCGTGGCGTCACCACCGTGGTGGCCAAGCTCTTCAACTCGGTCCAGCCAGACATCGCCTACTTCGGGCGCAAGGACGCCCAGCAGGCGGTGGTGATCGAGCGGATGACCCGGGACCTCGACTTTCCCGTCGAGATCGCCGTCCTGCCGACCATCCGCGAGGAGGATGGCCTGGCGATGAGCTCACGCAACGCCTATCTGGACGGCGAGCAGCGGGAGAGGGCTGCGGCCATCTCTCGCGCTCTGCGCGCGGCCGAGCAGGCGGCGAAGGCCGGAGAGACCGACACCAGCGTCCTGGTGGAGGCGGCGAGAAACGAGCTTCGCAGGGCCGGCATCGAGCCGGAGTACGTGGAGGCGCGCGCGGCGGAGGATCTCTCCCCGATCGCCGAGCTGAACGGGCGGCCCGTGCTGGTGGCGGTCGCGGCCCGCGTAGGAAAGGCTCGCCTCATCGACAACGTCTTGATCACTCCGAACAGGGAGGCCTGATGCAACGTCAGATGCTCAAGTCGAAGATCCATCGCGCGACGATCACGGACTGTGACGTCGACTATGTCGGCAGCATCACCCTCGATCCCGAATTGATGCGGCGGGCCGACCTGCTCGTCAACGAGCAGGTGCACGTCTGGGACATCGACAACGGCGCCCGCTTCGTCACCTACGCGATCGAGGGCGAGCAGAGCTCCGGCACCGTGCAGGTGAACGGCGCCGCCGCCCGGCTCGTGCGCAGCGGCGACAAGGTCATCGTCGCCAGTTTCGGCGCCTTCGACGAGAGGGACCTCGAGCGCTACTCGCCGGTCGTCGTCCACGTCGGCCACGACAACGAGGTGACAGCCGTCGACAGCGACCCGACCGTGCTGCTCGGCGAAGGAAATCCGGACCAGGAGGCGCTGCTATGAGCACCCATCCACCCGAGAAGCCATCCCAGCCGGATCGCCAGGCGATGACGCTGCCTCGGATCGCCGAGATGAAGCGCGACGGCGAGCCGATCGTGATGGTCACCGCCTACGACTACCCCTCCGCCCAGATCGTCGACGAGGCAGGGGTCGACATCGTCCTGGTCGGCGACACCGCCGCGATGGTCGTGCTCGGATACGACGCCACCACCCCGGTCGGCATGGAGGAGATGCTGATGATGGCGAGCGCCGTGCGACGCGGCCTCGAGCACCCGCTGCTGATCGGCGACCTGCCCTTTGGCTCCTACGAGAAGTCCAACGAGCAGGCGATAGAGAACGCCCAGCGCTTCGTCAAGGAGTCCGGCTGCGACGCGGTCAAGCTCGAGCGTGGCGGGCTGTCCGTCGATCGCGCCCGGGCGATCGTCCGCTCCGGCATCCCGGTGATGGGGCACGTCGGGCTCACGCCGCAGACCGCGACCGCTCTGGGCGGCTTCAAGGCTCAGGGCAAGACGGCCGAAGCCGCGGCCAAGCTCTTCGAGGAGGCGCTGGCGCTGCAGTCGGTGGGCTGCTTCGCGATCGTCTTCGAGGCGATCCCGGCGGCGGTGACCGAGGCGCTGATGCCGAAGCTGGAGATCCCCGTGATCGGGATCGGCGCCGGCCCGGCGACCGACGGCCAGGTGCTGGTCCTGCACGATCTGCTCGGCGTCTACGACGGCCATCAGCCGAAGTTCGTGAGGCGCTTTGCCGAGGTTCGCAAGGAGTCGCTGAAGGGCGTCCGCTCCTACACGGAGGAGGTCCGTGCCCGAGCCTTCCCCAACGAGGAGCAGCACACCTACTCGATCCCCCAGGAGGAGCTCGAGGAGCTCGCCCGCTACCTCGAGGACGAGGCGCTGGTGGGCATCGACACTCCCTGGGACTGGTAGTCAGATACCGAGGAGCTGCTTCTTCTTCGCCTCGAAGTCTTCGGGGCTGATCACGCCCTCGTCGCGGAGCTTCGCGAGCTTCTCGAGCTCCGCCGTGTAGTCGGCCTCGCCGGCGGCCGGCGGCGGCGCCTGCTGCGCCTGGTCTTCCGCTGCCCATCTCTCCTGCTGGCGGTGCTGGACCCTGCCGGCGACTCCGGCGGCAACACCGACTCTGGCCGCTCCGCGGAGCAGCCCCGGCCCCTGTCGAATCAACGGCATCTTCAGCCCTCCTTCGTTCTCACGCGTTCGCCTGGACCCACTCGCGCGCGGCGACGACAGTGTCGTGCGGGACGCGGTTGTAGTCGTAGAGCTCGCCGCCGGCATTCTGAATCGCCGCCGCCACCGGCTTCGCCCAGACGTTCTCCCAAGCCAGCACGGCGGCAGATGAACCAGGTTCGAGAGTCTCCGCGACGGCCATCAGGTCCTCCTGGTTGAAGAGCCCGGTGGGTTCGGCTCCAAGATCTTGGAGGGCCTGCTGCACGTCAGGATCCAGTGCGCTGAGCTCGAAGGCGGTGACGTCGCCGTTCTCGTCCTTGCCCGCGAACGCGATATCGATGATCCTGATCGTGCCGGCCTCCACGAGGTCCCCTAGGGCCGGTGCGATCTCGCCCTTGAACTGATTTCCGGGAAAGCCGACGACTATGTACTCGACCGGACCGATGTCTCCAGGGTCTGTCATACGCCACCTCCGAATCGGGAGCGGATCGCAGTGCTCCACCGCTGCGTCCCCGTCTCCCAGGTCTCGTTTGGGAAGTCTGTGATCGCCTTCTGGCGCAGAAACTCGAGGCCGACGATCGATAGGGCGATCAGAAGCAGGGCCGTCGGCACGCGCTGGAATCCCGGAGTCGGAGACCAGATGAAGAGCAGGAGCAGAAGCAAGCCCAGCGCCGAGTAGGCGATGACTCGCGGCTCGAGGATCGGGGTGATCGCCCGCCGAGCGCTGCGCGCGATGCCTGCCGGACCGGAGAGCCAGGCACCGATCACGATGAACAGCCCGTAGAAGATCAACCCGCCGCCCTCAGCGGAGAGGAGCGACGTGCCGATCGACCAGGTATTGCTGACGGCGGGCTTGATGGCCTCGGTCGAGGCGAGCGAGTTGACGACGGCGTCCCCGGCGAGGCTTCGCACCACCAGCACGAGGACGCCGACGACGATGAAGGCGAAGCCGATGTCGCGGAGGGCCTCCCGGCGCCAGCCGCCGGCGAGATAGATCGCAAGCGCGAAGAGCGCAAGTGCGAGGACGAGGAGCACGACCGCCAGGCCGCGGAGCAGCTTGATCGCCGTCTGGGCCTGGGAGAGCTTGTCGTTCGGGAGGATCTCGATGTTCGCGACGCCCGGAGGGATCTTGCCCGCGACGTCGACGCCGGCCTGCTGGCCCAGCTGGGTGACGAGGGTGCCGATGTCGAGGTTGACGTCCTCATTGCCGCCGTGCTCCACGACGTCGATCAGCGTCTGGTGGGCCTTGCGGTTCGCGTCCTCCCAGAGCTGCTGCACCCGCGGCCGCTCGAGGGCCTGATTTGCCAGCCTGAGAGTGAGCTCGCGCAGGCCGGCCGACGCCGGGCCGGCGAGTGGCTGCAGGCGCGGCGGCAGCGCCTGCTGCAGCTCGGCCTGGACGTCGACGTTCGCGTAGAGCGTGTCGACCATGGTGCTCGCGACCTGGCTCCGGATCTCCGGATCCTCCAGCAGCTTCGTGCTCGTGTTCGTCCAGGTGTCCGTCTCGAGCAACTGCCGGTTGGCCCAGATCGCGAAGGTGGCGAGGAACGCAAGCAGCGCGCCGAAGGCGATCAGCGTGACGACGAGGCCCCGCCGCTTGTGCGGCGCGGTGGTCCGGCTCTGCGGACCCACGGACGCTTCCAAACCCTCTCCTCCGTTGCGGCCGCTCATCCTGAGCGACGCGGTCGCAGAGGTTCTATCAGCCGCCGAGCCCGTTCGCTAGCTTGCGGCGCTGTGGCGGTGCACGGCGGCGAACTGAGCTTCTCAACGAACGGCGACGCCGACGTCATCGACATCACGGCCGAGGTCCAGCGGGCGGTGGCGGAGGGCCCGGTGGCCGACGGCCTCGTCACCGCGTTCGTGCGGGGGTCCACCGCCGCGATCACCACGATGGAGTTCGAGCCCGGCGGCGTCGCGGACCTGCGCGAGCTGCTCGACCGCCTCGTCCCCGCCGAGGGCGACTACGAGCACAACCGCCTGAACCACGACACCAACTCCCACGCGCACCAGCGGGCGTCCCTTATCGGCGCCTCCGAGCAGGTCCCAGTGATCGACGGGCGGCTCGCCCTCGGTACCTGGCAGCAGCTCGTCCTGATCGACTTCGACGACCGGCCACGCGACCGGACCGTCGTCGTGCAAGTCGTCTCCTAGTCGCCTGGCCTAGACCTTCGCCGGATGGCCCCGCGCGGCGATGAGCCCGCGCTGGATCGCGAGGGTCACGGTGGCGGAGAGCAGCAGCAGAGCCACGTTGACGCCCAGGACCCCGGCGGCCCCCCACGAGTCGCTCACCTCGCCGAGGCCCAGTGACACCCCGAACAGGGCCGAGGCCGGGATCGTCGTCACCGAGATGGCCACGCCCACGGCCGCCGCGGCGCGGGTCTCGAAGGAGAGCATCGCCGCAATGCCGGCGGCCAGGGCGACCAACACGGTTGAGTAGTCGATGTGGTTGAGACCGTGGAGGGCGGCGTCGTGGACCTGGAAGTCCCCGGTGAGGATCCCCGTCAGCTGCAGCAGCCACGCGACGGCCGCCGAGACGAGCCAGGTGAACGAGATGCCGAGCAAGAGGGTCGCGAGTGACCGTCGGGCGAGCCGCAGCCGTCCTCCGACGAAGCCGACGCAGGCGGCGCAGATCGGGAGCAGGTCGGGGCTGACGGCCATCGCACCCACGATCAGGATCGGGTTGTCCGTGATCACGCCGATCGCCGCCAGAACGGCGGCAACACCCATCAGCGCCATGTATCGGCCCAGCGGCCGGGAATGGGTCCGGGCCTCACCCATCACCTCGATCCAGGCGAAGTCCTCACCCGCCGCCAGGTGGCGATGGGCGGGGTGCGGTGCGCCACCACCTCCTGGCGGGTGAGCAGGTAGTCGGAATCGCCGATCTCCCATTGCCGGATCAGCTCCATCACACGGTCGGCCACCGACGGGGAGACGTCCGCGGCCAGGACGACTCCGCTTCCCGATCGCTCCGGTTGGAGCGCCACGATCCGGTGCACCCCGCCGGTACCCTCGAGCTGCTCCGTGACCGTATCGGCGCGGTGCTCCTCAATCGCCAGGCGGAGTCGAAGCACGCCTGGACTCTAGGAGCGACCAAGGACGCCTTCCCCCGGCTAGAGATTGATTCCACGACCACGCCCGCGCTGGCGACGGCCGTGGCGCTTCGCACCTCTTCGTCCTCGGGCTCGCCTTTGGCACCACCAAAGGCTTCGCGCTGCGTCCTCGATCTGCTCGGCCACGCCTGCCGCCAGACGGACGGCGCCGTGGAATCAATCATCTAGGTCTTGAAATCGATCTCCCGGATGACCTTGGCCGGCGCCCCGGCAGCGATCACTCCCGCGGGCAGGTCGCGGGTGATGACGGAGTTCGCGCCGATCACGCAGCGCTCGCCGATCTCGACGCCGCCGGTGACGACGCAGCCGACGCCGAACCAGCAGTTGGAGCCGATCCGCACCGGGCCGCGCGGCTCGAAGCCCTGCCAGGTGATCGGCCTGGTCCGATCGTCATAGCGGTGATCCGCGTCGCCGACGAAGCAGTTGTTGGCGAACATGACGTGGTCGCCGATCTCGATCAGCTCGAGCGCGGCGAGCATCGTGTTGCGGTTGAGGAAGCAGCCCTCGCCGATCCGGATCCGCGCCTCGCTCGACAGCGTCAGCCAGCAACCCGGCTCGAGCAGGGTGTCCTGGCCGATCTCCAGGCGGCCCGAGTCGAGCGCCTCGAGCACCTCGCCCTCGACCGGGTAGCGGACGAAGAAGCCGCCCTCGGCCGCGTGCCGGTTGATTCGCCTCCGTCGGCGCCGGCGGCTGTTGCGCTCGTACCAGCGCCGCTTGACCCGCCAGGTGCGCCATTGCCGCCAGGAAGCCACGGGGGTCAGCTTCGCAAAAGTCCCGGTTGCCGCCGGTTATGGTCTGCGGCGTGAGCCCCGACTCGAAGCGGACGGCACGCGGCGGCATCGATCTCGGCGGGACCAAGATCCAGACCGTCGTGGTCGACGAGAAGAACAAGGTCCTCGGCCAGTCTCGGCGACCCACGCCCGAGACGGGCGGCCCCGAGGACGTGGCGCGCGAGGTCGAGGCGACGATGCGAGAGGCGGCTTCCGAGGCGGGCCTCGGCACCCGCGATCTGAAGGGGGTGGGAATGGGGTCTCCTGGCGACGCCGACGAGGAGACCGGCGTGGTCTCCGACGCTCGCAACCTGCCCGGCTGGACCGGCTCCTTCCCGCTCGGCAAGACGCTCTCCAAGGACCTCGGGGTCCCAGTCCGGATCGGCAACGACGTCTCCGTGGCCGTCCAGGGTGAGTTCGAGCTCGGGTCCGGCAAGGAGTTCAACACCATCCTCGGCGTCTGGTGGGGAACCGGCGTCGGCGGGGGATTGATCCTGGACGGGAAGCAATGGCTCGGCCGCGGCGCCGCCGGCGAGATCGGGCACGTGGTCGTCAAACGCGGCGGCGCCCGCTGCACCTGCGGGCGCAAGGGCTGCATGGAGGCCTACGCCGGGCGGATGGCGATGGAGATCGAGGCGCGCAAGCGCGTCAAGAAGGGCGCGAAAACCGATCTCTTCAAGATCATGGAGGAGCACAACCGCGATCGCCTCACCAGCGGCATCTGGGAACGCGCGCTCAAGCACGGCGACGACCTGGCCACGACCCTGATGGACAGGGCCGTCAGGGCCCTCGGCGTCGGGATTGCCTCGTCGGTCAACCTGCTCGATCCGGACGCCGTGATCATCGGCGGCGGCCTTGGCGAGCGCCTCGGGAACAAGTACGTCCACCGGATCGCGCAGCGCATGCATCCTCATCTGTTCGTCGACGATCGCCCGCCGGATATGCGGCTCGCCGCGCTCGGCGACTTGGGCGGCGCTATCGGCGCCGCCCTGCTGGTCGACGCGAAGTAGTCGTACGAGCGGTTGAGCTGGAATCCCGCTCGGCGAACGCGCCGACGCGGCGCAGAGCCGCTCCGGATTCAGGCTGAGAGCAAACCGCGGGAGCCTGGCCACCCAGGCTCCCGCGGAGCTCGCTCAGATTCCGGCAGCCCTCTCGTCTTCGCCGAAGACAACGATGCCGTGAACCACCCAAACACAGAGGAAAAAGATGCCCAGCTCCCAGAATGGGTGATGGTCGCCCATCGACAAGAGCGCACCGATTGCCCCCAGGGATCCTCCGATGATCCCGATGACACGACCGTACGCGTTGCCCGCCATCAGCGAGAACCCGCCGGTCAGCTGGATCAGTCCGAGGATGATCAGCACCCACCCCATCGTGTGCAGGTTCGTGAAGATGTAGCGGGTGTCGTTCACGTAGAAGTGTGCATCGCTGACGGCGCCAATGCCGTAGATGATGTTGAGCACCCCAATCATCAGCAGCAGGATCGCCGCAAACACAACTCGACCCGCACCTCTCATGTGGGTCTCCTCTCCATTTGCCGGCCGCCCCCGAAGGCGGCCGTATGAGCGCGAGGCTACTCCTCGGAGCGGCCGGATCCCGGCGCGCGCGGGCTCGGCAGGGACGGCGCCCCGCCGATCAGGTCCTGGAAGCGCTTCACCCGCCTGTCGTGGCGCGCCTTTCGCCCCTCGGCCTTGACGAGCTTGCCGCTCCCCGGCTTGTAGCGCCGCTTGGCCCACCACGAACCCGGGCGCGCCAGGCGGATCGCCGCCACCCAGGCGACCGGCGGAATGAACATCCCGACGACCGCCGCGCTGAACTTCCCCTTCAGCGCGACCAGCACGCAGAGGGTCAGGTTGAGCCCGACGCTGAAGATGATCGCCAGCGTCGAGCCGCCGTTCCCGGCGTCGAGCGGTACGAAGCCGACGACCAGGCCGCCCCCGATGATCGCCGCGAAGATCACCGCGTCCACCGAGTTGCGCCCCTCCTCCGACCAGTAGACGTCCTCCAGATACAGCCAGAGCGCGAACTCGTCGAGGGTCAAACCCATCCCGATCCCGAAGAGGCCGGCCAGGATCTCCACCCATGGCTCACCCGGCTGGAGCGCGAAGCTCAGGAAGCCGGCCACCATCATGCCCACGATCCCGAACACCAGGTGGTGGATGTGGAGCCCGCCCGGCGAGACGTTGCCCGGCCACCAGGAGACCTCGGCGCGGATCATCCGGGTGCTGAACCTGATGAAGCCGAAGGAGAGCAGCATCGCGGCGAGCAGGATGAGACCGGCCCGCTGATCGGCGGTGTCGAGCGCAGCGCTGCTATTGATCTCGAAGTTGATGCTCGCGAGCAAGCTCTCTCCCACACCCGCAGTATCTCGCCTGAGGGATCAGACGACGGGGTTGTACGTGACGGTCTTGACGGCAGGGGTGGGATCGACGTTGCCGGCAGCGTCACGGGCTCGAACTCGGAAGATGCGACGTCCGGGGCGGATGTGCCACGTGCGCTGTCCGGGACGGCAGCGGCCCCAGCGGGTCAGGCGACACTCGAAGGTCGTAGAGGGCTCGTCACTGCCGAACACCGGGGTTACGGTCCCCTTGGCCCGGTTGAGATGGAGCCGCCTGATGAAGGTGCCGGCGGGCGCGAGTCCTCGACGTAGGTGATCGGGGCCGAGCAGGATGAGACGTTGCTCGAGGCATCCACCGCCGTCGCGCTCAGCGTCGTGGCCGTGTCATTCGGCACCTGCACCTCGACGCCTGGCGAGGCGAGGGTCGCGGCGGGGGCAGGCGGGTACGGAGGCCCCGAGCAATTGCCGTTGGGATAGACCTTGACCTTCGTTCCGGCAGGTGCCGTTCCCTGGATGACGACGTGCACGGTCTTCCCGGGTGACGGCGGATTGGTCCCTGTCAGGACCGGCGCCGCCGGGGAAGAGTCGGCGACGGCGTTCGCCGCCCCAACGCCCAGCGTGCAGGCGGATACGAGGGCGATGGTGGCCCTTCGCACCCGCTTGTTGCCCCATGGAGAAGCCATCCGTGGCCTGCTGCGCAGACGCGGTCTCAACTCCCTTCGGCTAAACGGGCGGAATTCCTTAGCGCGCGGGCGCCCTCAGGCGGCGAGCGGCGCCTTGGGCCTGCGGGCCCGTGTGACCTTCACCTGCGGTTCGACCAAATCGGCGAGGAACTCGCCCGTGTAGGAGCCCGGCGTCGCCGCGACCTCCTCGGGGGTGCCGGTGGCGAGCACGTTGCCGCCCTCCTCCCCGCCCTCGGGGCCGAGGTCGACGATCCGGTCGGCCGTCTTGATCACGTCGAGGTTGTGCTCGATCACGATCACCGTGTTGCCCGCGTCGACCAGGCGGTCGAGCACGTCGAGCAGGCGCTGCACGTCCGCGAAGTGGAGCCCCGTGGTCGGCTCGTCGAGGATGTAGAGGGTGTCGCCCGTGGCGACCTTGGAGAGCTCGGTGGCGAGCTTCACCCGCTGCGCTTCGCCGCCGGAGAGCTGGGTGGCCGGCTGGCCGAGGCGGATGTAGTCGAGCCCGACGTCGTGCAGGGTGTCGAGCCGACGCGCGATCTTGGGGATGTCCTTGAAGAAGGCGCAGGCGTCGGCGACCGACATCTCGAGCACGTCAGCGATCGACTTGCCCTTGAAGCGCACCTCCAGCGTCTCCCGGTTGTATCGCTTTCCGTGGCACTGCTCGCAGGGCACGTAGACGTCGGGCAGGAAGTGCATCTCGATCTTGATCTGCCCGTCGCCCCGACAGACCTCGCAGCGCCCGCCCTTGACGTTGAAGCTGAAGCGACCCGGCTTGTAGCCCCGCGCCCGCGCCTCCCGCGTCTGGGCGTAGAGCTGGCGGATATGGTCGAAGACGTTCGTGTAGGTCGCCGGGTTGGACCGAGGCGTGCGCCCGATCGGCGACTGGTCGATGTTGATGATCTTGTCGACCTGGTCCATCCCGTCGATCCGCTCATGCGACCCCGGCCGCAGCTTCGCCTGGTGCAGCCGGTTGGCGACCGCCGGGTAGAGCGTCTCGTTGATCAGCGTCGACTTGCCCGACCCCGATACCCCCGTGACGCAGCAGAAAACCCCGAGCGGGATCTGCACGTCGATCTTCTTCAGGTTGTGCTGCCGGGCGCCCTTGACGACCAGCTCACCGCGGGGCTTCCGGCGCTTCCCGGGAATCGCGATCTCTCGCTCGCCGGCCAGGAACTGACCCGTCATCGATGCCGGGTCGGCCTCGATCTCCTCCGGGGTCCCCTCGGAGATCACGTGGCCGCCATGCTCGCCCGCGCCCGGGCCGAGGTCGACGATGTGGTCCGCCGAGCGCATGGTTCCCTCGTCGTGCTCGACCACGATCACCGTGTTGCCGAGATCCCGCAGGCGCTCCAGGGTCTGAATCAGCTTGGCGTTGTCGCGCTGATGCAACCCGATCGAGGGCTCGTCGAGGATGTAGAGGACGCCGACCAGGCTGGAGCCGATCTGGGTCGCGAGGCGGATCCGCTGTGCCTCGCCGCCGGACAGGGTGCGGGCGGAGCGAGCCAGGTTCAGATAGCCGACGCCGACGTTGTCCAGGAATGCGAGGCGCTCGTTGATCTCGCGGACCAGCAGCCAGGCGATCGCCTGCTCCGTGTCTGTCATCTCCAGCTCGTTGATCCACTCCAGCGCGGCGCGGGCGGAGAGCTCGCAGTATTCGGAGATCGAGATCCCTCCGACCTGGACCGCCAGGCTTTCGGGCCGCAGCCGGGCGCCCTTGCAGACCGGGCACGGTTGCTCGGCCATGTAGCCCTCGACGCGCTCGCGCACTCCGTCCGAGTCCGTCTCCTCGTAGCGGCGCTCGAGGTTGTTGACGATGCCCTCGAAGCGAACGCTGTAGGAGCGCCGCCTGCCGAACCGGTTCGTGTAGTTGACCTTGTGCCGCTCTCCCCCGGTGCCGTAGAGGAAGGTCTTGCGGTCCTCATCGGAGAGCTCCTGCCAGGGCGCGTCGACGTCGATCCCGTAGTCCTCGGCGACGGCCTCGATCAGGCGCTTCCAGTAGCGGGAGTGACCGGTGCGCCATGGCTGCAGCGCGCCCTCGGCAAGAGACAGCGTCGGGTCCGGCACCACCAGCTCCGGGTCGACCACCCGCTGGAAGCCGAGCCCGTGACAGCGCTCGCAGGCGCCGTGCGGGGAGTTGAAGGAGAAGATCCGGGGCTCGAGCTCCGGGATCGAGGTGCCGCAGTTCAGGCAGGCGAAGCGCTCGCTGAAGGTGAGGCGGTCGGCGACGCCCTCCGGCAGCTTTCCGGCCCCCTTCGCCCCCTTGACTCCACCGACGTTCTCGCCGGCCACGCGCTCCGTCGCCTCGCCGGTGCTGCCCTCCTCGAGCACGTCGACTTCGACGACTCCGCCCGCGAGGGCCGCTGCGGCCTCCACCGACTCCGAGAGCCGCCGCCGTAGATCCCCTTTCATCACCAGCCGGTCGACCACGACCGAGATGTCGTGGTTGAACTTCTTGTCGAGCTTGATCTCCTCGTCCAGGCGACGCAAATCGTCGTCGACCCGAACCCGGCTGTAGCCCTCCAGCCGGAATTGCTCGAAGAGCTTCTCGAACTCGCCCTTGCGCCCGCGAACCACCGGCGCCATCACCATGAAGCGCGTGCCCTCCTCGAGGGTCATGACCCGGTCGGTGATCTGCTCGACCGACTGGCCCTCGATCGGCTCGCCGCACTCCGGGCAGTGGGGCTTGCCGATCCGCGCCCAGAGCAGGCGCAGGTAGTCGTAGACCTCGGTGACGGTTCCGACCGTCGATCGGGGGTTGCGCGAGGTCGTCTTCTGGTCGATCGAGATCGCCGGCGAGAGGCCGTCGATCGAGTCGACGTCGGGCTTCTCCATCAGGCCGAGGAACTGGCGCGCGTACGCGGACAGCGACTCGACGTAGCGGCGCTGGCCCTCGGCGTAGATCGTGTCGAAGGCAAGGCTCGACTTGCCGGACCCGGAGAGGCCGGTCATGACGATCAGCGCGTTGCGCGGCAGCTCGAGGTCGATGTCCTTGAGGTTGTGCTCGCGCGCCCCGCGTATGACTATTCGCTCGGAGGGAGCCACTACGTCGATGATAGGAGCCGAACGGACGTTCCCCGCTCGGGCACGCTGAGATTGTGGCGGCCGACCCAGGCCACGACCGTGGTCAGGGCGGCGCCCACCAGGGCGACGGCAATGCCCGCGTGCGGACCGGAGGCCCCCACCGCGGCCCCGGCGGCGGCGTTGCCCGTGGCGGCGCCGCTGATCACCGCCATCAGAACCCATCCCGTCGCCTCGGCGGCGGTCCCGGCCGGGGCGAGGGAATCCAGCATCACGTAGATGACGGCGGTTGTGGGAGCGAGCGCGACGCCGCTGATCAGCATCAGCGGGAACGCGGCGGGCAGCGATGGGACGACGACGAGTGGGATCACGGTGACCATGAGGACCGCTCCGAGAATCGCCAGCCGCCGCCCAGCGGGACCGCGCCATGTGCCGCTCCCGTAGGCCATACCCCCGGCGAAGCTGCCCACGGCCTGGGCGGCGATCAGCGCGCCCGAGAGCGCCCGGGCGTCATGGCTGGTCGCGAAGGCGGTGATTCCCAGCTCCAGTGCGCCGACCGCGAGACCGACCCCGTAGGCGGCCCCCATGAGCGTCACTACACCACGGGCACGAAGCGGCCCCAGAATGCCCAGATCATGGGTCCCGCCGCGCCACTCGCGCGACGCCCGAGAGGAGGCGAAGACGACCGATCCCGTCACGGCCAGGAAAACGTTCACCAAGACAGCAGCCGCCGGAGATGCGACCGCGATCGCCAGGCCGGTCAGGAGGGGACCGCAGACGAACGCAACCTCGAGCATCACCGCATCGAGCGCGAACGCGCTTTCCCTCAGCTTCGGATCGGGGATCAGGTCAGCCCAGATGGTCCGGATGCTGGTTCCGATCGGCGGCACGAAGGCGCCCGCGACGGCGTTCGCGGCGATCATCGGGCCGAGCGTCGATCCTCCCTCCGCCAGCAGGACGAGCACGATCACCGCCGACGAGCTCACGGCCGTGGTGATCAGCAGCACTCGCGTCTGACCGACTCGGTCGATGATCCGGCCCTGGAGCGGCATCGACGCCGCGACCGCGATCGAGTAGGCGGCGATGACCAGGCCGGCCTGCGCGAACGAGCCGGTGTTCGCCTGCACGAGCAGCACGGTCGCGAACTCGAGAGCCGCGAACGGCAGCCGGCCGATGGTCGCTCCCACAAGCGGCATTCGCGCTCCGGGAGTGGCCAGGATTCGCTTGTAGGTCGCGGGAACCACGGCGGCCCAGGTTAAGCTCGCCCCCATGAACGGGAGGCCGCCGGTCAGCGGGATCTCGGAACTCGTCCTCGAGGTGCTTGACCTCGACGCTGCCCGGCGCTTCTACCGCGATGTCCTCGGCTTCAAGGAGACGCTCTATGGCGAGGGCGCTGAGGGTCGCTACTGGTACCTGGTCGGCGAGACGGCGAGGCTCGGGCTCTGGACCGAGCAGGTGGGGCTGGCCGGCGGACGCGGCGGCGCCCACGTGCACTACGCCTTCCACACGGACGACGCCGAGATCGATGCCCTCAAGGCGCGTATCGAGGAGGCCGGCACCGAGGTCGAGGGCCCGATCCAGCTCGGCCCCGGACGGGCGATCTACGTCACGGACCCGGACGGCAACGTGGTCGAGTTCTGGAGCCAGGACATGGCCGAGTACACGCAGGGCGCCCGCGCCGGTGGCGGCGCGGGGACCTTTCGGCGCGGATGAACGAAGCACCGAGAGGCTTCACCAAGAGGCAGATCCTGATCGGCCTCGCGTTCGCGGCGGCGTCGCTCGGCGCCCTCTACATCGTGTTACCGAACATCGCGGGCCTCGGGGACACCTGGAGGAGGCTCGACAAGGGCCAGCCCGGATGGTTGATCACGGGCCTGTTCCTCGAGATCGCTTCGTTCTTCTGCTACGTCGCGCTCTTCCGGGGCGTGATCGGCCACGAGGCCAGGATCGGCTGGGCGCAGAGCTATCGCATCACGCTGGCGAGCCTCGCCGCCACGAGGCTGCTCGCGGCGGGTGGGATCGGCGGCATCGCGCTGACGGCGTGGGCCCTGCGGCGGGACGGGCTGTCCGCCTCGCTGGTGGCGCTGCGCATGGCGACGATGCTCATCCTCCTCTACACCGTCTACATGGGGGCGGTCGTGATCACCGGGCTGGGCCTGCGAACCGGGATCCTCTCGGGCCCAAGCCCGATCGCGTTCACGCTGATCCCCGCCGCCGTGGCCGGGCTGATCATCGTCGCCGCGCTCCTGATCGGGTATTTCGGTGGAGAGCTGCACGAGACCACCGAGCGGCTACGCGATCCCAGCCGCCGCCAGCGCTGGCGCGCCGCCCTCGCGACCGTGCCCAACACCCTGGCCGGCGGCGTCCGCGGAGCGATCGAGATCCTCAGGGAGCGGCCCGTCAACGGGCTCTGGGCGGCAGGCTGGTGGGGCTTCGACATCGCCGTCCTCTGGGCCTGCCTGCACGCGTTCGGCACCCCACCGCCGGCGGGAGTGATCGTCGCCTCCTACTTCATCGGCATGACGGCGAACCTGCTCCCACTGCCCGGGGGCATCGGCGGCGTGGAGGGCGGCATGATCGGCGCGCTGATCGCCTTCAACGTGCCCGGCGGGCTGGCGATCGTTGCCGTGCTCTCATACCGCGCCTTCTCCTTCTGGCTGCCGACGATCCCCGGAGCGATCGCGTACATCAGCATCCTCCGGCACGAGCCGGCCACGGGCACCGCCGCCGCCGTCTGACGGACATAGGCGTCGAGCTGTTTCTGAGCCTCCTGCAGTGGCTAGACGCCCTCGGCCGAGGGGCCACCGACCTGCACGGCGCCCTCCATGACCGAGTCGATCCGCACGAGGACCTCGTCGGGCAAGCTCACCTCGGCTGCCTCGACCGCGGACGCGATGTGCTCCGGATTGCGGGTGCCGACGATCGCCACGTGCACCGCTGGGTTGGCGAGCACCCAGGCAATGGCGAGCTGGCTCACGCTGATCCCAATCTCCTCGGCGAGCTCGGAGAGGCGGTCAACGGCCTGGAGGTTCCGACGGAACCCATCGCCTTGGAACACCGCGCTCCCCGCTCGCCAGTCGCCGTCCCGGAACTCCTGATCCTCCACCATCGTGCCCGTCAGCAGGCCGTGCCCAAGCGGGCCGTATGCCAGCACTCCGACGTCGTGCTCGCGGCAGTAGGGGAGCAGGTCGTCCTCGACCTCCCGGCGGAACAGGTGGTAGACGGGCTGCAGGGTCTCCGCGGGGCGCGTCCGGGAGAACTCGTCGATCTGCGCGGGATCGAAGTTGGAGACCCCGACATGGCTGATCCTGCCCTCGTCGACCAGCTCCTGGAGGGCTGCCGCCGTCTCGGCGAAGGGCGTGTCGGGGTCGGGCCAGTGCAGCTGGAAGAGGTCGATGTGATCGATCCCCAGCGCGTCGAGGCTGCGCTTCACTCCCTCGCGGAGCCATTCCGGGCTCGAATCCCGCTTCTGCTCGTCACCCTCCATTCTCAGGCCGCCCTTCGTGGCGATCACGACCTCGTCTCGCGAGGAGCGCAGCTCATCCGCGAGCGCGCGGCCGAGCAGCTCCTCGCTGCGCCCCCATCCGTATCCCTGGGCGGTGTCGAAGAAGTTGATCCCGAGGGACCGGGCCTGACGAATGGCCTCAATCGCCGCCCCCTCGTCGAACTCGCCCCAATCGCCGCCGAGCTGCCAGGTGCCGATGCAGATCGGGCTCACCTGCAGCCCGCTGCGCCCGAGAGTCACGTTGTCCATCGCTGAGCCCCCTTCGAACGTGGGTCGGGAGCGCTCCTACCCGCGAAGGGGCGCAAGCTAACGGGTGACCCGGCTGAGTACGTCGTCGAGCAGGGCGGAGCGTTCGCCGGCGCCGAACCTGCCGTTGAGCTCGGCCTCGATGGCGGCCCGGTCGCTGCCGTCGACCGCGAGCTTCATCGCCACCAGCCGCTCGGCGGCATCATCTCCATTCGCCGCGGGGGGCGAGACCGGGACCTCCGGAGCGCCGGGGCTCTCGGGCTCTGGTTGCGGCTCGGGCTCGGCCTCGGGCTCCGGCTCGAGGCTCGGGCTCGGGCTCGGGCGATTCGGCCTTGGGAATCGCCCCCGATGCCGCCGCGACCAGGGTCCCACCCAGCTCGTCGAGTGCCCGCTTGGCGGCCTCGATCTGCCCGCGGGCGTCCGCCTCGCCGCGTTCCCTGATCTGAGCTGCATCGGCCTCGGCCTGCTCGCGGATGTTGGCGGCTTTCGCCTCCGCGTCGCGGATGATCTCGGCCGCGCGCTCCTCGGCCTCGGCCACCGCCTGGCGGACGGCGTCGGCCGCCCTGGCAGCAAGTTCCTCGGCTACGTGTTTTTCACCCATGTCGGGAAGCCTAGTGGGACATAGGATCGCGGCGAGCCGCTTTCCATGCGCAAGTGGATTCCCATCGCCATCCTGGCGTCCGCGCAGTTCGTGATGACCCTCGACTCGAGCGTCATGAACGTGTCGATCTCGCAGATCACCGCGGACCTGAACACGTCGATCCAGGGAGTCCAGTCGGCGATCACGATGTACACGCTCGTGATGGCCGCCCTGATGCTCACCGGCGCCAAGCTCGGCGACATCCTCGGCCGCAACCGCGCGTTCGCCATCGGACTGGGGATCTACGGAGTCGGCTCGCTGACCACCGCCCTCAGCCCGAGCCTTCCCGTTCTCCTGATCGGCTGGTCCGGGGTCGAGGGGTGCGGGGCCATCTTCGTGATCCCCGCCATCGCGGCGCTGATCGCCGCAAACTACGAGGGCAAGGACAGGGCGCTCGCGTATGCCCTGGTCGGCGGCATCACGGCGGTCGCGGTTGCCGCCGGCCCGCTGATCGGCGGCTGGTTCACCACCAACCTGAGCTGGCGCTGGGTCTTCGCCGGAGAGACCGTGGCCGTGATCGGAATCCTGCTGGCACGCGGTCATATCGCGCGTGCCCCGGCTGCCGAGCATCGACCTCGCCTCGACATCGTCGGGTCGGCGCTTTCCGCGGCCGCCCTGGGGTTGATCGTGTTCGGGATCCTGATGAGCAGCAAGTGGGGATTGATCGAGCCGCGTAGCGCCCCGACCATCAACGGCACCGAGATAACCCCACTCGGCTTCTCTGTCGTCCCGTTCCTGATCCTGGGCGGGCTGGGGGTCCTCGCCGGATTCGTGATCTGGGAGGACCGCCGCCACCGCCTGGGGCTCGATCGCCTGGTGGATACCGCCCTGCTCCGGATCGAGCGGCTTCGCGCCGGCCTCTTAACCCTTCTCGGGCAGCAGCTCGTCCTGATGGGAACCTTCTTCGTCGTCCCCGTCTATCTCCAAGTGGTCCTCGGCTTCGACGCATTCGAGACCGGCAAGCGGCTCCTGCCGATGTCCGCCGCCATGCTCGTCTTCGCCTTGCTGGGTCCCAAGATCGCCGGCAGGCGGTCCCCGAGGACGGTGAGCCAGATGGGCCTCCTATCGATCAGTGCCGGCGCGATCGTGATGCTCGCAACGCTCGACGTCCAGCTCAACGACACGGGCTTCAAGGTCGCGCTCGTGCTGATCGGCGCCGGCGCCGGGCTGCTCGCCTCTCAACTCGGCAACGTGATCATGTCCTCGGTCGCGCCGTCGCAGACGAGTGAGACCGGCGGCCTACAGGGCACCGCGCTCAACCTCGGGGCATCGCTCGGCACGGCGCTGATCGGCGCGGTGCTGATCGTCGGCCTGATCAACGGCTTCAACGAACGCATCACCGACAACCCGCAGCTGCCCGCGCCGGTGGAGCAGACGATCACCGCCAACACAGAGGAGGGGATCGACATCGTTCCGGTGTCGGACGTCGAGAAGCGGGCGAGCGACGCGGGCCTTCCCGAAGGCCAGGCCACGGCTGTCGCCGACGCGTATGGCGATGCCCAACTCGACGCGCTCCGGAAATCGCTCGGAGCGGTCGCGGCGCTGGCGCTGCTCTCGCTCTGGTTCACGAGGCGGCTCCCAGGGACCGCGGTGGCACCCAGCGACCCGTCGGCAGCGATCTCTGCCTGAGCCAGTGGAAGCCGGTACCCCTGCAACCCAAGACGAGACCGGGCAGGCATTGACGGATCCCGCCTCGGCGATGCGCGGCAAGGCGTTAATGGCGGTCCTCGTCCTCGCGGCGGTCATCGGCGTGATCGCGTCGTTTGCGGCCTGGTGCTTTCTGGAGTTGATCTTCTACATCCAGAAGTGGGTGTTCACCGACATCCCGAGCGATCTCGGCTACTCCCACGGCACCCCGCTCTGGTGGTACGTCCCCGTCCTCGCCATCGCCGGCGTTGCGGCGGCGCTCGCGATCGTCCGCCTGCCCGGCAACGGCGGGCACGTCCCGGCCTACGGCCTCAACCCATCCCCCACCCAGCCGATCGATCTCCCCGGGATGGTGCTCGCCGGGATCGCCTCGATCGGCCTCGGCCTGGTGGTGGGACCGGAGGCGCCGCTGATCGCGCTCGGCGGTGGCCTCGGCTTTCTCATCCTCCGGTCGATCCGCCCAGATGCTCCTCCCGAGTTGGGCACACTGCTCGCCAGCGCGGGGACGTTCGCGGCGGTCTCGTTCCTCTTCGGCTCTCCGATCATCGCCGCGGTGATCCTGATCGAGGCCGCAGGGCTGGGCGGCTCGCGGCTGCCGATCGTGTTGATTCCGGGTCTCCTAGCCGCCGGAATCGGATCCCTCATCTCGATCGGACTCGGGTCGCTGACGGGCCTCAGCACGGCCGATATCTCGCTCAGCGTGCTCCATCTGCCCGCGTTCGCGCGCCCCGATCTCGTCGACTTCCTCTGGACCGTTCCCCTGGCGGTCGCCATCGCCGCGGTCACATACGCGATCTTCGGCATCGCCCGGGCGGTCCAGCGGGTGGCGGCCCCGCGTGCGCTCATCGTCCTCCCGGTGGCCGGGATGGCCGTCGCCGGACTGGCGATCGCTTTCTCCCAGACGACGGACCACGGAGTCGATCAGGTGCTCTTCTCGGGTCAGAACGCGCTCGGCCCGCTGGTTGCCAACCCGGGCGCCTGGTCCGTGTCGGCGCTCGTCCTGGTGATCGTCTTCAAGGGCCTCGCATACGGCATCTCTCTCGGCTCGTTCCGGGGCGGCCCGACCTTTCCGGCGATGTTCCTCGGGGCTGCCGGTGGGCTGCTCGCGGCACAGCTGCCCGGTTTCGAGACAACGCCGGCAGTCGCGGTGGGCCTCGGCGCCGCGGTCGTCGCCGTGTTGAGATTGCCGCTGTCGGCGGTCGTGCTCGCGACGCTGTTGACGGTGAATTCCGGAGTGGGGTCGGAGCCGCTGATCATCGTGGGCGTGGTGGCCGCCTATCTGACCGTGCAGGCTCTTCCGGACCGGGATGAGCCAACACCCGATCCCGCGCAGTAGGGGACGCGGACGGCGCAGGCAGGAAAGCCCGCCGCCGGCCCGAATCGACGGAAGTGGCTCGAAAACCCGAAGGTGCCCACGGTGGACGAACGCTGGCATTGGCACGTGACCCTGGTGAGCGGTGGGGACACTTCGCGACGAGGGTGGCGAATGCCTTCGGCCTCGTCCTGCTTCTCGTGCTGGCCACGTACGTCCTCGGTTCCCTGACGGCCTTCCGGGATTGGACAGGAGTGCTGACCACGGTGGCCGCCTCCGCCGCAGCCGTGGTGGGCCTGGCCGGCGCGGGCTCTCGCCCGGTGGTCATCCGCACGGCCGCGATTCTCGGCCTTGTCGCGGTTGTGCTCGCGGCCCTGTCCGTGATCGTGGACGACCTGCACCTCCTCGGGGCGAGCTCGTTCGTGGTGGTGGTTCTTCTGCTGGTCGCCGCCGGCACGATTCTGCGCGCCGTCCTCGCCGAGACCGAGGTGGGCTTCCGGACGATCCTCGGGGCGATCAGCGTCTACACGATCCTCGGCCTGCTGTTCACGTTCCTTTACGCGGCGCTCGACCGGGTGCAATCGACACCGTTCTTCGGCTCCGGTGTCAGCCTCAAGCACGGAGACATCCTTTTCTTCAGCTTCACCACCCTGACGACCACGGGCTACGGCAACCTGGTGCCGGCCGGTCAGCCCGGCAGGATGTTCGCCGGGCTGGAGATGCTGATGGGCCAGATCTTCCTGGTCACCCTGGTCGCCGGCCTCGTCAGCCTCTGGCGGCCGGGGCTGTTGCCGCGCCGCAGCAGCAACGGCTAGCGAGACGCTCGCGGTGGACACGACCAAGCTGCACATCCTCCCGCTGGCTCTGATCATGGTGATGGGCCCGCAGATCCTCACCTCGATCTTCCTGGTCACGAGCCGAGAGCCGGTGAAGAACTCGGTGGCGATGCTCGTCGGGGCGGCGCTCGGTGTGTGTGCATCGGTGGCGATCTGGTTCGAGCTCGTTCGCGCGCTCCACATCGATCCGCGCGGGGGCGGAGGCCCGACCACCGCGGACTATGTCGTCGCCGGACTTCTGGTTCTGCTGGCGATCCACGTCATCCGGGGACGAGGCAAGGCGAAGGTTCCGAAGTGGATGTCCGCGCTTCAGGAGGCTGAGCCCAAGCGAGCGTTCACCCTTGGCTTCGTGCTCATCCTGCTGATGCCCACCGACATCATCGCCGTGATCGCAACCGTCAACTATCTGCATGACCATCACTTCGGCGAGGTCCACGGCTGGCCGCTGGCGGTCGCGACGGTGGTTCTGCTCGCGATCCCGATCACCGGCTACCTGCTGCTTGGCCGGCGAGCCCGCGAGGCCATGCCGGGAATCCGCGAATGGCTGACCACCCACGCGTGGCTGGTCAACCTGATCGTGATCGTCTACTTCACCTACCAGACGCTCCACTGAGCGGCGGTCAGTAGCTCGGGGTCGGTGGAATCTCTTCCCCCGCCTGAACTGCCTCGACGACCTTCTCGGCGTCCGGCAGCCGGTATTCCTCACCGTAGACGGCCCCGGGGCGCCGCGGCGACTCCATCACGGCGGCATCGCCGTTTCCGCCCACGTCTACCGGCGCGTAGCCGGCGTCGGCGATCAGCCCCATCACGGCATGCTTGGCCTCCGCGTCATCCCCGCAGACCCATTGGACGACCCGTTCGGCGTCCGGCCTGAACGCGACCTCCGCCTGAAAACTCGAGGTGAGCGTGTTGAAGCTCTTCGTGTAGCGGGCGCCGGGGACCTGGGCGGCGTGATGCTGCGCCTGCGTCTCGCTCTCGCCGGGCGTGCTGCCGCGCCCGTAGTGGTTGGTCGTGTCGATCACGATCTTGCCATCGACCGAGGCGTCGGCGGCCGCGTCGGCGAACGCCGCCCACGGAACGGCCAGGACCACGACCTCGCCGAACTCGGCGGCGTCTGCCGGCGTGCCGATGCTCGCCGCCTCGCCGATCTCGGCGGCCAGCGGCTCGAGCTTCGCCGGATCGCGCCCGCTGAGCTTCACCTCGTGGCCGCCCCTGGCGAACTGAACCGCGCAGTTGCCACCGATCCGCCCTGCGCCGACTATCCCGATCCTCATCCTGGGCTCCTTCATCCGAAGTGACGACTGAAAGGAGATTAGGAAACGGCCTCGCTCGGCATCGCCAGGCAGCGGGCCCTCAGCCCGGATCCGCGTGATCCCGTGTCAACTGGTCTAGTGAGCCCGTTACCGGGGCCGACCTGGGTTAGCTTGAACGCATGCGCATCTGCACGGTCATCGCGCGCAACTATCTCGCCCAGGCCCGCGTGCTCGCCGAGTCGTTCGCCGCGACCAACCCCGGGAGTGAGTGCTCCGTCCTCGTCATCGACGACCGCGACCGCGAGCTCTCGGGCGAGGGCGAGCCGTTCGAGCTGCTGCGGCCGGACGACATCGGGATCGAGGGGTTCGACCCGATGGCCGGCATCTACCAGGTGCTCGAGCTCTCGACGGCCGTCAAACCGTCGCTGTTGCGCCATCTGCTGCGGAGGGACGAGGTCGTCACCTATCTCGATCCCGACGTCGAGGTCTTCGCATCGCTCGAGGAGATCCCCGGGCTCGCCAAGTCACACGGTGTCGTCCTCACCCCCCACACGACGTCGCCGATCCCCGAGGACGGCCGCCGGCCGGCCCAGGACGACATTCTGCGGGCCGGCGCCTACAACCTCGGATTCATCGCCGTGTCCCGTCGCCGAGAGGTTGCCGGCCTCCTCGAGTGGTGGCACCAGCGGCTGCTGACCGATTGCTTCGACGACGTCGGGAGCGATCGATTCGTCGACCAGCGCTGGATGGACCTCGCCCCCGGGTTCGTCCCCGACCTCCACGTATTGCGCAGCGCGGGCTACAACGTCGCCTACTGGAATCTGTTCGAGCGCGCGCTCGAGGGGGCCAACGGCCGAGTCAGGGTGAACGGGGAGCCGCTGCGGTTCTTCCACTTCAGCGGCTTCTCTCCGGAGCGGCCGGAGGAGCTGAGCCGGCATGACGACCGCACAGACCTCAATCGGCAACCGGTTGTCCGGAGCCTCTGTGAGGACTACCGGCGCAAGCTCGACGAGCACGGGTACGAGGACGCCAGAAAGTGGGGCTACGGCTATGCGCGGCTGCCGGGCGGGATGACACTCAGTCGCAGCCTGCGCCAGCGCTATCGCAAGGCGGTCGCGGACGGCGAGATGACGGGCTCGCTCTTCAGCGAAGCCGGCGCCCGCCAGTTCGTGGAGCTCGTCTCGGGCGACCAGCCCTGGGGCGTCAACCTGATCGGGTATCTCGAGTCCGAGATGGGGGTCGGGGAGGTCGGGCGCCAGATGGTCTCGGCGCTCTCGGTCGCCGACGTGCCACGCGCCGCCATCTCGATTCCCTCGCTCAGCCGCCAGGGCCACGAGTTCCGTGGGGACGCGATCAGCGAGGCCCGCTATCCGGTCAACCTGATCTGCGCGAATGCCGACGTGATGGTCGCGCTTGCTGGCGAGTTCGGGTCGGTCCTCCACGGCCGCTATTCGGTGGGCCTCTGGTGGTGGGAGGTGGAGACGTTCCCCCGCCGCTTCACCCCGGCGTTCTCCTACCTCGATGAGATCTGGGTCGGCTCAGAGCACATCCGCCGCACCATCGCCCCGGCCTCGCCGCTCCCGGTGAGGAAGATCACGATCCCCGTGGCACCCGTCCAGCCCTCATCCGCCGACCGAGCCACCCTCGGGCTGCCGGAAGGGTTCGTGTTCCTGTTCGCCTTCGACTATCTGAGCGACTTCCAGCGCAAGAATCCGCTCGGCGTGATCGAGGCCTTCGTCAGGGCGTTCGAGCCGGGCTCGGGCGCCTCGTTGGTGATCAAGTCGGTCAACGCCGATACCGACCCGGAGGCTCGCGCGCGGCTCGAGGAAGCGGCCACCCGGCATCCGGACGTGACGGTGGTGGACGGATATCTGGACGTTGCCGACAAGAACGCGATGATCGCGTCGGCTGACTGCTTCGTCTCCCTCCACCGCGCGGAGGGTCTCGGGCTGATGCTCGCGGAGGCGATGTACTTCGGGGTGCCGACGATCGCGACCCGCTACTCCGGGAACCTCGAGTTCATGAGCGATCAGAACTCCTATCTCGTCGATTGCGAGCTCGCCCCGATCAACGGCTCCGCGATCTACTCCGGGCGCTGGGCGGAGCCCGATACGGCTGCCGCAGCCGCAATCATGAGAGACGTGTTCGAGGATCCCGAGCGCGCTCGCGAGCGCGGCCGACGCGGCGCCGCCGACATCCGCCGGACGCATTCGCCCGAGGCCGCGGCGAATGACGTCGATGAACGCCTCCACGAGCTCTGGCCGGAGGCAAGCCGGAAGGCGGCCGGCATCGCCGAGGCCGCGTCGCAGACGCACGTCGCCCGGGCCGCGGTGCTCGGCGGCCCCCGTCAGCGACCGAAAGCCGGCGCAATCCGAAGCGCGGCGAGGCGCGCGGTGCTGAGGCTGATGAAGCCCTACACGGTGCACCAGCGCAGGGCCGACCTGCTGACGATCGACGCAATCGAGGAGCTCCGGACGACGGTTGCGGAGCTCGCCGCCGAGGTCGAGAGGCTCTCGGAGCGGGACAACGCAGCCGGGCCGAACGGGGACTCCGGGAGCCACTGAGTTGGCCGTCCGGAGCTGGGCAGATGAAGGACGGGCGAAGCCCTCCCTCGCCGCCTTGGAGGGCCGGTCCGAGCACGGCCCGCCGGTAATCGAGGTCTCGGGCGTGAACAAGGCCTTCGAGATTCCCGAGCACCGGTACACGACGCTGAAGGAGAGGGTTCTTCGCCCCAAACGCCGTGCGGCACACCCGATCCAGGCCCTTCGCGACGTCAGCTTCGAGGTCCGCCGGGGCGAGTTCTTCGGAATCCTCGGCCGCAACGGGAGCGGCAAGAGCACGCTGCTGAAGGCGATCGCGGGCATCATGCGTCCGGACACCGGCTCGATCGAGAAGCTGGGCACGGTCTCGCCGATGCTGGCGCTCGGGATCGGCTTCCATCCTGAGCTGGCCGCACGCGACAACGTGCTCATCAACGGGGCGCTGAATGGGGTGCGCCGCAGGGAGATGCAGCGCCGCTTCCCGGCCATCCTCGAGTACGCGGAGCTCGAGGAGTTCGAGGACCTGCCGCTGAAGAACTACTCGTCGGGGATGATGCTGCGCCTCGCGTTCGCGTCCGGCATCCACGTCGACGCCGACATCCTGCTGGTCGACGAGATCCTCGCAGTCGGCGACATGAGGTTCCAGGAGAAGTGCTTCGACACCTTCCGCAGCCTGCAGCGCGAGGGCAAGACGATCGTGCTGGTCAGCCACGCGGTCACGGCGCTCCCTCAGTTCTGCGACCGCGCGATGCTCCTCGACCATGGCTCGGTGATCTCGATCGGGGACCCGGAGCGGGTCGTCAACGACTACACGACCACCGCGCTCGAGGAGATCGTCGCCCAGGGCACCGCGACCCAGGACCGCTGGGGCGACGGCACCGCGGAGATCCTCGAGGTCTGGTTCGAGGACCTCGAGGGCAAGAGGGTGGCACGCTTCCGCCGGGGCGAGGACGTCACCGTCAAGGTCAGGACCATCTTCCACGAGTCGCTCACCGATACCCATATCGGCTTCAGCCTCCGCGACCAGGGAAACCAGCTGCTGTTGGACGTCTCCGAGCCCGCTCAAGAGACGGGGACGGTGACGAAGGGAGCGGAGGTCGTGCTCGCGACCACGTTCGAGGGCTGGCTCAACCCCGGCAACTACAGCGTCTGGCCGATCGTCGCGCACATCGAGGACATCACGCACATCTCGGACCTCCGCGCCAACCACGCCCGGTTCACGATCGAGGGAGACTCGCTGGGGATCGGCCCGATGCACCCGCCGACGCGCACCGACGTCGAGGTGCAGTGACGGTGGCGGTCCTGCGAGATGACTGGCGCCGCCTGATCTCGGTCGCGACGACGCTGGCAATCACCGGCTTCAAGATGCGCTACTTCGGCACCGTCCTCGGCTACCTGTGGAGCCTGGTGAGGCCGCTGCTCGTCTTCGCCGTCCTCTACCTCGCGATGACCCAGATCCTCCACGTCGGCGACGCGATTCCGAACTACCCCGCCTACCTGATCACGGGCCTCGTCCTCTTCGAGTTCTTCTCCCTGACGACGACCGAGGCCATGAGCTCACTGGTCGCCAACCAGGTGATGATCCGCTCGATGACCATCCCCCCGCTCGCGATCCCGCTCTCCGTCGTACTGCGCTCGCTGCTGGACCTCGCGATCAAGCTGGTCATCGTCGGGATCGTGATTGCGATCAGCGGTATTCCGGTGACGCGGGACTGGCTCCAAATCCCGTTCCTGCTCGCCTTCCTGATCGTCTTCGCGGTCTCGATGTCGGGCCTGCTGGCGACGCTGTACGTCAACTACCGCGACGTCGCGCCGATCTGGGAGGTCGTCCTCCAGGTGATCTTCTGGGGAAGTCCGATCGTCTACACGATCGAGTCAGTCCCAGACTCGATCCGCACGCTCATGCTTCTCAACCCGCTCGCCCTGCTGATGACCCAGCTCCGGCACGCGGTCTTCGACCCGAGCGCGCCGCCCGGATGGTCGTACCTCCCGAGCCTGGCCTACCTCCTGATCCCCGCAGCGCTCGTGGGGATGTCGCTGCTGGCGGCCGTCGTCCTCATTCACCGGACGACACCGCGGCTCGCGGAGCAACTCTGAGCCGATGAGTGCGCGTACGGAGGACCTGGAGAGGCGCGTCGCGTCGGTCCCGGTCTGGTACCACGCGATCGAGCTGGGCGACGATGTCGTGACCCCAGGGATCAGAGGCTGGACGCTGGACTCGCTTCAGATACCGGACCTCACCGGCAAGACGGTGCTCGACATCGGTGCCTGGGACGGCTATTTCTCGTTCGAGGCGGAGCGGCGGGGAGCCTCGAGGGTGGTCGCGCTCGACCACTACGTGTGGTCACTGGACCTGCAGGGCTGGGAGAGCCATCAGGCCGAGCGCAGGGCGCAGGGGCTGCTCCCGTTGCCGGCCCACGAGGTCACCGGGCTCTGGCGGCCTGACGAGCTCCCGGGGAAACGGGGGTTCGAGGTCGCGCGCGAGGCGCTGGGGAGCCAGGTCGAGGACGTGGTCGGCGACTTCATGGAGATGGATCTGGCTGAGCTCGGGCAATTCGACGTAGTGCTCTACCTCGGCGTCATCTACCACATGGAGAACCCGGTGGCCGCCATGCGCCGGCTCCGATCGGTGACCAGGGCGCTCGCGGTGATCGAGAGCGAGACGATGAGCCTCCCGGGCGAGGGCACCCGCCGGCTCGCCGAGTTCTTCCCCGGGGCGGAGCTTGCGGGCGATCCCAGCAACTGGTGGTCGCCGAACCGCCAGGCCCTGATCGGGCTGTGCCATGCCGCCGGGTTCGCGGAGGCGAGCATCGTCGCCGAGAACGGGCACCTGCCACCCGACCAAGCCGGCCTCTCCCGCTTCCGGTCCGTTGCCCACGCCCGCACCGGCGATTCGTGATGGGGATCGCGAGCGGGCGCCCCGGTCCGGTTTCCGTCAACGTCGAGGGGCTGCTGACGACCTGCGCCGGCCAGGCGGAGGCCCTGCGCCGCTACGCGGCCGGGCTCCGGGCAGCCGGGGCGGACGTCGGCACGACGACCCTGCTCATCGGAGACCTCCTGCCCGGCGCCGAGCTCACGCTGCTCCCCGGACCGGAGCGCGTCGACCAGCCTCCAAAGCGTCCGCCCGAGGTCAACCTCGTCGGGATCAGCGGGCTCGAGATGTGGGGGCTCGTCCGGCTGCGGGGCGCCGAGTACTTCGAGCGCCGTCCCGCGGTGGGGATCTGGGCCTGGGAGACGGACGTGATCCCGGAGCAGATGCTGGAGCACGCGGCCCTGCTCGACGAGGTCTGGGTCTACTCCGACTACGTCGCCGCCAATCTTGCTCCCCACATCGAGATCCCGCTCGCGACGATGCCGATTCCCCTGCCCGCCGAGGAGGACCGGCCGCGTAGCCGGGGGTCGCTGAAGCTGCCGAGCGGCTTCAAGTTCCTCTTCTCCTTCGACTTCCTCGGAACCGTGCGCCGAAAGAACCCGCATGGCGTCGTGTCGGCGTTCGCTCGCGCCTTCGACGCCGGGGAGGGCCCCGAGCTGATGCTGAAGTCGATGAACGGCGACATGCGCCCCGGCGAGAAGCGAGACCTGTGCGCGGCGATCGCCGATAGGCCCGACATCACGCTGCTCGACGCGACCCTTGGTCCCGACGAGCAGCGCGAGCTCTTCCAGCGCTGCGACTGCTACGTCTCGCTGCACCGCAGCGAGGGCTTCGGGCTGACGCTGGCAGAGGCGATGTCGCTCGGGATGCCGGCCGTCGCGACGGGGTACTCGGGCAATACGGACTTCATGACCGAGGAGAACAGCTTCCTCGTGGACTTCGAGCTGACGCGCGTCGGCGAGGAGGGCGAGCACTATCCGGCCGGAGGCACCTACGCCGAGCCCGACATCGAGCAGGCGGCTGCTGTGTTGCGCGAGATCTGGCTCGATCCCGACCGGGCGCGAGTTCGAGCCGAGCGCGGCCGGGACGAGGTGCGCGAGAAGCTCTCGGGCGCTGCCGTAGGCGGGATGGCCCGGCGCCGGCTCGAGGCGCTGCGTCCCGAGGTCCCGGCTGGCGCCCGGGGCGCGGCGTAGCGTTTCGCGCGATGGAGCTATGCACCATATTCCTGCGCTCGGAGACCGCGCGCATGCGGGCTCTGGCGCGTTCGTTCGCCCAGCACCACCCCGGCTCCAACTGCATCGCGCTCGTGCTCGACGCGGACGCCGATGAGGTCGAGTCAGGCGAGCACTACGAGGTGATCGGCCGGAGTGAGCTGGAGATTCCCAACGTCGAGGTCGCCGTCGCGCTGCTCGACGCCCATCTGCTGCGTCCGTCGCTGATCCCGAGCCTGCTCGAATCGCGGCTGGCCGGGGGCCGGACGGCGATCTACGCGGATCCCAACATCCGCATCTACGCGCCTCTCGACGATCTCGCCGAACTGGCCGAGCGGCACGGCTGGGCGCTGCTGCCGACACTGGCCTCGGCACCGGCTGAGGCAGAGGACACGCCGGTCGAGACCCTGGTCCGGAGCCGGGGCGCGTTCGACGCGGACCTGATCGCCGCCTCGCCGGATCCTGACGTCCGGTCCGCTCTGCGGTGGTGGGCGGCACAGGCGACCCGCGCCCCGGTGCCGACCTCCACGGACGGGGCGCTCGGCGTTTCCTGGTGGTGGGACTTCGAAGAGACGTCGGTCGGGCACGTCCCGCCCCCGGCCGAGGCCGAGCGGCCACGCTGGCTCGATCTCGCCGCCGGGCTGACAAAGGACCTCGCCGTCGTGCGCGACCCCGGGGTCTGCGCCCGGCCCCGAGAGCTGGCCGCCACCGAGGTCCGAAAAGTGGGAGACACCTACCTCGTCGATGACAGTCCCGCTGCGCTGTTTCAACTTCCGGGGCTACTCGGCCGCCGAGGCTTTTCGATTCGGCGGCATCGACCTCGAGGATGCATCTCCCGACCTGCGGAGCCTCTGTTACGAGTACGCGCGCGAGATCGAGGAGCTGGCCGACGCGGAGTTCCGGGAGGTGACCTATGGCCTGAGCAAGCTGCCGGACGGCACACCACTCGACGGCAGAATGCGAAAGCTCTACTGGGAGGCCGTCAACAGCGGCGCGGTGCGGAGCTCCGTCTTCACCGAGACCGGCAACCGCGAGTTCCTCGACTGGGTGCGAGAGCCGGGCCTGCCGGCGGGGCCGCCGATCCTGAACCGCTTCGTACTCCAGCTCTACAAGGAGCGGCCGGACCTGCAGCGGGCCATGTCCCACACGGATCCGGACTTCCCCGAGCGCCTCGGTTCGTGGCTGATGTCGCAGGCGGCCGACGAGATCGACATTCCCGAGCAGGTCGTGCCGGATGCCCTGCTGCCCATCATCGAGCGCGATGCCGCCAACGGCGAGCCTCCGGCTCCCCCGCCCTCCTCACCGCCGCGCTGGGCATCGACGCTCGCACCCAGCCTCGTCGGGCCGACGGACACCTGGGGGGTCAACGTCGTCGGCTTCATGCGCTCGGATTTCGGCATCGCCCACGCCGCCCGGCTGGTGATCGAGGCGCTCGACGCACACAGGATCCCTCTGCTGCCGATCCACGATCTGCGCCTCGCCCGCTTCAAGACCGAGGGCAGCGCCATCGCAACGCTCGGCGCGGACGCCGCATCCTTTCCGATCACCCTGATGGTGATGAACGGCGACTTCATCAACGACCTCCGAGTGAAGAGCGGCGACTCGTTGCTCGCCGATCACTACACGATTGCCCTCTGGTTCTGGGAGACCGACCAAATCCCGGAGGACTGGACGCTATGCCTCGACGTGGTGGATGAGATCTGGGTCGCCTCCGACTACGTCGCCGAGGCGGTTGCTCGGCGGGCGTCGGTCCCCATTCACAAGATCCATCTCCCGGTCCACGTCCCTCCGACCCCGCCGGCGAAGCGGGCCGAGATGGGAGTCCCCGAGGACGACTACCTGTTCATGTTCCTGTTCGACTACGGCAGCATCGGGGCGCGCAAGAACCCGCTCGGCGTGGTCGAGGCCTTTCGCCGGGCGTTCGAACCGGGCGAGGGAGCGTCACTGCTCCTGAAGAGCAGCTACTCGTTCTTCAGCCCGAGCGAGTACGCGGCCGTCCGCGCCGCCGCCGAGGGGCACCCGGACATACACATGGTCGAGCGGCGACTGGAAACCGAGAGCAAGAACGCGTTTCTGGCCGCCTGCGACTGCTACGTCTCGATGCACCGCTCCGAGGGATTCGGGCTCTCGCAGGCGGAGGCGATGTATCTGGGAAAGCCGGTGATCATGACCGGGTACGGCGGCGTCCTCGACTTCGCGAACGAGCAGAACAGCTACCTGGTCGGCTACGACGAGGTCGAGGTGGGCCCGAACCACGATCCATACGGAGAGCACGATCACTGGGCCGAGCCGCGGATCGACGAGGCCGCAAAGCTGATGCGACACGTCTTCGAGAATCGGGAAGAGGGCGCACAGGTCGGCGCCCGGGCCGCCCGCGACATTCGCCGCAATCTCTCCTCCGACGTGGCGGGCAAGGCGATGGAGGAGCGGCTCGTCAGAATCCGCCGCATGCTGCGCGCCCAGATTCCGGCCGAAGGAGACTCGGAGACGGCCCCGCCGGCGCCCGGCAGTACCAAGCCGAAGCTCATCCCCCGCCTGCGGGCCAGGTTCCGGATCCGCACGCGCCTGCGTGCGCTTCGCGGCCGCGGGACGCCGCCCGGGCCGGTCGAGCCGGCCGCGCCGGTCGAGGCGCCGGAGTCACCCGATCCGGACCTTGCGGGCTGGAAGCACGAGCAGGAGCTCCGCCTGGCGGCGTTCTCGGCCCAGACGCTGGCCCACCTGCGGGAGATCGAGCGGAGAATCGCGCGATCGGAGGACCAGAAGCCGGACGGCTAGACCGGGCGCTTCCGCATCACCAGCTCGAAGAACGGGCCGTTGCCCAGGGGCACGTCGTTGGGGGCCGAGGCGATCGCGTCGAACGACATCTCGATCTCCTCCCCGCCCTTCAGCACCTTGATGTCGAAGCCGAGCTCCGTCCATCGGGTGAGGATCGCGACCGGATCGAGGTGGCGGCGGCGAATCTCCTCCGGGCCGAACTCGCTGATGATCAGCAGGTTGGGACTTGCCGCGATCGTCTCGCGCAGACCCTCGATCACCTCGTGCTCCGTGAACTGGGTGTCCATCTTGATCACGTCGATCGGCGGGACGATCAGATCGTCGAGGGGAGCCGTCGGCGCCATGATCCTGCCGATGTCCTCGACCTCAACTCGGGAGTCGGGCTCGTATCGCGACGGGTTGCGGGTGACCTCGGTCGCAGCGCCTCCCTCGGGGAAGATGACCAGGCTGACGTGCCCCCGCCGGGAATCCGCGGCGATTGGAAGCACGCGAACATTCGAGCAGCCGTTCCGCCAGATGTTGGCCCGCAGCAGCTGCAGGTTGTTGGGATCCGGCTCGACGGAGACGACCGAGCCGGAGGCCCCGACGAGCCGCGAGCCGAGCACCGTGAAGTAGCCGAGGTTCGCCCCGACGTCGAGGAAGCGCATCCCCGGCTTGAGTGACTTCTCGATCAGGGTGGCGACGTCGTAGTCCCAGCTCTTTGCCGCCTCGATCGCCGGGCGGACCAGCTCGTCCTTTCGATCGAGCACGAAGCTGCCGATCGGGGTATCGACCTCGACGACGTCCATCCCCCTGATCGGCTGCGGCACCCGGGCGGCCTCGCCCCGGATCCCGCCGTAGCCGTCATCGACGGCATCGAGCAGGCTCGCCTCGACCTCGCGACGACGCACGTCGTAGGGGCGCAGGATTCGCCAGAGGACGCGCCGCAAGAACCTGCCGACCGCGCCGAGCCGTGACGGCGCGGCCCAGGTGACCTCGGGATCGCCGCGTACCGCCTTGCGCGCGATGGCGAGGCGATCGGGGAAGCGCTGCGGTGGTGGTGCCGGAGCCGCCACGCCGGCGATCTTAGAAGCGCCCTCATCGGCCCCGGCGGAGGCCACCGGCCGGTCGGACTTGACCAGCGCGACGTGAACGCTGGTCCAGAGGAATTCTCCGTAGCGCAGGACGATATGGGGATAGGCGCCGAAGCCGTCCCGGCCCGCCTGCTGGTCGGCGATCGCCTCCTCGAAGGAGACCGCGCTGGCCACGGTCTCGCCGGATGGCTCGAGCTCGAGCCGACCGAGCGTCTCCCATGAGAGGCCATCGAGCAGGAGCGCCCTCAGCTCGGCTTCGTCGAAGAGCAGAGTCCCCGGCAACCCCGGCGAGGGGCCGGCAAGGCGGAACTCCGTCGAGATCGCCGCCACTCCCCCCGGGCGCAGCACCCGGTGGATCTCCTCGATCCCCCGGCGGACGGCCGCAGGCGAGCCGAAGTGCTCGATGGAGCCCGAGGAGAAGACCCCGTCGAAGGACTCGTCCTCGAACTCGAGCGCGAGCGCGTCCATGTGACGGACGTCGAGGCGGTCCGGGTTCCAGGGCCCCTCCCAGAACCGACCTGGATCGGCCAGCATCCCGGCATCCGAGCCGCCGGCGGTCCATTCGTCATCGGTGGCGTAGAGGTCTGTGGCCACGACCTGCTGCACCTTCCGCGTCAGCCAGAAGAGGGTCGCCTCGGTACCCGCGCCGACTCCGAGTATCCGGGCGTCCTCGCGCATGGCGCCGCCGGCATCGAGCGCACGGATCGCCATGGCGACCTCCCAGTGCTTGCGGTACTCGCGGCCCGCCGGAAATTCCGGACCATGGCTCTCCTGCTCCGAGGCGTAAACCTCCCGAATCAACTTCCTGAGGCTCGGATCGGCGAAGTCCGCGAGCTCGCAGAGCTTGCAGTGCCCAAGTTGACTCGACACGAGGGCACTCTATCCGCGGTCCGAAGGGACAGACGAAGTCGCGTCGAACGCGTCCACGCCATGCGGCTTCCGCGGCAGCGCCGGCCTGCGGTAGGCCTATGCGCGAATCGCGTCGAGGTCCGCCCGGAGCTCCTTGAGCTCGTCGCGAATCCGCGCCGCCTCCTCGAACCGGAGGTCGTCGGCCGCCGCCAGCATCTCCTCCTCCAGCTCGATCACGATCTTCTCGAGCTCCTCCGGGGTCTTCGTGGCGGTCTCCTCGCGGCGGCGGCGGCGGCGCTTTGGCGCGTTCGACTCCATCGCCAGGAACTCGGCCATGTCGGAGATCCCCTTGGTGACAGTCGCCGCCGTGATGCCGTGCTCCTCGTTGTAGGCGAGCTGGATGGCGCGGCGGCGGTCCGTCTCGGAGATCGCCTTGCGCATCGCGTCGGTCTCCTTGTCCGCGTACATCAGGACGCGGCCGTCGACGTTCCGGGCGGCCCGCCCGATCGTCTGGATCAGGCTCGTCTCGCCGCGCAGGAAGCCCTCCTTGTCCGCGTCGAGGATCGCGACCAGGGAGACCTCGGGGAGGTCGAGGCCCTCGCGCAGCAGGTTGACCCCGACCAGCACGTCATACTCGCCCAGCCGCAGCTCCCGGATGATCTGGATCCGTTCGAGCGTGTCGATCTCGGAGTGCAGATAACGCACCCGGAAGCCATGCTCGAGCAGGTACTCGGTCAGGTCCTCGGCCATCTTCTTGGTCAGGGTGGTGACCAGCACCCGCTCGTCGCGCTCGGCGCGGACCCGGACCTCGTTCATCAGGTCGTCGATCTGGTTCCTCGTCTCGCGGACCTCGACGTCTGGGTCGACGATCCCGGTCGGCCGGACGATCTGCTCGACGACGTTGGACGACTCGGCCCTCTCCCACGGTCCCGGCGTCGCCGAGACCAGCACCATCTGGCCGATCCGGTCGAGGAACTCGTCGAACTTGAGCGGGCGGTTGTCCACGGCGCTCGGGAGCCGGAAGCCGAAGTCGACCAGGGTCGACTTGCGGGAGAAGTCACCTTCGTACATCCCGCCGAGCTGCGGGATCGTCTGGTGGGACTCGTCGACGAAGAGGACGAAGTCGTCGGGGAAGTAGTCGATCAAGGTGTACGGCGGGCTGCCCGGCGGGCGGCCGTCGAGGATCCGCGAGTAGTTCTCGATCCCCGGGCAGAAGCCGAGCTCGCGCATCATCTCCATGTCGTAGCGGGTGCGCTGCTGGAGCCGGTGCGCCTCGAGCTGCTTGCCGTGCTCCTCGAAGTGGGCGACCTGGTTGCGCATCTCGCGCTCGATCTCGTCGACCGCGCGCTCCATCGTCTCCTCCTTGACGACGTAGTGGCTCGCCGGCCAGACCGAGACGTGGTCGATCACGTCGAGGATCTCGCCGGTCAGAGGGTCGAAGTGCTGGATCGCCTCGATCTCGTCGCCGAAGAGCTGGATCCGGTAGGCGGACTCCGCGTACGCCGGGTAGATCTCGAGCACCTCGCCGCGGGCCCGGAAGGCGCCACGGGCCAGGTTCTGGTCGTTCCGCCGGTACTGCATCCCGACGAGCTTCCGGAAGACGTCCTGCCGGTCGATCCAGTCTCCGACCTTGAAGAGCTGCATCTGCTCCCGGTAGAGCTGCGGCGAGCCGATCCCGTAGATGCAGGAGACCGAGGCGACGATGATCACGTCCTCGCGGGCGAACAGCGAGGCCGTCGCCGCGTGACGGAGGCGGTCGATCTCGTCGTTGATCGAGGAGTCCTTCTCGATGTAGAGGTCTTGCGCCGGGACGTAGGCCTCGGGCTGGTAGTAGTCGTAGTAGCTGACGAAGTACTCGACGGCGTTGTCCGGGAAGAACTCCCGGAACTCGTTGCAGAGCTGCGCCGCCAGCGTCTTGTTGTGAGCGATCACCAGGGCCGGTCGCTGGACCCGCTCGATGGTTGCCGCCATCGTGAAGGTCTTGCCGGTGCCCGTGGCCCCGAGCAGCGTCTGGAAGCGCTGCTTCGACTCGATGCCCTCGGCGAGCCCCTCGATCGCCTTCGGCTGGTCGGCCGTCGGCGTGTACGCCGGATTGAGCTTGAACTTGGCCACGAACCCAGCGTACTGGTGGCGCTACTCGGCCTCGGCGATTCCCTCGGCGGTGGCGCCGAGCGCCTTGACGAGCATCTCGACGAGCGCGTCGCGGTCCGGGGCGCCCTCCTCGAGCCAGGTGAGCATCGCCGTCTCGACGTACGTCGTCCACGCGAGCAGGCCGACCCGGACGGCCGGCTTCTCCGGATCCAGCCCCATCCCCTCCGCGAGCCGGGTGACGCGCCACCAGCGCGCCCGCTCCAGGGCCTCCCTCACCTCGCTGAATCCGGCCGCGCGGGTCATCAGGTTGCGATAGCCCGCCGGATGCTCGCTGATCGCGTCGGCGAAGTTGCGCAGGCCCTCGCGCAGCCGCTCCACCGGCGGCAGCTCGGGATCGGGCTCGACGCGATAGCGAAAATCCTCGATCAGCGGCTGGAGGCAGGCGACGTAGATGCCCTTCTTGCTCCCGAAGTATTGGAAGACCAGTCCGTGGGAGACGCCGGCGGCATCGGCGACCTCGTCCACGGAGACCTCGTCGTAGTCGCGGTCGCCGAAGACCTCGAGGGCGGCGGCCAGGAGCTGGGCCCGGCGCTCGCCGGCCCGCTCCGTTGTCAGGGGACGCGAGGCGATGAGCCAGGATAGTCCCAGTTGACTTTGCGTCAACACCTACTAGTAGGTGACCGGTCGCAGGGGGCCGCTGGTAGTGTCCGGCGCCATCGTTGACTCCGAGTCAGACCCGGGGTCGCAAGGAGGAGAGAGTGGGAGCTACGCGCAAGGAAGCGCGCGGTCGTTCAAGGGCGATGCCTGGACTCGTGGGGCTGATGGCGGCGCTCGGCGCAATCGCGCTCTTCGTCCCAGCGGGCGCCTCCGCGACGACGCCGGCCAAGGGCTGCGACGCCGGCACCCCCACCGGCAGCACGCTGACCACCTACGAGTGCAACGTCCCGACGGGCACGATCGGTGGATACGAGGTGAAGCAGTGGGATTTGCCCGTCCCAACGCCTGCGAAGGATGGCTACATCACCCACATGGAGACCGACATCGTCGACGACGTCACCGGGGAGCCGGTGCCCATCCAGCGACTGATGCTGCACCACATCGTCTTCACGAACCTGAACCATCAGGACAGCACCTGCGCGGGGCAGGGCTACGTCGGCTTCGGGGGGAAGAAGGACTTCGGAGACAAATTCGCTCCCCAGCGCTTCTACGCCGCCGGCGAGGAGCGAGCGAAGATGTCGCTGCCGACCGGATATGGCTACAAGACCCGGGCCGGCGACATCTGGGGAGTCGTCGCGATGGTGATGAATCACCAGTCGACCGCGGATCACGCCTTCATTCACTACGAGGTGACCATCGACAGCAGCACGCTGACGCCGGTCACGCCCTACTGGTTCGACGTCCGCGACTGCCACGCGGACCCGATCTACAACGTCCCGAGCGTCGCCCAGAAGCTCAAGCGGGCGAAGAGGCGAAAGGGCAGCAGCGCCTCGGCCGCGCGCAAGCACAAGAAGGGCAACGGCAAGAAGGGGAAGAAGAAGCGGAAGAAGACGAGAGCCGCCCCGACCACGGACGCGACCGACGACATCACCTTCCCCGTGAGCGGCCGTCTGCTCGCCGGCGGAGGCCACGTCCACGGTGGCGCCATCAAGGAAACCCTGACCCAGCCGGATTGCGGCAATCGCCAGGTGGCGGAGTCAGATCCGACCTGGGGCCTTCCGGACCATCCCTTCTACAACGTCAGGCCGGTCCTGCACGAGCCGGGTCCGATCAACATGAGCGCCTTCCGCAGCAGCTCCGGGCTCCCGGTGAACGCGGGTGAGACGCTCAGGCTCAACTCGATCTACGACGACTCGCGGCCCCACGTGCGAGTCATGGGCATCATGATCGCCTACTTCGCTCCCGACTCCACGGTGACCCAGAACTGCGGGCCCATCCCCAGCTGGGAGATCCTGAAGACCGACCAGCCGGGCCGCAGCGGCCCGATTCCGTTCACGATCCCGCTCACCGCGCTCGACGCGAACGGCCAGGCGACGAGTATCAACGCCCCGCCGGGGCAGCTCCGGAACGCGCCCTCCGGCACCGTGGTCGGGGTGGGCGACCGCTTCTTCGGCGATCCCAACCTCCGGGTGAGACAGGGCTCATCCGTCACCTGGCAGTTCGGCGGGCAGGAGCTCCACAATCTGACGACCGCCAACGGCCCGCTCGGGATCGGCTCGGACAACCTGGACGGCAATCGCACCTACACGCAGAAGTTCAAGCGCCCGGGGACCTACCGCTTCTTCTGCGCCCTCCATCCCGTGCAGATGCAGGAGCGCGTCGTCGTCACCGGGGGCAAGAAGAAGAAGCACAGGAAGAAGAAGCGCTGAGCGGGCTCAGCGGACTCCGAGGCTTCTCTCAGGGAACTCTCAGCCGGCGCGCCTAGCTTCCCGTTCGTCAAGTCAGGGGGCGAGAGGAGAGGCTCATGTTCTCGAGGACCGCCGTCAGGCGACTGGCCGCTCTCGCCGGATTCGCAGGCGGCTCACTGGCCGTCTCGGTGGCGCTGTTCGGAACGGGGACGACCTCGCTCTCCGGCGCGGCGGCAACTGCAGCGGGGAGCGGGCCGGATCTCACCCAGCTCCCCCTGGGCGACGGCAGGGTGACGACCGGCGGGCCCCGCCGCGACTACGTCTACTCCTGCCAGGGAAGCTTCGGCATGGCCGGTGCCTCGGTGAACGGGCCGTGGATCCACGGCACCACCTGGGATGCGACCGAGAAGTACGTGGTCGACGGGGACGTGCGCTGGCCAAACGCCCGCTTCCGCAAGCGGGTCAAGAGGGCTGTGCTGCGGCTGAGCGGGAACGGCCTGCCCACCAATCACGGTACCGGCGTGTACCCGATCGATCCGTCCGATGACGCCTACCAGGTGGACCGCAACCCGAACTCGATCAGGGCTCAGACGCTGGTCGAGAAGCTCTCGGCGCAGCCGAAGCGCGCCGGGCAACCCTCCTGCCTCGGACTCGGCATGATCGGCGTGATGCGGAACGGCGTCGCGCTCTTCGACGCCCTGGACGGGGGCGGCAACGACGCGGCCGCTCACGAGGTCCAGGACAGCTGCTCGGGCCATCCCCAGCAGAGCGGGGTCTACCACTACCACTCGCTGCCCGCGTGCCTCGGTTCCGGCAAGGCCGGCAGGCCGTCGAAGCTGATCGGCTGGGCGCTGGACGGCTTCCCGATCTACGGCCCCCGGGGCAGGGGCGGCCGCTACCTGAGCAACGCGGATCTCGACGCCTGCCACGGCGCGACCAGCAAGGTCAGCTACCTGGGCAAGAGGCGCAGGATCTACCACTACGTCGCCAACTACGAGTACCCGTACACCCTCGGCTGCTACCGGGGCACGCCGGTGACCGGCACGACGGGTGGTGCCGGCGGGCCGCCCGTGTCAGGCGGCGGACCGCCGTCCTCGCCTTGATCCCCGGGCATCGCATAGGCTCCCGGCGTTCACCTTCGAGCCCGGGGAGATGGTCGTGGGGAATCGTCGATCGATCGGAGCCAGGAGCGGTTCGCGATGGTTTGCGCTTGCCGCCGGGTGCGCGCTGATCGCCACCCTCGGCGCTGCGCCGGTCGCCGGCGCCGCTCCCAGGATCCAGGGACAGGTGCTGAGCGGCAAGGGGCCGCTTCGCTCCACCCCGGTCGTCCTCTACGGCGTCAAGCCAGGCAAGCACAAGCATCCCTTCGTCCTGGCTCGCTCCCGCACCCACTCCGACGGGACCTTCAGGCTGCGCTACCGGGCCTCGAAGGCCATCCTCTACCTGCTGGCCGGCAAGGGAGCTGCCGTCCGCCTCGCCTCGGTGCTCGGCAAATCCCCGGCACCGAGCCAGGTGGTCGTCAACGAGCGGACCACCGTGGCCTCCGGATTCGCCCTCGCCCAGTTCATCCACGCCGACAAGGTCGAAGGGCCCTCCCCCGGACTTCAGAACGCGGCCGGGATGGTCCGGAACCTGGTCAACATCCGGACCGGGGCCCTGAGCGGCGTGCTGACCCAGGAGCCGAACGGCGCCAGCACATCGACGCTGCGGGAGTTCAACTCGCTCGCGAACATGCTGCCGCGGTGCGTGCGCAACCGGCGCCACTGCGGGAAGCTGTTCCGCCTGGCGAAGCCGCCCCGCGGCCGAGCCCCGCGCGGCACGCTCGAGGCGGTAGCCGACGTCGCCCGCAACCCGTGGAGGAAGGTGACGGAGCTGTTCGCCCTGGCGAACGCCCATCCTTCCCCCTATCGACCGGCGCTCGGCTCCACGGAGACCCCTGACGCCTGGACGCTGGCGCTGCGCTTCAACGGTGACGGCCAGACCATAAGCGGTCCCGGCAACTTCGCGATCGACGGCAAGGGCAACATCTGGGTGAACAACAACTACACCTACAGCCCGGACCCCCTCGCGTCACAGTGCAGCAGCGGACTGCTCTTCAAGTTCAATCCGAGGGGGCGCTACGTGAAGGGCTCTCCCTACCAGGGTGGCGGCCTGAGCGGGGCCGGCTACGGGATCACGATGGACCCGCGCGGCCGGGTCTGGGTAGGCAACTTCGGCTTCTCCACGCCCGACTGCCCCTTGATACCGCCGCGGAACAGCGTCTCGGCGTTCAACTCGAAGGGGAAGCCCCTCTCTCCCAGCCAGGGCTTCACCCAGGGAGGGATCGCCTCACCCCAGGCGACGGTGTCGGACCGGAAGGGATCGATCTGGGTCGCGAACTGCGCCGACGGCTCGGTCACCCGGATCCCGAACGGGAACCCTGCGGGGGCGCGGAACATCAGCGGACTGGGCCTAATCGAGCCGTTCGACATCGGCATCAACCGGCAGGGGAAGGCGTTCGTGTCCGGGCTCGGGAGCAGCTCGGTCGCGATCCTTAACAAGGACGGCACCCCCGCACCGAACTCCCCGGTTACCACCGCGCTGAAGCGCCCGATGGGAATCAAGCCGGACAGCCGCGGCAACATGTGGGTGGCGAACTCGGGCATCGTCGAGCTTCCCTGCCCCTTCACCGGGCCCGTGCCGAGCGGGCCGCTCGACGGATCCGTCACCCTCCTCGGACCCGACGGCACCCCGAAGGGGCAGTTCAGGGGCGCCGGGATGACTATTCCCTGGGGGATCGCGGTGGACGGCAACGACAACGTCTGGGTCGCCAACTTCGACGGCCAGCGCGTCTCGCAGATCTGCGGGCTGCGGGTGAAGCGCTGCCGCCCCGGGAGCGTGCCCGGCTCCCCGATCTCACCGCCCTCCGGCTATGGGTTCGACGGACTGACTCGCCTCACCGGCGTCGCGATCGATCCCTCGGGCAACGTCTGGTTCGCCAACAACTTCAAGCAGGTACCTCTGCCCGCGAACCCCGGTGGGCATCAGATCGTCGCCTTCGTCGGCCTCGGCGGGCCGCTGAAGACGCCGACGCTCGGGCCACCGCGTAGTCCCTGAGCCGCGGCGACTCCTGCCAGGATTCAGCCCGCGTCGATGAAGTCCAGGCTCGAGGAGACCCTGGAGTAGACGCTCGGGGCCGCCGGCAGGCCGCAGAGAGCGCCGCCGAATGAGACGGTCCCGACCTCGATCGGACCCGTCGCGGTGTTCGCCACGAGCGGCCCGCCGCTGTCGCCGGAGCAGGCCGAGGTGTGGATCTTGAAGCGGCCCGCCTTCTTGCGGCGAGCGCCCAGGGAGCAGATCATGCTCTCGGGCGCGAACAGGTCCCGCGTGTAGGGCTTCAGGCATCTGCGGTTTGTCCGGACCGTCTCGGTAGTCCGCTTGAGGAACCCGGAGAGGTGCGTGCCGAACGGATTGGTCGCCCCGAAGCCGGCGACCTGGAGCCGTGCACCGACGGCTGTGGTCGCGGCGTTCTGATCCGGCGTGGCCAGCGCGATCGGGGTTGCGGCCGTCGGTTGAGCGAGGTTGAGGACGGCCACGTCGTGCAGACCCGTCTGCACGAAATCGGGATGCACGCGTCCAGAGACCACGCCGATCGCCTGGCCCACGGCCGCATCACGCAGCGTGGGCCGCCCGGTGATCACCTGGAAGTTGGCGAGGTTGAAGCCGGCGACGCAGTGCCCGGCGGTGAGGACCTTGGTCGGGCCGATCACCGACCCGCTGCAGTGCATGTGACCCTTGCGGAAGATGGCGACGGCGTAGGGGAACTGGGCGGGATCGGCTGCCCTGCCCCCGACGACGGAGGAACGCGCACGCGGCGCCGCACCGGCGGTGGACGGCAGGCCACCCGCAATCAGGGCGGACCCGCAGGCCATCGCCGCCAGCAGGCTGCTGTTTCTGCGACTCAGCTTCATTGTCGATCAAGCCCGAGCTCGTGACGGTAGTGCCGCGCGTACTCGTCTCGCTTCTCGAGCACATTCTCCACGTAGTCGCGGGTCTCGGGGAACGGGATGTCGTCGAGGCTCAGGCGCGAACCGCCCCAGGCGGAGACGTTCGTCTCGCCGGCGTTGTAGGCGGCCAGCGCCGCGATCTCGTTGTCGCCGAACTTCTGGATCAGATAACGGAGGTAGAAGGTCCCGTAGCGGATGTTGATGTCGGGGTCGGAGAGGTCGTCGAACTTGAATGTCTGCCCGCCGCTCAGGCCCTCGATCACCTTTGCCGTGCTCGGCGTGATCTGCATCAGGCCGCGCGCTCCCGCGTGAGAGGTCTGATCCCGGAAACGGGACTCGGAATAGATCACGGCCGCGATCAGATCCGCCGGCACGTCCTTCTGCGCGGCCTGCTGGCGAATGATGTCCTCGTGCTGCAGCGGCAGAGTGACCTCCTCGAGCGTGCGCTGGAAGCGGTCGCTGTTGACGAGGAGGAAGCCGCCGAGGGCCACGACGATCAGCGTCCCGCCGATCACCGTCGTGCGGCGCCTGCGCTGGGATCGCCAGCGGGCCTTCGTCTGGGTCGGCCTGCGGCCCTTCGAGCGCGTGCCGCTGCGCCTCGAGCCGGCGCGCGCGGAGCGCACCGACGTGCTCGGGCTCATTCGCTCTCCCTGGAGCTCAATTCGGCGATCAGCTCTTCCACCTCTCTATCCAACTCCTGGAGGGAGGAATCGTTGCGGATGACGTGGTCGGCACGGCGCGTCTTCTCCTCCTGGTCGAGCTGGCGCTCCTCCCGCCCCTCCAGGCCCGGCTGGCCGCGCTCGCGCAGGCGCGCGTTCCGGGTCTCGTCGCCGGCGACGACGGCCAGGGTCGCGTCGAAGGAGTCCTCCATTGCGGCCTCGAAGAGCAGAGGAACCTCGACCACCGCAATCTCGACCTCGGGACCGAGGCTCTGCCGCCATTCCAGCACGTGCGCTCCCACCCGCGGATGAGTGACGCTCTCGAGCCAGGCGAGCTCGTCCCGGTCCCCGAAGACGATCTCGCCGACCTTGTTGCGGTCCACGCTGCCGTCGGGAGCGATCGCCTCACCCCAGCGCTCGATCACCGCCGCCCTCACCTGCTCGTCATCGAGGATGTCATGCGCCACGCGGTCGGTCGACAGCGTCGCGGCGCCATGCCGCTCGAATGCGGCCAACGCCTCCGACTTCCCCGCCCCGATGCCCCCGGTGAGGCCGACGAAGCGGGTCAATCCTGCCCGGGTGGAGGCTCCTCGGCGGCAGGCTCCTCCGCTGGGGGCTCCTCCGCGGGAGGGTCCTCTGGCGGGGCCTCGGCGGGCGCCTCGTCCGGGGTGACCTCCTCCGGCGTGACCTCTTCCGGCGGGGCCTCCTCCGGCGGGGCCTCGGGCGCAACCTCGGCCTCTGGCGCCACCTCGGGCGCGGCCTCCTCGTCGGTCGCCGGCGCCAGGTCCTCGGGCGGCTCCGCGTCTTCGATGACGACGTCGTCGCTCACCTCGCGGGTGGGGAGCTCCTGCCCCTCGACCCGCTTCACGCTCAGCGAGAGGCGGCGGCGCGAGTCGTCGACCTCGAGGATCTTCACCTGCAGCTCGTCGCCCGGGCGCACGACCTCGGCGGGGCTCTCGACATGGTGCTGCGCAAGCTCTGAGATGTGGACCAGGCCCTCGACCCCCGGCAGGATCTGGACGAAGGCACCGAAGGCGACGATCTTGGTGACCTTGCCGTCGACGACGTCGCCCTCCTTGTACTCGTTGAGCACCTTCTGCCACGGGTCCTCCTGTGTCTGCTTGAGGCCCAGGGAAATGCGCTGCCGGTCCTTGTCGATGTCGAGCACCTTGACCGTCACCGTGTCGCCGATCGAGACGACCTCCGACGGGTGGTTGACATGGCTCCACGAGAGCTCGGAGATGTGGATCAGGCCGTCGATGCCCTCGAGGTCGACGAAGGCGCCGAAGTCGACGATGTTGGAGATCTTGCCCTCCACCACCTCTCCGGGCTCGAGCTTGCCCAGGATCTGCTCGCGGACCTCCTTGCGCTCCTCCTCGAGGACCGCGCGGCGGGAGAGGACGACGTTGTTGCGGGAGCGGTTGAGCTCGATCACCTTCGCCTCGAGGGTCTGTCCCATGAACTCGTCGAGGTTCTGGACTCTGCGGATGTCGACGAGGGAGGCCGGCAGGAAGCCGCGCACCCCGAGGTCGAGGATCAGGCCGCCCTTGACCACCTCGATCACGGTTCCCGGCACCGCCTCGCCGGAGTCCGCCGCCTGCTCGATCCGGCGCCAGGCCTTCTCGAAGCGGGCGCGCTTCTTGGAGAGGATGAGACGTCCCTCCTGGTCCTCCTTGGTGAGAACCAGGGCGTCGACCTCCTCGCCCAGCTCGACCTCCTCCGAGGGATCGACCGACTTGCGGATCGAGAGCTCGTTGGAGGGGATGACCCCTTCCGACTTGTAGCCGATGTCGACGAGGACCTCGTCCTGGTCGATGCGCACGACCTTGCCATTCACCACGTCCCCTTCGCTGAAGGGGTGGATGGTCGCGTCGTAGTTCGGAATGAGCTTGCCGTCGACCTCGATCAGGAAGTCGTCCGTGCTCGCCGCGCCGTTGCCGGTGCTGGCCGGCTGCTCGGTCTCGGGCTGCGTTTGCTGCTCGGTTGCGGTGGTTGTGTCCATCTCGGGCACGGCCGCACAGTGTGGCAGACACATGCCTGACGCACGGGTCCGCCGAACCGGGAACGCCCGGCCTTCCACTACCTTTGCGAGGGATGCCCAAGCGCCAGACCAAGCGCGGCGAAGAGCGCACTCCGCTGAGCGGGAACCACGACGTGATCGTCTGCGGGGCAAGCTTCGCGGGCCTGACCGTGGCACGGCAGCTGGCCGGGTCAGGGGCGAAGGTCCTGGTGCTCGATCGCTACGAGATCGGGGAGCGCCAGACCTCCGCCTGCGGCGTCCCGACCGCATGGCTCGAGACGATGGGCCTCGAGGCGTCCGCCAGGCAGGAGTTCGCCGAGCTCGTGCTCCACACCCCGAGCGGCACCTCGCGCTACGAGCTCCCCTGGACCTTCTCCACCTTCGACTACCGCGAGCTCTGCCGGCTGCTCTGGGAGCAGTCGGATGCCCGCTTCGAGACCGCCAAGGTCAACGGGCGCACCGGCGAGACGGTCCACACGGACCGCGGTGACGTCTCCGCGCCGCTGATCGTCGACGCGCTCGGCTGGCGCCGGATCCTCGCCTCCGATGGGGGCTACCAGCCGCCCGACGCACCGCTCTCACGCGGGCTCGAGGTCCATCCGCATGGCGGCGGGGACGACCTGGAGGTCTGGATCGACCGCCGCTACGTCCCCGCCGGATACGGCTGGAGCTTCCCGGCCAGCGACGAGCAGCGGATCGGCGTCGGCTCCTTCGACCCGCGCTTCCACGTCAAGGACACGACGGTCCTGCTCGCCGACGATCTCGAGCGCCCCGCCGTCCGCTACCAGGGCAACTGGATCCCCCACAAGCTCCGCCCCGGCACCGAGGACGGCATCTTCTTCGTCGGCGACTCGGCCGGCCACTGCATCCCGCTGACGGCCGAGGGGATCAGGACCGCCTTCTACTTCGGGATCATGCTCGGGGACGAGCTGCGGGCGGTCGTCGCCGGCGAGCGGGACCGCGAGGCGGCCCTGCGCAACTACGCCGAGTTCGTGGACGCCCACGAGTGGAAGTTCCGCTGGATGCTCCGCGCCCAGAAGCTGCTCCCGAAGCTCTCGGCCCGCGTGCAGCGCGCTGTGATCCGCGCCTGCGGCCGCAAGCGCTTCGTCGACTGGGCCTTCGGGCATTACCTGCGGATCGCACCGCCGGAGTTTGCGAACGGTTCCGGTCCACGGCTTCGCCATCAAATCGCGGCCACAAGCGGCCGCCCATCCCAAGTCGCTGCGGGCTCCGCCCTCCGCTCCTGAGTACAGCGGCCTGGTGGCCGCTACCTAGAAGCCTCGCCGCTCTCGGATCCGCTGCACCTCTCGGGTCATCGAATCGCCTCGGTGCTCGTGGAGCTCGTGGGTCACGCGCAACTGGTGGATCACGAACACGGCCGCGAGGACCGCGACGATCAGCGTCAGCCAGAGGACGTCGCCCGGCGAGAACCCGCCCATGACGACGAAGAAGGCGAAGAGCGCCACCGCACCGACGCACAGGGCCCAAAGGAAGTTGAGCAGGCCACTCATCGCATCACCTCCATGGGGATGTACCGCTCGTCACAAGCAATACCCGCCATCCACGTCCCGGCAAACCCGGACTGGTCAGCGCACGATCAGGTAGGTCCCGGCCAGGAGCATGCCGACCCCGGCTACCCGGCTCGCCGTCAGCGGCTGCTGGTCGAGTCCGAGGAAGCCGATCCGGTCCAGCACCACGGAGGTTGTCAGCTGGCCCGTGACGGTTGCCGCCGCGACCGCGCCGGCGCCGATCTGGCTGATCAGGACCAGCGCCGAGAAGACGTAGGCCGCGCCGAGGGCGCCCCCGAGCAGGTAGTACCACTGGACGTGGGCCACCTCGCCGATGCCCCCGGCCTTGCCGCTGAGCGTCACGATCGCGCCCAGCAACAGGGTCCCCACCGCGAAGGAGATCGTCGCGGCGGCGAAGCTGCCGGTCGACTTGCCCAGCCCGGCGTTGATCGGAGCCTGCAGCGCGATGCAGCCCCCGACGAGGGCCATGATCAAGACGGCGAAGCCCCTGTCCATCGCGTGATCTTCCCCAATCTCAGGTGTCGATGCGACCGCCTACTTCGCTGAGAGCCAGTCCTTGCCCACGCCGACGTCCACCGCCAGCGGCGGATCGAGCTCGAAGGCGCCGCACATCTCACGCTCGACCAGCTCGGAAGCGGCATCCATCTCGGCGGCGGGGCCCTCGAAGAGGAGCTCGTCGTGGATCTGCAGCACGAGGCGGGTGTCCAGATCCGACTCGTCGAGGGCGCGCCGGCAGCCGACCATCGCGATCTTGATGATGTCGGCCGAGGTTCCCTGGATCGGCATGTTGACCGCCAGCCGCTCGCCCTGGCCGCGCACCTGCGGCCGGCCGGAGCGAAGCTCGGGGATCGGGCGTCGGCGCCCGAGCAGAGTGCTGACGTAGCCGTGCTCCTTGGCTGACTCGACCGTATCCACGATGTAGCGCTGTACCGCCGGGAAGCGCTCGAAGTACCGGTCGATGTAGGCCCCCGCCTCCTCCTGCTCGATGTTGAGGCGGTCGGCCAGGCCGTACGCGGAGAGGCCGTACGCGATGCCGTAGTTGACCATCTTCGCCTTGGAGCGCTCGCCGGGGGTGACCTTCTTCGGATCGGAGCCGAGCACCTCCGCGGCGGTGGCCGCGTGGATGTCCTCGCCGCGGGCGAAGATCTCCCGCAGCGCCTCCTCGCTGGCGATGTGGGCGAGGATCCGGAGCTCGATCTGGTTGTAGTCGGCCGAGAGCAGCCGGTGTCCTCGGGGCGCCACGAAGCAGGAGCGGATCGGGCGGCCCTCCTCGGTGCGGATCGGGATGTTCTGCAGGTTCGGGTTGGTGCTCGAGAGGCGGCCGGTCGCCGTCGCCGTCTGGTTGAAGGTGGTGTGCAGGCGGCCGGTGTCCGGGTCGATCAGCTCGGGCAGCGCATCGAGGTAGGTGCTCTTCAGCTTGGTCAGCTCGCGCCACTGCTCCACCTTCGCGACGATCTCGTGCTCCTCGCGGATCTGGGAGAGCACGCGGGCGTCGGTGGAGAAGCCCGTCTTGCCTCGGCGCTTCTTGGTGAGGCCGAGCTCGTCGAAGAAGACCTCCGCCAGCTGCTGCGGCGAGCCGATCGTGAACTCGTGCCCAGCCAGCTCGAAGATCTCGGCCTGCAGGGTCTCGATCCGCTGCTCGAAGCCCTCGCCGATGTCGGCGAGGCGCTTCTGGTCGAGGAGCACTCCGACCTGCTCCATCGCCGCCAAGATCTCGATCAGCGGCATCTCGACCTCGTCCATCAGCTTCTCCAGCCCGCCCTCCTTGATTCCCTTTCGCTGCAGCTGGGCGATCTCCCAGACGAGTCGGGCCTCCGCGGCGGGATCGGGCGGCGGCTCCTCCCCAAGCTCCAGCTGGTCGCCGTCGGCGCCGTCCGATTCCTTCGCGGCGGCGGCGAGGCCGCGCTGGGCTGCGATGTCGACCAGGTCGTATGTGCGGCGTGCCGGATCGAGCAGGTAGGCGCCGACCATCGTGTCGTGCCGCAGGTCCAGGCCGTCAGGGCCGGCTGCTGCGAGCACCCCGTGCCGGGCGCCCCCGCCCAGGCTCTTCAGGTCGTGGCCGATCAGCTGCCGCTTGTCGAGGGATTCGGCGAGGGCGGACAGGTCGGGGCACTCGCCCTCGACGAGGTTCTTGCCGTCGTAGCCCGACCAGGTTCCCTCGGCGATCGCCAGGGCGATCTCTCCCTTCGCCAGGTCGTCGATCGACCCCTCCTTCGCGGTGGCGTCGAGCTCCTCCTCGGCCTTCCCCTCGGGGACGAAGTCCGTACCCAGCTCCTCCTCCAGGCGCTGCAGGATCACCCGAAGCTCAAACTCGCGGGCGACCTCGCGCAGGCGGCTCCGGTCCATTCGCTTCGACATCAGGTCGTCGAGGTCGAGCTCGATATCGATGTCCGTGATCGCGGTGGCGAGCTCCTTGGAGACACGGGCGTCGTCGGCGTGCTTGGTGAGGTTCTCCTTGCGCTTCGCGCCGGAGATGTTGTCGACGTTGGCGAGGACGCTCTCGAGGTCCCCGTACTCCTGGAGCAGCTGGGCGGCGGTCTTGTCGCCGATCCCCGGGACGCCTGGGATGTTGTCCGAGGTGTCTCCCTTCAGGCCGATCAGGTCGGTGACCAGCTCGGGAGGGACGCCGTAGCGCTCGACCACACCTTCCCGGTCGTAGATCTTGGTGTCGGTCACCCCGCGCGAGGTGGTCATCACCCGGACCCCTTCGTCGACCAGCTGATAGACGTCCCGGTCGCCCGATACGACCATCACCGGGAGGTCCTGCTCGCGGGCTCGCTTGACCAATGTCGCGATCACGTCGTCGGCCTCGAAGCCCTCCACCTTGATGTTGGTGAAGCCGAAGGCATCGGCGAGAGGCATCAGGTGGGGCCACTGATCCCGCAGCAGGTCTGGGCGCGGCTTGCGCTGGGACTTGTAGGGCTCGTAGGTGACCTCCCGCCCGGACCAGCCCGCGTCCCAGCAGACCACCACGGCCGCCGGATCGCAGTCGATCAGCATCTTGGCGAACATCGAGGCGAGCCCGTAGATCGCATTGGTGGGCCGCCCGTCGTGGGTCGCGATCGACTCCGGAAGGGCGAAGAAGGCCCGGTAGGCGAGCGAGTTGCCGTCGATCAGGAAGAGCTCTCCGTCCGGCTTCTTGGCGCCCTTCTTCGGGCCGGCCTTGGACTTGGTCGCGGGCACGCCTCGATCCTACGCGCCGCCGTAGTCGACGCCGGAGTCGATCAGGGCGCGGGGACCCGCAGCTTTCGGGTCAGCGTCCTCACGTTGCCCTGACCGTCCTCCACCGTCAGCTTCACCGTGACCCGCTCCCCGGCCAGGCGGTGGCCGATCAGGAACGACAGAGTTCGCTTCCCGGGCGCATAGCCCTTGGTGCGACTGTTGGCCAGGGCCTTCTTCCCGCGTCGCAGCACGCCGCTCACGGCCACGTACTCGCGGGCCTTGACCCGCGCCTTCAGGCGAGCCTGGGCGCCGCTGAGGTCGAAATGGACGGAGACGAGTGACGCGGCCACGGAGGAGTCCACCTTCTCTCCGGGACGGAGCTCGTAGAACCCCTGCGGCGGATTGGCGTTGACGACCCGCCCGGGCTCGCAGGTTGCGCGAAACGGCGCGAAGCCGGTCGATGGATGGTGGGCCGTGAACCGGTAGACCCCGGCGGGCACCACGGGCCAGACCACGCCCCCGTCGATCGAGGAGACGGTTCGCGAAGCGTCGGGGATGACCGACTCGTTGAAGTAGACGGGGTTGGGCAGCGCCGGGCTAGCGCCGGCAGTCGCCCCTGCGACCCCGTGGGCACCGTAGGCGACGAAGTCGTTGAAGCTGAGGTCGCGCACATTGACGCTGCTGAAGGTGGAGACGACCGCGCAGTCAACGAGCTGGTCGTTCGAGTCGCGCGGTGCCTTGAGGATCAACGCAAGCCCGTTGTAGGCCGCATCGGTCGGCATCTGGAAGTTGACCCGCTCGAGGTCCTTGCCCTGGCTGACATACGTCTGCAGGTAGATCCGGTGGTGGCCGGCGGCGTCGGCGTAGGGCGTGAGCTTGGTGCCGTCGGGAACAAGGAGGTCGTAGCTGCCGTCCGGCCCCGCCTGCGTGCTCTGGCTCGGGAGCTCGGCCACCCGCACGGAGGCGCCCGCTATAGGGGTCTGGTCGTCGAACGTGTAGACCGTCCCGCGGACGTGTACCGGCGGCAGTCCTGCCTTCTTCTTCGCTAGGGCGCCACCCGGGGCGGCCAGGCTGAGCAGGGCGATAAGCACGGTGACGACCGCGACGCTGGTGGCGCGGCCGTGCGGGGCGCGGGGCATCTACGAACTCCTTTTCGTCGAGCCTCTGGGATCGAATCGCCGCCTCTGGACATCCCTGCCGGGCGGCGCCGGCCAGCGTAGCGGCTCGGCGGAGAGCGGCCGGACCAGCGCCGCTGCCTATGATCCGCTCGCCATGGCCGCCTCCGCTCAGTACAGCGTCACCGTCCGCGTCGAGCTCGACGCGCGGCAGGAGCCGCTTGGCAAGATCACGGCCCAGATCGCCGAGGCCGGGGGAGCGCTGCAGTCCGTCGATCTGATCCCGGGCGCGGGACCGGAGGGAAAGCGCGTACGCGAGTTCACGATCGACGCCAACAGCGCCGAGGCCTGGGAGCAGATCCTCCGTTCGATCGGCTCCACGCGCGGTGCCCGCGTGCTCGGCTTCACCGACCGCACCTTCGAGATGCACAAGAAGGGCAAGATCGAGCAGCACAACAAGTACCCGCTGAAGACCCGCGACGACCTCTCGATGGCCTACACGCCGGGCGTCGCCCGCGTCTGCGAGTACATCGCCGAGGACAAGACCAAGGCCTTCGACTTCACGATCAAGGCGAACACCGTCGCCGTGGTCTCCGACGGCTCCGCCGTGCTCGGCCTCGGCGACATCGGGCCCGAGGCGGCGATGCCGGTGATGGAGGGCAAGGCGATGCTGTTCAAGGAGTTCGCCGAGGTGGACGCCTTCCCGATCTGCCTGGACACCAACGACCCCGCCGAGATCATCCAGACCGTCAAGCTGCTCGCCCCGACCTTCGGCGGGATCAACCTCGAGGACATCTCGGCCCCACGGTGCTTCGAGATCGAGGAGACCCTCAAGGAGGAGCTCGACATCCCCGTCTTCCACGACGACCAGCACGGCACGGCGGTCGTCGTCATGGCCGCCCTCTTCAACTCGCTGAAGATCGTCGGCAAGCCGATCGAGAGCCTGCGCGTGCTGGTCCTCGGCACCGGCGCCGCCGGCGTCGCCTGCACGAAGATGATGCAGGAGTCGGGGATCACCCAGATCATCGGCTGCGACCGCAACGGGGCGATCTCGACCGACCGCGCCGACTACGCCGACGATTCGATGTCGGGCATCAAGCGATGGTTCGCTGAGAACACGAACAGCGAGAAGCTCTCGGGCGGGCCCAACGAGGTGATCGAGGGCTGCGACGTCTTCCTCGGCCTCTCCGGCCCCGGCCTGGTCGAGCCCGATTCGCTGGCGAAGATGAACGACGACGCGATCGTCTTCGCGATGGCCAACCCAACCCCGGAGGTGATGCCCGAGGACGCCGAGCAGCACGTCCGGATCATGGCCACCGGCCGCTCGGACTACCCGAACCAGATCAACAACGTGCTCTGCTTCCCCGGCATCTTCCGCGGCGCGCTCGACGCAGGGGCGCCTCGCATCACCGAGGAGATGAAGCTCGCCGCCGCCCGGGGAATCGCCGAGGTCGTCACCGACGAGGACCTGGCCGAGGACTACATCATCCCCTCGGTCTTCAACCGGGACGTGGCGCCAGGCGTGGCCCGCGCCGTGGTCCAGGAGGCAAAGGAGGCGGGACTTGCCCGCTTCTCGGAGGAGACAGGCACCTACGAGATCGTCGATGGCGATGGGAGCGCCAATGACGGGGCGGGCACCTAGGCGCGTCGGCGCGATCGACGGCTTTCGGGCCTACGCGATCCTGGGCGTCGCCCGAACCTCGGTCCTGTAGCGAACCTCCGTGTACGTGCTGCCGGCGAAGGTCTTCTCCCGGGTGGCGCCGTCCAGCGACCAGCCGTTCACCTCGTAGAAGCCCCGCGACGCGTTCCACTCCGCCGTCCACAGGGTCACCTCGCGAAAGCCGCGTGAGGAGAGCTCAGCCATCGAAGCGTCGAGCAGCGCCCGGCCGAGCCCTCTGCGCCACGCCGCGGGCTCGGTGTAGAGCCTGTCCAGCAGGGCGACGGTCGCAGGGTCCGCATCGTCATCGGGGCTAGGGCAGAGGACCGCGAGGGCGGCCGCGGCGCCGCGGCGCTCCGCGACGAGACAAATCACATCGGGGTCCGCGATCTGGCTCTCCCAGTCCTCAGCGGGAGACGTGACGTTCGCCAGCCCGACCGGTGAGAGGTGCCGCGCCCAGGCGGCACGCCCCGACGCGAGGAAGATCCGGGCGAGCCGGCCTCCCTCCCCCGGACGAGCCTCTCTCACCTCAACGGCCATCGAGGGAACCTAACCGGCGCACGCGGTTAGCATCCGGCCCCGGATGCGAGTGCTCGTCACCGGAGCGACCGGGCTGATCGGCTCGGCCCTATGCGATGCCCTCCTCGCCCGTGGCGATGAGGTCGTCGGCCTGACCCGCGACCCCGAGCGAGCGAGGCCGAAGAACCCAACCGTCCGGTGGCACGCCTGGCAGGCGAGCATCGAGCGACCGCCCCCGGAGGCGCTCGAGGGGGTCGACGGTGTCGTCAACCTGATCGGCGAGGAGATCAACCAGCGCCTGACGGATCGGGCCAAGGTCGCGATTCGCGAGAGCCGCCTGGTCGGCACGCGCAACCTGCTGCAGGGGATCGAGGCGGCTCCCGCCAAACCGAGCGTCTTCGTCGGTCAATCCGCGATCGGCTACTACGGCGACCGCGGCGCGCAGATCCTGGACGAGGAGTCCGAGCCGGGCGTGGGCTTCACGGCGGAGATCCCGATCGACTGGGAGCGGGCCGAGCGCGAGGCGGAGCGGGTGGTCCCGAGAGTGGTGATCCTCCGGACCGGCCTGGTGCTGACCAAGGACGGAGGCCTGGTCAAGCAGCTGCTCCTGCCCTTCAAGCTCGGGGTCGGCGGGCCGATCGCCGGAGGCGAGCAGTTCATGTCGTGGATCCACATCGACGACGAGGTCGGGCTCATGATCTGGGCTCTCGACAACGAGTCGGTATCCGGCACGATCAACGCAACGGCGCCGAATCCCGTCACCAACCGCGAGTTCTCCAAGGCACTCGGCCGGGCTCTTCACCGCCCCGCCTTCATGCCGGTTCCGAAGCTCGCCGTCAGCGCGATGCGCGGAGGCGAGCTGGCCGATGCGGTCGCCGGTGGGGCGCGCGTGCTGCCCCGGCGGGCGCTCGACGGCGGCTACGAGTTCCGCCATCCGGAGCTCGACGAGGCGCTCACCAGCGCACTCCGATAGGGGAAGATGGACGGCATGAAGCTCGAGGGCATCCACCACATCACCGCGATCACCGGCGATGCCCAGAAGAACGTCGACTTCTACGCCGGCGTCCTGGGACTGCGGCTGGTGAAGAAGACAGTCAACCAGGATGACCCGACCGTCTACCACCTCTTCTTCGCCGACGAGAAGGGCGACGCGGGCTCCGATCTGACCTTCTTCGAGTATCCCGGTGCCCCTCCCGGCCGTGCCGGCGACGGCATGATCAGCGGCATCCGCTGGCGGCTCGGCAGCGAGCAGGCGCTCGACTTCTGGGCGGATCGGCTGGACCATCACGGCACCGAGACCCAGCTCGAGGACGGCCATCTGCGATTCAAGGACCCGGAGGGCCTGGGTCACGCCCTCAAGGTGGTCGACACCGACGACGATCCCCTGATCGCCGATCACCCCGAGGTTCCCTCCGAGATGGCCCTGCAGGGCTTCGACGGTGCGCTCGCGCACTCGAGCAATCCGGAGGCGAGCCGTCCGCTGCTCGAGGAGGCGCTCGGCTTCGAGCCCATCGAGGGCGCCGACGGCCGCGGCTGGGAGTGCCGCGGCGACAGCCGTGGCGGGCTCTGGGGATACGCCGGGCCGCCTGCCGAGCGCGGGCTCCAGGGCGCGGGAAGCGTTCACCACATCGCCTGGGCGTCCCAGATGGAGGATCACGAGGCCTGGCGCGACCGAGTGCTCTCGGCGGGCGCGCGGCCGACGCCCGTGATCGACCGGTTCTACTTCCGCTCGATCTACTTCCGCGAGCCGAGCGGCGTCCTCTTCGAGATCGCGACGCTCGGCCCGGGGTTCACCGTCGACGAGCCGCTCGAATCGCTCGGGGAGAAGCTCTCGCTACCGCCCGACTACGAGCACCTCAGAGAGCAGGTCGAGCCCGTGCTGCGGCCGATCAGCAACCCGCGTGTCCACGCCTGAGCAGCCGCCCGGCGATCGGCCGGGTCAGGTGGTCGAGCTGGTTCACCTGACCCGCGAGCCCGCGGGCGAGCCGGAGGGCGCGTTGATCCTGCTGCACGGCCGCGCCGTCGACGAGCGCGACCTCTATCCGTTGCTCGACGAGCTCGACCCGGATCACAGGCTCTTCGGAATGACCCCGGGTGCGCCTTTGACGAACGTCCCGCCCGGCGGCCGCCATTGGTACGTGATCGAGCAGATCGGTCATCCCGACGAGCAGACCTTCATCGACACCATGGAGATGCTCTGCCGGTTCCTGGACGACGAGCTCCGCCACCGGGGGATCCCCTGGGAGAAGACGGTGATCGGTGGCTTCAGCCAGGGCGCCGCGATCGCCTGCGCGGTGGCGCTGGGGATGGGCCGGCCGCGGCCCGCCGGCCTGCTGATGATGAGCGGCTTCTATCCGATGGTCCGCGGCTGGAAGCTCGATCCGCGCGCCAAGCGCGGCCTGCCCGCCTACGTCACCCATGGTGCCTACGACCCGATCATCCCGGTCGGCTTCGGCCGCAAGGCCCGCGACTTGCTCGAGGAGGGCGGGCTCTACGTCACCTTCCGCGAGGCCCGCGTCCAGCACTCGATCGACTTCGCCCTGATCCCGGAGATCCGCGACTGGGTCGCCTCGGTGATCTCGGGCAAGCCCGTCATCGAGGGACCGCCCTCCGCCCGCTAGCGCGGCGGACAGGACGCGCCAAGCGGCACGGCCACCGGTCCTCGTATCTCGTAGCGCTGGATCATGCACTCGGTCGTATCGCCCTCCGAGGTGATCGAGTAGCTGCCCAGCACCGTGCCGTCTCGGTGGGCGCCGAAGACGCCGTTGCGGACGTTGTCGCGGAAGGAGGAGGCGTCGGTCCCGGCGCCGTCGATCGCCTGCAGGACGAGCGCCATCGCCTCGTAGCCGTATGCCGCGTATGGCCCCGGCACCCGGTGATACCGCCGCGCGAAGGCCCTCTGGAACCGCAGCTTGCCCGGCAGGCTCTCTCCGTCGAGCTGGGCGCTCACCTCGAGCGTGGCCGGGGACGAACCGTAGATGCCGAGGCGCCCGGTCCCGGGGTCGTAGACGGCCTGCTTCCCGGGACCACCGGTCACGGCGACCTTGGCCGGAGGCCTGCCCTGCATGACCTCGATCCCGTGCTCGGTGGCCGCGGACCTGAACTCGGAGGCCGCCAGATTCTGGAAGGCCGAGCCGTCCGAGGTGACCGCCGCCCGGGTCGCGCCGAGCTCGGACGCCCAGCCGGCCGCGCCGTCGACAACCACGTCGTCGCCGGGGACGGTCCTGGCGAAGGTGGGCGAGCCGGAGGGCCGGTATCGATCCGGCGAGCCGGGATACCCGGCCGCGGGAGCGGTCAGATCGACCGCTCCGGCGCCGGGAGAGACCTGGACCAACCCGGCGTCGTTCGTGATCGGCACCGAGGCGCGAGTCGGCTCCGAGTCGAGCTCGCCGATATAGGCGGCCGCTGACGAGTCCTGGACGGCCCGGCGCGCGTTTGCGCCGACCGCCACCGGGTCCCAGGCTTTCCCTCTGGCGTCGTCCAGGAACCGGGCGTTGACCTCGGTCGAGCCGACCTTGCCCTGCGCCTGCTCGAGCGCCAGGCGGGCCCCGTCTGCGGCTTCACGCCCGTCCACGCCGCGCGGGCCGGTCAGGGGCAGGCTGACGTACACCGAGACTGGGGCCTCGATCTTCGCGGTGCCGGCAATCCCGCATCCGGCGACGATCAGGCTGAGCAGCAGCGCCGCGAGCGCCGGGCGAAGGATCAATGCGCTAGCCGAAGAAGACCTCGGCCTCGCGATAGAGGCTCTCCGGAACGGTCTTCAGCTCCGCGGTCGCCTCCGTCAGGTCGACGAGCTCGATGTCGGTGCTGCGGAGCGCGGTCATCTTTCCCCACCGCCCGTCGTGGGCGGCGTCGATCGCGTGCAGGCCGAAGCGCGTGGCGAGCACCCGGTCGAACGCGGTCGGAGTCCCGCCGCGCTGCACGTGGCCGAGGACCGTGGCCCGCGCCTCGTGGCCGGTGCGCTGCTCGATCTCGCCCTCGAGCCAGTTGGCGATCCCGCCGAGCCGCGCATGCCCGAAGGCATCGAGCGGTGCGTCCTCAGCCACCGGAATCCCGCCCTTGGGCAGGGCACCCTCGGCCACGACGACGATCGGCGAGTAGTGGCTCTCGAAACGACGGACGATGTAGTCGCAGACCCGGTCGAGGTCGAACTCGATCTCGGGGATGAGGATGACGTTGGCGCCCCCCGAGAGCCCGGCGTGGAAGGCGATCCAGCCGGCGTGGCGCCCCATCACCTCGCAGATCAGCGTCCGCTTGTGGCTCTCGGCGGTGGTGTGCAGGCGGTCAATCGCCGACATGGCGATGTTGACCGCGGTGTCGAAGCCGAACGTGTAGTCGGTGGCCGACAGGTCGTTGTCGATCGTCTTCGGCACGCCGACGACATGGACCCCCTCCTCGTGCAGCTTCGCCGCCGCCCCGAGCGTGTCCTCTCCCCCGATCACGATCAGCCCGTCTACCTCGTCGGCCTTCAGGTTCTCGGCGAGACGCTGCGGGCCGCCCTCCTTCTTGAACGGGTTGGTCCGCGACGAGCCGAGAATCGTCCCGCCGCGCGGCAAGATGCCTCTGACCTCGGGGACCCCGAGCGGGGCGCTGAGCCGCTCGAGCGGCCCCGCCCAGCCGTTGCGATAGCCGAGGAACTCGTGGCCGTACTCCCCCACCCCCTTGCGGACGATCGCGCGAATCACCGCGTTGAGGCCGGGACAATCGCCTCCACCGGTGAGAACGCCGATCCGCATCGGCGCAGCGTACTCCGGCTTCGCCATTGGGCCGCGAGGGGAGCTCTAACCCGGCTTCGCCATCAGATCGCGCCCACAAGCGGCCGCCCCCAATAAGTCGCTCCGGCCTTCGGCCTGCGCTCCGATGGAGAGCGGCCTGGTGGGCGCTAGGGGCGGGTCAGCCAGTCGATCAGCGGCTGGGCGTACCTGAGCAGGGCGCCCGTGAAGACCCCGCCGAAGAAGAGGATCGCGGCGACCGGGCCCGGGATCCCGAGGCCGTAGGCGATCATCATCACGCACGCGCCCAGGACTGTGAAGAGGACTACCTGCACGGCCCGGAAGCCTATCTGGCGAGCGCCGTGCGAGTTTCGCGCAGGAAGTCCGCCACGGCGGCGACCGCCGCGTCGCGATCGGCTGCATCGGCCACTGCCCGGACGAGCCTGGTCCCGACGATGATCCCGTCGGCGACCTCGCCGACGCTTGCGGCCTGCTCGGGCGTGGAGATCCCGAAGCCGACCGCAACCGGGACCTTCGCCGCTCCCTTGGTCGCGGCGATCAGCTCGGTCAGCTCGGGCGGCAGCTGATCGCGCTCGCCGGTGACGCCCTTGGTCGAGACCAGGTAGACGAAGCCGCGTGCGGCCGCGCAGATTCGCGCGCGCCGGTCGGGTGGCGTTGTCGGCGCCACCAGAGGGATCAGCGCCAGCCCATGCTGGCCCAGTGCCTCCGCGATCTCGCCCTGCTCCTCCAACGGCAGGTCGGGCACGATCACGCCCGACGCCCTCGCCTCCGCCGCGAGTGTCGCGAACTCACCCAGCCCTCTCGCCAGGATCATGTTCGAGTAACACATGAGCGCGACGGGGATTCGCTCGCCGATGGCCGCGCACGTCTCGAGCACGCTCTCCAGCGTCGCCCCGGCCTCCAGCGCCGCTGTGTCGGCGGCGTGAATCGTCGGGCCATCCGCGAGCGGGTCCGAGAAGGGCACCCCGAGCTCGATCAGGTCGGCCCCCGCATCGGCGTACGCACCCGCGACGGCGGTGGCCGTCCGCTGGTCGGGGAACCCTCCCATCAGGTATGGCATCAGGGCCGCGCGGCCGTCCTGCCCGGCGGACTCGAACGCCGCCGCGATCCGCGCGGCGCCATCGATGGCCGGCGCCGAAGTCGAGGCGGCGGCTGAGTCACTCATTGAGGTCGGCGAGCTTCGCCGTCACCTCGTCCAGGTCCTTGTCGCCTCGGCCGGAGAGGGTGAGCACGTCGAAGCCGTCTCCCCCGCCATGCTCGAATAGCCAGGCGATGGCGTGGCTGGGCTCCAGCGCGGGGATGATCCCCTCGAGCCGGGCCAGCTCGCGGAAGGCCCGAAGCGCATCGTCGTCCGTCGCCGACTCGTAGCTCGCCCGGCCTGAATCGCGCAGGTGGGCATGCTCGGGTCCGACGCCCGGATAGTCCAGCCCGGCGGAGACGGAGTGCGCCTCGAGGATCTGCCCCTCCTCGTCGGCGAGCACGGAGGAGAGCGCCCCATGCAGGACGCCCGTCGTTCCCGCCACGAGCGAGGCGCCGTGACGGCCGCTCTCGAGCCCCTCGCCGGCGGCCTCGACACCGATCAACTCGACCGGGTCGTCGAGGAAGGCGTGAAAGCTGCCGATCGCGTTCGAGCCCCCGCCGACGCAGGCGATCACCCGGGCCGGCAGGGAGCCTTCGGCCTCCAGCGCCTGGGCGCGGGCCTCGTCGCCGATCACCCGCTGCAGGTCGCGGACGAGCGCCGGATAGGGAGCGGGTCCGACCACCGAGCCGATTACGTAGTGAGTGTTCTCAACCGATGCGACCCAGTCGCGGATCGCCGCGCTGACCGCCTCCTTCAGCGTCCGGGCGCCGGCCTCGACCGGAATCACCTCGGTTCCCAGCAGCCGCATCCGATCGACGTTGGGGGCCTGGCGGCGGATGTCCTCGCTGCCCATGTAGACGGCGCACTCGAGGCCGAACAGAGCGCAGGCCGTCGCGGTGGCGACGCCGTGCTGGCCCGCCCCGGTCTCGGCGATCACGCGGGTCTTGCCCATCCGCCGGGCGAGCAGCGCCTGGCCGACGGCGTTGTTGATCTTGTGGGCGCCGGTATGGGCGAGGTCTTCGCGCTTCAGGTAGACGCGGCGGCCGACCCGCTCGGAGAGGCGCTCCGCCAGGTAGAGGGGCGTCGGGCGCCCGACGAAGTCCCGCAGCAACACCGACAGCTCGGACTGGAAGCCGTCGTCCTCGCGAGCCTCGGCCCAGGCGGCGCTGAGCTCGTCGAGCGCGGCGATCAGGGTCTCGGGAACGAACCGGCCCCCATAGGGGCCGAAGCGCTCCTCGACCGCGGCGCTCATGGCGATGCCGCCTGGCTGGGCAGCTGAACGCCGGCCGCCTCGAGAAAGGCCTCGACCTTGGCGTGGTCCTTTCGCCCCGGCTCCGCCTCGACGCCGCTGACGACGTCGACGGCGAACGGCTTCACGCGCTCGATCGCCTCCGCGACGTTGTCCGGGGTGAGCCCGCCCGCCAGCACCATCGGGACCTTGGATCGGCGCTTCGCGACCAGATCCCAGTCGAAGCTCTGGCCGGTGCCTCCGTGGATGCCGTGCCAGTAGGCATCGAAGAGGTGGAAGTCCGTGCGAAAGGCCTCCGCGGCCTGGACGTCGGCGGCGCTCGTGACCCGCATCGCCTTCATCACCTTGGCCCCCGTTCGGCGGCGCGCCTCCACGCAGAACGACGGGCCCTCCTCACCGTGGAACTGCAGCAGGGTGAGGTTCTCGCGCTCGGCGGCGTCGATCACCTCCTCCAGGGGCGCATTGACGAACACCCCCGCGATCTCGCAGCGCCGCTTGAGCGCCGCGCCGATCTCCTCGGCGGCGTCGGGACGCACGAAGCGCGGGCTCTCAGGGTGATGGATCAACCCGATCGCCCAGGCGCCATGGGTCGCCGCGTGCTCGGCGTCGGCGAGATTCGTCATGCCGCAGACCTTGACCTTCGTCATGAGCCAAGAGTAGGGCCACAGCGGTTCTGTCCGTGCGAGCAGGCATTCCGGGAGTAGGCTCCCGTTGATGACCGGCGTCGAGGCAGCCTCAAGGCGAATCGCATTCGCAGCGTTCTCCCGGGTGCGCGGCGGTTGCCTGGAGCTCATCGAGCCGGACGGCCGCAGGTTCCGGTTCGGCGACGCCGCGGCCGACCTGGCGGCGACCATCAAGGTCAATTCCGCTCGCTTCTACCGCGCGCTCCTCGGCGGCAGCGTCGGCCTGGGCGAGGCGTATCGCGACGGCCACTGGGACTGCGAGGACCTGGTCGCGCTGATCCGGATCGCCTGCCGGAACCTCGGATCGCTCGACGCCTGGCGCCGCCGCCTCCACCCCCTGCTCGTTCCCCTCGAGAAGACGCGTTGGCGCGTGCCGCGGAACAGCAGGGGCGCTTCCCGCCGCCACATCTCGGCCCACTACGACCTGGGCAACGACCTGTTCGCGCTCTACCTCGACGAGTCGATGATGTACTCGTCCGCGGTCTTCCCGGACCCGGAAGCGAGCCTCGCCGAGGCGCAGCAGAATCGGCTCGAGCGAATCTGCCGGGCGCTCGAGCTCGGCCCCGATGACCACCTGCTCGAGATCGGCACCGGCTGGGGCGCGATGGCGGCGTACGCAGCGAGCAACTACGGCTGCCGGGTGACCAGCACGACGATCTCCCAGGAGCAGCGCGAGGGCGCCCTGCGGAGGATCCGCGACGCGAGCGTCGAGGATCGCGTCACCGTCCTGCTCGACGACTACCGGGACCTCCGCGGCCGGTACTCCAAGCTCGTCTCCCTGGAGATGATCGAGGCGGTCGGCTGGCAGTACTTCGACCTCTTCTTCCGCCGCTGCTCGGAGCTGCTCGAGCCCGACGGCCTCTTCTTCCTGCAGTCGATCGTGATCGACGACCGGCTCTACGAGACGGAGAAGGCGGCGCGCAGCTTCGCCAACTCGCTGATCTTCCCGGGCGGGTGCCTGCCGTCGGTCGAGGTGATCCAGAGCAGCGTCGCGCGAGAGACGGACATGAGCACCGTCTGGCTGGAGGAGATCGGCGCCCACTATGCCCGCACGCTCGAGCTCTGGCGCGAGCGCTTCGTCGCCAATTCGGACCTCGCCGGCGAGCTCGGCTACGACGAGCCGTTCCGGCGCCTGTGGACGCTCTGGCTCGCGATGAGCGAGGCCGGTTTCCGCGAGCGCCGCCTGCGGGACGTGCAGGTGCTGTTCGCGAAGCCCGAGCGCTCGAGAGGCGTCACGGAGGAGCCGTGGCAGAAGGCGACGGCAAGACAGTCCTCGTAACCGGCGGGTCCGGCTACCTCGCCGGGTGGTGCATCATCGGCCTGCTCGAGCGCGGGTACCGGGTGCGGACCACCGTCCGCAATCCCGCCCGCGAGCGAGACGTGCACGCCGCCGTCGAGTCGCAGGTGGGCACCGGTCACCACCTCACGGTGCACGCCGCCGACCTGACGAGCGATGAGCACTGGGCCCACGCGATCGAGGGCTGTGACTACGTGCTTCACGTCGCCTCCCCGTTCCCGGCCGCGCAGCCCAAGGACCCCGACGAGCTGATCGTCCCGGCGCGCGAGGGCACCCTGCGCGTGCTGCGAACGGCTCTTGACGAGGGCGTCAAGCGTGTGGTGGTCACCTCCTCGGTCGCCGCGATCAGGCTGGCCGATGGCGCAGAGGCGAGACCGCTGACCGAGGAGGACTGGACCGATCCGCACACCCCGGGGCTGACGCCGTACGTGCGCTCCAAGACGGTCGCCGAACAGGCGGCCTGGGACCTGGTCAATGACCGCGGCGACCAGGACCGGCTGTCCGTGGTCAATCCGGGGGCGATCATCGGGCCGGTGCTGAACGACGACATCTCGTATTCCATTCAGTCCATCGAGCGAATGCTCAAGGGCATGCCCGGCGTGCCGAAGCTCGGGTTCAGCTTCGTCGATGTCCGCGACGTCGCGGACCTGGAGATCCGGGCGATGACCGCCCCAGAGGCCGGGGGCGAGCGCTTCATCGCCGTCACCGAGTTCCTCTGGATGGCCGAGGCCGGAGAGATCCTCCGCGACCGGCTCGGCGATGCGGCCTCGAAGGTGCCGACGCGGACGATCCCCAACCTGGTCGTGCGCGGCATGGCGCTGTTCGACGGCGGCATCCGCTCGGTGGTCGGCGAGCTCGGCAAGAGGAGCGAGCTCTCATCGGAGAAGGCCAGGACCACCCTCGGCTGGTCGCCGCGTCCCATGGAGGACACAGTCGCCGAGACCGGCGAGAGCCTGCTCCATCACGGCGTGGTGGCCCCCGCGTAACTAGGGCAACGAACTCGAGTTCGAGTCCTGGACGTGGTTCGGCCGGTCGCCGAGCTTGACCGAGACGTCCTTCTGCTGACCGCTGCTGTAGACGGTCAGGGTGATCTCATCGCCGGGCTTGTGGTCGTTGACCGCCGAGACGACGTCGTCCATGCCCGAGATCGGCTTGCCGTCGACCTTGGTGATGATGTCGCCGCCGACCGGGAAGGTCTGGCCGGAGATGGTCGCCTGACCCGTCGCGCCCTTGATGCCGGCGTCGTCGGCGGGGCCACCGCTCAGCACCCGCTCGATCAGGACGCCCTGCGTGACCGGGAGGTTGAGCGCGTGGGCGATCTCCGGGGTGATGTCACCGCCGGAGATCCCCAGGTAGGACTGGTGGACCTGGCCGCCGTTCTCGAGCTGAGAGACGACGTCGGCCGCGGTCTTGATCGGGACGGCAAAGCCGATGCCGACGTTGCCGCCGCTCTGGCTCTCGATCTGGGAGTTGATGCCGATCACGTCGCCCGCGCCGTCGATCAGCGGGCCTCCCGAGTTCCCGGGGTTGATCGCCGCATCGGTCTGGATGACGTCGCTGATCGAGAAGCCGTTGGGTGCCTGAATCTGGCGCTGCAGCGCGGAGACGATGCCGCTGGTGACGGTGCGGTCGAGGGCGAAGGGGTTGCCGATCGCCACCACCGGGTCGCCGACCTGGACCTTCGATGAGTCGCCGAGCGTCAGCGGGTTGGCGCCCTCGGTGTTGTCGACCTTGAGAAGGGCGATGTCGCTGGAGGGGTCGGAGCCCACGACCTGGGCGCTCTGCTCGCCACCATTCCCGAGCTGCACGGTCACGCTCTTTGCGCCCTCGACTACGTGGGCGTTGGTGAGGATGTGACCGTCGTTGTCGATCAGGAAGCCCGACCCTGTGGCCTCGCTGCTCTGCTGCTGCGGCAGGCCGAATGCGGACTGGGTCTTCTGCACGATCGTCGAGCGAATGAAGGCGACGCCGTCGGCATCGCGCTGGTAGATGTCGTGAACCGTCAGGCCCTGGCTGGTGTTGCTCGCGGGCCGCGCCAGGGCCGCCGGCTGGACCACGGGGGCGTTGGAGTTGTTGTCGCTCGTGTCGACGACGCCGGCCTGGATCAGGATCAGGCCTGCCACCAGAACGACGAGACCGCCGGCGACGGCCGATCCGAAGCCGGTCGAGAGGAATCTCTTCAGCGACTGCATGCGAGCCAGTGTGCGGCCCGCCGCTTAACCGTCTCTAAGCAGCGTCTTCGGGTTCTCTAATTTCTCAGGGGAGCAGATGCTCGCGGGTCGAATCCTCGTCGGCGGTCAGCTCCCGGACCTTGGCGGCCGGGTCGTCCGCTCGCATCAGCGCCTCGCCGATCAGCACGGCGTCCACCCCGACCCGTGCCAGCTCCTCCAGCGTCGCGCGGTCCGCTATGCCGCTCTCGGAGACCACCGTCTTGCCGGCCGGCACGTCGGTGATCAGCTCGAACGTCGTCCCGACGTCGACCGTGAAGTCGTCCAGGTTGCGGTTGTTGATCCCGATCACCTCGGCATCGACCGTCAGGGCGGTCTCCAGCTCCTCCTCCTTGTGGACCTCCACGATCACGTCGAGGTCCAGGCCGCGAGCGTCATCGTGGAGCCGGGCGAGCTGCTCCTGCTTGAGGGCGGCGACGATCAGCAGGACGGCATCGGCGCCCGCCACCGCGGCCTCGTAGAGCTGATAGCTCTCGACGGTGAAGTCCTTTTGGAGCACCGGCAGCGCGCAGGCTGCGCGGGCGTCGCGAAGGTCCTCCAGCGAACCACCGAAGTGCGGCGCGTCCGTCAGCACGGACAGGGCGGCGGCGCCTCCGTCCTCATATCCGCGCGCGATCTCGGCCGGGGTGGCCCCGGCGCGAATCTCACCGGCGCTTGGCGAGCGGCGCTTGAACTCCGCGATCAGCGACAGCCCGGGGCGCACGAGGGCCTCGCCGAACGGGCGCTGCTCCGGCCTGTCGGCCAGCTGCCCCTCGAGATCCTCCAGCGGGACCTCGGCGCGTCGTCTCTCCGCGCCTGCCCGCGCGGACCCGACCAGCTCTTCGATCATGCCCATCTCGTCCGCTGGACCTTAGCTCGCGCCGGACAGCTCGCGCGACCGGGCGACCAATCGGGCGAGCACGCCCGCGGCGGAACCCGAGTCGATCGCCTCGGTTGCCTTGACGACGCCCTCGGCGAGATCGGCGGCGCCACCGGCGACGAAGATCGCGGCGCCCGCATTGAGGATCGAGACGTCGCGCGCCGCGCCCGCCTCTCCCTCGAGCACGGAGCGGACGACGGCTGCGTTGTCAGCGGGCTCGCCACCGGGGATGGCTTCCAGGGGCGCCTCCACCAGTCCCAGCTCGGCGGCCTCCACGAACCACTCCTCCGTGCCGCCGTCGGCGACCTCGATCACCCTGGTCCGGGAGGCGAGGCTGAGCTCGTCGATGCCGTCGTCTCCGTTGACCACCAGCGCTCGCTGGCAGCCGAGCTGGAGGAGGGCGTCGGCGATGATCTCCTGGTACTTGCGGTCGGAGACGCCGAGCAGGTGAGCGCTCGCGCCTGCGGGGTTGGTGAGCGGGCCGAGGAAGTTGAAGATCGTGCGCACCCCGAGCTCCTTGCGGACCGGCACCACATGGGCCATCGCCTGGTGGTGCTTGGGCGCGAACATGAAGCCGAAGCCGACGTCGTCGATGCAGGTCGCCACCTCCGCCGGCGAGAGCTCGATGTCGACGCCGAGGGCCTCCAGCACGTCCGCTGAGCCCGAGCGGCTGGTCGCCGAGCGGTTGCCGTGCTTGGCGACCGAGCAGCCGGCGCCGGCCGCGATCAGCGCGGCGGTGGTCGAGATGTTGAAGGTGGTCGGACCCCCGCCGGTGCCCGCCGTGTCGAGGAGGCCGGGCTTGTCGATCTCCACGTGCGCCGCCAGGGAGCGCATCGTTCGCGCCAGCCCCACGAGCTCGGAGACCGTTTCGCCCTTGGCGCGAAGCGAGACCAGGAACGCCCCGGTCTGCACCTCGCTCGCCCGGCCCTCCATGATCTCGGCCAGCGCCACCGAGGCGTGGTCGGCCGTCAGATGGACCCCGTCGCAGATCTCATCGATCGCGCGTGTGAGGATTTCGTTGGGCATCTTCTAGGCGCCGAGGAAGTTGGCCAGGAGCTTCTTGCCCTGGGGGGTTAGGACCGACTCCGGGTGGAACTGCACGCCCTCGGCGGGGAGCTCCCGATGGCGCACTCCCATGACGACGTCGCCGTAGCTGGAGGTGAGCTCGAGCTCGTGGGGGAGCTGCGGGTCCGCGATCAGCGAGTGGTAGCGGCCCGCCACGAGCGGGTTCGAGAGCCCCTCGTAGACCGTCCTGCCGTCGTGTTGCACCTCCGCGTCCTTGCCGTGGATCGGGTCGCCTCGGACGACCTTGCCGCCGAAGGCCTCCACCATCGACTGGTGCCCGAGACAGACGCCGAGCACCGGCGTTCCAGCTTCCGCGAAGGTCCGAATCGCCTCGACCGAGATCCCCGCCTCCTTCGGCGTGCAGGGGCCGGGCGAGACGACCAGGCGATCGGGCTTCAGCCCCACCAGCTCGCCCACGGTGGCCTTGTCGTTGCGGACGACGCCGATCTCGGCCCCGAGCTCCCCCAGGTACTGGACGAGGTTGTAGGTGAAGGAGTCGTAGTTGTCGATGACCAGCACGCTGCTCCCCGTACCTACGTTTCGCGCTCCGCTTTGCTCCGCGCTCACGGCCACTCCGGCTGCTCGGTGGCGAGCTGCACCGCGCGGAAGACGGCCTTCGCCTTGTTGACCGACTCGTTGTACTCGTAGGTGGGCTGAGCGTCCGCGACCGTGCCCCCGCCCGCCTGCACGTGGACGAGGCCGTCCTTGACGACCACCGAGCGAATGTAGATCGCGGTGTCCAGGTCCCTCGTGTAGCTCAGGTAGCCGACCGCGCCGCCGTACGGGCCCCGCTTGTGGGGCTCGAGCTCGTCGATGATCTGCATGGCGCGGACCTTCGGCGCGCCCGACAGGGTCCCCGCCGGGAGGATCGACCGCAGCGCATCCATCGCGCTCACGTCCGCGCGCAGCTTGCCGGAGACCTGGCTGACGATGTGGAGGACGTGGGAGTAGGTCTCGACCACCATCAGCTCGTCCACCGTGACCGAGCCGTACTCGCAGACGCGGCCGAGGTCGTTGCGCCCGAGGTCCACGAGCATCACGTGCTCGGCGCGCTCCTTCGGGTCCCTGAGCAGGCGCTCCGCCGCCAGGCGATCCTCCTCCTCGTCTGCGCCGCGCGGGTAGGTACCGGCGATCGGCCGGGTCTCGACGCGATCCCCGGTCACTTTGACGAGGGGCTCGGGCGAGGCGCCGGCGATCTCGAAGTCGCCGAAGTCGAGGAAGTACATGTAGGGCGACGGGTTGACCGTGCGCAGGCCGCGATAGATCGAGAAGGCCTCGACCGGACAGGGCGAGGTGAAGCGCTGGGAGGGGACCACCTGGAAGGCGTCGCCGGCGTGGACGTACTCGATGATCCGCGTGACGTTGGATTCGAACTGCTCTCTGCTCATGTTCGACCGGAATTGGACGGCTTCGCCATCAACGCCCATGTCCTCGGCTTCGCCTCCGGACATATGCGGCGCGGGCGCCATCGGCTTGGCAACCCTGGTCGTAGGCACCGGGTCTCGAAGGCGCTCACGAACCTCGCCGATCGTCTCCACGGCCCGCGCATACGCCTCCTCGATGCCGCCGTCCTCCACGAAGGCGTTCCCGATCAGGGTCACCTCGTGGCGCTGGTGGTCGAAGGCGACCAGCACGTCGGTGATCATCAGCGCCATGTCGGGGAGCCCGACCGGGTCGGGGTTGGGCTCGGGCAGGGGCTCCACGGTCCGGACGAGGTCGTAGCCGAAGAAGCCGACCGCTCCGCCTGCAAACGGCGGCAGCTCGTCGGGCTCCGCGATCTCGTAGCGGCCCAGGTAGTCGGCGGCGGCGGCATATGGGTCCGGCGCGTCGATGACTCGGTCCGGCTCGGCGCCGGCGCCCGACTCCGCCGCGGATTCGCCACCCCACTCGGAGAGGCGACCGGCGTCCCAGCGCAGGACCGAGCGTGGGCGGAATCCCAGGAAGGACCAGCGCCCGAGCCTGCCCTGCTCAGCGGACTCGAGCAGGAATGCCGGTCCATCCCCGCGCAGCTTCAGGAATGCGCTGACCGGCGTCTCGCAATCGTCGATGAACCGGTATCGGACCGGGATCACGTTGGCGGCCTGCGCCAGCTCCCGGGCGCGGTCGAGATCCGGCTCCAGGTCGGGGATGCGAGGGCGCGCGACAGCGCGACCCGTTTCTTCGGGGGCCCCGATGGTGCTCATCGAGCCCGCCGGCGGCCGTTCAGGACGTGGAGGACCTCGGCCATCGAGACGCCGCGCGAGAGGAGGAGGACCGCCATGTGGTAGACGACGTCCGCGCCCTCCTCGGCCGCACGCTCCTCGGACTCCGAGTTCACGGCCTTGACGACCTCCGCGGCCTCCTCGCGGACCTTTTCGCCCGCGAGCTTCGAGTCCTCGAGCAGCTCGACGGTGTAGCTGCCCGCGGGCCGCTTGCGCTGCCGGGCCACCAGGGTCCGCTCGAGGGTCGGCAGGGCCTCGTACGGCAGCAGTCTGGGCTCGCCGGCGACACCCGGCGCGTCCACGCCGGGATCGGCGGTCCCCTCCAGGTCGCGGTAGAAGCAGGAGCGCTCGCCGGTATGGCAGGCGGGCCCGACGGGATCGACGAGGGCGACGAGCGCATCCCCGTCGCAGTCGTAGCGAACCTGGCGAACCCGTTGGATGTTTCCCGAGCTTGCGCCCTTGTGCCAGATCTCGCGGCGGCTGCGGCTGTAGAGGTGGACCTCGCGGGTCTCGAGAGTGAGCAGCAGCGACTCCTCGTTCATGTAGGCGAGGGTGAGCACCTCGCCCGAGCGGGCGTCCTGCATCACGCACGGCACGAGCCCCTTCTCGTCGAAGCGAACCTTCGCCGCATCTCTGGCGGTCTGGACGACCATCGGGCGATTGTACGAAGCCCCTGCCGGCGCGCCTGAAGGCGCGGGTTCAGCGACTACTCGATGCCGAGGCGGTCGAGCAGGCCCTCGTCCTTCCGCCAGCGCTTGCGCACGCGGACCTGGAGGTCCAGGAACACTCGGCCGCCGAGCTCCCGCTCCAGCTCGGTGCGGGCGGCGGTTCCGATCTCCTTGATCTTGCGGCCGCCCGAGCCGATCAGGATGCCCTTCTGGGAATCGGCCTCGGCCCAGACGTGGGCGTGAACCTCGACGACGCCGTCCTCGCGGTGGGCGACCTCCTTGACGTCGACCTCCACGGCGTGCGGCAGCTCGTCGCGGGTGCGGCGCAGCACCTGCTCGCGGATCAGCTCGGCGAGCAGCACCTCACTGGGCAGATCCGATCGCTGCTCCGGGGGGAAGAGGAAGGGGCTGTCGGGAAGCAGCTCGACGAGCTTCGAGATCAGCGACTCGATGCCGGTGCCCTTGCGGGCGCTCACGGGAAAGATCTCGTCCACGGCGTCGATCTCCGCTGTCGCGGCGAGGACGGCCGCCGTCTCGGCGTTGTTCAGGCGGTCGACCTTGTTGACGGCGCAGACGACGGGCGTGTCGACGCTCGACTCGAGCAGCGCCTTGGAGATGAAGCGGTCGCCGGGGCCGACTCCCTGCTCCGCGTTGACGACGAAGAGCACCGCATCCGAGTCCGCGATCTCGCGCTCCACCCGGCGCTGCATGCGCTCGGTCAAGGCGTCGCGGGGACGCTGGACGCCCGGCAGGTCCGTCATCACCAGCTGCCAGTCCGACCCGATGTCCGTCGCGACCCCGCGGATCGCGCGGCGGGTCGTCTGCGGGCGCTCCGAGACGATCGCGACGTGGGCGCCGACGATGGCGTTGACCAGGGCCGACTTGCCGACGTTGGGGCGCCCCGCCAGCCCGACGAAACCGGCGCGGCTCACGCCAGCGAGGCCATGACCTTGGCCTGAAGCTCAAGCATCTCGCCGGCGTCGGTCTCGTGGTCGAAGCCGCAGAGGTGGAGCGCGCCGTGGACGGCGGCCTCGGTCACGTCCGTCGCCTTCTCCGGGCAGATGAAGACGTCGCCGAGCTCTCGCGGGCCGGACTCATGGTCCTGGTCGTCGATGGGAAACGCGAGCACGTCGGTCGCCTCGTCGACGCCACGGGCCGCGTAGTTGAGCGTCCGCATCCTCCCCTGGCCGACGATCTCGACGCCGATGTGGCCGTCGTCGACGCCGGCCGCGTGCAGGGCCGCCCCGACCGGTCGCCTCAGATCGCCCGGGACGTCCGAGAGGTCGATGTCAGCCGCCCCCGTCAGACCCGGAGCGGTCGCGGCTCTCGGCCTCGCCATAGGCGGCGACGATCCTCTGCACGAGCTTGTGGCGCACGACGTCCTCGCCGCCGAAGCGGATGAAGTTGATGTCCTCGACCCCGGTGAGGATCTCCCCCACCTCGATCAACCCGGACCGCGACCCCTTCTCCAGGTCGATCTGGGTGATGTCGCCGGTCACCACGAACTTCGACCCGAAGCCGAGCCGGGTGAGGAACATCTTCATCTGCTCGGGGCTGGTGTTCTGCGCCTCGTCGAGGATGACGAACGCGTCGTTCAAACTTCTGCCGCGCATGAAAGCCAGGGGCGCGACCTCGATCGTGCCGCGCTCGAAGTAGGAGTTGACCTTCTCCGGGTCGAGCATGTCGTAGAGGGCGTCGAAGAGCGGGCGCAGGTATGGGTCGACCTTGGCCTGGATGTCACCCGGAAGGAAGCCGAGGCGCTCGCCGGCCTCGACCGCCGGGCGAGTGAGGATCACGCGGCTGACGTCCCCGCGCGAGAGGGCCGCGGCCGCCATGGCCACGGCCAGGAAGGTCTTGCCGGTGCCGGCGGGCCCGATGCCGAAGGTGATCGTGTGCCTCCGGATGGAGTCGACGTACCCCTTCTGGTTGACGGTCTTCGGCGCGATCCGCGTGTTGCGGTGCTGCCAGACGACGTCCTCGAGGATCTCCGCCGGGCTCTCGTGCTTGTCGAGTGCTCCGGTGACCGCCTCGATGGTGCCCGGGGCGATCTCGTGGCCCTGCTCGATCAGGTCGACCAGCTCGCCGACGACCGTCTCGGCGGTACGAACCTCGGTCGCGTTCCCGTCGAGGGTGAGGACGTTGCCGCGCAGATAGAGGTCGACGTCGAGATGACCCTCCAGGGCGCGAAGCACGGCGTCCTCGGAGCCGGCCAGCTCCGCGGCGACGGTGTTGTCGATCTCCAGCTGCCTACGAGCCAAGTTTGTCGCGCACCGCCTGGCTGACGCGCTTGCCGTCGGCTCGTCCGCCGACCTTGGGCATCAGCACCTTCATCACGCCCCCCATGTCCTTGGCCTCGCTCGCGCCGGATTCCTCGACCGCGCTCGCCACGAGCTCCGTGAGCTCCTCGTCGGAGAGCTGCTCGGGCAGGTAGCCCTCGATCAGCTCCGCCTCGGCCTCCTCGCCCGCCGCCTGCTCCGTCCGGTCGCCCTCCTTCAGAGCCTCGGCGGCGTCGAGGCGGCGCTTGCGCTCCCGCTGCAGCGCCGCGACCTCGTCCCCCTTGCCCTCCTTCTCCTCGGCCTGCAGGGCGTTGACGATCATGCGGAGCTGGCCGACGCGCTCCTTCTCGCCGGCCTTCATGGCCGTCTTCACGTCCTCCTGGACCTGTTCGAGGATGGTCATCGGCTAAAGCGTAGTTCCTCGGGATGCGGCGCTATTTGTCTCCAGACCGGCGGCGCGCAGGACGATCGTGAGCGAGGCCTCCGGCCCGGGCCAGGCCGCCCGCACGATCTCCGTGCCTCCCCCGTGCACGACCAGGCGCAGAGCGAGGCCGAGCAGCACCGCGTCGTCGAGCTGGCCGATTCCTGGAAGGAAGTCGGGCACGAGATCTATTGGTAGAGCCAGGTAGCCCAGCACCAGAAAGAGGAGAGCCCGCCTTGGCCGCGAGATGCGGCGATCCCGCGCGAGCCGCGAGACGAGCACCAGGCAGTCGGGGATGAATCCAGCCAGCGCGCGGGCGTCCTCGCGGCGGCCGGCCGCGATCAGAGCCGCCACCGACACGACGTACAAACCCGCGGCAATCAAGAGAACGCCCCAGGGGAAGAACGGGACGTCTTCAGGGTTCACTGCGGCCATCAGGGGGGTTTCGAAGGGTTGTGGCCCTATAGGGGCACAAATCCTTCAGAACTCCTCACGGCAGGTCGACTCGCTCGATCTCCCCCAGCGGCATCTGCAGGAAGCGGGTTCCGAGCTCGCGGAAGGCCTCGGCATCTCCCGTGCAGAGGAACCGATAGGTCCCCTCTTCGTTGCCGGTTTTCGAGAGTCCCGACTCCTCGAGCACCCGCTGTGCGGTCGCCGCGATTGCGTGCCCGGCGGTGACCAGCCGCACTTCCCGCCCCAGCACCCGCTGGAGCATCGGGGCGACCAGCGGGTAGTGGGTGCAGCCCAGGATCACCGTGTCGACCTCCGCCCTCTTCAGCGGCTCACAGTAGGAGCGCACCATCTCGACCACGCTCTCGTCGAACGGGAAGCCGCGCTGGATCACAGCTGCCAGATCCGGGGCCTCCACCTCGGTCACGGTCAGGGCGCGATGCTGGCCGGAGAGGGCGCGCAGGTACGAGCCGCTCCGCACGGTGGCCGGCGTCGCCAGCACGCCGACGTTCCCGCTCTGGGTCAGTGCCCCGGCGATCTCAGCCTCGGGGTCGATCACGGCGACCACCTCGATGCCGGCCTCGCCCGCGATCTCCCTGGCGGTCTCCTGGCCGGCGGATGCGGCCGAGTTGCATGCGATCACCAGCAGCTTGGCGCCACGGTCGAGCAGGAACCGGGTCACCTGTTCGACGTGCTGCCGGAGCTCCTCCGTGCTTCGCGCCCCGTACGGAAAACGGGCATCGTCGCCGAGGTAGACGTAGTCCTCCTCGGGCAGGGAGACGAGGCATTCGTGCAACACGGTGAGCCCTCCGACGCCAGAGTCGAAGACCGCGATCGGCAGTTCCGAGCTGGGGTCGGGAGTCATCGGGCGGTGGCCGGGCCGCGCCGCAGCAGCAGCGCACCCCAGTCGCCCTCGATTCGCCGCTCGGACTCCGCCAGCCCGGTCGGCGTGAAGGCCTCGACGACCTCATCGACCTCGCTCTCCAGCATCCCGGAGCAGACGAGAGTGTTCGGAGCCTCCCCCGCCGCCAGGTGCCCTGCGCAATCGATGAGCAGGTTTCCGGTCAGGTTGGCGACCACGCTCGGGGCCACCGGCGGCGGGCCCTCGCGGACGTCGATTCGCTCGATCGACATCTCCACGCCGTTCGCCTCGGCGTTGGCCTGCGCTGTCTCGAGGGAGGCGAGCTCGCGGTCGCATCCCGTGACCGGCGACCAACCGAGCTTGGCCGCGGCGATGCCGAGGACGCCGGAGCCGGTGCCCCAGTCCGCGATTGGGCCTGACGCCTCGCCGGCCTCCTCGAGCGTCACGAGCAGCGCGAGGCAAAGGCGGGTGGTCGGATGGCCTCCCGTGCCGAAGGCGCGCCCGGGATCGACCACGACGTCGATCAGCCCGTCCTTCGGATCCCACCAGGATGGGCGCACGCCGATGCGCCCCGCAACCTCGATGGGACGGTGAAAGTCGGTCCACCTGTCGGCCCAGTCGTCCGGGACCGAGGTCGTGGTGACGTCCACCAGGCTGCCGCCCGCTGCGGCCTGGAGCTCGCCCACGTCGGGGACCTCGCCCGGCGGCCCGTAGATCGCGAACTCGACCCAGCCGGGCCCCCGCTCCTCCTCCAGCCCGTTCGGCGCCAGCTCGAGCAGGTTCGCCATCACCGGCTCCGCGTACTCCGGAGCGCAGCGAACGGCCAGGCGGATCATCTCCGCTGTGACGCCTGCGTCTGCCCGAGCGCCTCGGCAAGCCGCTCCGCGGCTTCCCTCTGCTCGTCGTCCAGATCGGTCGGGACGACGAGCTCGAAGACGACGTGCTGATCGCCACGGCGCCCACCGCGCAGCGGCGGCAGCCCCCTGCCGTCCAGCTTCGCGACCTCGCCGTGCTGGGTCCCCGCCGGGACCTCGATGCTGAGCTCGCCGTCGAGGGTGGGCGCGAAGACCTCGCCGCCGACGATCGCGGTGGTCACCGGCACCTCCGCGCTGCAGATCAGTTCCGTCCCCTGACGCGTGAATCGCTCATCCGCGGCGACCCGGATCTCGACGTACAGGTCGCCCTGGCGCCCGCCGGGCGCCCCGGCGTGACCTGCCCCTGCGATGCGCACACGCTGGCCGTCCTCGATGCCGGCGGGAATGTCCACCTCCCAGGACCGCATCTCGGAGACGCGGCCAGCCCCGTCGCAGCGCTCGCACGGCGTCTCCGGGATGCGACCGTCGCCGCCGCAGCGATTGCAGGGCATCGCGCGCACCACCTGGCCGAAGATGCTGCGGCTCACCTCGCGGATCTGGCCCGTTCCCTCGCACTCGGGGCAGGTCTCGATCGGGGTGCCGGGCTCCGCGCCATTGCCTCGGCAGCGATCGCAGACGCTCACCGCCTCGAAGGAGACCTCGCGCGCCTGGCCCTCAAGGACGTCCTCCAGGCCGATGTCGACGGCCGCCAGGATGTCGGCCCCTCCGGCGGGGCCGCCGCCGAAACCGCCGAACTGGTCGCCGCCCCCGAACAGCGAGTCGAAGATGTCCTGGATGCTCCCGAAGCCGGCCCCGGGCGTGAAGCCGCCGGAGCGGAGGCCATCGTGACCGAAGCGGTCGTAGGTCTGGCGGCGCTCGGTGTCGGAGAGCACCTCGTAGGCCTCCGCCGCCTCCTTGAACTTCTCCTCGGCGTCGGGGTCGTGGGCGTTGACGTCCGGGTGGAGCTCCCGCGCGAGCTTGCGAAACGCCTTCTTGATCTCGCCGCCGGAGGCGCTCCGATCGACGCCCAGCACCTGGTAGTAGTCGCGCTTGGACATGACCCGCCGGGCCTACTCGTCGTAGACCGTCTCGAAGAAGCGAGAGAGCTCGCCGGCCGCCCCCCGGACACTGGCGATCGCGCTCGCGTAGTCCATCCGCAGCGGACCGATGATCCCGACCGACCCGAGGTTGCGATAGCCGAGGCCGTAGTTCGCGCCGACGACGCTCACCGAGCGCAGCTCCGGCGCCGGGTTCTCACCGCCGATCCAGACGAAGACCGACCGCCGGTCGAGGGCCGTCCGCAGCGCCCGCAGAACGGTCACGCGGTGCTCGAGGGCGCGCATCAGGTCGTCGGCGTGAGGGAGATCGGCGAAATGCTCCTCCGAGAGCAGCCGGGCGGTGCCGTCGACGTAGAGCGTGTCCTCGGCGGACTCCTCCAGGTCCGTGAACGCGCTCGAGATCTCCGCCAGGAAGCCGGCCTCCTGGGAGCCGAGCTCGGGATCGCGAAGCCGGTCGGCCGCCATGCGGGCACCGAGGCCGAGCCCGGCGAGCCGCTCGTTCAGGTAGCTGGCCGCCCACTCGACCAGGCCGGTGTCGACCTCGGCGCCGAAGGTGAAGACGCGCTTGGTGACGCCGCCGTTGGAGGCGATCACGACCACCATCACCACGCGCGGCTGCAGCTGCAGGACCTCGATCCGGTGGATCGTCGCGGTGTGCAGGGGCGGAGCCGTCACCAGGGCGACCAGGTCCGTGATCTCGGACAGCGTGGTGGTCGTCTCCCGGATCGCCACGTCCACCTCGCGCCTCATGCGCGAGATGCCGAGCTCGTCCGAGGCCGGCTGCGGGAGACGGTCCTGCTGCTCCAGGAGCCGGGAGACGTAGAAGCGGTAACCCGAATCGGTCGGCACGCGGCCTGCCGAGGTATGCGGGTGGGTGAGGAACCCCTCCTCCTCGAGGGAGGCGAGCTCCGCGCGAACCGTCGACGCGCTCCAGTCGATGTCCTCGCGGTTGACGAGCGCGCGGGATCCGACCGGGCGGCCGTCATCGACGTAGCGCTCGACCACCGATCGCAGGATCTGGCTCTGGCGTTCGCTCAGCACAGAGCTGATGATAGGAACGTCGGGTGCGCTACCCGGCGCCGAGCTCTGCCTGGGCGTTCCTGATCACCTGGTTCTCGCCCTGCGTAGCCACGGTGTCGATCAGCACGCGGCCATCGCCGGCCTCCCTGACCGTGCCGGTGACGACCAGCTCCTGCTCGGGAAAGCCCATTCCCCTGAACTGGACGGAGAGCCGTTTGAGCGCCCGTGGGTCGCCATCGGCGAGCTGGGCGTTGCCCCGGGCGACCTGGGCCATCATCCAGAGCCCGTGGAGGATGTTGCCGGGGAGCCCGACGGCCTTGGCGAACTCCGGGTCGATGTGGATCGGGTTGAAGTCCCCCGACGCGCCCGCATAGCGATGCGGCAGGTACTTGTCCGGCGTCACCCTCAGCTCCGGGATGGCGTCGCCTTCCTCGAGCTCCTTGAGATCGGCCATGTTCAGACCCCTCTGACGATGTTGGTCCAGGTCCCCTTGACCGTCTGACCGCCGTCCTGGTTGGTGGAGACCGTCTCGAAGACGTAGAAGCCCTTGCCGTCCTTCTCGTAGATCTCCCTGCAGGTCGCGGCGGTCTTGATCGCATCGCCGTCGCAGACGGGCTCATCCCACTCGAACTCCTGTGAGCCGTGCAGCATCGTCGCCAGGTTGATGCCGACGTCCGGATCCAGGATCGCCGGGCCCATCGCCCGGGCGCTGTAGACGACGCAGAACATCGGCGGAGCGACCAGGTCGCGGAAGCCGGCCGACTTGGCGGCCTCGTGCTCGCGGTGGACCGGGTTGGATGCCCCGATCGCGTCGGCGAACTCGCGGATCTTCTCGGCGCCGACCTCGTAGGTGGTCGCGGGCCACTGCTTGCCGATTGCATCGGTCTTGACGGGCATCAGATGATCGACCCCACGGCAATGTGCGCCTGGCGGCGGACGCGGCCGAGCAGGTCGGGGGACGCAGGGCGAAACCCTTGCTGGCGGCAAGGGCGAGCGCGAGGACTCCGAGATGCGACGGCCGCGGCCGTTGTCCAGGCGTGCAGGGTCGTGGGATCGGTCATCTCAGGCGCGCGATTCTAGGCACAGAGCGGTGCCGCGCGCCGCTTCGGGGCGGCGTGGCTAGGCTAGGAACCGAAGGTGTCCTCGTTCCTGACCACCACGGATCCCGAGGGTGGGATGCGGTTTCGCCCCCTGGCGATCCCGCTGATCATCGCGCTGATCTGCGCGTCGATCGTGGCGTCCATGGCTCTCGCGGGGCTGGTCGGGGCCGGGCTGGGGATGGCGGTCGGCGCGGTCGCCGCCACTGCGCTCGTCGTCTTCGCCTCACGGGCGAAGCCAAACCTGCGGCTCGAGGTCGCCGAGTCCGCGGACAGTGGCCATCGCGTTCTGGTGGTCGCGGTCACCGAGGCGACCGCGGACTCCGCGCAGCGCATCGCGCGGCTCGCGGGATCCGCGAAGGACGTCCGCGTGGTCGTGCCCGTCCCGAGCCACCGGCTCGATCGCTGGCTCTCTGCGGAGGACGAAGCCCGTAGGGAGGCCGAGGGCAGCCTGGCCCGGTCCGCCGGCGCGCTGGTCGCCGCCGGGCTACCCGTGAGCGGATCCGTCGGGGATCACGACCCCGCCCAGGCGATGGAGGACGAGCTTCGCGACTTCGCCGCCGACGAGGTGATTCTGCTCACCGGCAACGGCAAGGACCCGCTGGCGAAGGTGGAACGCCGGCTCGGGCTACCCCTGCGCCGAGTCAGCGCCGACTAGCGATTCCTTCTCGCTCCTCGCTACCTGCCATCCCCGTCCATCTCGAGCACGGCGAGGAAAGCCTCCTGCGGGACCTCGACCGCGCCGACCTGCTTCATCCGCTTCTTGCCCTTCTTCTGCTTCTCGAGCAGCTTCTTCTTCCGGCTGACGTCCCCGCCGTAGAGCTTCGCCGTGACGTCCTTGCGGACGGCCTTGACGGTCTCGCGGGCGATCACGTTGGCGCCGATCGCGGCCTGCACCGGGACGTCGAACTGCTGCCGCGGGATGGTCTTGCGCAGGCGCTCCACCAGCGTGCGGCCCTGGTCGTAGGAGGCCTCCTTGTGGACGATCAGCGAGAGGGCGTCCACCTTGTCGCCGGCGAGCAACACGTCGAGCTTGACCAGGTCCGAGGGCCGGTTCTCGATTGGCTCGTAGTCGAGCGACGCGTAGCCCTTGCTCCGCGACTTGAGCTGGTCGAAGAAGTCGAGCACGATCTCGGCGAGCGGCAGGTCGTACTGGACCTGGACCCGCGTCGGCGACAGGTAGTGCAGGCCGACGTGCTCGCCGCGGCGCTTCTGGCAGAGCTCCATCACCGGCCCGACGAAGTCGTTGGGCGTGATGATCGTCGCCCGGATGAAGGGCTCGGAGATCGATTCGATCTCCGCCGGATCGGGCATGTCGGTCGGGCTGCGGACCTCGACCACCTCCCCCGTGTTGATCAGGGTCACCTCGTAGCGCACGTTGGGCGTTGTGGCGAGCAGCTCGAGGTCGTACTCGCGCTCGAGCCGCTCGCGGACGATGTCCATGTGGAGCAGGCCGAGGAACCCGCAGCGAAAGCCGAAGCCCAGGGCATCCGAGGTCTCGGGCTCATATGAGAGCGCGGCGTCGTTCAGGGCGAGCCGGTCGAGCGCGTCGCGGAGGTCCGAGTACCGATCGGTGTCGATTGGGAAGAGCCCGCAGAAGACCATCGGCCGGACCTCCCGGTATCCGGGCAGCGCCGTGGCCGCCGTTTGCTCACGGCTGGTCAACGTGTCGCCGACGCGGAGCTTGGTGACGTCCTTGATGCCGGTGATCACGTAGCCGACCTCTCCCGCCGCCATCCCCTTCGCGGGCGTCATCTTGGGGGTGAAGAACCCGATGTCATCGATGTCGGCCTGGGTCCCGGCCTGCATCGCCTTGATCGGCTCCTCCTTGGCGAACCGGCCGTCGACCATCCGCACGAACGCAACGACGCCCCGGTATTGGTCGAACTCGGAATCGAAGATCAGCGCCCTGGGGGGCGCCTCGGGCTCGCCCGCCGGTGGCGGGATCCGCTGGACGATCGACTCGAGCACGTCGGTGACGCCCTCTCCGGTCTTGGCCGAGATGCGCAACGCCTCACCCGGATCGCCACCGAGCAGGTCGGCCACCTGCGCGGCGACGCCGTCCGGATCGGCGCCCGGTAGGTCCACCTTGTTGAGAACCGGGATCAGCTCGAGCCCGGCGTCGATCGCCGCATACGCGTTGGCCACCGTTTGCGCCTCGACGCCCTGAGCGGCATCGACGACCAGCAGAGCCCCCTCGCAGGCGGCGAGGCTCCGCGAGACCTCATACGAGAAGTCGACGTGCCCCGGGGTGTCGATCAGATGCAGGTTGTACGTCTGCCCGTCCGCAGCCGTGTAGGCGACCCGCACGGCCTGGGCCTTGATCGTGATCCCCCGCTCGCGCTCGAGCTCCATCGAGTCGAGCATCTGCGGCACGTGCGTGCGCGCGTCGACCGCGCCTGTGAGCTCGAGGATTCGATCCGCGAGCGTCGACTTGCCGTGGTCGATGTGGGCGATGATCGAGAAGTTGCGGATGCGGTCCATGGGCGGAGTGGAAGGGTAGGGCCGGGACGGCTATGGGGTGCGAAGCTCGCGATCTCCGATCCCCACGGCCCGCAGCCCGGGCGGCCCATCGACGATGCGGACCGGCAGCTCCGCGCCACCGATCCAGCCATCGAGCGTGCTGCCGTCGCCGGACACCTCAACCCAGGTGATTCCGCCGGCGCCCCCAGCGGCGCCCGGATCCGGGATGCCCTCGTCGCGCTCGATGAAGAAGGGCCGCGTCGCCTGCCCAAGGGCTTCCTCAACGCCGGCGAGCCGAGCGGTGAGGCCCTTCCGCGTGACACCCGTCACCGGCAGACGGAGTCGCTCCGCAACCGAGTCGATGTCCCCGACGGCGACGCACCAGGCGAACAGCCCGTCGCCCTGGCCCGCGAGATGGGCCTGCACGGCACTGCCGATCGGCGAGCCGGCCGCCTCGTCGGCATCGGCGACCGCCAACAGCTCCAGGTAGCCGCCCCCCAGGGGGACGATCCGGTTGTGGGTGCCGTGGCCCTCATGCCTGCCGCCTGGAGCCGCCCTCAAACCGAGCTCGTCCTCGATGCGGGACGCCGCGACGTCGAGATCGCCGGCGGCCCAGATCACATGGTCGATTCGCACACGCCCACGCTAACGCCCGATCAGGGTTGCCCCGCGACGGAATGTGGCCTCGCCGATCTCAGGCGGCGGCGGGCGATGACAGCCCGTACCGGGCGACGACGCGGTCGTAGTTGAGCCGCATCAGCTCAATCACGTCGCGGACGTCATCGTCGTCATCGATCCGCCGAGCGGCCATCGCGTTCTTGCCCGGGAAGACCGGGTGATCGACCACGCGGCCCTGCTCACGCAGAGCGGTGCCGAGCTCCTTGCCGAAGCTGAAGTGAGCCGCGTGATCGCCGTGCAGATGGCCGAGCTCGCGTCCGTTGACGCGGAATCCCCATTCGCCTCTCCTGCCGTATCCAGATTCGACTTCGGGCCAGGAGGTGACCTCCTCGGTGATCGTCTCGCTGGCTGATTTCCTCTCGGACATGCGCGCCTCCTCTGGGTGGGTGTGGCGGCAAAGTTACAAGCTCAAGTGAACTTGAAGTCAAGGGCGATTCATGCTTCTCTTGTCGGAATGGAGGAACTGCTCACCATCAGCGAGGTGGCCAAGCGGAGTGGCGTCGCCGCCTCCGCTCTTCGCTTCTACGAGGACCGCGAGCTGATCACCTCCGAGCGCGCCGGATCGGGCCATCGCCGCTACCCGCGGTCGGTACTGCGGCGGATTGCGTTCATCGTCTTCGCCCAGCGGATCGGCCTGACGCTGAGCGAGATTGCGAACGAGCTCTCCAAGCTCCCTCCCGACCGGGCCCCCACGCGCCGCGACTGGTCCCGCCTCTCCAGCGGCTGGACCTCGCGGATCGACGATCGGATCGCGGAGCTCGAGCGCCTTCGCGCGGGCCTGACCGAGTGCATCGGCTGCGGCTGCCTCTCGCTCGACCGTTGCAAGCTCGCCAACCCTGGGGACCGGGCGGCCCGCTCCGGCCCGGGCCCGCGCTACTGGGTCGGAGACCCGCGCCCGGTCTAGTCCCGCTCCACGTCGGCGATCAGCCCTTCCGGATCGTTGGACCACTCGAAGCGCTCCATCAATCCGTCGCGAATCGTGAACGCCATTCCTATGCGCTGGCGGACCTCGATGCCGCTCCCGCGACCCTGGAACCGGATCTCCGCGATCAAAACCACGGCATCGCCGTGCTCGACTCGCCGCTCGACCTCGATCTCGATCGCGCTGTAGGCCCCCCGAAACGCCGATCCGGCCTCCGCGAAGCTCTCGCGGCCCTGGCGCGTCCCGGTCTCGATCGCATCGGGCGGATTCACCCACTCGACGTCCTGGTGCATCAGCTCCGGGGGGATCGGCTGCAAGCCCATCCAGAGATCGAGGATCCGATCGACGATCTCAGTATTCGAGGCGATCGGCCAAGTATGCCCGTCTAGATGTGGCGCGCCAGCCGGATGATTTGCCTGGCCTCCGGGACGCGCAGCGCCAGCACCGCCCCGAAGTAGGTGGCGAAGCCGGCGGCCAGCCCAGCGCCGAGCGAGATGATCTGGGCGATCGTGCTTCGGCCCAGCTCCTGGTCCAGGCCGTACCACACCAGGTAGCTCACACCGGCGAGCAGCGCCGCTGAGGCGAGCACCCGGGCCGCGGTTCCCATCAGGCGGGTGAGCTCCAGCCCCACGAGCTGGCGCCGCAGGATCACCACCTCCGCGACGACGCTGGAGACGGTTGCGATCACCGTCGCCGCGACGACCCCGCCGATACCGAAGGGCGAGTACAGGGCGAACGAGAAGATGATGTCCACGACCAGGTTCGATCCCGCCACAGCCGTGGGGATCCACGGCCGCTGCAGGCTGAAGAAGGTCCGCGTGAGCATCAGATACAGGCCGTTGAAGGGCAGGGAGAAGGCGAACCAGAAGAGCGCCTGCGCGACGAGGTGCGTCTGGTGCGCATCGAACTCGCCCCGCTGGTAGATGAGCCGGGTCATCGGCACCGACAGCACCAGCACGGCGGCCGCTGCCGGAATCAGGAGCAGCAGGATCTGCCGCATCCCGTTGGCCATCGTCGAGCGCAGGCTCTCCCACTCCTGCCGCGCCGCGAACCGCGCGAGCGTCGGGAACGTGACCGTCGCCACGGCGACCGAGAAGATCCCCTGGGGCAGCATGTAGATCCGGAATGCCTTGTCGATCGCCGCGGGGGCCTCGGTCGATACGAGGGTGCCGACGATGCTGTTGAGCAGCAGGTCGAAGTTGATCAGCCCGAGGCTGAGCGTCACCGGCAGCATCAGCAGCAGGACGCGCTTCACCTCCGGGATGTGCCAGTCGAAGTCTCTGGTCAGCTTGAACGGCGTGTTGCGGAGGTCCCACGCCGGGATCGCCAGCTGGACCACCGTCCCGACGAGCACCCCGATCGCATAGGCGTAGATCCGGTCGTTGCCGTGGAACGCCGGCTCGAGGAGAACCAGCACGGCGATGATCACCACGTTCCAGAAGAACGGCGAGACCGCGAACGCTGCGAAGCGGTCGTAGCTGTTCAGGACCCCCACCACCATTCCCGTCGCTCCCAGGAGGATCAGGATCGGGAAGAGGATCTGCGAGAGCGTGACGGTGAGGTCGAGGATCTCGCCGCTGAAGCCCGGCGCGAATATCGGCGTGATCAGCGGCGCGAGCAGGATGAAGAGCGCCGTGATCGCCCCGAGCACCAGGGTGACCAGGTAGATCAGCGTCGAAGCGAGCCGGAAGGCCTCACGCTTGTTGCCCTTCTCCAGCTCCTCGGTGAAGACCGGCACGAAGGCAGCCTGGATCGCCGCGTCGGCGAACAGCGAGCGGACCAGGTTCGGGACCTGGAAGGCGATCGTGAACGCCGACATCGGCCCGGTGATCCCGAAGTAGCTCGCCGCGACGATCTCCCGGACGAGGCCCGCAACCCGCGAGAAGGCCGTGGCGATCGAGAAGAAGGCGGTTGAACGGCCCAGCCGGCCCTCCTTCTCGTCGAACTCCGGAGGGATGAACGGGGAGCTCGGCGTCGGCGCCGGGATCGCCATGAAGGTCGAGGTGTCCATCGAGACCGCCTCGTGGCGTTGCTCGATCCGCTCGGCCTCGCGCGTGCGCGGCTCCTCGTCCGGCTGGACGGCGGCGAATTCGCGGGTCGAGGGATCGAACGGCTCCGGCGGAGCGGGCGGCTCCCCGCGAATACGCACCTCGTCGTCGTCGCCCCGCTCGGTCATTGCTCTATTCTCTTCGCCGCCCGCCTCGCGGGTCTTTTCATGGCCAATATCGCCTCACAGAAGAAGCGGAACGCGCGCACCGAGCGTGAGCGAGTCGAGAACCTGCGCTTTCGGAGCTCCGTGAAGACTCATTTCAAGCGGCTCGAAGCGGCAGTTCAGTCGGGCAATGCCGAGACCGTCGCCTCCGAGCACAAGGCGCTGATCTCGCGGATCGACAAGGCCGTCCAGAAGGGCGCCCTGCATCGGAATACCGGAGCGCGCAAGAAGTCCCGCGCCGCCGGCCTCGTCGGCGCCGCATCGAAGTAGCTCCAATCACTGCAGCGCCCAGGCGAGGGGCTCGGTGTCGTCGGCCACCAGTCCGACCGCCCTGCGCAGCGAGAGCGTGAACGCGACGCCCTCCGCGTAGTCCGACCCGCCCCGCGACCAGAGCTCGAGGTCCGCGAGCGCGCGGATCGATGCGTCCAGGTCAGCCGGCGAGCGACCCTTCACCTTCGAGACGAGCATCTTCGCGGCATAGGGGTGCATCGAGAGGTCCTTGGTGACCTCGCCGGCCGGCTTCCCGGCCTCGAGCTCAGTGGCGGCACGGAGCGCCTGGCGCAGGCGCGGGGCCAGCGAGTAGACGATCCTGGGCAGGGCCTCGCCCTGCGCGACGAGGAGCTCGGCGACCCTCATCGTCTCCGCCTCGTCTCCGAGGACGACGGCGTCCGCGAGCGTCCAGATGGCCTCCTCCGATGTGTCGGCGACCATCGCCTCGAGATCCTCCACTCCGACGCGACCTCCCTCCCCGCTCCAGAGCGCGAGGCGCTCGAGCTCGGTGCGGAGGCGCATCGGCCTGGGCCCGAGTCGCTCGACGAGCAGCCGGGCAGCCGCCGGCTCGAGCTCAAAGCCGAGCTCCCGGGCCTCGGCGACCAGCTGCTTGGGGATCTCACGCTCCCGCGGCGCGTCGAATGGCAACACCTCGCCGCCCGCCTTCTCGACGGCCTTCGCGAGCCCTGCGGGGGCCTTGCCGTGAGCGACCAGGGCAATGGTGGTCTCGGGCGGGATCTGCGCGAGCGCCTCTATCGCCCGCTCCGCATCGGCCTTGCCCCAGCCATCGACGCCGTCCACCAGCAGATACCGGCGCGAGGCGATCAGCGAAATCGCGGCGAGCGAGGAGATCAGCGCGTCGACATCGGGCGAGCGGCGGCCGTCGCCCGCCTCGAACAGCTCGAGGGCGCCCGGTCCCCCCTCGCGCTCGGCCCGCTCACGCAACCGGCCTCGGGCTCGGCCGATCTTCGCCTCGTCGGTTCCGGCGATCAGGTACGCGGGCTTCATCTCAGCCATCGGTCCCGGCGAGTCTAGGGGCGGGCGGCGACGGCGAACCCCGCGACGGCCCTCAGACGCCGAGGGTGTCGCTCTGAGCGGCCCTGCAGGTCTGAAGAGCCTTCATGGCGCGGATCTTTCGCTCATCGACCTGGACCTGGTAGGTGCCCGCGTAGGCGGGGGTGGTCAGCGCCACCTCATAGTCGCCCGCGTTGTCGGTGCGCTGCACGGAGAGCGGCGAGGTCTGGCCGGTGCTCGGATCCGTGTAACTGACCGTCACGACGCGAGAGCCCCGGCACGTCTTGAGCTTCGAGCCGACGCGGCCCGTGAACTGGGTGCTCGACGGATGAGCCAGGGTCACCTGCGAGACCCAGCTTTGTCCCTTCTTCTTGTGCTTCTTGGCGCCGGCCAGCGAGACGAGCGATCCCAGCGCGAGCGCGGCCACGATCAACACGATCCCTGCGCGCCTCACCCATCCCATGCCGGAAAGGCTATCCCCCACCGGTGCCCACCGTCCACCCGGAACCGTTCGCGTCGATGACGATCTCGCCCTGGCGGTCGGTCCGCAGGGTCGGGACCCAATGCGAGGCGAGCTCGTCGATGGTCCGCGCCGTGGGGTGGCCGTAGGGATTGCCCGCCCCCACCGATATCACCGCCAGCTTCGGGACCGACCGGTCGAGCAGCTCGCCCAGCCCCGCGTCCTCCGAGCCGTGATGGGCGACCTTGAGAACGTCGATCGGGCCCGGATCCATGGGCACCGCTTCGGCCTCGGCGTCGCCGGTGAGCAGCATCGAGAAATGCCGCCACTGCGCCACCAGGACGAGGCAGAGACGGTTCGGGTCCTCCCCGGTCTCCCCGAGCAGCTCCCGCGGAGGCCAGAGCGCGGTCAGATGAAGAGCGCCCGAGTCGAGCTCGCCGCCCTCCGCAAGCCGGTAGGGCTTCGCGCCGGCCGCGAGCGCCGCCGCGCGCAGCCGGGGGTCGGCCCGCCCGTAGACCACCCGGTCTACATGCACCGAGTCGAGCAGCTTGCCGAGGTCGCCGGCATGATCGGACTGGTCGTGGCTGATCACGATCGCGGCGAGCGAGCCGATGCCGAGCCCGCGCAGGCGGGCCTCCACCCCGTCGCCGGGCGGACCGGTGTCGACCAGGATCGGGTCGGCGCCTGGCGGGTCCAGGAGGATCGAGTCCCCTTGGCCGACGTCGAGGACGCGCACCGCCAGGTCGCCATCGGGCAGTGTCGGCGAGGAGGCGGAGCCGAACGGCCAGGCCAGCAGGACGACGGCGGCGAGCGCCAGCACCGCCGCGGGTACGGCGCGCGGCCACCTCGGATTGCGCATTGCCTCGCGGGGGCGCTCGCCGGGCTCGGACGCCGTCCGCCTGTGGGCGAGGCGGCGAAGCAGGAGCTCCATGGCGATCAGCAGACCCGCGTACGTCGCGGCGACCGACCAGACCGAGCGTAGGTGGACGGTGAGCAGCGCCCAGTCGGGAGCGGCCATCCAGTGCGCCACCTGAGCGATGAAGGCGAGGCAGAGAGAATCCAGCCAGTTGATTGGGTCCACCGGGACCAGCGGGAGCTGTCCGGCGATCGCGGTGAGCATCCCGAGCCACATCGCCGGCGCGACCGCCGGCGCCGCCAGGACGTTGGCGGGGAGGGCCGCCGGAGAGAACTGATCGAACGCCTCCGCCATCAGCGGCGCCGTCGCCACGGTCGCCGAGGCCGTCACCGCCACCGCCTCGGCCAGCGCTCGGCGCGCTGAGCGGCGCTGTGAGCCCCCTGAGATCAGGCCGGCCAGGCGCTTGGCCCAGAGCATGATCCCGATCACCGCCGCGAAGCTGAGCTGCCAGCCGACGTCGCCATCCGCCCGCGGGTTGATCGCGAGCGTGATCGCCGCCGCGAGCAGCACCGCGTACCAGCGCGCACGCGGCCGGTCGGCCAATGCGGCGATCAGGCCGGCCGCCCCCATCACACCGGCGCGCTGGATCGAGGGCCCCGCCCCGGTGACGGGGACGTAGATCGCGATCAGGCAGAGAGCCCCGATCAGCCGCGCTCGCAGCGTCAGCCCGAGGATCACCAGCAGCGGCCAGGCGAGGACGCAGAGCAGGATCACGTTCTCGCCGCTGACCGCCAGCAGATGGGTCAGGTTCGATCGCTGGAAGTCCTGGCGCGTGCCGTGATCGATCCGGTCGTCCTCGCCGAGGACGAAGCCACGTGCGAGCGCGGCCTCCCGCTCTGGCATGCCGCGCCCCAGGGCCTCCTCCCCCCGTTCGCGGACGTCGTCCACCCATCCCGAGATGCCTCCACGGCGACCGGGCTTCGAGTCGATCCGATCCGTTCGCAACGTCATCGCGATGCCCTGGCGGCGCAGGTAGCCGGCCCGCCAGGGCTCCGGCTGCTCGAGGACGCCCTCGGCGCTGAGCTCGGAGCCAACCGGGAGGTCGCCCACGGGCTCCGGGGCGACCACCAGCACCCGGCCGGCCGGAGAGTCGATGCGGACGTCGACCTCGTCGCCGCTCCGGTGCGGCACCCCGGAAACGAACCCGTCGACCATCGCGTGCATGCCTGGCCGGGCCCGCAGGGCCCCGGCGTCGATCGCGTGCAGACGAGCGCCGCCGGCGAGCAGGCCGGCAAGGGCGGTGACGAGCGCGACGAGGACGAGCCAGGCGATTGCGGTGACGTTGCGGGAGCCGTCGCGCGGGCGAATGGCTGCCAGGACGATCACCGCAATCGGCAGCGCCCCCGCCGCGCTGAGGGCCGGGTTCGACATGGCCAGCGGCGCCAGCGCCAGCCCGGCCGTGATACCGGCCAGCCCCGCGACGCGCCATTCGCGCTGCCAGCGGCCGCCTCCCCCGGCGCTCAACGCGCGTTTCACTCAGTGGTCACGTGGTAGGCGAACCCGAACGAGCTTCGACCGAACGGAGGAGCGATGACGAACCGCGAACGGAGAGGGCGCGGGGCGAGACAGCGCGCCTCGGGACAGCAGTCCAAGCAGAACCAGCTGGATCGGCGCCGGGCGGACATGCAGGCGGCCGAGGGCCACGCGGGCAGCATCCCGCGGGGAAATCAGCCGACCGAGCACGACAACATCGGCCAGCGCCGACACGAGTGGGAGCGGCTGCTGGGCCACTGACAGGAGTCACCCCACGGGCGCTCAGGGCTGTAGCGCGGCCCTGAGCGTCTGCATGGTCGAGGGGCCGATGCCGTCGACCTCGTCCAACTGGTTGACCGAGGAGAGGCCGCCGTGCTGGTCGCGGAACTCGATGATCTTCTGCGCCGTGACGGGGCCGATACCCTCGATCCCGTCGAGCTGCTCGGCCGTGGCGCTGCCGAGGCTGATCGGCCCCGTCTGCCCGGCCCCCGAGCTCGCGGCGACGGTGCCCGGACCGGGCACGACCACCTGTTGTCCGTCGCTGAGCCTGGCCGCCAGGTTGATCGCGTCCTGATTTGCGCTGCCGGCGAAGCCGCCGGCACGTCTGACGGCGTCCGTCACCCGCGAGCCGGCCGGCAGGCGGTAGACCCCCGGGCGCCGCACGTCGCCGGCGACGTGCACCACCACGTCACGCATCCCCTCCGCCCCATGCGACGAGCCGGCCGCGAAGCTCACCTCCGCCCCGCCGGTCGACCCTCCCCCGCTCGACCTAATCCAGCGAGCGCCGATGATCAGGACCGCGATGGCGATCGCCCCGTAGACGAGGAGTTGGGAGCGGCTCAGCTCGGGCACGCGCCGAGGCTCACCGCGCGAAGCGCCGGGAAGGCGCCCGATTCGCAACGGATCAGCGACGGGCGAGGGTCATCTCAGCGAACCTCGAAGCCGGAGAGTCCCTCCGACCTTTCCTCCTCCACCTCGACCGATGCGACCTCCGCCCGGCTCGGGCCCCGCCGGCAGAACCCGACCATCTCCCCCACGGCCGCCGCGTCACCCTCGAAGACCGCCTCGACGGCGCCGTCCGGCCTGTTGCGGACCCAGCCGGCGACGCCGGCGGACTCGGCTCGGCGCCTGGCGGTGTCCCGGAAGAAGACTCCCTGGACCCGGCCCCGCACGACGATCCGCCTTCGGATCCTCATGGCTTCAACGGAGACGCCTCTCCCGCGCGCCAGAACCGTCGAAATTACTCCTCTTCGTCGTACTCGGAAGCGCCGGCGGCGACGGTGGGGCCGAAGACCTCGGACGAGGTCACCGGCGGCGATTGAACGGATACGCAGCAGAGATCCGACGAGTTGCCGTTGGAGATCGAGTGATCGGTTGCGGGCGGGACCAGGACCAGATCCCCCGGGGCGACCTCCTGTGTGTCACCGGCGACCGTCAGGGTGCCGCTGCCGCTCACCACGATGTAGACCTGCTCGGCCTCCTCGTGCGAGTGGAGCTCTTGGTCGATCCCCGCCGGGACCTCGAGCCAGGTCACCGACATGTTGCGGGACCCGAGTTCCCCGGCGTCCATGAGGATGCGATTTCGAACCCTGTGCCACTCCTCCGTGGGAGCGTCCGCGAGCCGCCTGACCAGCACGCGGCCTTTCTAGCAGATCAGCCTTTTACGACCAAATTGACCAGCCGCCCCGGGACGACGATCTCCTTGGCGATCGCCTTCCCGTCGAGGTGCCGCTGGACGTTCTCGCTGGACCTGGCGAGCTCGAGCAACTCGTCCTCGGAGGTGTCCGCAGCCACCTCGACCCGATCCCGAAGCTTGCCGTTCACCTGGACGACCAGCATGTAGGTGTCGCGCTCGAGCAGGGCCGGATCGGCCTCCGGCCACGGCTGCTCCCAGACGCGCTCGCCCACCAGCCACTCGTAGACCTCGGAGCAGAGGTGGGGCGCGAACGGAAAGAGCACGGACACCGCGGTCGCGGTCGCGAAGCGGACCGATGCCGCGCCGACGGGGTCCGCGTAGAGGCCGTCCTTGAGGCGGTAGATCTCATTGACGAGCTCCATGACGGCCGCGATCGCCGTGTTGAACTGGAAGCGCGGCTCGATGTCGCGGGTCGCCTTGTCGATCGCCCAGTGGGCCTTGGCGAGGAGCTTGCGCGCTTCGCCTTCGGCATCAGAAGGCGCCTCCTCGGCTTCGGCATCAATAGGCGCGTCCTCGCCTTCGGCTGCGGGCGCGCCAACCACCTTCGACGCCTCGGTTCTGTCCGCGACTTCCCGGCCCAGGCGCCAGAGGCGGGCCAGGAACCGGAAGATGCCCTCCACGCCCTCGTCGGACCAATCGCCCCCCTTGATCGGCGGGCCCATGAAGCAGATGTAGGTCCGCAGGGCGTCCGCGCCGAAGCGCTCGACGTACTCGGCCGGGCTGACCGTGTTGCCGCGGGACTTGGACATCTTCGCCCCGTCGCGGGTGATCATCCCCTGGGTGAAGAGATTCGCGAAGGGCTCTCGCGCGTCCAGCAGGTCCATGTCGTGCAGCGCCTTGACGAAGAAGCGCGCGTACATCAGGTGGAGGATCGCGTGCTCCACTCCGCCGATGTACTGGTCGACGGGCATCCAGTAGTCGGCCACGTCCCGGGCCCAGCACTCCTCGTCGTTGCGGGGATCCAGGTAGCGCAGGAAGTACCAGGAGGAGTCGACGAAGGTGTCCATCGTGTCCGTCTCGCGGCGGGCCTCTCCTCCGCAGGACGGGCACTCGGTCTTGACCCAGTCCTCGGCGGCGGCCAGCGGGCTCTTGCCCTTGGGCGCGTACTCCTCGATGTCCGGGAGGAGCACCGGCAGCTGGTCCTCCGGGACCGGAACCATGCCGCACTCGTCGCAGTAGACGATGGGGATCGGCGCCCCCCAGTAGCGCTGTCGCGAGACCAGCCAGTCGCGCAGCCGGTAGTTGACGGCGGACTTCCCCCGGTCCTCGGAGGCCAGCCAGTCGACGATCTCGTCGTACGCCTCGCGGTTGTGCTTGCCGTCGAAGCGGTCCGAGTTGACCATCTCGCCGTCGCCGCCGTAGGGCAGGCCATCGCCGTCGCGCGATTGCTCCGGGTCGGTGCCCTCGATCACGCGCCGGATCGGGAGGTGGTACGCCTTCGCGAACTCGTAGTCGCGCTCGTCGTGGGCCGGGACGGCCATGATCGCGCCGGTCCCGTACTCCATCAGGACGTAGTCGGCGACGAACATCGGGATGCTCTCGCCGTTCACGGTGTTGACCACCTCGCGGCCCAGGGGCACGCCCGTCTTCTGCCGCTCCTCGTCCGCACGGTCCTCCGCCGAGGCGCGGGCCGACTCGTTGACGTACCCGCGGACGGCCCCCTCGTGCTCGGTGCCGGCGGCCAGTCGCTCGACCAGTGGATGCTCGGGCGCCAGCACGAAGAAGGTGGCCCCGAAGAGCGTGTCGGGCCGCGTCGTGAAGACCGGGAAGTCGAGATCGAGCTCGTCGCAGCGGAAGATCACCTCCGCCCCGTCCGAGCGCCCGATCCAGTTGCGCTGCATGGTGATCACGTTCTCCGGCCAGGACTCGAGCAGGTCGAAATCGTCGAGCAGCTGCTGGGCGTACTCGGTGATCCGGAAGAACCACTGCTCGAGCTGGCGCAGCTCCACGAGCGTCCCGCAGCGCTCACAGTGGCCGTCGATCACCTGCTCGTTCGCGAGCACGGTCTGATCCTTTGGACACCAGTGGACGGGGGCCTCGTGACGGTGGGCGAGCCCGCGCTCGTAGAGCTTCAGGAAGATCCACTGCGTCCAGCGGTAGTAGCTCGGCTGATGGGTGCCGAGCTCGCGGGTCCAGTCGATCGAGATGCCCCATCGCTTGAACTGCTCGCGGAAGGAGACGATCGACTTCTCCGTCGCCTCGCGCGGGTGCTCGCCGGTCTGGATCGCGTTGTTCTCCGCAGGTAGGCCGAACGCGTCATAGCCCATCGGGTGCAGGACGCTGTAGCCGCGGCGGCGCCGGAAGTGCGCGATCGCGTCCCCCACCGAATAGGTCTTCAGATGGCCCACGTGCGGCTCGCCCGACGGATAGGGCAGCATCTCTAGGACGTAGCTCTTCGGCTTCGACTCATCGAACTCCGGGACGCCGGGATTTGCGACCACCCAGGTGCTCTCCGCCTCCCAGACGAGCTGCCATTTGCGCTCGATCGCCTGCGGGTCGTAGCGCTCCGTGTTCTCGGGTGTCTGCGGTTCGGTCGACACGCGGCCAGTGTACGAACCGCCCCCTGATCGGCGGTCGCACCCGAGTCGTATATTCAGACGGGAGGAGAGGAAGGAGGAATCGGATGTCGAGGTTGATCAGGCTGGACCGCACCGGGCACACGGAGCTGGCGAGGTGGACGGTCGAGGACGCCGACGCGCAGAGGGCGGCGATCGATGCCTTCCGACGTGAGCTCGACGACGGCATGCTCGCCAGCGCCACCCTCGCCGATGGGTCTGCCGAGGTCGTGCGCGAGCTTCCGCTCGACGCGGACCTCGTCGTGCTCCGCCGGCCAATCGCCGGCGGTTAGGCGATGGAGGCCGGTGTTCTGGCCGAAGCCGCCGCGATGCCGTGGCGGCGGCGAGCCGGTGAGCGCAGTCTCGCCCGCGAAGGACGGATCTGGACGCTGTGGAGCGTCGCGCTCGTCATCACCTTCGGCCTGCCGGCGGCGCTGCTGGTCTGGATCCAGCCGCTCGCCTTTCCGGTCTCGGCGATCTTCCTCGGCCATGCGATCGCCGTCCTCCACCTACAGGCGCGGCGTGGTGCGCGCGGCGTCAAGCCGATCGGGGATCCGGACGACGGGCCTGAGCGCCGGGCGCTCGGGCTGCTCGGCGACCTGGTCGGACATGACGAGCGAGAGCTGCTGGCGGAGACCGGTCTGGCCCTTCAATGCGGTCTCCTCGGCGCCTGGCTGGTCGGTCAGGAAGGCGCGATCCTCGTTCGGCCAGGCGGTCACCGCGTGCACTGCTTCTGCGTGCGAGTCGGCGAGGGCGACGACCTGCCGCCCGCCGACCGTGTCGCACATCTGCTGCTGGCCCTGCGCGAGGACGAGGAGGGATTCGCCACTGTCGCCAATCGCAACTTCTCCGGCGCGACCTGGCGGCTGCGGCTCGAGCTGCCGAAGGACGTCCGCCCCGCGCTTAGGACGGCCGCTGAAGGCCGCTCATTTCCTCTTTGAGGATCCTCAGCCCGTCCATGAAGTGATCCCGCTGCGCGGCTGACATCCGCTCGAGCCCGCGGCCGAGGGGCGCGAGCGTCTCTTCGAGCGAAGGACCGACCACGTGCTCGATCGACTCATCGATGCTCACGATCGTGCGGCGGCGATCCGCCTCGTCCTCTCGGCGCTGCACGAACCCGGCCCGGCTCAGCTCGCCGACAAGGAGGCTGGTGGTCGCGGGAGTCAGGCCGATCCGCCCAGCAAGCTCGCTGACGCTCGCGGGGCCGCTGATCACCAGGGAGATCAGAGGAGCGACGTGACGCTCTCCGAGCTCCGATTTCTCGAACGCCTCGCGCATCTCGTCGTGATCCTCCGGGCCGCTCGCGGGCTGCTGCTTCTTCAACCCGATGAGGACTCCGGAGAGCAGCACGAGCAGTTCCCTCGCCTGATCGGCGGAGGTCTCCTTCTTTCTTGTGCGCGTCTTTGCGGCCATCGCTCCTCTTTGCTATAACACTTTGATCTTCAAGCTATCCTTTTCTTCAAGTAACTATAGCTTCAACCTAGTTGTAAATCTCACTATATCGCCAGCCAAGGAGGCCACCGGATGAGCGCCAGCCAGATGCAGACCGAGCACCGAGGACCGCTCGCGAGGGTCGCTCGCTGGGCCGCCGGACACCGGAAGACCGTGGTGGTCGCCTGGCTGGTGGCACTGGTTGCGGTGTTGGGGGTCTCCAGCACCGTCGGGACGAGGTACTCGAGCGACTTCTCCAGCGGGAACACGGAGTCGCAGCGCGCCACCGACCTGCTCAAGGGCGCCTTCCCCTCCCAGGCCGGGGACACGGACCAGATCGTCTTCAAGGTGACCGGTGGCAAGGTGACCGACCCGTCGGTCCGATCGCGGATCCAGCCGATGCTCGCCAAGGTCGCGCAGCTGCCACACGTGACCGGCATCGTCAGCCCCTACTCGAAGGATGGGGCGCGGCAGGTCTCGAGCAACGGGCAGATCGCGTTCGCGTCGGTCAACTTCGACCAACGCGGCTTTGACGTCAGCAAGGCCGACGCGAAGCAAGTGATCGATACGGCGCAGGCGGCCGGATCATCCAGCCTTCAGGTCGAGCTCGGCGGGCAGGCGATCCAGCAGGCCGAGCAGCAGGGACTGGGCACCGCCACCGCCGTGGGCCTGCTCGCGGCTGTGGTGATCCTGCTGATCACCTTCGGCTCGCTGGTCGCCATGGGCCTGCCGATCGCCACCGCGCTGCTCGGCCTCGGCACGGGCGTCGGGCTGATCTCGATCGTCTCGCAGGTGATCAAGCTGCCGGACGTCTCGACCGAGCTCGCCGTGATGATCGGGCTGGGCGTGGGAATCGACTACGCGCTCTTCATCCTCACGCGCTTCCGCGAGAACTACCGGAAGGGCATCGGCCTGCAGGACTCGATCGCCGCGGCGATGGACACCGCCGGGCGTGCGGTCGTGTTCGCCGGCGTGACCGTGATCATCGCCCTGCTCGGGATGTTCGCGCTCGGGCTCAGCTTCCTGAACGGCATGGCCATCGCGGCCTCGCTGGGCGTCCTGATGACGATGGTCGCGGCGCTCACCCTCCTCCCGGCGCTCCTGGGCTGGTTCGGCCACAGGGTCGGTCGTCTCTCCCGGAGGCAGCGCCGTGTGGCGCGCCCCGACGGCCGACGCGGCTTCTGGCCGCGCTGGGCCGAGATCGTTCAGCGGCACCCGTGGCCGGCTGCGATCGCCGGCGTGGCGATCATGGCGGTGCTGATCACCCCAGTGCTCTCGCTGCGAGTCGGCTCCAGCGACGCCGGGAACAACGCGCCGAGCACGACCACACGGCAGGCGTACGACCTGCTGGGTCAAGGGTTCGGCGACGGATTCAACGGGCCGTTGCAGATCGTTGCGCAGCTGCCGCAGAACGGTGACGGCAAGGTGCTCGGGCAGATCGAGAGCGCGGTCAAGGCGACGCCCGACGTCTCGTCGGTTTCCCCCGCCCGGCTGAATCAGAGCGGAACGACCGCTGTGTTCTCGGCCTACTCGGACTCGGCGCCACAGGACCAGAGGACAACCGATCTGGTCGACCATCTGCGTGACGACGTCCTGCCGGGAGTCGAGCGCAGCACTCAGACCACGGTGCTGGTGGGCGGCCCCACCGCCAACCAGGTGGACTTCGTCAGCGCGCTGTCCTCGAAGCTGCCGCTGTTCATCGCCGTGGTGGTGCTGCTCGCGGCGCTGTTGCTGATGGTGGTGTTCCGCTCGATGGTCATCCCGGTGCAGGCCGCCGTGATGAACCTGCTCTCGTTTGCGGCGTCACTGGGAGTCGTGGTCGCCGTCTTCCAATGGGGCTGGTTCGGCGGGTTGCTCGGCGTGACCGGCGGGCCGATCGACGCGTTCATCCCGGTGTTCCTGTTCGCGATCGTCTTCGGGCTCTCGATGGACTACGAGGTCTTCCTGGTCTCGCGGATCCGCGAGGAGTGGGCACGGAGCGGCGACTCATCCGGCGCGGTGGTGGGCGGCGTTGCCACCACCGGACGGGTGATCACCGCGGCCGCGGCGATCATGGTCTGCGTCTTTCTCAGCTTCGCGCTGGGTGACGACCGGGTGCTCAAGCTGTTCGGGCTCAGCCTGGCGGCAGGCGTCTTCCTCGATGCGTTCGTGGTCAGGAGCCTGCTGCTTCCGGCGGTGCTGCAGATTCTCGACCGGCGCACCTGGAAGCTGCCCGAGTGGCTCGACCGGCGGCTGCCGCACCTGGCGATCGACGGCGAGCTGGTCGAGGGACCAAAGCCGGCCTTCGACGAGGCTGGGTAGCTCGCGGGCGCCTCAGACGAGGCGGTGCAGGCGCCGCTTCCGGACCTGCTCAAGCTTCGCCTTGAGGCGCTCGAACTCGGCCTGCTGCACCGCGTTGCGCTGGAAGCCCGGATAGGCGAGGTTCGTGGTCTCGAGCGGATCGTGCTTGAGGTCGTACATCTCCCACTGCGGTGGCTTGTCGTGGTTGACGTCGTAGTACTTGGCCAGTTTCCAGCGCCGCTCGCGGATGCTGATGATGTGGTTCGGCGCCTTGGGATAGGGCTTCATCGCCTGTCCCGACTGGTAGTCGTCATAGGTGAAGACGATGTAGTCCTGCGGCGGCTTCGCCTTCTCCGGGTCGAGGATCAGCGAGGAGTAGTCCACGCCCTGCCAGTTCACCTTGGAGCTCTGCGGCGCTCCCGCGAGGCTGGCCAGGGTCGGCAGGAAGTCCACGTGGGAGACGAGTGAGTTCGTGGAGACGGGGCGCGGGAAGAGCTTCGGGTTCGAGTAGACGAGCGGCACGCGGAGCGACTCCTCGTAGAAGTTGAAGTTCTTCTGGCGCAGGCCGCCGTGGGCGAGCCCCATCTCACCGTGATCGGCCGTGCGGACGATCAGCGTGTTGTCGTAGAGGCCGTTCCGCTTGAGCGTGTCCAGCACCTGGGTGAGGTAGTAGTCCGAGGAGCGCATCAGGTTGCCGTAGAAGTTCAGGTAGGCGCGCTTCTGCTTGTCGTTCTTCGGCTTGCCGGTCAGGTTGAAGATGTGAAGGAACTGCTCCTGCACGGTCGGCTTGGTCGAGAGGTCCTCGCCGTTGGTCGCCGGGATCTGGATGTCTCCCTTGATCCAGGAGCTGTCATAGCCGGACTGCTCGAACGTGGTCCCCGGATAGAAGAGGACGTCGTGGGGATTGACCAGCGAGAGCACCATGAAGAAGGGTTGCTGCTTGCTGGCGGCCGTCGAGAGGTACTGGAGGATTCCCTCGTCCCCGTCCACCGGGTTGCCGACCGACTCCATGTAGCGGCCGTCATTGTTCGTGAAGCCGCCGCCGGCCTCGGGGATGGTCTGGTTGGCTCCGGCGTCCGGCGGGTTCCAGCGGCTGAAGCCGTAGGCCGCAAGGTCGGCCGGAGAAGCGTCCTTGCCCGGCGGGGGCTTTGAGCAGTGCCACTTGCCCTTGTAGACGACGTTGTACCCCGCTGCGCTCATGACCGTGGCGAGGTTCGGCAGGGTCCTCGGGAGGGGCAGCTCCACCTGCGGATAGCCCTGGTATGCGGGCATGTCCTCCTCGAGCGTGTACTTGACGCCGTGCTGGGCGGGGAAGTAGCCGCTCATCATGGTCGAGCGCGCGGGTGAGCACATACAGGCGTTGGTGAAGGCATGGTTGAAGCTGATCCCGTGGCGGCGCAGCTGCATCATTCCCGGGAGGTTCCGCTGCATCCACCTCGGCGGGAAGTGCTGGATCGCCCGCTCCTGGTCGGTGAGGACGAGGATCACGTTCATCCCGGCGATCGGATTGCCCTTGGCCTCCGTGGCCGCGAGGGCCCTGCTCAGGCCGCTCTGCGCAAGCAGCACCCCCGCCGCCGCGCCGGCGCCCGACTGGAGCAGCTGCTTGCGAGTCAGCCCGTCATCGCGGTCGTTCGTTTCGCTCATCCTCTCCTCCTGAAGACGTCAACTGCGTTGCTGGCAAAAGAGGTCGCATAGACGAAGCGGCCGTCCGGGCTGATCGCGATCGAGCTGATCCCGCGGACAGCACGAGCCGGTGCGCACCCCGGGCGCCGGCGAGCCGCCAGGCAGCCGGGCCGGCCCGGTCTCTGAAGCACCCGGCCCGTGACCCGGTTGCGCGTGAGGACGTCGAGGGCGCCGGTGTTGAAGGCGGCCACGTAGACGTTCCTGCCGTCGGGTGAGGCGGCCAGCCCCTCCGGCGCGCTCAGCGACCGCCCGAAGGAGCATCCCGGCGCCCGGAGCAGGACGAGGCATCCCGTGGTCCCGCGCTTCTGGGTGAGGCCCCCCGCGCTCGAGCGGTTGAACGAGGTGACGCTGTTGCTGAGCAGGGAGGTGACGTACGCCTGCTTGCCGTCCGTGCTGAGCGCCACCGCGTTGGCGCCGCCGAGCTGCACGCCGGTCGTGCAGCCGGTGAGCAGCGCGTTCGTGATGCAGCCGCTGCCGTCGGTCGCCTGAGTGAGGACGCCGGTCGATGGGTCGCGGGTGAGGATCGCGACGGCGTTCGACAGCGCGCTGCCCGTGTAAACGGTCGACCCGCTCCTGTCGATCGCGAGACCCTCGACGGATCCCAGCGCGATCCCGGGCGTGCATGCCGCGTTCGACTCAGCGATGCAGCCGGCGGCACCCGCCGGCTGGGTCAGGGCTCCCGTGGCGGGATCGCGGCTGAAGGTGACGACGGCGTTGCCGAAGAAGGCGCCCGCGTAGACATTGCGGCCGTCGGAGCTGACCACGACCACGTCCGGCGCCACGAGAGCTTCGCCGCTCGTGCATCCGGGCAGCGGGAGGCCGGAGAGGCAGCCCCCGGGCAGCTGGCGAAGGGCGCCGGTCTTGCGGTTTCGCGCGAAGGCGGTCACGGCGCTGCTGTCGCGTGACGTGGCGTATACACTGCGGCCGTCGGCGCTGATCGCGATGGAGTTCGCACCGTCGAGCCCGACGGCACGGGCGCAGCCGCCCCCTCCCCCGCTCGCGATGCAGCCCCGCTTTCCGGAGGGCTGGGTCAGTGCGCCGGTCGTCTTGCTGCGATCGAAGATCGCGATCGCGTTGCTGCCCGACGAGGCCACGTAGACGTTCCGGCCGTCCGGGCTGATCCCAATCGCGCGGGAGCCCATGAACGGGCCCGGGCCCTTCAGCGCCCGCCCGGTGGCGCAGCCGGCCCGGCGCGCCGCCGGAGCGCCGACGCAGCCGGCGGTGCCTCGAAGCTGCTTGAGGGTTCCGCGCGACGATGCGGACTTCGCATCCGCCGTCGCGGGCACGAGCAGGACGAGCGCAGCGAGAATGGCCAGGGTAGACGCCTTACCGATGCCTCGAAGCTAGTCCCAAGGACGGACGGTTACAAGTCCCTCCTCGGAAATGCCAAATAAGGCCTTACGCAGCTACTCGGCCTTGCCGAACGCGGCGATCTCCTTCCGCTCCGACTCGGAGAGCTCGCGCGGCTCATCCCCGCGGGCCACCTTCTCGCTCTGCACCTGGTGCTGGATCTGGTCGACGATCTCCGGGTTCGCCAGGGTTGTCACGTCCCCGACGTCCGTGAAGTTCGAGACCCCGGCGATCACCCGGCGCATGATCTTCCCCGAGCGCGTCTTGGGCATGTCGGAGACGACCCACACCGACTTCGGCCGCGCGATCTTCCCGATGTCGTGCTCGATCGCCGCCGTCACCTTCTTCTCGATCTCCTCGCTGCCCTCCAGGCCCGGCTTCAGCGACACATACATCTCGACGACCTTGCCGCGGACGTCATCCACAACCGGCACGGCGGCCGCCTCGGCGACCTCGTCGACGGTGAGCGCAGCCGACTCCAGCTCCTTGGTCCCGAGGCGGTGGCCGGCGACGTTGATGACGTCGTCGATCCGGCCGAGGATCCGGAAGTACCCGTCCTCGGCCTCGACCGCGCCGTCGCCGCACATGAACGGCCAGTCGTGCCAATCGGTGGACTTCGAGTCGGTGTTGTACTTGGCGTAGTAGGTGTCGACGAAGCGCTCGTCGTCGCCCCAGATCGTCTGCATGATTCCCGGCCACGGGTTGCGGATGCAGATCCGGCCCGCCTTGCCCGAACCGCGCTCGATGACGGTCCCCACCTCGTCGTAGATGATGGGGTAGATCCCGAGCACGCCGGGGCCACAGCTTCCGGGCTTCATCGGCTCGAGCCCCGGCAGCGTGCTGCCAAGGAACCCGCCGGTCTCGGTCAGCCACCAGGTGTCCGTGATCGCTGCCTCCCCCTTGCCGACGAACTCGTGGTACCACCTCCAGACCTCAGGCTCGATCGGCTCGCCCACTGTCGTCATCGTCTTGAAGTGGTAGTCGTACTTCGCGGGCTCATCGGGACCGAGCTTGCGCAGCATCCGGATCGTCGTCGGCGCTGTGTGGAAGATGTTCACGCCGAGCTTCTCGGCAATCCGCCACGGCCGCCCCGCATCTGGATAGTTCGGCGCGCCCTCATAGAGCACGCTCGTCGTCCCGAGCGCCAGTGGTCCGTAGACGATGTATGAGTGCCCGGTGATCCAGCCGATGTCGGCGAAGCACCAGTAGACGTCGTCCGGGTGGATGTCCTGGTAGTACTTCGCTGTCCCGGCCACGTAGGCGAGGTAGCCGCCGGTGCGGTGGCAGGCTCCCTTCGGCTTTCCCGTCGTTCCGCTCGAGTACATGAGGAAGAGCGGGTCCTCGGCCGACATGGACTCGGGCTCGACCTCCTGTCCGCTGTATTCCTCGATGAGATCGTCGATGAAGAAGTCGCGGCCCTCGACCATCTCGCTCTCCGAGTGGTACTCGCCGGGCTTACGCCGCCAGACGAGGACCTTGTCGATCTCCTGGCCGCTCTTACGGGCCTGCTCGATCGCCTCGTCGGCCTTGACCTTGTGGTCGAGCAACTCGCCACCGCGGTAGTAGCTGTCCATCGTCACCAGGATCGTGCTCTGCGAGTCGGCGATCCGATCGCCGCAGGCCGAGCCGCTGAAGCCGGCGAACACCTCCGAGTGGATCACGCCGAGCCGCGCGCAGGCGAACATCGAGATCGGAAGCTCGGGGAGCATGGGCAGGTGGAAGGTCACCCGGTCTCCCTTCTTCACCCCTGCGAAGTCACGCAGCAGCGCCGCGAACTCGTTGACGCGGTCGTAGAGCTGCTTGTAGGTCACCTCGGCGATCTCATCGTCCTCGGGCTCGGGGATCCAGATGAACGCCGGCTTGTCGGCGCTGGTCTCGAGATGGCGATCGACGCAGTTGACGGAAGCGTTCAGCTTCCCGCCGACGAACCACTTCCAGAAGGGCGGCTTGCTGGTGTCGAGGATCTCATCCCACTTCGCATCCCAGGTGAGCAGCTCCGCGTACTCCTCGAAGCACTCGGGAAAGTGCTCCTCGCTGAAACGCTCGCGAATCCCCGGGTCGCTGGCGTTCGCCTGCTTGACGAAGCCCTTGGGGGGCTCGACGTACTCTTCCTCGCGCCAGTGGACGGCGATCTGCGCCTCGGAGAGCTCGCCCACCGCCGCGGAGCCGGAGCTACCCTCACTCTTCGGTGTCATGACTCAAGTCCTTTCTGATCTTCTCGGCTGTACTCAGTCTGACGATCTCCGGCTGGGGGACGGCGCCGGACGAGCCGACGCCGCCTCCAGCCTGTCGTTTCCGCCTTAGCGCCCTGCCGGGTCCATCTCCTCCCCTCTCGAGACCTGTAACGGCATCACGGGTGCCACCGTTCGACCGAAGGTCGAGTTGATCACGGCCGCGAACGACGCGTACCAGGCCGCAACCGCGGTTGCCAGACCGAGGTAGCCGCCCCAGTGAATGACATTCTCGTGTCCGCCGGAGTTGCCGGCCCCGAGCAGGATGAACGTGATCGACAGCAGGAAGAACACGAGGGCAACTGCCCCGGTGGTCCTGAGCGAAGCGATGAACATGTAGGTCGTGAAGATCGCCCACGCCCACAGGTAGAGGCCGACGGCGTGTCCGGCATCGGCCTCCGGGATGTCCTTGGCGAAGAACGTCACCAGCGCCCAGAACGAGATCCAGAAGGCGCCGTATGACGAGAAAGCGACCGCGCCGAAGGTGTTTCCGGTGCGGAATTCCCACATTCCGGCAAGCAGCTGCGCAATGCCGCCGTAAGCAAGCGCCAATCCCAGGACGACCGGTTCCCCGGCGCCACTGACGATGTTCGCGTTGAACATGCTGAGGACGAACGTGGTCATTGCGAACCCGGCGAGCCCGAGTGGCCCCGGGTCTGCCGGCGTCCACGAACCTCCTGATCTCGAAGACTCCATCTAACTCTCCTCTCCGTGCCTGGCGAATGACCGGCACACCGCTCGATGGTTGGCGACCGTGATTCGGCGCCCATCGGTCAACCTATGCCCCGCCGGGCAGGGCGCAAACAGCAGTCGATCGGGGTCAAGGGGGCTACGACAAGCGGTGGCGAAAACGCGACGAACGGCAGCCGCGCACCGTGAAGGCTCCTCTATGCTGGACGGGACGCAAGGACGGAGGAGAGATGGACGTCGCGCTTGGAGTCCTGGTCGGCCTCGCCTTATCCGCTTCCGCCTTCGCGGCGTTGCGCCTACTCACTCGACCTCGCGGGGTCATCAATCCAGAACACCAGGCGATGCACGCCGGCCTCCACGCGGCGGTCGCAACCCTTCCCCACCTGAGCCAAGGTCTCTCCCCCAGCAGCACGCAGAGGGCCGCGCCGGACCTGCGCGCGTTGATCCAGGCGCCGGCAATCGCCCTCGCCGATCGGAGCAAGATCCTCGCTTGGGACGGCGAGGGATCCGACCATCATCGCTCCGGAAGCCCCCTGTCGGACCTGCTCGCCCGCGCGCACGACGACCGGATTCAGGTCGAGCGGATCCTCTGCGCCGAGGGCAAGTGCATGCTCGGCGCGGCCGTTGCTGCTCCGCTGGAGGTGCAGGGCCAGCGCGTCGGGAGCCTGATCGGGCTCTTCCGGGGTGTCGGGACGGTCAGTCCCGAGGACACGCGCGGCGTCGAGGAGGCGGCGAGACTGGTGAGCGCACAGCTCGCCCTCGCGGGACTCGCTGAGCAGGAGAAGAGGCTCGCCCAGGCGGAGTTGCGCGCGCTTCGAGCGCAGATCTCGCCGCACTTCATCTACAACGCGCTCGCGGCGGTGGCGAGCTACATCCACACGAGCCCCGAGGAGGCCCGCGAGTTGCTCAGCGAGTTCGCCGAATTCACCCGCTACGCATTCCAGACGGAGCGGCCCTACGTCACCCTGGCTGAGGAGCTTCGCTACGTCGAGAAGTATCTGAGCCTGGAGCGGGCCCGCTTCGGCCACCGGCTGGAGGTCCGCCTCGAGGTCCCGCCGGAGGTCCTGCAGGCTCCACTGCCGGTCCTCTCCCTCCAGCCCCTGGTCGAGAACGCGGTCCGGCACGGCGTGGAGGGGAGCGCCGCCCCGCGCCGCATCGAGGTCGTCGCGGCCGACCTCGGCCGCGACGTCGAGGTGCAGGTCTCGGACGACGGAGCCGGGATGGATCCGCAGGCGGCGCGCGCCGCGCTTGCCGGCGCCGGCGGTGGGATCGGCCTCTTCAACGTGAACGAACGGCTGCTCGCCACCTTCGGAGACGGGTACGGGCTGGACATTCGCACGGCGATCGGGGAGGGCACGACGGTGACCGTGACACTGCCCAAGTCGCTGCCCGGGGCCCGGACGGTGGTGGCCGCGTCGTGACCGACGGGCTGTCGGTGCTGGCGGTCGATGACGAGCGTCCGGCGCTGACCGATCTCGTCCGGATGCTGCGCAAGTTGGGCGCGGTGCGGCACGTCGACATGGCCGACACGGGTAGCCTGGCGCTGCGCCTGCTGAATGGGAGCGAGCGCCCCTACGACGGTGTCTTCCTCGACGTACGGATGCCCGATCTGAGCGGGACCGATCTGGCCAAGGTACTGGCTCGGTTCGCCGCCCCGCCATCGGTCGTCTTCGTCACGGCATACCCGGACGCGGCGGTGGAGGCCTTCGAGCTCCGGGCCGTGGACTACCTGGTGAAACCGGTCAGCCTAAAGCGGCTCGAGGAGGCGATTGCCAGGATCGGCGAACTGAGCCAGGTTCGGGTCCATGAGAACTCCGCCGAGGGCGCCCGGGCCTCGAATGGGGACGAGGCCGAGAAGCCCTCGGAGAGGGACATCGTTCCGGTCGACGGCTTGGGCGGCGCCACCCGGCTGGTCCCGCGCGGCTCGATTCTCTACCTGCAGGCGGCGGGCGACTACGTCCGGGTGGTCACCGAGGACGGGCGGTTCCTCCTGCGCGGAACGCTCAGCGGGATTGCGAGCCGATGGCGGGCCTTCGGATTCGCGCGCGTGCATCGCCAGTATGTCGTCAACCTTGCCTATGTGGTCGAGGTCCGGCCCAGGTTGAACGGGACCGCGACGCTGCGGCTCGTGGCGGGTGACCAGGAGATACCGGTGGCCCGGCGGCAGATCGGCGAGCTTCGGATGCGGCTGGGCCTGTGAGGGACGACGCCAGGCCGCGACGGCGACGAACGCCTCGCGACGAGCTGGCTGAGGCGACGACCCATGGCGAGGTCTATCTGCGCCGGCTCGTACGGGCTCAGCTCGCGCTCTCCATCTCCGCGCTGGTCGCCTTCATCGGGCTGCTCGGAGCTCTCCCACTGCTCCTCTTCCTGGTCCCGCATCTGGCCTCCATCTCGGTTGCCGGCATCCCTCTGCCGCTGGTGCTGGTGGCCGTGCCGCTCTTCCCGCTGTTCGTGGCCATCGGCTGGACGTACCAGCGGCGGGCGGACGCCCTGGACGAGGCGTTTCGCGACCTCGTCGGAGGGCCTTGATCGCGATCCTCGCGGTCGCCGCGGTGACCGCAGGTACGCTCGGCCTGGGGACCTGGACGGTGCGCTTCGCGCGCACGACCTCGGACCTTTTCGTCGCCTCGCGCGCGGTCAGCCCGTGGTGGAACGCGGCTGCGATCTCCGGCGAGTATCTCTCCGCCGCCAGCTTCCTGGGCATCGCCGGCCTGGTGATGAAGCTCGGCGCGGTCGCTCTCTGGCTGCCGGTCGGATTCACCGCCGGCTACCTGACCCTGCTGCTGTTCGTCGCCGCCCCCCTCCGCCGCTATGGCTCCTACACGATCTCGGACTTCGCGGAGGCGAGGCTCGGCTCATCACGGATGAGGCTGCTCGCCGCCACGATCGTGCTCGGGATCACCGGCTTCTACCTCGTGCCGCAGTTGAAGGGAGCGGGGATCACCCTCGAGCAGGTGACCGGCGCCCCCTATTGGCTCGGGGTGGTGGTGGTGGGCGGAATCGTCTCCCTCAACGTCGCGCTCGGAGGCATGCGTGGGATCACATATGTGCAGGCCTTCCAATTCTGGCTGAAGACCTTCGCGATCGCGCTGCCGGCGTGCCTGCTGCTGATCTACCTGGGCGGCCTGCCGAGCCACAACACCCTGTTCGGGGACGGCGTTCCCCGCGCCCCCGCCGGTGGGCTCAGCGTGACGCTCGACGAGCCGCAGGAGGTGGTGTTTCCCGCCCGGTCCAGCTATCGGGCGGCGGGCGAGGCTCATTTCGCCAGGAAGGGCGCGCGGGTGACGCTCCCCGCGGGAGAGGTGCGCCTACCGCCGCACGCCGCGGTTCCGGTCTCCGATGGCGCCGACGCCGGCACCGGCGTCCACTGGTCCCGGCCGGTGGGGACCGGCGGATCGGACGGACCCCTGTTCGTCTACTCCCTGCTGATCGCCACCGTTTTGGGCACGATGGGCCTGCCGCACATCCTGGTCCGCTTCTACACCAGCCCGGACGGCCCAACGGCGCGGAGGACGACGGTGCGGGTCCTGGGGCTGCTCTGGCTCTTCTATCTGTTCCCGGTGGTCTACGCGATGCTGGGTCGGGCGCTGGCTCCGGCGCTGTACGTCACCGGTCAGACCGACAGCGTCGTCCTGCGGGTGCCAGAGCTGGCCTGGCCCGGGGAGCCCGGGCAGCTGCTCTCCGCGCTGGTCGCAGCGGGGGCGTTTGCCGCTTTTCTCTCCACCGCTTCAGGGCTGCTGGTCTCGATCTCCGGGACGATCTCCTACGACCTCTGGAGCCGGGTCGAGCGCCCGCGAGGAACGCTCGAGAGGAGGCGGCGCTTCCGGGTCTCGGCCGTGGTGGGAATGGTGCTCCCGGTCGCGGTGGCGCTGGAGGCGGCGGGCCTCGACATCGGCGTGCTGGTCGGCTGGGCGTTCGCGATCGCCGCCAGCACCTTCTGCCCGATGTTCCTGCTCGGGGTGTGGTGGCGCGGGCTAACCGCTCCCGGGGCCGCGGCGGGGATGGCGGTTGGGGCGCTCGCGGCCACCGGCGCCATCTTCACCGGGCTCGCGCTCGACAACGCCTCCGGCGCGCTCGGCAGCCTGCTCACACAGCCGGCGATGGTCTCGGTGCCGCTGGCATTTGCGACCATGATCAGCGTCTCGCTGGCGACGAGGGAGCGCCGCCCCGATGCCGACGCGCAGCTGCTCGCCCTGCACGCCCCGGAAGGACTCGGCCTGGCGCAGCTCGAGGGCACCACGGTGCCGGCGGCCGAGCGGGACACGTCGCTTCCGGCGACGCGAGCGTGAGCTCCGATCCCAACCGGTGCCCTTAGAGGCCGGCTGCCTGGGCGAGCAACCCGATCTGCGCGGGATCGCTGTTCGAGGGGAAGAGGATGAGCTCGTCGCAGTTCCATTCCTCGTAGGCATTCATGAGCGACTTGACGCTGTCGGCGTCCTTGGGGGCGCCGGCGATGATGCCCTGGACCGCCTCGTCCCCGAGCCAGGCGTAGTAGTCGGCCACGTAGGCCTGGACGCTCGCCTCGGCGTCGGGACCGAGGCAGAAGTAGCCGAGGGCGAGCGTGCGGGGCTGGCCGTCGCGGCCGGCCTTCTTCCAGGCCTCGTCGAGATTGGCGACGTCGGCGCCGAACTGGTCGGGGCCGGAGCCGCCCTGCGTCCAGCCATCGCCGTACTTGGAGGCGCGCTCGAACGCCTTCTGGATGTATCCGCCGACCATCAGGGAAGGGCCCTTGCCGGAGGGCCGGGGGCCGACCTTCGACTCGAGATCGCCATCGGCGTTCCAGATGGCGCGGATCCTTGCCAGGGCATCGTCGAGCCACTTGCCGCGGCCGGACATGTCGAGGCCGCTGATCTCGTAGTCGTCCTCGCGGCCGCCGACGCCGATGCCGAGGACCGCGCGGTCGCCGCCGGCCAGGGCGTCGAGGGAGAGAAACTGCTTGGCGACCATCGCTGGGTTCATGCGCAGGGGCCCGAGCATGACGTCGGTGACGAGCTTGATGCGCTCGGTGACCGCGGCGGCGGCCGAAAGCGCGACGACGGGCTCGTAGTTGGGGAAGACGATGCGGTCGATGGTGCCGAGGCTGCTGAAGCCCGCATCCTCGGCGGCGCGCGCCCAGTCGGTCAGCTGGCCGCCGGTGGTTCCGGGCACTGTGTTCGGCAGTCCGATTCCGAGCTCCATTGACGCTCCTTTGTTCGACTAAGTTCGTTTGGTGGCCGATAGGCAACCTACCGAGTTAGTTGCATGGGCAAACGAGTTGCTGCGGACCGAGAGGGTTGGGAGGCTGGGGCTGGTCGATGACGAGGGGGCGCCGCGGGTGCTGCCGGTGACGTTCGCGGTCGCCGACGGCGTGATCTGGAGCGCGATCGATCAGAAGCCCAAGCGGTCCGCGGAGCCAGCGCGCTTGCGGTTCCTACGACGCGATCCGAGGGCGGCGCTGACGGTGGATCGGTACTCGGACGATTGGGAGGAGCTGGCCTGGGTGCAGGCACTCGGGACGGTGCGGATCCTCGATGTCTCAGAGGGCGCGGCCGGCCTCGATGCGCTCAGCGCGAAGTATCGGCAGTACCGGGACCAGGAGCCGCCGGGACCGCTGCTGGCTCTGGATCCGGAGCGGTTTCTGTCGTGGCGGGCTGCGGATCCGGCGGACCGAGACGGGCGTAGCGGTGGCCACGGCGGGTAATCAGGATCTCGTCACCCGCGGCGGCGCGTTCCATCCAGTAGCCGAACTTCTGGCGGAAATCGTGGGCGCCAACGAGGACGTCATCGCCGGCCTGAGGAGTGGAGCTAGGGGGACTCGAACCCCCGACCTTTCGGCTGCCAGCCGAACGCTCTCCCAACTGAGCTATAGCCCCGAGTCGGTATTCACCCGCAAGGTTAATGCAGGCACGTTGGCTATTTCGCGGCGGAGTCAGACGTAGATGCAATTGCCGCTTGCCCGCCGCTATGTCAATCGGAACGAGAAAAGCTTCCCCTAGATCAGCGCAGTAAACGGCGATTGCGTCAACTTCCTCGGCTGAATATGTACTCGTGACATAGCCGTTCGGCGTGTGTCTTGAACTACCGATGCGAACGCAGACCACTCCAAGACCGCGGTCGAGGGAGCCCCATTTGCATTGCACACGGATGATCCGCCAACCCAGGTCGAACAGCAGGTCGTAACGACCATGTTCGGCGACCGGCTTGAGCACGTCGATGCCGAGTTTGATCGCCTCCAGAGTTATCGCGGCTTCGGCGATGTTGCCCTTTTCGTTCGAAGTGAGCACCTGGCGATACTCGCGCCGATCGGGTGACGCGGGGCGCGCGGAGCGTCAGGGATGTGCGGCGAGACTGAGCTGAAAGACGCGCGCTACGCCGCGCGGTTCTGCTCGGTGCTGTCCTCGTCCACGTCGAGGACGACGCCGTTGCGGCGCGTGTCGCGCACGACGAAGTCGAACGGGGCCTTCTCCTCCAGCTCGCGGAGGAGGTCGATCGGGTTCTCCAGGTTCATCGACACCCAGGCCCGGCCGCCCGAGAAGCGCTTCACCTTGATCTCGGACGCGCCGTCTATGCCGGCCGCGGCGTCCTCGAACCCGGTGAGCTGCGCAAAGTCGTTGAGCGGCCCGACCTCGACCTCGACCTGCCCGGCGTAGACGCCGCCCTGCGCCGGCTCCGTGCCGACCGCCGGCCGGTCTTCCTCGATCCCGAGGCGAACCCGCGCCACGTCGGCCAGCTCGGAGACGCGCGCTCCCAGCTCGTCCCTCAGCCCGGAAAGCTCCGTCACCCTGTCCGCCATCTGCACGGCATCCTCGAGCGCCTTCATCCGGATCCGCGTCGCCTGCCGCCGCGCCTGGCCGTAGATCTCCTCGATCCCCTTGCCCACCGTGGTGGCCATCGGCCGCTTCAGCGCATCCTGCAAACGCTTCTCGCGCTCGACCACTCGCTCGGCCAAGCGCTGCGCCTCCCGCTCCAGGCGGGTCAATCGCGCGTCGCGAGCCTCGATCGCCGCATCGACCTCCTCTGGGTCGTAGCCGCGCAAGGCGCGCCGGAAACGCTCCTTCGACACGGGCGAAAGGCTAAGGACGGCGGCGGACGCCTAATTACGCGGCGCCGCGGGCGCCCGACAGATCCAGCTCCAGCTGCTCGGCCTCGCCCCAGAGCGTCTCGAGCCGGTACCGCTCCCGCAGCTCGGGAGTGAAGACGTGCAGGACGGCGTCGAGGTAGTCCATCAGCACCCACTCCGCCTCCTGCACTCCCTCGACACGCGCGGGCAGCCATCCCTCCCGCTTGAACTGGTGGTAGACCTCGTCGTGGATCGCCTTCGCCTGCCGCTCGTTGCGAGCCGTGCAGATCACCAGATAGTCCGTGTACCCCACCAGCTGCCTGACGTCGAGCGCGATCAGGTCCGTCGCCTTCTTGTCGTCGGCGATCGCGGCAAGGCGGCGCGCCAGCTCCACGGAGCTCATCTCCGTCCCGCGCGTCACCGGTACAGCTCCCTCTCGGAGATCAGCTCGATCACCGGATCCGGAACGAGATGCCGCAGCGGCTTTCCTTGACGCGCTCGCTGCCTGACTGTGGTCGAGGACGCTCCGCAAAGTGGCATGTCGATTATCTCTGCTCGATCGGCGGCACCGAGGCGCTCCAGCGCCGAGCGCACCGCGCCGAGCCCGACGCCCGGCCGCGGCACCACTCCGAGCTTCGCCAGCTCCAGCACCCGCACCGGCTCCTTCCAACTCGCCAGCCCAGCCGCCATGTCGGCGCCGAGCAGGAAGAAGATCTCGTCGCCGGGCTCCCGATCGGCCAGCAGCTCCAGGGTCCGGTAGCTGTAAGAGGTCTCGTCCCGCTCCACCTCGAGCCCGGATGCCTCCACCCCGTCCTCGCCGTCCGCGGCCAGCCTCGCCAGCTCAAGCCGAGTCTCCGCGCCCGGATCGTCCTCGATCTCCTTGTGCGGAGCCCGTCCGGTCACCATCAGCAGCACTCGCTCGAGGCCGAGCTGCCAGCGCGCCTCCTGGGCGAGGAGAAGATGTCCGACGTGGGGCGGGTTGAAGGCCCCGCCCAGGACCCCGATCCGAGCGACGTCACTACTCCCTGATCTGCCCGCTGCCGTGGACGACGTACTTGGTGGTCGTCAGCTCGCGCAATCCGATCGGCCCGCGGGCGTGCAGCTTCTGGGTCGAGTTGCCGATCTCCGCGCCCATCCCGAACTCGTAGCCGTCCGTGAACCGCGTCGAGGCATTGACGTAGACCGCCGCCGAATCCACGGCGTCGGTGAACTCGTCGCCGACCTGGGGCGAGCGCGTCACGATCGCATCCGAATGTCCCGTGCCGTGCCTGTTGATGTGCTGGATCGCCTCGCCGAGCGAATCGACCACGGCGACGGCCATCTTCAGGCCGTGGTACTCGGTGTCCCAATCGGCCTCGGTGGCCTCGCCGACCGGTACCGACCCGGCCGAATCCCGCGTCCGCTCATCGCCGACCAGCTCGACGCCGGCGTCGCTCAGCTCGGCGAGCAGGCTGGGCAACAGCTCCGCCGCCACGTCCCTGTGCACGAGCAGGGTCTCGGCGGCGTTGCAGACGCCAGGCCGCTGCACCTTCGCGTTGTAGGCGACCCGCTCCGCCATCTCGAGATCGGCGTCCTGGTGGACGTAGACGTGGCAATTGCCGGCGGCCGCGTACATGACCGGGACCTTCGCAACCTCCTTGAGCGCGTTCTTCAGACCCTCGCCGCCGCGGGGAATGATCAGATCGACCAGCCCCTCCGCCGTGGCGAGCTCCGCGAGCTGCTCATGCCCGCCGCCGGAGAGCAATGAGACCGAGGCCCCCGGCAACTCGGCCGCGGCGAGCGCATCGGCGATCAGCCCGGCGAGGAAGGCATTGGAGCTCTCGGCGCTGCTGGAACCGCGCAGGACCGCGGCATTGCCGCTCTTCAGGCAGAGGGCGGCCGCATCGACCGTCACGTTCGGCCGCGCCTCGTAGACGACCGCCACCACGCCGATCGGAACCCGCTTCTTGGCGACGTCGAGGCCGTTCTCCAGCGTCCACCCCTCCACCACCTCGCCGACCGGGTCGGGCAGCTCAGCGATCTCCCGGACACCCGTGGCCATCTCGCCAACGCGCGCCTCGGTCAGCGTCAATCGGTCGAGCAGGGCCTCGTTGAGCCCCTCCTCGCGCCCGGCATCCACGTCGGCCCGATTGGCCTCGAGCAGCCCGTCGACGCCGCCGTCGATGCGATCGGCGAGATCGCGCAGGCAGGCGTCCTTCTCGTCGCGCGACGCGCGGGCCAGCAGATGCGAGGCGTCCTTCGCCTCGCGGCAGGTCTGCTCGACGGTCTTGGCGGCGGTGGCCACGCCCAAACTTTAAACGGGTCGCTCCTCGGCTTTGCCCGCGCCGAGCAGATCGGCTGGGACGGGTTCTTCCCGATCGATCTCACCGGACCGGACGACCTGGCCACCTTCGCCACCGAGCTCGCCGAACTGCGAGCCGGACGGACCACCCACGCCCCGGCCTGCAGCCCAACCGCTAGGAGGCCGCCCGCGCCTTCTCGCGCTGCTCCTCGTGAATGCCCTCCGCGAACTCCTCGACGATCTTCGCGTTGAACGCCGGAATGTCGTCGGGCTTTCGCGAGGTCACGAGCCCGGAGTCGACCACCACCTCCTCGTCGACCCAGTTCCCGCCGGCATTTCGGATGTCCGTCTGCACGCTTGGGAACGAGGTCAGCTTGCGGCCGTCGACGAGGTCGGCCTCGACCAGCATCCACGGCGCATGGCAGATCGCGCCGACCGGCTTACCGGCGGCGAAGAACTCGCGCAGGAACCGAATCGCGTCCTTGTCCGTCCGCAAATTGTCCGGATTGGCAACGCCGCCCGGCAGCACGACGCCGTCATAGTCATCGGCCTTCGCCTCGGAGGTCGTCTTGTCGACGTCCCAGGTCTTCGCCTTATCGAGATGCTCGAACCCCTGGACCTGACCGGACTCAGTCGAGATCACCTCAACGTCGGCACCAGCCTCCTCCACAGCCGTGCGAGGCTCGAAGTACTCAACCTGCTCAACCCCTTCGTTCGCCATCAGCAATGCAATCCGCTTTCCCTTCAGTTCACTCGCCATCGGAATCGACTCCTTTCGGAAGCTTTCCCACGGCGGTTACCCGCTGCTCCGGGCAGACAAAACCGCGCACTCAATACAGCTAGGCACGGCGCTGCTCGCGCGGGTGGTGCGGCGAGGAAGACGCATCCGAGGACACGCCTGTACCACAGGATGCGTCTTCCTCGGCGCGACAGGACCCGCGCGCCTACAGCCCAGTCCCTAGAGCTGGATGCTCTTCACCTCGAGGAACTCCTCGAGGCCGAAGCGGCCCAGCTCGCGCCCGTGGCCCGACTGCTTGACGCCGCCGAACGGCGCCAGCGGGTTGAAGGTCGCCCCGTTGATCTGCACCTGGCCGGTGCGCATCCGGCGCGCGAACGCCTTGGCCCGCTCCGGGTCGGCCGACCAGACGCCGCCGTCCAGCCCGTAGATCGTCGAGTTGGCGATCTCGGCCGCCTCGTCCTCGGAGTCGTAGGGGATGATCGACAGCACCGGGCCGAAGATCTCCTCCTGGGCGATCGTCATGTCCGGCTTCACCTCTGAGAAGACCGTCGGCCGGACGAAGTAGCCGGTTTCCAGCCCCTCGGGCGGCTCGGCGCCGCCCGCGACGAGCTTCGCGCCCTCCTCCTGGCCCTTCTCGATGAAGCCCCTGACCCGCTCCTGCTGGGCCTCGGAGACGAGCGGCCCCAGGCGCGTGCCGTCCTCGAACGGATCGCCCGGCGTGGCCTTCTCGGCGGCGGCCGCCGCAACCTGCTCGGCCTCCGCCAGCTTCTCGCGGGGGACGAGCATCCGCGTGTGGGCGCTGCAGGTCTGACCCGAGTTGAGGTAGCAATTGCCCACTCCGGTCGCGACCGCGGTCGCCATATCGGCGTCGTCGAGGATCACGTTCGCCGACTTGCCACCCAGCTCCAACGCGACCCTCTTCACGCTCTGGGAGGCGACCTCGCTCACCCGGCGCCCAGCGCGGGTCGAGCCGGTGAACGAGACCATGTCGACACCGTCTTGCGCGGCGATCGCCTCGCCGACGACGGGACCGAACCCGGTGACGAGGTTGAAGACGCCGGCGGGGAGGTCGAGCGAGTCGATGATCTCGGCGAGGATGAAGGAGGTCAGCGGAGTGACCTCGCTCGGCTTGACGACGAGGGCGCACCCCGCGGTCAGCGCCGGCGCCACCTTCGCGCAGATCTGGTGGAGCGGGTAGTTCCACGGGGTGATGCACCCGACCACGCCGATCGGCTCCCGGACGACGAGCGAGTTCCCGATCTGCTCCTCCCAGACCACCTCCGAGGCGACCTGGGCCTGCGACCCGAAGTCCATCGCCGGCAGGCCCGCCTGGATCGTGCGCGCCAGCGCGAGCGGCATCCCGACCTCGGCCGCGACCAGCGCCGCGATCTCGTCCGCGCGCTCGGCGAGCGCCGCGCTGATCGCGGTACACGCGTCGACGCGAGTCTCGACCGGAACCTGGCGCCAGGCCTCGAAGCCGGCGCGAGCCGCCTGGACGGCTCGATCAACGTCCTCGGCGGTCCCTTCGGGAATCCGGCCGATCACCTGCTCGGTGGTCGAGTCGATCACGTCGATCGTCCCGGGTCCCGTGGGCGCGACCCACTCGCCGCCGATGTAGAGGCGGTCGCGGACGATCTCTTCCGTTGGATGTCCTGCCTGGGCGGGTGCCGCGATCTCAGTGGCCAAGGTCTCGCTCCTCCTGTTCGAAGTTCTCTTAAGCGGGTTGTGCGGCTTCGGCCGGCTTCGCCCGACGCGAGGCGCCCGCGTCGTCGGCTATCGCCTCGGCGGTCCGGTGCGCCAGCGACATGATCGACACCATCGGGTTGGTCCCCGACGAGGTCGGGAAGGCGCTGCCGTCGCCGATCCAGACGCCCTTGGTGTCGTGCAGCTCGCCCAGTGGACCGGCCACCGACGTCTTGGGGTCCGCACCCATGCGGCAGGTGCCCATCTGGTGAGCGCTGAAGAGCTTGTAGCCGCCGGCTCGGAACGGGATCCGCTTGACGCCCTCGATGAAGGCCTCGATGTCGTCGCCGCGGCGCCAGGTCGGCGCTCCCTCTGCGAGCGGGCCGATCTGGTGAGCCCCGGCCGCCTCGTGCAGCCGGATCTGCACCTCGATGCCGTGACGAAGGTTCGCCAGGTCGAGGTCGTCGGTGACCGCGTAGGTCGGCACCGCCTCGCCGTTCGCGTCGACGTCCACGCGGCCGTTCCCCCGATCGCGCGTCAATGAGATGAAGGTCCCGGTGAAGGGGAACTCCTCCATACGCTGCTTGTGGTCGGCGCCCGAGATCCAGGGCGTGGCGGAGCCGATCAGCCCCGGCGCGTACTGGGCGGTCTCGATCAGGAAGCCGTAGCCCTCGCCGGTGTCGGCGAACTCGTCGCAGAGCCCGGCCTGCGGCGGCCCCCACCAGGCCTGCTGGTCGGTGCCGTAGGCCGCACCGACGACGCTCGAGGGATGAAGCCGCAGGTTGTCGCCGGTGGCGGGCCCGCCGATCCCGGATCGCAACAGCAGGGCGGGTGACTCGAGCGAGCCACAGGCGACGACCACCCGCGGCGCTCGCACCGTCACCTGGGCCCCGCGGCCGTCGGGCGTCTGCCATACGGCCTCGACACCGGCCGCCCGGCCCCCCTCGGTCACGACCTTCATGGCGCGGGTGTAGGTGAGGAACCGCGCTCCGTGCTCCTGGGCGTCGGCGAGCCAGGTGCGATCCGCGCTGCGCTTGCTGCCCGACTGATCGCCGAAGCCGAGGTAGCCGGCCATCTCCGGCGTGTACGCCGCCGGATCGGTGTTGCGGACGATCGTCTCGAAGCTCCAGCCGAGCGCCTCGGTGCCCTCCCGGAGGCGCTGCTGGGTCCCGTTCAGGTCGCTGCACCCGTCATTGGCGCCGATCCTCTCCAGGACAGCGTCCTGGTGGCGGTCGTAGCTGGGGCCGTCGACGCCCTCGAGTCCGTGTTCGGCCCACTGCTCGAGAACCGATGGGCGGGTGCGCAGGCAGTTGGTCCAGTTGATCGTGGTCCCGCCGCCCAGCGTGGTGCCGGCGACCAGGCTGACGTTGCCGTCCGCCGTCGGATTCGGCCCCCCGCGCCAGAACATCTGCTGGTAGGCCGGCAGCTCGAGCTGGTTGAAGTCGGACTCGTTGAAGTAGCCCGCGGCCTCGAGCACGATCACGTCAAGCCCGCTCTGCGCGAGGACGGCGGCGATCACGGAGCCGCCCGAGCCCGACCCGACGATGCAGACGTCGGCCTCCAGCGTCTCCTCGGCGCCCTCGGGCTCGTGGATGCGAAGCGGCTTCTCGACCTGCGGCGGCGCCGAGATCGGGCCCGGGAACCCGAACGTCTTCCAGTTCGGGTTCTGCCCGGTGCTCGGGTCGGGCGCGCCGTAGTGGAGGAAGAGGGTCATGTTGATCAGCGCTCCCACCCCGGCGGCTGCCCGCGGGTCGGAGAGGGCGACGTTGCGAAGGATCTGCTCCCGGGACTCCTGCGAGGGCGCGCGGGTGATTCCCTGGCCGCCCAGGGCATCGATCAGCTCGAGCAGCCCGCCGCGCAGCTCCGGGTCCGGGATCTCGGAGATCAGCTGTGCCGCGCCGGCGTCGACACCCAAGTCGCTCGCCTTCCGCCCCCAGAGCCCCTCGGGGTCGCGATCGCGCGGCAGCGACGGAACGACCGTGTCGCAGACCGCGGTCAGGATCGCCTGCTGCGAATCGCTGAGGACGGCGCCCGCTTCCTCTCCGGAACCCATCGAGGGCACTCTAGTAGGTTGGACTGGCTGCCTGGCCAGTCGCGAGCCGGCGACGCGCGAGGATGGCCAGGATCGTCGCCAGGGTGGCCGCGATCGCCCCCGCGGCGAAGGCGGCCGAGGCCCCGTGATGCTGAGCGAGCGGGCCGGACAGCGCGTTTCCCGCGGCCGCCCCCATGGCCAGCGAAGTGGACTGCCAGCCGAATGCCTCAGCCGCCGCGGCGCCCGCGTGGTCCTCGACCAGCAGAGCGACGGTCGTGACGATCGGGTTGAGCGCCGCGCCGGCGAGCAGCAGCGGGATGACCATCAGCGCGAATGACGGGGTGCCGATCAGGGGGACGATCGTCACGGTGTACGCGGCCAGCAGGAGCGCCAGCCGAGCGGAGGCGGTCAGGCCCCATCGGCGTGCGGCGTAGGCGATCGCGCCGAGGACTCCACCCACCGACATCACAGCCAGCATCACGCCGCTGAGCGCCGGGACGCCGCGATCGCCGGCCAGCGCCGGAATCCCGAGCTCGATGCAACCCAGCGCGAGGGCGAAGAAGAGGTTGACCGAGAGCGCCGTGCGGACCCCTTTCGATCTCAAGGCGCGCCTTCTGCTCGGCGCAGGGCCCTGGTGCAGGTGCCGAGGCATCACGATCGCGAGCACGACCGTCCCCGCGCCGGCGAGACCCGCGACGACGAGGACGGCCGCCGCAGCCGACGCCACCGCAACGATCGCCGCCAGCAGCAGCGGCCCGAGGAGCACCGCGAGCTCCTGTGTCAGCGTGACGACGCTGTACGCCGCCGTCCGATCCTCCGCGTTCGCCATCCGTCCCCAGGTGATCCGCATGCTGGCCGAGACCGGCGGCTCCCCCAGGCCGATCGGGATCGCGAAGAGCAGAACCGGCCAGGTCGCGCCGACGAGCTGCGTCCAGGCGACCAACCCGCCGAACCCGGCGAGGTGGATCGCCGCGCAGGGGATCAGCACAGGCGGCGGGCCGTGCCGATCGATCAGGCGGCCCTGCACCGGGCGAGCCGCCCCGGTCGCGACGAGGAAGGCGCCGGCGGCCGCGCCCGCCAGCGACAGCGAGCCGCCCGCCTCCCGGACCACGAGGATGATCCCGAGCCCCGCGGCAGCCTGAGTCAGCTGCGCGACCAGCCCCGCGGCCCCCTGCCGGAGCGCCTGCCGGAGCGCCTGCCGTCGCGCAGTAGCAGCCGAGGCACCTACGTCAGGACGAAGTAGTCGCGGTGCACCGCCTCCTCCGAGGCGTGCGGGAGCAGCTCGCGCACCTTGTCCGTCCGAAGTCCCTTGATCCGGCGCAGCTCGTCGGCTGAGTAGTTGACGATCCCCTTGCCGATCGTCTTGCCGTCGCTGGTCACGTCGACCGCGTCGCCCGCGTCGAACTCGCCGTCGACCTCGGTGATCCCGACCGGCAGCAGGCTGCTGCCGCTCTCGCGCAGCACGCGAGCGGCCCCGTCGTCGACGAGCAGCTTGCCGTGGCTCGGCTTCGCGTAGCGCAGCCAGAGCTTGAAGCTCGGCGTGCGCTCGGGGTGCGGCGAGAAGCGGGTTCCAGTGGCCTCGCCGCCGGCGGCCGCCAGCAGCGTCCCCTCCGCGGTCCCGTCGCAGATCACAGCCCCGATGCCGGAGGCGCCGGCCATCCCGGCGGCCGCGACCTTGCTGCGCATCCCGCCCAGGCCGAAGGGCGAGGTGTGCTCGCCGATCTCGTATCCGGCGAGCTGCGACTCGCTCGCGACCTCGGTGACCAGCTCGGCGTCGTCATGGCGCCGCGGATCCTTCGTGTAGAGGCCGGTCTGGTCGGTGAGCAGGACGAGCAGCCGCGCCTCGAGCATGATCGCGACCTGCGCCGCCAGGAAGTCGTTGTCTCCGAAGGTGATCTCGTCAGTGGCCGTCGTGTCGTTCTCGTTCACCACGGGGACCACTCGCCAGTCGAGCAGCCGGCTGAGCGTCTGCCGCGCGTTCAGGTAGTGCGTCCGCAGCTGCAGGTCCGAGGCGGTGAGCAGGACCTGCGCCGCGCGGACGTCTCCCTGCGCGAGGCGCTCCTCGTAGGCCCTGAAGAGGCTGCCCTGTCCCACGGCCGAGGCCGCCTGGAGCTCGTCGATCGCTGAGGGACGCCGCGGCAGCTCGAGCACCCGCATGCCGCGGGCGATGGCGCCGGAGGTGACCATGACGACGTTCTCGCCCCCCGCGTGGAGCACGGCGACCTGCGCGCAGACGCGGTCGAGCACGTCGCTGCGGAGCGCGCCCTGATCTCCGGCGACGATGGATGAGCCGAGTTTCGCGACCACGGTCATGGCGCGGCGATTGTAGGTACGTCTCGGTTGATGGCTTCACCATCAGATCGCGGCCACAAGCGGCCGCCCAGCACAAGTCGCTACGGGCTTCGCCCTCCGCTCCAAAGTGGAGCGGCCTGGTGGCCGCTACGGGTCCAACTCGAACTCGAGGTCGCCGACGACCACCTCGTCGCCGGGCTCGAAACCGGCGCGCTCGAGGGCCGCGATCACCCCGATCTCCCGCAGGCGCCCCTCCAGGTAGTCGAGCGCCTCCTCGTTCTCCAGGTCGTGACGCGCCACCAGCAGCTCGATGCCGCGCCCCGCGATCCGGAACCGCCCGTCGCCCTCCGGGAGGACGTCGAAGCCCTCCTCCTCCCCGGGCCGATACACGCGGTGCTCGGCCTCGAACTCCCCGTCGCTCGCAGCGACGGCGGACGACTCCTCAGGGAGCGTGGCGAAGATCGCCTGCGTCAGCGCCTCCAGGCCGGCCCCCGTGGCCGAGGAGATCCCGAGCACGGCCGAGGCGTGCGAGGCATTCCTCTCTCGCCACTCCGATACGGCTCGCCCGGCATCTTCCTCGGGAATCAGATCCACCTTCGACAGGGCGATGATCTCCGGCAGGCCGTCGAGCCCGGCACCGTAGCCGGCGAGCTCGCCGCGGACGGTCTCGTAGTTGGATCCGGGATCCCCCTCCGAGGGCTCCACCTCGACCAGATGCACCAGCACCCGGCAGCGCTCGAGATGGGCGAGGAACTCGTGGCCGAGGCCGGCGCCCTCCGCAGCTCCCTCGATCAGACCCGGGATGTCCGCGATCACGAGCTGCCGGTCCCCGAGCTCGATCGTCCCGAGGTTCGGCTCGACCGTCGTGAACGGGTAGCCGGCCACCTTGGGATCGGCGCGCGTCAGCCGGGAAAGCAGCGAGGACTTGCCCGCGTTCGGCAAACCGACCAGCCCGACGTCTGCCAGCAGCTTCAGCTGAAGCTCGATCTCACCGGACTCGCCGTCGAGCCCCTTCTCGGCGAAGCGGGGTGCCTGGCGGGTCGAGGTCGCAAAGCGCTTGTTGCCGTGTCCGCCGGAGCCGCCGCCTGCTGCGACCAGCCGCTGGCCGTCAGCCAGAAGCTCCGTTTCAGACCCGTCCAGGCCGTGCACCACGGTCCCGGGCGGGACCGGGATCACCTGATCCTCCCCGCGCTCGCCGTGCCTCCGGCTGCCCTCGCCGTGCTTCCCCCTCCCCGCGCGGAAATGGCGGCTCCGCCCGAGCGAGGCGAGGTCGCGCCGCTGCGCGTCGCAGACCAGCACGACGTCGCCCCCGCGCCCGCCGTCGCCGCCGTCGGGCCCGCCCCGCGGCACGTGGGCCTCGCGGCGAAAGCTGACCACGCCGTTGCCGCCGCGGCCGCCCTCGACGTAGATCTTCGCTCGGTCGAAGAGCACGACGCGAAGTTAGAGGGCTAGCTCGACGCGGGGCGGGGCCTCAGGCGCAGGCGGCGTCGTCGAGTCGGCGCTCCAGCCGCTTCCCGGGCGCCGAGATCGAAGTAGAGCAGCGTGCGGCCGATGGCGACGTACGGAATGAGCAGGCCGTAGACGACCGAGCCGATCAGGTTGACCAGGACCGGCGAGAGGTTCGCGAAGATCAGGAAGAACCCGAGCACCGGTCCGGCAACCAGGGCAAGCAGCGTGAGGAGACCGATCATGGCCAGGGTGCGCCACCAATGGCCACGAACGAGAGCGTGGCTGCCGCGGAAGGCATCGCGCATCCGCGCGTCCTTGAAGATGATCTCCTGCTGGACGAACTGCCAGGCGAAGTAGAAGTAAGCGGCGAACGGGATCCCGATGATCGTGATCACCATCAGCGAAGTGAGGACGATGGCGAGCAGCTGAGCGGCGACCAGACGCCAGAGCCGCTCGTACATGAAGCCGTATGAGGCTTTGAGACCGCCGGGCTCGCCCTCGACCAAGAAGCGCATGTAGGCAACCACCGCCCCGCCGACGATCGCGAACCCGACCGGCTGGGATATTCCGTCGATTGAGCCGCTGAACTCCAGCGTCCCTCCGAAGGGATACGCCCGAAGGGTGAAGTTGTTGCTTCCCCCGTTGATCTGGACCAGCAGGTACTGAAGGCCTTGAAGCGCGACCAGGATGACAAAGCCGACGAAGGCGAGGGCCATGAACGTGCGCCAGTGCCGCCCGTAGAGCTGGCGGGACCCGCGAAGCAGCTGTCCGAACGCCCAACGATGACGGAGGGTGGAGAGGTCGACCGGGCGCCAGCGGGTCAGGAGGATCGGCACAAGGATCAGCAGGAGGAGCATCACGCCGAGCAGGATGGCGCCGATCGTGCTCTTCGCCTCCAGATTGATGAACTCCGACACGCCCTCGATCGCGCCGCAGAACGCGGTGGACGCGGCCGGGCCGAGCACCGCCCCGCCCGGCAGACGCGGGCTGTCCTGGCGGATGCCGTCCATCCAGGTGAAGGGGCGGAGCCACTGCCGCTTCGTCGTCGGCCCCTGTGGGCCGTTGTTGAATCCCTTCTCACGCTGTCCCCAGTGACCCAGAAAGCTCAGCCACTGGAACTTGCTGCCCGGCGCCGCGGCCGTTGGGATGATCTCCGGTCGCGGATTGGACTCGACGTGTGGCGACTCGGTGTCGTCGCAGCCAACGCCCGATCCGTGCGAGCCGTTCTGAATGTAGATCGCGTTGTCGTAGAAGGTGGCGTGCGACCCTGCCGCCGGATAGACGATCGGGTGGTTGCCGTCCTTCTGAACCTTGGTGTCGTTCCAGTTGGCGCGCTCTCCACCGGCGTGCTGAAAGAGGGCGATCTGCGACGGGCCCCGCGCGAGGGCCTCGGCCGGAGTGTCCGCATCGAAGGAGATCTGCATCCCCTCCCAGTCGCCCTCGTGAACGTCGTTGAACTGGTTGAAGTAGTAGAAGAACCAGTACTGCACGACCAGGCCGCTGTAGCCCGGCTCGGTGGCGATGTGGGCGTAGGTGATCGCCGGCGCCTTGCCGGCGTTCCTGAGGGCCTGGAAGTCCTTCGCGTAGCTGCCCTTCTTCGGGCACATGACGTCGAGCGGGTCGCCCGGGAGATCGAGGTAGTAGTCGTCGCCCAGGCCCGCGATGTCGGCCGCGGACGGAGCGGTCTTGATCGGTACATCCCTGCCGCCGACGTAGTGGACGAGCTTCACGGCCGGGTTGGCGAGGACGAGGTCCACCGACGTCGGCGGGCTGTACTGCTCCTCCCTCGTGTGGCAGTTGTCGTCCGCCGTCTGCTCCCGCAGCATCAGGTGCGGCGCATAGGCCCCCACGAGCTGCTCCTGGTCGGCGGAGGTATCGGCCACGGCGCTTGCCGTGAGCATGAGCGAGGCGGACGCAGCCGCGGCAAGGGACGCGGCCAACCTTCCGGGTCGGCGCAGCACGGCGCCAACCTACAGGGCGCGCCCGTCCGAATACAGGGGGTATTTCCCGGATCTACGCCGGGACCGGAACGGGCTCGCGCTTCGCCGAGTCGCGCAACCCGGCCGCCTTGACGAAGCTGCGGAACAGCCTGCCGTTCTCGGGCGCATCCCCCTCCGCGTGCCACTGCACTCCGATCACGAAGCCGCGGTTGATCGCCTCGATCCCCTCGACGATCCCATCCGGCGACCAGGCGACCGCCCGCAGCTCGCGGCCGAGCTCGTCGGCCGCCTGGTGGTGGTACGAAGGGACGTCGAGCGTCGTCGCGCCGAGCGCCTCGGCGAGCAGGCTGTCGGGCTCGATCTCGACCGAGTGAGCCACGTCCGGGCCGTAGTCGCCCGGGCGGTGGTCCACCTCGCCTCCGGACTCGGGCAGATGCTGGAAGAGGGTCCCGCGGCGGGCGACGTTGAGCGCCTGCGCGCCGCGGCAGATCGCCAGGATCGGGAGCCCGCGCCGGTCGGCTGCCCGCGCCAGGGCGATCTCGGCGAGGTCGAGCTCGCGCCAGGTCGGGCCCAGGGCGGGATGCGGATCGGCGCCGTACGCCGAGGGATGGATGTCCGGGCCGCCCGACAGGCAAAGACCGCTGAGCCGCTCGACCAGCGGGGTGACCGCCTCCGGCCCCAGCGGGGGAATCGCGACCGGAATGCCGCCCGCGCGCTCGATCGCCTTCAGGTAGGTGAGCCCGAGAGCCATCTCGGGGCGCGGGGGCTCACCCTCGGCGGCCCGGTGGACCTCCTCGGCGACGCGCACCTCGGACGTGGTAACCCCGATCAGCGGGCGAGAGGCCATGCACAAAGGCTAGGAAAGGCTCCCGTTCGCGAACACCGCCCGGCTGTCCAAAGCTGCGGGACAGGCGGTCCAGCGCCCCGCTAGGCGGCCTGCTCGCCGATGCTGAAGTTGATCTTGTCGCCGACCACGGTCGCGTCCAGCTGCTTGTCCTCGAGAATCGCAGCGGCGCTCGGCTCCACGGCGACCGCGACCTCCTCGCCTTCGACGATCTCGTCGTCGGGCGGGGGCTCCTCGATTACCGTCACGGTCAGGCTGGGCCCGGGCGCATCTCCGTTCTGGCCCTCCGGGCTGATGCGAAACATCGAGCCGTCGGGCGCATCCGACGCGGAGAGGATTCCACGGATGGCATTAGAGGCCTCTGGGGTGATCGTGAGCACGCGGCCCACCTCCTCATGGTCGAGAGCATGAGCCTTTGCGCTTACCCCGCATCCCGGCGGGGAAACGCGCTCAGCTCTCGACGACCGAGATCGTGCGGCCGCGGCGGCCGGTGCTGAACTGCACGACGCCCGGACGCGTGGCGAAGATCGAGTGATCCCGGCCGATCCCCACCCCGTTGCCGGGACGGAAGCGGGTGCCCCGCTGCCTGACGATGATCTCGCCGCCGTTCACGACCTGGCCGGCGAACACCTTGACCCCCAGGTACTTCGGGTTGGAGTCGCGGCCGTTCCGGCTCGATCCGAGTCCCTTCTTATGAGCCATCTGCGGCTTCCTCCTTCTTGGCGGTAGATGCGGCGGCGGTTCTTGTGGCCGCCGGTTTTCTGGCGAGCATCTTCACGTCGGTGATCTCGAGGCGGGTGAGCTCGGAGCGGTGTCCGGCGCGTTTGCGGTAGCCCTTCTTCGCCCGGTACTTGAAGACCCGGATCTTGGGGCCGCGCTCGTGGCCGGCGACCTTGGCCTCGACCTTGACCTTCTCGAGGTCCTTGCCGAGCACCATCTCCTTGTCCCGGAAGGCGACCGGGCGGAGATCCACCTTGTCGCCCTCCTTCGCGGTCAGGCGATCGACGAGGAGGGTCGAGCCCTTCTCGACGCGGTACTGCTTGCCGCCTGTCTCGATCACTGCGTAGCTCGTCATCACGTCTCCACTTGACTAGTTCTTGCTGCCACCGCCGGCACGGGAACGTCGCCTTCCGCCCCTGCTTCCGCGACGCCTGCGCCCTTCGGAGGTCGAGGATTCTAGCTTCTCTCCTCCATCCCCATTGGCTCCGGGCTGCACGACGTTCCCATCCGAATCGAGCAGCAGCGCGGTCGCGGCGGAGCGCCCGACGCTCTCGATGCGCACCATCCGCTGCTCGCCCACATGCGGCCCGGCTCCGGCCACGCTGACGACGTATGAATCGACCCGGGCAACCGCATCGTCGACGTTGTACATGTGGGGCTCCTCGATCGAGACCAGAACCTCCTCACCCACCTGGAACGGCAGCGCCCGCTGCTCGATCTCCTCGCGCCCACCGCTCTCGACGACGTGGAACGTGTCGAGGGACAGGGCATCGCCGCCCTCGAAGTGGAAGCGCTTCCCCGTCTCCTCCTCCAGCTCGGTGAGGCCCGAGTCGGGCGAGAGCAGCTCCGCGGCAACCCGGGGGTTCACCCTCACCAGGTACGCCTCGGGGTCCGGATTCTCGTCTACGACGCCTTGAAGCTTGCGGACGATTGAGATCGCGACGGTCTCCTCCGAGCTGACGACCCCTTCCCCGTCGCAGGTCGGGCAGCGCTTGGTGAGGATCTCGCGGACGCCGTCGGTGACGTTCTGACGGGTCATCTCGACCAGGCCGAGAGGCGAGACCTCGACCACATAGGTCTTGGTCCGGTCCTCGTCCAGCGCGGTCCGCAGGGTCTTCAGCACCTGGTCGCGGTTCCGCGCCCGCGCCATGTCGATGAAGTCGATGACGATGATCCCGCCGATGTCGCGCATGCGGAGCTGCCGCACGACCTCATCGGCGGCCTCGACGTTCACCTTGGTGATCGTGTCCTCGAGGCGGCCCTTGCCCTTGCCAGTGAAGCTGCCGGTGTTGATGTCGATGACCGTGAGGGCTTCCGCATAGTCGATCATGAGATATCCGCCCGAGGGGAGATCGACGCGGCGCGAGAGCACCGAGTCGAACGCCTCCTCGACGCCCCACTTCTCGAGCGGCCCCTCCTTGCCCTTGTAGAGCTCGACCCGCTCAGCCAGCTCCGGCGCCGTCCGCTGGAGGAACTTGGTGACGCGCTCGTGCTGCTTGGGGTCGTCGATGATCGCTCCCTCGAACTCCTCGACCAGCACGTCGCGGACGACGCGGATCGAGAGGTCGGCCTCCTGGAAGACCATCTGGCCGACGTCGGACTTGTCCGCGCGCTCGGTCACAACCTCGTTGAGGCGATGCAGGTAGGAGATCTCGCGGACGAAGTCCTCCTTCTTCGCGCCCTGCGCGGCGGTGCGGACGATCGCGCCGCCGTCCCCGATGTCCACCTTCTCGATCAGCTTGCGAAGTCGGGTTCTCTCGCCGTCGGGCAGGCGCTTGGAGACGCCGATGCCGCCTCCCTGCGGCATGTAGACGAGATAGCGGCCCGCGATCGACAGCTGCATCGAGAGCCTCGCGCCCTTCGTCTTCAGCGGGTCCTTGACGACCTGGACGATGATCTCCTGGCCGGGCTTGATCAGCTCGTCGATCCGGCGGCCGCGGCCGCGGCCCCGCTTGGGGACGGCCTTGCCGTCAGGCAGGACGATCTCGTCGACGTGCAGGAAGCCGTTTCGCTCCAGGCCGATGTCGACGAACGCGGCCTCCATCCCGGGCAGGACGTTGTCGACCTTGCCCTTGTAGATGTTGCCGACGATCGATCGGCGGCCACGGCGCTCCACGTAGAGCTCCGCGACCTTCCATTCGTTGGTTGGGGCAGCCTTCTTGCGGCGCTTGCCCTCAGTGGGGCTGCCCTTTGCCTCGAGCACGGCGACGCGGGTCTCACCGCGGTCGACGCTGACGAGGATGTTCTTCTTCATGGTGTTCCTTTCTGCGCGAGCGCACACCGATATACGGCCGGGCCGCCGCTTTGGGCGGGTCTGGCTGGGTGGGTGTTGGTGTGGGTGTGCTCTTGGTGGCTCAGCGCAACAGTGGGATAGGCGCCCTGCTGCGTGTGCTGGAGCTCGACCGCGCTTGTGCGTGGATGCTCTGTAGGAGCCCGATCGCCAGGAAGGTGGCAAGCACCGAGGATCCCCCGTAAGACATCAGGGGCAGGGTGATGCCGGTTACCGGCATGACGCCGAGGGTCATGCCCACGTTGACCAGAATCTGGAACATGAGCATGGCGGCGATGCCGCCGGCGATCAGGGTCCCGTACAAGTTCTTGGAGAGCGTCGGAATGCGCAGCATTCTCCAGATCAGCAGGGCGTACAGGGACAGTACGAATGCAGCTCCCGCAAAGCCGAAGCGCTCCCCGATCACGGCGAACACGAAGTCCGTGTGCCGCTCGGGGAGGAACAGGAGCTTGGTCTGAGTCGAGCTGTCGCCGCGTCCGGTCTTCTCGCCGGATCCAATCGCGGTGACGCTCTGGTTGACCTGATAGCTCGCGTCGCTTGGGTCATTGCTGGGATGTAGAAATGAAGTCAACCGATCCTGCTGATAGCCGTGAAGCGGGCTCGGCAGGCCGGTCGCCGGGGCGATGACGAGGACGAAGCTGACCGCAAGGGTCGCCAAGCCTCCGATGGCCGCGAAATGCGGCCAGGGCACCCCGGCTAGGAAAAGAATTGTGAGTGTGACGACCACCAGCACGATTCCCGTGCCGAGGTCGGGTTGCAGGAAGACGAGTCCGGCCGGGGCCAGCCCCAGCGCCAGGATGCGAAGCGTCTGGCGGACGGGAGTGCCGCGGCGGGTGCGCTCGATGACGAACGCCGCGAGGGCGACGACGAGCAGCAGCTTGGCCAGCTCGGAGGGCTGGAAGCGGAAGTAGGGGAGCTCGATCCAGCGGCGGGACCCGCGGGCCGCTGCGCCGAACAGCAGCACCAGGCAGATCGAGCCGATCATCAGCGAGTAGATCCCGACCCGGATCTCCCGGAAACGGGAATAGTCGATCTTGGCGACGGCGAACATCAGCGCCACGCCGATCAGCGCGTAGATCGCCTGCCGCATGGCGAAGAACAGCGGCTGACCCGGAACGTCGTTGGGCGTCGCCACCGCGAGGGTGAAGCAGCTGAATGCGATCAGGGCCAGCGCGGCGCCGACCAGGACCCCGTCGTAGTAGGCGAGGCCAAGGCGCTCGGTGACGCGGGCGCGCGTGGGTCTCAGCGTGAGCGGTGCCGCTTCCACTTACGCGAGGGTAGAGGTCCGAGGGGATCCTGCCGCCATCACTCCTGCGTGCCTCCCTGCCCCGCTGCGCTCGATGAGGCCGTTGGGGTGATCGGCAGCTTGAAGTAGTGCTCGAGGATGCGGGCGGCGACCGGTGCGGCCGTATCGACGCCGAAACCGCCCCGCTCGAGCGTCACCGCGACGACGATCTGTGGGTTCTTCGCCGGCGCAAGCGCGATGTACCAGGACTGGTCGGGCTGGTTCGGCCGCTGCGCGGTTCCCGTCTTGCCGGCAATCGGGAACGGGAAGTGGCCGAAGACGGCGTACGAGGTCCCGCCCGGCTCCATCGCTCCGCGCGTCAGGCCCGTCAGGATCGTGTTGCGGGTGGTCGGGGAGAGGCGCATCTGGCGGCGGAGGGACGGACGAACCTCCTCGATCACCCTGCCCGTGGCGCTCTCCACGTCCTCTCCCAGGTGGGGCCTGAGGACCTTGCCGCCGTTGCCGAGCGCCGCGTACGCAACCGCCATCTGCAGTGGGTCGGTCTCCAGGTCGCCCTGGCCGACCGCCAGGTTGACGTTGTCGCCCGCGGACCAGGGACGGTCGGTGAGGTGCTCCTGGTAGAGGCGATTGCGCCAGGCGGGGTCCGGGATCAGTCCGTCGACCTCGGCCGGCAGGTCGATCCCGGTCTTCTCGCCGAGCCCGTACTGGCGCGCCCAGTCCTGGATCATGCCGCCGCCCTTGGAGGCCTTCGCATGGAGGCCCAGGTTGTAGAAGTAGACGTCCGAGGAGACCTTGAGCGCGTCGCTCATGTCGACCGGCCCGTTGATCGCGTGCCCGGCGTTGTGGAGCACCTGGTTGTTGTCGACCCGCAGCTTGCCGGTGTCGTTGAAGATCGTGTTCGGCGAGATCAGGTGGTCCTGGAGCGCGGCGGTCGCCGTGATCGGCTTGAAGGTCGAGCCGGTCGGATAGAGCCCCTGGATCGCGCGGTTGGCAAGGGGCGCGTCGGTCTTCTGCGAGGTGAGCTCGTGGTACCGGCTCTGGGTGATCGGGTGGGTGAAGATCGAGGGGTCGAAGGTGGGTGCCGAGCCCATCGCCAGGACCTCGCCGTTCTGGGCGTTCATCGCGACGAACGCTCCCGGCAGGCCGAACGAGTCGAGCGCCCCCTCCGCGTAGCTCTGCAGGCCCGAGTCGATCGTGAGGCGGACGTCGTCGCCTGCCTGGGCCGGCCTGCTCCTGAGCTGATCCGTAGGCCGGCCGAGGGCGTCGACCTGGACGCGGTCGGTCCCGGCCCGGCCCCTCAGGAACCGGTCGTACTCGTACTCGATTCCCGATTGGCCGACGGCGTCACCCTGGTGGAGGCCCGCGTAGCGCGGCTGCTTGAGCTGCTCGGCGGTCACCTCGCCGACGTTGCCGAAGAGATGAGCCGCGGTATCCCCGTTCTTGTACTCGCGGGTGAACACCCGCTCGACGCTCACCCCGGGGAAGCTCGACTGGTTCTCCCGCAGGTAATAGACCTTGTCGACCCCCAGCCCCTTCTTGAGGATCACCGGCCCGCCGGGCGCCGCCCGGTCGCCCTTGGCGAGCGTCTTGCGGATCTCGACCATCGTCATCCCGGTGATGGTCGAGAGCTGGTGGAGCTCCCGCGAGCGCGTGCGGCCGGGGTCCGGCAGGTCCTCGGGGCTGACCTCCACGGCGAGCTCGGTGCGATTCGCCACCAGTACCTTGCCGTTCCGATCGAGGATGTCGCCGCGGGGCGCCTGAACGCGGATCTCGCGGATCCGGTTGTCGTTGGCCTCGGTCCGGTACTTGTCGCCGGAGAGCACCTGCACGTACCAGAGGCGCAGGAAGAGAACGGAGAAGATCGCGATCGCGAGCCCCGTCAGGATCGAGATCCGCAGCGCGAGCGGAGAGGTCCGCCTCTCAGGCTCGGATTCGGGTGTGCGGCGATACATCACGGCTATGGCGCCTCTACGGCCCGCGGTCCAGTGGGACGACGAGCCGCCCTTCGCTCGTCGACGAGGGCGGAGCGCACCACCAGTCTGACGCCCAGGAGGACGGGAATCGCGAGTCCCGCGCCGATCATGCTCTTGACGATCGCATCACGCACGACCAGGAAGCTCACATTCGCGTCCACGCCCGTGCCGATCTGGATCGCGGCAATCACCATCGCGCCGAGCAGAGTGAGCCCGGCGCCGAGCAGGGCGACGGCGCCCCGGGTCGGACGGCCGACTGTCTCGCGGTAACGGCCAGCGACATAACCCACGCACAGCATCGTGAGGGCGAACCCGCCGAGGGTCTCGAGCAACAGGCAATCCATCAGTAGGCCCACCGAGAAGCCGAACACCGCTCCGGTCAGGCTCCCGCCGAGCACCCCCACCGAGAAGGCGACAAGCAGGACGACGTCGGGATCGGTGCCGAACACGTCCATCTTCGAGAAGCAGACGATCTGCGCGACCGCGGCGAACGCGCCGAGCGCTGCCAGTCGGGCGATGATGCCGGGCGTGAGGATCATCCGCTGCCCTTTCCGGAATGGGTCCTCAGCACCTTGACGAAGTCCATGTCGCGAAGGTCCGCGAACGGCGAGAGGTGCACGCGCTGGTAGGCCTGCTGCTCCTCCACGGTCGCCCTCGTGATCTTGCCGATCGGAATCCCCGGGGGGAAGATCGACCCCAGGTCGCCCGTCGAGAAGCCGGCCGTGACGACCATCTGGCCCTCGGCGATGTGCGAGCCGCGCTCCAGGAAGTCGAGCTGGAGGTCGTTCGGGTTGCCCACGTCGGGCTCGACGACGCCCGTGGCGCCGCCGGGCTGCACGCGTGCGGTGACGGCGCTGTCCGCGTCCGTGATCAGCGTGACCTGCGCGGTGTTGGAGGTCGTCTGCGTGACCTTGCCGGCGAGACCCTGTGCCGCCACCACCGGGTCGTCGATCCGGACGCCGTCGCCCGAGCCCACGTCGACGGTCACCGTCGAGTACCAGACGGTCGGCGAGCGGCCCACCACCCGGGCGGTCACGGGGTTCGTGCCGTCGGGGACGATGCCGCCGCTGGTCAGCTCGTTCAGCGCGGACAGCTCCTTGGCCTCCTGCCGCTGGGTCTGATCCCGGGCGAGCTGGTCGCGAAGGCTCGCCACCTGGTCCTGCAGCTTGGCCTTGTCGCCTCGTGCGTCGAAGGTCTCGTGGAACCAGTTGACCAGGTCGCGGACGGGCTTGAGCGCGCGATCGGTCACGCTCGAGATCGGTGAGAAGACGGTCGAGACCACGTTCTCGGCCCCGTGCAGCGGGCCTCCGGAGCTCCCCTCGCGGTAGTAGAGGCTGAGCAGTGTCAGCGAGGCGGCGACGAGCAGCAAAAGCACCGCCCGTCGACGGCGCACCTGCTTGCGGTACATGTCTTCCTAGCTCTCAAGTCGCTTACCCGGCGGCCGAATGTAGCGCCTGGCCTTCAACCGGACTGAAAGAGGTCAATCGCGCCGCGACTGGGCGTGGATGCTCTGCAGGATCCCGAGCGCCAGGAAGGTGCCCAGCACGGACGAGCCCCCGTAGCTCATCAGCGGCAGGGTGATCCCGGTGACGGGCATCAGCCCGAGATTCATGCCGACGTTGATGATCACCTGGAAGACCAGCATCGCCACCACCCCGGCTGCGATCAGCGTCCCGTAGTAGCTCGATGAGCCCCGCATGACCCGGATGGCGCGCCAGAAGAGGATCGCGTAGAGGAAGATGACGAAGGCCGCGCCGAGGAAGCCGAAGCGCTCGCCGATCACCGCGTAGATGAAGTCGGTGTGACGCTCGGGCAGGAAGAGCAGTTCGGTCTGGGTTGCCTCGCTGCCTCGTCCCACCTCCTCGCCCGAGCCGACCGCGATCACGGACTGGTTCACCTGGTAGCTGGCGTCGCTGGGATCGTCGCTCGGGTGGAGGAAGGCGGTGAGGCGGTCCTGCTGGTAGCCGTGGAGGAAGCTGACGCCCGCCGCGGACCCGGCCGCGTACACGCCGCCGGCGATCAGGGCGGCGGCGGCGCCGATCGCGGCGAAGTGCTGCCAGGGAATCCCCGAGACGAACAGGATCGTCAGCGCAACGGCGACCAGCACGATCCCCGTCCCGAGGTCGGGCTGCAGGAACACCAGCGCCGCCGGCGCGAGCCCGAGGCCCAGCAGGGTCACCGTCTGGCGAAGCCCGAATGGCCGCCTGACCCTCTCGTACACGAACGCCGCCAGCGAGACGCAGAGCAGAACCTTCGCGAGCTCCGACGGCTCGAACTGGAAGAACGGCAGGTTGATCCAGCGATTCGAGCCGCGCACCGCGGTCCCCACCAGGAGCACCAGCGTGATCGAGCCGACCATCGCCGCGTAGATGGTCATCCTCAGGTCGCGCAGCCGCGTGTAGTCGATCCGGCTGATCGCGATCATCAGCACGATCCCGGCCGCCGCGTAGAGGGCCTGGCGCTCCACGAAGTACATGGGGCGCCCCGCGATCTCGTCCCGGGTCGAGGTCGCGAGGGTGAAGACGCTGAAGGCGATCAGCCCGACGGACGCTCCGAGCATGACACCGTCGACTCCGGTCAGGCCGAGCCGTTCGGCCAGCGGCCGGCGCGGCGCGATCGTGAGCGAGGGCTTCGCCGCTTCCATCAGCCCGGCCCAGCGGCTCTGGCGGCGGCTGCGTTGACGGCGCCGGCCGAGCCCCCATTGAGATTGAAGTAGCGCTCGAGGATGGTGCGCGCAATCGGCGCCGCCGACTCGACGCCGAACCCGCCCCGTTCGACGGTCACGGTGACGACGATCCGCGGGTTGTCGTAGGGAGCGACCACGCTGTACCAGGACTGGTCCTGCTGGCCGTCGCGCTGCGCCGTGCCCGTCTTGCCGGCAACCGGGATGGGGAAGCTGCCCATCACGGCATCGGAGGTCCCGCCCGCCTCGTCGGCGGCGCGGTGCATGCCGCCGAGGATCACGTTCCGCGTCTCATCCGAGATGTGCAGGTGGCGGCGCGGCGCTCGGCCTGATCCGGCGGACGGTCCCGCCGTGGACGTCCACGATCCGGCCGCCCACGTGGGGGGTGACGAGCGTGCCCCCGTTGGCGAGCGCCGCGTATGCCCGGGCGAGCTGGAGAGGGGTGACCTGGACGTCGCCCTGCCCGACCGCCAGATTGACGTTGTCGCCCTGCGTCCAGGGGCGGTCGATGTACGGATTGGAGTGGTGGCGGTAGACGCGGTTGCGCCAGGCCGGTGTCGGGATCAGGCCGGCGGTGGCGTCCGGGACGTCGATCCCCGGCTTCTGGCCCAGCCCATACGCGCGCGCCCAGTCCTGTATCTGCCCGCCGTTCCCACTGGCAGAAGCGTGGAGACCGAGGTTGTAGAAGTAGACGTCCGAGGAGACCTTGATGGCCGTGCTCATGTCGACCGGGCCGTTGGCGGCGCCCCCGGAGTTGTGCAGGGTGATCCCGCCGATGTCGAGCGAGCCGGTGTCGTCGAAGATCGTGCTCGGGGAGATCAGGTGGTCCTCCAGCGCGGCGGTCGCGGTGATCGGCTTGAAGGCGGACCCGGTCGGGTAGCCGCCCTGGTCGGCGCGATCGACCAGCGGGTCGCCCGCGCGGTTGCCGAACGCGTCGTACTGCGCCTTCGTGTGCGGCCGCGTGTAGAAGGACGGGTCGTAGGTCGGATAGGAGCCCATCGCGAGGATCGCGCCGGTGTTGACGTTCATCGCCACGAACGCGCTCGGGAGGCCCTTGGCGCGCAGCGCCGCCTCGCCGACCTCCTGCAGGCCCGCATCGAGCGTCAGCCGGAGGTTGTCGCCGGCCTGGGGCGGCGCGCTCCCGAGCTGCCCCCGGGGACGCCCGAGGGCGTCCACCTGGATCCGCTGGCTTCCGGCGGTCCCGCGCAGGAGCTTGTCGTATGTGTACTCGACGCCCGCCTGGCCGATGATGTCGCCGGGCCTGAGCGTCCGGTAGGCGGGCCTGGCCAGCTGATGCGGGGTGATCTGCCCGACGAGGCCCAGGATGTGGGCGGCGAGCGAGCCGTCCTTGTACTGGCGGACGTAGGTGCGCTCGACGCTGACGCCGGGGAAGCTCCGCCTGTTCTCGAGCATGTAGAAGAGCAGGCGGCGGTCGACGTCCTGTCGAAGGACGACCGGGTATCCGGCGTACTGGGGCGTCTCGCGGACCTTGCTGTGGATCGCTCGTTGCGAGAGGCCGAGCAGGCTCCCGAGCCGGCGCAGCTCGGCCCGGCGCTCCGCGCGTGAGCTCGGCAGGTCCGAGGGCCGCAGCTCGAGGCTCATCACCGTCCGGTTGTCGACCAGCACCTTGCCCGTCCGGTCGAGGATCTCCCCTCGCGGCGGGTGCACCCGCACATCGAGAACGCCGTGGTCGCGGGCGAGGGCGCGATAGTGCTCGCCCGAGAGGATCTGCAGCGACCACAGCCTCAGGGTCACCATGGCGACGGCAGCGATCACCACGGCGGCGAGGACGGCTATCCGAGCATTGAGTCGATTGGTCAGGCGCGGCGGGATGTCCTCTGGGCGCTGTAAGAGGTAAATGGCCGCGTCTCCCCCTTAGCCGATCCGCACCTCAGAACCGCCTCCGCACGCGCGAGTTCTTCAGCGCTCGCTTGATCGCCTCGAACTCCTCGAGCGCCTGGCCCGAGCCGGTCGCCACGCAGGTGAGCGGCGACTCCGCGAGCCTGGCGGGCATCTGGCACTCCTCGCTCATGCGCTCGGCGAAGCCATGCAGGAGCGCCCCACCGCCCGCGAGCGTCATCCCCCGCTCCATCAGGTCCCCGGCCAGCTCCGGCGGCGTCCGGTCGAGCGTGTCGCGGACGGCGGCGATGATCTGGGCGATCGGCTCGTCGAGCGCCTTGCGGACGTCCTCGGAGTTGAGCTTCACCGCTCGCGGCAGGCCCGAGCCGAGATCGCGCCCGCGGATCTCGATGTCCACCTCCTGGCTCAGGGGCGCAGCCGAGCCCGCCTCGTGCTTGAGCTCCTCGGCGGTCCCATGGCCGATCAGCAGTTGATGCTCTCGCTTGCAGTAGTTGACGATGGCCTCGTCCATCTCATCGCCGCCCACCCGGATCGACTGGGAGACGACGATGTCGCCCAGCGAGATCACCGCGACCTCGGTCGTCCCGCCACCGATGTCGACTATCAGGCTGCCGGTCGGCTCGCTGACCGGAAGGCCCGAGCCGATCGCGGCCGCCATCGGCTCCTCGATCAGGTACGCCTCGCGGGCGCCGGCTCCGAGGCAGGCCTCCTCCACCGCCCTCTTCTCGACGCCGGTCACGCCGGAGGGAACGCAGACCACGACGCGCGGATGGGTGAAGCGGCTGTGGTTCGCGCGCTTGATGAAATAGCGCAGCATCGACTCCGTCACCTCGAAGTCGGCGATCACGCCGTCCTTCAGGGGCCGCATCGCGTTGATCGTCGACGGGGTTCGGCCGAGCATCAGCTTGGCCTCCGCTCCGACCGCGTGGACCTCACCGCTGCTGACGTCCACCGCCACCACGGAGGGCTCCGAGACGACGATGCCCCGGCCGCGGACGTAGACGAGCGTGTTCGCCGTCCCAAGGTCGACGGCCATGTCGCGGGCAGGGGATATCGAGGAGAGGACGCTCATCGGTAGTGCCAAACTGGCGAATCGAGCCCAGACTAGCGGCTTGCTCTAAATGCCCAAAATGGGCGAAAATCCGGCCGCTACCCGGCTGCCAGCTCCGGAGCGAGCCGCAGGAGTAGGCCGATCGGGAGACCGATCACGTTGGAGACGTCGCCGTCCACTCCGGTGACCAGCGCGGAGCCCAATCCCTGCACCGCGTAGCCCCCGGCCCGTCCCCGCCACTCGCCGCTGGCGAGATAGCGGTCGATCAGCTCCGGGCCGAGCTCTCCGAAGGTCACACGGGTGGACTCGACCCCGGTCCGCACGGTGAACTCACCGTCGACTCGATCGGGGCCGATCAGCGCCAGGGCGCCGAGGACCTCATGCGAGCGGCCTGAGAGGGTCTCGAGGCACCACTGGGCCTCGCCCTCGAATCCGGGCTGGCCGATGACGCGACCGTCGAGGGCGACCTCGGTGTCGCCCGCGATCACGAGCGTTCCCTTGCGCCGCCGAGCGGCGACTGCCCGCCCCTTGGCGAGCGCGTTCGCGAGCACCACCTCTCGCGGGTCTCCCTCGCTGGTCTCCTCGACCTCGGGCGTGATCGCCCTGAAGGCCACGCCCAGCTCCTTCAGCAACGCGCGGCGCTGCGGGGAACCCGACGCGAGCAGTATCCGAATGGGGGCCACGAGCGGCCGCCCAGCATAAGTCGCTTCGGCCTACGGCCTTCGCTCCTGAGTACAGCGGCCTGGTGGCCCCTACAGCTCGGGGAACCAGATCCGGATCTCGCGCTCCGACGATTCGGGCGAGTCCGAGCCGTGAACGAGGTTGAAGGTGACCTCGGTGCCGAACTCGCCGCGGATCGACCCAGCGTCCGCCTCGACGGGATCGGTGGCGCCGATCACCTGTCGCGCGGCCTTCACCGCGTTGGGCCCCTCGAGGACCATCGCCACCAGCTCGCCACCCGTGATGAACTCGACGAGCTCACCGAAGAACGGCTTGTCGGTGTGCTCCTCGTAGTGGACGTTGGCGATCTCGACATCGGCCCGCATCTGCTTCAGCGCGACCAGCCGGAGCCCCTTGCGCTCGAACCGGGCAATCACCTCGCCGGTCAGCCCGCGCTCGAACGCATCGGGCTTGACGAGGATGAGTGTGCGTTCCGTTGCCACGGCCGCGGCACGGTACCGGAATCGGGGTGGATCGCGTCACGAAAACCGAAAACCGGCAGTGAAGGGGAGCCAGGACGGGCGGTGAGGGGGCGAGATCGGGGCGTTTGTCGACTTATGCACCCCCGTGGGTGCACAACGCGACAAAGCAGGTCAGGACGTGGCGCTTGCTCGCTTGGCGGCCAACCAGCACGGAGTTGTCTCCGTGCCTCAGCTCGAGTGCCTGGGAGTCCACCGACGTGGCCGATCGAAGCGCGTGGCGTCGGGCCGTCTATTCCCCATTCATCGCGGTGTTTACGCCGTCGGGCACCAGCGGCTGTGCGATGAGGGCAGATGGATGGCTGCGGTCCTGGCCTGCGGCGATGGTGCCGTTCTCAGCCACCGGAGCGCCGCCGAGCTCTGGGGGATCCGCCGACGCAACCGCCGGCCCTCGATAGCCGGCGGTCGCGGCGAGAGCAGCGCGGTCGACCTAACGATTCCCGGAACCGCTGGAAGGAGGAAACGCGAGGGCATCGCGCTCCACCGCTCCTCCACTCTCATCGCCCGTGACTGCACCCGACGCGACGGGATACCGGTGACCAAGCCCGCTCGGACGCTCCGGGACCTTCACCGGCTCCTTTCCCCAGCCGATTTCGCCGCCGCGCTGCGAGAGGCCGAGTTCCTCCGCCTTCCGGTAGGCGACCGGTCCGGTGAGGCCCGGGCTCGCACCGAGCTCGAGAGTCGAATGCAATCGCTCTGGCGCCGCCACCGCCTTCCCCGGCCGAGTGTGAACGTTCGGGTCGACCGCTACGAGGTGGACTTTCTCTGGCCGGAGCAATCCCTGATCGTCGAAGTCGATGGCTGGGAGTCGCATCGGACGCGATCGGCGTTCGAGGAGGACCGCGCGCGGGACTCCAGGCTGGCGATCCTTGGTTACGAGGTGATCCGCTTTACCTGGCGCCAGGTGACCGGAGACGGGGCGGGCGTCGCGAGGACGATCCGCGCCATCCTGCGAGCGCGATCGGCTTGAAGGCGCTTACCGCGAGGCGCTAACTAGCCCGACGAGCCCGACGGGCGCTGCGGCGGCCGCGCGGCCACCGCCGGGCGATCCTTGCGGCGGGTGGGGCCGTCGGAGGTGGAGCGCGAGGATCCCGACTGGCGCTGCCCGGCGGCGCGTTGGGCGCGCGCCCGGTCGGTACGGCGCGTCTCGCGCTCAGGCCGCTGCTGCTTGCGGACCTCGGTCTCGCAGTACGGGCAGATGCCCCAGCGCGGGTCGAGCGGCTTGTGACACTTGCGGCAGGGGTTACGCAGGCGCCGCTCGCAGTTCGGGCAGCGCAGGTAGGAGCGCTCGATCGGGTATTCGCAGTGCGGGCACGACTGCTCGATCCGCGATCGCAGCTCGAGCTCGGCCGCCCGCAGCTCCAGCTCTCGCTCCTCACGATCCTCGAGGAACTCCGGCGGCCGCAGGATCGTGTAGACGACGGTGCCGAGGAACGGAAACACCGAAGCGGCGGTCGCGCACGCGATCAGCACCGGGTCCTCGATCCGCCGGCGGGCGTCGAGGTACGTCCAGTAGATCAGCGCCAGATAGACGACGACCAGGAAGAGGACAACCAGGTTGACGGCCAGGCCGAGCCCGCCGTCGATTCCGAAGAGTGCTAGAGGCATGGGAAAATGGGAGCCGCGAGTGTACGTACTTCCTTACGGGTGCGTGGATCCCTGCGTGCGGTTGGAGCCAGAGGCTTTCTTGGGCGTTTACAGGAAGAGCAGGCCGAACACGTAGCCGAAGGCGAAGAAGACCAGTATCACCACCGCGACGACGATGGCAACCAGCCCCATCATCGTCAGGAGCTCTGAGCGGGCCTCTCTATCCATATGCAGCTCAGAAGGTAGTGACTGCCGGCCGCCAGCGCGACCCCGCGCCTGGCTTTGGCCAGCTCGCGTGCACGCCCCCAAGCCTGGAGGGGATCGGCGATGGCCTCGGCCTCGACGCCGGCCCTCTCGCAGAGCGCCGCCACCTCGAGCGCCGGCCGTGCCCGGCCTCCCGGCCGCCCGGAGCCCTCGATCGCCTCGGGCGGGACCTCCGTGCAGACGAAGTGCGAAACGGCCGGCGCCAGCGCATTGACGATTCCCGTTGCGTCCTTGCCCTCGAGGACCGCGAGGCAGGCCACGATTGGACCCTGCTCAACGAGCTTGGGGAGGGTCTCGGCGAGAGCCCTCGCGCCGTCGGGGTTATGCGCCGCGTCGAAGATCTCCGGAGGATCGCCTGGCATCAATTCGGCTCGGCCTCGAATCAGGAATTGCCGGCTGGCGAGCCTCTGCACAAAGCCGGCGGCGACGGCCGGATCGATCTCTCCGAGCACCTCGCCCGCGGCGGCCTGGGCGAGGGCGAGGTTCGCTGCCTGGTAGCCGACGACCATGTCGCTGGCAACGCTCACAGCCCAGCGCGCGGTCGCGTGCCGTCGCTCGACTTCCCGGTCGACCACCGCGTCCGCCTCTGGCGGAAGCTCGCCTTTGATCAGCGTCGTGTGGTCCCGCAGCACCGCCACCTTCTCCGCCGCGATCTCCTCCAGCGTCTCCCCCAGCCATTCGGTGTGGTCCAGGCCGACCGACGTCAGGACCGTCAGCTGCGAGGGGATCACGTTCGTCGCGTCGAGCCTCCCGCCCAGCCCGGCCTCGATCACGCCGTACTGGACGCGGGCCGCCGCGAACGCCACGAACGCCGCCGCGGTGAGCAGCTCGTACTGGGTGACCGGGCCCTCGTCGCCGGCGGCGCGGTCCGCCACCTCGGCCGCCTGCTCGGCGCGCTCGAGAGCGCCGGCGAACGCCTCCTCGGAGATCGGCTCGCCACCGATCATCACCCGCTCGCGCCAGGAGCGGATATGCGGGGAGAGGTACGCGCCGGTCGAGACGCCATGCGCCTCGACCAGCGCCGCGGTCATGCGCGTCACCGAGGTCTTGCCGTTGGTCCCGACCACGTGGATGGACGCAAAGCGGTTCTGCGGCATGCCGAGCAGCGTGCAGAGGCGGCGCATCCGCTCCAGCCCCAGCTTCCAGCCCAGGACCTCGCGCCTGCGGAGGATCTCTTCGGAGGAGCCGGCTATCCGCCCAGGGGGTTGAGGGCGGCTAGGCGGGTGCGCGGATAGCCCACCTCAGCCCCCCAGTTCCTCGAGCTCCGCCTGGTAGGCGGCGAGCTTCTCCCGCTCGGCGTCGACCACGTCGGCCGGCGCCTTGGCGACGAACCCCTCGTTGCCCAGCTTGCCCTCGCCACGTTTCACCTCGGCGCGCAGCTTCTCGCGGCGCTCCTCGATCCTCGCGCGGACTGCCTCGGGGTCCACGCCGTCGGTCTCCAGGAGCTCGACCCCGCCGACGCTCGCCATCGGCTCCCCTCCGTCATCGGAGAACTCGACCTTGGCGAGGCGGGTGACGAGCTCATGCGGCGGAGCGTCGTCGGCGCGCGCGGCGAGGACCTGCTTCACGGGAACCTCAGCGAGCTGGCGCCAGCGCCGCAGCGCGCGGGTCAGCGCGATCGCGCGGCCGATCTCGCTCTCGGCCTCCTCGTCGATCAGCCCTTCGTCCGCCTCCGGGAACGAGTGGACGACGAGCGCCTCTGCGGACGGCTCCGGCAGATAGGAGTAGATCTCCTCGGTGACGAACGGCATCAGCGGATGCGCGAGCGCCAGCACCCGCTCGAGCGCCCAGAGCAGCGTCGCCGAGGCCTCCTCGTCCCCGTCGTAGAGGCGGGGCTTGACGATCTCCAGGTACCAGTCGCAGAGCTCCGACCAGAAGAAGTCGTAGAGGTCGAGGGCGGCGTGGGCGAAGTCGTACGCCTCGATCGAATCGGTCACCGACCGGATCGCGCGCTGGAGGCGCGAGGCGATCCAGCGGTCCTCAACCCGGTTCGTCCCAGGAGCGGGATTGACGTCGTCGCGCGCCTCCATCAGGACCAGTCGCGAGGCGTTCCACATCTTGTTGGCGAGGTCGCGCCCCTGCTGCACCCGCGCCTGCGAGAAGCGGACGTCCTGACTGGAGGTCATCGCGAGCAGCCCGAAGCGCAGGGCGTCGGCTCCGTGCTCGCCGATCTCGTCGAGGGGGTCGATGCCGGTGCCGAGGCTCTTCGACATCCGGCGCCCGTCCGGGGCCTGGATCACCGAGTGGACGTAGACGTCCGAGAACGGGACCTCGCCGGTGAACTCGAGCGAGGTCATGATCATCCGCGCGACCCAGAGGGCGATGATGTCGCGGGCGGTGACCAGCACGTCGGTCGGGAAGAACGCCTTGAACTCGGGCGCGTCGTGTCCGGCCAGCCGAGCGTCGCGTAGGGCCAGAGCGCCGAGCTGAACCAGGTGTCGAGCACGTCCTCCTCCTGCTCCCATCCCTCGCCCTCCGGCGGCTGCTCGCCGACATGGGTCTCGTCGCCCCGGTACCAGACGGGCAGCCGGTGGCCCCACCAGAGCTGCCGGGAGATGCACCACGGCGGGATCCTCTCCATCGAACTGAGGTACTGGCGCCGGGCGCCGTCGGGGACGATGCGGACCCTGCCCTCGGTGACGACGTCGACCGCACGCTTCGCCATCTCGTCCATCCGGCAGAACCACTGGAGCGAGATCAGCGGCTCGATCCGCTCCCCGGAGCGGTGCGAGAACGGAACCGTGTGCGTGTAGGGCTCCTCGCCGCGCAGCAGCCCCTGATCCCGCAGCTCGGCCACGACGGCATCCTGCGCCTCGGCGGCGGTCATGCCGCGAAACCGCTCCGGCGCCTCATCGGTGATCAGCCCGTCCTCTCCGATCACGCTGATCGCCGGGAGTTCGTGCTTGCGGCCGATCTCGAAGTCGTTCGGGTCGTGCCCCGGCGTGATCTTCAGCGCCCCCGTGCCGAACTCCGGATCGACGTGCTCGTCCGCGATCACCGGTAGCCGGCGATCGACCAGCGGCAGGATCGCGTGCTTCCCGACCACCTCCCGGTAGCGCTCGTCGTTCGGGCTGACCGCCACGGCGGTGTCGGCCAGCATCGTCTCCGGGCGGACCGTGGCGACGATCAGCTCGCCCCCATCCTCGAGCGGGTAGGCGATCTCATACAGCGTGTCGGTGACCTCTCGGTTCTCGATCTCGAGGTCCGAGATCGCGGAGTGCAGCCCGGGATCCCAGTTGACCATGTAGTTGTCGCGGTAGATCCAGCCCTTGCTGAAGAGCTCGGCGAAGACGCGGTAGACGGCGCTGACATAGCCCTCGTCGAGGGTGAAACGCTCGCGGTCGTAGTCGCAGGAGGCGCCGAGCCGCTTGTACTGCTCGATGATCTCGTTGCCATAGCGGTAGCGCCATTCCCAGGTCCTCTCGACGAACTTCTCCCGGCCGAGCTCCTGCCGCTGCGTCCCGTCCTTGGCGAGCTCCTTCTCGACCACCGATTGGGTCGCGATCCCGGCGTGGTCGGTACCCAGGATCCACATGGTGTTGCGGCCGCGCATGCGGTTGAGCCGGACGAGGACGTCCTGGATCGTCCCGTTGAGCGCATGGCCCATGTGGAGCGCGCCGGTGACGTTGGGCGGCGGGATGGCTATCGAGAAGTTCTGATCCGGCGAGCCCTCGGCCGAAGGGTGGAACCAGCCCCCCTTCAACCAGCGCTCGAAGATGCGCTGCTCGACCGCGCCGGGGTCCCAGCGGGTCGTGGCCTCGAGCGTTTCGCGACTCTTGGCGTCCATCGCCGCGATGTTAGTTGTGGGCACACGGCACCCGAGCGCCGGGATCGGCAGACTGGAGCGCCATGCCCGGTGGAGGAGACCGCGACAAGGACAGGCTGAGCAGGCGGCGCTTCATCGGTGCCGCCGGTGCGACCGCCGCGGGCGCCGCGCTCGGCGGCTACCTGCCGGCCGGAGCGATGGGCGCTCCCGCCGAGGAGGCGAAGGCCGGCAAGCCGAAGAACCGGCGCCGCCGGCGCCGGGCGGACGTGATCGTCGTCGGCGCCGGCCTCGCCGGGCTGACCGCGGCCCGCGAGGTGCTGCGCGGAGGGCACTCGGTGCTTCTCCTCGAGGCTCGCAACCGGGTCGGCGGCCGGACCCTGAACCACAAGATCGGCAAGGGCAAGATCGCCGAGGTCGGCGGGGAGTGGGTCGGTCCGACCCAGGACCACCTGATGGCCCTGGCCGCCGACCTCGGCATCGGGACCTTCAAGACCTACAACGAAGGCAACAACGTCTACTGGGCGAACGGCGTCCTCACCCCGTACAAGTCCGGCGGCCCGCTGGGACCGATCCCGCCGGACCCGACCGCCGTCGCCGAGGTCTTCCTCGCCGTCGCCAACCTCAACAAGATGGCCGGCACCGTGCCGGTCGCGACCCCCTGGACGGCGCCCGACGCGGGCGCCTGGGACGGCCAGACGCTCGAGACCTGGAAGCAGGCCAATATGCACGTCCCCAACGCCCGGGCGTTGTTCGACTCCGGGATCGGGGCGGTCTTCGCCGCCGAGTCGAGCGACCTCTCACTGCTCTTCGCGCTCTTCTACATCGCATCGGCGACCAACGAGACGACGGCCCCGGACCTGAACCGGCTCTTCAACGTCCCCGACGGCGCGCAGGACAGCCGCTTCATCGGCGGCTCCTGGCAGATCTCGAAGCGGATGGCGAAGCGAATCGGCAAGAAGCGGATCCTGATGAAGCAGGCCGTCCGCCGGATCGAGCAGCACAAACACGGCGTCCGCGTCTTCACCAAGCACTTGACCGCCTCGGGCAAGCAGGTGATCGTCACGGGGCCGCCGGTGGTCACCGCCCAGATCCACTACGACCCGCACCTTCCGGCCGACCGCCGCCAGCTGCTCCAGCGCTTCCCGCAGGGCACCACGATCAAGTGCCAGGCCGTCTACGACCGGCCCTACTGGCGGGACTCGGGCTTGACCGGGCAGGCGGTGGCGCTTGACGGCCCGGTCCGCGTCACCTTCGACAACTCGCCGCCCGACGGCAGCCCCGGCGTCCTGCTCGGATTCATCGAGGGAGCGGCGGCGCGCGACTACCAGCGCCGCCCAGCCGGTGAGCGCAAGGCGGCGGTCCTCAACGCCTTCGCCACCTACTTCGGCGAGGCCGCTCGACATCCGCGCGAGTACTTCGAGATGAACTGGACCCACGAGGCCTGGACCCGCGGCTGCTACGAGGGCTACCTGGGACCTGGCGCGCTGACCGCCCACGGGACGGCCCTGCGCGCGCCCTTCAAGCGCATCCACTGGGCGGGCGCCGAGACCTCGGACTACTGGTACGGCTACATGGACGGCGCCGTGCGCTCGGGACAGAGGGCCGCCGCGGAGGCCCTGGCCGCGCTCTGACGATCGATTCCTGATCCGCGTGCGACCGGGGGCGCGCCTGGCCGAGCAGATCAAGGACGCAGGGCGAGGCCTTTGGTGGTGCCAAAGGCGAGCCCGAGGACGCAGAGATGCGAAGCGCCAGGCGCGTCACCGGGCGTGCGGGGATCGGGAATCGGTCGTCTAGCTCGGCTCGTCCAGCGACTCGAGCACGCCGAGGATCTCCCCGACGCGGCAGACGAGCAGGCGCTCCTCGTCGATCTCGACCCAGACGCCGGCCGAGGACGGGAAGACCACGTGGTCGCCGGGCTCGACCGGCATATCCACGCCGGCGTTCTCCCACCAGTCGAGGCCGGGCCCGATCGCCAGCACGATCCCCTGCTGGGGTGGCGGCTCATCGGTGCCGGCGGGCACGACGAGCCCGGACCGTCGCATCCGGTCCTGGTCCAGCTCCTTGAGGACCACCTGGTCGAACAAAGGCCTCAACTGATGCCGAACCGTCTCAACCGGCTCGCGAGAAGAACGAGTGCTCATGCGAAACAGGATAAGACCCAGCAATGAAGAGCAGCCGCTCAACCGGTTGCGATAGCCGGGCGGGTGCTCAACCGGAAGGGATTGCCGGGCGGGTGGCGCCGAAATTGACTTTCGACACGCGCCCTTGCGCGTGTCGATCAATTTCGGCGACAGGACCCGCCCGCCGATACCTAAGCGGTCTGCTCGCCGAGCGCCTGATCGTCGAGCACAACCTCATGCTCGCCGGTGGCGTCGGTGACCAGCATCGGCCGCTGGCCGTTCTCGATCGTCTCCTTGGTGACGACGCACTTCTGGACGTCGCCGCGGGAGGGCAGCTCGAACTGGACGTCGAGCAGCGTCTCCTCGAGGATCGAGCGGAGGCCGCGGGCGCCAGTCTCGCGCTCCAGCGCCTTGTCGGCGATCGCCCCGAGGGACTCGGGGGCGAAGACCAGCTCGATGTCGTCGAACTGGAAGAAGCGGTGGAACTGGCGGGTGAGCGCATTTCGCGGCTCAGTCAGGATCGTGATCAGGTCATTGCGGCTGAGCTGGTGGATCGCCGCGACGACGGGGAGGCGGCCGATGAACTCCGGGATCAGGCCGTATTCCATGAGGTCCTCCGGAAGCACCTGCTCGAAGTCCTCGCCGGTGTCCTTGTGGGCGGCAGATGTGACCTCGGCGCCGAAACCGATGCCGTGGTTGCCGATCCGCTTCTCGATCACCTCGTCGAGCTGGCCGAACGAGCCGCCGCAGACGAAGAGGACGTTCGAGGTGTCGATCGTCAGGAACTCCTGATGCGGGTGCTTGCGGCCGCCCTGCGGCGGGACGGAGGCGGTGGTGCCCTCGAGGATCTTGAGGAGGGCCTGCTGCACGCCCTCGCCGGAGACGTCGCGCGTGATCGACGGATTGTCGGCCTTGCGGGCGATCTTGTCGATCTCGTCGATGTAGATGATCCCCGTCTCGGCCTTCTTGACGTCGAAGTCGGCGGCCTGGATCAGCTTCAAGAGGATGTTCTCGACGTCCTCGCCCACGTAGCCGGCCTCGGTCAGGGCCGTGGCGTCGGCGATCGCGAAGGGGACGTTGAGGATCTTGGCAAGGGTCTGGGCGAGCAGCGTCTTGCCGCACCCGGTGGGCCCGAGCAGCAGGATGTTCGACTTCTGCAGCTCGATCGCGTCGTCGCCCTGATCGTCGGCGGAGGCCATCTGGACGCGCTTGTAGTGGTTGTAGACAGCAACGGAGAGGGCGCGCTTGGCGCCCTCCTGGCCCACCACGTACTCGTTCAGGACCTCCCAGATCTCCTTCGGCTTGGGGAGATTCTCGAGCTCGAACGTCGGCGGTGCGGTGAGCTCCTCATCGATGATCTCGTTGCAGAGGTCGATGCACTCGTCGCAGATATAGACGCCGGGTCCGGCGATCAGCTTCTTGACCTGACGCTGCGACTTCCCGCAGAAGCTGCAGAGGAGTTGCTCGTTGGATTCGGTGGGACGTGCCAGCGGATTACTCCCTCGGTCTCGCTTCGCCCGGCCGGCTCCTTCTCGCCCAGAAAGCTTAGACGCCCGCCGACCTCGGCCTGACGAAAGCTCGTTACGCCGCGAGCGGCCGGTTTCCTGCCGCTGTTACATCGGCGCCGGGATCGCGCGGCTACAGCCCGCGGTCGATGACGGCCTGGGTGACCTTGTCGTCGATCGAGCTGGTCGGCGTCTCGATGCCGACCCACGGCTCGCCGTCGAAGTACTTGCCCATGATCTTCTCGGCGGTGCGGGTGGCGAGCGCCTGAGTCGTCAGGGTCGGGTTGGGGCCGCCGAGGCAGTTGGAGAGCGCCGAGTTCGAGGAGATGAAGAGCCGTTCCACGAAGCGGGCCTCCGCGTTGGCGTCGAGAACCGAGTCGGCGGGGTCTGACCCCATCCGCATGGTCGACTGGACGTGGAGGATCAGGGGCGGCCAGTCCATCCGGATCACCTTGGTGGCGCCGGCGGCCCGCAGCAGCCGCGCCGCCTGATCGGCGCAGTACTCACGGTTTGCCTGGGTCCGGGCCGTACGCTGGCGCTGCTCGAAGATCACCTTGGGAATCGGGCCCTGCTCGTCGCCCGGCAGCGATGACCGGACGACGCGGTTCTGCGCCTCGACGTCGTCGTCGGTGATCACCAGGACGTTGAGCATCTTGTCGACGTCCGAGAGGATCTCCTTCAGCTCGTCGCCCGGGATGCGGCCTGTGCTGCCGTCCCAGGAGCCCTCGAAGCCCCGGCCGTTGTCGTAGTGGCCCTGGATCCCGCTGTCCGAGAAGGCCATGCTGAACGCCTGAAGCGCCGGGGGGAGGCCCACGTTCTCGAGTCCCCCGTGACCGGGGAAATCACAGCGGGCCGACGATCCCACGCCCTTCGAGCTGCCGGTGTACTCGTCGAAGACGCCGAACACCCAGTCGAAGTAGTGATCGGTGTATCCGCGGCCGACCCAGTCGTTGGGGTTGGGCAGCCCGCTGTTGAGATAGAGGCGCGGATCCTCGGTGCAGCCGCCGGCCATCACCACGACCTGTGCGGTCTCGGTGTGGGCCTCCCCCGTGTTGGTGTCATGCCAGCGGACGCCGGTCGCGACGGTGGTGGATCCCCGTTGCTCGTGGAGGATCTCGTCCACGTAGGAGTCGGGAAGAAGGGTGACGGCCTTGCCGCCCTGGGCCCAGGCATCGGCGGTCAGGAACATGGGGACGTAGGAGTTGTCCGTTGAGCGCTTCGCCTTCAGGTTGCGCGGCGCGTGCCGTGGCTCGACGCAGCCCTGGAAGCAGTAGCCGCAGAAGGTGCAGCCCTGCGCCTGCGGATAGAGCAGCTGTGATGAGTCGCTGGTCTTGCCCGCGGTCCCCTGCGGCTGGAGGATCGCGTTCTCCTGGGGACGGAAGGAGTTCTGAGTGATGTCCTTGGTCGTGTTGACCGGCAGGCCGATCCCCTGGGCGCCCTCGAAGAAGAGCTGCTCCTTGGTCCCCATCGCCGCGGTCTGCACCGGCAGCGTCGCCTCGACCCACTCGTAGTACGGGAGCAGCTCCTGGTAGGTGAAGGGAAAGCGGTGTCCGTCGAACGAGCCCGCGTCGGAGCCGCCGTAGCCCTCGAACACCCCGGGCTGCGCCCTCGGGCAGTTGCCGTAGTAGTGCTGGGTCGTGCCTCCGACTCCCGAGAGCTGCCACAGGAACGAGTTCTGCGGCGTCTCGCGGAACCACCAGGGCTTGGAGCGGTCGGACGGCCCGAAGCGCAGATAGCCGGTGACCGGGTCGTTCGCATCGTGCTCGAACTTCGACCACTCGTTCTCCGGGTCGCGGTACCAGGGGCCCGCTTCGAGCACCAGGACGTCGAGGCCGCGGGCGGCCAGCTCCTTGGCCATCACGGGGCCGCCGCCGCCGGCGCCGATCACGATCACGTCGGGCATCTAGGCACTCCCCCCGACACCGGGATCGGTCGCCGTGCTCTGGCGGCCCTGGAAGTAGCCCAGGAACTCATCCCAGCCGTCGGCCGGGGTCGTGCGACCCGGCATGTAGTTGGAGAGGTCCCAGCCGACCGGCCGCTTGCTGACCGTCTTCGTCTTGGGGTCGTAGACCCCCCATTCGCCGTAGGAGAGGTAGGCGCCGAACTCCTGGAGGGCGCCACCGACGAACTTGAGCAGGCCGGAGAGCGAGCCCTTGAGCGGCTGCGGCGCGCCGCTGTCGAGCGTCGCCAGCAGATCGGAGTCAGCGGCCTCGAGCGCCGCGAACGCCTTCGCCTTGTCGTTGAAGCTCAGATTCGCGAACGGCGAGGTGGCGATGGGGCCCGCGATGGATCCTGGGTTGACCTGGGTGGCGAGGAAGTTGAGCATCAGGGCGATCACCAGCGAGAGCGGAACCCCGGCGTCGCTCTTCGTCAGCGACCGGAGGGCGTCGTCCATCTGGGCCGCGTACCGCTCACCCAGCTTCGCCAGGGGCCCCAGCAGGTCGAGCGGGATCGGGATGTCGGCGACCGAGGTAGTGAACGCGGCGGCCAGGGAGTGCGCGTAGCTCTCGGGCACCGGCAGGAATTCGTCGAGGTCGATCAGGAAGACCTCTGGGCCCTTCGCATCGATGCCCCCCGGCCGCGGGCTGGTCACGCCCTGGGCCACCGAGTACTTGTCAGATCCCGGCACCTCGAAGGCGACCAGCCCGGCGACGGTGTCCCGGGCGAGGACCTTGAGCGCCGGGGCGGCGATGTCATCGATCACCGGATCGAGGACGCCTGAGGCCTTGGCGATGGACGGGTAGAGGGCAACGCTCGCGGCGGCGCCCAGACTCCCGGTCCGCCACAGGAAGCTCCGCCTGCTGAAGCCCACCTCCTCCATGCGGGCTGGAATCTAGGCACGAGCACGCCTGAGGTCATTGGGGTGCCCGACAAACTTGCCGGTACCGACTTGTAGGTAAGGACAAACTCGGATACTGTCGCCGCGATGGAGCTGGTTGCCGACGGGACGGCCGGCGTCACGAACGAGATCGAGCGCGTGCTGGCGGCGCTCGAGCTGCGAGAGGGCGATTTGGCCGAGGCGATGCTGGGGGCGATCCTCGGCGAGATCGGGTCGTACGACCGTCCCTCGGGCGAGGCGCTGATGGCGGATGTCCGCGAGCACTGCCGCCTCCATGTCGACCTGTTGATGCGCTCGCTGCGCGCGGGACGCGGCGCCGACCGCGCCGATCTGAGTTTCGCGCGAGACGCCGCGGCGCGCCGAGTCCACCAGGGGATTCCCCTCGATGGGCTCCTCCAGGCCTTCCGCGTCGGCCACCGGACCCTCTGGCAGGCGATCGTCGACGAGGCCTCCGACTCGCCGGCCGGACGACAGGCGGCGATCGCCCTCGCCGGCGAGGCGATGGAGTACATCGATCTCGCCAGCACACACGTCGCGGAGGCCTATCTGCGCGAATCGGGACAGCTGGCGGAGCTGGTCCAGCGCCGGCACCGCGACCTGCTCGAGAACCTGCTCGCCGGCCGCCTGCCCGGCGACGCTGAGACCGAGACCCTCGGGCTGGGGCTGGAACGCAACGCCGACATCCTCGTGGCGGTGGCCTCACTGCAAGACGCGGCGGAGGCGGACGACCGGGCACTGGCCCAGGCGGCCACCTCGATCGCCGCGTCCATCGGCTCTCGCGCGCTGGTGGTCGTCCGCCAGGACGAGGTCGCCGCCGTGCTGCCCCTCGGCGGCAAGAGCCCGGCCGCTATCGGGGTGGCGCTGGACGTCGCCCGCGTCGGCGCCGAGCGCGAGCACGGGATCCGCATGCTGATCGGCGTCAGCGGCGTCTGCCGCGGCCTGGGCGAGGTCGGGCAGCGCTACCTGGAGGCCCACCAGGCGCTGCGCCGCTCGAATCCGGACCGGCCGATCGTCTCGCTCTCCGAGCTCTCCGCCTTCGAGCACCTCGTCGCGTCGACCGACCGATCCACGCGGGCCTCGATCGCGATGGAGGCCCTCCCCCTGACAGAGAACGGAACCTCGTTGATGGAGACGCTGCGGGCCTATCTCAACTCGGACCTGGACGTCGGGCGCACCGCCGAGGCCCTCTACGTCCATCCCAACACGGTGCGCTACCGCCTACGGCGCATCTCCGACCTGACGGGCCTGGACACGCAGCGCTTCTCGGGCCAGGTCGAGCTGCTCACGATCGCGCGGCTGTCTGAGCCCGGCCCGGGCTAGGTGGTTTGCCCCTAGGTCAAATCGCAGGTGAGCCCCGATGACCTCGGAGCCAGAGAGCGGGACCCTGAAGCCATGGTTACGAGGAACGTCCCAACTGTACGATCTCGGTGGGCGGTTGGCCTGGCGTTGCTGCTCGGTTTCGCCTTTCTCTTCGCAGTAGGCGCCCCCCGGGCGCACGCGTAGCATCCCTGCGCGGGGACCTTGAAGGTCGACGGAACGTACAGCTTCAGCTGCAACCGGGAGCTCGGGTCCGCTGCGGCCCCGCCGGGCCCCTACACGCTCTTCAAGCTCTACTCCCCATACATGTCGATCAGCTCGGCGAGCGTCTCGTCGCCCGGCGGCATCACCTGCACTCCCGACGGCAGCGCGTATCAGACCTTTCCCTGCGCCGGATCGGGACCGATCCACGCCGGCACGACCGTGGCCGGTTCCGTCTTCCAGGCAGGCTCCCCCTTCTGCGACGCCTCTGACGACGCCCCCGTCATCCTGGCCTTCTGGCCGGGGAACACCGTGCACGAGTATGCGGGCGCTCTCCGCTGCTCGACCGTCACGAACCCGGACACCGGGGACGACGAGAGCGAGGCGGGCGATTTCAAGCTCGGCAAGGTGCAGCGAAACAAGAAGAAGGGAACGGCACTGCTCTCGGTCCAGGCCTTTGCCGGGAAGCTCGCGCTGGCCGGCAAGGGCGTCGTCAAGCGGCAGATGGTGGTGGCCTCGCCCGGCACGGTCGAGCTGCCGGTGAAGGCGAGGGGCAAGGCCCTGCGGAAGCTCAAGACCAAGGGCAAGGTGAAGGTGCAGGCGGAGGTGACCATGACCGTTCAGCTCGGGAGCCAGTCTCGCGAGCTCACCGACACGAGGAAGATCGCCCTAGTGAAGGAGCGGCAGCAGCGCTGAGCCGCGCACCGGGTCAGCTGTAGCGGTCCCAGGCCCGCAGGTACGGCCAGGGGTCGATCGGGCGCCCCCTGCGGTGGACCTCGAAGTGCAGGTGGCAACCCACCGTCCTGGCGTTCCCCGTTCGCCCGACGCGGCCGACGATCTGGCCGACGTGAACGAGATCGCCACGATGAAAGCGCGACGGATGGAGCATGTGGGCGTACCAGTACTTGCGCCGCTCTCCAAGGCCGCGGATCACGATGAAGTTGCCGTCGAGGCGGCGGTCGTAGGCGCGCTTGACGATCGTCCCGGTGGTGACCGCCGCCAGCGGCGTGCCGCAACGAGCCGTGACGTCGAAGCCCTTGTGGATCCGCCCGCCGTTCCGCGGCGCGTGGAACGCGCCGACGGCCCCGCGCGTGCCGTGCGGACCCCGGACCGGGAAGAAGTGACGATGCAACTCGACGCTCCCCGCCGCCTTCTGATTTCCGCCCGCCACGGCGACGACGAGGCGGTAGGTGCCGTCGGCCACGGGACGACCGCCGTTGGTGAGGCCGTCCCACTTCACGGTCCTGTCGTCCCCGGGAGCGACGCCGCTGAGCTCGATCCGGCGGACCTCATCGCCCGAACCGGCGATCCGGATGCTCACGTCGGCCGGCGCCGAGCCGGAGAGCTTGAAGTCGATCCGGACCCCGTCGGCGGAATCCGTGAAGCCTCGCTCCGGAGAGACGGAGGCCCTGTGGATCACGGCATCGTCGGCGAGCGCCTGAGGTACCACCAGGGCCGCGCCGAGCGCGACCAGCAGTGCGAGGAGATACCTAGCGGTGCTCAATGACGCGGTCGACGATCTTGTACTCCTTCGCCTCCTCCGCGCTCATGAAGTAGTCGCGCTCGGTGTCCTTCGCGACCTTCTCCAGCGGCTGACCGGTGTGCTTGGAGATGATCTCGTCGAGCCGCTGGCGGACGTCGATGATCTCCTTGGCATGGATCTCGATGTCGGTCGCCTGGCCGGAGAATCCGCCCGAGACCTGGTGGATCAGGATCTTCGAATTCGGCAGCGCCATCCGCTTCTCCTCGGCGCCGCCGGCGAGCAGCAGGGCGCCCATGCTCATCGCCACGCCGACGCAGATCGTCGACACGTCGGGCTTGATGAACTGCATCGCGTCGTAGATCGCGAGCCCGGCGTAGACCGAGCCGCCCGGCGAGTTGATGTAGATCGAGACGTCCTTGTCGGGGTCCTCGGACTCCAGGTGGATGAGCTGGGCGACGATCAGGTTCGCGATGTCCTCGGTCACCGGGGTGCCGAGGAAGATGATCCGCTCGTTGAGCAGCCGCGAGTAGATGTCGAACGCCCGCTCGCCGCGGGACGTCTGCTCCACCACCATTGGGACCAGGGGACTCATGAGGTGCGCCAGCATAGCGACCGGCATCGGCGGGCCGGACGCGGGAGAATCAATCATGGGCTCCGGGAAGGAGATCCTGACGGTCGGCCACTCCAATCACGAGGAGCAGGAGTTCCTCGACCTGCTTCGCGGCGCCGGCGTCGAGTTGATCGCGGACGTGCGGGCGAACCCTCGCTCCCGCTACCCGCAGTTCAACCGCTCGGCGCTCGCTGGGACGATGAAGGCCAACGGCGTCGGGTACGCGCCGCTCGGCGCCGACCTCGGCGGCAGGCGCGTGTCGACGCCGAACACCGGCAATCAAGGGTGGGATGTCGAGGCGTTCCGCGGCTACGCCGACCACATGGCGAGCGAGCAATTCGCGGCGGGGCTGGAGATGCTCGAGTCACTGGCGCGGGATCGTCGAACCGCGGCGATGTGCGCCGAGGCTGACTGGACCCGCTGCCACCGCCGCCTGCTCTCGGATGCCCTCACGGTCCGCGGCTGGCGAGTACTGCACCTCGGCCCGGCCGGATCGCTGACGCCGCACGAGCTGACGGATTTCGCCGTCGTCGAGAACGGCATCGTCACCTACCCAGCGCAGCAGACCTCGCTCGGGATCTAGGTCGCGGCCTCGAGGGTCTTCTTGACCGTCGCGATGCCCATCTGCATTGCTGCGTCGGTCTGCGCGATGACCTCGTCGTCCGCGAGCAGGTCGGAGGTCCAGACGAAGCGACTGCCGTCACCCTCGCCATCGAAGACCTGGGCGGCGCCATTGTGATGCCGGTAGGGACCATCGACGATGCTCCAGGCCAGTCGGCGCGTCTCGTCATCGGAATCGATCAGCACCTCGCGGTAGGTGGCGCCGTTGGCGAAGGTCACGATTCGGTCCGGCCCGTCCATCGTGCACTCGGTGACGAAACCGGGGACGAGCCGCTCGTGGACGGCGCCAAAGTCGCGCAGCGCGTCCCAGACCTTCTCGGGCGGCGCGTCGATCTCAATCTCCTGGCGGACCGTGGGCACTGACCTCAACCACTAGTCGGAGCCGGGCGTCCAGAGGGCGCCCTTCTGCTCCTCCTGCTCCTTCTCGGGGGTCCAAATCTCCTCGCGGGCCTGGGCCTGCTCCAGCGGGATCGGATTCGCCTCCTCGCCGATCAGCTCGAGGGCGCGGCGCATCCGCAGGTCCTCCTTGAGCAGCTCCTCGCGGCCCGACTCGCGGATGTCCTTGAGGGCGTCGGCCGGCTCGGGATGCCCGTGGTCCTCGTGGCCCGGCGGAATCTGCAGGGCCTCGAGCATGTCCTCCTCGGTGACCTCGATGCCCTCCGCCTTCGCGACCGCCTCCAGGACTGCCTCCCGCTTCAGTGCCTGCTCGGCCTCGGGGCGGGCCTGCTGGACCATCTCCTCGCGCGTCTTACCCTGGATTTGCAGGTAGTTCTCGGGCTCCATGCCCTGCCGCTGCAGCTGGCGCTCGACCCGGCGCCACATCT